>NZ_CP178737.1:4800000-6138860 GCF_047324245.1 Sodalis sp. RH16 | reverse complement strand
GATAATCTCTATTATCCGAAAAAAAATGCCGCTGCAACTTTACTTAAACAAAATGCGGCCATGTACGGTTTTTTAAATAATATTCCGATAAAGAATCAAGAGAATATCACGCTGGTTGCGGACCTGGTGCGGGACGCGTTGTCGTATATTGCGCTGGAGAAGGTTCATATCCATGAGCTGGCCAGGGTATTATTGGCTTCAGTGGCCTATTATGGCGGCAGCGAAGGCGAGAATATTCCCGGCAATGTCGCAGGAATGGTCGTTCGCCGCTGGTTCCATATGAATGTATTAAACGATACATTTGAAAACTTTTTCACCGGGCAACTTTCAACCTACCACGACCTTGAAAAGTTATCATTATTATCGTTGGGGACTCGGTTGCACGGCGTTCTGGCGACATATTGGGGCAATCTTACCTCGCAAGACGGTGCGGCGGATAAATCGCGGTGTACGGAAGAATTGTGGCATCGGATAATTATCCCCGAATTGCCGGTACTGGAATACTGGCAAGAAACCCCCTTTAATAATATTAGTATGACGAGTTTTGAGCTGGGGGGCATACAGGCCGGTTTGATTTTCGCACGCCAAAGCGACATGAATATAGGTAATATAAGTCGTGAAGAAGCCGCGGAATTGGGTGAATTTGTTCAATTGCAGGTTGAAGCCGGTCTGGCTCCCCCACAATGGCTTTTGTTTTATCAATTTCCCGCCTTGGTGAGGTTTATAGCATCACGGGAAGGACATTATCAAAAAGATGAAATTTATGCATCCGCTGTCCACGATGCTTTACAATATTATTTTAAGGAAAAAGAACTTTACTTACAAGCTAGTAATCCTTTCACCGCGCTATCCGTGGCGATGGCAAACTACAAATCGCGAACAGCACTCGCTGAGGAGATTCTCAATAAATCTTGTTCCCAAGTTTCCGCCAGTGAGTATTTGTTAAAAATTACTCCCGATTGCCCCCTTTCCGCGATGCATTCTCTTGATAGCCCTTTAGCCATATCCTATATGCGCCACAATGCCGGAGCAACGAGTGCTCGCTTGCTATTCTTTTATCCTGATGAGGCAAGTTACGTTAAATTGCCCAACATCGATGATGTTTTTATCGCACAAAACAAAGCGATAACCGAAAAGTTCAGTGTGGTTGAACGTTTGTTGCTGGGGCTCGCCTGGAGTACCTATTTCCCTACTGACGATAATCACTGGCATGACGTTACCGTGGATAAATATGTGGCTTCTGAGCCCTTGATCAATCCGAAGTTTGGTTTCAAGTATTGCCAAACCCGGTGGTTTCGTGAGAGTCCCGGTTTCTATGCCTTTCCTGCCGACGTTGCAAAGATTATTTTGCATCCTGAAACCGAGCTGTTTGTCATGAACCGGTTTTATCAGGATGTTTTGTATGCTTTGACGCGCAATAATGAGGGCTATCGGATAATATATCTCTTGCCATTACAGGAATATGCCTCATTAATGCCTGGCAACGGCAGGGTGTCTGTCTGTTTGCTGAAAACAAAAAAGATATTACCGCTTTCCCAGAATTTCGCGAAGCTGATAGAGTCCCTGGTTGCGGATCATGCCGCGCAAATGATGAATAAATTGTATGAAGCGGGTTATGATAAACATGTTCTGCATATGGCAAAAGATTTTTTCCTATCATTGATTCCCTTTTATTCCTGTATTGACGGAATTGCCGAAGATGAAGTGGAAGAGACTGTTTTAGATTGCGCGCTGGATATTGTCTCATTGATACCGGTATTGGGCCAAATAAACCAGCTGATGTCAAAAAGCGGCACGCTGCTTTTGAAAGGCCTGCATACGGCGGGGCGAAACGCGCTCACCATGGCGGCGGCACGTTATACCATGAAGGATATTGCTGCCAGGTCGGCACAGCTTTTACTTGTACATTCTCTTCAGCCTGCCTCGAAAATTGTCTCACTCAATGAGATGATAGCGTTGGCGAAAGGTGCGGCTCGCTTTATGGATCCAGGCTTTGAAATTATTTATTTTGTCGGTAAAAAATCTTTTTATCAGGCCATGTCAGTCAGTAAGCATATGGGAAAGAGCTTACCAAAAATAAAAGCACTCTTTGAACGGACACTGGATACACCGTTGTTATTACCGCCATCGGCGCATTTTGATCCAGTATTTATCGTCACCGAGAAAGGCACGGGAAGAAAGATCGGTATTAAACGGCTTGAAGATCAAAAATACCGCGATCGCGAGGTCTATGCCATGAGCAACCTGGAAGCAGGCATCCTGTTTGGACCCAAGCTGTTTCTGAGCAAAAAAAATTATTTCAGGGCCATTCCGGTTAAATTCAGCGAAAAGCTGAAAATCATGGGCCATCAAGGACTGGGCGGGAAAGGAGGGCCCCGGGCCGCGGCTAAATGGCGTGGAGATTCCATGGACGCCGCCGGCCATGCTGGCGCCGCCGGACATTCAGGCGCAGCGGATCCCGTTAATGCCGCCGGCCATTCCGGCGCGGCCGGTTCTTCAGATAACGCCGGTTCCGCCCTGCGCTCGATGTCAGCGCCCCTTTCCAATACGCTCACTTCCTTAAAGGCCAAACGGTTGAAGTTCAATGAATATGGATTTTTTGTTGATATGAATGAAATCCGCACGCGAATAAACGGTAAAGCCACCTCGGTAATATACGATCTGTCGCGTAATGTGTTTTACCCGCGCAAGGACAAAACCAAGGTCGAGACGATAATCGAGTTTGTCCCTCAAGATAATTATATGATCAATCCTGACGGTAAACTGGAGAAAACAAACATACTTGAACCGGCTTTAGCTACGCCACAAGACCAATATGAGGGTATCAAGGCATTGGGAATCGATCTCCCGTGGAATAGCTCCCCCATAAAAATTTTGGCGAACTTGAAAAAAAACATTCCGAGAAAAATTACGTCCATTTGGGTCGGAAAGAATGACATACCAGAAAATATTATCAAAAATCTGCAAAATAACGCCCGTATGGCAAAAGAGTTCCCACGTCCCTATGATTTCAAGCTCTATCTTTCCAGCGAAAATAATGATGCCTATGTTCGCAACCTGGCGCGGTTGAAGGAACTGGCGAAAGACGTAGTGGTCATCAATTTAGAATTCACCGATTATTATCATGCTTTTTCACAAACGAAAAATTTCGAGCATTATTCTGCCGCCATCGATGGTAACCGAGGCCGGGCGACCAACTTCGCTTCCGCCTGCGATGTCATTCGATTGGATCTGCTTAATCGCCGGGGAGGGCTTTATATGGATGTGGACGACACGCTTTTTCTTCCCCCCGGACTATTCGATTTCAGCACCAGCCCGGAGGGACTGATATTATCCACGCCGGTTTATCATAGTGCGTTAAATATTAAGGGAAAATACCCAAACAGTAATTGGGGCACCCATGCCAACAATCCGACTTTAGACGCCATGTTGGATGAGAGCTATCGACGTTATATGTCTCATAAAGAATTCTATACCCACAGGCCTTCACTCGAAGATGCAGTTGCTTCCGCCCGCTATGCGTCAACGTTATCCTACCTCACCGGCCCGGATCTTTTTAACCATATCATCGATCAAAACCTGGCCAATGAGAAACAGACCAGGGAAGCGCTGAAGTTATTAAATTTGCCCATCGTAATGGACCGGTCGACCCATGCCAAGTTGGAAGAGTATTGGGATCTTGAAGTTTGCGCATTAAAAAATATCGTACAGGTCGGTAATGCGCATACCTGGCGGCACTCTCGCTAGGGCGAAGACGGAGGGAGAGCGTTGGACTTTAGATATCCCAGAAATCGGAAAACACTCTCCCCAAGCTGGTCAAATGAGACTGCTGCCACAAACCAATGTGATCTTATAAAGGATACTTTATGCAATTATCGTCAATAATGTTTCAAACTCACGATATCGGAAAATCCGACATCAATAACACTCTCTTTAATAATTTTTCAGATAAACAAAAAGAATATCATGTGAAAATAGCAGGCGGCTTTTTACACAAGCTGGCGCAGGTTGTTAACGAAGAAATCACTATCAATTCAACCTTTAATTTCGTTCCGGCCATGCCGGCAAAAGCACAGATGATATTCGCCTCAGCGGCTTTGTTATCCACCACCGCGCTTAATGGACCCGCTATTGCGCGTGGAAGTCGGCCGTTAGGGGCCGAATTTGCCGTCGTTCGGCATAAGGCCGGCAGTTTTAATGCTCTGTCCGCCAGCATTATAGGAGCCTTTGCTAAGGTTTATAATTTTATTGGTAATATAAAGGATCCCATACGATTCCCTCTTACTTCTGCCGCCGCGTTGCCGGAGGGTCACTTTTCCGCTGGATTTGGCATCGATAATTCTTCCAGTAATCACAATGGCGACAATGAAATTCTGGACGATAAAAATCGTTATATTGCCCAGTTGGTGGCCCAGCTGGGTAATGGCCATCGCGATGTCAAGTATACCGATCGGGCAGTTCTGGTAAAATCAGTCATAAAGGCCCTCACGGAAAATACCCTGTCGCAGGAAGAGGTTGCCCTTTTTATCCAGACGGCTACAGGTGGCTATGGGGTTAATCCCTTTGAAATGATGCCACCGCCTATGGCTAAGACGATTATTGATATGTGGATAAGCGAGAATCTCTTCGGCGCCGCCATGGTTGATTTTATCACCGAAGCGATTGTTGATAGCCAGAAATCAGAGGGAAACAGGCTTGTATTTATCAAATTGAGGCTTGATAACGCTATTTATGCGTTTTTCTCGGGTGGGCGCGTCCTGGCCGGTAGTGACGTCAGGGACTATATCATACGACATATCATTGCGCCGGTGATCCCGTTGCTGGCAACCCCGCAGCTGTATAATATCAACGCCACGGATCCTGAATGGGCCAATAAACACGCCGGGGCATCCTTTGCCCTGGCGGCGGGCAGCGATACGCAGGCATTAACGCCGCAGGACGCCGCCGTGCTGGGACGAATGATTTGCCTTCAACTGAATATAGGCGTTGTTCCTGACCATTGGTCAAATTTTTTCCTTATTCCCGCCCTGATTGACTATAGCGTCGATAACCCGGACGCGATGATGCAGGACCGGCGCACGGGTGCATCCGCGCTGGAAAAAAGCGCCCTGGAAAAATTCTTCAATTCGCCGGCGCGACGCCGTGAGCAGGACAATCCATTAAACCGGTTTTCTGAACTCTTCGCATCATTCCAAACCCGGTTACAATTGGCACAAGCCAATCCGCAGTACCATACCCGCTTGCTGGATGAGAGATTTAAACAGCAGACCGACGATCTTGCCGACGCCTTTTATCAGGTGGACCGGCTGCTTATCGGCGACGTCCTAAGTCGTCTGCCGGAAGATGAATTCCGCTTTATCAACACTTCCCTCATTTCCCTGCCGACGTTTGCATTAATCAAACAGCATGAGACCCGTGCCCATGTGATGTTGCCGGCATTGGCCTACGACCCGGATCGGGTGACCATCCTTCCCAATCCCGACGATGTCGATCTCATAGGCGCCGAGCGGGTAGGCGAGCGGCGTATTTATGCCTTGGTCAAAAAACAGCAGCAATATGAATTAATTCGCGTGGATTCAGATATCGCCCGCTATAAGCCACTGCTGGCGAAAGAGGATCGGCAACGGGTGCAGGCCGATTTCAGCCTGGAACTGACGGACCGGCCGGCCCCGGCTACTAATGTAGGAGAAACCGCCGATGAACATTTGATAAATACGCTCGCGCTAAAGCATAAAAATGCTTTGCGCCGGGCGCTGAACGACTACGGTAATATAAAAACGCCGGTGGAATCCCTTTTGGAATCGCTTTTTTCCATGATGCCATTATATTCCTGCTTGACCACGGGTGAGGAAGGGGAGAAAGGTGAAAAATTTTATCATTGCGCGACGGATACCTTATTGTTAGCGCCTTTGCTGAAAGCAGGCGCCAAACTGGGGCTAAATAAAGGGGTGCAATCCTTTCGTCTAGGCATGATTCCGGCGTTGAAATTGGCGGGCAGCGGGCAGGCCGCCTCACTGGCAAAGATGGCGGTACATACAGCGGATCCTTTGTTGAAACGGCTGCCATCGGCGTTGGGAAAAACGATCGTTGCCCAATCGTCACGCCTGGGGGAATATTTAGAGAATGTTATTCCAGGCATTAAGAATGCGCTGCGCAGAATGGGTAACGGTCAACACATGGAAAGATTGCCGCTGGAGTTCATTCCTGATAAGTCCATTAGAATAGACGGCGCC
This sequence comes from Sodalis sp. RH16, assembly GCF_047324245.1. NCBI lineage: Bacteria > Pseudomonadati > Pseudomonadota > Gammaproteobacteria > Enterobacterales > Bruguierivoracaceae > Sodalis > Sodalis sp. RH16. The sequence continues at coordinate 6,132,627 of NZ_CP178737.1, read as the reverse complement.
AAAACGCAGGTGGGGTTTATCAAGCCCGGTGGAGATAAATACCTTGGCCGGGAGGTTTACCTGCGGCTTAATCCTGACAACACCGGTATCCTGAGCAATAAATATACCCTTTACCGTCACCAAATCGCTGTAATCCCGCCTCAAGAGGCGGTCCTGCTCGCCAATCCGATACGTTATCAGCGACGGCCTTTACAACCGGTTATGGCGATGAATGGCGCGCAGCCGATCGCCGGCACCTCGTCGGTTGTGCGCCGCCCGGTGCCCAACCATCCGCTGCCAAGCTTCAATTCCTTTATGCCGATGCGCAGGATAGCACCCTTGGTAGACGAGTACGTTTCCACACATATCGATAACGAGATAACTCGCGTATTCGGCGAAATCAAAACCGTTCGGGTGACCGGAACAGTTGAAACCCAATTGAGTAAAAGACATCCCTACCTCGCCGGCGCGCAGCTTTCGGTCAGTGTACAGTTCGGCAACGTTTTTGATGATATAGGGAAAGTCAGTAATTTTTTAGAGCGTGCTAAAACGAACGCTTTGGAAAAAATGATGATTAATAGTTATTTTTCAAACGCTTTAACGGTGAAAGACCCTTTTATTGTCGGATTGGCGGTCGATAGGTTTCGAGGAATTATAGACGCAGCCATCAATCTCAAGAGGGAGGTGGTAAAAAACGTCCTTATCGTGTCCACGGTAAGGGAAAAGAATTCGCTTGGTGTATACCAATCAGCGTTAGCCTCGCCCTCGGACCCCTTTTCCGGATATAAATTGCTGCCCCTTGAAGGCGAGATCTTGGGATTTTGCGTGCCGGGGGATGGTCGTAATCGTGTGGTAGTTATGGCCGACCGGTTGGTACAGAGCTTGGACAAGCAGGAACATCTTGCCATAACCCTGATGCATGAAGTAACCCATTTAGCCTATCATACCGACGATATTTATTATCTTAGCGCCAAGAGTATTAAGGATTTATCGCCGGCAAAGCATGCTTCCACGCTGCAAACTATGCTGGACCAGGGCAACGTGATTAACTACAGTCAAATCGCGCCACAGATCAGGAGTCACTTGGGTTGGGAAAAAAACGATATGGTAAACATAGAAATGATCAACCAAGCCATTTCCCATGATCCTATGTTTCGGGCGGATATTATGACCAGGAATGCCGACAGCGTGGTTAAATTTATTATGGATATCGCTATAATGGAGCGTTCACGGATGAAAAGGGATATAACGGGCCGGCCTACGCGAGGTCCCTTGGAGCAGGCGCTGCTGCACTTGACGATGAAATTGGCCATCGATGCTGTCGGCAATGCTTCAGTTCCCACGGCCCAAAACTCGGCGGCAGAAATATAGGTCTGGCTGAATTCCGTTGTCATTGCCTATTCAGTGAATTTATTGAGTCTTCTGACCAGTTCCTCGCTATGGCGTATGCGTTGCGGCGCATTTTCCAGATCCCGCTGTACCAGCGCCATAAACAGCAGGTCGGTCAGAGAAAGCTGCGCCACGGTGGAGGATATGGCGCCGCTGCGCTGGGCTTTTTCCTCCGCGACGGTATATAAAGCAATATCGGCGTGCTGTTGCAGGCTGTTGGGGGAGAAGTGCGTAATAGCCATGACGCCGGCGCCGACCCGGTGCGCTTCCTGGGCCGCCAAATTGATTTCGCGTCGGGCGCCGCTGTAAGAGATGGCCAGCAGCACATCCCGGGGACCAAACGCCTGTACGGTGGCCAGTAAGACATGCATATCGGTTTCCGCCACCGCCGACATGCCGATCTTCATAAGTTTGTACGAGAAATCCCTGGCCACCAGTCCCGAGGCGCCGATGCCGACGATGACAATCCTGCCGGCGTTTTTCAGCATGGCCACACCCGCTTGAAGCTTATCTTCGCTGTTGATGTCCAGCGTGGCACGCAGGGCGGCGAGTTTTTCCGTCAGAAGTTTTTCTCCGACGGTTTTGATGGGATCGTCGCTGAGGATCTGGTTATGCACCGGGACGGATAAAGGGATATGTGCCGTGGCGAGCGCTTCGCTCAAGGCCAGTTTCAAGGCGGTGAAACCTTTGTATCCCAGTTTCTGGGCGAATTTCACCACGCCGGACTGGCTGACGCCGGCCTGCGCCGCCACCTGCTGCGAGCTGAGATGTCTGGCCGCGTCGGTTTGAGCCAGTAAATAATCCGCAAGTTTGCGATCGTTAGCCGACAGGCCGTGATAAATCTGGCGAATGCGGAGCAGGCTGCTCATAAATGTTTCCAATAGACCGATTAAAGTAAAACTGAGGAATTCGAGGCGGGCGCGAGACCGGACTTCGCTCCGCTGCCGGCCGCAAAGAGATGAACCCCTTTGTTAGCTCTCCTTCCAATGTGAAATCCCTCGCCCGCCGGAATTAAATATTCAATAATAGTGTTTGTTATTTGAATTAAATATTCAATGGTGGCGTGATGAATTTAGGTGCCCTGGTGTCGGAAACCCGCAACGCGGATTCCATGGATCTGGACAAGCTTACTACTCTGGACATGGTGCGCTTGTTTAATCAAGAGGATCGTAAAGTGCCGGAGGCGGTGGCGCGGGAACTGCCGGCCATCGCGGCGACGGTTGATCTGGCGGCGGCGGCGTTGATGGCAGGCGGCAGATTGATCTATCTGGGGGCGGGAACCAGCGGTCGCCTGGGGGTGTTGGATGCCGCCGAATGTCCGCCCACCTTCGGCGTGGCGCCGGAACGGGTCGTCGGCCTGATTGCCGGCGGTCCCGGCGCGTTACTGAAGGCGGTGGAAGGCGCCGAAGACAGTCTGACCCTGGCGGAAGAGGATTTAAAGGCGCTGGGTCTGACGGCCGTCGATATGGTGATCGGGCTGGCGGCATCGGGGCGCACGCCCTATGTCATCGGCGGGCTGCGTTATGCGCGCCGGCTGGGCTGCGCCACGGCGGCGATTTCCTGTAATCCCGATTCTCCCATCGCCCGCGAAGCCGCGGTGGCCATCTCCCCGGTCGTCGGACCGGAAGTGCTTACCGGTTCCACCCGCATGAAATCCGGCACCGCCCAAAAGCTGGTACTGAACATGATTTCCACCGGGTCGATGGTAAAACTGGGAAAAGTCTACCAAAATCTGATGGTGGATGTGAAAGCCACCAATATCAAGCTGGTGGATCGGGCATGTCGAATTGTCGCCGACGCCACGGGTGCCGAAATAACCGTGGCGAAAGCCGCCCTTGCGCAAACGGATTATGAGGTCAAACCGGCTATCCTGATGATACTGACCGGCGTCGACGCCGCTGGAGCGCAACGCGCGTTGGAACGACACCAGGGTTATTTGCGTCGAGCGCTGGATGACCCTGACTGAACCTGTTTTCGCTTATTTTTTTAGGATTTTCGAGCCGGAGGACGTGTTTTGAGCCGCTCAGCAGCATCGCGTGTTATTTTTTTCGATTTGGACGGCACCCTGCACCGGCAGGATATGTTCGGGTGTTTTTTGCGGTATTTGCTCTGTCATTCGCCGTTGAATATTGTACTGGTATTGCCGGTATTACCCATCGTGGTTATCGGCCTGATGTCAAAAGGGCGTTCGGCCCGCTGGCCGATGAGCCTGCTGTTATGGTCGATAACCTTCGGGCACAGCGAGGCGCGCCTGCTTGAGCTGCAAGACCGCTTTATCGCCTGGTTTCGCCGTCGCGTCACGGAATTTCCCATCGTGCTGCAACGGCTTAATGAGTATCTGGATAGCCAGGATACCGAAGTCTGGCTGATTACCGGCTCCCCCGAGCCCCTGGTGCGCGGGGTATACAGCGATGCGCTGTTTTTGCCGCGGGTACGCCTTATCGGCAGCCGGATGAAGCGACTTCATGGCGGCTGGGTATTGACCTTGCGCTGCCTGGGACATGAAAAGGTTGCCCAGCTGGAGCGTGAACTGGGCACGCCGCTCAAGCTCTTCAGCGGCTATAGCGATAGCCTGCACGACAGCCCGCTGCTTTATTTTTGCGAGTATCGCTGGCGCGTGACCCGCGAGGGGGACCTGAAGCAATTGGATTAACGGGCCGGCTTGCGGGTATATTTACGCGACGACTTTTTCCGGGATGGCGATGATGAACATTGAACAGGGGGATGAATTCTGGATGCGCCATGCCTTGCGGCTTGCCGAACGCGCCGAGGCCGAGGGCGAGGTGCCGGTGGGCGCGGTGCTGGTCTTGGGGGATCGGGTGATTGGCGAAGGCTGGAACCGGTCCATCGGCCGCCACGATCCCACCGCCCATGCGGAGATCATGGCCTTGCGCCAGGGCGGGGCGGTGCTGGGCAACTACCGGCTGGTGGATACCACTCTGTATGTCACCCTGGAGCCCTGCGTCATGTGCGCCGGCGCGATGATTCACGGACGGGTGGGGCGGCTGGTCTTCGGCGCACGTGATGAGAAAACCGGCGCGGCCGGCTCCCTGTGCGACATACTGCGCCATCCGGGGATGAATCATCTCGTGGACATGACCTCCGGGGTGCTGGAGCAAGAGTGTTCAAGCTGTCTCAGCGCGTTTTTTCGCGGCCGCCGGGCTGCGCATAAAGCGCGGCGCCAGGCGATGAAAGAACAGCCGCCCGCCGTCGGTTAAGGGGAGGCTTTGGCCAGAACGGGCGCCATGCCGGATGGAACGGCGGTCAAGCCGGAAAATTGGCTGGTAACGACCGGAAAGGAGCTTGGCGGCTGAGGGATGGTTTGCGCTGCTTGAAGGGTTTTTTCTTTCTCGGTTTCTTTTTCTTTATCTTTTTCCTGCAGATAGCCCACCAGGCTCATTTCGTAGCGGCGGATATTCTCCACATAATCATACGCCTGCTGGCCGCGGGCGTAACCGTAGGTAGTCTGCTGGTAATAACGGGGCTGGCTGAGCATGGGCAGGCGGAGTTTAACGTCCACCCAGCTGTCGGGATTGCCCTTTTGCTTGGCGGTGAGCGCGCGGGCGTCCAGCATATGGGCATAACCCATATTATAAGCTGTGAGCGCAAACCAGATTTTTTCATCTTCCGGTATGGTCTCGGGCACTTTCTGCATCATATGGGATAAATAGAGCGCCCCGCCGCGAATGCTCTGCTCCGCATCCTGCCGATCGTTGATGCCCAGGCTGTCGGCGGTGGCGCGGGTCAGCATCATCAGGCCTCGTACACCGGTGGGGGAAACGGCCAATGGGTCCCAATGGGACTCCTGATAAGAAATGGCCGCCAGTAATTTCCAGTCAATTTCAGTGGCATACTGCTGGAACAGGGATTGCAATGCCGGTAAGGTCGCATCGATGGAGGAGAGGAAGGTTTTGGTGTCTACATAATCAAAACTGCCCACATGGCCGAGGTATTTTTCCTCCAGCCGGGCGATTATCCCTTCTTCATTCAGCCCGTGGTAAAAATCCAACAGCGCGGCCGACAGGTTATCGCTGTTTTTCTTTGGCAAATACCAGGTCACCGGCTCTTCGTCGCTGACATCAAACGCCACCGCCAATTGCGGATGGATGCGCTGCAGCAACCCGATGGTGGCGGAATCCGCCAGCGTATAATCGAGCTTGCCTTCCGCAACCTGTTCCAGTAACGCCTTGCTGCTCAGATCCGATGACACCTCCCACGCCAGTTGGGGGTATTTTTTTTCTTTCATGGCGCGCAGCAGTGAAATATGGGCCGACCCGGAAGTCACGGCCAGACGGCCCTGCAGCGCGCCGAGATTTTTCGGCCGGGGCTGCCCCAGGCGATACACCAACTGCTGGGAAACATAATAATTGGCCGGGCCGGTGGCGTAACGCTGCAATCGTTCGTTATTGTAGATGAGGCCCGCGGCCAGCATATCGGCGTCGTCGTTATCCAAATCGTCGAACAGTTCATTGAGGGTGCCGCGCTGGCGGATAACCAGCTTTACCCCCAGATAATCGGCGAAGCGTTTCGCCAGTTCATAGTCGAAACCGGAGGGCTGGTGGTTGGTCGTGGTATAACTCAGCGGAGCATCGATGGTGCTGACGCGTAGCGTTCCTCTGGCTTTGATTTGACTGAGCACATCATCTTGCATCCCATGCCAAGGCACGTTGAACCAAAGTGCCCAGGTCAGCAATGCGGTGATGGCGCCAATCACGACATAATTTAATTTTAAGCGCTTCAAATAGTTATCTCTTGCCGGAGTGCAATCCCTACTGTCTCGAACGGCAAAATCGTTATCATTTTCTCCCTGGTGTCGGGGCATTTTGCGCAACAAAGCGCCACGGTGCAACAAAAAAGCTTAAAGACCATACAGTAAGAAAGGTTATTCAGCGCGCAAGAATAACCGCGCAAACGGTTTCGTCCGCCGCCGGGATTCTCTATAATGGCGCGCGTTTCCCCCTGAAGTTGCGCCCCATGGCAAGCCGTACCCCGCATTGGCGGGCGTCGGTTCAAAGACGAGAGATCTTTATTATGGAAATACTGCGTGGTTCGCCCGCTCTGTCGGCATTTCGTATCAATAAACTGCTGGCCCGCTGCCAGGAAGCCCGGCTTCCGGTAAGCGATGTCTATGCTGAATATGTTCACTTTGCCGATTTGAGCGCGCCCCTCAATACCGACGAACACGCAAGATTGCAGCGGCTGTTGAAATACGGTCCTTCTCTCGCCGAACACGACCCCGAGGGGCGCCTACTGCTGGTGACGCCGCGCCCCGGTACGCTCTCCCCCTGGTCGTCGAAAGCCACGGATATCGCCCATAACTGCGGTTTGCCGCAGGTAAAGCGTCTGGAGCGCGGACTGGCGTTTTATATCCAGGGCTCCACCCTCACCGAGGAGCAGTGGCGCCAACTGGGGGCTCTGCTCCATGACCGGATGATGGAGACTGTGTTCGATAAATATGAACAGGCGGCGGCGTTGTTCTCGCATCAGACGCCGGCGCCGGTAGGTGAAGTGGCTATGCTCGTCGAAGGCCGTCCCGCCCTGGAGCGTGCCAATCATCAACTGGGGCTGGCGTTGGCCGACGATGAAATAGACTATCTGCAGGAGGCGTTCACCCGTTTGGGGCGCAATCCCACCGACGTGGAACTCTATATGTTCGCCCAGGCCAATTCCGAGCACTGCCGCCATAAAATCTTCAATGCCGATTGGGTTATCGACGGCCAGGCACAGCCAAAGTCGCTGTTCAAAATGATCAAGAATACCTTTGAACAGACGCCGGAGTTTGTCCTGTCGGCCTACAAAGATAACGCGGCGGTCATGGAAGGTTCTTCGGTGGGACGATTTTTCGCCGACCCGCGTGACCAGCGCTACGATTTTCACCAGGAACCGGCGCATATTCTGATGAAAGTGGAGACGCATAACCATCCCACCGCCATCTCTCCCTGGCCCGGCGCCGCCACCGGTTCCGGCGGAGAAATCCGCGATGAGGGCGCCACCGGACGGGGTTCCAAGCCCAAGGCCGGCCTGACGGGGTTCTCGGTATCCAATTTGCGTATCCCCGGTTTCGAGCAGCCATGGGAACAGGATTTCGGCAAGCCGGATCGCATTGTCTCCGCTCTGGATATCATGACCGACGGCCCGCTGGGGGGCGCTGCGTTTAACAATGAGTTCGGCCGTCCGGCCCTGACGGGATATTTCCGTACCTATGAAGAACAGGTCAGCAGCCATAACGGCGTTGAACTGCGGGGTTATCACAAGCCGATTATGCTGGCGGGGGGGATTGGCAACATTCGCGCCGGCCATGTGCAAAAAGGGGAAATTTCCATCGGCGCCAAGCTGATTGTCCTGGGCGGGCCGGCAATGAACATCGGCCTGGGCGGCGGGGCGGCTTCATCCATGGCGTCCGGGCAGTCGGATGCCGATCTGGATTTCGCCTCGGTGCAGCGGGACAATCCGGAAATGGAACGGCGCTGCCAGGAAGTCATCGATCGCTGCTGGCAGCGGGGTGACGACAATCCGATACTGTTTATTCATGACGTGGGGGCCGGCGGCCTGTCCAACGCCATGCCGGAGCTGGTGAGCGACGGTCGGCGCGGCGGACGTTTTCAGCTGCGGGACATCCCCAACGATGAACCGGGCATGAGCCCGCTGGAGGTCTGGTGCAACGAATCCCAGGAGCGTTATGTGCTGGCGGTGGCGCCGGAGCGGCTCGGGGAGTTTGAGGCCATTTGCCGCCGCGAGCGGGCGCCTTACGCGGTAATCGGTGAAGCCACCGAGGAAATGCACCTGAGTCTGGCGGACCGGCATTTCGACAACCAGCCCATCGACATGCCGCTGGATGTATTGCTGGGCAAAACCCCCAAAATGCTCCGTGATGTGACCCGGTTAACGGCGGCGGGCCAGCCGCTGGCCCGGGGCGGTATCCATCTGGCCGAGGCGGTCAAAAGGGTACTGCATTTGCCGGTGGTGGCGGAAAAAACCTTTTTGATTACCATCGGCGATCGCACGGTGACCGGCATGGTCTCGCGGGATCAGATGGTGGGTCCGTGGCAGGTCCCGGTGGCGGACTGCGCGGTTACCACCGCCAGTCTGGACAGCTATTACGGCGAAGCCATGTCCCTGGGCGAAAGGGCGCCGGTGGCGTTGCTGAACTTCGCCGCCTCGGCCCGTCTGGCGGTGGGGGAAGCGCTCACCAACATTGCGGCGACGCAGATTGGCGATATTAAACGGATCAAATTGTCCGCTAACTGGATGGCCGCCGCCGGCCATCCGGGTGAAGACGCCGGTTTATACGATGCGGTAAAAGCGGTGGGGGAAGAGCTTTGTCCGGCGCTGGGCCTGACCATTCCGGTGGGTAAAGACTCCATGTCGATGAAGACCCGCTGGCAGCAGGGGACGCAACAGCGGGAAGTCACCTCTCCCCTGTCTCTGGTGATTACCGCGTTTGCCCGGGTAGAGGATGTGCGCGGCACCGTCACGCCGCAGCTGCGCGCCGCCGGAGAAAACCGTCTGCTGCTCATTGACCTGGGGGCCGGCCATCAGGCGCTGGGCGCCACCGCTCTGGCCCAGGTGTACCGCCAACTGGGGGACGAGACCGCCGATGTGCGCGATGCCCCGCAGCTGGCCGGTTTCTATCGTGCCGTGCAGGAGCTGGTGGCGCAGCGGCGTCTGCTGGCTTACCACGATCGCTCCGACGGCGGTCTGCTGGTGACCCTGCTGGAAATGGCGTTCGCCGGCCACTGCGGCCTGGATATCGATATAGCCGCCCTGGGCCAGGATCGGCTGGCGGCGCTGTTTAACGAAGAGCTGGGGGCGGTGATTCAGGTTGCCGCCGAAGACAGCGAACTGGTGGCGGAAGTCTTTGCCCGGCACGGCCTGCAGGATTGCCTGTTCACTCTGGGCCGTGCCATAGCCGGCGACGGCGTGATTATCCGTGCCGGCAACAGTACGGTATACAGTGAAAACCGCACCACCCTGCGTACCTGGTGGGCGGAAACCACCTGGCAGATGCAGCGCTTGCGAGATAATCCCGACTGCGCCGATCAGGAGCACGCCGCGAAACAAGACGACAGCGATCCGGGCCTGAACGTCAAGCTGACCTTCGACCCCGCCGAGGATGTGGCGGCCCCCTTTATTGCCAAAGGCGCGCGTCCCAAGGTGGCGGTGCTGCGGGAGCAGGGCGTCAATTCCCACGTGGAAATGGCGGCGGCGTTTTATCGCGCCGGTTTTGACGCCGTGGACGTGCATATGAGCGATCTGCTGTCGGGGGATCGGGATTTGCAGGAATTTCAGGCGCTGGTGGCCTGCGGTGGATTCTCTTACGGCGATGTGCTGGGGGCCGGTGAAGGCTGGGCCAAATCCATCCTGTTCAATCCGCGGGTGCGCGATGACTTCGCCGCCTTCTTTCATCGTCCGCAAACCCTGGCGCTGGGCGTCTGCAACGGTTGCCAGATGATGTCCAACCTGCGGGAACTTATTCCCGGCGCCGAGCTGTGGCCGCGTTTTGTGCGCAATAAATCAGAACGCTTCGAAGCCCGCTTCAGTCTGGTGGAGGTGACGCAAAGCCCGTCGCTTCTGCTGCAGGGCATGGCAGGCTCGCGTCTGCCCATAGCGGTTTCCCATGGGGAAGGGCTGGTGGAGGTGCGGGATTCGTCTCATTTGGCGGCGTTGGAAAGCGCCGGCCTGGTGGCGCTGCGTTTTGTGGATAATTCGGGGCATGCCACCGAGGCCTATCCGGCCAATCCAAACGGTTCGGCCAACGGCATCACGGCGGTGTCCAGCGCCGGTGGGCGGGTGACCATTACCATGCCGCATCCGGAAAGGGTCTTTAGGACCGTAAGCAACTCCTGGCATCCGCAAGAGTGGGGAGAAGACGGACCCTGGATGCGGATTTTCCGCAATGCCAGAAAACAATTAGGTTAAGCGGTAATGGCGACTCGCTGTATGTAGTAGTGTCGCTTTTTACCTATTTCTCGGAATTATCTGTCTCTAAAAGGAGACAGATAATCAATTGTTTTTTATGTATAATTTTTTTTCAGTTGCTTTGTGTCTCCGTTGAGCGACGGAACATCGGCACTATCCCGCGGCGGCAGATGCTTATATACATACCGAAAGAATATTAAGCATATTTTTCAATTGGTTAATAAATACTTTTATTTCTGGCACGATAGCTGCATAATATTGTCCAGTTGCTCATTCACCTCGATATGCCGCAGCTGCTCTCCAAGAGCAGAGATTGCTACATAACTACCGAATGACGCCAAAGAACGGTGCCTATCGTCCAACATACCGATAATTGTCTTACGACTTTATCAAACATCGGGCGACACGTTGAGTGAGGCACCCCCTATTCTGAAAAAAAACACTTGCCGTAAGGCGGGTGTTTTTTTTTGCCTGGGGTTGAAGCCCATGCGTGATTTAGCGGCGGCGGCCAGGTTTTATGTTTGCCGATGAGACCCCTGCGTGGTTTAACGCCGGCGCCGATGATTTTGTGCTTTCGTCATGGCCGCGAGTCGGATAGCATCGGCAGGGTTACCGGACGGTAATCACAGGATGATTTCTTTGAAAAAGTGGCGTCTGTTTCCCCGATCCCTAAGACAGCTGGTTATCCTCGCCTTCACGCTGGTGCTGCTGCCTTTGCTGTTGCTGGCCTATCAGGCCTGGAAAAGCCTGGACCATCTGAGCGAGCAGGCGGCGGATATCAATCGCAGCACCCTGGTGGATGCCCGCCGCACCGAGTCCATGAGCAGCGTGGCGTTGGAAATGGAGCGCAGCTATCGCCAATATTGCGTTCTGGATGATCAGACGCTGGTGACGCTGTATCAAAACCAGCTTAATCAATACGGCCAGATTCTGGCTGCGCACGGCGGCATGCCCTCCGATCCGCGCTATGTTCAGAGGCTGCGTGACCTGCTTGCCCGATTACAGCATCTTGAATGCGAAAACAGCGGGCCGAGTAAAGCGGCCTCCGCCCAGCTCAGGGATTTTTCCCGTGCCAACAGCGACATGGTGCAGGCCACCCGCACCAGTATTTTCGCCCGCGGCCAGCAGTTGCAAATGGCCATTGCCGAACGCGGGCGTTTTTTCGGCTGGCAGGCGCTGCTGCTCTTTTTGTTCAGCCTGATGCTGGTCATGCTGTTTACCCGGATGATTATCGGTCCGGTGAAAATGGTGGAAAAGATGATTAACCGGCTGGGGGAAGGGCGGTCGCTGGACGGCGGCGTTTCATTTAGCGGCCCGCGTGAAATCCAGTCGCTGGCGCAGCGGATCCTTTGGCTTAACGAACGGCTGTCGTGGCTTGAATCCCAGCGCCATGAATTTTTGCGGCATATCTCCCATGAATTGAAAACGCCGTTGGCAAGTCTGAGGGAAGGCGCCGCCCTGCTGGCGGATGAAATCGCCGGGCCGCTCACGTCCGATCAACGGGACGTGGTGGCGATTCTCGACAGCAGCAGCCGCCACCTGCAACAGTTAATCGAGCAATTGCTGGATTACAACCGCAAGCTGGCCGACAGCCCGGCCGACTTCGCCGATATCCACCTGCGCGACATGATCGATTCCGTCGTTGCCGCCCACAGCCTGCCGGCCCGCGCCAAAGGCATTCATACCCTGGTGGAACTGGAATGCGAACATTGCCGGGCGCAGCCGCTGTTATTAATGCGGGTACTTGATAATCTCTATTCCAATGCGGTGTACTATGGACAGGAATCCGGTAACATCTGGATCCGCAGCCGGCAGGCGGGGCAACGGCTCTGCCTGGAATTGGCCAATAGCGGCGAGCCGATCCCGGCCGCGGAGCGGAGCATGATTTTCGAGCCGTTCTATCAAGGCCGCGTACAGCGCAAAGGCGCGGTAAAAGGCAGCGGACTCGGGTTGAGCATTGCACGGGATTGTATACGCCGCATGAACGGCGAACTGAATCTGGTGACGGTGGATTACGCCGGTGTTTGCTTTCGTATCGAATTACCCCTAACCGCCGAGAACGCATAATAATGAATTTACGGTTTTCACCGGCGAACCATGGGTTTGCCGTCAGTATCAAAAGTCTGTTGAGCCTTCGCTGGCCCGCCGGCAATCCTCTGGCGATGTTGGGACCGCTATTGATGCTGCCGTCGCTATTGACCGGTTGCGTAGGCAATGCCGACAGCCGGCACTCTTCGACGCCGTTGTCTATGGTACGGCAAAACGCGGTCCCCGGACGAAATGCCGCCGAATGCGGCCAGATTTGGCAAACCCGCGGGGAGGGCGACCTCCAGGACGCCACCTACTGGCTGCGCGCCATGGAGTGCGCCGAGCGCATGACCCCGTCGCAGGCGCGGCTCGAGGCTGAAAATCAGGGGGGCGATACCTGGGACGACGCGTTTCGGGAAAGCCTTCTGCTGAATGCCGCCAATATGTCCGTGACCGAACGGCGCCAGACCTATCAGCGCCTGTTGAGCTTTCGCTCCCAGTTCCCCCCGTCGGTATATCCCATCTTTAAAATGTGGCGCCAGCAGCAAGCGCTGCGCCTGATTCTGGCGGACGAGCGCAGCAGTCACCAGCGGCAACTGGAGGCCGACGCGGCGCAAATCGAGCAAATGCGCCAGCAGCAGGCGGATTTGCAAAGTAAACTGGATATAACCACCCGCAAGCTGGAAAATCTGACGGAAATAGAACGGCGCCTGTCGGCCCGTAAACAGGGCATATCAGACGGCGGCGACAATGATGCCGGCGACGGGGGAGCATCCGATGCCCCGGCATCGGGCGCCGGTGCGGCCGCCGGCGATAAGACGGCACCGGCCGCAAAGCAATGAAGCGAAGGAACCGGTAACCCATGAGCCAACGTAAAAACGCCAATTTGCTGTTGGTGGACGACGATGCCAGTTTGCTGAAACTGCTGGGCATGCGTCTGAGCAGCGAGGGATTCAACGTCACCACCGCTGAAAGCGGGCAGGAAGCGCTGCGCCTGCTGTCGCGGGAAAAAATCGATTTGGTGATAAGCGATCTGCGGATGGATGAAATGGACGGGCTGGCGCTGTTCGAGGAGATTCAGCGCCACCAGCCCGGCATGCCGGTGATAATCCTCACCGCCCACGGCTCCATACCCGATGCGGTGGCCGCCACGCAAAAAGGCGTGTTCAGCTTCCTCACCAAACCGGTGGACCGCGAGGCTTTATATAAAGCCATTGACGAGGCGCTGTCCTTGTCCATGCCGGCCGGCGACGAGAGCTGGCGGGAGTCCATCGTAACCCGCAGCCCCATCATGCTGCGGCTGCTGGAACAGGCTAAAATGGTGGCCCAGTCCGATGTCAGCGTGCTGATTACCGGGCAAAGCGGCACCGGCAAGGAGGTGCTGGCCCAGGCGATACATGCCGCCAGTCCCCGCGGCAAAAACGCCTTTGTCGCCATCAACTGCGGCGCGTTGCCGGAGCAATTGCTCGAGTCGGAACTGTTCGGCCATGCCAAGGGGGCGTTTACCGGCGCGGTCAGCAGCCGGGAGGGGCTGTTTCAATCCGCCGCCGGCGGGACGCTGTTTCTTGATGAAATCGGCGACATGCCTCTCTCCCTGCAGGTAAAATTATTACGGGTATTGCAGGAACGTAAAGTACGCCCCTTGGGCAGTAACCGGGATTTGGATATAGATGTCAGGGTTATCTCCGCCACCCACCGGGATTTACCCAAAGTGATGGCGCAAGGGGAGTTTCGGGAAGATCTTTTTTATCGCCTGAATGTAGTCAGCCTGAAACTACCGGCATTGCACGAGCGGGCCGAAGATATCCCCCTGTTGGCCAACCATTTATTACGGACGGCGGCGGAACGGCATAAACCCTTTGTGCGGAGTTTTTCCTCCGACGCCATGAAGCGTTTAATGGCGGCCGGATGGCCCGGCAATGTACGCCAGCTGGTTAACGTGATAGAACAGTGTGTGGCGCTGACCTCTGCCCCGGTTATCAGCGAGGCGCTGGTGGAACAGGCGCTGGAAGGTGAAAATACCGTCTTGCCGACCTTTGTTGAGGCCAGGCTGCAATTTGAATTGCATTATCTGCGCAAATTGCTGCAGATTACCAAGGGAAATGTGACCCAGGCGGCGCGTATGGCGGGTCGTAACCGGACCGAGTTTTACAAGCTTCTGTCGCGCCATGAGCTGGACGCTAATGATTTCAAAGATTAAGTTGGCTCTCTTCTATCCGATGATGAGCGGCGCAGGCCGCAAATCAGCTTGAGAAAGGTTGTATAATGAAAAAAATCGATGCGATTATCAAACCGTTCAAACTGGACGATGTCCGCGAGGCGCTGGCGGAAGTCGGTATCACCGGCATGACCGTCACTGAAGTGAAGGGTTTCGGACGCCAGAAAGGCCATACCGAGCTGTATCGCGGCGCGGAATACATGGTGGATTTTTTGCCCAAGGTGAAAATAGAGCTGGTGGTGTCGGATGATATCGTCGACAGCTGTGTGGAGACGATAATGCATACCGCGCAAACCGGTAAAATCGGCGACGGCAAAATTTTCGTCTTCGACGTGGCGCGCGTGGTGCGTATTCGTACCGGCGAGCAGGACGAAGAAGCGATTTAATCCGGCCCGGCGGCTTCGTCCCGGCGTAGTATGCCGCTTGGGCGATGGCCGTTCTCGTTCATAAATCGCCCGCCGTGAACTTTTGGCTCATGGGCTGCCCCCTCATGAAAAAACGCCCTGCCGCAATGAAAAAATATCCTGAAGGTTCGCCGGACCCCATCCCCCAAGCCCTGCGGCGTAACCGCAGGGAAACGTTTGCGTAAAAAGCCGCCCCCGCACCTATCGGAGCAGGGGCAAAAAAGTTTACACTATCGCCATACCCCCTCGGATTCTACTCTACATAGTTCGACTTGCAGGGAAGCCAACGCGCCCGCAACGTGAAATATGGCGAGTAACTTAATCGACGAATTACGTCAGTTGAAGCAGGAGAACCGGATGTTAAAGCGTGAAATGAACATTGCAGATTACGATGCCGAATTGTGGCAGGCAATGGAGCAGGAAGTAGTGCGCCAGGAAGAGCACATTGAGCTGATTGCGTCGGAGAATTACACCAGTCCGCGCGTCATGCAGGCGCAGGGTTCTCAACTGACCAATAAATACGCCGAAGGTTATCCGGGCAAACGTTATTACGGCGGTTGCGAATTTGTGGATATCGTCGAGCAATTGGCTATCGATCGCGCCAAGGAGCTGTTCGGCGCCGATTATGCCAACGTACAGCCCCATTCAGGCTCCCAGGCCAACTTTGCCGTGTACACCGCCCTGTTGCAGCCGGGAGATACGGTGCTGGGCATGAATCTGGCCCACGGCGGCCACCTTACCCACGGTTCGCCGGTGAATTTTTCCGGCAAGCTATATAATATTATTCCCTACGGCATCGACGAAACCGGGCATATCGATTACCAGCAGCTGGCGGAACTGGCGTCAACCCATAAGCCGAAGATGATTATCGGCGGTTTCTCCGCCTATTCCGGCGTTGTGGATTGGGCCAAAATGCGTGAAATCGCCGACAGCATCGACGCCTATCTGTTTGTTGATATGGCTCACGTGGCGGGGCTGGTTGCCGCCGGCGTTTATCCCAACCCGGTTCCTCACGCTCATGTGGTCACCACCACCACCCATAAGACCCTGGCCGGTCCCCGCGGCGGCCTGATTCTGGCGAAAGGCGGCAGCGATGAGCTGTATAAAAAGCTGAACTCGGCGGTATTCCCCGGCGGGCAGGGTGGTCCGCTGA
The DNA here is from genome assembly GCF_047324245.1 of Sodalis sp. RH16. Classification (NCBI taxonomy): domain Bacteria; kingdom Pseudomonadati; phylum Pseudomonadota; class Gammaproteobacteria; order Enterobacterales; family Bruguierivoracaceae; genus Sodalis; species Sodalis sp. RH16. The sequence continues at coordinate 6,116,537 of NZ_CP178737.1, read as the reverse complement.
TGCACGTTATCGCCGGCAAGGCGGTGGCGTTGAAAGAAGCCATGGAACCGGCATTCAAGATTTATCAGCAGCAGGTTGCCAAAAACGCCAAGGCCATGGTGGCGGTTTTCCTGGATCGTGGTTATAACATTGTCTCCGGCGGTACCGATAACCACCTGTTCCTGCTGGACCTGGTGGAGAAAAATCTCACCGGCAAAGAGGCTGACGCCGCCTTGGGCCGCGCCAATATCACCGTTAATAAAAACAGCGTGCCAAACGATCCGAAAAGTCCGTTTGTCACCTCCGGTGTCCGTATCGGCACCCCGGCGGTCACCCGCCGCGGCTTTGGCGAAAGCGACGTGCGTGAACTGGCCGGCTGGATCTGCGACATACTGGACAATGTTCACGATGAAGCGGTCATTGAGCGCACCAAGCAAAAAGTCCTGGCCATCTGCGCCCGTTATCCGGTTTATGCCTGATTAGCCGAATGCCTTATCCCCCGCAGATGTGATTGCGGGGGATAAGCGTTAATTAATACACCAGTATTTCCCTCCTGGCCGCAGCTATATTCCTTTTGGCTCCGCTGCGTTGAGAAGTCACGATAAATTTATTATTATGAAATTTAATATCGATTCTATTTCTTTTGTGCTTTGTCACAATATGATATCGATTACTTTTATTTTTATTACGGATTAATTCCACATAATGCCCTTTTATCCTCAAGTAGCTTTTATGGTCATGGGACCACTGTAATCCCCGCTCATCGGGCGCGGATAATACCGACTCCACAATATTTGGATCCGCCATTGCCGGGGTTATGCGGCGGATTAACGATTTCGAGACTTGCAAAGCCGTAGGCTGCTGCAGTATCCATTGGCCGTTGCTAAAGGCCAGGGGGTAGCTGACGGCCTGATTGCCGGAATCAAAAATTTCATATTTGACGCCGTGCTCCGGCATCACTACCGGGCGCACCGATATCCCATCGGCGTTTATCAATACATAAAAGCGGTAAACCGGCTGGCTGATGCCGTCGCGGCCATTATATACTTCATAGACTTTCCCTTGGCCATAATGAGCTGGATTGAGGTTATCCACCGCTATGCCATATTCATCTTCAGCCAGAGTTGCCTTGCATTGCTGAATGATGGCGGCTGGCAGTCGCGGATCGTTCTTGGATGGGGGCAATAAAGGGACATTCCGGATGTCAGCTTTTTTAATCTTGGTTAAGATATTCTGCGTTTTGTCCTTGCCCGGCGCCGCGAACCTTTTTCCGCTTAATTCGCGGCGACCCGGCCGGGCGGTTAGCGAGGCGTCACTCGGGGTATCCAATGGAAACGCCGCCTGCTGCGGGAACCCGGACGTCAATACATCAGGGTCATCTCGATAACGCAGAAAGTTATGGTGGGTGTTCTTGCCGCTTTTTTCCAATGGAACCAACCGGTCGGCGTTATCGCCATAGCCCGATATCATGTAATACTCATTAGGATCTAATGGAGGAAGCTGTTCTATGCTTTTTTGGTTTCCCATGGCAAGGATCGGGGAGGATAGCGCCGTTGAATGGGCATCGTCGGCAGCCCTGTTATTTTCTCGAGGTCCGAGCCTTTCACTGTGATGAGCGGGTGAAGTCAATGCAGAGGCATAATAAACAGCGGCCGTGACGGCCTGATGCATATTTTTAATTCGTAATTTTTCATCGGATTTTTTTTGATGATGGATAATATTTTCATCCCGCCATTGAAGTGATGCTTGGTGGAGCTCTTTACCAAGGGTTTTATAATCATCCCCCTTGTTTGTTTTATCCCTGGGCAGATTCCGTGCCGCGGAGAACGGTATAGAAAAAAATACCAGCGCGGAAAAACATTTGGTTATTGCTACGGCTGAGGGTTTACATTTGGCACTTATTTTTAAAGCAATATTGGAAACCTGAATAAGTGGCTTGAACAGGCCCATAAAATTATTCATTTCATGATTTTGATCCGGAGAATTGACGCCACAATTTTTTAAATGCGGTGAAAATGCGCAGGCATCAGGTTGTGCTTTAATCGAATTCATTAATACGCTTTATCATTACTAAATGGGTGAAGCATAGTAGGTAAACAACTCAATAAAATAAAGCCAAGGCGGCATTGGATGAGCGATTTCTTCAATTTTTAAAATGAAATGTTAAATTAAACCCATTCCCATTGTCTATTGAGGGAAAGCGATAATGATCGATTCCCTTCGGGAATCAGGCTTCCAGCAGTTGACGGATACGCTCTTGCTGGGATTGCGCCAGCGGCAGGCGCACCAGCATCAGCGGCGGCGAAAACAGCGGTAGCGGCAGAGAAAAAGGCGAAATGACCAAAACGGTATTTTTAGGCGCGCCGCGAACCTGGAATTCGGCCAGGGACTGGAACTTGATATTCAGCGGCAACAGGGTCAACTCGCGGATTTGTAACTCCAGCGTTTTTTCTTTGCCCCCCTCGCTGTTGGTCAGTATAACCACCTGCTTCTCCTGCAAATCGTTATCCTGCATCAGCCAGGCGCCAAAAATCACCGCGATAAGTCCCAGCTCCTCGCGGGGAAAGCGGATGCGGTATGCCGCTTCAAGCGGCATTACCGCCGCGCGGGTTGTGCGCAACAGACGAGGGTATTTCTCCTCCACTTCCAATTGCAGGCTGTTGTCGATACCGACGCGGAAATGGCAGCGTTCCAAGGCGGCGCTGAGATGGGAAAAAAGCTGGCCGGCCAGCATCTCCGGCTGATGGAAGGTGGTTTGCGCCACCTGTTCGAACCGCCGGATGATGTTTTTTACTTCCTGCAAGAGCTGTCGGTCGTCGTCGGAACGGACCCCGGTCTGGTTGGGTGTCTTCAGCAACCGGGCTAGCAGGGTAAAGCCTATCAGTTCGTTCTCCGGCAGGGGCCATAAGCGAAAAATGTCCAGCACCTGCCGGTATTCGGCTTTTTGCTGTAGCCATTGCAGCTGATGCTGATTGAATTCCGGCTGCTCCCGTGCATGGCATTGCATCAATACATAACGCAAATAGAGATGCAAAAAGGCCACATCGCTTGCGGACGGCGGCCTTTCCAGTAACGACGTGTAACCGGTGATGGCAGCCTCGAACTGTTCATCGGTGATTTGATAATCGGCGGGCAGATGCAGCCACTGATGCTGTTGCAGCGGCAAAAAATAGCGGTTCACTTTGTCCGGACAAAGGCGCAGCGTACGGCGCAGACCCTCTATAAGGCACAGCCGCTTATTCAGAACGTTGCCTTCGATCCGGTAATTACCGTCATGCCCCAGCACCAGGGAGAGATGGTAGATACGCCGCATCTCGCTTTCGATGTGGACCAGATCGCGCCGTGTCGTGGGTAAATCCTCGCCGTTATACCTTGAAAGCGAGACCAGCGACAAAGATGGCAGGGGCGCAAAAAGCATCAATAGCAAATGGCTGCGACGTTGCGAACCGGAAAGCGCCGGCACCGGTGGGGTGGGCAGGCTCATGGGTCTCATTGTCCTTACGTAGGTATTATTGCTAATGATAGCTAATCAATTTCCCTTTGTGAGGTTAGGATAATTTTTGTTTGTGAGATTCAAGGGCGATCACATTTTGAGAAGGCATTTAGCGATGAAAAGGATTTGCCGCCGCAAGCCTTTGCAACAGTTAATGTCTTGCGGTGACGAAGTTCTATCCGCTAGCATCGCCAGGGATGAAACCGTAAAGGAGAAGAGGGTGAGACAACCCTGGGGTGGCAAGGTGGCGCAAGGAGTTATCTTGGTGTTATATCATCGAAACAGACGCGGGGGGAGAAATCCGCCATGGCGGGTTTTGCTGGCGTTAACCTGGGGCCTGAGCCAGGCGGTGTTCGCCCATCCCCATAGTTTTATAGATATGAAAACTGAAATAATTAGCCGTGATAATTATCTCAGCGGCTTTAAGATGACCTGGACCATGGATGAAATCACCTCCGCCGATGTTTTTTATGACGATGCCGGCGCCAAACCGGATTCGGTAGCCTGGAAAAAACTGGCGGCACAGGTCATGGCCAATGTGCTGGGCCAGCACTATTTCACCGAGGTCTATCGAGACGGGCAGCGGGTTAAATTTGAAGATATGCCGGCGGAATACCATTTATATCGCAACGGACAAAAGGCGGTGCTGATGTTCGTGTTGCCCCTGGCGCATCCGCCGCTGCTGGCGGGCAGCCCCATCTTTTTTTCAACCTACGATCCCACCTATTTTGTCGATATGACGTATCGCGATGAGACCGCCATTACGTTGCCTGCCGGATTGTCGGCGGGTTGCAAGCTGACGTTGATGACCCCCAAGCCCAATCCTTCCCTGCAGGCCTACGCGCTCTCGCTGGATAATCCCGGTTCGAAGGGAGTCGATACCAGCCTGGGCAAACAATTCGCTCAAAGGGTACAACTGCAATGTCACTGACAATCGCCTCCGGGCCCGGTTCCCGCACCGTACGTTATTGGCTGGCGGGCCTTTGGCCGTTTTGGCTGTTTCTGTTGGCGGCCTTGACGGCGATACGCTACCTTATCGCCTATTGGCCGTTGATCCTGCTGAAAAGCGTGGTATGGCAAGAACAGCTGCACCAGCACCTGGCGCAACTGCTGTATCAGGTTCAGCAGGATCCGGGGCGGGCCGGTTTGTCGCTGTTGCTGTTCAGTCTGGTGTACGGCATCCTGCACGCCGTCGGTCCGGGCCATGGCAAAGTGGTGCTCACCACCTATCTGGCCACGCATCCGTCCCGGTTGAAACTCAGCATGGCCATGACGCTGGCGGCATCCCTGCTGCAAGGGGGAATGGCCATCGTCCTGGTGAGCGTGGTCCTGGTGGGGCTTCACCTTTCTTCCCGCGTGCTGCATCTCGGGGAGTTCTGGCTGGAAAAAAGCAGCTATATCCTGATAGCCTTGCTGGGAGCGCTGCTGTGCCGGCGGGCGTTGCTGAAGCTGCGCGATATCATCCGGAATTTCAGGCATCGGGGGCAACGGCCTATTGGCGCCATTACCTCGCTGCGCTACCTGGGGAATGAACCGCCGAAGGATGGGCGTCCTTATCGGGCCGGTCCGGGCTTTGCTCCCCCGGGGAAGGGGCAGCGTGCCGTACTACTCTCGACGCCGTTAGCGCCGATTGACGGTGGGTACCATCCCGCGGACTGCGCCTGCGGACATCACCATTTACCGGATGAATCGGCGCTACAGGCGGACGCGGGCTGGCGAACCCGCGTGGCGGTGGTGCTGGCCATGGGGTTTCGTCCCTGTTCCGGCGCGGTGCTGGTATTGCTGTTCGCCAAAGTAATAGGGGTTTACGGCTGGGGCGTGATATCGGCGCTGGTGATGGCCGCCGGGACCTCCCTGACCCTGCTGACGCTGGCCTTGCTGGTGTTTTTCAGCCGCCGGGTGGCCGAAAGCCTAACCCGTCGCCATACCTCGAGAATATCCGCCGGCGTGGCGTGGGCAACCCTGTCGCTGGCCGGCGGTTTGCTGCTGGTAGCCGCCGGAGCGGTACTTTATCTCACCGCCCAGCCGCTGCTGATGGGCACGGTGAGACCGTTCAGCCATTGATGGCCCGGGACATGAAGCCGGCGTCATGAAATCGGAGCATGGCGGCGGGGGACCCGGCGGGCCGCCGGACTATCGCCGCGGCGCTCCGGTTGATGCCGGTCAATCAGCGCCGCAGCGCGTCGCTGAGCTCATCGCGCATAGCGGAGAGCATGGCTTTTACCACCCGGGGATTGCCCGCCACCAGGTTGCCGGACTGCCAATACTCATGGCCGCCGGCAAAATCGGTTACCAGGCCGCCGGCTTCACGCACCAGCAGGTCGCCGCCGGCGTAATCCCAGGGTTTGAGCCCGATCTCGAAGAAGCCGTCCACCCTTCCGGCCGCCACATAGGCCAGATCCAGCGCGGCGGAGCCGCTGCGGCGAAAATCAGCGCATTGGGTAAACAGCTTGCCCAGCAGGTTGATATAGGTTGCCGCGTGCTGCTTGGCCTTAAAGGGGAAACCGGTGGCGAGAATCGTTCCGTCCAATTCACGGGCAGTGCTGCCGCGCAGGCGGTAGCCGTTCAATTGGGTGCCCTGGCCGCGGGATGAGGTAAAGAGTTCGTTGCGCATGGGATCATAGACCACCGCGACTTCGGTACGGCCTTTAATGCGTACGGCAATGGAAACGGCGAAGTGGGGAAGGTGCTTGATGAAATTGGTGGTGCCATCCAGTGGGTCGATTATCCATTGTACGTCCTGATCCTCGCCGGTCAGTTCACCGCACTCTTCGCTGATCACGGTGTGCTGCGGGTAGGATTTGCGGATTACCTCGATGATCAGCCGTTCCGCTTCGCGATCGACGTTGGTGACAAAATCGTTATCGCCCTTCTGGCTGGCTTCGACGGCATCGGGGGTTTCGTAGTGTTTGGCAATTAAATTACCCGCCTTTCGCGCAGCGCGAATGGCGATGTTAAGCATCGGATGCATGGATATCGTCCACTAAGATGTTAAAGAACTGAAACGGCGCGGAGTATAGCAGAGTTTCGGTAAAAAACCTACGGGTGTGATAATATATTGCCCACTTTCCCCTTAGCTTTGAAAGATTATGCTGCACAATATTCGCGTTGTTTTGGTCGAAACATCCCACACCGGTAATATCGGTTCTGCCGCCCGGGCCATGAAAACCATGGGGTTGAGCAACCTTTATCTGGTGAACCCGTTAACCCAACCCGATTCACAGGCCATTGCCCTGTCAGCCGGCGCCAGCGATATCATCGGCAACGCCACCATCGTCGGCAGCCTCGACGAAGCGCTGGCCGGGTGCGGTCTGGTGGTGGGCACCAGCGCGCGTTCCCGCACCTTGCCCTGGCCGATGCTTGAACCCAGGGAATGCGGGACTAAAAGCGTTGAAGCAGGGGAACACGCGCCGGTGGCGCTGCTGTTCGGCCGCGAACGCGTGGGACTGACCAATGAAGAGCTGCAAAAGTGCCATTTCCACGTGATGATTCCCGCCAATCCGGAATACAGTTCGCTGAATCTGGCGATGGCGGTGCAAATCCTGGCCTATGAAATCCGGGTAGCGTACCTGGAAAGCCTCACAGCCGCCGCGCCGGTTCATGGGGAGGACTCGCCCTACCCGATGGCGGATGAGCTGGAACGGTTCTACCAGCATCTGGAACAGGTATTGATCCGCACCGGCTTTATCCGCGCGGCCCATCCGGGGCAGGTGATGAACAAACTGCGCCGGCTGTTCGTCCGCGCCCGTCCGGAAAGCCAGGAGCTGCATATCCTGCGCGGTATCCTGACCTCAATCGAACATCCCCAGGCGGCAAAAGACGAGCTAAAACGCGACTAATACTTGAGTGGAATGCTTGGTTAAATAGTTGACTAATTTACTCAGGAATGGCAGACTTTTGACATATTTCACCCATCGGGAATAATTATCATGAGACTTACTTCTAAAGGCCGTTATGCGGTTACCGCCATGCTTGACGTCGCGCTGCATTCCCAGGAAGGGCCGGTTCCGCTGGCTGAAATTTCCGAACGCCAGGGTATCTCCCTGTCTTACCTCGAACAACTTTTTTCTCGTTTGCGTAAAAATGATCTGGTGGCCAGCGTACGCGGTCCCGGCGGCGGCTATCTGCTGGGTAAAGCAGCGGATCAAATCGCGGTCGGCGCCATCATCACCGCCGTGGATGAATCTGTGGACGCTACCCGCTGCCAGGGCAAAGAAGGCTGCCAGAACGGCGATCGCTGCCTGACCCATACCCTGTGGCGCGATCTCAGCGTGCGCATCAGCGAGTTCCTCAATAATATTTCTCTGGCCGAACTGGTGCAAAACGAAGAGATCCTTGATGTGGCCGACCGGCAAAATAACGATACCCGCCGCACCGCCACAAACGGACGTATCCAAGAAACCATTAATGTTAATCTGCGCGCATAAGCAATAATACGGCATTTAACATATACCCTAACGATTCACCTTGCAGGAAGGCGGCAACGCCGAGGTATGATGGGTATAGTTTGAAGTAATGTACGGAGCGTAAGAGCAATGAAACTGCCGATTTATCTGGACTATTCGGCCACGACACCGGCCGATCCCCGGGTTGCCGAAAAAATGATGCAGTGTTTAACCCTGGACGGTAATTTCGGTAATCCGGCTTCCCGCTCGCACCGTTTCGGGTGGCAGGCGGAAGAGGCGGTAGATATTGCGCGCAATCATATCGCGGATCTGGTGGGCGCCGACCCGCGTGAAATCATTTTTACCTCCGGCGCCACGGAATCCGATAACCTAGCGATAAAGGGCGCGGCCCATGCCAACCGGGACAAAGGCAAACACATCATCACCAGCAAAACGGAACATAAAGCCGTGCTGGATACCTGTTCCCAATTGGAAAGCGAAGGATTCGACGTCACCTATCTCTCGCCGCAGCGCAGCGGCCTTCTTGATTTGCAACAGTTGGCAGACGCGATGCGCGACGATACCGTCCTGGTATCCGTCATGCATGTCAATAACGAAATTGGCGTGGTGCAGGATATCGCGGCCATAGGTGAAATGTGCCGTAGCCGGGGAATCATTTTCCATGTGGACGCCACTCAGAGCGTCGGCAAGCTGCCCATCGATCTCGCCGCGCTCAACGTGGATTTGATGTCCTTCACCGCGCATAAGATCTATGGTCCTAAGGGCATCGGCGCGCTTTATGTCCGCCGCAAGCCCCGGGTGCGTATCGAGGCGCAGATGCATGGCGGCGGCCATGAACGCGGCATGCGTTCCGGCACGCTGCCGGTTCACCAGATAGTCGGCATGGGCGAAGCGTACCGCATCGCCAAGGAAGAGATGCCGACTGAAGCGCCGCGGCTGCGCGCGCTGCGCGACAGGCTGTGGAACGGCATCAGGAACATGGAAGAAGTTTATCTTAACGGCTGCCTGGAGCAGGGGGCGCCGAATATCCTCAATGTCAGCTTCAATTATGTGGACGGCGAGTCGCTTATCATGGCGTTGAAGGACTTGGCCGTGTCGTCCGGCTCCGCCTGTACGTCCGCCAGCCTGGAGCCTTCCTACGTGCTGCGCGCGCTGGGACTGGCTGATGAGCTGGCGCACAGCTCCATTCGTTTTTCCCTCGGGCGTTTTACCACCGCCGAGGAGATCGATTACGCCGTCGGGCAAGTGCATAACGCCATCGGCCGCCTGCGCGAACTCTCCCCCCAGTGGAAAATGTTCAAGCAGGGCGTGGATATCGGCAGTATCGAGTGGACGCAACGCTAACCACCACGTCTTTTGCCACCCTCCGGGTCGAATACACGGGCTGTTAGCCCGATTGCGGGACGTTGCTGCTGAATGTCATCCCATTGTCATTAGGTTTAGAGACCATCGGCGGGCCTTGTCCCGCCAAGTCAATGAGGCGGGGCGTTCGGCAAGCGATTGAAAGGGGCGCCCGGTAGGGGCCATGATTTTGTCACTGTACCGGATACGTACAGGATTGCCTCACACAAACAACAATTATAGGAGTCATACTATGACAACCGAAGCGATGCCGGTCATGCTATCAACGGTAGCAGCGGATCCCCGTTGGGGCGAAAAAACGCTGCTGAGCGCCGGCGATGGCGGAATGACCATTCACCTGACCGGCGACAATGCGCTGATGGAAATCCAGCGTGGGGCACGTAAAATCGACGGGCAGGGCGTGAAACATGTCCGTCTTGAGGGCGACGGCTGGGATATGGAACGCTGCTGGTCTTTCTGGCAGGGCTACCGCGGGCCGAAAGGCGAGCGAACCATCGATTGGCCGGAGTTGGCGGCGGACGCCAGGCAGGAGCTGGATAACCGGCTGAAAGTCATCGACTGGGTGCGCCATACCATTAATACCCCGGCGGAAGAACTGGGTCCCGAGCAGCTGGCTCAGCGCGCTGTGGATATCATGTGCCACGTCTCCAACGACATCAAATACCGCATTACCAAGGCGGAGGATCTGCGCGAGAACGGTTATACGGGCATCCACAGCGTCGGCCGCGGATCGGACCGCCAGCCGGTGCTGCTCTCCCTGGACTACAACCCGGGCGGCAATCCGGATGAACCGGTTCTGGCATGTCTGGTGGGTAAAGGTATTACCTTCGACAGCGGCGGCTACAGCCTGAAAGGCAGCAGCTTCATGGATTCGATGAAATCCGATATGGGCGGCGCGGCCACCGTCACCGGGGCCCTGGCCCTGGCAATCGCCCGCGGCCTGAAAAAACGCGTGCGCCTGTATCTGTGCTGCGCCGACAATATGGTGAGCGGCAACGCGTTCAAGCTGGGCGACATCATCCGCTACCGCAACGGTAAAAGCGTAGAAGTCATGAACACCGACGCCGAAGGCCGGCTGGTGCTGGCGGACGGTCTTATCGACGCCTCGGCGAAAAAACCCCGTATCATTATCGACTGCGCCACCCTGACCGGCGCGGCCAAGACCGCCCTGGGCAATGATTACCACGCGCTGTTCAGCTTTGACGATGTCCTGGCCCAGTCGCTGCTTAGCAGCGCCGAGCAGGAAAACGAACCGTTCTGGCGCCTGCCGCTGGCGGAGTTCCACCGTGCCCAGCTGCCGTCCAACTTTGCCGATCTCAGCAATGTGGCGGGAGCGTCCTATACCGCGGGCGCCAGCACGGCGGCGGCTTTCCTGTCCCATTTTGTGGAAAACTACCGGCAGGGCTGGCTGCACATCGATTGTTCCGCCACCTACCGCAAGAGCGCGGTGGATCAATGGTCCGCCGGCGCTACCGGGTTGGGGGTGCGTACCCTGGCCAATCTGCTGTTGTCCCAGGCGGCCGAATAATCTTGTCCGTCCCCGGACCGGAAACCGGGGCGGCACGGTTAACGGAGAACATAATGACTCAGAATAATGCAGCTCAGGCGAATGCGCTGGATCTTGCCTTGAAACAGGCGGCCGGCGAACCGGCCCATCGGCCGGCTTTTTTTCGCCTGTTAATGGAATCGACGGTTTTTGTGCTGGGGGATGCCGGCGACGGCTGGATTGCCGGCGCGGCCCGCCATGACGGCGAACAGCCGGTTAATCTGCAACATTGGGAAAAACCGGACGGCACCACCGCCATACCATTTTTTACATCCTTAGAGGCCTTGCAGCAGGCGGTCACCGAACCCCAGCCGTTTATGGCGCTGCCCACCCGGACGCTGTTCGCCATGACGGCGGGAGCGGAGCTGTTTCTGAATCCCAAACTGCCTTACGGCAAGTCTTTCAGTCCGGATGAAATTACCGCCCTGATGATGAACGGCGGCGATGCCCTGACCGAGCGTGAAATTCTCGAAGGCGAAATGCGCTTCACCCTTAGCGATACGGAGCAGAAACCGGCGCAGATGGTTGATTCGCTTACCAGGCTGTTCGCCGACTATAAGCAGGTCCGGCGGGCGTTTATGGTGCAGATCCGCGACGAGCCCGAGGATCCGCCGCACTGGCTGATTGGACTGGAGTGCGAGGGGGATGCCGAGGCCGCCATCGAAGCGGCGGGACAGGTAGCAACCGACACCGCCCCCGATGAACAGCCGGTTGACCTTTGCCTGGTGGGCAAGGATGAGTCGGGTATCAGCCATTACTTCATCCACCACATCCAGCCATTCTACGAACGCAAGTGGGGCAGTTGGCTGCGGACGCTGCGCGATGGCAAACCGGCCTGATTGCCGGGGTTTTTGACGGGGCGGCGGCGCCATGGCTTTGCCGCCTGAATTGCCTTGGACACCGCGCCCCGGGAGTCAAGGCAAGGTCGGGCCAGGCATCATCGGCGCCGGGTTAGTCGCTTCCTTCGCCGGTCGCAATGGGTACATCGTCCCGACCGCCCCATTCGCTCCACGAACCGTCATAGAGCGCTATATCCTCAATGCCAAGTTCGGTAAGCGCCAGCACCGCCACCGCGGCGGTAACCCCTGAACCGCAGCTGGCCACCAGGGGCCGGCCGGTATCGATTCCCGCCTTATCCACTATCGATCGCAGTTCTTCCGGACTTTTCAGCTCCCCGTCCCGCACCAGCGCATGCCACGGCAAATTCTTGCTGCCGGGAATATGGCCGCGATGCAGGCCGGGGCGGGGCTCCGGCTCCTGGCCGCTGAAACGGGCGGCGGGGCGGGCATCAATCACCTGCGCCGAGCGGTGGGCGATAATGTGGCGCATGTCAGCCAGGCTTTTCACATGACCCGCCGACGGGCGGGGACGAAAGGTGCGTGGGTCCTGGAACACCGGTCCCGCGGCCAGCGGCAGGCCGGCCCTTTGCCAGCCCGCCATGCCGCCCGCCAGCAGCGACACCCGCTCTACGCCGGCGATGACGTGCAGCATCCACCAGGCGCGGGGCGCGGAAAACAGCGAACCGTCATCATAAACCACCAGATGCTGCCCATCGCCCACCCCCAGCGCTTCCATGGCGGCGGCAAACGCCTCCGGGGATGTCAGCATATGCGGTAGCGCGCTGTTGCTGTCTGACAACGCCTCGATATCGAATATCACCGCTTCCGGCAGGTGTCCCGCCAGATATTCCGCATGCAGATCCCGCGGCCCCTGGTAACCGGGCGGCAACATCCGCGCATCCAAAATCCGCACCGAAGGGTCGTGAATATGATCCTGCAGCCAGGCGGGGGAGACAAACAGCGATGAGGTCATAACGATGCTCCGTGGTTGCGCCGCGGCGGGCCATTCAGCCTGCGCAGCCCGTAAGATAAGGTATTGTCGGTGATTTTAAGCTCTCGAACAAGCGGATTGCTCCGGTAAGGCCTTTCCTCACAGAATTTAATTTTTGAGCGATTTGCACGGAATTTGCGCTGGTATAAACCCTTTTTTTATGGAAAATAGAATAGCCCCTTGAAAAGTAGGGAATAAGCTAAATTTTTTTTAATGGAATGTTGCATTTCTGATAGGCAAACGTCTATCCGATCCCTATAATTTGCGCCACTTGAACAGGTCGATACAACAAACGATTAACTCGACCATTTATTAATTTGTTACAAAGAGGTCATTATGACGATAGAGCGTACTTTTTCCATCGTGAAACCCAATGCGGTGGCAAAGAATGTCATCGGCGCCATCTATGCGCGCTTTGAAAGCGCCGGCTTGAAGATAGTTGCCGCTAAAATGCTGCAATTGACCCGCGCGCAGGCCGAAGGCTTTTACGCCGAGCATCAGGGTAAACCTTTTTTTGACGGGCTGGTGGGGTTCATGATCTCCGGTCCGGTGGTGGTCCAGGTTTTGGAAGGCGAGGATGCCGTGCGGCGCAACCGTGAAATCATGGGCGCCACCAACCCGGCCAACGCTCTGGCCGGCACCCTGCGCAGCGATTATGCCGACAGCCTGACGGAAAATGCCGTGCACGGTTCCGATGCCGTCGAATCCGCCGCGCGCGAGATCGCCTATTTCTTCAGTGAAGACGAGATTTGCCCCCGCACACGCTAATCGCCGCCGCACGATAGATAAAAAAGCGGGGCTGCTGCTTTTAAGCAGCGCCGCTCTGCGCTAAAATCTAAAACTGTTGCGCCCCGGATGAGGTGGTAGTCCGCACTCGGCCGGGGCATTTCTTTATCTTTTCCGCGCCATAACGTGTAATAACGAGGCCTTCATTACCATGTCAGAGCAATATGTACCTGAAATGCCGCCAGCGGCGGTGGAACTCGCCGAGCCCGCATCCCTCAACCAAAAGCTGAATTTGCTGGATATGAATCGCCAGCAGATGCGCGAATTTTTCCTGGGCATCGGCGAAAAACCCTTTCGTGCGGATCAGGTCATGAAATGGATGTACCATTATTGCTGTGACGATTTTGATCAGATGACCGATATCAACAAGACGCTGCGCGGCAAATTAAAAACCTTGACCGAAATACGCGCTCCGGAAGTGGCCAGCGAGCAGCGTTCCAGCGACGGCACCATCAAGTGGGCGATTAAGGTCGGCGACCAGCAGGTGGAAACCGTTTACATTCCGGAAGAGGATCGCGCTACGCTGTGCGTCTCCTCCCAGGTGGGCTGCGCGCTGCAGTGCACGTTCTGCTCCACCGGCCAGCAGGGATTCAACCGTAACCTGCGGGTGTCGGAAATTATCGGCCAGGTGTGGCGCGCGGCGAAGATTATCGGCGCCGCCAAGGTTACCGGTCAGCGGCCCATCACCAATGTGGTGATGATGGGCATGGGTGAGCCGCTGCTCAACCTCACCAACGTGGTGCCCGCGATGGAAATCATGCTGGACGATTTTGGTTTCGGCCTGTCGAAACGCCGCGTCACCCTCTCCACTTCCGGCGTGGTTCCGGCGCTGGACAAGCTGGGGGATATGATTGACGTGGCGCTGGCCATTTCGCTGCATGCCCCGACGGATGCCATCCGTGACGAAATCGTTCCTATCAATAAAAAATACAATATCGACATGTTCCTGTCGGCCGTGCGCCGCTACCTGGATAAATCCAATGCCAACCAGGGGCGGGTGACGGTGGAATATGTCATGCTGGATCATATCAACGACGGTACGGAACACGCGCATCAGCTGGCGGAGTGTCTGAAGGATACGCCCTGCAAGATTAACCTGATTCCGTGGAATCCCTTCCCCGGCGCGCCGTACGGGCGCAGCTCCAACAGCCGGGTCGATCGTTTCTCCAAGGTGCTGATGGATTATGGTTTTACCACTATCGTGCGCAAAACCCGGGGTGACGACATTGACGCCGCCTGCGGGCAATTGGCGGGGGATGTTATCGATCGCACTAAACGGACTCTGCATAAGCGCATGGCCGGAGAGCCAATCGCGGTGAGAACCTTGTGATGAGCCGCCGCCGGACGGGCGGCGATGAAAATAACCGAATCTTCAGAGGATAAAAGGGAACAGGCATGACGCTGAGACGGTTAACAGGAGTATTATTGCTATTCGGGTTGTTGAATGGATGCGCCGGTGACAAACATGATACCGAGATATCATCACAGTCATCTCAAACCCGATTGCAGTTGGGTATGGAATATCTGGCGGCCAATAATCTTGATGCGGCGCGGCAGAATCTCGACAAGGCGGTAAAAGGCGCCCCCGCCGATTACCGAACCCAATTGGGCATGGCGCTTTATGAACAACGGGTCGGCGAAAACGACGCCGCGCAGAATCGTTATAACCTGGCGCTGAAATTGGCGCCGCAAAACGCCTCGGTACTGAATAATTACGGTGCGTTTTTATGTAGTTTAGGGCAGTATGTATCGGCGCAACAACAGTTTGCTGCTGCGGCACGGTCAACGGATTACGGACAGGTCGCCGATAGTCTGGAAAATGCCGGCTATTGTTTTTTCAAAGCCGGTCAAAACGATGAGGCGCGGACGTTACTCAGTCGCGCGCTGAAATACGACCCGGAAAAGGGCGTAGCTTTGCTGGCGGAAGCAGACCGGCAGTTCAGTGAAGGGAAAGGCGATAAAGCACAACTATTATTGGATATTTATCAGCATATTCTTCCGGCAAGTGCTGAAAGTTTATGGTTACAGATTCGTTTCGCTGCGTTAGCGGGACGCCACAATGACGTTCAACGTTATGGCACACGGCTTGCGCGAAGTTTTCCACAATCTAAACAGTACCAGCAGTTCCTAGCTAATGAATACTGAAGCCCTCCAAGATCAGACAGCATCAACAACGACAGGCGGACGCCTGCGTCAGGCACGTGAACAAATGGGACTCAGCCAGCAGGCGGTGGCCGAAAGGCTGTGCCTGAAGGTCACGACCGTGAAGGAAATAGAAGAGGACAGGGCCAATCCCAATCTGGCCTCGACCTTTTTGCGGGGTTATATCCGCTCCTATGCCCGGTTGGTTCACGTTTCCGAAGAAGAAATTTTGCCGATGATGGCGAAACAGGCGCCGGTGCGAGCCTCGAAAGTCGCGCCGATGCAGACTTTTGCCCTCGGAAAAACCCGCAAAAAGCGGGACGGCTGGTTAATGGGATTTACCTGGCTCATTCTGTTCGTGGTGATAGGCCTGACCGGTGCCTGGTGGTGGCAAAACCATCAGGCGCAGCAAAAGGATATCTCCGATATGGCCGATCAATCCTCCACCAAGCTGAACCAGGGGGGCGATAACGACAATACCGCTTCCGGCGGTCAAAACGGTGACGATGGCACCGGCAGCGACGACGCCGGCCAGCCGGCGGCGGATCAGTCCGCCGGCAGCGATGCCGCCGCCGCGGGCGCCACTTCGCCCGCCACCCCGGTTCAGCCGGGTGCGGCAGCGGCCCCTGTCGCCAACAGCGCTAATGCCAATGGCGCGACCTCGCCGGCCACGGCGCAAAATAACGCGCCCGCCGCCGCGCCGACCTCTTCCGCAACCCAGCAGCCCGCATCTTCGGCACCGGCACCGGCGCCGACCGAAGGCGAGGCCGGCACCAACGGGCTGGTGATGAATTTCACCGCCGATTGCTGGCTGGAAGTCTCCGACGCCACCGGTAAAAAACTGTTCAGCGGTACACAGCGTCCCGGCGGTAAACTCAATCTTGCCGGTCAGGCGCCGTTCAAATTGAAAATCGGCGCTCCTGCGGCGGTCCAGATTCAATATCAGGGCAAACCGGTGGATTTGAGCCGATATGTCAGATCAAACCAGGTTGCGAGACTCACCATAGCCGCTAATTAGGCTGAATTGAGCAATTATGGAGAGAATGTATGCATAATCACGCACCCATTAACCGCCGGAAATCTACTCGGATCTATGTCGGCAAGGTGCCGATTGGTGATGGCGCGCCTATCGCCGTACAATCGATGACCAATACCCGAACCACCGATGTGGCGGCGACGGTGCGGCAAATCCAGGCGCTGGAGCGCGTGGGGGTCGATATCGTCCGCGTTTCGGTGCCGACCATGGATGCGGCTGACGCCTTTCGCCTGATAAAACAGCAGGTCAGCGTGCCGCTGGTGGCGGATATCCATTTCGATTATCGCATCGCGCTGAAAGTCGCCGAGTATGGGGTGGACTGCCTGCGCATCAACCCCGGCAATATCGGCAGCGAAGCGCGTATCCGCTCGGTGGTGGATTGCGCCCGTGATAAAAACATTCCCATACGCATCGGCGTCAACGCCGGTTCGCTGGAGCGCGACATCCAGGAAAAATACGGCGAACCCACGCCGGAAGCCTTGCTTGAATCCGCCATGCGCCACGTCGACATACTGGATCGCCTCAATTTTAACCAGTTTAAAGTCAGCGTCAAAGCGTCGGATGTCTTTCTGGCGGTTGAATCCTACCGTTTGCTGGCGTCGCGCATCGATCAGCCCCTGCATCTGGGGATTACCGAAGCGGGCGGCGCGCGCAGCGGCGCGGTGAAATCCGCCATCGGGCTCGGCCTGCTGCTCAGCGAAGGCATCGGCGATACCCTGCGGATCTCGCTGGCGGCCGACCCGGTGGAAGAAGTCAAAGTAGGATTTGATATTCTCAAATCCCTGCGTATTCGCGCCCGCGGCATAAATTTCATTGCTTGTCCCACCTGTTCGCGCCAGGAATTCGACGTTATCGGTACGGTCAATGCCCTTGAGCAGCGGCTGGAAGATATCGTCACGCCGATGGATGTGTCCATTATCGGCTGTGTGGTTAACGGTCCGGGGGAGGCGCTGGTGTCCACCATCGGCGTCACCGGCGGCCACAATAAGAGCGGTTTTTATGAAGACGGCGTGCGCCAGCGCGACCGTTTCGATAACGAACAGATGATCGATCAGTTGGAAGCTAAAATCCGCGCCAAGGCGGCCATGCTTGATGACAGCAATCGCATTGTCGTTAATTTGATTGATAAGTAATTTTTTATAGAGAATCGACATGGCAACTAACATCCAGGCCATTCGCGGCATGAACGACTATTTGCCGGAAGAAACGGCAGTCTGGCAGCGTATTGAAGGCATACTGAAGGATGTACTGGCCGGTTACGGTTACAGTGAAATCCGTTTACCAATTGTTGAACAGACCCCTTTGTTCAAGCGCGCTATCGGCGAAGTGACCGATGTTGTGGAAAAAGAGATGTACACCTTCGAGGATCGCAACGGCGACAGCCTGACGTTGCGGCCGGAAGGCACGGCGGGCTGTGTCCGCGCCGGCATTGAACATGGCTTGCTTTACAACCAGGAACAGCGCCTGTGGTATATTGGGCCGATGTTCCGGCATGAACGCCCGCAAAAGGGCCGCTATCGCCAGTTCCATCAGCTCGGCGCCGAGGTGTTCGGCCTGCAGGGGCCGGATATCGACGCGGAGCTCATCCTCCTCACCGCCCGCTGGTGGCGGGCGCTGGGCATTCATCAGCACGTCGCCCTTGAGCTCAACTCCATTGGCTCCCTTGAAGCGCGCGCGAATTACCGCGATGCCCTGGTGGCCTTTCTGGAACAGCATCAGGACCGGCTGGACGAGGATTGCCGCCGTCGCATGTATGTCAATCCGCTGCGTGTCCTGGACACCAAAAATGAGGATATTCAGCTTTTGCTGAAAGACGCGCCGGTGCTAACCGATTACCTTGATGAAGAGTCCCGTAAACACTTTGCCGGACTGTGTGAACTTTTACAGCAGTCCGGTATCCCATATACGGTAAATCCGAGTTTGGTGCGCGGCCTGGACTACTATAACCGCACGGTCTTCGAGTGGGTGACCACCAGCCTTGGTTCGCAGGGAACGGTGTGCGGTGGTGGCCGCTATGACGGATTGGTTGAACAGCTGGGGGGACGCGCCACGCCGGCGGTGGGTTTCGCCATGGGTCTGGAGCGTTTGGTGCTGCTGGTGCAGGCGGTCAATCCGGATTTCAAACCCCGGCCGACGGTGGATGTCTATCTGATCTCCTCCGGCGAGGCGACCCTGAGCGCGGCAATGGCCCTGGCGGAGAGTCTTCGCGACGCTTTGCCCGCCCTGCGGTTGATGACCAACTATGGCGGCGGCAATTTCAAGAAGCAGTTCGGCCGCGCCGACAAATGGGGTGCACGGTTGGCCTTGGTTTTGGGAGAGAACGAAGTTGCCGCGCAGCAGGTGGTGGTGAAAAATCTCGCCACCGGCGACCAGGAAACGCTGGCGCAAAGCGATGTTGCTGCACGGCTGGCATCGATTTTAGGTTAAGGAGAAAGACCACGTGGAAGTCTACAGCTCGGAAAACGAACAGCGTGAAGCGCTGGTGCGGTTTTTTGCGGATAACGGTAAGGCGCTGGTTATCGGCGTCATTATCGGTATCGCCGCGTTGGTGGGCTGGCGTTATTGGCACAACCATCAAAACGACTCGATGATGAAATCGTCCGCCGCCTGGCAGCAGGTCAATACCGCGCTTACCAGCGATGCGGACCAGCAGCGGGTCGACGCCGCGCAGAAGTTTGCCGACAGCAATAACAACAACTATGGTGCCTTGACCTCCATGGATTTGGCACGTTTTTATGCGGAAAAAGGTGATTTCGCCACCGCGGAAAAACAACTGAAGAAAGCCTTAACCCAGACGAAAGAAGAAAATCTTCAGTCGTTGATTAATCTCCGTCTGGCTCGTGTTCAGCTTCAAGGGAAAAACGTGGACGGCGCGCTCACGACCTTGGCCGGAGTAAAACCTGCGGCCTGGTCGGCACTGGCGGACGATGTCCGCGGCGACGCCCAGTTGATCAAGGGTAATAACCAAGCGGCGCGGGACGCTTATGACAAAGCGCTTAAAGCGAATCCGCCGCAGGCATTACAGGCCTTGTTGCGCATGAAACTGAATAACTTGTCCAGCTAAGAGGGACCCCATGCAATTGCGTAAAACATGTTTCGTCGGACTGATTTCATTAGCTTTGCTCAGCGGTTGTTCATGGTTCAGCGGTGAAGAGGATGTGGTCGTCATGTCACCGCTGCCAAAAGTGGACAATCAGTTCCAGCCGACCGAAGTATGGAGCAAATCGGTCGGTAACGGCACCGGCGAATTTTACTCCAATCTTCACCCGGCCTGGCAGGACAACCGCGTATTCGCAGCGGATCGTCGCGGCACGGTGAAAGCGTTGGATATTGATACCGGCAAGGAAATCTGGTCGGTGGATTTGTCGGAAAAAACCGGCTTCTTGTCCAGTAACCTCCCCGCACTGTTATCCGGCGGCGTCGCCGTGGCGGACAATCGGCTTTATATCGGCAGCGAAAAGGCGGTGGTCTACGCCCTGAGCGCCGACGACGGCACGGTGGCCTGGCAGACGAAAGTCGCCGGCGAAGCCCTGTCGACGCCGGTTATCAGCGACGGCCTGGTGTTAATTCATACCAGCAACGGCATGCTGCAAGCCCTCAGCCAGACCGACGGCGCGATAAAATGGACGGCGAATCTGGATATGCCGCCGTTGACCCTGCGGGGCGAGTCCGCGCCGGTCACCGCCTTTGGCGCGGCGATTGTGGGCGGCGACAACGGCCGTGTCAGCGCCATCATGCTGGCGCAGGGCCAGATGATTTGGCAGCAGCGTATTTCACAAACCACCGGCGCGACGGAAATCGCCCGCCTGGGTGATGTGAACACCTCGCCGGTGGTGGTCAATAATATGGTGTACGCCCTGGCTTACAACGGTAACCTGGCCGCCTTGGATTTGCGTTCCGGCCAGATTGCCTGGAAGCGTGAAGTGGGTTCGGTCAACGACCTGATTGTGGACGGCAACCGTATTTATGTCGTGGACCAGGACGATCGGGTGCTGGCGCTGGATATACAGGGCGGTGTTACCCTGTGGACGCAAAGCGAACTGCTGCATCGTAACCTGACTTCGCCGGTCCTGTTCGACGGTTATCTCGTGGCGGGCGACTCGCAAGGCTATCTGCATTGGATAAATACTGACGACGGGCGATTCGTGGCGCAGAATAAAGTCGACAGTTCCGGATTGCAGAGCAAACCCGTGGTCGCCGGCGGCAAACTGCTGGTTCAGGCCAACGGCGGCGAGGTTTACGCGTTTACCCGCTAAAAAATAGGGATTTACCCGTCTGATTCTCAGTTCGCGGGTCATCAACGGCTCCTGACATGTTCAGGAGCCGTTTTGTCTTATATAATCAGCCCAGTTTCGTGCTGAAATACTTTATTACCTTATGAGGTTGTAACAATGATACCTGTCGTCGCGCTGGTTGGGCGCCCCAATGTAGGAAAATCCACCCTGTTTAATCGGTTAACGCATACTCGCGATGCGTTGGTGGCGGATTTCCCGGGGCTGACGCGTGACCGCAAGTATGGTCGTGCGGAATGGGAAGGCCATGAATTTATCGTTGTCGATACCGGCGGTATCGACGGCAATGAAGAGGGAGTTGAAACCCGCATGGCCGGCCAATCTCTGGTGGCCATTGAAGAAGCCGATATCGTGCTGTTTATGGTGGACGGCCGCGCCGGGTTGATGCCGGCGGATGAAGGCATAGCCAAGCATCTGCGCAGCCGGCAAAAAACCACGCTGGTAGTGGCCAACAAAACCGACGGCATTGATGCCGACAGCGCGGTGGGTGATTTCTACTCCCTCGGCCTGGGCGAGGTTTATGCCATTGCCGCGTCACACGGCCGCGGCGTCAACAGCCTGCTGGAAGATGCCCTCTCGCCGCTGGTGGTGGAAGAAGTAGAAGAGGTGGTGGAGTATCCGGGCCAGGAGCCCTGGCCGGAAGATGAAGAGGGCATTCCTGAAGACGAAGAGGAAGAGGCCTTTGACCCGCAGTCCCTGCCGATAAAACTGGCCATTGTCGGCCGTCCCAATGTCGGCAAGTCCACGCTGACCAACCGGATACTGGGGGAAGATCGCGTAGTGGTCTTTGATATGCCGGGCACCACCCGCGACAGTATCTATATCCCCATGGTGCGGGACGAACGGGAATATATCCTTATCGATACCGCCGGCGTGCGCAAACGCGGCAAAATAACCGAAACGGTGGAAAAGTTTTCTGTTATCAAAACATTGCAGGCCATTGAAGACGCTAATGTGGTTTTGCTGGTAATTGATGCACGGGAAGGCATTTCCGATCAGGATCTCTCGCTGTTGGGTTTTATCCTGAACAGCGGGCGCTCACTGGTGATTGCGGTGAACAAGTGGGATGGCCTGACGCAGGAAATCCGCGATGAAGTCAAGGAGACGCTGGATATGCGCCTGGGCTTTATCGATTTCGCCCGGGTGCATTTTATTTCCGCGCTGCACGGCAGCGGCGTAGGCAATCTGTTTGAATCCATCAACGAAGCTTATCGCTGTTCCACCAAACGCATCAGCACTTCCATGCTCACCAATATCATGCAGATGGCCATCGAAGAACACCAGCCGCCGCTGGTGCGCGGGCGCCGGGTGAAACCGAAATATGCCCATGCCGGGGGATACAATCCGCCCATCGTGGTGATACACGGTACCCAGGTGAAACATTTACCGGATTCCTATAAACGTTACCTGATGAATTATTTTCGCCGTTCGCTGGAAATCATGGGAACGCCGATCCGTATTCAGTTCAATGAAGGGGCTAACCCCTTTGCCGGCAAACACAACACCCTGACGCCAAACCAGATGCGCAAGCGCAAACGTCTGATAAGCCACATCAAAAAGAGCAAGTAAAACTCAAGGCCCTATAGGGGCCTCAGTTTGCTGACAAAGTGTCCGGACGGTACTGTTGTCCTGGCGCACAGGCGGTGCTCAATTCTGGGCGGGAACCGGCTAAAATAAAGGCTGATTTTACTGAGCCCCTGATGCTTGTTTAAGGAAGACACGATGGATGATATATGCCCGGTGTGCCAACATGAACTTCAGCGGCAGGGTGAGGATTTTTACTGCCCGTCCTGCCAGGGCCGGTTCAAGCGGGAAGTGTTATGCCCTGATTGCGGCAAACCGCTGGATGTACTGATTGCCTGTGGGGCGGTGGACTATTTTTGCCCCCATGGCGATGGACTGATCTCGAAAAAACGCGTCGTCCCGCGCTATATCACGCCTTAATCAATTCTCCGCCGTCCGTCCCTCTTGCCAGAACCGGGCCAGCTCCGACGGAGCGCTGGCCTCCGGCACCAGCAGTTCGAAAAAGGAAGACGATTGCCGGTTATCCGGCCTGAGGATATGGATCCGGTAGTAACGCGTATCGCCGCTGCCCGGACAACGTCCGCCCGGGGGGGGCTGCATCAGCAACTGCCTGATTAACGCGCACAGCCGCTCCCGCTGCCCGGACGGCATCTGCCCCAGGCTGAAACGCCGGCGCGCCAGCAGGGCGGGGATATAGGCAAATCCGCCCTCTCGCGACACTTCGATCACGGTCTGTTCATCAAGCACAGGGCATTGGTCCATCTTCCTCTCCGGGACAGATTGCGGCGTCGTCCGGATAAATACCGAACCGAGCGGCCAACGGCCGTGTAGTCACGACGATACGCCCACTGCGCGCCAGGCCTGTTCAACCGCCTGAGCTTCCTCATCGGTAAAGTGCTGGCTGGCATGCTGGACTGTCAGGCGGGCAAACGCGGCGAAATCGGCATTTTGCTTTAACCGGTGATCGCATAAGGTGGCATACCAGATATAACCGGCCTTTTCCCAGGCATATCCTCCCAGCGCGGTGGCGGCCAGATAAAACGCCCGATTAGGGATGCCGGAATTCAAATGCACGCCGCCGTTATCCTCGCGAGTACGGACAAATTCCCGCATATGATCCGGCTGCGGGTCTTTGCCCAGCAGCGGGTCATCATAAGCGCTGCCGGGGGACGACATGGAACGTAAGCCCCGGCCGGCGATTTTTTCCGTCAGCAGCCCCGCGCCGATAATCCAGTCAGCCTGCGCGGCGGTCTGTCGCAGATGGAACTGCTTAACCAGCGAACCGAAAACGTCCGACAGAGATTCGTTTAACGCTCCCGCCTGCTCAAAGTAGATCAAATTGGCTTCGGTTTCCGTGACGCCATGGGCTAACTCGTGGGCCACCACGTCCAGCGCGATGGTAAAACGATTGAAGATTTCGCCGTCGCCATCGCCGAACACCATTTGCTCGCCGTTCCAGAAGGCATTTTGATACTCGATGCCGTAATGGACCGAGCCGGTCAGCGGCAATCCTTTGGCGTCAAGTGAATGGCGCTGGAATACCTGCCAGAAAAAATCATAGGTGATGCCCAGATAATCATAGGCTTCGTTAACCGCCCGGTCATCGGCCGCGGCTTGTCCCTCCTGCCTCACCAGCGTGCCGGGCAGGGTCATGGCCTGGTGCGCGTCGTATATCCCCCGCTTCACCTGGCCGGCCTGCTGGGCGACCTGATAGCGGGCGGGCAGAGGATTGCGCCCCATCAGGCTATGGACATGAGTCAGGGTCTGGCGGGCATTCAAGCGCTGCTGCTCGCTGCCCCGTTCCATGATACGGCGCAGGATATACGGAGGGATAACGCTATGCCTAAGTCGGTCTGGACTGTACAAATAATCCTCCTTGCCGGCCTAATGCCAGATGTACCGCCGGGGGATTAAGGCCGTATTTGCCGTACTCTCTCCGCCGTATTAAAAAATCTGGCCTGAAAATTATGTCGTTATAAAAGTATAATCGCCTTTGGCGCAAAGGGGGAAAGCCTTGGGGTAAAACGGGCAAGGACCGGCTGTCGCGCGCTAGCGCTGATATTGAATGAAATCAGTCTTCCTGGCTATTTTATCGTACAACGCCATGGCGATTTGATTATTGGTTTGGGTCAGCCAGTAAACGCCGGCCTTGCCGGTTTTATCCGCATGGGCATAGACTTTTTCAATCAATAAGCGGCCGATTCCCTTGCCGCGCATGCTCTCATCCACATAAAGATCCTGCAGATAAACCACCGGTTCCTGGCACCAACTGCTTTCATGCACGACACAATTCACCAGCCCCACGATCTGGCCCTGGCTTTCCGCCACGAAGGCGAACATGGCCGGATGGCCGCCGTTTACCAGGCGCCGGAAGGTAAAATCGTATAACGCGTCATCGAGGATGGTGGAGTAGAAGCTGAGATAACGACGCCAAAGCTGTTTCCACTTGTCTTTATCTTTAAGCTCGATAGACCGGATAATTGTGACGTTGTTGGCCGGCATGTATAAACCTCTCCGGTTGAAAGCCTGTGCCAGTGGTTCGGACGCTATTGCCATACCGGCAATGGACGTAGAGAGACGGTAGCGACAAACCGGTCTCCATGTCAATCGTTAACCTGTACAAGGGCAGATGCGTCAGCCGCCGGTTGCATCCGAACCCTGGCGTGGGGCCTCCTCCCGCCGAAAACGTAAGGTATAGCGGTATTCCCCGTCGTTCAGCAGGTACTTTTCGTGTACGCTCGGACTCCAGGAATCATCGCCGCCAACCCCCATATGCCGGTAGTCCAGGTTCAGCCACATTCCCGGCTCCGGCTCCAGCAGATGCCGGTGCGTGGCGCGGGTCAATTGCCCGGTGCCGTAGCGACTGACGGAAAAATGAAAATCCCCGCTGATTTGCCACTCCCCAAGTTCCAGCCGGCGGGTAAAACAGCGCAAGCCGTTTTCACTGGGAAAGATATAGGGGGTGTGCATCTGTTCGAAGGGCAGGCGCCACCGGGAAAAACGCGCCCCATCGCACCGGTCCGGATAGTTTTCATGGGGCCCAAGCCCCAGCCAGTCCACCTCCTTCACCACGCCGTCCAACTGGCAGACCGCGCCGACCCGCGGCAGGGGAGGCAGGCTCGGGGACACCGTCACCCGGATGTCGGTTTCCAGCTGTCCGCTGTTATCAAGGGTGATATGCCAGACGCTTTGTATTAAAAGACTGTCTTGGCGGAAATAGCCGTGCACGGCGCGGAAAATGACCCGATTCGACAGCTGTTCGGCCTCAATGGACAGGCAGCGGTGTTCAAGATCAAACAGGCCGGCGGCTTTCCAGCGTTCTACCCAGGCGCGGGGATCGATATGGTCCGCTTCGCTGACGCCGATATCATTATCCAGCGGCGCGCGTATGAATTGATCCGTCAGCGGCGCCAGTAAAGCCGGCCGTTCATCGTCAAACCATTGGCTCAGCCAGCCGCTGTTTTTATCCAGCGTCCAGCGCTGCCGCCGGCGGCAGACAACAAATTCGCTTTCTTTTTCATGCAGGCGCGGAACATCGCCCGCCGAGCTATCCGGCGCCGTGAGCGGCAAACGGCCGCAGGCCAGCGGCCATTGCTCCCAGGCGACGCAGTGACCGGCGGGAGACCAGGGCGTTTCGGCCGGCTGCAGGATGCGCACCTGTAAATAGAGCCGGCCCTCGCTGTGCAACGGCGGCAGGCTCTCGGCCAGCGTCAGCGCGGCTGTCTGCCCGGGGGCAAGCCCGAGGGGTAATTCCCCGTGCCGCAGGGGCGTCCCCTCCAGCTCCAGAGACCAGTGTAAAATTTCGTTATCGCTGGGACGGAACAGATACTCGCTCTCCACCTCGATACGTAACGGCTGGGTTTCCAGCAGACGGAACTGAAAAAACTGCTGCTGTTTTTTTACTTCGAACAGAGCCGGATGCGGCGTGCGATCGGGGAAAACCACACCATTGAGGCAGAATTGACGATCGTTGGGCCGGTCGCCGAAATCGCCTCCGTAGGCCCAATAGGTCCGGCCCTGGTTGTCAACGCGCTCAAGGGCCTGATCCGCCCAGTCCCAGATAAATCCGCCCTGCAGGCGGGGATATTGACGAAAAGCCCGCCAATAGTCGGCAAAGTTGCCCAGGCTGTTGCCCATGGCGTGGGCGTATTCGCACAAAATCAGCGGGCGGCCCTCGCCGGGCAGGCTCAGCCATTTTTTTATCGACCATTTGGGTACCGCCGGAAAGGGCTGATCCTCGTCCACCCGCGCATACATCGGGCAGATGATATCCGTGGCCGGGGTATCGGCGCCGCCCCCCTCATACTGCACCGGGCGGCCGGGATCCCTGGACTTGACCCAATGATAGAGGGCATCGTGGGTTGCACCGTGGCCTGATTCATTGCCCAGGGACCAGATAATAATGCTGGCGTGGTTGCCGTTGCACTGCACCATGCGGCTTACCCGTTCGCTGAAAGCCGGGAACCAGACCGGGTCGTCCGACAGCCGGTTCATGGGCTCCATCCCGTGGGTTTCAATATTGGCTTCGTCCACCACATACAGGCCGTAGCGATCGCACAGGCGGTACCATAACGGCGTATTGGGATAGTGGGAACAGCGCACCGCGTTGAAGTTATTCTGTTTCATCAGCATGATATCCTGCCGCATGCTCTCGGCATCCATGACCTGTCCCCGGGCCGGGTGATGCTCATGGCGATTAACGCCGCGAATCAGCAGGGGTTTGCCGTTGAGCTGCAACAGCCCGTTTTTGATTTCCACCTGTCGGAACCCCACGTCGTAGGCCTCCACCTCCAGGATAGCGTCCTCGCTGTCCCGTAACGCCACCACCGCCCGGTAAAGATGCGGCGTTTCAGCGCTCCATAAGCGCGGCGCCGCCACGGCAATCCGCATATCCGCGCGTTCCGGATAACGACCCCGTTCATCGATAATCGCGGAACCGAACGGCATACGGTGCTCGGCGATGCGTTCATCCTCCCGCCACAAGGAAACCACGAGGCTGTAACCGCTTAACCCGGCCTCCGGCGGTGCGAGCGCAACGCAGACGTCCAGCACGCCGTCGGTATATAACGCGTCCAGCCGGGTGCGGATGCGGATGTCATGAAACCCCACCGCCGGTTTGTGCAACAGGGATACGGACCGGAAAATGCCGCTCATGCGCCACATATCCTGATCTTCCAGATAGCTGCCGTCGCACCAGCGCAGCACCATGACGCACAGGCGGTTTTGCCCGCTATGCAGGTAGCCGCTGAGATCGAATTCCGCCGGCAGCCGGCTGTCCTGGGAATATCCTACCCACAGCCCGTTGCACCAGAGATAGAACGCCGAATTCACCCCGTTGAAGATAATGCGGGTCCGCCCTTGGTTCAGCCACCCATCGGGTATGGTGATATCGCGGGAATAACAGCCGGTGGGATTGTGCTCAGGCACTCGCGGCGGATCCACTGGAAAGGGGTATTTTACATTGGTGTAGATGGGCAGGTCGTAGCCCGCCATCTGCCAGTTGGAGGGGACGGCTATTCCCCTGGCATCGGGCAAATCCTCCTGCAGCCAGCTCTCCGGTACGGCCTGCGGCTCCTTGAAATAGCTGAAAAACCATTCGCCGTCGAGGGTGAGGCGGCTGGGGGAATCCAGATCCCGCCGTGCGTCGTCTTCGTCGCGCCAGCTGTTGAACGGAGGATGCGCGGGCAATCGCCGGTAATGCGTGCTGGCGGGATTTTCCCAGTCCCGCCGGGATAAAACGATGGCCAGAGATGAAAACAAATCTTCCTGGTGCGCCGGACGGGTAGTATTCATGGTATGCCTTCATCGTTTTATCGCGTCGCAACGTGGAACGCTATGCAGATAATAAACAATGTTATAGCAAGATAAACCCTGAATGCTCAAACTCTCGGCGGCGATCGCAATCTGAACCGTACAGCCGCCGGTTAAATCACCGGCCGGTTCAGATGACCTTGGGCAACGCTTCCCATGCCTTGGCCGACGCCTGCTCGGCTTGCGGCCGGTTTTTTGCAAGGTGCAGTTGTAAAACGCGGCTGGTATAGGCATGGATCCGATCGGTCAACTCCCCATCGCCGTTCAGAGACCGGCCATAGGAGGGAATGATCTCTTGCAGCCGGTCGCGCCAGGCCGGCGAAGCCGCCCTGGATTTAAACATGCTGTTCAGCAGTTCCAGCATGATTGGCGCGGCGGTAGACGCCCCCGGCGATGCCCCGAGCAGCGCCGACAGCGATCCGTCTTCCGCGCTGACCATCTCGGTGCCGAACTGCAGAATACCGCCCTTGACCGGGTCTTTTTTGATGATTTGTACCCGCTGGCCGGCATCGATTAATTGCCAGTCCTCCAGCCGGGCCCCGGGATAATAGGCTTGCAATGCCTCCAGGCGTTTGGAATCCGACATCAGTACCTGGCTTATCAGATAGCGCAGCAGATTCAGATTATCCCAGCCGACGCGGAGCATGGGCAGCAGATTATGCCGGTTCAGCGACGAAAACAGATCGAACCACGACCCCTGCTTGAGAAATTTACTGCTGAAGGTGGCATAAGGCCCAAACAAAAGGGAACGTTGCCCGTCCAGCATGCGGGTATCGATATGCGGCACCGACATCGGCGGGGCGCCCACCGAGGCTTTGCCATAAACTTTTGCCTGATGTTGATTGACGATATCGGGCCGGGTGGTCACCAGGAATTTGCCCCCCACCGGAAATCCGGCATAACCCCTTGCCGCCGGAACGCCCGATTTTTGCAGCAGCGTAAGAGCCGCGCCGCCGGCGCCGATAAATACGTGGCGGGCGCGGACGCTGGAGCGTTTGCCGCCATTGTTCAAATCGGCGACGGATATCTCCCAGGTCGCATCCTCCCGGCGCGTTATGTTTACCACCTCATGCTTAAGGTGCAAATCAAATCCGCCCCGTTGCGCCAGCGACGCCAGCATCTGGCGGGTCAGTTCGCCGAAATTGACGTCGGTGCCCATCGCCATCCGGGTAGCCGCCACTTTCTGAAAGGGATCGCGGCCTTCCATAATCGCGGGCGCCCATTGTTTGATGACATGGCTGTCTTCGGTATATTCCATGCCTTTAAACAGGGTGCTTTGCTGTAATGTCTCATAGCGTTTGCGCAGGAAATTCACATCTTCCTCGCCCCAGACAAAACTTATATGCGGGACATTATTAATGAAGGTTTCCGGCGCGCCCACCCGCTGGTTTTTAACCAGATAAGCCCAGAATTGCCGGGAAATTTCAAATGATTCGTTGACGGAAACAGCTTTGGAAATATCAATGGATCCGTCTGCCTGTTCCGGCGTGTAATTCAATTCGCAGTATGCCGCATGGCCGGTGCCGGCATTATTCCAGCCGTCTGAGCTTTCTTGGGCGAGTTTATCCAGGCGCTCGTACAGATGAATAGACCAGTCCGGCTCAAGTTCCCTGATAAGCGTGCCTAGGGTGGCGCTCATGACGCCGCCGCCGATAAGGACAACATCCACCGGGGCGTTGTTCGCAGCCTTTTGCCGTTGGGCAGACGCCAACAGACTCATGCAAAGGCCCGCGACGAAATGCTCTTTCATGCGCAGTGTCTCTATATATAAAAGTAAGTATACGGCAGGGCAATATTATTGAGGTTGCTTTTGGCCCAATACTGTCTGCTATTCAAACCCGATTCTATTAGTCGGACATCCGCATGTAAACCAAAAAGTGATGTTATCGCCTGGTTAAGATAATTAACGCTTATGCCTGTTATCTGATTGTTTTTA
Organism: Sodalis sp. RH16; assembly: GCF_047324245.1. Lineage (NCBI taxonomy): Bacteria > Pseudomonadati > Pseudomonadota > Gammaproteobacteria > Enterobacterales > Bruguierivoracaceae > Sodalis > Sodalis sp. RH16. The sequence goes on along the minus strand of NZ_CP178737.1, from coordinate 6,086,394 downwards.
AAGCGTAATATTAAGAATTTAGCAAAATATAACCTTTCATTAACAAATCGTTACTCTCTTTTTATGATGATATAAAAGCGTTTTTAGGATGAATCTGCCGCAGAATATACAATGAGCAACCGTATCGTCTCTAATCCGGAAATAAAGAGCAGCTCGTCTTTTAAGATTTTTTTACCCCGACGGTAGAAGTTGTTTTCATTGGTATTTGATTGGTATTATTTTTGCTTCTAATGGCTATAAATCTCTTATGAATAAGCGGATATTGCCTGAGTATTTTGGCGGTTAAAGGAATTATCATGGTTAATGCCTCGGTGGATATCGCTGACGGTAGTCGCTACTGGCAGCGTAATTTATTTGTTTGTGTTTTCGGCTCCTTTACCACCATTATCGCCATGACGCTATTGCTGCCTTTCCTGCCTTTGTACGTGGAGCAACTGGGGGCAACGGGACATGCGGCCATCAGCCAATGGTCCGGGGTAGCCTATGGCGCCACATTTTTCAGCGCGGCGTTTACCGCGCCGCTGTGGGGCCGCCTGGGAGATCGATACGGGCGTAAATTGATGCTGATCCGGGCGAGCCTCGGGATGGCCGTCGCCATGACGTTGCTGGGCATGGCGCAAAGCGTCTGGCAGCTGGTGGCGCTGCGTTTGCTCGCCGGCTTGCTGGGCGGCTATGCCTCGGGTTCCATGATCCTGGTGGCGACCCAAACGCCGAAAGCCCGCACCGGCTGGGCGCTGGGGATAATGTCATCCGGCATCATGGCCGGTAATTTCGCCGGCCCGCTGATAGGGGGCACTCTGCCGCCGCTGATTGGCATCCGCGGGACGTTTATCGCCGCCGGGGCGGCAATATTCATCGCTTTCCTCGCCACCACTTTTTTATTAAAGGAGGAGCCGGGCGCGGCAAAAAAACGGGCTGCCGAACCGGCGCCCGCCGGCGCGGCGCGCATGAGCAAACCCGTTATCGCCATGCTGATTACCGGTGCGCTGCTGATGATCGCCAATATGTCCATCGAGCCTATCATTACCCTTTACGTGGGGCAGTTGGTGCCATTTTCACAGGTGACCCTGGTGGCGGGATTCGCCATGTCCGCTGCGGCCCTGGGCAGCATTCTGTCAGCATCCTGGCTGGGCAAGCTGGCCGACCGCAGCGGTCATTGGAATGTGATCATCGGCTGCCTGCTGGCGGCGGCGGTTTTGCTGATTCCCCAGGCATTTGTCAGCCGGGGCTGGCAACTGGTGGTGCTGAGGTTTTTCATGGGACTGGCATTAGGAGGGCTGTTGCCCTGTATCGCCAGCGTCATCCGCCACAACGTGCCGGACAGGATTGCCGGCAAAATCCTGGGGTATTCCACCTCGTCGCAATATGTCGGCCAGGTGGCGGGCCCGCTGCTGGGGGGCGTTGTCGGCGGCCATTTCGGCATGCGGCCGGTATTTCTCGGCACCTGCGTATTGCTGTTTATCGGGGCGTTGTATAACGTTTTTGCCCACTCGGCGGCACGGTCAGCTCCCGAGCGGTAAAGATGTGTCCGAAGCCGGAACATGCTAATCGCGTCCCTTCCGGCAATCTCCGGGACAATGGCCGGCAGGTGTCGGCGGCTAGCGGTTTTTACCGGCGGTCTTCTTCGACGGCGTAATGCGAACCACCTGGCTATCCACCCAGCCATCCTGCAGACGGGTGGTCAGGGCATCGCCGGGCTGTAACTGCCCGGTGCGTTTAATCAGCGCCCCATCGGCGCCGGTGGTAACGCTGAAACCGCGCGCCAGCGTATTCAGCGGGCTGACGCCTTCCAACCGCGAGCATAGCATGCCGAATTTTTGCTGCTGCTGATTCAACCGGCGGGTCATGGCCTGCTGCAGCTGATATTGCAGCGCCTGCAATTGCTGCTGCACCCGGCCGATGCGCGGCAGCGGCGATTGCTGGCCCAGCCGCTGCTGCACCCGCTCATGGCGGCGCTGCGCCAGCCGTAGCTGCGCCTGTACGCCGTCGTCCAGCCGGCGGCGCAGTTTGACCAGCGTGGTTTGCTGGCGCGCCAGCCGCAAATGGGGATGCTGCTGCTGCAGGCGGTGCTGCAGGCGGGTAAAAATCTGCTGGCGCTGGGCCAGATAATAATCCATCGCCATTTCCAGCCGCTGCTGCTGCGACTGCAACCGGCGCACCAGCTCCAACTGATTGCGGCTCACCAGCTCCGCCGCCGCCGAGGGGGTAGGCGCACGAAGATCGGCGACAAAATCGGCAATGGTCACATCGGTTTCGTGTCCGACGGCGCTCACCACCGGCAATATGCTGGCAAAAATGGCCCGCGCCACCCGTTCGTCGTTAAAACTCCATAAATCTTCCAGCGAACCGCCGCCGCGGCCGACGATAAGCACATCGCACTCCCGCCGGCGGTTGGCGGTTTCAATGGCCCGCACGATCTGCGCGGGCGCGTCCTGTCCCTGTACCGGCGTTGGGTAGATCACCACCGGCAGCGACGGATCCCGCCGGCGCAGGACGTTCAGAATATCGTGCAGCGCCGCGCCGCTGGCTGAGGTGATGACGCCAACCCGCCGGGACGGGCTGGGCAACGGCTGTTTATGGATCTGATCGAACAGTCCTTCCGCCGATAACCGCTGCTTGAGCTGTTCGAACTGCTGCTGCAGCAAACCGTCGCCGGCCGGCTGCATGCTCTCGGCAATCAGCTGGTAGTCGCCGCGGGGTTCATACAGCGTCAACGAAGCCCGCACCAATACCTGCTGCCCGTTGCGCGGGGCGAAGGTCACCCGCCGGTTGCCGTTGCGGAACATAGCGCAACGCACCTGGGCGCGATCGTCTTTCAGGGTAAAATACCAATGGCCGGAGGCGGGCTGGGAAAAGTTGGATATCTCGCCGGTTAGCCAGATCTGGCCCATCTCGCTTTCCAGCAGTTCACGCACCTGTTGATTCAGGCGGGAAACGGTAAAAATCAGTGACGAGGCGGGTGCAGACATGTGAGCTGGATCAACTTTGTTAAAAAAGACTTAATCGGTTGATATTACTTAACGCTGGCCGGTTATCAAGGTTTTTTTAAAAAAATAGCTGGAGGCAACCGTTTACGTTCTGTATAATGCCACGGCAATATTTTATACATCCACCCTGGTGAGATATTGCTATGTTACGTATCGCAAAAGAAGCCCTGACTTTCGACGATCTCCTCCTTTTACCTGCACATTCCACGGTTCTGCCCAACACCGCCGAGCTGGGAACCCAACTGACCAAAAAAATCCGTCTCAACATTCCGCTGCTCTCCGCGGCCATGGATACCGTTACCGAAGCGCCCCTGGCTATCGCACTGGCCCAAGAGGGCGGTATCGGCTTTATCCATAAAAACATGTCCATCGAGCGCCAGGCTGAGGAAGTCAGCCGGGTGAAAAAACATGAAAGCGGCGTGGTGACCGATCCCAAGACCGTCACCCCGTCAACCACCCTGTCCCAGGTCAAGGAAATGACCGCCCGCAACGGTTTCGCCGGTTATCCGGTGGTCACCGATGACAACGAACTGGTGGGCATCATCACCGGCCGCGATGTGCGGTTCGTCACCGATCTTTCCCAGCCGGTCACCGCGGTCATGACGCCGAAGGAACGTCTGGTGACGGTGAAAGAGGGCGAAGCCCGCGAAGTCGTGCTGCAAAAAATGCACGAGAAGCGTGTAGAAAAAGCGCTGGTAGTGGACGGACAATTCCATTTGCTGGGCATGATCACGGTAAAAGATTTTCAGAAAGCGGAACGCAAGCCCAATGCCTGCAAAGATGAGCACGGCCGGCTGCGCGTAGGCGCGGCGGTGGGCGCGGGCGCGGGTAATGAAGAGCGTATCGACGCGCTGGTGGCCGCCGGTGTCGACGTGCTGCTCATCGATTCCTCCCACGGCCATTCCGAAGGCGTATTGCAGCGCATTCGCGCCACCCGTGAAAAATATCCCGATTTGCAGATTATCGGCGGCAATATCGCCACCGGCGCCGGCGCCATCGCGCTGGTGGAAGCGGGCGTAAGCGCGGTTAAAGTGGGTATCGGGCCGGGGTCCATCTGCACCACCCGTATCGTTACCGGCGTCGGCGTACCGCAAATCACCGCCATATCCGATGCGGTGGAAGCGCTGGAAGGCACCGGTATTCCGGTTATCGCCGACGGCGGCATCCGTTACTCCGGCGATATCGCCAAAGCCATTGCCGCCGGCGCCTCATGCGTCATGGTGGGCTCGCTGCTGGCCGGTACCGAGGAATCCCCCGGCGAAATCGAACTCTACCAGGGCCGTTCGTTTAAATCCTATCGCGGCATGGGATCCCTGGGCGCCATGTCCAAAGGTTCCTCCGACCGCTATTTCCAGACCGACAACGCCGCCGATAAACTGGTGCCGGAAGGCATAGAAGGGCGGGTGGCTTACAAAGGCCGCCTGAAAGAGATAGTGCATCAGCAGATGGGCGGGTTGCGCTCCTGCATGGGACTCACCGGCTGCGCCACCATCGACGAACTGCGCACCAAGGCCGAATTTGTCCGCATCAGCGGCGCCGGCATTCAGGAAAGCCACGTCCACGACGTCGCCATCACCAAAGAATCGCCGAATTACCGCATGGGCTAAACGCGCCGGACGGTGCGCTGCGGGCGGTAATAGTGCATTATCTCCCTGGTGCGCCGCCCGTTGCGTCGGATGGCCGAGGATTGGCCATCCCTGATTTTTTCTTCCCGGCCGCGGCCGGGTGGTGTTGTATTTTGACCACCGCTCTTGGAATACGCCTTCTATGACAGATAATATCCATAAACATCGCATTCTGATTCTGGACTTCGGTTCGCAGTACACCCAACTTATCGCCCGCCGCGTGCGCGAGCTGGGCGTCTATTGCGAACTCTGGGCCTGGGACGTGACAAAAGCGCAAATCCGCGCCTTCGAACCCAGCGGCATTATTCTTTCCGGCGGCCCTGAAAGCACCACCGAACATAACAGTCCGGTTGCGCCGGAGTATGTTTACCAGGCCGGCGTCCCGGTGCTGGGCGTCTGTTATGGCATGCAGACCATGGCCATGCAGCTGGGGGGCCGGGTGGAAGGCTCTCATGAGCGCGAATTCGGCTATGCCCAGGTTGAGGTGTTAAACGACAGCGCCCTGATAAGGGACATCAAGGATTCCCTCAGCGTCAACGGCAAGCCGCTGCTGGATGTCTGGATGAGCCACGGCGACAAGGTCACCGACATCCCTGCGGGGTTCGTCACCGTCGCCAGCACGGAGAGCTGCCGGTTCGCCATCATGGCCGACGAGGAAAAACGGTTCTACGGCGTGCAGTTCCATCCCGAAGTCACCCATACCCGCCAGGGCCAGCGGATCCTGGAACGTTTTATCAAGGATATCTGCCGCTGCGAGGCGTTGTGGACGCCGGACAAGATTATCGAAGATGCCGTCAGCCGCCTACGCCGGCAAATCGGCGACGATCATGTGATCCTGGGACTGTCCGGCGGGGTGGATTCGTCGGTCACCGCCATGCTGCTGCACCGCGCCATCGGCAATCGCCTGAGCTGCGTATTTGTGGATAACGGACTGCTGCGGCTGAACGAGGCCGCCCAGGTATTGGAGATGTTCGGCGAGAAGTATGGCCTGAATATTATCCATGTCCCGGCGGAGGAGCGTTTTCTCAGCGCCCTGTCCGGTATCGCCGATCCGGAAACCAAACGCAAAACCATCGGCCGGGTGTTTGTGGAAGTGTTCGATGAGGAAGCCGGCAAACAGACCGACGTCAAATGGCTGGCCCAGGGCACTATCTATCCCGACGTGATTGAATCCGCCGCCTCCGCCACCGGCAAGGCCCATGTCATCAAATCCCACCACAACGTCGGCGGCCTGCCGAAAGAGATGAAGCTGGGGCTGGTGGAACCGCTCAAAGAGCTGTTCAAGGACGAGGTGCGCCGCATAGGCCTTGAGCTGGGACTGCCCTACGATATGCTTTATCGCCACCCGTTCCCTGGCCCGGGCCTCGGCGTGCGGGTGCTGGGGGAGGTGAAAAAAGAATACTGCGACCTTTTGCGCCGCGCCGATGCGATTTTTATCGAAGAGCTGCATAAAGCGGACCTCTACAATAAGGTCAGCCAGGCGTTTACCGTGTTCCTGCCGGTGCGTTCGGTGGGCGTGATGGGCGACGGCCGCAAGTATGACTGGGTGGTCTCCCTGCGCGCGGTGGAAACTATCGACTTTATGACCGCCCACTGGGCGCATCTGCCGTATGAGTTTTTGGGCCGGGTGTCCAATCGGATCATTAATGAAATAGATGGGATTTCACGGGTGGTTTACGATATATCGGGTAAACCGCCGGCGACGATAGAGTGGGAGTGAGTTAATAGCTCGTCGGTTATAAATGGCGTTAATTTGATAAAAAACCCGCTAAATAGATGCGGGTTTTTTATTTTGGAAAATAATAATATGGATGATGGCGTGTTGGACTAAATTAACGGGATTTTATTAGGTCTAAACCAGTAGATAAATAACAGGTAGGTCATTACCATGGGATCATAAAATAATGTTCCTGTTACTATTGGTATAAAGTCTGAATTAAGGCCTTAAATTATCCCTCCATTGTTCAGAAGGCATTCCCCCAGGAATATTGAGCGAAGGGACTTGATGTAGCTGGGTTGGCCTCATCGGCACCTGTGGCATAGGTTGTTCATGATTTTTTGATCGCTGGGTGGAATATTACCATTATTCATAATTTTCATTTACCTTTTTAAGTAAGTGAACTATCAATAAGATCATTAGCGAAATAATTAGCGTTATGGCCGTAGAGATAAAATAATCAATAAGGCCATGTAATGTGATATTAACAGCACTTAAGCTTTCAATCGACAATAAATTAAGAAAATTACCCAAGAGCGAAAGTGCGATAACTATATAATAAGTTCTTTTATTTATGCCACTTTTTTTAATACTGATAATAAGAGCGATAAGTACAAACATTAATGGTGTGCGAATATCATTTAACATGCAAGCAAATCTCTTATTTGAATAACAGGCAATATAACCTATTTTGCGTCTGCTGGGTGGTCCTGTTTTGAATAAAAAGCGTTACCCGTCAAGCATTCCTTGTTCCCGGCCCGAACCCTCATCTTATTATGCTGTGTAATGAAAAAATAATCAGTAGGAGCCCGCCAGCGATGTTGACGTATTTTTTCAGCAGTAATGGATCGGTTTTTTTAGCTGAGAAAATGAGTGCATGACTGATGGCGATAAGCCAGATGCTCATAACCCCCACATGCACGGAAGCAAGAGTCAGATAGTTGCTGATGCCGCCATCTATTCCGGCAAATTGTGAAACCACTGTCAGATAGAACATGATGGCCTTAGGATTCAGAACGTTAGCCAGCCAGGCCTGTTTTATTGTAATCGAAGTGATTTTGATGGTGAGTTCGGTACGCTTTGATTTAATGCCGCTGACGATGAGCATTAATCCTAACCAAAGGAGATAGACTGTCCCGGCAATTTTCAGTGCACCAAAAATCGCTGGAGACGAGACAATGACAGCGGTTATTCCGAGCCCGATAAGAAGCGCGTGCGTGTATATGCCCAAAGCCGTTCCGGCCAGCGTCCTAAAAAGCCCACTGCGTCCGCCGGCGAGAGCGCCGCTCATGACAAGAGTGAAGCTTGCCCCGGGGGAAAGGGCGACAGGCAGTAATGCAGGCATAAAGCCAAAAAAGTTGATTGCCATATTCTTCGGATTGTAAATGATATGTTTTAGCGCTGCCAGTATATCAACGAGGGCTTAGCGGCGGGAGCGGACGTTAGGATGATTCAAACGCATCCACCAACGCATCGATGAAGGCGCGCACTTTCGCGGGTAGGTAGCGCTTCGAGGGATATAGAACCGAGATTGGCACTTCCTCTGTTTGGTACTGGGGCAACACCCTTATGAGCCGTCCTGCTTCGACATGAGGTTCGAAAAGAAATGCAGGCAGATACGCGATGCCCATTCCAAACAGGGCCGCCTCCAGCAGCGCTTCGCCCCGGTCCGACACGAAACGTTGCCTGCCGGAGATCGATTGCCACGATCCGTCCGGGCCCCTTACACGCCAAGAGTGCTGGCTGGTGGCCCGGGCCTTCGAAGCGAAGTAGAACAAGCATGTATGATCGCGCAAGGACTCAATCGTTTCCGGCGCGCCGCGCAAGGCCAGGTATTCAGGCGAGGCACAGAAGATCGTCGGATAGCGCTTTATGCCGCGCGAGATCAGATCTTGCGGGGTGTTTTCAAGGCCGCCGATCCGGATGGCCAGGTCGAAGCCATCCTCCACGATATCCACGACGCGGTCTGTCAGGCTCAGTTCGACGGAGACTTCGGGCCAATCCGCGAGGAAGCGTCGTACGACAGGCATCACGTGTAATTGCCCGTAGGCGCCAGGCGCCGTGATTCGCAAGGTTCCTTTCGGCTTGGCATCGCGTCCTGCGGCGTTGTTCTCAGCGGCTTCAAGATCGTCAAGGATGGCAATACACTGCTCGTAGAATCGCTGGCCTTCCTCGGTAACGCTGAAGGCCCGCGTGGTCCGGTTGAGAAGCCGGACACCCAGCCTCGCTTCCAAACGGCCGACAGCCTTCGCTACCGCGGAACGGGACAGACCCAGCCCGCGGCCGGCATCGGCGAAGCTGCCGGTTTTGACTGCCGTCGTGAAGGCGACGATATCTCCGGTGTTGGTGCCTCTCATCCCATATCCTCGCCTCATAAGCGTCGCCGCTCTGGCGACGCTTATTCGCCAATGTTTCGATTAAACTCCCCATTGAATCATATTGGGCAACTTAGCTCAATGAATGCACATTAGTATCATCAACGAGGTTTCTTTGGACACTAACCGGACTTCACGAGGCGCGCTTCAAAAGGCCTTGGTACTCCTGACCGCCAGCCTGGTTGCGGTGGCCAACCCTCTCGCTTTCACGGGGCCGGCCGTGGCCATTCCGGCGATAGGCCGAGCGCTGGCAGGCCGTTCTATTGAACTGGCCTGGATCTCCAATGCCTTCATGCTTACTTTCGGCAGTTGTCTGATGGCCGCCGGAGCGCTCGCCGACACCTTCGGACGGAAAAAGATCTTCCTTTTCGGGGCCTGCGCCCTGTGTATCTTCTCGGTCGCGCTTGCCTTCTCGCCAAACCTACTCGTCGTCGATGTGTTGCGCGCAGCCCAGGGCGTCGCGTCGGCGCTGGCATTCTCCGGCGTGATGGCGGCGCTTGCGCAGGAGTTCCACGGCCCATCCGCCATGAGGGCTTTCAGTCTTGTCGGCACGAGCTTTGGCATCGGTTTGGCCTTCGGGCCGGTAAGTTCAGGACTGCTGATTGAAGCCTTCGGGTGGCGCTCAATCTTTTTTCTGGTGGCAATCATCGCCGGGGCGGCGTTCGTTCTCGGCTCAAGCGTGGTGCGGGACTCCCGTGATCCCAACGCCGCCGGCCTCGATTGGAAAGGTGCGTTCACCTTTACCGCCGCGTTGGCTTTCCTCACTAACGGAATACTGGTTGCGCCTACGGTGGGCTGGATGGAAACGCCGGTGGTCGTTTCTTTGGTTGGAGCACTGATTCTGGGTGCTGTTTTCGTCTTCGTTGAAAGCAATGCAAGGCGGCCAATGCTCGATCTCTCGCTTTTTCGCATTCCGCGCTTCGTGGCTGTACAACTGCTGGCCTCGGCGCCCGCCTATGCCTTTGTCGTCCTGCTGGTGCTTCTTCCCGTCAGGCTCGTCGGCATCAATGGCATGACTGAACTGAAGGTCGGATGGATCATGATGGCGCTCTGCAGTCCGCTGCTGGTCCTTCCGCTGGCCGCAAGCTTCCTCACGCGATGGCTCTCCTCCGCCACGCTCTGCGGAGCAGGGCTGCTGGTATCGGCTTGTGGCCTCTTATGGCTCAGCCGCTGGGAGGACGGCGAGGCCGGTTTGGCGCTCGTCTCTCCGCTGCTGATAATCGGCATGGGTATCAGTCTTCCATGGGGACTGATGGACGGGCTCGCCCTCAGTGTCGTACCTCGCGAACGCGCCGGCATGGCAACGGGGATTTTTAACACGACCCGCGTAGCGGGTGAAGGCGTCGCACTTGCCATTGTGAACGCGTTACTCGTTGCACTGCTTGTCTCGCGGCTTAACATCCTACCGGACGCTTCTTCGTCAGCAAGTGAGGCCGCACAGCACCTGGTTGGCGGCGATCTGGCGGGGGCGGGGGCCATTCTCGGGGCTTCCTCGCTTAAGGTGCTGACCGGAATTTACCAGAGCGCGTTCAGCATCCTGCTCGAAGTGCTTTCGGCAGTAACGGCAATCACCGCCATTGTCATCTTTATAGCGCTACGCGGGTCAGGACGTGCGGGGGATTTGGCGCATACATCGAACTCCTGACCGCGTCTTTGATGTTGCCGACTTGATAAATGCGGTGCCGGCAGTGGCAAAGGAGCGCTGTTTTGCGCTAAAAGGGGGGACCGCAATCAATTTGTTTGTACGCGACTTCCCCCGTCTTTCGGTGGATATCGATTTGGCCTATAGATCGCGACACAGTCGACGCGGTACAGGATGAGTTTGGTTTTGCCTCCATTCAGGTGGTTTCCCCGGCCGATCTTTATGGTGGCAAGCTTTGCGCCGCCTTGGATCGCTAGCGCCAGAAAGCCAGATTCAACACCTGCCCGCAGTAAAATGGAAGCTACAGAACATCGGTCGGATGTCAGAAAGTAAGCGCGCCGAGGCGCTGGATAAGCTGGAAACGGTACTTAGGGACTGGCTGAAGTAGCACGCAGTGAATTCGGCCACCTGAATAGAGGTGATACCGTCACACCTCAGTACATGAACAGGTGTCACAATGATTGGAGCTGACAAAAGAACGTTCAGGCCGATCCCATTCAAAAGAATTCTTGAACCCAGGAGTATTACATGTCTAATACCGTCAAGATTGTTCGCTTTCATAAGACCGGAGGCGCTGAAGTCCTGCAGTTTGACGAGCTCCCCCTGCCCGAACCTGGTGAAAACGAAGTGCGTCTGCGAGTTAAAGCGCTTGGACTGAATCGTGCGGAGGTCATGTACCGATCCGGGCAATATATGGAAACGCCGATTCTTCCTTCCAAAAACGGCTATGAGGCTTCCGGCATCATTGAAGCCGTGGGACCAGGCGTCGATTCGAGCTGGATAGGTAAAACCGTCAGCACTGTACCGGGAACCTGCAGCCTGAATGGATATGGCGTCTATGGCGAAGTTGCCGTCGTTCCCTTTCGTTCAATTGCTGTCTACCCGGCCACTCTCTCGTACGAAGAAGGAGCATCCATCTGGATGCAATATTTAACTGCGTATGGTGCGCTTATCTGGCTAGGCCGGGTAAGTAAAGGGGACTTTGTCATCATCACCGCAGCCAGCAGCAGCGTAGGGGTGGCCGCCATCCAGATGGTTAAAGCGCAGGGCGGCACCAGCATCGCCGTCACCCGAACTGCAGCCAAGAAAGCCCGACTCCACGAACTGGGCGCCGATCACGTCATCGTCACTGATGAGGAAGACCTGGCCGGTAGAGTCAATGAAATCACCAGCGGCAAAGGCGCCCGCGTCAGCTTCGATCCCATCGGAGGCAAGATGCTGGCGTCGCTCGCCGCGGCTGCGGCCCATAAGGGAATCATCGTCGAATACGGGGTGTTGGCATCTGAGCAAACGCTTTATCCGCTGTCCACGGCCCTTGCCAAGTACCTTACCGTCCGGGCCTATGTGGTTGTGGAACTGGCGCAGCATAAAGATCTTCAAGAAGCGAAGCAGTATATTTTCGATCATCTCGCATCCGGCGCTTTCAAGCCCCTTATCGATAGGACGTTTCGCTTCGACGAAATCGTAGAAGCCCACCGCTATATGGAATCGAACAATCAAGTGGGCAAGATCGTTGTAACTGTCTGACGTATACGGTTCTGAGCTGTAACCGACCCGACCGCCTCGCCGTGCCGGACGGTCAACTTGATCGGGTCGGTTCGCCATTAGCATTGGCTGAATCGCCGGGGCCGGGAGTCGTTGCCGACATGCCTGCGAGCAAAAGGTCAACCATCCGAACCGCCGAACGCTTCCAGTTTCGCTCACTCTGATGGTCGCCACGCCGGAAAGGACGCGCAGTATATCCAGCGGCCCCACATCGCTGTGAAACGCGCCTGTCTCCACCGCATGGGTGGCTGCGGATGTACTCATCACAGTGATTACAGTGGTCCCGGTCGCTGTCGGATTAAAACAGCGCAGGCACGCGCAACCGGATGATCTTGCCACACTTGAAAAGCGGGGCAGGGTGCGAGTCGCTTATCGACACGCAGCGGCACATGGACGATGCCGTGATTTTTTATCTCACCACCGCCTTCACATTCGCGAAGGCTTCCTCGAGGAATTCCGCCACTGGCCGCTCGCCACGTTGGTTGGACCAAGCTTCAATGGCCAGCCGCATAGCGCCGACGGATACCATCGCGACGACGCGCAGCGCCTGGCGGCGTTGCGGCTGTCGCCAGACCTCGCACAGCGTGGTATAGAGCGCATTTTCCTGCGCCGCGTAGGCAGCTTGTTTACGGACCTTGAGTGTTTCGCTCGCACGCATCACCCGATCAATGGCAATCATTTGATCTGATTCGTAGCGCGAGACATCGGTTATCAGCGTTTTGCGCACGGCATCCAACGGCGTTTCGTCAGGTGAGACTTTCAGCAGTTCCGCTCGCATTGCATCCCATGCGCCTTCCTGCCACGTCAGCAAGATGTCCTCCTTCGACTTGAAATAGGAGAAGAACGTGCGGCGCGAGATGCCCGCCTCCTCGGCAATGGCATCGAGCGTCGTCCCCTCGTAGCCGTTGGCCAGAAATAGCTTCAGGCCTGTGTTTGCGATGCGTAATCGGGTTTCACGCTGTTTTTGTTCGCGCAGGCCTGGGCGCACAGGCTGGCCCCCTGTGTTTTTCAACGTCACTTAAAATTGCCTTGCAATATTGCACTTAGTGCATTAATTTATGCACCTAGTGTACTAAAAAGCAAACTTAAGGGCAAGAAACATGAGCAACTGGACTGCATCGGATATTCCGTCCCAGCGCGGACGCACGGCAATCATCACCGGCACCGGCGGCCTCGGCTTTGAAGACGCCTTTGCGCTTGCTCGCGCCGGTGCGGATGTGATCATCGCCGGACGCAATCATTCCAAAGGCAAGGACGCGGTGGCGCGTATTCGCCAGGCTGTGTCCCATGCCACCGTGCGCTTCGAAGAACTCGATCTGGCCAGCCTCAAGTCGGTGGCCGCCTTTGGTTCGCGTCTGCGCTCCACCCTTGGCAGCGTGGACATCCTTATCAACAATGCAGGCGTCATGACCCCGCCGCAGCGCAGGGTCACCGAGGATAATATCGAATTGCAATTCGGCACCAATTATCTCGGTCATTTTGCGCTGACCGCGCACTTGCTGCCTCTGTTGCGCAAGGGCAAAAGCCCGCGCGTCGTGACGCTCTCGAGCATCGCCGCGCGCGATGGCGCGATCAATTTCGACGACCTGCAGGCCGAGCGAGACTATAAGCCTATGCGGGTCTACAGCCAGTCCAAGCTTGCCTGTCTCATGTTTGCCCTGGAACTCCAGCGGCAGAGTGATTCGGCCGGCTGGGGCATCGCCAGCATCCCCGCGCACCCTGGCATCTCGCGCACGGATCTGCTTCCCAATGGGGCCGGGGCGAGCAGCGTCTTCGGCCTGATGCGCAAGTACCTGTGGTTCATGTTCCAGCCCGCGGCCCAAGGCGCGCTGCCGACGCTTTATGCTGCTACGGCGCCCGCCGCCAAGGGCGGCGTGTACTACGGACCGGACAAGATAAATGAAATGCGCGGATTTCCAGCGGTAGCGAAGATTCCGCGTCAGGCGCTGGACGTCGAGACCGCAGCACGCTTGTGGACGGTTTCCGAGGAATTGGCCGGCGTCGTGTTTGAATGAATCAGAGCGGACATCAGTACGATTACAAAATAGCCGGCTCAAGGCTCAATGTCAGGAAACGGTACAAATTCAGTAATCGAACAGCGTTACCAATTCAATACCCAGTCCGCCAGCAATCACAACTATCACCTCCAGCGTCGGGTTTCTCACACCCCGCTCAATCCCGCTGATATAAGTGCGATCAAGCCCGCACTTGTCGGCGAAGGCTTCCTGCGAAAGTCCCGCCTGCAAGCGAAGTGCTTTAATACGTTGCCCGAAGAGGGCAGTAATGTCTTTAGATTTTTCCATGCCGTTAAGCATTATCTTTTGTTGCTTATCAGACCACGGACGATGAGTCACAAATGAAGATGGTTTAACAATAGACTGCTAATGGCGTGAATTCAGTCGCAACCATCAAAATTGAACAGCGTAATCAAATCGATATGTAATGCGGCAGCAATGATAGCGAGGACTTCCAGCGTGGGGTTTCTTACACCGCGTTCAATACCGCTGATGTAGGTACGATCGAGCCCGCATAGATCCGCAAAGGCTTCCTGAGACAGACCAGCTTGTAATCTGAGTTTTTTGACATGTCGTCCTAGCAGGACTCTTGTTGGGTCAGATCTTTTCATGGGATAAGCATTGTATTTTGATGCCTATCAGTCCACGGATTATTAGTCACAACCGTAAATTCTTGTGGTATAATTGTGACTCATAGTCAACATGACGAAGAGAGATCACATGAACGACCAAGACTGGCACCTAGCTGATATTGTTGCAGGAATAAAGAAGAAAGGGACGACGATGGCTGCGATTTCGCGCTCGGCGGGGCTGGCTTCGTCTACGCTGGCGAATACGTTGACCAGACACTGGCCAAAGGGAGAACGCCTTATTGCAGATGTGATAGGAAAACGACCGGAAGAGATCTGGCCTTCCCGCTATCAAATGAAAAAAGATAAACAGGCCAGTGTGGCAGCGCCGGAAGGTCACAATACTGCCACGTAAATCATTCCCTCTATTACAGGTCGGCTGTACGTTGTTTACGGCATCATGCCGGTACAGCCGTTGCGCATCGGGGCAACAGGCGTGTCAATGCTCGTCCATCACGACGAGGGGACGCGTCATAAACCAGTGCCCGGTACGCTATAAGCCTAAGGATGAATTTGCCGGCATTGTTTTATTCAGCAATGCGTACTGATACAATTTTTCCCTGGCGAGATTTTTCATTTTCACTTCACACATGATATCGAAATCGTCAAAGGATAAAGCCCAGTCATTCAGCGTATCATTAAAATAGTAATTTGAATGAGCGCGTAATATGGATTTTGACAAGCCCAGCGTATTTTGATCGGGAAAGCCGTGCTCCGGGATCAAACCTTCCTGAGAAACAGAATAATGCAGCACAGGCTTTACTCCTTGCCATGATTCTTTTATTAATTTAATACGGTCATCCTCAGGTTTGATGAATTCATTTTCCTTTACCCAGTGATGGTGAATGTCCAATACAATGGGGCATAAGGATGTTGCCTGTAATACGTCATCCACTGAACAGGAAATCTCGTCATTCTCCACCGTCAACATCAACCTTGCTTCAGGACTGAGCTTTAGGAACGCGTTTTTGAAGCCGGCAAAGCCTTTTTTCCCATTCATATGGATATTTATTTTAAAGTCCTGAAAATGCTTGCCATACCCCATCGATTTCGCGCAGAGCGCGTGGTATTCGATGTCTTCAATAGACCTTTCCACTACCGATGGGTTGTCTGATGCCAGTACGGTGTATTGTCCGGGGTGAAAGGATAATCTAATATCGTTCTGCTTTGCAAAATTCCCGCAGTTCTTAAAAAAAGGATATAAATCGGGTGAAATTTCCTTGTAAAGCACAGTGGCTTCGGGGACGGTATATAATGGCAGCAAATCGCTCCCTATCCTCATCATTCTCAGATTATTAGGAAGTAAAGCCAATTGCTCAAAAATCAACAGCAGGTTGGTTAGGTTTTCTCTCGAACTTTCCCAAAGAAAATCGAGCTTTTTATCATTGTCCAACGTTAAAAATCGTTTACGCGTTGGGGATTTAAAGGGGAATGGCTGTACTGCTTCTGAAGAAAAATATTTACAGGCGAATCCAAGCTTCATAATACCTCCCTTAAATGCGGTTTCTACCAGTGTAACGGCTCACTGAGATTTTGCCTCCCAGACAGCTGCGCTTGGTTTCAGCGTTAGAGAGTATTATTTTCGCTTAAAAACCATCATCCAGTATCGGTTTCGTTGTTCCGATAGCCTTTTAACCGCTCTCATGTTATCGTTTTCCTGGTATTTTATGATTTCAGTATCATTTTCGCGGCCAAAATACAGGATTTTATCTTATGCAGGTTGGCTTCAAGGTATTGGAACGGCTTAACGGCATCATGTTGGCGCAACCGCTGCGTGTCGAGTCAACTACTGGTACGGGGCGCGTCCTTCAGGTTGAGGGCGGACTGATAAAAAATCAGTATCCGGCCAGCTACCGGCCGGCGGATGACTTCGCGGGGCATTTCGAATTCGGGCTCAAATACGAAGAGATCCATTTGGAGTTCTTTGCCCGCCTGTTTGCCGCCATCGGCCCCGAGCCTATCGCGGCATGGTGCCGACGCGAGCCTTTCGGCCAGTATGCGCGCCGTACGGGTTTTCTATACGAGTGGCTGACCGGAACGCGGCTGGATGTGCCGGACCTGACCAACGGCAAATATATCGATGCGATCTCCGGTCTAGACTATTTCACCAGGGTCGAACCGCTGCGCGAGAGGCGCTGGCGAATCAATAATAATCTGCCGGGAACGGCTTCGTTCTGCCCTTTGATTCGTCGTACTACAGCGCTCCAAAATGCGTTGGATTTTGATCTCGCTGCCGCGCTGGCTGAATTTGACAAAGCATTTGGCGCCGATCTGCTGATGCGTACCGCCGGATGGCTGACGTTTAATGAGTCCCGTGCAAGCTTTTTGATCGAAAAGGAGTCTGACCATACCGATCGGATCCAGCGGTTCGCCCATGTTATTGAACAATATTGCGGCCACATTGAAGACCCACTGGGTAGCGGCAGTTTATATACCTTGCAAGCCGGCATTTTGGGCCGGGATGCCGTGGGACTGGGCCTGCGTCGTTCGCCGGTGTTTGTCGGGCAGTCCACCCTGCGTCAAAACATTGTCCACTATATTGCCCCCCACTTCGAGGAAGCGGGTGTCATGCTGGAGGGCCTCAAAGCATTTGAAGTTGCGACCCGAGGGGCCGAGCCTGTGGTGCGTGCCGGGGCGTTGGCCTTTGCTTTTGTCTATATCCATCCAATGAGAGACGGCAATGGCCGGATCCACCGTTTTCTGATAAATGACGCACTGGTACGCGACAGGGCGATCCCTGACGGCATCATTCTGCCTGTATCGGCCACTATCATTAGTTCTCCCCATTTCCGCGCGGCTTACAATCGCACGCTCGAGGTGTTTTCCCGCCCGTTTATGCGGCGCTATGCAACGGCTTACCGGTTTGGTGAAGTGGTGGCATGCGACGATGGTACCCGCAGCAACTTTATTTTCGATGACTATGAGGACGCTTGTTTTGCCTGGCGCTATCCGGATCTGACCGAGCATGTGCTGTTCACCGCGCGGGTGATTGAGCATACGGTAAGATATGAGATGGCAGACGAGGCCAGGGAATTGGCCACCTTTCAGCTCGCGCAGGAAAGCCTTAAGGATGTCATTGAAATGCCAAGCCAGGACGCGAACAGGATTATCCGTTCTATCAAACAAAACGGCTGGCGGGTATCCGGTAAATTGAAAGCGGAGTATCCGCGATTGGAGGATGAGCTTACGGCGCAGCATGTCGTGGAGGCTGTGCGGTCTGCATTTGAGGACAATAAGGTCATGTCCGCCGGGCAGAATGATGGTGAAAACAGTGGCGCGAATCAATGATAACGGCGGCATAGCTGGAGCGACACCCGGTTGGCACCGGCGGATTGTGGCCCTGGCCGTGCCGATAATGCTGGCTAATCTGTCGGTGCCGCTGCTGTCCGCGGTGGACACTGCCGTCGCCGGTCATCTCCCCGACCAGGCGGCGCTTGGCGGCGTAGCGCTGGGGGGGCTGGTCTTTAATGCCATGATCTGGGGCCTGAGCTTTCTGCGCATGGCGACGACCGGGCTGGTTGGCCAGTCGGTAGGCGCCGGAGACGATACTGAGGCCCGGATCGTGCAAGTACGGGCGCTGTTGCTGGCGGTGTTGCTGGGCCTCGTCATCCTGGCGGTGCAGCGGCCGCTGCTCACGGGCGCGCTCCACCTGCTCGGCGGTGGTGCCGAGGTGCAGCGTGCGGCGCGCATCTACTGCGACGCACGCATCTGGTCGGCTCCGGCGGCGCTCGGCAATACGGTCGTGCTGGGCTACCTGATCGGTCGCCAGCGAGCCAGGCTGGGATTCGTCCTGCAACTGGTGCTGAACTTCCTCAACATGGGCTTTGCCATCGGCCTGGTCTATGGCGCACACCTCAGTGTCGGCGGCATCGGGGCGGCGACGGCGCTCGCCGACGGCATAGGACTGGTCCTGGGCCTCCTTGTGCTCAAGCGCCTCAGCCCGCGCGGGCTACCGCGGCTCGTTCAGGCGGCGCTCTGGGCGCGAGAACCCCTGCTCAGGCTGTTCGGCATCAACCGTGACATTTTCCTGCGCACCATCTGCATCATCGGCGTCACCGCGCTTTTCGCACGCCTCGGCGCCGGGCTCGGCGACAAAGTGCTGGCCGGCAATGCCGTGCTGCTTAACTTCCAGACTTTCACCGCCTTCGGGCTCGACGGCTTCGCCTATGCGGCGGAGGCGCTGGTGGGACTCGCGGTCGGTGCCCGCGACCGGGCGTCGCTTAGGGCGGCGAGCCGCATTTCCTTGTTGTGGGCCGCGATTGGGGCGCTCGGATTTTCGCTCGCCTATGTCGCGGTCGGACCGATGATGATTGACGGGCTGACCAACCAAGAGCCGGTGCGCGCCGTGGCCAAGGCCTACCTACCCTGGGTGATCGCGCTGCCGGTCGCTTCGGTCTGGGGCTTCCAGTTTGACGGCATCTTTATCGGCGCCACTCGCGCGCGCGAACTGCGCAACAGCATGATTCTGTCGCTCGCCGTGTTCCTGGCCGCGGCTTGGCTCCTGATCCCGGTCGCGCACAATAATGGGCTTTGGGGCGCTTTCCTGTTGTTCATGGTGGCGCGCGGCATCTGCCTTGCCTGGTTATATCCGCGCATCGGCGCCGATTGGGATGACCGGGCGCCGCCGCCGCTTCACGTCGATTAGCGCTCGGCAAAGATGACGACGAATAGAGTTACCCCGCTAGCAATATCATGGGGAAAAGGTTCGTCATGAACGAGATCGTGTTGTTGGAGTACCCGCGCTCGTCGTATGCGCAAAAGGTTCGGCTGCTATTGCGTGAGAGAAATAGACCCTTTATCTCCACAACGGTGGATAGGGCGGGTTCTGATGCGGCCTTCCATTGAGGCCACGGTGGCGGGGGCTCATGCGTACCAGAGAGAAATGCCGGAGGGCACGCTATGAACGAACCGGGAATCATTTTGCATCAATATGAGCTATCGCCGATTTCCGGTAAAGTGCGGGCTACTCTAAGCATTAAATTGCCCCGCTGGTCTGCCTACAATCCACCAAGCCCTGAATGAAAATCCCCCATGCTTATCGTCATCTGGTTGAACAATCTCACTTTCTGCCCAGTCGCGGGAAAATTTTGCAACAGTGCTTCCAGCATTGCTAAAGACCTGATCGGCTGCCGGAACTCATGGTAAACGCCGTTGCCGGAGATTATTACTTACGGACTCGTGCTGAGACGTCTTTATAGGCAAGTCCAAGATAATAGAGTTGTCACTTGACAACTCAACGGCAAAAATCTATTCTGGAGGTCAATGATGACCCGTCCCTCGCATTCGAAGAAAGAGGTGGAAGAGGTGCTCAGATATGCTGAAGAACAACGTTGGCGAATCGATGTTGGCGGCAGTCATGCATGGGGGAAGATCTACTGCCCTTATAATGAAAATGAGTGTCGCTGCGGAGAGTTTTGCATTACCAGCGTCTGGAGCACGCCGAAGAATCCCGGCAACCATGCTCGCGCCCTGCGCAGGGTTGTGGATAACTGCACAAAGCATCGCAAATAGCGTGATCCTGACGACAAGGAGAAATGATGGAATACACCTTTACCTTAAAATACCAGCTTGCCGCTGAGGACTGCGAAACGGATGCGATTGTCGAACGTCTGGGTGAAGCCGGCTGCGACGATGCTCTGGTGGGCATAGGGTTGCCGGGCAGGCTGGCGCTGGAATTCACACGAGAAGCCGGGAATGCCGAGGCCGCCGTACGCAGTGCGCTGGCGGATGTTCGTCGCGCCGTACCCTCGGCGACGCTTATCGAAGCGGCGCCGGATCTGGTGGGACTGACAGATGCGGCGGAGATTGTAGGTGTGTCGAGGCAGAATATGCGCAAGCTGATGCTGGCCCATCCGGGTAATTTTCCGGCGCCGGTCCATGAAGGCAGCGCATCGATTTGGCACCTGACGGATATTTTGTCTTGGTTGCAGGGCAGGGGAAACTACCGCTTGGCGCAAGATATGCTGGAACTGGCGGAGGTAGCGATGCAGGTCAATGTGGCAAAAGAAACTCGCCGATTGCCGCCCCTAACGATCTGATGCTACCGGCCAAGCCCATGAGTAAAAAAATATCGTATCATGTAGACCGCTGATGCCCTCACCGGCATAGTCCAGGAGGTTTACGGCCCATGACGATAATGACGCGCCTCGCCGGGCGCCTGTGGCGGCTGCCGCCGGCGGAAAACGCCGTGCGTGTGGAGCGGGAGATTGCCGTGACCGCGCGGGACGGTGTCGCGCTGATGACCGATGTCTATCATCCCATCGGTATCGATCGGCCACCCATCGTGCTGCTGCGTTCACCCTACGGGCGCAAAAACATCGTCGGTTTGTGCGCGCGTCTTTTTGCCGAACGCGGCTACACGGCGGTGGTCCAGAGCGTGCGCGGTACCTTCGGCTCAGGCGGGCGTTTCCATCCGTTCTTCCAGGAGCGTGACGACGGGCTGGACGCCGTCGGCTGGATCGAGCGCCAGCCGTGGTATGGCGGCCGCTTGGGGCTTTGGGGGGCGAGCTATATGGGTCAGGTGCACTGGGCCATGGCCGCCGAACTGGGGGAACGGGTCGCCGCCATCGCCATCGTACGCAGCACGTCGGATTTCGCCGCCGCCATTTGGGGCGGCGACGGCCTGCGGCTGGAGGATTTCCTTAGCTGGATCTGCCTGGTGGAGGCCCAGGAGAAGAGCAACGCTATCGTCCAGGCCCTCAGGCGTCGTTTTTTCGGCGATGCTCATGCCCGGCATTATGCCGCCTTGCCGCTTGAGACGTTGGATGAGCAGGTGTCCGGCGCCGCCATTGACTGCTGGCGGGAGTGGATGGCCCATGACCATCCCGCCGATCCGTTCTGGCAGCCGATCCGCGACCGCTGTACGCTTGCGCGGGTGACCGCCCCCGTATCAATGGTGGCGGGTTGGTCCGATCTTTTTATTGGCCATCAGCTTCACGACTATGCCGAGCTGCAGGCCTGCGGCAAAACGATAAGGCTTACCGTGGATCCGTGGACGCACACCTCTCTCAAAAGCCTGGCCGGCGCGATGGCCGATGCATTTGACTGGTTCGATATTCATCTCAAAGGTCGGGAATCCGGTAAGGACGCGTTAAATCACGTCAAGCTCTGGGTGGTTGGTGCTAACGAATGGCGCAACGAGACCGCATGGCCGCCGGCCGGTAGCGTGTCGCGCGCGTTGCAGCTTACCGGCAGCGGCGGACTGGGGGAAGGCGGGATCGCCGAGGCCGAGCGAAGATTCGTCTACGATCCGAAAGACCCTACGCCGAGTTTGGCCGGTCCTACATTGTCCGACGCCACCGGGCGTGGCGACATGAGGCCCCTTGCGGCGCGCGCCGATGTGCTTAGCTTTATCGGGCCGGTTTTGGACCAGGATACCGAGATAGCCGGCCGGCCAGTCTTGACGATTAACGTTTCGGCTGACGGGCCCGAACACGACCTGTTTATTTGCCTGTGCGATGTGGATGAAAAAGGCCGGGCGACCAACATAACCGATGGCTATCAGCGCCTGCCGGGCTTTGCTGCGGATACGCGCCGCACGGTTACGCTGCCGCTGCTGCCGGCCTATTGGCGCGTCGCCGCCGGCCATCGGCTCCAACTGCTTATCGCCGGCGGTGCTTTTCCGCGCTATGCCCGTAACCTCGGGCTGGGTGAGCGCATGTCCATGGCGACGAGATCGAGAAAAACCACGATCGCCGTGCATTGCGGAGGCAAAGACCCGTCCCGTCTCGCTCTGCCGTTAAAGGGGACCTGACAAGGGTTGGCCAAGCCGAGGCGGGCGGCAAGGGGATCGTTAATGCCGCCGATCGCGGATCAAGGTTCCGCCGTCTGAGCAATGGAGGAAAAGTATTTCGCCGGCGTTTCCCCTAAGGATTTCTTGAACATGATGATAAACGCCGACACCGATTCATAGCCGAGAATTTCAGCAATGTTCTGTACGTTTTGGCCGGCGGCGAGTTCGCGCAGGGCAACGATCAAATGCAGTTGCCGGCGCCACCGGCCAAAAGTCAATCCCGTTTCCTGACGCACAAGGCGAGCCAGCGAACGCTCGCTCATGGCCACCATGTTTCCCCATTGCGCAAGCGTACGGCGATCCGCCGGATCGTCTGAGAGTATTTTCGCAATCTTTCTCATACGGGGTTCTTCGGAGATAGGCAGATGCAGCCGCTCTACCGGCATATGAGCAAGCTCCTCCAGCAGCACGACGGCCTTTCGTCCGGTGGGGCTGTCCGGCGCATATTTCGGCGGCTGGCCCGCCATATGAAGAATGAGCTCGCGCACCAAGGGGGAGATGAAGAGCGTACAGCAGGTGGCGGGAAGCGGCGCGGCGCCCGGCTGGATGAAGAGAAAGCTTATCTCGGCGTTCGCCGTTGCGCGAACGCTGTGGCGGGTTTGGCCGGGTATCCACACGGCGCTGTTGGGGGGCACCATCCAAATGGCGTCGGCGACTTCGCATGTTATGCCGCCTTTGACCGCGAAAAGCAGCTGTCCTTGCCGATGTTGGTGGACAGGCACTTCACTGGCGCCAGGTGAATGCGTCTTTAGGCCGGCCACCAGTCCGTAAGGCTGGTCCTGATCGAAGTAGCGAAGCGAGTCTTCAAGGGATAGCATCAATGCAGGTTGTCAGTTTTTGAGTATTTATTGTCAATATATCCAAATTCCGGCATTCGCGAAAGGGGTAAGATTGTCGCTCTGCTTTATTGCTCTTCGGGATATTATTCATGGCCAGACATACCGCAACCGCGTCGCGTTCGTTCCTGCTTGTCGCAGGCTTGCTGCTGATAGCGGCCACGCTTCGGGGGCCTGTCACCGGCGTGGCGCCAGTATTAGACCTGCTCCGTTCTCATCTGGGATTATCTCCCACCGATGCGGGCTTATTGACGACGTTGCCGCTTGTCGCTTTTGCCGCCATATCGCCGTTCGCGGCGCTGTTTGCCCGGAAATACGGGATTGAGCGCTGCTTATTCGGCGCATTATTGCTTATTGCGGCGGGGGTGGTTGTTCGCTCGACGGGGACTGTCGTGGGCCTCTACCAGGGTACCGCGATCGTCGGCACCGGCATTGCCCTTGGCAATGTGCTGCTGCCAGGCCTTATCAAGCGTGATTTTCCCAGCAGGGTGCCGGTCATCACCAGCGTCTGCGCGGTGACGATGGGGGTGGCCGCGGCGATGGTTTCCATGAGCGTGGTCCCGTTGGCCGACGTATTTGGCTGGCGCATAGCGCTAGAGATGGTGATTGTTTTCCCTTTGGCGGCCATTACTGTTTGGATTTTTGCAGTTGGCGGCCGTACTGTTCCCTTAAAAGGAACTCCCCTAAAAGGAGTTCCCATAACAGAAACACCGGTAAACGGACCCGCGGCGCCTGTCCATGGCGGAGGTGTTTGGCGTTCAATGATCGCTTGGCAGGTTACGCTGTTCATGGGGACGAATTCGACGTTGTATTATATTATGGTCGCCTGGCTGCCGACCATTTTGACCAATGCGGGCTTTACCCCCGCCGCCGCGGGCTCGATACATGGGGTTATGCAGCTCTCCTGCGCTGTGCCGGGATTGGTCTTGAGCCTGGTAGTCGGCCGATTGAAAGATCAGCGGCTGATAGCCGCCGGTACCGGTTTTATGCTGGGCGTATCGCTACTGGGCTTGCTGTTTGCGCCGGCCTGGGCGCTGCTTTGGTCGGTCCTATTTGGTTTTGGATCGGGGGCCGCCATTATTCTGGCGCTGATGTTCATGAGTATGCGCGCGAGGGATGTTCATCAATCGGCTGCGCTTTCCGGCATGGCGCAGTGCATCGGTTATCTCTTGGCGGCCTGCGGGCCAACGCTTGCCGGTAAGGCTCACGATATTACCGGAAACTGGCATATTCCGCTGGCCATCGGTGTTGTTCTTTCCGTCCTTATGGCACTATTCGGCTCATTGGCAGGGCGTTCCCGCCACATCGGCACGTCTCTTGCGGCCTCAGGACGTTAACGCCATAGCATGATGATTAAGGCACGGCAGTCAACGAAATGTAATCGTCCAGGAGGACGCGGATGTCGGAAAAACAGCATCGCTGCAGCTGGGCTGATTCAGGCCCGTTGATGCGGCATTATCACGATACGGAATGGGGCATCCCGGAACGCGATCCGCGCAGGCTGTGGGAGACGCTGATGCTGGAGGGGTTCCAGGCCGGTCTGTCATGGGACATCATTCTGCGCAAGCGGGACGCTTTCCGCCTGGCCTTTGACGGTTTTGATCCTCGGGCCGTGGCGGTTTATGGCGCCGACGATATCGAGCGCCTGCTTGGCAATTCGGGGATCGTGCGGGCCCGTGCAAAGATCCAGGCGACGATTCGCGGCGCGCAGATCTTCAATGAGATGCAGGCAAACGGCGAGGACTTCGCGGAATATTGCTGGTCTTACACCCACGGTGTGCCGCTGCTCGGTACGGGCTATGTTACCGAAACAGCGCTGTCCGGCAAGATTTCACAGGATCTGAAGCGGCGTGGCTTCAAGTTCGTCGGGCCGACGATTGTCTATGCCTGGATGCAGGCGGTGGGCATCGTCAACGACCACGATCCCGCTTGCTTTCGTTACCGGGAGAACATGGAATAGGAAAGGGGCCCGTAATTCACTGCGTATTTCTCATAATAATGCCTTTTGAAAGGGAGAGGAAGTTAAGAGCGGTTTACTTGGCGTTGTGAAATTAAAAAAGCAATTATCCGTTATCAGACTGGAGTATTTAGCGATCGGTAAAGATTAGCCGCCACGCCTCACGTAACAATGCTTTTTAGGTGATGAAGTTATATTATATATTCTCATCATATATTTTATTGAGTTTATTAATTATAAAATAATCATTTTCAGAATGTTTCTTCATAACCCATCGAAAAAATATTTTGACTCGACCGCCATTGTAGTTAATTCTATCTCTTCTTTGGAAACCAAAATCCAAGCTGGTTATTACTAATCCATTAATAGCGATCTTTTTTACATAATTTGAGAAATACATGAATAAAACAATGGCAGTCCCCTTGGTTGCCCTATCCATGCTGCTCGCGGCAACAGGTGCCCAATGTGCCGCTACCCAAGGGCCGGATGCTTATCGCGCGGAGGTGGACCGTGAAATCCTTCCCTTAATAAAGGCGCATAATATCCCCGGTATGGCTGTTGCTTTAACGGTTGACGGCCGGCAGTATTTTTATAACTACGGGCTGGCTTCTATAACCCCTCAGAGGGAAGTCACGGCCGATACATTGTTTGAACTGGGTTCGGTGAGCAAAACCTTTAACGTGACGCTGGCCGCCTATGCCGATGCGCAAAAAAAATTATCCCTGGTGGAAAAAGTCAGTCATTACCTGCCTTCTTTGAAGGATACCTCTTTCGGCGAGTTGTCCCTTATCAACCTGGCTACCCATACCACGGGTGGAATGCCGCTGCAGGCTCCGGACCAGGTGAACACCGAGGCGAAACTGATGGACTACCTGAGCGCTTGGCATCCCCGGGAAAAGGCCGGCCAGGGGCGGTCGTACTCCAATATCAGCATCGCCACACTGGGGCTTATCGCCGCCAGGGCAATGGGGGATAGCTATGCCAATTTGCTGCAGAAGGTTATCCTGCCGGAGCTGGGCATGAACCATACCTGGATCAATGTGCCCGATAAAGAGATGAAAAACTATGCCTGGGGGTACAACAAGCAGGATAAGCCGGTACGCCTCAATGCCGGCATATTGAGCGATGACGCCTATGGCGTTAAATCCACCTCCGCCGATATGATTCGGTTTGTGGAAGCCAATATGAAGCAGGCGGGGGAGGGATCGGATGTGCAGAAAGCCGTTATTGAAACACACCGGGGTTATTTCTCCACGGCGCACTACACCCAGGACATGCTCTGGGAACAATATCCCTGGCCGGTGGCGCTCAGTACGGTTATGGCGGGCAACTCGAATGACATGACCTATAATGTCAATCCGGTTAAAATCATCACTCCCGCCACGCCTCCCCTGCAGGCGGTATTGCTGAATAAAACCGGCGCTACCGACGGCTTTGGCGCCTATGTAGCGTTTATTCCGGAGAAAAAAATCGGCATCGTCATGCTGGCCAACCGCAACTATCCGAATACCGAGCGAGCCCGGGCGGCGTGGCAGATCTTTAACGATATAACCAAGCAAACCGCGTTGTCTCGCTAAATCCGGCCCGGTGCCATCCTGCTTCACAGCGGACCCGGATGTGAAAGCAGGGTCGCCGGCGGTTTCGTGAGAGTCTACTTTTGTAAAGTCTCTACAGCAAAGCCTGCCGGGGGGATTACGCTGCTGGATATCCGTCAATCCATTGTAAACCGGCAGGCTAAGCTTATATGACCTACCTGAAAGCGTTCTTTATCGGTTTTATCTGCGTCATGGTTTTATCATTCGGGCAAAGCTGGTCCAAGGCAAAGCAGGGCGGGGAGGTATTTACCGGTCAGCATTGGTGGACGGCCCGGCGCGATTCCGCCGGCATTGCGCCGAATCCGGCGCAATTGCGCGATTTGGCGATAGTGCAGATCTATGCCGCGCCCACCTATGGATGGCGGGGCCTGGTGGCGGTTCATCCCTGGATCATCTTTAAAAAAGCGGGGGAAACCCGCTTTAGCCGGTATGATGTCATCAGCTGGGGCAGTGATGACGTGGTTCGCCGTGACTTCGCCCTCCCCGACGGCTACTGGTACGGCTCCCGGCCCAAGCTGTTGGTGGATCATCGCGGACCCCGCGCCGAAGCCATGATCCCGCGCATTGAGGCCGCCATCGGCAGCTATCCCTATCCGCATACCTACCATGCCTGGCCCGGCCCCAACAGCAATACCTTTATGGCCCATATCGGCAGAGAAGTGCCTGAACTGGGGCTGGATCTGCCGGCCAACGCCATCGGCAAGGATTATCGGACGTTGCTGCATCCCATTGGATTATCCCCGTCGGGCAGGGGCGTGCAGGTGTCGTTACTGGGCGTGCTGGGATTGACGCTGGGGGTGGAAGAGGGGGTCGAGGTCAATATTTTGGGATTTAATATGGGCGTTGATGTGATGTCCCCGGCGCTGCGTTTGCCTTTTATCGGCCGGCTTGGCTATGAAAAGGTGGCAAGGGATAAAACCTGAGTTTTGATCTTATCCGGCATCACGTAAATATATCGACATTTTGTTTTTCTATCGCCGCGGATCGAGGAACGGTATGATGACTTTTACCACGATCTCCCAAAACTAAAGCGAAAGGAGCATTGAGCATGAGCAATCAATCCGATTACGTGCTGCCGAAGGTATGGACCTGGAACAAGGATAGCAACGGCCGCTTCGCGAATATCAACCGCCCGGTTTCCGGGCCGACCCACGACAAAGAGCTGCCGGTGGGACGCCATCCCCTTCAGCTCTATTCGCTGGCGACACCGAACGGCGTGAAGGTGACGGTGATGCTGGAGGAACTGCTGGCTATTGGCCACAGCGGCGCGGAATATGACGCCTGGCTTATCAGGATCGGCGACGGCGACCAGTTCGGCAGCGGCTTCGTGGCGGTAAACCCGAACTCCAAGATCCCGGCTCTGATGGATCGCAGCGGCCCCGAGCCAATCAGGGTATTCGAGTCCGGCTCGATACTGTTATACCTGGCCGAAAAGTTCGGCGCATTTCTGCCAAAAGAGATCGGCGCGCGCACCGAATGCCTGTCATGGCTGTTCTGGCAGATGGGCAGCGCGCCCTATATAGGCGGAGGCTTCGGCCATTTTTATGCCTACGCCCCCACCAAGATTGCCTATGCCATCGACCGGTTCGCGATGGAAGCAAAACGCCAGCTCGACGTGCTCGACAAGCGGCTGGCGGACAATGAGTATATTGCGGGCAGTGAATATACCATCGCCGATATGGCTATCTGGCCGTGGTATGGCGGCCTGGTGAAGGGCTGGATATACGACGCGGCGGAATTTCTGGCCGTTCAGGACTATAAGCATCTCCAGCGCTGGGCCGACACTATCGAACAACGGCCGGCCGTGCAGCGCGGGCGGATGGTCAATCGAGTCTTTGGCGAGCCGTCAAGCCAACTGCACGAACGTCATGACGCCGCCGACTTTGAGACCAAAACCCAGGATAAGCTTGCCGGCCAACGCTAGCGGCCGGTAAACCGGATGGTCTCCTTAAGCCTGGGCGTGGCGAAATCGAGAAAGCTGCGCACCTTCAGCGGCAGGCGAGATTGTCCGGTATACACCAGCCACAGCGGCATCGGTTCGGCCTCATACTCCGCCAGCACCACGCAAAGCTTACCGGCCGCCAGGCCGTCGGCGGCCTGGTAATGAAGCACCTGTGTCAATCCGACGCCGGCGATGGCGGCATCCACCGCGGCTTCCGCCGAGGTGGGCGACAGGCGGGCACGGATGGGGGTGTTGACAACTGCGCCGGAGGCGGGGGATCGAAACCGCCAATGGGTGGACAAATTGACGTGATCCACGCCCACGCAAGGGCGCGCCGCCAGGTCCGCCGGGGTCTTGGGCGCGCCGTGCTTCTTGAGAAAATCCGGGCTGGCCACCACCATCCAGCGCAGCTCGCCGATGCGCGTTGAAGAGAGGTTGCCATTCCCCGGCGGACCTATGCGTACCGCCACGTCGATATGTTCGCTGATAAGTTCCAGCCGGGCGTCCGACAGGGCAAGGCGCACGTTCACGTCAGGATACTGCGCCAGGAATGCGTTGATGATGGGCAGCACGTGCAGACGGCCGAAGGTCAGCGGCGCCGTGATCAACAGCTCGCCCTTGGGGGTGACGTACTCGCCGACGGCGCCGCGATCGGCCTCGTTCACCTGCTCAAGTATGCGCTTGGCGGCCTGAAGGTAGTCGGCGCCGGCATCGGTGAGCTCAAGGCGTCGGGTAGTGCGAACCAGCAGGCGCGTTCCCAGGTGATTCTCCAGCTCCCCCAGTTTTCGGCTCAGGGTCGGCAGCGGAATGTGCAGGTAACGGGCCGCCGCGGACAGCGTTCCGCGATCCACCACTTCGACGAAAATCGCCATCGCCTCGAGCTTGTCCATCCATTATTCCATTCACAGAGAATATGTTTCTCAAAAATAGCGGATTATTATTCATAACGGAAGGGACTATCCTACAGTTCTCGCAGTTAAGGCCGTGTGGCCGGTTCTGTTGGGTGGGCGCCCGGTGCCGACCCGGCAGGATTATTCAACGCTCTCAGGAGAAGACCATGGATTACATAAAACTCGGCCGAACCGGCCTCGACGTGTCGCGGCTGTGTCTTGGCTGCATGACCTACGGCGTGCCTGACCGTGGCGGTCACGAATGGACGCTGGATGAGGAAAAGAGCCGTCCGCTTATTCGCCGCGCGGTGGAAGCGGGCATTAACTTCTTCGACACTGCCAACGTTTATTCCGACGGCACTTCCGAGGAAATCGTCGGCCGGCTGCTTAAAGAGTTCGCGCGCCGCGAAGAGATAGTGATTGCCACAAAAGTGCACGGCCGCATGCATCCGGGACCGAACGGCGCGGGTCTCAGCCGCAAGGCCATCATGCAGGAAATCGACAATTCACTGCGCCGGCTTGGTACCGATTATGTCGATCTTTATCAGATTCATCGCTTCGACTACAGCGTGCCCATCGAAGAGACGCTGGAAGCGCTTCATGATGTCGTAAAAGCAGGCAAGGCCCGTTATATCGGCGCTTCCTCCATGTATGCCTGGCAATTCGCCACCATGCTCCATGTCGCCGAAGCCCATGGCTGGACGAAGTTCTCCACGATGCAGAACTATGTCAATTTGCTCTATCGCGAGGAAGAACGCGAAATGCTCCCGCTGTGCGAGGCCAAGGGCATTGGCGTGATCCCGTGGAGCCCCCTGGCGCGCGGCCGGCTGACGAGGCCATGGGATGACAGTACTAAGCGATCCGAGACCGACAAGTTCGGCAAGACGCTTTATGAACATACCGCCGATGCCGATCGCCGGGTCGTCGAAGCGGTGGCGGCGGTGGCGGAGGAACGCCACGTCCCCCGCGCGCAGGTGGCTCTTGCCTGGGTACTGGCTAAATCAGCGGTGTCCGCTCCCATTGTCGGAGCCTCCAAGCCGGGTCATCTTGACGACGCCGTCGCCGCCCTGGATCTGGTATTGAGCGCCGAGGAGATAGCCCGGCTCGAGGCGCCGTATGTTCCCCATAGCGTGGTAGGTTTCTCATAAGCCAGACTGGAATATGAACACTGGTTTTGAGGACGAGAATGACCGCCTGGGATAAAAAGCCGGGCGGTTGTATTCATCAGCCCTATGTTTAACGCCGGATATCATTATACTGTCCGGCCATAAAGATAATTGCGCGATAAGGGACCGGGGTCATGATGAATAACGATGTGCTGCGCAGCGTACGCTATATGCTGAATCTGCATAATGAACAGCTCCTGGGCATATTGGCGTTAGCGGAGTGCGTCATTACGCCGCAACAGATGGCCGGCTTCGTTAAAAAAGAAGAGGAAGAGGGCTATGCGCCCTGTCCGGACATGGTGATGGGCTGTTTTCTTCATGGCCTGGTGATTCATAAACGCGGCCGGGATGAAACGATGCCGGAAGCTAAAATTGAACGAAAAATCACCAATAATATTATCCTGAAAAAGCTGCGTGTCGCCTTTTCACTGAAAACCAACGACCTGCAGGACATTCTCCAGTCCCAGGACTTTCGCCTCTCCCTGCCGGAGGTGACCGCCATGCTGCGGTCTCCGGGGCATAAAAATTATCGGGTATGCGGCGATCAGGTCCTGCGTTACTTTCTTAAAGGACTGGCTGCCCGGCTTCGCAAAGCGGTATAGAGCACATATTGAATAATTACCCTTTTGTTTAGCGAAAGAATAATTTGTGTTGCTCTATGGCGCGGTGCATGAGGAAATATTCCCCGTGTTCTGCGATGCCCGATGAGATGATCTTCCAGCCGTGACGCTGGTAAAACGCCAGGGCTCGGCGATTTTTGGTCAGGCACTTCAGGGCCATCTTATCGCCGCACAGCGGATAGCAGGCTTCCAGCAGCGCAGTGGCCACCCCCTGCCGCTGCCAGGCAGGATCAACAAATAGATTGTGCAAAAAGCTGTCCGGCAGCCAAAGGGAGGCAAAGCCGACAATGTGATTTTGCTCTTCGGCCACCAAAATCTTTTCGCCAAATGTCGCACCGTCGAAATCCTCCAGATGCCACTGTCTGCCGTCCAGCCAGGTCCAGCATTTTTTGCGGGAAGAGAGGTACAGGGTGCGTAAAAAGGGTCGGTCTGATTCTCGATAAGTCCTGACAAGCACAGCTTCTCCTTACTGCAACTACCCGGTGCAGTGGATGGATTCTTGGGAAAGCACTCGGTGCTTAATTATATCAGACAATTTGTCAATAATTTGATGGTTGTGGCCCTTCCGGACCGAATCCGCGGTTTCGGCCGGTAACAACGGACCGCCGGGCGGTGGGAGGCGGCGACGGTATTAAGGTATCAGTGGGTCAATTTTCCTAACAGATAAGGATATCCCTTGTTCTATTAGTAGTTGCATCAATACCTGGCCTCTTATATTATCGAAAATCCTCTTGAAATTAACCTTTCAGCCAGTCATTAATTACCTGGCGGGAATATTAAATGATGAGTATTAGTTAATATTGCAGGCATAGATTATGGAAAAATCAGTTGAAAACAGCCAAGATGTTTTTATCACAGCCATGAAAAAAGAACTTAAGCTCTATCTTATCCAGATTTTCAAGAATACTCATGTTTTTTGTTTTGCTTACTTAATGATGAACAAATCACACAGTTTTCCTGCCTCTATAATATCCGATTATCCGGCGGGCTGGATTAATCAATATAAAAACCATGGCTATCAAAAAATTGATCCGGTCATGATCATCGCATGCCGGAAATTTTCGCCATTTATTTGGCCTGACAATCCGGCGATAATCCATCAGCACAGTTTTTTCAATCTGTCGAAATTTTATCGTCTGAACAGCGGTTATACCTTCACGTTGCATGACGGCGACGACAATCTGGCGACGCTGAGCCTCACCAATCGCACCGGCAGCTCGGATTTTTATCGTATCATCGAGCAAAATAAGGAAAAATTCCAGATGCTGTTGATTACCACCCATGAAAAAGTGATCAATTTTATGCGCGCCGAAATGCGCGCTATGCAGCCTTACGGCGGCCCACCCACCCATGCACTGCTATCGCCCAGGGAAAAAGAAGTATTATTCTGGGCCAGCGCGGGTAAAACCTATGGCGAGGTGGCCACTATTCTTACCATCAGAGAAGGAACGGTAAAATTTCATATAAGAAATATTATTGATAAGCTTGGCGTTGTCAATGCTAAACATGCCATTAGCCGTGCCATGGAGCTCAAGCTTTTCAGTTAATGCTTTATGAACGATAAGGTTGGATAATATTATCTTCGCTGGTCTTGTGTGTTCTGTTTTATTATCCAAAATAAAAATTATTTAATTTTTATTAAACCAGATCCATATATTGATGTGCTAATTACATTCATTTTCTCAGGGTTTCACCTCGGAAAGCTAAAACCTGATGTTTATTGTAGCTGCGTTTATACCCTCTCTTTTAATCTAATCGGACGGGATACCGGCGCCGCGAAGTTGTAGACAGTGTCGGTAATAGACATTGAAAATACAGCAGGAAGCAAATAGGATTGATTATATTACATGTGTAAAATTATTGCCCCTTATCTGCTTTTTTTATTCCCTTTGACGGCCTTCGCCTCCAATGTTGTTGATAAAGAGGTGCTGCAACGCATTTTGAATAACGTTTCCCATGAGTGCCTTGGCAATCCGGCCTGGCCAATCTCCCTGCCGGTGGATAACGATCCCTGGCTCTTGGGCCGTATCGAGGCCTTGGCCGAGTCGGGGCTGGTTCAGCCGGCCTGGCTTGATAATCGCCCCGTCTGGCTGCTGACCCCCACCGGCGCAGGTTCCTCGCCTCGCACCGGCGATGGGTGCATCGGCCGGATGCTGTTGCGGCATGGCTTGCAGGAAGTCCCCTGCGATCGTTGATCTTTTCTTCCCGCACCCGGATAATCAACAGACTTGACTCGGGGTGTCCGTTGTTACGCAGCGGACTGAGATTTAACCCGCATAACCTGATCTGGATAATGCCAGCGTAGGGAAGTCACGGCGTCCCTTCCTCCGGATCCCGTCTTCTTAAACGCCGGCTGGGAGCAATATGACTGTACAACCTATGGAATTTCCCGGCCTGACCGCGGCCGCCTCCCTTGATTTGCTTCGGCAGCATGCGCCGCTGGTGCATTGCTTGACCAATGACGTGGTGCAGGCTTTTACCGCCAATACCCTGCTGGCGCTCGGCGCCGCGCCGGCAATGGTGGTCGATCCGGAAGAGGCGGCGCAATTCAGCGCCATGGCCGATGCCCTGCTGGTGAATATCGGCACGCTGCGCCGCCGCCAGGCGGAGGCCATGCTGGCCGCCGTCCAGGCCGCTAACGAGGCCGGCACTCCGTGGGTACTCGATCCGGTGGCGGCGGGACCTCTTGCCTATCGAACCGGGTTCGCCCATAGCCTCCTGCCGCTGCGCCCGGCCGCCATCCGCGGCAATGCCTCCGAGATCCTGGCCTTGGCCGGCGAGAGCGCTCTGGGACGCGGCGTGGACAGTGCCGATGATTCCAGCCTGGCCCTGTCCGCCGCCCGGAAGCTGGCCACGGACCATCACACGCTGGTGGCGGTAACGGGACGGGTGGATTTTGTCACCGACGGGGAGCGGATATGGTCCATCAATGACGGCCATCCGCTGATGACCCGGGTGACGGGGACCGGCTGCGCGTTATCGGCGGTGGTGGCGGCCTTTTGCGCGCTGCCGGGGGATCGTTTGTCGCACGTGGCCGCCGCCTGCAAAGTCATGGCCCGCGCCGGCCGGCTCACCGCGGCTGACGTCAGGGGGCCCGGCAGTTTTGCCGTGGATTTCCTTGATAGACTCTATACTCTCCAGGGAGAGCAGCTGCAATGAGCCGCATCCGGAATCTCTTGACCATCGCCGGTACCGATCCCAGCGGCGGGGCCGGCATCCAGGCCGATATGAAAACCTTTTCGGCCCTCGGCGCTTACGGCACCACGGTAATTACCGCCCTGGTGGCGCAAAATACCCGCGGCGTGCAATCCATCTATCCCATCACTCCTGAGTTTGTAGGTGAACAGCTGGACTCGGTGCTCAGCGATGTGCGTATCGACAGCGCCAAAATCGGCATGCTGGGGCAGGAGGATATCGTCCGGGTAGTGGCGGAAAAACTCCGGCAATATCCCATCCCCTTCGTGGTGCTGGACACGGTTATGGTGGCGAAAAGCGGTGATTTCCTGCTGGCGCCGGATGCGGTGTCGGCGCTAAGGGATGAACTGTTGCCGCTGGCATCCATCATCACCCCCAACCTGCCGGAGGCGGCGGCATTATTGAACTGCCCGCCGGCGGCCGATGAAAGCGGCATGCGTGAGCAGGGCCGGGCGCTGCTGGCCTTGGGTTGCCGGGCGGTGGTGATGAAAGGCGGCCATCTGCATGGAGAATCCAGCCCCGATTGGCTGATTACCGCCGACGGGGAGCTGCGGTTCGATGCCCTGCGGGTCAATACCCGCCATACCCACGGCACCGGCTGTACGCTGTCCGCCGCGTTGGCGGCGTTGCGCCCGCAATATGACGACTGGGAGCAAACCCTGCGGGCGGCGAAAGCCTATTTGCAGCAGGCGTTGCTGCATGCCGATGATTTAGAGGTCGGGCAGGGGATTGGACCCGTCCATCATTTCCACCAGTGGTGGTGACATGCCGGTTAACACACCTTCGGCGTAGCTCAACAGCGAGCGGGCATATTGCAGATGGCGGGCGTCGAAGACGTTAAGCGGATAGTGTTTCTCGGCGCGGTGGGGACGAATGCGCAGCGAAGGCACGAGTTTGTCCTGCTTTTTATCCGGTACCGCGGTAAAGATATATCCCGGCTGCAGGCGGTTGTCTTCATCGCGCCATAATAACTGCAATGACGGATAGGGGGGGTTGGAACGGGCGATAAAAACGTTGCCGGACCAAAAGCCCTCGAACGGTCCGTCCTTTTGCAGGCGCTTCTCTTCGAAAACCGGTGCGTTGACCCATGCGGTCAATGCCGCAGGAGTAATGGCCTGTTCCAGCTGTTTCCACAGCGGGCAGCCGTTTTCCAATTGCCAGCAGGCTAAACCGATATAGTCGTTTAGCGCCTGCCAATCCTGTTCCAATTTAAGTTTTAACGACTTGTCGAACAGGTTGCGGTATTGGACGATGGGACTGCGCAGCTCACCGATGGTGTCATAGGTAATCAAGGTGGCATTGCGCGGCTTGCGGCGCAGCGATAACCAGAGAAATATTTTGGGGATGCGAAAGGCGATGGACTGCACGCTAAGACGGTATTGATTCTCCTTGGACAGCACAAAGCCGTTGGAGGTACCGCGCTTTTCGCGATAATTGTGAATCACCACCACGCTGTCTTCACCCATCCATCCGGTGACGTAATGTTCTTTATCGCTGTCGGTGAGCTTCAGGTCATCCACCATGGAGCAAATGTTCTTTTCGTCTAACGTCGACAGGGGATGTGTCTCTTTGGCGCTGTAATAAAGGCTTTCTGGCATGGGTAGGTCGGGTGAAAAAGCTTGCATTATAATTTCCTGGGTAAGCGATATGCCATATAACCTTCATCTTTCAAGTTGCAGCCGGCACAGCTGCAACTCGAAATCTATTGCGTACAGATTACCTTAAGTTGTTATACAAATTCTTTACCCACGCGCCTTTGACGGCCAATATTGTGCGTAAGATCAAAATCTTTATGCCAATAACGGGCATTGCGGCGGCAAACGGCATGAGAGCGCCGCCGGCAGCACTTTAATCCGGAATTTTTTTCCTCTCAGCGGTTCACCGTCCAGATTGAAGGTGACCTCATGGGGCGCGATTATCTCCAGCCAGGGCAGAGTGGCGGAAACGATATGCGGATTCTCGGTGTCGGTGGAGAGGCTATTGAGCAATATTGGCAACCACTCTTCCACGGCGAAGATACGCAACTGCAGCTTACCGTCATTGATAAGCGCTCCCGGACATAATACCTGGCCGCCGCCGGCCTGCCGGCCGTTACCGATACCGATCACCAGGGCGTCGCCGGTCCAGCTGAAGCCGGGCCCGCGGATTTCGCAGCTATCGGCTTTCAAGGTGTCCATGCGCAGCAAACCGTGGATGAAATAGGATGCGCCCCCCAGCACCGATTTTAATTTCGCCGGTGTTTCGCTGGTGATACGGGTACCGAAGCCGCCGGTGGCCATATTGATGAAAAAACGATCCTGATTGACCCGGGCGAGATCGATATCCGTCGCTTTGCCCAGCACGGCCAGCGCCAGCGCTTTATCCAGCTCCGCCGGGATGGCGCAGCTTTGGGCAAAGTCGTTGGCGGTGCCCAGCGGCAGGATGCCGAGGCTTGGGCGGCCTTTTACCGGCAACAACGCCAGCGCGCACGCCACTTCATTGATGGTGCCGTCGCCGCCGCCGGCAATCACCGTTTGCACTCCCAGCTTGACGGCTTCTTCCACATAACGATGCACATCGCCGTGTTCCCAGGTTACGCGGACATACAGCGGATAGCCGTCGTGCCGCTGCTGCTGCACGGCTTGCCGGAGCTCTTCGTTGCCAGCGCTCTTGCCGTTTAAAATAATCAATGAAGCGGGTATGGGTGGCATGGCTGATTCCATTAATCCTGTCTGTTGATCTTAGGGCGGGAGAGATGTGGTCCCAGCCCGGCACGATGTTCAACGGCGGGCGTAGTGCCTTTATCTAGTTTAGATACTAACGTCGGCGTCGGGAAAGTCGAAGAACAAAACGCGTTTTGCCGCGGGCGGGTCAAAACCGTAAAGGAACGGCAATGCAAAATAAAAAGCCAGCTCAAGGGAGGATGAGCTGGCGAAAGAGGTGGTTCCTGGTGTAGCTGGGTCGTTATTATCCGTTTGGTTTCAGCAAGCGCATCATACGCGTTGCCGGCTAGGCGTATTGTGACACAATTCTAACTTCCGGATATTTCACGATCCTTAAGCGGCAGGGCAGCGGATTTACCGTGCGGATCGCGGGTGGTGGTGCCGTCCAGGTTCCTCAGCAGTAGCGCGAAACGGATATCCAGCGCTTCAGGCACCGGTAAATAGACGGTATGGCCGTTGCCGGGAGCGACCTGGGCGGCGTTTCCTTTAATATCGGTAATCTGTTCGAGGGTAAACGTGATATTGCCCTGGGGGGTCATCAATTCGACGCTGTCCCCCAGGGAGAATTTATTTTTCACCGCCACTTCCGCCAGGCCGTCGCGGCGGTGGCCGGTAAATTCTCCCACGAACTGCTGAGTGTCGGATACCGAATAACCGTAATCGTAATTTTGCTGGTCCTCATGGACATGGCGGCGAAGAAAACCCTCGGTGTAGCCGCGATGGGCCAGGCCTTCCAGGGTGCGCAGCAGTGTCGGGTCAAAGGGTTTGCCGGCGGCCGCATCATCAATCGCCCGGCGATAGACCTGGGCGGTCCGGGCGCAATAATAGAAGGATTTGGTGCGGCCCTCGATCTTCAGCGAATGCACCCCCATCGCCGTCAGCCGTTCCACATGGGCGATGGCCCGCAGATCTTTCGAGTTCATGATGTAGGTTCCGTGCTCATCCTCGAAGGCGGTCATGTACTCTCCGGGACGCTGCTTTTCTTCCAGCATGAAGACCTTGTCGGTGGGAGCGCCGATGCCAAGGGTAGGCTCGACGGCGGTGACCGGAATGGGCTCATATTGATGGACAATATTGCCGATATCATCTTCCTTGCCTTCCCGGACGTTATATTCCCAGCGGCAGGCGTTGGTGCAGGCGCCCTGGTTCGGATCCCGTTTATTGATATAACCGGACAGCAGGCAGCGGCCGGAATAAGCCATGCACAGCGCGCCGTGGACAAACACTTCCAGTTCGATATCCGGCACTTCCCGGCGTATTTCGGCAATCTCTTCCAATGACAGTTCACGAGACAGGATCACCCGCGTTAGACCGGCCTGCCGCCAGAATTTCACCGTTGCCCAGTTTACCGCGTTAGCCTGCACCGACAGGTGGATAGGCATTGCCGGAAAAGCCTGGCGCACCATCATGATAAGGCCGGGATCGGACATGATCAGCGCATCGGGGCCCATCGCCACCACCGGCTGCAGATCGCGGATAAAGGTCTTCAGTTTGGCGTTATGGGGCGCGATATTTACCACAACGTAAAATTGTTTCCCCAGGCTATGGGCTTCAGCGATGCCGATGGCCAGGTTCTCGTGGTTAAATTCATTATTGCGCACCCGCAGGCTGTAGCGCGGCTGGCCGGCATACACGGCGTCGGCGCCATAGGCAAACGCGTAGCGCATATTTTTCAATGAGCCGGCGGGGGAGAGGAGTTCCGGAATAAACATGTCTAATCTCGTCTGATGTCAAGTCAGTTTGCCCGGCGCCCGGTGAAAGACCGGGCGCCTGTGGGAAGGACGCGATTTTAGACCCGGAAGGGGAAAAAATCAGCAAAAAATGCATTGACCGCCCTGATCTTGAGCTTTCCGGGCGTTTTTCCGCTGATGAGGCGAGAGAGTACAACGGCAGACGGAGGTTATATCGCCGGAGTCACAAGGAGAGCCCCGGCGAAGCTATGCTCATAACGTCAAAATACCCTCAATGAGTCAAATCCATAATCTCTTCCGTGGCGGCGCATTCCATGGCCGCTTTGATACCTAGGCGAGCATCGGATTCGCTGCTGTAGGGGCCGCCTAATCCGAGAATCTGTTCATTTTTGCCCCGTAATATAAAATAGGGGTGCTCGTCGGTGCTCTTTTTAAGCTCGTAATTGTGTTCGTCCGGAGCGTTATAGCGGGCGAAGGTGATGGCATTCTCCGCGGACGCTTTGCTGCAAAACGTTTCGCTGGCAAGAATGATTTCACCATTTTTTCCTTTTAGTTTGAAAAGATAGTGTCCGTTCCTTACTTTTTGCAGCTCATAATGCACGGTAGCCATAGCGGGCCTCCTTTTAAACCGCCTGAACGCACTTGCGTTCACTTATCAGTATAGGAGAAGTCCGACAATATACCGTGGCTGAATCGGTTAAATTAGTTCACAGGGCTCTGCTTCCCAACGGTATCCCATACCGTAAACCGCACGTATGAAGGGGACATCTTCCGTCAGGCTTTCAAGCTTGCGGCGCAAGTTTTTGATATGGCTGTCAATGGTGCGGTCGGTGACCACGCGATAATCATCGTACAACTGGTTGAGCAGGGTTTCCCGCGAAAAAACCTTGCCCGGTTCGCTGGCCAGGATTTTCAGCAGCCGGAATTCCGCCGGGGTCAAGTCCAGCGGCATGGCGCGGTAGCTGGCTTTGAACCTGTTTTCATCAATCAGCAATGGACTGGGGGCGGGTAACGCGGCAGGGGGGCGGTAGCTGCGGCGGATAATGGCCTTAACCCGGGCCACCACTTCCCGCGGGCTATAGGGTTTGCAGATGTAATCATCCGCGCCGATCTCAAGCCCCAGAAGCCGATCGATTTCTTCGGTTTTTGCGGTCATCATGACAATGGGTACATCGGAAAAATGCCGGATATCGCGGCACAGGGAGAGGCCGTCGCGGCCGGGCAGCATAAGATCCAGCAATATCAGCGCCGGCGGCGACTGGTGCAGATAATCCACCACCTTATCGCCGCGGGTCAGCCAGTGGGTATGAAAATCGGCCGCCTGCAGGTAATCCACCAGCAGCTGTCCCAGTTTGGGCTCATCTTCCACA
Organism: Sodalis sp. RH16; assembly: GCF_047324245.1. Taxonomy (NCBI): domain Bacteria; kingdom Pseudomonadati; phylum Pseudomonadota; class Gammaproteobacteria; order Enterobacterales; family Bruguierivoracaceae; genus Sodalis; species Sodalis sp. RH16. The sequence goes on along the minus strand of NZ_CP178737.1, from coordinate 6,046,103 downwards.
ATTAAAATGGTCAACGGTTGGGCGTCATGTTCAGTCATAAGATCCTGGCCGTTCTGGAATCCAGAGGTAATACTACCGCTATTTGCAGACCGCCTAAAGTTGAATGTGCTGCGCTCAGATTGCCGCCGTGGGCCTCAACAATGTTTTGGCAAATGGGCAGTCCCAGGCCGGATCCGCCGCTGGAGCGATTGCGCGAGCCTTCGGCGCGGTAAAAACGTTCGAAAATCTGCGATAGCTGCGACTCCGCCACCCCCGGCGCGCTGTCTTGCCAGCGCAGGGTCAGTGAATCACCCTGGATAAGACCGTTGATAACCAGTCGTCCCGGCGGGTCGGTATAACGCAGGCTGTTTTCCAGCAGGTTATGGAACAGTTGGGTCAAGCGGTCCGGATCGCCGAATACCAAGGCCTGTTCGGGCAGCGACAGGGAAATATCCAGCCCCTTGAGACTAAACCTTTCCCGGCAGGCTGCCACGGCAATCTGCAGAAGATGTATGACGTCGACCCGGCTTTTGCGGTAGGCCAGCGCCCCCGAATCCGACAGTGATAATTGGTGCAAATCGTCCACCAGCTTCGTCAGGATCAACACCTCTCCCTGGAGCGAGGACAGGGAGTCGGCGGTAGGTTTTCTGACGCCGTCCTGCAGCGCTTCCAGTTCGCCGCGCAATATCGCCAGCGGAGTGCGTAATTCATGTGAGATGTCGGCCATGAATTCCCGCCGCATGGCGTCATTTTTTTCCAGCGATGCCGCCAACTGATTAAAATCGCTGGCCAATCGCCCCAGTTCATCCTGGGTATCGGCCATGACGCGGGCGGAAAAGTTGCCGGCGGCCAACTGGTGGGTGCCCTTTACCAGCCGTTTGACGGGCGCCAGCAGACCGCGGGCGGTGAGCCAGGCCACCGCTGCCGCCAACAGGCCGGCCAGGGCGACAATCAGCCAGCTGGTGCGCTGCTGCTGTTTGTCAAAACTGATATCCGCCTCCCGCGTCAGCCGCTCCACCGGGGTCGACATCACCCAGCCCACCACTTCATCGTTGACGGTAATGGGCAGGCGCGGTCCTTCGTCGGGCAGGGGGCCGTCGGGACCCACCAGCTTGTGCAATTCCCCGTCAACTACCCAGATTTGGGTGCGCAGGCCGTGGGGGGGATAATTTCTCCCCTCATCGGGGTTTTGTTCAAACGAACGCAGCAATTGGTAGACGAACCGCTCATTATTGCGCAGGAAACCCCAGTTGCCGTGCAATTGATATTGCTCGGTCAAGGCATTGTCCAACAGCGCAATCCGCTGGTTATTGGTGCGTTTGATATAATCGATAAAGCCCCGTTCGAAACTCAGCCTTACGCCCCAATGCATAGTGATCACCACCAGCATGCACGTGGCGAAAATAGCAAGGAACAATTTAGCGGTAACGCCGAATTTCATGATGACCTCGTTAGCTTTTGTCTTCCTGTTCCGTCAGTACGGCATTTTTCACGGTATCCGGCGGTACCCTGAGAAAAACCAGCGCCGGCAGGGCGATAACCACCGCCATACAGAGGTAGGTGGCGATAAACACCCCGTGCATATTGGCGGGGCTGGTGGAGGGAGCGTGCGAGGCGACAAACAGGCCGAGCAGAATCCCCGCGGTGGTGACTCCCAGGCTCATGGACAGCTGCATGACCATGGACAACAAGCTGTTGCCGCCGCTGGCCAGGGTGTCCGGCAAATCTTTCAGCGTTAAGGTGTTCATGGAGGTAAAACGCATGGCGTTAACCACGCCCTGGAAAAACAGCACCACCGGTATGGCATAAATCCAGCCCATCAGCGCCACCAGCGGGAAAACCAGGTTGACGGCCGCCAGCGCCAGCGTCGCCCCGGTCAGCACGGCACGGTAACCGAAGCGGTTAACGATCTGCACGATCATGCGCTTGGTGCCCATGCTGCCTATCACCATGGGAATCATCATCAGCCCCGCGTGAAACGGGGCGAAACCCACTCCCAACTGTAAAAACAGCGGCGTCATGAACGGCAGCATCCCGCTACCGATTCTCCCCAGCAGGCTGCCCAGCAGACCCAGAGAGAAGGTGGGGGTTTCAAACAGCTTGAGATTGAACAGGGCGTCTTCGTTACGCCTGGCGTGCAGCCAGTAGCCCAGCAGCGCCAGAACGCCCACCACCGCCAGCAGGGCGATATACCGCGGGCCGAGCTCCAGGCTCCGGCTTCCTCCCAGGGCCAGGGTCAGGGTGGCCATGCCCACCGCCAGCAGCACAAACCCGAAAAAATCGAAGCCGCGGGTCTGCATGGTATAATTGGGCATCAGCAGCCAGGTTATCACCGCGCCGACGGCGCCCACCGGTAGGTTGATCAAAAATATCCAATGCCAGCTGGCATATTCCACCAGAAAACCGCCCAGGGCCGGTCCCAGCAGCGGGCCGACCTGCCCGGGCATGGTGACAAAGGCCATCGCCGCCATATACTGGGATCGGGGCACGATTTTCATCACCGTCAGACGCCCCACCGGCACCATCATCGCCCCGCCGATACCCTGGATAACCCGGGAAATCTCCAGTTCATGCAGGGTGGAGGAACGGGCGCACAGCAGCGACCCCAGGGTAAACAGTAAAATCGCGCTGAAGAAGACCTTTTTGACCCCGAAACGGTCCGCCAGCCAGCCGCTGGCCGGCAGCATCATGGCCACCGTCAGCACATAAGAGACGATTACCGAATGCATATGCAGCGGGTTTTCATGCAGGCTTTTCGCCATGGAGGGCAGGGCGGTATTGACGATGGTGGTGTCCAGCGTCTGCATAAAAAAGCCGAACGCGACTGTCCAAAGTTGCCAGTGTACCGACGCGGAAGGGCGGGGATCGGCGGTCGCTACGTGGTGTTGGAAAGGATGCCATCTCATGCGATCGTTACTCTTCTTTGGGGGTTGAGAAATGAGGAACCGTACGGCGCGTGATCCGTAATTTATCGAAAAACAGGTAAATGACGGGGGTGGTATACAGCGTCATCAGCTGGCTGACGATTAATCCGCCGACAATGGTAATGCCCAGGGGCTCGCGCAGCTCAGCGCCGTCGCCCCGGCTCAGAACCAGCGGCAGCGCGCCGAACAGCGCGGCCAGCGTGGTCATGATGATGGGCCTAAAGCGCAGCTGGCAGGCCTGGAAAATGGCGTCATGGGCGCTGATGCCGCTTTGCCGTTGGGCGGTGAGGGCGAAATCCACCATCATGATGGCGTTTTTCTTCACAATGCCTATCAGCAGCAGAATGCCTATCAGGGCGATTAAACTGAACGGCGCGTTAAAAAGCTCCAGGGCCAGCAATGCGCCGATTCCGGCCGAGGGCAGCGTCGACAGTATGGTCAGCGGGTGGACATAGCTTTCATACAGAATGCCGAGGACAATATAGACCGTCGCCACCGCCGCCAGAATCAGCAGCAGCTGGGTTTGCTCGCTCTGCTCGTAAGCCTGGGCGGTGCCGGAAAAACCGCCGCGCACGCTGGGGGGCACGCCCAGCTGCGTCATGGTCCGCTCGATGGCCGCCGTCGCGTCCGACAGCGCCACGCCGTCCGGCAGATTGAAGGCGATGGTGGACGAGGCGGACAGTCCCTGATGGTTCACCGCCAGCGGCGCATTGGCCGGCTGCCAATGGGCGAAGGACGACAGGGGAATCGGCTGGCCTTCGCTGTTATTCAAAAACATATGTTCCAACGTACTAGGGTCCTGTGTATAAGGCGAGGCCACTTCCATCACCACCTTATATTGATTGAGGGGTTGATAAATGGTGGAGATCTGCCGCTGGCCGAACGCGTTGTTCAGCAGATTGTTCACATCGGAGACTGACAGCCCCAGCCGCGCCAGCACATCGCGATCGTAAACCAGATCCAGCTCCGAGCCCTTATCCTGCTGGTCGGAGCTGATATCCGCCAACTGCGGCAGCGCCATCAGCGCTTGACGCACTTTCGGCTCCCATTCGCGCAAATCCTCGATATTGTCGGCCAGTAAACTGTATTGATAGCTGGCGTTGGCCTGGCGCCCGCCGATACGGACGTCCTGCACCGCCATGAGGAACAGGCTGGCGCCGGGCTCTTTCGCCAGCTTGAGCCGCAGGCGGTCGATAATCTGCTGCGCGCTGTCCTTGCGTTCGGACAGCGGTTTCAGTGAAATATACATCGAGCCGCTGTTGGTGCGCGAACCGCCGGTATAACCGGTAACGTTGTCCACCGCCGGATCCTCCCGGACGATGCGCATGAAATCCTGCAGCTTGCCGCGCATGGCCTGGAACGATATGCTCTGGTCGGCCTGGATAAAACCCAGCACCCGGCCGGTGTCCTGCTCCGGCAAAAAGGTTTTGGGTATGGCGATATAGAGCCAGATATTCAGCGCCAGGGTGGCGATAAACAGCAGCAATACCCAGCGGGCGTGGGTCAGTACCCATTGCAGCGAGCGGGCATAGCGCAGCTGCAAGGCTTGCAGCAAAGCGGCGAAACTGTAGCGGCGGGCCGCGGCGTGGGGACGGCTGCGCAATAACCGGGCGCACAGCATAGGCGTCAGCGTCAGCGATACCGCCAGGGAAATGGCGATGGCCACGGACAGGGTCACGGCAAATTCCCGAAACAGCCGGCCCGGTAAGCCGCCCATCAATAACAGGGGAATAAATACCGCAATCAGCGATAGGCTCATGGACAAGACGGTGAACCCCACTTCCCGCACCCCCAGCAGCGCCGCCGACAGAGGCTTTATGCCGTTTTCCACGTGGCGGGTGATATTTTCCATCACCACAATGGCGTCGTCCACCACAAAACCGGTGGCGATGGTCAGCGCCATCAGCGAAATATTATTCAGGCTGAAACCGCACAGGTACATGGCGGCGAAGGTTCCGATCAGCGATACCGGCACCGCCAGCGCCGGTATCAGCGTGGCGCGCCAGGAGCGCAGGAACAGCAGCACCACCAGGACAACCAGCACCACCGCTATTACCAATGATTGTTCCACTTCCGCCAGGGACGCGCGGATGGTGGGGGATCTGTCCTGGGCGACGGCCAGATCGATACCGGCGGGAATGGAGGCCCGCAGCGCGGGCAGTGAGTCGCGGATGGTTTTCACCGTCGAGATGATATTGGCATCCGGCGAACGCTGGATGGCAATCAATATCGCCGGCTTGCCGCCGGCCATGCCGGCGTTGCGCACGTCCTGCACGGAGTCTTTCACCTGGGCCACATCCTGCAGCCGCACGGCGCTATTGTCGCTGTAATGCACGATAAGCGGCTGATACTCCTTGGCGGTATGCAGGGCATCGTTGGTGCGGATTTGCCAGCGGGACTGCCGGTCTTCCACCACCCCCTGCGGGAGCCGGACGTTGGCCTGGCTAATGGCGTCGCGCACCTGGTCAAGGGTAACCCCCTGGTTGAACAGCGCCAAAGGATTTAGCTCCACCCGCACCGCCGGCAGCGAACCCCCGCCCACCGTGACATCGCCGACGCCCTCCATCTGCGAGATGTTCTGCGCCAGCTCGGTGGAGGCGATATCATACAATTGACCCTGGCTGTAGGTATCCGAGGTGAGGGTCAGGATCATGATGGGGGCGTCGGAGGGATTGACCTTACGGTACTGCGGCCGGCCGGGCATGCCGCTTGGCAGCAGGTTCTGCGCGGCGTTGATGGCCGCCTGCACGTCGCGTGCGGCGCCGTTGATATCACGATCCAGATCGAATTGCAGAATAACGCGGGTCGAGCCAAGGGTGCTGTTGGAGGTCATTTCGTTCACCCCGGCCACATGGCCCAGCGCCCGCTCCAGCGGCGTGGCCACCGAGGATGCCATGGTATCGGGGGACGCGCCCGGCAGCGAGGCCGATACCACAATCACCGGAAAATCCACCTGGGGCAGCGGCGCCACCGGCAATAGCCTGAAACCCAGCACGCCGCATAACGCAATGGCCAGCATCAGCAATAACGTGGCCACCGGGCGGTAGATGAACAGGGCGAGAAATTTCATACCGACTCCGGCGTTTCTTCCACCTGGGGGCGGTTGCGCGACAGGCGATCAAACAGCAGATAAATCACCGGCGTGGTAAACAGCGTCAGCACCTGGCTGACCACCAGGCCGCCCACCATGCAGATCCCCAGCGGACGGCGCAGCTCGGCGCCGACCCCGGTGCTGAACATCAGCGGCAGGGCGCCGAACAGCGCCGCCAGGGTGGTCATCAGAATCGGCCGGAAGCGCAGCAAACTGGCCTGATAGATGGCATCGTAAGGCGTCATGCCCTTTTCCCGCTCGGCGGCCAGCGCGAAGTCTATCATCATGATGGCGTTCTTTTTGACGATACCGATCAGGAGGATAATGCCGATGATGGCGATGACGTCCAGTTCGTGGCCGGAGATAATCAGCGCCAGCAGTGCGCCCACCCCGGCGGTGGGCAGGGTGGAGAGGATGGTAACCGGGTGGATAAAGCTTTCATACAGCACCCCGAGCACGATATAAACCGCCACGATGGCCGCCACAATCAGCCAGACGGTGCTGTTCAGCGCCGCTTGGAACGCCATGGTGCTGCCCTGGAAGCGGGTGCTGATGGTGGCGGGGAGCTCCAGCGACTGCTCGGCCTGTTTGATGGCGGATACCGCTTCTCCCAGCGAGTAGCCCGGCGCCAGGTTGAACGAGACGGTGGCGGAAGGGAACTGCTCCTGATGGTTTATCGACAGCGGCCCCAGGCGCTGCTGCACGCTGGTGATGGCGCTCAAGGGGACAATATTGCCATCGCTGCCTTTCAGGCGGATATCCGCCAGCGCCGCCAGGCCGGGGCTGGCGTCGGTGTCATGTTGCAGCACCACCCGGTACTGGCTGGCCTGGGTGTAAATCGTTGAAATCAATCGCTGGCCGAACGCGTTGTACAAGGCATTGTCCACATCCGTCATGCTGATGCCCAGGCGGCTGGCGCTGTCGCGATCCACCCTGATATAGGCTTCCAGGCCCTGGTCCTGCAAATCGCTGCCCACATCCCTTAGCTGCGGCAGGGCCTGCAGGCGTTCCAGCAGTCGCGGCACCCATTTATTCAAATCCTCCAGGGACAGGGACTGGAGGGTAAACTGATATTGGGTATAGCTGAGCTGGGTATCAATGGTGAGATCCTGTATCGGCTGCAAATAGAGCCGGATGCCGGTTAATCCGTCGACGGCCCGCTGCAGCCTGGCGATAACCACATCCACACGATCGGCCCGCTGTCCCAGGGGTTTGAGATTGATCTGCAGCCGGCCGCTGTTCAGCGTGGCGTTGGTGCCGTCCACGCCGATAAGGGAAGAGACGCTTTCAACCGCCGGGTCGCGCATGATGGTGGATACCACGGCCTGCTGGCGCCGGGCCATGTTGCTGAACGAAACGCTTTGCGCGGCCTGGACCGTTCCCTGGATGACGCCGTTGTCCTGGGTGGGAAAGAAGCCTTTCGGAATGAACAGATAGAGCAAAATCGTCAGGGCCAGCATGCTCAGGGCCACCACCAGCGTTTGCCAGGGATGGCGAAGCACCTTTTCCAGGGCGCGGCCGTAACCGGCCACCACCCGTTCAAACAGCCGCTCGCTGGCGCGGGTAAACCGATTCTGCCTGCGCAGCGATTCGTAGCTCAGCATGCGAGCGCACATCATCGGCGTCAGCGTCAGCGACACCACGGCGGAAATCAGGATGGCGATGGCCAGGGTGACGGCGAATTCCCGGAACAGCCGGCCGACGATATCGCCCATGAAGAGCAGCGGAATCAGTACCGCGATCAGGGACACCGTTAATGAAATAATGGTAAATCCGATTTCCCCGGCGCCTTTCAGCGCCGCCGCCAGGGGCTTTTCCCCCTGTTCGATGTAGCGGGAGATATTTTCAATTACCACGATGGCGTCATCCACCACAAACCCGGTGGCAATGGTGAGCGCCATCAGCGTCAGGTTATTGATGGAGAAGCCCAGCATATACATCACCGCAAAGGTGCCCACCAGGGAGAGCGGCACGGCCACCGCCGGGATAACCGTTGCCGCGGCGTTGCGCAAAAACAGGTAGATCACCATGACCACCAGGGCAATGGACAGCAGCAGTTCAAACTGTACGTCGCTGACCGATGCGCGGATATTGACGGTACGATCCGCCAGCAGCGATACGGTAACGGATTTGGGCAGGCTGGCGGTAAGGGCCGGCAATAAAGCGCGGATATTGTCGGCGGTGGTGATGACGTTGGCGCCGGGCTGACGCTGGATATTCATTACGATGGCCGGCTGGCGATTGGCCCAGGCGCCCAGATAGACGTTTTCCGCCCCCTGTTCGATGGTGGCCACATCCCCTAACCTGACCGGGGCGCCGTTCTGCCAGCTGATAATCAGCCGGCGGTAATCATCGGCGGATTTCATCTGATCGTTGGCGGACAGGGTCACCGACCGCTCAGGCCCGTCCAGACTGCCTTTGGGCGTGTTGACGTTAGCGTCCGCGATGGCGGTGCGCACCGTTTCACTGTCCAGGCCATAGGCCGCCAGCGCCTGGGCGTTCAGCTTTACCCGTACCGCCGGACGCTGCCCGCCGGATATGGACACCAGGCCGACGCCGGTAACCTGGGAAATCTTTTGCGCCACCCGGGTTTCCACCATGTCTTCCACCTGGATCATCGACATGGAGGTGGAGGTGACCGCCAGGGTCATGATGGGCGGGTCGGCCGGGTTGACCTTGCTGTACACCGGCGGATTGGGCAAATCGGACGGCAGCAGGTTGGTGGCGTTATTGATGGCCGCCTGCACTTCCTGTTCGGCCACGTCCAGCGGCAGCGACAGCTGGAATTGCAGGACGATGACCGACGCGCCGCCGGAGCTTCGGGATGACATCTGCTGCAGTCCCGACATCTGGCCGAACTGGCGCTCCAGCGGCGCGGTGATGGCGGAGGTCACGACATCCGGACTGGCGCCGGGGTACAAAGTCACCACCTGGATGGTGGGGTAATCCACTTCCGGCAGCGCCGATACCGGCAGCGTCCGATAGCCGATGATGCCGGCCAGCAGAATGGCTATCATGAGCAGCGTAGTGGCCACCGGCCGGAGTATAAACAGCCTTGAGGGACCGCCGTTGTGGCTGGGCAAAACCTCCATCAGGACTTTTCTCCCCGGTGTTTCGGTATATAAACCGGGGATGTTTCCGTATTGACCGGGGATACCACTTCAACTTTGGCGCCTTCGGTCAGGCGATCGATGCCGTCGGTAACCACCCGCTGTCCCGCTTCCAGTCCGGCGGTAATCACCACCTGCCGGCTGTCCTCCATACCGGTGGTGACGCGATGCTGGCTGACCTGATTATCATCATTCAACACCCAAACGAAATGCCCGTCGTTATTCATTTGCACCGCGGCGGGAGGAACCACCACCGCATTTTGCAGGGTATCCACTTTCATCCGTATATTGACGAATTGATTGGGGAACAGGCTGTCGTCGGTATTGTCGAAACGCGCTTTCAGTTTCACCGTGCCGGTGGCGGTATCAATCTGGTTATCCAGGCTCAGTAATTTACCGTCGGTGAGCTTTTGCTTATTGGTGCGATCCCAGGCTTGTGCCGGCAGTACGCCGTTTTTTTGCCCCTTGATAACCGTAGGGATATCGTTTTCTGGCAGAGTGAACACCACGTCGATGGGCCGGGTTTGGGTTATTATCACAATGCCGGTGGTATCGGCGCTGGTAATATAATTGCCCACATCCACCTGTCGCAGACCCACGCGTCCGTCGATAGGCGCGGTAATGCGGCTGTAAGCCAGCTGCAGCTCGGCGCTGGCCACCGCCCCTTGGTCTACCTGGATCTGGCCTTCATATTCATTCACCGTGGATTGCTGGGTATCCATCTGCTGGCGGGAGACCATACTGGTTTTCACCAGATTCCGGTAGCGGGTCAAGTCCTGCCGCGCGTTGGCGAGGGTGGCCTGATCTTTGGCCAACTGCCCCCTGGCCTGCTGCAACGCCACGTCGAACGGCCGGGGATCGATTTCCGCCAGCAAGGTTCCGGCCTTCACCCACTGCCCTTCGTCAAAATGCAGCGCCATAAGCTGGCCGTCCACGCGGCTGCGCACCGTCACGGTTGCGGCGGCGGTAACCGTGCCCAGGCCGGAGAGATAATAGGGCACTGATTTTTGCTGCGCCTGCGCCGCCTGAACCGGCGGCAAAGCCTGCTGCTGACGCCGTCCGCCGCCCTGCTGGGCGGCGTGTTGTCGTTCGCCGCCGTGATGGCGTCCGCCTTCCGCCGTCGCGGGTATGGACGGCTGATGGAAATGACGCCAGACCACCACGGCGCCAATGACAATAATCAATAGCACTACTGTTAAGCCAAGTAAGCGTCCAATGCGTTTACCCTTCATTGATATCTTTACCTTCACGTCATGCGAGCAGGGCACAAGGATCGCATGTCCCTGCGAAAAGGGAAATTCCTATAGTTATTTTAGTCAGAAATGGGCCGGTAAATATGGAGGAAGTATGGAGGTACCGTCAGGGTAGGCCGTGAATCTGTCAGCGGCGCGCCGAAAGCGCTGACAAAAGCGTTTATTACCGGAACGGCGCGGCGGCTTTAGCCGAACCGGTAGTGATGTTTTGGCAGACGACGCTGCGTTCAGTATAATGACATTGTCGTCGCCCGTGGCTATGCGCTGATGCTTTCACTCTTTTGTTTGAGTAAATCATCAAATAATCTCTCGATTTTTTTCATTTGCTGTAAAAATTCAGTTGGGGACAGAACATGCTGTTTACTGCTCATATAGGCTAAAGCCAGCTCTTTTGCCTGATAACGAGAGAATGTATACATATACCATTCCTTATTAATATTTGTCAGAATGTTCAGTTAGTTATAAATGAACTCGATTATATATGCCAACATTGACCATTTACGGTTAACTGCCGAACCACATTCACCCATCCTGAAACGCCTTTTCCTATAAGGCAGGATTGACGGTGTATTCCCTCTCGCTCTGGGACCAATGTAGGAGTAACAGCATTTTTTTACCAACTGGTTATACAAATAGAATCGATTGCTGAAATATTACGATAAGGGCCCGGAAAACCGGTTGGCCTGCCGCGCTTCATTGACGGCGGGCTATTTCGCAGGGTATGGGATTAACGGTTTTCAAATGAAGGTCGATTTTCTTGGAAAATGAATAATATTAGTGTGTCTCTTTAAAATTTATTTATTTTCAGTCAATTCGATTTCCATGGCGGTAGCGTCCCCATTCCTCTGGCAAGGGTTGGCAATGGGGACCAAGCGATAGTGATGGAATATTATTGCGGCGCCGAAACGTCGATATCGCCGAAATATTTATGCGCCAGGATTTTAATCGTACCCTGGGCTTTTACCTTGGCGATAGCCGCGTTCAACTGCCGTTTCAAGGCATCATCGCCTTTACGGACACCAAAAGCGATACCGCTGCCAAGAATGCTATCGTCGCTCACCGCCTCTCCGACAAAAGCGAAACCTTTGCCCTGCGGCTGGGCCAGGAAACCGGACTGGCCGGCCGGCGCCAGTACCAGCGTGCTATCCAGGCGGCCGGAAGCCAGATCCATATAGACCTGGTTTTGATCCTGGTAGGACACCACATGGACGCCCTGGCTTGCCCAATGGGCATTGGCATAGGATTCCTGAATGGAGCCCTGCAGGACGCCGACGTTTTTGCCTTTCAGCGCCTCGGGGGTGGCGGTTAATCCGCTGTCGGCGCGGGCAATGAGCTTTGTCGGCACGCGATATATCACATCGGTGAAATCGATGGCCTGCCTGCGTTTCTCCGTGACGTTCATCGCCGAATTGATGGCATCGAATTTGCGGCCCTGCAGCGCCGGGATCAGGCCGTCAAATGAGGTATCCAGCCATTGGCACTTTGCTTTGGCGGCCTGGCAGACGGCATTGCCTAAATCGATATCGAAACCTTGCAGTTCGCCGGTGGGGGATTTCGATTCAAAGGGGGGATAAAGCGCTTCGAGGCCAAAACGGATCGTTCCTTCGGCGGCCAGCGCCGGCAAAACGGCCAATCCACAGGTAATGAGCACTAAGGCGGAAAATTTATTCATTTTAAGTCCTGTTAAAGGTCAATGGTCAAAGGTAAATACGATGCTTCTGGATAAAGATCGCGATTCCTCAGACGGTGCCCCAGGCGCACAGCCGGCGCGCGCCTTCGAGCAATGTCTCGTCGTCCTTGGCAAAGCTGAGCCTTATCATGCCGGTCTCGGTGCCGTCACTGTAAAACGCCGACAAGGGTATGGAAGAGACTTTCGCGTCCCGTATCAATCCCACGGCCATGTCATTATCACTCATAGAGGAAAAATGGCGAAAGCGCGCCAATAGGAAAAAACTCCCTGCGCTTGGCATCACATGGAAAGGCGAGGACGCCAGCGCCTGCGTCAGCAGGTCGCGTTTGTGCTGGTAAAATGCCGGCAGGCGCAAATAGCTGTCGGGGTTTTCCAGCGCCGTGGCGAAGGCGTATTGCATCGGCGTGTCGGCGGCGAATACCATGAACTGATGCACTTTGCGGATCTCCCACATGAGCTCCGCCGGCGCCAGGCAGTAACCCACCCGCCAGCCGGTGACGCCGTAGGTTTTGCCGAAGGACGACACCACCACGCTGCGCGCGGCGAGAGCCGGGTAGGCGGCCATGCTCCGGTGGGGCTGGCCGTCGAATACCATATGCTCGTACACTTCATCGGAGAGAATCAGGATATCCGTATTCTCGGTCAAGGCGGTGAGCCGACGGATATCCTCTTCGCTAAAAGCCATGCCGGTGGGATTGTGGGGACTGTTGACGATGATCATCCGGGTGCGGGACGTAACGGCCGCAGACACCGCGTCCCAATCGATACGCAGGTCGTCAAGGGAGATTTTCACCGGCACCGGCACCGCCCCCTGCAGGCGGGTGATGGGCGCGTAGCTGTCGAAGGCCGGCTCGAAATAGATGACTTCATCCCCCGGATGGACCAGGGCGCTTATGGCGCTGTACAGCCCCTGGCTGGCGCTGGCGATAATGGTGACCTCCCGTGCGGGGTCGTAATGACCGCCGTACAGTCTCGCCACCTTTTCCGCCAAGGCTTCGCGCAGCGCCGGCAGGCCGGTCATCGCCGAATACTGATTATGTCCGGCGCGCATGGCTTCGGCGGTGTAGTCCACCAGTTGGGGATCGCAATCGAAACTCGGCGAGCCCGCGGCGAGATTAACGGCATTATGTTCGGCGCTCAACTGGCCGATGGTGGTAAATATGGTGGTGCCGACGTCAGGCAGCTTAGAGCGGGCGGGAATAACGCTCTGCATGGAATGGTCCCTCTATGGATACCGGCCGGGGGCAAAATACCGGGGGTAAGGTTGTGTAATGGACAATGTTCAACGATTAAGCAACAGATCCCACCGGCGGACAATGGATAATTCATCATGGTTGCCATGTTGCGAGATCATGGCTCCAATGGCAGTATGGCCTTGGACCGGGGTGATCTTTATTGTCATGGAAAAATTATAGCGGGTAGGGTCATGGGCGCACTTCCTTCACTGGATGTATTGAAAACCTTTGTGATTGTGGCGGAACAGCTGAACTTCACCCATGCGGCGCAGCGGCTGCATATTACCCAGGGGGCGGTCAGCCGGCAGATTGCCGGCCTGGAGCAGCATCTGGGGGCCGCGCTGTTTATCCGGCGGGCCCGCGGGCTGGTGTTAACTGCGCGAGGCGCCGCATTATTGGCCCCGCTGCAGCAGGCTATGGAACAAATCGATACCGCCCTGGACGGGTTCAACGCCAAGCCGGATACGCTGCGGGTTAAATGTCCCACCTGCGTCATGCGCTGGCTGCTGCCGCGGGTAATCCAACTGCAGGCCGGGCATCCGGAAATCGACATCGCGCTGACCACCTCCATCACCCACGGCGTGGATTTTCGCCATGAGCATTTTGATGCGGCGGTGCTCTATGGCCGGCCGGCGGATAAACAGCTGTGCGCCATCCATTTGTTCGACGAGGTGCTGACGCCGGTGTGCGTGCCGGAACTCTGGCGGGAAAACGCCGCCATCGCGGACGGACTGGCGGATAAAACCCTGCTGCATCCCACCCGCGACGGACGCGACTGGCTGGCGTGGCTGAAGGCCGCCGGCCGGGACGGCCTGCCGGCGGCCAAGGCGCAGCATTTCGATACCCTTGATTTGGCCATGACCGCGGCCATACAAGGCTATGGCATCGCCATAGGCGATCTGTGCCTGATTGAGTATGAGCTGCAGGCCGGCCGTTTAATCGCGCCGTTTTCCCACTGCCTGCGAAGCGGCGCGGCCTATTATCTGGTCTTTCCCGAACAATCCGCGCTATCGCCGGCGTTGCGGCTGCTGACGGAGTGGCTGCAGCAGGAAGCGCGGCACAGCCGGCAGCGCCAGCGGGACAATATGCCGGACGACGAGAATCTCGTTTCCATAGCCGGTAATACTTGGTAAAACAGATTAATACCCGCGGGCGCAATAACGTTTTACACTTCCCATATCAACATGACAGATCAAGGAGAGAGTATGAAAACCAGAACGCTGGGTCGTTCAGGCATTGCCGTTCCCAAACTCTGTTTCGGCGGCAACGTCTTCGGCTGGACCATCGATCAGGCTGCCTCCTTTCGCATCCTCGATGCCTTGGCGGAAAGAGAACTTAATTTCATCGACACCGCGGATGTGTATTCCGCCTGGGTTGACGGCAACCAGGGCGGCGAGTCGGAGACTATCATCGGCAATTGGCTGAAGAAAACCGGCAAGCGCGACGGGATTATCCTCGCCACCAAAGTGGGCAAGCCGATGGGCGCGGGTAAAGAAGGACTGTCGGCCGCCTATATCAAGCAGGCGGTGGAGGCTTCTCTGCACCGGCTGCAAACCGACTATATCGATTTGTACCAGTCCCATTCCGATGACGAATCCGTGCCGTTGGAAGAAACCCTGGGCGCGTTCGACGCGTTAATCAAAGAGGGCAAGGTGCGGGCCATCGGGGCATCCAATTATTCCGGCCCCCGGCTGGCGCAGGCGCTGCGCATCAGCGAACAGAACGGGCTGGCACGCTACGAAACCCTGCAACCGCAATATAACCTCTACGATCGGCAGGAGTATGAGCAGGATCTGGAGCCCGTTGTCACCGCCCACGGCGTCGGCGTCATTAACTATTACGCCCTGGCCAGCGGCTTTCTGTCCGGCAAATACCGCGCCAAAGAGGACGCCGCGAAAAGCAAACGGGGCGAGAAGGTCATCAGCACCTATCTCAATACCCGCGGCCTGCGTATCCTGCATGCCCTGGATGCGGTGAGCGAGCGCTACCGGGCCACGCCTACCCAGGTGGCACTGGCCTGGCAGATACAGCGGCCCGGCATCACCGCGCCCATTGTCAGCGCCACCTCCCTCGAACAGCTGGAGGAAGTGGCGAATGCCTTGACCCTGACCCTGCGTGACGATGACTATGCGTTACTGGAGCAGGCCAGCGCCTGGCGGTAATCCCTTTCCCAGTGAGTACGGTATCTCGAGCCCCGACCGTTTGCCGGGGACATGATTAACCCTCTTTTTGCGATGACTTCTTTGAGACCTTTTCTTTGAGACAAGAGTTGAGGCGAGAGTCGAGGCGAGACTTAAGGACAAAATGCACCCTGGCGCAGCAAATGATGAAATGCCGGTGAATCGGACAGCTGATGACGAGGCGGTCGGCTGGCTTGGCCGGTTGGATCTGACCTTTGCTCGCCGCGGCCGGCGTACGGCGATGATCCGGTGCGCCCATAGCGGCCCCTTCACCGTACAGCGCGCGTTTTACCCGGAAGAGGACCATCCCCATGTCTATCTCCTGCATCCGCCGGGCGGAGTGGTGGGGGGCGACCGGCTTGAGCTGTCGGTGCGTCTGGAACAACGCAGCCATGCCGTGATGACCATGCCGGGGTCGACCAAATTTTACCGCAGCGCCGGAGCCGAGGCACGGCTGACGCAAAAATTCTCCCTTGAAGAGGACAGCGTGCTGGAATGGCTGCCGCAGGGGAATATTCTATTTCCTGCCGCCAATGTTGCGATAAACAGTGAATTTACCCTGCAAGCCGGCGCGCGTCTGCTGGGATTCGAGACCTTTTGCCTGGGGCGCCCGGTGATGGGGGAAAGTTTTCATCGCGGCCGATGCCACAGCGTGCTGCGTATCCGCCTCCCCGGGTCGGCGGGGCTTTATGAACGGCTGGGCATCGAGGGGGGCAAACTGGATAAATTGGCCGGTTATCCCCTGATCGGCACCTTTTTCGCCGCGCCCGCCAGCGGTGAGATGCTGGATAACGTCCGCGTTTTATTATCCCGCTCAGCGCTGCCGGCAGCGGGCGCCACGCTGGTGGACCAGCTGTTGATGGTGCGGCTGCTGGATAATGACAATCAGCGCTTGCAGGAGATTCTGCACGGAATATGGGCCCTGCTAAGGCCGCTAATGCTGGACCGGCAGGCGGTGCCGCCGCGTATCTGGTCCACCTGAATGCGTGATATGCCCCCGGCTGGTGCAAATCGTCGCCGCTGCGCCGCCGTGGTGCGGCGGCTGACCTGAAACCGTGCCTGGCGGGATGATAACCGCCCGTTATCGCTGGCGTGATATTTGCAATGCTATGGTTTTGGCCAGGGTTCTGGTGCGACAGGTTTTTTCTCATAAAAAACAATTGGGCGACTTTAGGAGCAAGATATGGAGCTGTCCCCGAGAGAGAAAGATAAATTGCTGCTGTTTACCGCGGCGCTGCTGGCGGAGCGCCGCCGCGCCCGCGGCTTGAAACTCAACTATCCGGAAGCGGTGGCCCTTATAAGCGCGGCTATCCTGGAAGGGGCCCGTGATGGTTTGACGGTGGCCGAGCTGATGAGCGCCGGCCGTGAAGTCTTGACCCGTGACGATGTGATGGAAGGGGTGCCGGAAATGATCCCCGATGTGCAGGTTGAGGCCACCTTTCCGGACGGAACCAAACTGGTGACCGTTCACGACCCCATTATCTGACAGGATATTTATCATGATTCCAGGTGAAATGCGTATCGCCTCCGGTGACATCGATCTGAATGCCGGCCGGCCGCGAATCTCGGTAACGGTGGCCAATCACGGCGATCGGCCGGTGCAGGTGGGTTCCCATTACCATTTTTTTGAAGTCAATCCGGCGCTGCATTTCCATCGCGGGCCGACTCGGGGTTTCCGGCTGGACATCGCCGCCGGTACCGCGGTGCGCTTCGAACCGGGCCAGTCCCGGGACGTTGAACTGGTGGCCTATGACGGCCGGCGCGAAGTATACGGTTTTCGCGGCGAGATAATGGGCAAGCTGGAGCCATCCTCATGAGCAAAATCTCACGGCGCGCTTATGCCGAAATGTTCGGTCCGACCCAGGGCGACAGGGTGCGGCTGGCGGATACCGAACTGTGGATTGAAGTGGAAAAAGATTTCACCGTTTACGGCGAAGAGGTGAAGTTCGGCGGCGGCAAGGTGATTCGCGACGGCATGGGACAAGGTCAGATGACCTCGGCGTTTTGCGCCGATCTGGTGCTGACCAACGCGCTTATCATCGATCACTGGGGCATCGTCAAGGCGGATATCGGCGTTAAAGACGGCCGTATTATGGCTATCGGCAAAGCCGGCAATCCCGATATACAGCCGGGAGTGACCATTGCCATCGGTCCGGGTACCGAAGTGGTGGCGGCGGAAGGCAAAATCGTCACCGCCGGCGGCATCGACAGCCATATACATTTTATTTGTCCGCAGCAGGTGGAAGAAGCCATTTGCTCCGGCGTGACCACCATGATCGGCGGCGGCACCGGGCCGGCGGCCGGCACCAATGCCACCACCTGTACGCCGGGGCCATGGTATCTGGCGCGTATGCTGCAGGCGGCGGACGCTTTGCCGGTGAACATCGGGTTTACCGGCAAGGGCAACGCTTCCCGGCCGGAAGCCCTGGCGGAGCAGGTGGAAGCCGGCGCCATCGGCCTGAAGCTGCATGAGGACTGGGGATCAACGCCGGCGGCCATCAACTGCTGCCTCGGGGTAGCGGATGAATACGACGTCCAGGTGGCTATCCATACCGACACCCTCAATGAAGCGGGGTTTGTGGAAGATACCCTGGCGGCCATCGGCGATCGCACCATTCATACCTACCATACCGAAGGGGCGGGGGGCGGACATGCGCCCGACATCATCCGGGTGTGCGGCTACGGCAATATCCTGCCGTCCTCCACCAACCCCACCATGCCCTATACCGTCAATACCATCGACGAGCATCTGGATATGCTGATGGTCTGCCATCATCTGGACGCCGGCATCGCTGAAGACGTGGCCTTTGCCGAATCGCGCATCCGCCGGGAAACCATTGCCGCGGAAGATATCCTGCACGACCTGGGCGCCTTTTCCATGCTGTCGTCTGATTCCCAGGCCATGGGCCGGGTAGGGGAGGTTATCCTGCGCACCTGGCAGGCGGCACACAAGATGAAGGTGCAGCGCGGCCCGCTGGCGCCGGATACCGAGCGTAACGACAATTTCCGGGTGAAACGCTATATCGCCAAGTACACCATCAACCCGGCCATTACCCATGGCATCTCCCATGAGGTGGGGTCAATCGAACCGGGGAAACTGGCGGATCTGGTGCTGTGGTCGCCGGCGTTTTTCGGCGTTAAGCCCGCTTTGATCATCAAAGGCGGCATGATTGCCATGGCGCCGATGGGGGATGCCAACGCCTCCATCCCCACGCCGCAACCGGTGCATTACCGGCCGATGTTCGGCACGCTGGGCAATGCCCGCCACGCCACCCGCATGACCTTTTTATCCCAGGCGGCCTGCGGCAACGGACTGGCCGGTCGCCTGGGGCTGGCCAGCCTGATAGGGGAAGTGCGGGCATGCCGGCAAGTCAGGAAAGCCGATATGATCCATAATCATTGGCAGCCGACCATCGATGTGGATGCGCAAACCTATCAGGTGCGCGCCGACGGACAGCTGCTGGTGTGTGAGCCGGCGAGCGTTTTGCCCATGGCGCAACGGTACTTTTTGTTCTGATGCGTTTTTTCGAGTGCGGCGATTGCCTGCGCAAACCGTGTTGATTCGATCTTTTTATACCCGACTTTTAACAGAGCCAGAGAACCCGGATGATAGTGTTAACAAAACGTCTCGATCATGCCCATGACACCACCGCTACCCTGACCATCGATTTGGATACCCGGTTGAAAAGCCGGGCGCAGGTTATGCTCGATGACGGCCGCGAGGCCGGTTTGATGCTGCCGCGGGGGCAGATCCTGCGCGGCGGCGAGCTGCTGTCCACCGAGGACGGCGCCGAGGTGGTGCGCATTATCGCCGCGGTGGAAACCGTCTCCACCGCCTACGCCGCGAACCCGCTGCTGCTGGCGCGCCTGTGTTATCACCTGGGCAACCGCCATGTGCCGCTGCAAATCGAGCAGGGCTGGGTACGATATCAGCACGATCACGTGCTGGATGACATGGCGCGGGGATTGGGGGCGAAGGTCGGCACTGAACAGGCGCCCTTTGAACCGGAGGCCGGCGCGTACCAAAGCGCGCCGCACGGCCATCATCATCACTGACATGCCTGATCTGGCGCTGCTGCGCCTGCTGCAGTTAATCAGTCCCAGCCTGCCGGTGGGGGGATTCACCTACTCCCAGGGGCTTGAATACGCGGTGGAGGCGGGCTGGGTCGCCTCGGATACGGATTTTGTCCGCTGGCAGCAGCGGATTATCGAGGATACTCTCGGCGGCGTAGACTGGCCGGTTCTGGTGCGGTTATATCGCGCCTGCGAAAAAGACGATAGCCATGGGTTTGCCTGCTGGAGCGATTTTTTGCTGGCGAACCGGGAAACCGGCGAGCTGCGCAACGAAGAGAAGCAGCGGGGCCAGGCCTTGGCACGGTTAATCGCCGAATGGCCGGACCTGCCTTTCACCCCGCCGTGGCAACCGGCGGTACGCCAATGCCAGTTGGCGGGGTTCGCCTGGCTCGGATGGCAATGGGGCGTTCCGCTACGGGCGTTGGCGCTGGGTTATGGCTACAGCTGGCTGGAAAGCAGCGTGATGGCGGGACTCAAGCTGGTGCCGTTCGGCCAGCAGAAAGCCCAAAGCCTGCTGCGCGTTCTTTCGGCCACCCTGCCCGAGGTGTTTGCCAAGGCCATGACCCTTGAGGACGATGAATTGGGCGGCAGCTTTCCGCTGCAGGCTATTGCATCCTCCTGCCATGAAACCCAGTATTCCCGCTTGTTCCGTTCCTGAAGGAGCAAGACCGCTGATTGTTCGAATAACGTTTAGGAAAAGATGATGCAACAGTACAAACAACCGTTACGTGTAGGTGTGGGCGGTCCGGTGGGATCCGGTAAAACCGCGCTGCTGGAGGCGCTGTGCAAATCCCTGCGCCATCGCTATCAGCTGGCGGTGGTCACCAATGATATCTATACCAAGGAAGACCAGCGCATTCTTACCGAAGCCGGCGCCCTGGAGGCTGAGCGTATCGTCGGCGTGGAAACCGGCGGCTGTCCTCATACCGCCATCCGTGAAGATGCATCGATGAATCTGGCGGCGGTGGACGATCTGGCGAGGAAATTCGGCAATCTGGACATCATTTTTGTGGAAAGCGGCGGCGATAACCTCAGCGCCACCTTCAGCCCTGAGCTGGCGGACCTGACGGTATACGTTATTGATGTCGCCGAAGGGGAAAAAATCCCCCGCAAAGGCGGTCCTGGCATTACCAAATCGGATTTCCTGGTGATAAACAAAATCGATTTGGCCCCTTACGTGGGCGCTTCCCTGGAGGTAATGAAATCAGATACCGACCGGATGCGGCCGCAGCGGCCCTGGGCTTTTACCAACCTGAAAACCGGCGAGGGGCTGGAAACGCTGATAGCCTTTATCCTCAAACAGGGAATGCTCGCCCACAGCCCCTCGCTATAAGCCCATGCGGTACGGAGTTATCCGGCGAACTGCCGCTGCGCCCAGCGCGCCAAACCGGCGGTGACCGAACCGAAATCATCGCCGCCGGTGAGGGGAATGCCCGGCAGGCTGCGTTCCACCGCCGCTCGCAGCAAAGGGGAGCGCGCGCTGCCGCCCGTGAGATAGACCACATCCGGGCGCGGGGCGCCGCTTTGCGCCAGGACCTCGTCCACCTGCTGCTGAATCCGGTTCATGGGCTGGCGGATGGCGTCCTCCAGCTCCGCCTGGCTGATGGGCACCTCTATGCCGCTGCGGATAAAATCCAGCGGGGCGACCGTGCGCGATTCGGAGGAGAGGGCGATTTTGCTCTGTTCGGCGCTGCGCACCAACCGGTAGCTCAATCGCTGCCGATAAACCTGCAGCAGTCCGCTCAAGCGATCGGGGTCGGCGGCCCCCAGCATCAGCTCACGCAAAAAGCGTCCGTTGGCGGTACTGTAAAACTCGCTTTGCGCCGGGATATCATTTATCGCCACCGCTTGCCAAAAGGGCAGCGCCGGCAGCGCCAGTCCCTTGTTGGTCATGCCTCCCATACCGATGCTCGGCGTCAGCTGTTTAAACGCCAGCATGATATCCAGATCGTTACCGCCGACCCGGCAGCCGCTGTGCCCCAGCAGGCTCGCCCGGCGATCACGCTGTTTGAGCCACTCCGGTCCCATCAGTAGCAAGGAGCAGTCGGTGGTGCCCCCGCCGATATCCACCACCAGGACGATTTTTTCCTCCCGCAGGGTGGCTTCGAAGTCAAGACCCGCCGCCACCGGTTCAAACTGAAAAGCGACGTCTGAAAAGCCGGCGCGCGTGGCGGCGCGTTGCAAAATATTCTGCGCCTGCCGGTTGGACTCTTCCCCGCCGGTGCCCTGGAAGTTCACCGGCCGGCCGATCATGGCCTGGGTAATAGGAGCCGATAATGCCGTTTCCGCCTGCCTTTTGATATGGCACATCATGGCGCAGACCAAATCCTCGAACAGGGCGATTTGCTGCGGCTTGAGACCGTTGGCGCCCAGGAAAGACTTCGGGGATTTCACAAAGTAGACGTCTTCCGGGTCGGCGATATAGTTGGCCAGGGCGCGCTGGCCGAATTGCAGGCTTTGATCCGTGAGGATGATATCGTCCTCGCGATTGGCGTTGATGGCGCGGCGCAACAGCTGCTGGTTCTCGTCGCTGCCGGCGGGCACCTGCCAGAAGCGATGCAGGTATTCACTCACCGCATCCCTCGTCGGCGAGCATAACATAGACGCCATATAGGGCGAGGTGTCTTCCAGCGGCAGCAAGCGCGGCTGGGTGCCCTCCATCACCGCCACTGAGCAATTGGCGGTACCGTAATCGAATCCGATAAACATTATCATCTCCCCATGCCAATGAGGCGGCAAACTTTACAATAATGTAGCAAAGCAGGCAATGGATAACGGCCTCGGGCGGTAAATTCTGCTGGGTGGAAAGTGAACAATGTTATCAGGGGGAGCGTTCCCGGCACATTATGGCAACGACTTGAGCGCGGGATCAGCCTATGGCGGCATAGCCGCTATCGAGCACGGCGGTCAAGGGTATGGCGCGGCTTATGCTGTCCCCCTCCGCCATATCGATACCCAGCAGGCACAGCTTCTCCAGTACCGCCGGCAAATGGGCCGGCCCGGCAATGGAGCGGGCGTTGAGGCGATGAATATGCCCATTGATGATGGTCACCATCATCTCGTCCATTTGGCTATTGTGCAGGGAGTGGACAAACCGGTTCGGCAGTTTAATGTAATCAATGGTGCCGGTGGGTAATTTGTTAAAGGCGCTGAAATTATCGCCGAATTGATCAAGCATAAGCTGATTACCCTGCCGGCGCAGCCGTTGCAATGGCGCTTGAATAGCCGGATAGTTTTCCATGAAGGCCGCGCCGCTGACGCTGATGATTAAGGGATTGGCCTCCGGGCTGGTGCCTGAACCCGACCGGGACAGCAGTTTGTCCAGCAGCGCTTGGTCCTTCAGACCCGCCATGGAGAGGGGAATGACCAGGGTCATGCCTTTATGCGCGATGGCGGCGCCGTAAACCTCCATAATTTGATCCACCAGCCAATGATCCAGCAGCAGCGGCAAATCCTGCTGCTGCGCCGACTGATAAAATACATCCTGGGCCAGTGAACGATGCTCCTGCGGCCCCACCGCGACGGAGAGCTGGTAAAAACCGACGGCGAGCGGCGTCGCCGGCGGCGCCACCGGACCGGCCATAATTTCCAGCTCGCCGTTTTTCATCATCGCCACAACCCGGTCGCGGCTGATGGCCGGCGTCTGCATGACCAGTCCGGGATGCTTGAGCTCCGGCTCGAACAGGATGACCTGTCCGCGCCCGCTGTGTTTAGCGGTATAACAGGCGATATCGGCCTGGGTCATCACTTCCTTGGTATGGAAATTCTCTTCCGTTATCACGGTGATGCCCGCGCTGCCGCCGATAGAATATAATTTATCTTCCCAATGGAATGAATAGCTGTTGATGGCATCGATGATGCGCTGGACCTGTTTTTTGGCATCCGCCTGGGTACAGTCGGGCAGAATCAAGCCGAATTCGTCCCCGCCGAGCCTGGCCAGGCAGTCGTACTGCCGGATATTTTTCTGCATCAGCAGGCCCAGCTCCAGTAGCAATGCATCCCCCGCCGCATGTCCGGCCCGGTCGTTGATTTCCTTGAAACGATCCAAATCGATGAATACCAGCGCATGACGCCTTTTTTGGGCAATGGCGGTATGCAGCGCCTGGTCCAGATGCTGTGCGAAATTGGCGCGGTTAGGCAGCCCGGTTAAATCATCATGCAGCGCGTTGTAGCTCAGTTGCTGCATCAAATGACGGGACTCGCTGACATCCTTAATGACCAGCACCGCCCCCAATAGGGAACCGCTGATATTTTTCAGCGGCGTGCAGTTGTGCTGGATATCGAAAAACTGCCCGCTGCGGCTGTGCAGCACCAGGGAGTGTTGCAGGGAAGATCCCTTTTGCCTGGACGCGATCTGTGATTGCAATAAGGTCGGCAGCGCCGGTCCGTCATGGCCAAGGGTAAGCCGTATGATACTGTCGATATGTTTGCCGTGGGCTTCCCTTTGCAGCCAGCCGGTCATTTTTTCCGCCACCGGATTCATGAAATTGATGCACATCTGTTTATCCATCGAAATGACCGCGTCGCCGATGGAGTCCAAGGTAATGTGCAGCCGTTCCTTTTCTTCATGCAGCGCGTCGGTGAGCCTGGCCTCACTGGTAAAATCAAGGCTGATGCCCAGCATACGCACGGCCCGATCGTTTTCATCCGCCAGGACATTGGCGTACAGGCGAATATGGCGCAATTCTTGATCGGGCCCGCGGATACGAAATTCAAAGGAGAAGGGTTTGCGTTCGTCCATGGCTTTATAGAAAACCTGCAGCGCCATATCCCGGTCTTCGTCAATGATACAGGCCAACCAATAGTCATAGGTGGCTTTCTGGCCCGGCGGCAAGGAATAGATCTCCTCCATGCGCTTATCCCAGTTCATATCATCGGAAACAATATTCCATTCCCATATGCCCACGCCGCCGGCCTCGTTCGCCAGCGTAATCCGCTCCATTAAGCGGCGGTTGACAATCTCGCTGTGTTTAACTTCGGTAATATCTTCAATCTGGGAGATAAAATAGAGCGGTACTTCATGCTGATCGCGCACCAGTGAAACCGCCAGCAGTGCCCAGACAATTTCACCGTCGCTGCGGATATAGCGTTTTTCCAGCGTATAGCTCTCAATGACCCCGTTAATCAAGTCATTGAGCTGCTCGAGATCGGTGGTCAAATCGTCCGGGTGGGTAATCTCCTGAAAACTGAGCTGTTCCAACTGCCGGGGACTGTATTTTAAAAAGCGGCACAGGGCTTTATTTACCTGTAACCAGGTTCCCTCCAGGGATACCAATGCCATGCCGATGGCGGAATATTCCATGGCATAGCGAAAGCGGGTTTCGCTTTGCAAAATATTGCTGCGTTCAACCCGAAAGGCATACATGACCATGGCCATGGCGTGGGCGGGAATCAATATTATCAACAAGGGCATTTGCGGTAATAATCCCGGATTGATAATTTGTGGAATATTGAGATGGAGGAAACCCGTTATCAGGGCGAAAAACAGCGTCACGGTGACGATAAGAAACAGGCAGAAGGCTTCAAAACGCGGCAACCGTATGGCGCCGAAGAACAGCGGCAAGGCCGCGAAGGTAAACGGGAAGGGCAGTAATTTTATCGCCAGATAACTCACGGCAAGGGTAAATAACGCCGTTATGAACATTTCAATCCAGGTTTTCTGCTTGAGCATCTGGATTAAGGCCGGCCGCCGGCACAATATTCCCACTGGAGTCAGGGCGAGAATACCCACCCCTTCCGCGGTAAGCCAATGTATAATAAACGGCGCCAGGCGCGCCGGGGGAACGTGAAAAAAAAGCGCGGCGGTTGCGGCGGCGATGGCGGGAACCAATACCACGGCGATGAAGAAAAACTTCAGCCAGGAGACGATGCCGTTTAAAGGGTCCAGCGGATCCAGTGCGTATTTCAACAGCCAGGCGCCGAATACCGCTTCCAGCAGGGTGGTCGCCGTTAACGGCAGGCCGCTGGCCGGGCCGGCGCCGGCCAGGAGATTTGCGGCCGTCAGGGCCAGGGCGCTGGCGAGTATCAGCGCTGCCCAGCGCCGCAACGGCAGCGAGAATAGCGCCGCCAGCAGGATCGCCGTGGTAAACCACAATGGCGAAACGGAAAGGTCCGTGCTGCCCATGGACAAACACCACAGGGTTATTATGAAAACAAGCAGGGCGATTGCCGTAATGATGGGCCAATAATTATTATGGTTAATGGAGAGCTTATTGCTGGCGCCCATAATTATATCCTGAGGATTCTTATATTTAGAATAGCAGT
Source organism: Sodalis sp. RH16 (assembly GCF_047324245.1). Taxonomy (NCBI): domain Bacteria; kingdom Pseudomonadati; phylum Pseudomonadota; class Gammaproteobacteria; order Enterobacterales; family Bruguierivoracaceae; genus Sodalis; species Sodalis sp. RH16. The sequence continues at coordinate 6,020,303 of NZ_CP178737.1, read as the reverse complement.
TCACTACTGAAAAGGATGATTATCTCTTATGCTTGGTGCGCTAAAAAAACGGTCGCCAGTCCCAAAAAAATAAAATAACCGCCGGTATCGGTTATTGCAGCGATCATGACGCTGGAGCGTGCCGCCGGATTGCGCCCCAGCCGTGCCATGGCGAGGGGAATCATTACCCCCATCAACGCCGCCAGGATAAAATTAAACAGCATAGCCAGCATTATTACCCCTCCCAGCCCCGCATTACGGTATAAAAACCAAGTGGCCAACCCCATGATGCCGCCCCATAACACGCCGTTGATGACGGCTGCGCCCAGTTCGCGCAATAGCAGAAAAACGGCGCTGCCCTTTGCCAATTGACGGAGCGCCAGTCCCCGCACAATCATGGTCATGGCCTGGTTGCCCCCCGCGCCGCCGATACCGGCCACAATGGGCATCAGGGCGGCCAATGACACCAAGACCGATAGCGTGCCTTCAAACAGGCCGATGACGCGGGATGTGATAAACGCGGCGGCGAGATTTATCGCCAGCCAGCCCCAGCGGGCGCGCAGCGTGTTGCGTATCGGGGCGTAGATGTCCGCCGCCGGGCCGATACCGCCAAGACGGCGCTGGGTCTCGTCGTTTTCGGCAATAATCACATCAACCATGTGTTCGATACCCAGCCGGCCTACCAGCTTGCCCTTGATATCCACAACCGGGGCGGTGACGAGATCGTAGCGTTCGAAGGCGCCGGCCGCGTCCCTGGCCGCATCATCCGGCAGGAAGGCGGCGGGGTTGGCCTCCATGACCTCGGCTACCTGTTTGCCCGGCGGGTTAAGTAAAATCGCGGTCAATGCCAGTTCTCCCACCAGCTGGTTTTTCCGATCCACCACAAACAGTTTATCGCTGTTCTTTGGCAGCGTTCGGCGCCGGCGCAAATAGCGTTGCACCACGGCCAGCGTCACATCGGGGCGAACCGTCGCCAGCTCGACATCCATATACCGGCCGACGCTGTCCCGCTCGGCATTCATCATCGCCCGCGCCTGTGCCCGTTGCCGGGGCTCCAGGGCGGTGAGCATCCGGCTGACGATGTCCCGCGGCAAATAATGCGCTAGACAGGCCTGCTCATCCACCTCCAGCGGCCTGACGGCTTTCAGAATATCGCCGGGGTTCATGTCGGCTATCAGGCGGTGGCGGATGACCGGCGAGATTTCCACCAGGATTTTACCGCGTTTGTCATTATCAATCAGACGCCAGAACGCCAACCGTTTGTCCAGCGGCAGGCTTTCCAATATATCCGCCGCATCCGCCGCGCGCAGTTGTCGTTGTATATCGGCAAGTCGGGCGGTTTGATCCAGGAGTCTCTCCGGCGAAACGGTGGATTTGCGGCCGGGCCGGCCCAGGATGCTGTCCACCAGGGGGCGGTTGTCCAGTAATAGCGAGAAGACCTGATGTCTTGCTTTCGCCGGTTGCGAGGCATTATGTTTCACCACGGGCATAACGGCAACATTCCTTATGTTACAGGGTTGACAAGGCACTGAGATATCGAGCATTTTTTTAGAGCGCGGACTGGTTGATGCTAACAAAGGATTCGATAATCCCAACCCGGAAGGCACTATGTTTGATACTGCTATAAAATACTCTATTGAGGAAATGATTCGCTTGTTAAAACAATGGAGGGCTCTAACCGGAGCAGAATTGAAGACAGGCTGAACGCCCAGCCACTTCATATAGAGAATGATAGAATCCTGTCTACAACGGACCAAAGCAAGCGGATAAGATATAATTAAGTGATTTTAAGGCGCTTTAAACGTTGGGGAGGGGCGTGGCAAAACACGAAGTTTTCGCCGCAACAACCCTGGCATACGTTAAATTTCATGCCAGGGCTTAGTCATCCGGCCGGGAATCGTCGTTAACGACTTGCTCCGTCGGCTCCGCGGTCCCATCCTGCTGATGCTGCCAAGCGCCGATGGTGGCATAGATTAAGCGACCGAATAATATAATAAAACTGATAAGCAAAATCCAACGGGTCATCCGAACCGAGGTTCGTCGCCGTTTACGCGGATAAGCCAGTTTCATTAATCCGTCTTTGTCTCTCAGGGTGCTGTGTCCTCTGTAATGTCCAGTTGCCAGCCGGGAACGTCCGACCAGTAGCTCTGCTCACGTTCCAAATCCAGCTGCACCAGGTTGTTCTGGGCAAAAAAGCCGGCCGGGAACGTTAAGGTCCAATGATTCTGGTCGGTGGTAAGCCTCAATTGCATGGGCGTGGTGGCCTGACGTTGATTATTGAGCAAAACCGCCAGCCGGAGCAACTGCAGACAGGGCAAAAAATGTTTTTTCCGGAAAAGATTCAGGCGGGGCATTTCCTCAAGCTTAATGGCCTTGCGGTGAAAACGCACCAGGGTGGCCAGCAATAGCTGCTGCTCCTGATTGAATCCCGGCATATTGGTTTGCTGCAGGATATACGCGGAATGACGCTGCATCCCGCTGTGGTTTATGCCCAAACCCACTTCATGCAGCAGGGCCGCCCATTTCAGCAGGGCTTCCAACTGTTCGTTGCGCAAATCTTCGTTTTGGTTGTACCACTGCTGATACAGCTCATCGGTGGTATCGCTGACCCGTTTGGCCTGTTCGCTGTCGATATTATAATGTTCAGCCAGGCTGCGCGCGGTACGGCTGCGGATATCCTGGTGATGGAACCTGCCTTCCATTTCATACAGGACGCCTTCGCGCAAGGCGCAATCGGAGAACTGCAATTCGCTGATGGCCAGCGTATCCACCACGCCGCACAGGATAGCCAGCCCCGGCACGAAAACGCTTTTACGTTCTTCGGACAGACCGGGGAGATTAAGCGCGCTAAAACTTTTGAATTTCATCACTTTGTCATAAAGTAGCTGCAGGCGTTCCGGGGTGATGCCGCCGTCCTTCTCCCCCAGCTCGGCCAAAACCTCGCAGGCGGCCTTGATGGTCCCCGAGGCGCCCAGGGCGACCTGCCACCCCAACAGACGGTATTGCCAGGCCAGGGTTTCCAGTTTTTGCGCCGCCGCCAGCCGGGCGCGGCGGAAATGCACCGGACTGATGACGCCGCCGGGAAAAAACTGGTTGCCGAAGCTGACGCAGCCCATACGGCGGCTTTCCACCAGTATCGGTTCGAAATTTTCGCCAATCACCAGTTCAGTGGAGCCGCCGCCGATGTCGATGACCAGCTTGCGGCCCTTCTCGGATTGGGTGTGTTCCACGCCCATGAAAATCAGCCGCGCTTCTTCATGGCCGGAAATGATTTCAATGGGGTAGGGGATTACTTTTGCCGCCCGGCTGAGAAACTCCTCGGCGTTAATCGCTTCACGCAGGGCGTGGGTGCCGACCATGGTAACCCGCTGCGGCGGGAAACCCTGCAAACGCTCGGCGAACAGCGCCAGACAGTTCAAACCGCGAACGATGGCTTCCTCGTTCAGACGATTGCCGGCATCGAGGCCGTCCGCTAGATGCACGCGCTGTTTCAATCGGCTGAGAATCTGCAGCGCCCCGTTTACCACCCGGGCGACTACCATATGGAAACTGTTCGAACCGAGATCGATGGCCGCGAATTCTTCGGGTTTGGACGAGGTTGAGTTGTTTAGTGGCATACGTCAGGCCTGATCTCCGGATTGTTCCAATCGTTTAATATAATCATAGATGGCAGTCTGCGCACGTACCTTACGCCGATTACCGCGGGGGACATAGCGGTTACTGAGTTCGGCATCAATATATCGTGCTTTCACCGTGTCGCTGAACAGCAATGCTAGGATATCCAGCACCTGTTTTTTCAGCCTGGGATCCAGCAAACCCACCGCCACCTCAATCCGATAATCGATATTGCGGGTCATCCAGTCCGCCGAGGAGAGGTAAACCTTTTTATCGCCGCCGTTTTCAAAGACATAAACCCTATCGTGCTCCAGATACCGGTCAACGACGCTGATGACGCGGATATTCTCACTGATGCCGGGTAAATCGGGAATTAACGAACACATACTGCGCACCATGATATTGATAGGTACGCCGACGCCGGAAGCGGCATAGAGGCGGTCGATAAGTCCCTGATCAACCAGGTTATTGATTTTTAGCGTAATGCCTGATGCAATGCCGGCCTGGGCATTGGCGATTTCCTGATCCACCATCTGGTACAGCATATGCCGCGAATTCTGCGGCGAGACCAGCAGATAATCGAAGCTCACCGGGCGATAGGGATTTTCAATAAAGTTGAATACCCGGCGGACTTCGTTGGTAATGCGCGGATCGGCGGTAATCAAGGAGTAATCGGTGTACAGCCGGGCGGTTTTTTCGTTGAAATTGCCGGTGCCGATATGGGCATAACGCACGATATCGTCGCCTTCATGGCGGCTGATTAAAAACAGCTTGGCATGGATCTTGAGCCCCGGCGCGGAGAAGATAACGTGCACCCCCGCTTCGGTGAGGCGCTTGGCCCAGTGGATATTGGCCTCCTCGTCGAAGCGCGCCTGCAGTTCCACCACCACCGTCACCTTCTTGCCGTTGTGGGCGGCGTGGATCATCGCATCGATAATGCGTGAATCCTTGGCGACGCGGTATATGTTGATTTTGATGGAGATGACGCTGGGATCAAACGAAGACTGGCGCAGCAATTCCAGCACGTGCTCAAAGGTGTGGTAAGGATAATACAGCAGGATATCGCGCTCGCGGATGGCGTCAAAGCCGTTGCGAAAATGCTCGAACCAGTTATGGCGCAGGCGGGGCAGGGGCTTATTCACCAGGTTGGCTTTGCCGACATTGGGGAAGGTAATGAAATCCTTGAAATTATGGTAGCGTCCGCCGGGGATGACCGAGTCATAGGATGAAATGCCGAGCTTGTCTTTCAGCATTTCCACCATGTCGTTGGGCATATCCCGCTGATAGACAAAACGCACCGGCTCGGCGGTCAGCCGCTGTTTCAAACTGGAGGACATAAGCTCCAGCAGGCTGGATTCCATTTCCGTCACCAGATCATACTCGGCGTCGCGGGTCATTTTCATCGAGTAGGCGTTGAGGGTGTCATAATCGAAAAAGCCGGTGAAAATATCGTCCAGGCAATAGCGAAGTATATTGTCCAGAAGGATCATCGGCTTGCGACGGCGCGGCGGTTCCGCCGGCAGATTGATAAAGCGGGGCACCTTGTCCGCCGGTATTTCCAGCAGCGCATAGCTGGTTTTCTGTCCGCGGATGATTTCCACCGCCAGGTAGGTGTAATCATCCTTCAGGAATTCCACCAGATTGGTGTCGTGCTGGATTAATATGGGCGTAACGTGCTGGCGGAGCTGATGCTTGAAATGGGAACGCAGCCACTCCTGCTGGTTGGGCGAAAGCTGGCGCTCGTTAATCAAAAATATCTGGTTGCGGGCCATTTCCAACAGCAGGTCATTATAAAGATTGTCAAATTCCTGCTCGGTATTGAGCACTTTAGACTGAATTTTATTAAGCAGATGGCGGGACGCCAGTTGCGAACCCTGTTCTTCGCTGATCAGAATCCGCCGCTTTAATTCGGCGAACCGGACTTTATAGAATTCATCAAGATTATTGGAGTAAATGCCCAGAAAACGCATGCGTTCGATAAGGGGATTGGTTTTGTCTGCGGCTTCTTGCAGTACCCGCTCGTTGAAAGATAACCAACTCAATTCTTTTTCGCTGTATAGCTTTTCCTGACCCATTGCCGCTCCGTTAATTTGTTCAGGAAGGAAGGTCCTGTGTTGTCATCATTATCGACTCCTAAGGGGTAAAGTCCATAACAACAATTGTCTAGAGATTGTCATCATAATATCTTACAGGCAACATAGGCTTCCTTCATCCGCCTAATCGGTGAGATTGTTCCTATATAACAGGATAATATGACAGAAAAACGGCTTTCCACACTGCAAACAGCGCGCCACCGCCGCATAAACGACCGTCTGACCCGTTGTATTGTCAGCGCCGGCGGTTTACTGGTGCTGCTGGCGCTGCTGCTGATGTTTTTCTATCTGTTATATGCGGTATTGCCCCTGTTCCGCTCCCCGGCCATCGAACCGGCGTCCGGCGTCGCGTTGCCTGCGTCATCGGCGCCGCTGGCCTGGGGCGCCGATGAATCTCTTTCCTGGGGATATGGCATCGATAAAGGCGGCCTGGGGCGGTTTATCCGGCTGCGGGACGGGGAAACGCCGGCGGCGGTGCCCCTGATGGCGGATTTTTCCTCCCTGGCGGCCGCCACGGGCGGACAGCCGCTGTATATCATGGCCGACCGCCGCGGCAATATCAGGGTAACGCGACCGGTGTTCAGCCCTCATCCGGCCGAAACGGCGCAATGGACTTTCCCCTTCGGCGAGGGGCTGCGCGCACTCAGCGATGACGGACTGCCGCTGCGCCATGTGACGCTGGCGCAAACGGATGACGATACGGCGACCATTGCGGCGCAATCGGCCTCCGGCGAAATTGTCTTAGCCCGCATCGGCGCCCGGGATAGGATACGCCGGCTGCCGCCGCCCCTTAACGCCGCCGTCGATGGATTATCCCTGTCCGCCGACGGACGCCAGCTGTATGTGGTGTCCGGCACGCGTCTGAGCCTTTATCAATGGGGGGACGACGGTACGCCGCGTCTGCGGGAGCAGGTGGCGCTGGCGGCCGGCGGGCCGGTGGAGATAACGCCCTTGCCCGCGGACGGTTCGCTGCTGGTGCGGGACAGTGAAGAGAAATTGACGTTATGGTCCGACGTGCCGGCGCCCGGCGGGAACCACCTCACCGCCATCCGGCGCTTTACCGGCCCGATCCGGCCCGGCGCGCAAATCATGGTTTCGCCGCAGCGGCCGCTGTTTGGCGTACTGGCCCCCAACGGTGACTTTTCGCTGTTCAGCGCCCGTGAAAGCAGCCGGCGCTGGTCCGCCAGGCTTCTTGCCGGGGCTCAGGCCGCCTTCGCGCCGCGGGAGGCCGGCATCGTGGCGGTGGACGGTCACGGATGGCACAGCTGGCGCCTTAGCCTGGGGTCTCCTGAAGTCAGCTGGCGCACGCTGACGCAAAAGGTCTGGTACGGACATTATCCCGCGCCGGCCTGGACCTGGCAGTCCACCTCCGCAGACGGCCGTGACAGCGGTAAATTCAGCCTGGTGCCGCTGCTGGCCGGCACCCTGAAGGCCGCCGGTTACGCTATGCTGTTCGCCACCCCGCTGGCTCTGGCCGCGGCGATGTATACCGCCTGGTTTATGGCGCCGGTATTGAGGCGCTGGGTCAAGCCCGCCATGGAAATCATGGGGGCGGTGCCCAGCGTGATTATCGGGCTGATCGCCGGTGTATGGCTGGCGCCCCATGTTACCCGGGTGCTGAGCGGCGTTTTACTGCTGCCGGCGGTGCTGCCGGCGGTGATATTGGCCGCCGGCTGGGGTGTAAGCCGGCTGCCGGCCGGTTGGCGCAACCGGTTCGCCCCTGGCTGGGATTGCCTGGTATTGCTGCCCCTGGCGGCGTTCACCGTCGTCCTGATGTGCCGTCTATCGCCGTGGATTGACCGGGTGCTGTTCGGCGTTCCCCTGTCGGAGCGGCTGGGTGAGCATTACAACCCGATGAATGCGCTGGTGGTGGGCATTGCCATGGGATTTGCCCTGATCCCGTTGATGTTCTCGCTGGCGGAGGATGCCTTGTTCAACGTTCCGGTGAGGCTGGTTCAAGGCTCGCTGGCCCTGGGCGCCACACCCTGGCAGACCTTGTTGGGCGTCACCCTGCCCACCGCCGGCGCCGGCCTGTTTTCGGCGCTGATCCTGGGGCTGGGCCGCGCCATTGGCGAAACCATGATTGTGCTGATGGCCAGCGGCAATATGCCGCGGGTTGACGGCAGCCTGTTTCAAGGACTGCGGGCGCTGGCGGCCAATATCGCCATTGAAATCCCGGAAGCGGCGCAAAACGGCGACCACTACCGCATATTGCTGCTTACCGCGCTGGTGCTGTTTGTATTCACTTTTCTGATTAACACCCTGGCAGAGGCGCTGCGAATGCGTTTGCGCGAGCGTTATCGGCAACAGGATGGAGAGAACGGATGAACGCCTGGTTTCGTTCCGGCCGTCCCTGGATTTGGCTTACCGCCGGTTCGGTCAGTATCAGTTTGCTGGCCATGCTGTCGTTGATTGCGCTGTTGAGCTGGCAGGCAATGCGGCTGTTCTGGCCTCAGCCGGTTTACCAGTTCCAGCTGAGCGCCATGGCCGGGCAACCGGGCCGATTGCTGGGGGAAATAGTCGCCGTCAGGGGACAAGGGGCTTCGGCCGGCAGCGGCGCGGCGCGGACGGAGGACGGGAGGAAATATGTGATTCGTATCGGCGGCACGGATGCGGATCGTGACTTTTATACCGTGGCGGCTGACCGGGTGAGCGCACGGCAACGCCCTGCCGATGTACTGGTGGTGCAGCGGAGCTTTTACAGTAAGGAATATGGTTATTTACAAGGAATGCTGGAAGACGGGCAGCCGCTGACCGCCGTCGATATGCCCCGCGCGCTGCGGCAACGATTGGCGCTGATGGAGACCCAGCGCCGGCTGGCACGGGAACTGCGCGGCGTCGAACGGTCAGGACTGGATCAGCGGGCGGAACGCCTGGATAGCCAGCGGCGGCAATGGATAAAGGCCGGGCAATGGTCGGCCCGCAATCAGGCGGACTTCGGCGCCGCGCAGGCTGAACTTGCGCGCCGGATGGACCAGGTGGACCGGCAACTGGCGACGGTGGAGAAAGAGCTGGATCGGGATCAGCTGGTGCTGCGGGACGCGGAGGGCGCCGTGCGGATGATACCGCTGCGGGAGATAGAAAGCGCCTGGTTTCCCAACCATATGACGACCCTGGAAAAAGTGCGGCTGTGGAGCGGACAGGTGAGCCGGTTTGTCGGTGGCTCGGGAGAAGACGCCGACGCCCGCGCCGGCGCTTTCCCGGCCATGGTGGGCACGCTGTTGCTGGTGATGCTGATGTCGGTGATGGTGATGCCGCTGGGGGTGATGGCGGCGATTTATCTGCATGAATATGCGCGTTCAAACTGGCTCACCCGCCTGATACGGATCTCGGTGGGCAATCTGGCGGGAGTGCCGTCCATCGTATACGGCGTTTTCGGGCTGGGATTTTTTGTGTATGTGCTGGGGGGGACGCTGGATAAGCTGTTTTATGCCGATGCCTTGCCCAACCCCACCTTCGGCACCCCCGGCCTGCTGTGGGCGTCGTTGACCCTGGCATTGCTGACGCTGCCGGTGGTTATCGTCGCTACCGAGGAGGGGCTGGAGCGTATCCCCTCTTCGCTGCGCCACGGATCGCTGGCCCTGGGAGCGACCCGGGCGGAGACCCTGTGGCGCGTGGTGCTGCCCGGCGCGGCGCCCGCCATGATAACCGGCCTGATTCTGGCGGTGGCCAGGGCGGCAGGCGAAACCGCTCCGCTGATGCTGGTGGGCGTGATAAAATCCGCCCCCATGCTGCCCATCGACGGCGTCTTTCCTTATCTACATCCGGAAAGGAAATTTATGCATCTTGGCTTTCAGATCTACGATATGGCGTTTCAAAGCCCGGACAGCGATGCCGCACGTCCGCTGCTGTTTGCCACGGCGCTGTTGCTGATACTTATTGTCATCGGACTGAACCTGGCGGCCATCGGCCTGCGCCACCGCCTGCGGGAAAAATACCGCGCGCTGACGCTTTAATGGAGAACAAGCCATGTCATTGGTAAAGCAGGGTATTTTCCCGCCGGTGCCGGATATCAGCCTGCTGGATGTCGGGCAAACGGCGCTGGAGGCGAAAAGCCTCGCGGTGTATTACAACGGACGGCCGGCGCTGGAGGATATCAGCCTGCGCATACCCAAGCGGCACATCACATCGCTTATCGGTCCCTCGGGCTGCGGCAAATCGACGTTGCTGCGCTGTTTTAACCGCATGAACGATCTTACCGAAGATTGCCGCGTAGAGGGAGAGGTCCGTCTGGGAGGAGAAAATATCTATCATCCGCAGCAGGACGTGGTGGCCTTGCGCCGGCGGGTGGGCATGGTATTCCAGCGCCCCAATCCTTTTCCGAAATCCATCTATGATAACGTGGTCTACGGCCTGCGGCTGCTGGGGATCCGCGATCGTAGGGCGTTGGATATCGCGGCTGAACAGGCGCTGCGCGCCGCCGCGCTGTGGCATGAAGTGAAGGATCGTCTGCGGGAAAACGCCTTCCGCCTCTCCAGCGGCCAGCAGCAGCGGCTGGTCATCGCCCGGGCCATTGCCGTCGAGCCGGAAATTTTATTGCTGGATGAGCCGACATCGGCGCTTGATCCCATCACCACGCTGACCATCGAGGAGCTGATGATCTCACTGAAAGCGCATTTCACCCTGGTGCTGGTGACGCATAACATGCAGCAGGCGGCGCGGGTATCGGATTATACCGCGTTTATCCACCAGGGCCGCCTGGTGGAATTCAGCGCCACTGATCGTTTGTTTACCTCGCCGGCGGAACGTAAAACCGAAGAGTATATTACCGGACGTCTGCGCTAGGCCTAATCCGCCGCGTAGCCGGCCGGCGGCAACGGCAGCCCGTCCAACCGCGCCATGCCGTCCCGCAATTCCAGGCGGCCCTGCAGCAGCCAACGGATAGCCAGGGGATAAATGGCGTGTTCCTGGGTTTTGACGCGCGCCGCCAGCTCCGCTTCATTATCGTCCGGAAACACCGGCACCTTCGCCTGCAAAATCACCGGCCCTCCGTCCAGTTCCTCGGTGACGAAGTGCACTGACGTGCCGTGTTCAGCATCACCGTTGGCCAAGACCTGGCGGTGGGTGTGCAGGCCGGGATAGCGCGGCAGCAGGGAAGGGTGGATATTCAGCAGCCGGCCCGCATAATGGCTGACAAACGCCGGCGACAGGATACGCATATAACCCGCCAGGATGACCGCGTCCGGCCGGTGTTCATCAATGCGTTCCATCAACGCCAGGTCAAAGGCGGCCCGATGGGGATAATCGCCGGGATTAAGGGCATGGGCCGGCAGGCTTCCCTGGGCGGCGCGCTGTAATCCGTAGGCATCGGCGCGGTTGCTGAACACCGCGGCGATCCGCGCCGGAATTTTACCGTCCCGGCAGGCATCCATTACCGCCTGAAGATTGCTGCCTTCGCCGGAGAGAAGCACGACAATCTTTTTCATCAGCGGATGATCACCCGGTCCTCGCCGGTAAGGGGTTCGATCTCCCCCAGCTTCCAGGCGGTTTCCCCCAGGGCGCCCAGCATAGCAAGCGCGCTGTCCGCGCTCTCGGCCGGAACCGCTATCACCATGCCGACGCCGCAGTTAAAGGTACGGTACATTTCATGGCGGCTTACGTTGCCGGCCTGCTGCAGCCAATGGAATACCGCCGGCCACTGCCAGCTGCTTTCGTTAATCACCGCACGGGTATCCGCCGGCAATACCCGGGGGATGTTCTCCCAAAAACCGCCGCCGGTAAGATGGGCGATGGCATGGATTTCCGTCTGGGCGATAAGCTGCAGCAGCGCCTTGACGTAGATGCGGGTAGGCTGCAGCAGATGATCCGCCAAAGGCGCGCCCTCAAGCTGCGTTTGCAGCGGATCGGTCTGGCTGAACTCCAGAATTTTACGCACCAGTGAGTAGCCGTTGGAGTGCGGACCGCTGGAAGCCAGAGCCAGCAGCGTATCCCCCGCCCGGACTTTACTGCCGTCGATGATCTCTGATTTCTCCACCACGCCGACGCAGAAACCGGCGACATCATAATCCTCACCGTGGTACATGCCGGGCATTTCCGCCGTTTCGCCCCCCACCAGCGCGCAGCCGGCCTGCTTGCAGCCCTCCGCGATGCCGGTGATGACCTGGGCGGCGGTATCCACATCCAGTTTTCCTGTAGCGAAGTAATCAAGGAAAAACAGCGGTTCGGCTCCCTGCACCACCAGATCATTCACACACATCGCCACCAGATCGATACCTATGGTATCGTGACGTTGCAGATCCATCGCCAGACGCAGTTTCGTGCCGACACCGTCGGTGCCGGAAACCAGAATCGGCTCGCGGTATTTCTGCGGTATCGCGCACAGCGCACCGAAGCCACCCAGCCCGCCCATGACTTCGGGACGTTTCGTCTGTTTCACCACACCTTTAATGCGGTCTACCAATGCGTTGCCGGCATCGATATCCACACCTGCGTCTTTATAGCTGAGAGAGGTTTTTTCGGTCACTGCAAGATCCCCACGGAGATGATATGTTGCGGTTTAAATAGGGCGCGGGCAATTCTAACAGCGCGGGCAAACGTTTGCGAGTGGTGTTGTCAAACCATTTGGCTTTTCATTGTCTATAGTGAATTTTAATAATCCATTGATCGGGATCAGCTATTTTCATAGGGCGCGGCAAAAAAAAGGGGTTATAATCTCGCGATTTTTTTGACCGTTCAATGCTTCCTGGGGAGAGTAATGATGAAGATCGTTGAAGTAAAACACCCGCTCGTTAAACACAAGCTTGGTTTAATGCGTGAAAATGACATCAGCACCAAGCGTTTTCGCGAATTGGCATCGGAAGTGGGTAGTTTACTGACCTATGTGGCAACCGCCGATCTCGAGACTGAAAAAGTCACCATCGAGGGTTGGTGCGGTCCGGTTGAAATCGATCAGATCAAGGGCAAAAAAATTACCGTCGTGCCTATCCTCCGCGCCGGCCTGGGCATGATGGACGGCGTATTGGAAAACGTCCCCAGCGCGCGTATCAGCGTGGTGGGCATCTACCGCAACGAGACCACGCTCAAGCCGGTGCCCTATTTTCAAAAGCTGGTGTCGGATATCAACGAGCGCATGGCCCTGGTGGTGGATCCTATGCTTGCCACCGGCGGCTCGATGATTGCCACAATCGATCTGCTGAAAAAGGCCGGCTGCAAAGCTATCAAGGTGCTGGTACTGGTGGCGGCGCCGGAAGGGCTGGCGGCGCTGGAAGCGGCGCATCCCGATATTGAACTCTACACGGCGGCCATTGACGAGGGCCTCAACGAGCAAGGCTACATCATGCCGGGCCTCGGCGATGCGGGCGATAAGTTATTCGGTACCAAATAACATCAAGCCGACCGGAAGGGTCGGTTTTTTTTGATTTTAAATTGAGGAACTCACATGACCCGTCGCGCCATCGCAGTGGATGAACGCCCGCCGTTGCTGCAAACCATCCCATTGAGCTTACAACACCTGTTCGCCATGTTCGGCGCCACCGTCCTGGTGCCGATTTTATTCAAAATCAATCCCGCCACCGTGCTGTTGTTCAACGGCATCGGCACCCTGCTGTATCTGTTCATTTGCAAAGGAAAAATCCCGGCCTATCTGGGGTCAAGCTTTGCCTTTATATCGCCGGTGCTGCTGCTGCTGCCGATGGGATACGAATCGGCCCTCGGGGGCTTTATCGCCTGCGGCGCGCTGTTTTGCATCGTGGCATGGATTGTCAAAGTGGCCGGCACCGGCTGGATCGAGGTGGTATTCCCGCCGGCGGCGATGGGAGCCATCGTATCGGTTATCGGCCTGGAACTGGCGGGCGTTGCGGCCAATATGGCGGGGCTACTGCCTGCCGACGGGGCAAGCGTTGATCACTCCACCGTCATCATTTCCATGGTGACCCTGGCGGTGACGGTGCTGGGGTCCGTACTGTTCCGCGGTTTCCTGGCGATTATCCCGATCCTTATCGGGGTACTGGCGGGTTATGCCCTGGCCTGGTTTATGGGCGCGGTGGACTTATCGCCGGTGGCGGCCGCGCACTGGTTTGCCATGCCGACCTTTTACACACCGCGTTTTGAATGGGTGGCCATTCTGACCATCCTGCCGGCGGCGCTGGTGGTGATTGCCGAGCATATCGGCCATCTGGTGGTCACCGCCAATATCGTCAAGCGCGATCTCCTGCGCGATCCCGGCCTGCATCGTTCAATGTTCGCCAATGGCGTTTCCACCATGCTTTCAGGCTTTTTCGGCTCCACCCCCAACACCACCTACGGCGAGAATATCGGCGTCATGGCCATCACCAAGGTTTACAGCACCTGGGTAATCGGCGGCGCGGCGATATTCGCCATCCTATTGTCATGTATCGGCAAGCTTGCCGCGGCGATCCAGGCGGTGCCGGTCCCGGTGATGGGGGGCGTCTCGCTGCTGCTGTACGGGGTGATTGCCGCCTCGGGGATCCGGGTACTGATTGAATCGAAAGTGGATTATAACAAGCCGCAAAATCTCATCCTGACCTCGGTCATCCTGATTATCGGCGTCAGCGGCGCGAAAATACATATCGGCGCCGCCGAACTGAAGGGCATGGCCCTGGCTACCGTCGTGGGTATCGGCTTGAGCCTGCTATTCAAGGTGATTACCCTGGTCCGCGGTGAAGAAGTGATAATCGACGCTGACAGCACGCCGGTCCTTGACGCCGCCAATCTGGAAAAGCCGGAACGCTAGACCCGCGATCACCCTGCGTGAAGCGGACATGTTAAAGGGAGACCGTGACAATGGGGCCGAAGCCGCCGTCCGGCGGCGGCCGAAGTGCCCCATGGCGCGGTAGGCCCGCGATCGCCGCGCGTGAAGCGGACATGTTGAAGGGAGCGCGCCTGTCCTGATATTGATTTTCCGCTGGAGCGGCATCTTGCCGCGGTGCAGGAAAGGATTAGCCCACCGGCGGTGCCGGAAATAAAGCTTTATGAGCTACGTCGCCGCTACCGGCAGAAACGCATGAACGAATGCAGTATCTTGACGGCATTACGTTCGCCCGTCGTCGAATAAAACATTACTCATTCTTTTATCAGACTGACCATTAATGATAACTTGTCATAATATCCGTCACTATATTTCTTGGCAGGATTATTCCTTTGGCATAAGCCACCTCTATTTCCATATAAGCGGCCATTAATGTAATAGTATAATTAATCAAATCCAGTTTCAGGGCGACCTTTTCTAAAAACGGGAAATGCCGGGTAATAATTTCAGCATCATTCGTATTGATAAACCCTTGTTTATACGGCTTAAGCAGTAGTGCGGCAACCTCTTCCCTGCTATGTCCGCTCACGTAGGCAAGCCGGATAATTAATACCGTTAATAACGGCGGGGCGCCGGCCGATGTGGTCTGATTGTTTAAGTTATTTATGATTTCCGAGCACTCCAACGGCTGATGTTTCATGTTCTTTACTCCCTGCAATATTCATTGAAATAGCTAATCGGATGGTTTTAAAAAAACTTCAATTCCATTAATACCCCATGGGAACGATAAGCCTCTCCTGTCACGGAACAAACGAGGTTTGCCGTTCCCAATGAGCGTTATGATAAAAAAAGATTTCTAGTTACTTATGGAAAAACGGATTATGTATCAGGCAAATTAACTTTGCCAAGCCATCCTTTCCATATTATCCCCTTTTGAATTTTATGTTAAACTAAACCTGTTATCCTGCCTGTTTGCATTGAGGTAATTCTGACTACGCCGGCACAACTCTCTTTACCGCTTTATCTGCCAGATGACGAAACGTTCGCCAGCTTTTATGCGGGTGAAAATCTGTCGCTGCTGGCGGCATTGCACAGCATGTTAACCGAAGAGCACGGGAGTTATCTTTACTTCTGGTCCCGCACGGGGGGCGGGCGCAGCCATTTGATGCACGCCGCCTGCGCCGAACTCTCCGGCCGCGGGGAAGCCGTCGGCTATGTGCCGCTGGATAAACGGACCTGGTTCGTGCCGGAGGTAATGGACGGCATGGAGCAACTGGCGCTGGTCACCATTGATAATATTGAATGCATCGCCGGTGACGAGCCTTGGGAAATGGCTATTTTCAATCTCTACAACCGGATACAGGAAACCGGGCGAACCCGTCTCATCATCAGCGGCAACTGCCCGCCGCGCCAGCTGAAACTGAACCTGCCGGATTTGGCCTCGCGTCTGGATTGGGGACAAATCTACCGGCTTCAGCCTTTGTCCGACGAGGAGAAAGGCGCCGCCCTGCAGCTGCGGGCCAAACTGCGTGGTTTCGAGCTGCCGGAAGACGTCAGCCGTTTTCTGCTTAAACGGCTGGAGCGGGATATGCGGACCTTGTCACAAACCCTGGATCAGCTCGATCACGCCTCCATCAGTGCCCAGCGCAAGCTGACCATTCCCTTTGTCAAAGAGATTTTGCATTTATAAAGGCGGCGCTCAACGGCGCCCGAACCGTCGATAACCACAGGGCGTCCCGCCCTCAGACTGCCGACAAAGGTATTTGGAGTCAACAAGGCGGGACAGGCTGCCGGAAGAGTAAACCGTCCGCGCCAAGGATGGCGCGGATCGAGCCTACAAGGATGTATTCACGGCGTGTTTACGATCTGGCAGCCTGTTCCGACCGGGCATTTTGTCAACAAGCTCAGGGCGTCCTGCCCTCAGGATTTCTGGTAAGGCTTGAAGCGTTTTTCCAAATCCCGCAGCTGATCGATCCGGGCATCGTAACGGGCCTGTTGCAGACTGCCCAATTTCACCAGCGAGCTGGCATTGCTTAATGCCCGGACGGCCTGATCGAGCTGGCCGTTCAGCGCCAGGCTTTCCGCGCGCGCCGCCAGTTCCTGATCCCTCATTCCCAAGCCGGCGCAGGCTTGCGCCAGGAGATCCCAGCCGTTGGTATCGTCTTGATGATTGAAGGTGTAACGGTTAAGAAGATGGATGGCATCATTATAACGATGGCCTTCCACGTAAGCGTTCGCCAGATTAAGCAGCAAAACCGGATTGGCGGAATTGTCCTGTACCTTTACCAGCGCCTCCAGCCGGGCAATGGCCTGAGGCGCGCGCTGCTGCGCCAGGTCGATATCGGTCATCAAATCCACGAACCAGATACTGGCCGGCTGTTTGCTGAGCAGCGGTTGCAGGGATCGGCGGGCATCGTCGTATTTTTTCGCCTCTAGAAACAGCACCGCTTCACCATATTGCGCGGCGATTTGCTGACGCGCGTTGCCCTTTTTCCAGTGGGTGAGGGTGTCGTCCCCCAGAACGTTGTTGGTGGTGCTGTACATGCCGAGAATCCGCGCCTTGGCCAGATAAAAGTCCTGTGACGAATCCATCACCACATGCCGCATCTGGTTGGCCCGGTTGCGGATATCCGCCAGGCGGCTCATCGGCAGGGGGTGGGTCAACAGCATTTCCGGCGGGGTAGTGGAATAATGGGTATCGTCCGCCAGCTTTTGCAAAAAATCAGGCATGGCCTGCGGATCAAAACCGGAGCGCTGCAACACCTGAATGCCGACGCGATCCGCTTCCTGCTCGTTGCCCTGGGTAAAGCTGATGATTCCCTGCTGCGTCCCGGCGAGGGTACCGCTGAGCGCCGCCATGCCCATTTGCGGGTTAGCCATGGTCAGCAATATGGACCCCAGCGCGCCGGCCCAGGTCAGAGGCGCGCTGCGTTTTTGATCTTCCATGGCGCGCGCCAGGTGGCGCTGGGTCACATGGGATATTTCATGGGCCAGCACCGAGGCTAGCTGGCTTTCGTTATCGGTATAGCGGAATATCGCCGAATGCACCACCACGTTGCCGCCGAAAAAGGCAAAGGCGTTCAGTTCGTCGTTGCGGATCAGGAAGAAGTGAAACGGGAAATTCACCGAATGGGCATGGGACACCAGAATGTTGCCCAGATGGTTGATATAGGCCTCGAGCAGGGGGTCGTTAATCAGGGGCGAATTGCCGCGCAACTGACGGACATAAAAATCCCCCATCTGTATTTCCTGGCCGATGCTCAGCGTGCTGCCGGCCGTGGTGCCCATATCGGGCAACTGGTCCGAATCATCAGCCAACAGAAACGGGCAATAGGTCAGGGCCATGGCGGCCAGCAGGCCGGCGATAAGGCTGTTTTTCATCCTTGGTAGCATAAACTCCATCCTCTACCTGAGCCGTAGCGATACAGTCTTTGACAGCGACGGCAACTAAGCGTTCTGGCTTTTTTTCGCGCCGGCAAGCACTGACCGGCCCGCAGGCCGGACAATCATGGCCGGCATGATGAATCAGGCGCCTTTAAGGTAGGCCAGCACGATATCGTGATGGTTACTGGTTTTGAAGTCGTCGAACACCTTCTCAATCTTGCCGTCGAGTCCGATCAGGAAGCTAATGCGATGTATGCCGTCATAGGTTTTACCCATAAAGGATTTTTCACCCCATACGCCGAATTCTTCGGCCACGCTGTGATCGGCATCGGACAACAGGGTGAAATTAAGCAGTTCTTTCTCAACGAATTTCGACAGCTTTTCCGGTTTGTCGGTGCTGATGCCGAGAACTTCCACGCCCGATTTATGCAGTTCGTCCATATTATCACGCAGCCCGCAGGCTTGCACGGTACAGCCAGGGGTCATGGCCTTGGGATAAAAGTAAACCAATACTTTTTGTCCCTGGAAGTCGGTCAGACTAACCTGTTCACCGTCCTGATCGGGCAAGCTAAATTTCGGCGCAGTATCACCGGCTTTCAGTGGCGTCATTGCAATACTCCATCTATCTATTAATTCTTTGGATGATTCACAACACTAATACTGCCTTGCGCATTCAGTTCTGTACAGAGTTGATGAAACGTATCTTCGATCTCTCCCACCGGCCGATCCGACGAGCCATGGGCGGTAATCTGGATATAAAGCCGCGGCGGATGTTCACCCTGAGCCGGCTGCGTTTTGGAAACCAGCTCGGCGATATTCATATGATGGCTGTCGAACAAATCGGTAAAACGCTCAATCAGGTGGGGGGAATCCTCCACTTCCACCTTAACCCAGACCGTGGTGGGCGTCTCTTTTTGTTCACTGGCGACGGTTCGTTTCATCACGATAAGCAAATCCAGGTCGACACCCTGGAGGGGCAGGGTGGATTCGATAAGCGTGATGGCGTTCCA
Source organism: Sodalis sp. RH16 (assembly GCF_047324245.1). Taxonomy (NCBI): domain Bacteria; kingdom Pseudomonadati; phylum Pseudomonadota; class Gammaproteobacteria; order Enterobacterales; family Bruguierivoracaceae; genus Sodalis; species Sodalis sp. RH16. Next base: position 6,001,515 of record NZ_CP178737.1, on the reverse strand, counting down.
ACTGCCGGATAACAACATGATCAGCGTGAATTCTTCCCCCAGCATGGCGAGGCGGCTATCTTCAATATTACAGCCACACCCGCTGACATGCCGGGTGATGGTATTGACAATACCGGGACGGTCGGTGCCCAGCGCGGTGATGACCAGATAATGTTGTTGTTGCTGCGGCAAAATTGCGCTTCCTGTCCAGCGAGATGTGATTTACATGGTAACCCTAAAAAAAACCTGCTGCCAAGGGCTTACATGACCGATGTTTGCTTGCTTTTGGATAGGTGACAAAAGTACCATGAATAACCTGTTTGTGGAGGGGATGGTCAATGTTTACGGGAAGCATAGTTGCACTGGTTACACCAATGGATGACAAGGGTGCCGTCGATTGGGCGAGTTTAAAAAAATTAATCGATTATCATGTCGCCAGCGGAACGTCGGCGATAGTCTCCGTCGGCACCACCGGCGAGTCATCCACCCTGAGCCACGATGAGCATGGCGAAGTGGTGATGCGGACCCTGGAACTGAGCGACGGCCGCATCCCGGTGATCGCCGGCACCGGCGCCAATTCAACCTCGGAAGCGATTTGCCTGACGCAGCGTTTTAACAACAGCGGCGTGGTGGGATGCCTGACGGTGACGCCTTATTACAACAAACCGACCCAGGAAGGCCTGTTCCAGCATTTCAAGGCGATCGCCGAACACACAGACTTGCCGCAAATCCTGTATAATGTGCCGTCGCGTACCGGTTGTGATATGTTGCCGCCCACGATTGCGCGTTTGTCCAAAATTAAAAATATCGTCGCGGTAAAAGAAGCCACGGGGAACTTAAACCGTGTCAGCCAGATCCAAGAGCTGGTTGATGATGATTTTATCCTGCTCAGCGGGGACGATTCCACTGGGCTGGACTTCATGCAACTGGGCGGCAGGGGCGTGATTTCCGTCACGGCGAACGTCGCCGCCCGCGAAATGGCGCAAATGTGCGCGCTGGCGGCGCAGGGCAATTTTCTTGAAGCGCGCCGGTTGAATCAGCGCCTGATGCCGTTGCATCAGAAATTATTTATAGAATCCAACCCAATTCCCGTTAAGTGGGCCTGTAAAGCATTGGGATTAATGGCAACCGATACGTTACGTTTGCCGATGACGCCGCTGACCGAGAATGATAGCCGTGTTGTTGAACAAGCGTTAACGGATGCCGGTTTGCTGTAACTCTGTTAGGGAGAATTGATGGCTTATTCATTACAAAAGTCGGTGGTGGCAAAAGTGGTGGGCGCGTCGTTGTTCATGCTGCTTGCGGCCTGTACCAGCGATCAGCGTTATAAACGTCAGGTAAACGGCAATGAAGATTACCTGCAGGCACCGGCACTTAGCGCGCTTAACAGTCCATCCGGTATGATTCTGCCCGTTGAGAACGGGGATTACGAAGTACCCCCCGGATCGCTGAAAGGCCAGGTAGGCAAGGAACTGGATGTCCGGCCGCCGGCGCAGCCATTGGCTTTGTTGGACGGTTCCCGTTCGCAGTATAGCGGCGATACCGCGGTCATCCAGATTGAAAACAGCGCGCAGGCCCGGGATTTGTGGTCGCGGGTCGTGGGTGTGGTGCAAAGCAAGGGCTACACCATCGCCTCCCGCCAGGACGCCGACCAGACATTAAACACCGATTGGGTGCAATGGTCCCGTGCCGACGAGGATGTGCAATATCGCGGCCGCTACCAGGTGAGCCTGCGTACCGAGGGTTATCAAACCTCGCTGATGGTTAAGTCACTGGCGCTTGAACAGCAAAACAACCCGGTGGCGGCGCCGGCCATGGTCCAGCGTTACACCGTGTCGATGCTGAACAGCGTGGCGCAGGGGCTCGAACAGCTCAACGAGGATCAGGACAAGAGCCGGATATCCGGCCAGACCGCCGATTTAAGCGTTGAAAGCGGGGCGGATGACTCCGGTCTGCCGCTGCTGGTGGTGCGCTCATCCTATGCGGTGGTGTGGCAGCATCTGCCGTCGGCGCTGGATAAGATCGGCATGAAGGTGAAGGATACCAGCCGTCCGCTGGGGACCATCTCCGTCACCTATGATTCTCCGAGCAGCGGTACCTGGGATGACCTGGGCGCCAAAGACCCCGGCCTGGTTAACGGCGATTACAAGCTGCAGGTGGGAGATCTGGGCAACCGCAGCACCCTGCAGTTTACCGATCCCAAAGGCCATACCCTCACCCAGTCGCAAAACGACGCCCTGGTGCAGGTATTCCAGGCGGCTCTCAGCAAGTCGTCTACCCACTAATCCAAAAAAGGGGCCGGCGCCCCTTTTTTTTATCGTTAAGCGTTATTTGCAATTGGAGTGAATCAAGATGCAAAAGTTAGCTGAGTTGTATCGCGGAAAGGCGAAAACGGTCTATACCACCCAGGATCCGGATTTGCTGATTTTAGAATTCCGCAATGATACGTCAGCATTGGATGGCCAACGTATTGAACAATTCGAGCGTAAGGGCTTGGTTAATAATAAATTCAACTATTTTATCATGACCAAACTCGCCGAAGCCGGTATTCCCACGCAAATGGTCCGCCTGTTGTCGGATACCGAGGTACTGGTTAAAAAATTATCCATGATTCCGGTAGAGTGCGTCGTGCGCAACCGCGCGGCCGGATCCCTGGTGAAACGTCTGGGCATCAAAGAAGGCGAGATCCTCAATCCGCCGCTGTTCGATATGTTTTTGAAGAACGACGCCATGCACGATCCGATGATTAACGAATCTTACTGCGCCACCTTCGGCTGGGCGAGCGAAGCGCATCTGGCCCGTATGAAGCAGTTGACCTATCAGGCCAATGACGTTTTGAGCAAGATTTTTGACGATGCGGGCCTGATCCTGGTGGATTTCAAGCTGGAATTCGGTTTGTTCCAGGGCGAGGTGGTGCTCGGCGATGAATTCTCGCCGGACGGCAGCCGTTTGTGGGATAAAGCCACTCTCAATAAGATGGACAAGGATCGTTTCCGTCAAAGTCTGGGCGGCGTGATTGAAGCCTATGAGGAAGTCGCACACCGTATCGGCGTTGAACTGGACTGACACGCAATCGTTTCCCTCTACCTCTGTGAGGCGGCGTAATGGTACCGCCGGCGCGTTGAGCCCAGCGCTCCCCCGGCGGGTACCGGCATAAACAGACCCGCCGGCGGGCGGGAGAGCAAGAGTGACGGGCCGTTGCCGCCGCGCTGGCGGCGTTTTGCCCTGTATGATAATCCGGGATGAAATTCTCATGACTTTTTTGGATCCGACGCTACTGATTTTACTGGCGCTGGCGGCACTGGGCATTATCAGCCATAACAACACCGTCACGGTGGCCATCCTGTTCTTGCTTATCGTCCGTCTGACCCCGTTGAGCCATTTTTTTCCCTGGGTGGAAAAGCAGGGACTGACCCTCGGTATTATCATCCTGACCATCGGTGTTATGGCCCCCATAGCCAGCGGCACGATTTCCGCCAGCAGCGTCATGCACTCTTTTTTGCATTGGAAATCCCTGCTGGCCATTTTGATCGGGGTGCTGGTTTCCTGGCTGGGCGGCCGCGGTGTTTCCCTGATGTCGAGCCAGCCTTCGGTGGTGGCCGGCCTGCTGGTGGGCACGGTGCTTGGGGTGGCGCTGCTGCGCGGCGTGCCGGTAGGCCCGTTGATTGCCGCCGGTCTTTTGTCATTAGTGATTGGCAAACATTGATATGCCCGGCCTGTCGCCTGCTATGGCGGACTGGTTGGCCGAGACCGCGGCATCCATGCGCCGTTCCGGCATCCGGCGGCTGCTGGTATTAAGCGGCGACCCGCTTTGGAGCGCTTCGCTGGTCCGCGAGCTGCGCCAGCTGTTGCCCGGCGATTGGCTTTGGGTTGGCCGGGCGGAAGACGGCGCCGGTATCACGGTTACCCCGGCCGCCATTAAATCCCTGCTGGGACGCGAGTTTCAGCATGGGGTCTTCGACGCCCGCACCGGTCTGGCGGCGGACGCCCTGGCGGCATTGGCCGGGATGCTCACCGCCGGCAGCTGGCTGGTTTTGCTCACCCCCCCCTGGGATGACTGGCCCTTGCTGCCCGACCGGGATTCCCTGCGCTGGAGCGAACAGCCCGAGCCTATCGCCACCCCTTCATTTATTCATCATTTCCAGCACAGCCTGCAGCACTGCCATGAAACGGCGCTGTTTAGGCAGCATCAAACCCCTTCGCTGCCGGTGTGGGCGGCGCGGCCCCGGTGGCAGCCGCCCAAGGGTGGACCGACGGTTGAACAACAAGCCCTGCTGGAACGGCTCCTGGCGGCGCAGAGCGGCATTTATGTGTTGACCGCCCCGCGCGGGCGCGGCAAATCCACCCTGGCCGGCATGCTGGCGGCCGGGACCAAGGCACGCTGTTGGGTGGCGGCCCCGGCCAGGCAGGCCGCCGATGTGCTGGCGCAATACGCGGCGAACCGGGCCAGGTTTTTCTCGCCCGATGCGCTGCTGGAGCATTGCCGCACCCATCCGGCCGCGGACTGGCTGCTGGTGGATGAGGCCGCCGCCATTCCTCTGCCGTTATTGCGGCAGCTGATAAGCTATTTTCCACGGGTCTTGCTGACCACCACGGTACAGGGCTACGAAGGCACCGGCCGCGGGTTTCTGCTGAAGTTCTGCGCCTCGCTGCCGCAGTGGCACAGTCTGACACTACAACAGCCGCTGCGCTGGGCCGCCGCCGATCCGTTGGAATCCTGGCTGGCGGAGGCGCTGCTGCTGGATCCCGTTTCATCCGGGGGCGGCGGCAACCCTCGCTTATCGTGCAACCCGCCGGACTCCGCCGGACCTGTGCCCATCCCGGCTCCGCAGGAACCTGGTGGCGTCGAGCCGGCGCAAGACCTGTCACTACATCATCATGGCGACGAGCCGGCGCAAGACCGTTCATCCGGATATTATGGCGGCGCGCCGTCTTTTAGCGAGCCGGGGCAGGAGAGCTGGGAGCGGCATCCGCAGACCCTGAGGGCGTTTTACGATTTGCTTACCGGCGCCCACTACCGCACCTCGCCGCTGGATCTGCGCCGCCTGATGGATGCCCCCGGCCAGCATTTTATTGTCGCACGTAGCCAGGATGCAGTGATTGGCGGGCTATGGACGGTGGACGAGGGCGGTTTAACGCCCGAGATGGCCCATGAGGTTTGGGCGGGACGACGCCGCCCGCCGGGCAATCTGGTGGCGCAGTCCCTGGCGGCTCATGGCGGCATCCGGACCGCGGCGCAGCTGCTATCCCGCCGGGTAAGCCGGATAGCGGTGGCCGCCGCTCACCGTCGCCGGGGCGTGGGGCGGGAATTATTGCGCCAGGCGCGTATGCGGGCGGCGGAAGACGGCCTGGATTTCCTGTCGGTGAGTTTCGGCCTCACCGATGAGTTGCGGCAATTCTGGCAGGCGTCCGGATTTAGGTTAGTCCATATCGGATCCCGTCTTGAGGCCAGCAGCGGATGCTATAGCGCCATGGCGCTGCTGCCCCTCAGCGCCGCCGGGCAGCGAATGACGCAGCGGGCAGAGGTGAGATTCGCCCGGGCACAGAGGCTATCGACTGATGATGGCGGATGGGAACTGGATGATGGCGACTGGCGGGATCTGGCCGGTTTTGCCTTTGCCCACCGGCCGCCGGAAGCCTGCCGGGCCGCGTTGCTGCGTCTGCTGCGGCTCTCCCCGCTGCCGCTGCCGGCCCTGCGCGGCGAGTTGGAGCAGCGGCTCGGCGACGCCGAGATGGTGACCCGCATCGGCGTTACCGGCAAAAAGGCGTTATTGATCCACCGGCGGGAGGAAACCGCGGCGGCGCTGCTGTCGCTGGATGAAAAAGCCTGCGGCATCTGGCGACGGGTAAGTGAACCCGGCGGCTACCTGGCAGACGTAAGCGATATCTAAAAAGTCCTGGTGGTTCCCCGGCCGGCGGCTATTTCTTTTTCGGCCAGTCATCGTCCTCATCCCATTTGGCGTTATTGTCCCGATGGGGCGGCAACTCCGGCTTGTCTTTAAGGTAGCGCTTGACATCCACCCGGCGCAGTTCCTTGATACCGGAAATCAGCATGCCCGCCAGCAGGATCAAGATGATCCACCAATATTTCGCCAACCATTCCATGATATTACTCCTTATCGACATTGCCGATATAACGGCGAAAAATGGCCGGTAACTGCGGAAGAATCCACGTTGACCCCGCCACTTCATACTCTTTCCATGACGCCGACACAATGTCCGGCGTTAACAAGCATTCGGCCTGGCAGGCCAGCGGACGATAACTCAGATGCCAGGGTTCTATGGCGACACCGCCGCGATCGCGGGCGTAAGGACGATAAAAACCATAGTCCGCCATATGTTCGGTTAACCACTCGGTCAACGGGGCGAAATAGCCCCCGGGCTGATACTCCGCCGGGGTCAATTGCAATGTGCGGCCGGCGGGCAGCAGATCGGGATCGTAAACGTCAACGTCGCTGCCCCAATGGTGGCGGCTGGTGCCGGGCAGGGCCGACCAGCGCAATATGGCTTCACAACGCTCCGGTACGCTCAGGCTTTGACTGTCCAGCGGACGGCTCTCTTTATCTAATAATGGTCGCCGACCGTGAAATTTTCCATTCCAGATAGCCAATTGCCGGTCAAAATCGCGAAAACTGCTGGCGGGCCGCAGATTGAATCCCTGCAATCTGCCGGCCTGCCGCAGGCCGTTAAACGCGGCCGCGGCCTCCGATTGCAGACGATGCCCCTCGGAAAGGAGGATCACATGCCGGTCGGTTTGGCCGGTAAGCATATCCGGGGTCATCATAGGACCAATTGCTCCATAATGCGCTGATACATTCGGCTCAGCAATTGCAGGTCGGCGGCGCTGACGCACTCATTCACTTTATGGATGGTGGCGTTCACCGGCCCCAGCTCCACCACCTGGGCGCCCAGGCGGGCAATAAATCTGCCGTCCGACGTGCCGCCGGTGGTTTCCAGGGAAGGGGTGAATTCCTGGTAATGCTCCACCGCGTTGACCACCGCCTCCACCAGTTCGCCGCGGGCGGTAAGAAAAGGCTGGCCGGATAACCACCAGTCAAGGCTGTAGCGCAGGCCGTGGCGCTGCAGCAAGGCCTCCACCTGGGATCGGATTTGTCCGTCGGTCAGCTCGGTGCTGAAGCGGAAATTAAACTGCACCTTGAGCTCACCGGGGATCACGTTATTGCTGCCGCTGCCGGCCTGGATATTGGCAATCTGCATCGTGGTGGGGGGGAAAAACGCATTGCCCCGATCCCAGACGGTGGATACCAGTTCATTCAGCGCCGGTATGGCGCGATGCACCGGATTATCCGCCAATTGCGGATAGGCCACATGGCCCTGGATACCCTGGACCACCAGATTGGCGGTCAGGGAACCGCGCCGGCCGTTTTTCACGATATCCCCGACATGCCGGTGGCTTGAAGGTTCTCCCACCAGGCAATAATCCAGATGTTCTCCGCGCGCCATCAGCGCTTCCACCACCTTTACCGTGCCATTGACGGCGGTGCTTTCCTCATCGGAGGTGACAAGAAACGCCAGCCGTCCCCGATGATCCGGATGCTGGGCGACAAAGCGCTCGGCGGCCACGGTCATGGCGGCCAGCGAACCTTTCATATCGGCGGCGCCCCGGCCGTATAGCATACCGTCGCGCAGAGCGGGTTCGAAGGGAGGCGTAAACCAGTGCTCCCCGTTGCCGCCCGGAACCACGTCGGTATGGCCGGCAAAGGCCAGGGTCCGCCCCTCGCCGCGCCAGGCCCAAAAGTTCAGGGTATCGCCGAACGGCATCGGCTCAACGGTGAAACCGGCAGCCTGAAGACGGGATATCAGCAGCGCCTGGCAGCCCGCATCGTCGGGACTCAGGGAAGGCCGCCTGATAAGCTGTTGGGTTAATTCCAGAACCGGACAGGCCATATTACACCCCCCGGCCGGTAAATTTCTGATACTCCGCCGGGTCAAAACCCACCAGCAGGGCGCCGTCCTGCCGCTGCAAAACCGGACGTTTGATAATGGCCGGCTGGCTTAACATCAATGCCAGCGCCCCGGCGGCATCTTCGGCCTGCCTGCGCTGCTCCTCGCTGAGCTTGCGCCAGGTGGTGCCGCGGGTATTCAGCAGCACTCGCCAGTCGGTCCGCCGGATAAAGCCCTGCAGCAGTTCGCTGGTTACGCCGTCGGCCCGGTAATCATGAAACCGGTAGGGAAGCTGCGCCTCGTCGAGCCAGCGTCGGGCCTTTTTCATCGTATCGCAGTTTTTAATTCCGTAGATCGTTAATGAGACATCTTGCTCATGCATGGGGAAAGGCTACCTTTATCAGAATGACCTTCATAATGCGTGAAAACGGAGTATGAATCCAGACAAGGGTAAACCTCTCGGCTTTGGACGGTCAATGGGGAGACGTCTTTCCCAGGACAATAGCCTTCCGCTCATTGTCATAACCAGGGTTTTAAACTGATTTAATTCCTACATCAGGCATAATCCCGCTAATGACCTTATTAAATATAATGATATTTTCGACCAGGGGGCCGGTGGTGTTATTAATCAGGTAATAAAAAGGAAGGGGTATATAATTGTCGCTTTTCGCATAAATCGGCCGCTGCGGCAATCGGAAGAGGAAATAACTTTCATTAATGCTGTGTATTGTTAATAAAAACGCGTAAATTTGGCATTCGATTAGGAATATTAATAAAACCGCCTTAGGGCAAATGCCTGAGATTTATCGGGCCAATGTATACACTCCCGCTGTTTTTTATCGGGAAAGGCGGTGCCAGGCCCGGCAGATACGCGCTGACGCTGACCGGCCAATGGGGTTTGCGGCAGCATAGTCTTAACCCGTAGTGATATGTTCTGTAACCTGGATGATGAAAATGCATCAGGATAGTGCATTAATTCTAATATGCAAATTCGTTTTGTGAAGCAGCTCGAGAAATATACTAAAATTATCCCGGCGGCTCTTCTCTTTTCACGGCGTATTTGTATAATAAGCGCACAAGAACAGAGAGGCAGGTATGATTGATACAGAGTTAGGTAACTGGAAAGATTTTATTGAAGCAATGTTACGCAAGTAAACATATGCCGAAAACAAGGCCCCAATTTTATATTTATGTAATTTTGAACACCTTGAAAATAACATCTCTAGAATAAAGGCCGCCCCATCGGAGCGGCCTTTATCATTTCTACGTCCACGCCTTTTCAGCTTACGGCTCCGGATGCTCGCTGTTTTCCGTTAACAGCTGAATGTTTGACTCGGGATGCGGCTGCGTATGGGACGGGAAGCGCCGGCGAATCAAAACGAAAAACAGCGGGATAAACACGATGGCCAGGATGGTGGCGGAAAGCATGCCGCCGATAACCCCGGTCCCCACCGCGTGCTGGCTGCCGGACCCCGCGCCGGTGCTGAGCGCCATCGGCATGACCCCGAAGACAAAAGCCATCGAGGTCATCAGGATGGGTCTTAGGCGCATGCGCGAAGCGTGCAGCGTTGCTTCCACCAGCCCCTGGCCTCTGAGATGCAGCTCATTGGCGAACTCGACAATCAATATGGCGTTTTTCGCCGACAGGCCGATAACGGTGAGTAATCCCACCTGGAAATAAACATCGTTTTCCAGACCGCGCAGCCAGGTGGCCAGCAGCGCGCCGATTACCCCCAACGGCACCACCAGCATGACCGAGAAAGGAATGGACCAGCTTTCATACAGCGCCGCCAGGCTCAGAAATACCACCAGCAGGGAGATGGCGTACAGCGCCGGCGCCTGCGAGCCGGAGAGGCGTTCCTGGTAGGACATTGCCGTCCACTCCAGTCCAAAGCCGGTGGGCAATTGCGCCACCAGTTTTTCCATCAGATCCATCGCCGTACCGTTACTGACGCCCGCGGCGGCCTCACCGACGATTTCCAGCGAGGAGAGGCCGTTATAGCGTTCCAGACGAGGTGAACCATATTCCCAATGCGAGGTGGCAAAGGCGGAAAAGGGCACCATGGTGCCGCTGCCGTTGCGGACATACCAGTGGTTGATATCGCCGGGCAACATCCGGTATTCCGCCGCCGCCTGCACATAAACGCGTTTGATACGCCCACGATCGATAAAGTCATTAACGTAGGTCGACCCCCAGGCGGTTTGCAGCGTGTCGTTAATATCATCAATGGAAACGCCCAATGTCTGCGCTTTGCGCTGATCGATATCGATTTGCAGCTGCGGGCTGTCATCCAGACCGTTATGCCGCATACGGGTAAGCAGAGGCGAGGCGTTGGCCTTGGCCAGCAGCTCATCCCGAGCCGCCATCAGCTGAGCGTGCCCCAGGCCGGCATGATCTTCCAGTTCCATATCAAAGCCGGCGGCATTGCCCAGACCGGAGATGGCCGGCGGGTTGTTGGCCAGCACCTGGGCTTCCGGGATTTTGGCGAAGGCCTTGGTGGCCCGTTCGATGATGGCGGCGGCGGAGCGCGTCGAACTGCTGGCCCGCTCATCCCAGGGTTTTAGCCGGATAAACATCCGCGCGACGTTTTGTCCGTTGCCCCCAGGCGCGGTGCCGATAGTGGAATATACCGACAGGACGTTGTCCTTTTCCTTGGTCAGGAAATACTGTTCTACCTTGCCCACCACTTTTAACGTCTGTTGCTGGGTGGCCTGGGTGGGAAGCTGCACCTGGGCCATTAATACCCCGAGGTCTTCCGTGGGCAGAAACGAGGTGGGCAGGTGCAGGAACAGCAGCACCATGCCGCCGAGCAAAAGGGCATACAGCAGCAGCCAGCGGGCGCTGCGCTGGAGGATATTGGTAACGCCGCGCTGGTAACGGTTGGCCCCTTTGTCGAACCAGCGGTTAAACCAGCCGAAGAAGCCCTTCTTCTCGTGGTGATCCTCTTTTTTCACCGGTTTTAGCAGCGTGGCGCACAGGGCGGGAGTTAAAATCAGGGCCACCAAAACCGAGAGCACCATCGCCGAGACGATGGTCACGGAGAATTGCCGGTAAATCGCCCCGGTGGTGCCGCCGAAAAACGCCATGGGCACAAACACCGCCGACAGCACCAAGGCGATCCCCACCAGGGCGCCCTGGATTTGTCCCATGGATTTTCGGGTGGCGTCCCGCGGCGATAAATGTTCCTCGTTCATTACCCGTTCCACGTTTTCCACTACCACGATGGCATCGTCCACCAGCAGGCCGATGGCCAATACCACGGCGAACATGGTCAGGGTATTGATGGTAAAACCGAAGGAGGCCAGTATGGCAAAGGTGCCCAGCAGCACCACCGGCACGGCGATGGTGGGAATTAACGTGGCGCGGAAATTCTGCAGGAACAGGTACATGACCAGGAATACCAGCAGAATGGCTTCCAGCAAGGTCTTCACCACATCTTCAATGGAGGCGGTGACGAAGGGGGCGGTTTCATAGGCGATTTCGGCTTTCAAACCGCGTGGAAAGTAGGGAGCCAGCTCCGCCAGCCGCTTTTTGACATTGACGTTGGTTTCCAGCTCATTGGCGCCGGAGGCCAGTTTCACCCCCATGCCGGCGGCGGGCATGCCGTTATAGGTACTGAGGTAATCGTAGTTTTCCGAGCCCAGCTCGATATCCGCCACCTGGCCAAGGGTAACCACCGAACCGTCGCTGTTAACCCTAAGGGTAATGGCGCGAAACTGCTCCGGGGTCTGTAACTGCGACTGGGCGTTTATGGTGGCGTTCAGCGCCTGCTTGTCCACCGATGGCGTACCGCCGAGCTGACCCACCGCCACCTGGCTGTTTTGCGACTCGATGGCCGTCACGACATCGTCGGTGGTGAGTTGAAAACTGTTTAGCTTGTCCGGATTTAGCCAGATACGCATGGAGAATTGCGAACCGTAGGCATCAATTTCGCCCACGCCGTTGACCCGGCTAAGGGGTTCCTGCAGATGGCTCACCATATAGTCCGCAATATCGGCTTTGTTCATGGAGCCGTCGGTGGACACAAACGCTATCATCATCAGGTTGCTGTCGCCGGTTTTGGTGACGGTAATCCCCTGGGTCTGAACCGCCTGGGGCAAGCGGTGCTGCGCAACCTGCAGTTGGTTTTGCACTTCCTGCATGGCTTCGTTGGGATTGGTCCCCGCCTCAAACGTCAGCGTGGTGGTGGCCTGTCCGGAGTTACTGCTTTGGGACGCCATATAAAGCAAATTATCCAGGCCCGTCATATTTTGTTCGATAATTTGCGTGACGGTATTTTCCAGCGTCTTGGCGGAAGCACCGGGATATTTGGAGGTGATGCGGATGGTGGGCGGCGTCAATTTGGGATATTGCTCGATCGGCAGCGTAAAAATGGCCAATGTACCGGTTAAACAGACAATGATTGCCAAAACCCAGGCGAAAATCGGGCGATCAATAAAAAAGTTAGCCATTCAATCTAAACCTCAAGGCGACTGGTCTGTTATTGTGAGGCGACATGCATGCGAGGCGCCATCGCCGTAGTACTTTACGCGTTAGTACGTGAGAAAACGTGGAGAAAAAAAGGAGATAGTGTAAAAAAGTGATCAACGCACATTATCTTCCTTCGTCACTAATACCCGCCCGGTAAAGCCATTATTTCTTATATTACTCAACCCGGTTGATGATTTTTGCCGTGAATCGCTCCCGTCTATGCTGGACATTGAGTTATGATCCCGATCACACTTACATCGCATTCTGTCGGATTATAGAGGGCGCTATGCCGTTAAATATTAAAATACTGGAAAATAAGTTGTTATCCGATCACTGGTTCGTCCTGCGCAAATTGGTATTCAGCCTGCAAAAAAAAGACGGCACCGCCGTACAGCAGATGCGCGAAGTCTATGACCGGGGCAATGGCGCCACTATTTTGTTGTATAACAGCCTGAAAAATACGCTGGTGCTGATTCGGCAATTCCGTATGCCTACCTATATGAACGGCAATCCCACCGGGATGCTGTTGGAAACCTGCGCCGGTTTGCTGGATGACGATTCGCCGGAAGAGTGCATCCGGCGCGAGGCGATAGAAGAAACCGGTTACGCCGTGGGTAAAGTGGAGAAATTGTTCTCCGCCTATATGTCTCCCGGAGGCGTAACCGAAATTGTGCATTTCTTCGCCGCTGAATATGACGAGTCCAGCCGCGATAATGAGGGCGGCGGCATTGAGGACGAGGATATTGAGGTGGTGGAATTGACCTTTGGCGAAGCCCTGGCAATGGTGCGGGACGGACGCATCCGGGACGGAAAAACCATCATGCTGTTGCAGCATGCCCAATTAAAAGGGTGGTTAAAGGCATAAATCAGCGTCCCGTTGGGATTATTGTCTGACTGATGATTGGGTAAATCGCTATCAATACCTTGTCCAACCAGGATCAAACCTGTGCGTTATAGCCCGTAAAGCCCTCGGTGCCTGCGCTTGGCACCCATGAACAATGCACAGGGATTACCTGAACCTGTAACGTAGTGCTGGATAAATACACAGTAGTGTTGTATATTTAACCAACTCCCTATGAGGAGCTGTAGCTTTCCGACACTAAGTGGTGAACGAGATGAAGATATCCGCAGCGGGTTTTGAAACCCTTCATCAAACGGTCTCGATGAGCAGCCGTGAACTGGCCGACTTGACCGGGACCCCTCATGGCGAAGTGACGCGCCTGATCAAAAGCCTGGAAACCAGCCGGCGATTCCCCCAGCCGTTATGTACATCGGACTATCAGCGGGAGGGGAAAATCCGTCAGGAATATCAGTTGAACAAGAGGGATTCGCTGATGGTCATCGCGCGTTTGTCCCCGTCCTTCACGCCGTTGGTCCTCGACCGCTGGCATGAACGGGAGTTGCAGCACGACCTGCCCGATTTTACCAATCCGGCGGTGGCCGCCCGTGCCTGGGCCGAGGAGTATGAGCGGCGCCAGGCCCTGGAAAGGCGTGTGGCCCTCATCGCGCCGAAAGCGGATTTTTTTGATCGCTATGTCGTGGTGGAAGAGGCTATGGGCTTTCGCCAGGTCTGCAAGCTGCTGAAGGTCAAAGAGGCGGATTTTCGGCGGTTCCTGCTGGAGCGCCAAATCATGTACCGCCTAGGCGGCGTGCTGACCCCTCATCGGCAGCACCTGGATGCCGGACGTTTTGAAGTCCATACCGGCACCAGTGAAAGCCGCCATCCCTTTTCTCAGACGCGCTTCACCGTAAAGGGGGTGAAGTGGATAGCCGGCCTGTGGGCCGAGTATCTGGCTGAAAGCTTGCGGGGCGCGGTGGCATAGCGCCTTAATGCAGCAGGGAGCGGGCTTTTTCCATGACATTCTCAATGGTAAAGCCAAACGCTTCAAACAGCGCCTCGGCCGGTGCCGATTCGCCGAACGTGGTCATACCGACGATGGCCCCCTTCAATCCCACATATTTATACCAGTAATCGGCGATACCGGCTTCAATGGCCAGCCGCGCCGATACCGCACCCGGCAGCACCGCTTCGCGATATGCCGCATCCTGCAGGTCGAATACATCGGTGGAGGGCAGCGATACCACTCGCACCTTCCGGCCTTCCTTACTCAGCTTTTCCCAGGCGGATACCGCCAGTTCGACTTCCGAACCGGTGGCGATGATAATCAGCTCAGGGGCGCCGTCGGCATCTTTGAGGATATAGCCGCCGCGGGCGATATCCGACAACTGCTGCGGCGTACGTTCCTGCTGGGCCAGATTCTGCCGGGAAAGAATCAGCGCGGTGGGGCCGTTATGGCGCTGAACGGCCTGCTGCCAGGACACCGCGGTTTCCACTTGATCGCAGGGCCGCCAGGTGCTCATATTCGGCGTCAGACGCAGACTGGCCAGTTGTTCCACCGGCTGATGGGTTGGGCCGTCCTCCCCCAGGCCGATAGAGTCATGGGTATAGACCATAATCTGCCGTGCTTTCATCAGGGCCGCCATACGCACCGCGTTGCGGGCGTACTCCACGAACATCAGGAAGGTGGCGGTATAAGGCACGAAGCCGCCATGATGGGCGATACCGTTGGCGATGGCGGTCATGCCGAACTCGCGCACGCCGTAGTGGATATAGTTGCCCGCCGGATCCTCCGCCAGGGGAACCGACTTCGACCAAATAGTCAGATTGCTGGGGGCGAGATCGGCAGAACCGCCCAACAGCTCCGGCAGCAGCGGACCGTATGCTTCCAGGGCGTTTTGCGATGCCTTGCGGCTGGCTATCTTGGCCGGGTTGGCCTGTAGCTTTTCGATATAGGCTTGGCTTTGCCGCTGCCAGTCATCGGGCAGTCGACCCTCGGTGCGGCGCTTGAACTGCGCCGCCAGCTCCGGGTAGGCCTGTTCGTAGGCGGCGAATTTTTCGTTCCAGGCGGCCTCGCGGGCGGCGCCGGCGGCTTTGGCGTCCCAGGCGTCGTAAATTTCCTGCGGGATAACAAACGGCGGCGAGGTCCAGCCCAAATGCCGGCGGGTGGCGGCTACTTCGTCGTTACCCAGCGCCGCACCGTGGGCGCCATGGGTACCGGCCTTGTTCGGCGAGCCGAAGGCAATAACGGTTTTGCACATCAGCAGCGAGGGTTTGTCGGTAACGGCCTTGGCCTGTTCAATGGCGCTCTTTACCGCGTCGCTGTCATGGCCGTCCACGCCGCGCACCACGTGCCAGCCGTAGGCTTCAAACCGTTTGGCGGTATCGTCGGTGAACCAGCCCTCCACGTGGCCGTCAATGGAAATGCCGTTGTCGTCGTAGAACGCCACCAGCTTGCCCAGTTTCATGGTGCCGGCCAGAGAGGAAACCTCGTGGGAGATCCCCTCCATCATGCAGCCGTCACCGAGAAAGACATAGGTATAATGATCGACGATGTCGTGGCCCGGACGGTTGAACTGCGCCGCCAGGGTACGTTCGCCGATGGCGATACCCACCGCGTTGGCGATGCCCTGCCCCAGGGGGCCGGTGGTGGTTTCAACGCCATCGGTGTAGCCGTATTCCGGGTGGCCCGGCGTTTTGGAGTGCAGCTGGCGGAAGTTTTGCAGTTCGGACATCGGCAGGTTATAGCCGGTAAGATGCAGCAGGCTGTAAAGCAGCATCGAGCCATGGCCGTTGGAGAGGATGAAACGATCCCGGTCCATCCATTTCGGATTGGCGGGATTGTGCTGCAGAAAGTCTCGCCAGAGGACTTCGGCGATATCGGCCATGCCCATCGGCGCGCCGGGGTGGCCGGAATTGGCTTTTTGCACCGCATCCATGCTTAATGCCCGGATGGCGTTGGCCAGTACTTTACGTGTAGTCATACAGGCTCCGCGAATTAGAGTTTTGCCGAGAGGAGATCTTCCAGGCTCTGCTGATCTACCGCAAATTGACGGATGCCTTCGGCCAGCTTGTCCACCGCCATCGGATCCTGGTTGTGTTCCCAGCGGAACTCGGGTTCGGACAGCGGCGCCGGCTGATGCAGCCCGGTGGTGGACGGCGTGAGCTTGCGTTCTACCGGCAGGTCGCTTTTGTGCAACTCTTCCAGCAGCGCCGGGGAAATGGTTAAACGGTCACAGCCGGCCAGCGCCAGGATTTGTTCGGTTTTACGGAAGCTGGCGCCCATGATCACCGTTTGGTAGCGATGCTGTTTATAATATTCATAGATGGCACGCACCGATTTTACGCCCGGATCCTGTTCAACATCGTAGGGGTCCAGGGGTTTGCGCTGATTATACCAATCATAGATGCGGCCGACGAAGGGGGAGATAAGATAAACCCCGGCTTCAGCGCAGGCTCGGGCCTGGGCGAAGGAGAACAGCAGGGTGAGGTTGCAGTTGATGCCTTCGCGCTCCAGCTCTTCCGCCGCTTTGATGCCTTCCCAGGTGGACGCCAGCTTAATCAGGATGCGGGATTTATCGATCCCCTGTTCATGGTATAGGCCTACCAGCTTGCGGGCTTTGGCGACGCACATGCCGCGATCGAACGATAACCGGGCATCCACTTCGGTGGAGACTCGCCCCGGCACGCTTTTCAGGATCTCCACGCCGATATTCACCGCTAACTTGTCGCTGGCATTGATAATTTGGGTTTCCCGTGTGCCGCCCTGCTTGCGGGCATAGGCCAGCGCGTCTTCAAACAGCGGCTGATAGGCGGTAAGGCTGGCGGCTTTGAGGATCAATGACGGATTGGTGGTGGCGTCCTGCGGGGTGTAATGGCGGATCGAATCAATATCGCCGCTGTCGGCCACAACGGTGGTGAATTGTTTTAGCGCTTCTAGCTGGTTCATTCTCAACTCCATGAAGGAAGAAATGGTACATCTTGTTGAAGGAAGAGTTAACTTAAGGATAACACTGCCTCAACAAGACGGAGAATGAAATGCGCTTTTTCTGATTATTTTGATGGTTGAAACCGATGGCGGGTCGCTTATAACGATCATCCCCTTGACTGCTGCAGGTAGCGATCCAATTCCCGGGCGAATTCCTGGCGTTCCCGCTGGCTGAGGGGCGGGGGCCCGCCGGTCTGGATGCCGCTGGCGCGCAGGGTGTCCATAAAGTCGCGCATGGTGAGGCGTTCACGGATGGTTTCGGGCCGGTAGCGTTCTCCCCTGGGAGTGAGCGCCACCGCGCCTTTCCCCATCACCTCCGCCGCCAGCGGGATATCGCTGGTGATCACCAGATCGCCCACGCCGACGCGTCGGACGATTTCATTGTCCGCTACGTCAAACCCGGCGCCTACGCGCAGGGTGCGGATAAAGGGTGACGGCGGTACCGCCAGCGTCTGGTTGGCCACCAGCGTGGTCTGGATGGACTCGCGCTGTGCGGCGCGAAACAAGATTTCTTTGATGACTTTGGGGCAAGCATCGGCGTCAACCCAAATAGCCATTAGTTCCCCCTCTGTGACAGCCAATCGCGCGCCGGTAGAAAATCCCGGTACAGTGCGGCTTCCGGGCTCTCAGGCTCCGGATGGTAATCGTACTGCCAGCGCGCCAGCGGCGGCATGGACATCAAGATAGACTCGGTACGTCCGCCGGATTGTAGTCCAAAGAGAGTACCGCGATCCCATACCAGATTGAATTCAACGTAACGTCCGCGCCGGTAGAGTTGGAACTGCCGTTCCCGCTCGCCCCAGGGCAAATGCCGGCGCCGTTGAACGATGGGCAGGTAAGCGTCGAGATAACCTTCTCCGACGGCGCGGGCAAAGGCATATGTCCGGGAAAAATCCGGTTGGTTCAGATCGTCAAAGAAGAGTCCGCCGATACCGCGCGCTTCATTGCGGTGCTTGAGGAAAAAATAGCTGTCGCACCAGGCTTTATAGCGGGCATACACTTCTTCGCCGAAGGGGGCGCAGAGATCGCGGGCGGTGCGGTGCCAGTGTTCCGCGTCTTCGCGAAAGCCGTAAAACGGCGTCAGGTCAAAACCGCCGCCGAACCACCAGACGGGGGGCGCATCGGGCTTTTCGGCCATAAAAAAACGAACATTGGCATGGCTGGCGGGGACATAGGGATTAAGGGGATGGACCACCAGCGAAACCCCCAGCGCCTGGAAAGCCCGTCCGGCCAGCTCGGGACGGTGGGCGGTGGCGGAGGCGGGCAGCGTTGCTCCGGACACGTGGGAAAAGCTGACGCCGGCCTGTTCGAACACGCTGCCCCCGGTCAAAACGCGGCTGCGTCCGCCGCCGCCTTCCTCCCGCCGCCAGATGTCCTCTTTGAACGCCGCGCCACCGTCCTCGCCGCTCAGGGCGGCGCAAATCCGGTCTTGTAAAGCAAGCAGATAATCTTTGATATGCTCAATATCGGGTTGATTCATTCAACTCACTCATGGTTGATGGCGCGCCGTTATACGTTATGAACGGTATCCAGTATAACCTTCCGCCGGGGCCATGCCTAATGGGTAACGCCGGTCAACCTCCGCTATTACTGGTGAAATGGCGTTCATGAGCGTCGTAATAGTCAAAAAAATCCATTATTCCTTTGCTGATGGCTAGGGCGATACGATCCTGAAAATCAGTGGTTTCCAGCAACTGCTCTTCCCGATGGTTGGTAATAAAAGACGTTTCCACCAACACCGAGGGTATCGACGCGGATTTGAGCACGGCGAAAGCCGCCTGTTCGGTATGCTGGCTGTGCAGCTGGTGGACCGGGCGGATATGGTTGAGCAGATGGCGGCCCAGCGTCAGGCTGTTTTTGATGGTGTCGGTTTGCACCAGATCAAACAGGACCTGCTGTAGGTAATTATCCTGTTGTTTGTATTTTGCTCCCGCCACGTCGTCGGCGGCATTTTCCCGATTGGAAAGGTAGGCGGCCATGGCGCTGCTGGCGCCGCGGTTAGACAGGGCAAAAACCGATGCGCCGGCTGCGGAGGCGTCGGTAAAGCCATCGGCATGGATGGAGACAAAAAGATCCGCCCGGTGTTCCTGCGCCAGTTCGACCCGTCGAAATAAGGGAATGAACTCGTCTTGTTCACGGGTCAGTCTGGTTTGAATATGAGGCTGCATCGCCAGGTTGGCCCGAACCTTATTGGCAATGCGTAATACCACGTGTTTTTCCTCGATACCCAGATGGCCGATTGCGCCGGGGTCGATGCCGCCGTGGCCGGGATCTATCATGACGCAGCGGGGCCTGCCGGCGTCTTTCCGCTGAGGCTGGCCGGTGCGCAGCAGGCCGTCCGCCGCCATGACCGAACGGTTAGCCATGGCGAACATGGCCAGGCCGGACAGCAATAGCCGACGGCGGCTCTGTAGAACAGTAAGCAGGGATTCGCGATGATTTTTGTTCATTACCATAATAATGAGGGATAGTTCACTGAAAACAGGCTGGAAATGTTAGGGTATAACATAGTCCCGCGAAAGGAGCGACAAAGGAACTATGTCCATCTATTGCCCGGTCGCTTTAATTGCCCCGGCGGTAAACGGTCTTGCGCGGGATAATGTTATTTGCCTTTATGGGAAATAACGTGATATTCAATTTATACCCGTCATACTTCAAGTTGCAGGCGCGTTGGCAATACTCGGCTCCACCATGGGCCTCGCCCCTTCGGGGCCGCTGCGTCGCCGCCTTCCTGCTACTCGAATTATTAAGGGTATAGTAAGTTTATTATCTGAGATGACGGCGGTCAGCTATGGAAATCCGTGTATTTCGCCAAGACGATTTTGAAGAAGTGATTACGCTGTGGGAACGCTGTGATTTATTGCGCCCCTGGAACGATCCGGAAATGGATATTGAACGGAAATTGAATTACGATCCCGATTTGTTTATGGTCGCCGAAGTGGCGGGAGAAGTGGTGGGGTCCGTCATGGGCGGCTACGACGGCCATCGCGGTTCAGCTTATTATCTCGGCGTACATCCGGATTTTCGCGGGCGCGGTATTGCCAATGCGCTCATCAGCCGTTTGGAGAAAAAACTTATCGCCCGCGGTTGCCCGAAAATCCAGCTGATGGTGCGGGAGGATAACGAAGCGGTGATTGGTATGTATGAAAAGCTGGACTACGAATTGGTGGACAGCGTGACGCTGGGCAAGCGGTTGATTGTGGATCAGGAATATTAATCGGGGGCCGCAGTGCTGCGGGCCCCGGCGGGATAACATTATTGTTTCAGAATTCGCCCCACGTTGATATGGGTTCCGTGGCGATCTTTCAACAGGCGTCCGCTGATGCTGACCAGATCTTTGGGCGTGATTTCCTGGCCGTTCCATTTATCCCCTTTAATTTCCAGGAGAACGGTACCAGTGGCGTCGCGGAAAAAATATTTATCATTGCCGATCTTTTTTTCGATATGACCATCCAGCGTAACCCAGGCATTTGTCTTCATTCGTTTGGCCGAAGCGATGCTGGTGTGCCTGGCGTCCACGGTTCCCCGATAGCCGCTTTCCTGCTTATTCGGCGGCGGAGGCGGTTCATCGCCGCGAAAGCCGCCGGATTGCGCCAATGCCGGCAGTCCAAAGAACGCAATCAGCGCGGCCATAGCCCATTTTTTCATCCCGTATCCTCTCTTTGTCTCAGCCAGGTTAAGCATGGCACAGCGGGCAGGGTTTGCGAGTTTTCAGGAAAAACTTTGGGTAAATCAGACATTAACGCACCGCCGGCGCCGCATGTGAAATTATGGCACTTTTTGGCCTCGGCGGTATCCAATGGCGGTGCGTGGAAATCCATGCCGTCTTTGCCGTTTTTAAGGAGAAAATATGAAGCAGTTACGCCCGTTAGTCATCGGGCTACCCATCCTGTTGGCCGGTTGTTCTACCCTATCCGACTTCTCATGGTCGAGCCTGTCGCCGTTTAACTGGTTCGGCAGCGCGGTCACCGTTAAGGACAGCGGGGTGGGGGGCATCAACGCCGGCACTGCGCTGGACCAGCAGGCGCTGAATAAAGCGTTGAACAACGATTACCGTTTGCGCAACGGTATGGAAACCCATAACGGCGGTATCCGGTCGTTTTACCAGGCGGTAAAGGACAACGAGGTGAAACTGACGGTATACGGTTCTTCCGCCGGCCGGGTTGAACGGGTGGTGGTAGCGGATAAGACCGTGCCCACCGAATGGGGCGTCAAGATCGGCGACCGTTTCAGTTCGCTCTACAGTAAAGCCTTCGGCGCCTGCCGCAAGGGCACGGATGAGGATCAGGACGGCGTGGTCTGCGCCGCGCAGCAAAGCGCGCACGTGAGCTATGTCTTTACCGGCAACTGGCACGGACCCGATTCGCTGATGCCCGCCGACGACACCCTGAAAGACTGGCAGATAAGCAAAATCGTCTGGCAGGCTAACGCCGCGCAATAATAAATGGCGCCACCGGAACGGTGGCGCCAGATTGCTGACAAACATACTCGGAGTCAATAAGGCGGGTTAGGCTACCAGGGAGGGTAGCCGTAATCGCGCGGATCGAGCCTACAAGGAAGGATTTACGGCGTGTTTAGGATCCGGCGGTTTGCCCCGACCGAGCACGTTGTCAACAAGCTCGCCTTCATTGATTATGTGCCCTTGAACGCCGCCGCTTTACCCCGATAACGGACACGCTGTTTGTCATATTTTTGCACCATCCGGGGGCTTATAGCTTTTCATGCTGCCAAAGCACAAAAGGATATATAAAACCGTTACAGGTTATACCCCAGTTATAAATAAACTAACCCTCCAAGACCCTATCCGCATCACTCCGACTAAGGCATAGAATGAATCGAACGCTGTTTACAGGCCGTGCAATAAAGGGCGGTATCGCGGCATTATTGCTGGCTTGTGTTCCGGCGCAGTCCACCGAGCTGCTTAACAGCTCCTATGACGTGGCGCGGGAGCTGTTCGTGGCGCTGAACCCGCCGTTCGAGCAGCAATGGCAAAAGGAACATCCGGGGGATACGCTGACCATCAAGCAATCCCATGCCGGATCGTCCAAACAGGCGCTGGCTATCCTGCAGGGATTAAGGGCCGATGTGGTCACCTATAACCAGGTTACCGACGTGCAGATTTTGCACGATCGCGGCAACCTGATCCCCGCCGACTGGCAAAGCCGTTTGCCCCACAACAGCTCTCCTTTCTACTCCACCATGGGTTTTCTGGTGCGCAAGGGCAATCCGAAAAACATTCATGACTGGAGCGATCTGGCGCGCGAGGATGTGAAGCTGGTGTTCCCGAATCCGAAGACCTCCGGCAACGGCCGGTACGCTTATCTCGGGGCCTGGGGCGCCGCCAATCTGGCGGACGGCGGCGATGCGGCGAAAACCCGCGCCTGGATGCAGAAATTCCTCGCCAATGTCGAAGTATTCGATACCGGCGGCCGAGGCGCCACCACCACCTTTGCCGAGCGCAACCAGGGCGATGTGCTGATTTCCTTTGAGTCGGAAGTGAACAATATCCGCCATCAGTACGGTGACGACAAGTATGAGGTCATTATCCCCAAGACCAATATCCTGGCGGAGTTCCCGGTGGCGTGGGTGGATAAGAATGTTGAGAAAAACGGCACCGAACAGGCCGCCAAGGAGTATCTGAACTATCTCTACAGCCCGGCGGCGCAGCGGATCATCTCCAGTTTCTATTATCGGGTCAACGACCCGGCCATCATGGCGGCCGCCAAGGACAAATTCCCCGATGTGAAGCTTTTCCGGGTGGAAGATCAGTTCGGCGGCTGGCCGCAGGTGATGAAGACCCACTTTGGCGACGGCGGCGAGCTGGATAGCCTGATCGCGGCAGGGCACCGGCAATGATATTGTCCATGCCCGGCAAACGCGTGCTGCCCGGCTTCGGTCTGAGCCTGGGCAGCAGTCTGCTGTTTGTCTGCCTGATTATATTACTGCCGCTGAGCGCGCTGGTGATGCAGTTGGCGCAAATGACCTGGCAGCAATACTGGCAGGTGATAACCGGTCCGCAGCTGGTTGCCGCCTATAAGGTGACGCTGCTTTCCGCCGGCGTCGCCGCGCTGTTTAACGCGCTGTTCGGCATGTTGATGGCCTGGATCCTCACCCGCTACGAGTTTCCGGGGCGACGGCTGCTGGACGGATTGATTGATTTGCCCTTTGCCCTGCCCACCGCGGTGGCCGGCCTGACCCTGGCGACGCTGTTTTCCACCACCGGCTGGTATGGCGCCTGGCTGGCGCAGTTCGGCATTAAAGTGTCCTACACCTGGCTCGGTATCGCCGTGGCCATGGCGTTCACCAGTATCCCGTTTGTGGTGCGCACCGTACAGCCGGTACTGGAAGAACTGGGACCGGAATACGAAGAGGCGGCGGAAACCCTCGGGGCCGGCCGCTGGCAGTCCTTTCGCCGGGTGGTGTTGCCTGAAGTGGCGCCGGCGCTGCTGGCCGGGACCGCCCTCTCATTTACCCGCAGCCTGGGGGAATTCGGCGCGGTGATCTTTATCGCCGGCAATATTGCCTGGAAGACGGAAGTCACCTCGCTGATGATTTTCATCCGTCTGCAGGAATTCGATTATCCCGCCGCCAGCGCCGTGGCGTCGGTGATATTGGCCGCGTCGCTTTTCCTGCTGTTCGGCATCAACGTATTACAGTCACGCTTTGGCCGACGCCTGGGAGGACACTGATGGCCGATATGCCCGTCTTCAACGGCGCCGTGCGCGCCCGCACCAATTGGGCCAAGTGGGCCTTGATAGGCACCGGCGTGGTGATTTCGCTGCTGATACTGGTGATTCCGCTGGGCTTTATCTTTATCTCCGCCCTGGGGGACGGGCTGGTGGCGGTGTGGAAGAATCTGCGTGACGCGGACATGCTGCACGCTATTTGGCTGACGGTATTGATAGCCTTGATTTGCGTACCGGTGAATATCCTGTTCGGCACGCTGCTGGCCTGGCTGGTGACCCGTTTTAACTTTCGCGGCCGGCAATTGCTGCTGACCCTGCTGGATATTCCCTTTGCGGTATCGCCGGTGGTGGCCGGCTTGCTGTGCCTGCTGTTTTACGGTGTCAACGGCCCTCTTGGCGGCTGGCTGGAGAATCATAATATCCAGCTGATGTTTTCATGGCCGGGCATGGTATTGGTCACCATCTTCGTGACCTGCCCCTTTATGGTACGTGAACTGGTGCCGGTGATGCTCAGCCAGGGCAGCGAGGAGGATGAAGCGGCGATCCTGCTGGGGGCGTCCGGCTGGCAAATGTTCCGCCGCGTCACGCTGCCCAATATCCGCTGGGCGCTGTTGTACGGCGTGGTTTTGACCAATGCCCGCACCATTGGCGAATTCGGGGCGGTGGCGGTGGTATCGGGTTCCATTCGCGGCGAAACCTATACTTTGCCGCTGCAGATTGAATTGCTGCATCAGGATTACAACACCGTGGGGGCGTTTACCGCCGCCGCGCTGCTGACGCTGATGGCAATGGTGACGTTATTCCTCAAGAGCGGCATGCAGTGGCGCCTGGCGCGCCAGCAGGCCCATCTTAAACAGGAGGATCCTCAATGAGTATCGAGATTGATCACATCAGCAAATATTTCGACAGCACCAAAGTGCTGAACGACATCTCCCTTGATATCTCCACCGGCGAAATGGTGGCGCTGCTGGGGCCGTCGGGTTCCGGCAAAACCACTTTATTGCGCATCATTGCCGGGCTTGAGCATCATAACAGCGGTTACCTGCGCTTCGGCGGCCGGGACGTCAGCCATATTCACGCCCGGGATCGCAAGGTGGGATTTGTTTTCCAGCACTATGCGCTGTTCCGCCATATGACCGTCGCCGACAATATCGCCTTCGGCCTGACCGTCCTGCCGCGGCGCGAACGCCCTAATGGCGCCGCCATCAGGCAAAAAGTGGCCCGGCTGCTGGAGATGGTGCAACTGGGCCATTTGGCCAATCGCTACCCCTCGCAGCTCTCCGGCGGGCAAAAACAACGGGTCGCCCTGGCGCGCGCGCTGGCGGTGGAGCCGGAGATGCTGTTGCTGGACGAACCTTTCGGCGCGCTGGATGCCCAGGTGCGCAAAGAGCTGCGCCGCTGGCTGCGCCAATTGCACGACGATCTGAAATTCACCAGCGTTTTTGTAACCCACGATCAGGAAGAAGCCATGGAAGTGGCGGATCGGGTGGTGGTGATGAGCCAGGGCAATATCGAGCAGGTGGGTACGCCGGCGGAAGTGTGGCGCGAACCTGCCAGCCGGTTTGTGCTGGAGTTCATGGGAGAGGTGAACCGCCTTGACGGGGAGATCCGCGGGTCGCAAATCCATGTGGGCGGCTACCACTGGCCGTTGTCCTATACGCCGGCATACCAGGGCAAAATAGACCTGTTCCTGCGCCCCTGGGAGATGGAAATCAGCTCGCAGCCCGGTGAACACTGCCAACTGCCGGTAGTGGTGAGCGATATCAGCCCCCGCGGCCATTACTGGCAGCTGATTGTCCAGCCGGCGGGCTGGCATCATGAGCCCCTGAGCGTGGTATTGCCGCTGGCCGGCACCATGCCGCCGCACAGAGGCGAACGTTATTATCTGAGCGGCCGGAACGCCCGTCTGTACGTCGGCGATAAGGCCCTGCAATCCATGGCGCTGGCCGAAAGCGCCTGACGGGGGCCGCGCCATCGGGACCGGTTTTATTTTATATATAATCTGATATTATAAAAATTGATGTATTTTATGAATTATTGATAACACATGATTTTTCGCGATCTGCCCACCCCCTTCAAAGCGGCCCGATGGCCGCTGATCTTTATCGGAATTCGGCCGTGACAACACTAGAGCAATGCATAGGCAATACCCCGCTGGTGGCATTACAGCGCCTGGGGCGGGAAACCGGCTGTGATATCCGGGTCAAGCTTGAAGGGAATAACCCGGCCGGGTCGGTGAAAGATCGCGCCGCGCTGGCGATGATTCAACAGGCGGAGCTGCGCGGCGAAATTATTCCCGGCGACCGGCTTATCGAGGCCACCAGCGGCAATACCGGTATCGCCCTGGCGATGATCGCCGCCTTGAAAGGTTACCGGATGACGCTGCTGATGCCTGATAACATGAGCATGGAGCGGCAGTCGGCCATGCGGGCCTATGGCGCTCAATTGATACTGGTGCCACGGGAACAGGGCATGGAGGGTGCGCGGGATCTGGCGCAGGAGATGCAGCGCCGGGGCGAGGGCCGCGTACTGGATCAATTTAATAACCCGGACAACGCCTTTGCGCATTTCGCGGCCACCGGGCCGGAAATCTGGCGGCAAACCGAGGGGAAGGTAACGCATTTTGTTTCCAGCATGGGTACCACCGGCACCATCACCGGCGTCGCCCGGTTTCTGAAAAGCCGGCGCGGCGAGGTGCAGATCATCGGGCTGCAGCCGGAGGAGGGTAGCGCCATACCCGGTATTCGCCGCTGGCCGCCGTCCTATATGCCGGGAATATTCCGTCCGGAACTGGTGGACCGGATTCTGGATATCGGACAATCCGAAGCCGAAGAGACCATGCGCCTGCTGGCCCGTGAAGAGGGTATTTTTTGCGGGGTCAGCTCCGGCGGCGCGGTGGCGGGAGCGCTGAGGATTGCCGCCGAGCGGCCGGGCGGCCTGATTGTGGCCATCATTGCCGATCGCGGCGATCGTTACCTTTCCACCGGCGTGTTTTAATGAGCAACGTCGCTGCTGTATCCCCCGCACGCTCCCGGTAATACCCTCATGCCGTCATTGACGTGGCGGCGGAAAAATGATGTCTGCCCACAATAATGTAATTACCGCGATAATTGTAACAGGAAGTCTATAATCCCTGGAACGCCGGCGCCATTATCAGGTCATAGCATACACTCTGGTTATTTATGCTGTGCCGGGGCATACCTTAATCAGTCGCGGCTTCAATGGAGAACGAATATGAATATCTTACTGGTTGATGATGACAAGGAACTGGGCAAGATGCTGAGCGATTATCTTACCGCCGAGGGGTTTGCCACGTCATGGGTCCCAACGGGAAAACAGGGCGTGTCGGGCGCGTTGTCAGGTGACTATACCGCGATGATCCTGGACATCATGCTGCCGGACATGAGCGGCACCGATGTGCTGCGGCTGGTGCGTAAAGACAGCCGAATCCCCATCATCATGCTGACCGCCAAAGGGGACAATATCGACCGGGTGATCGGGCTGGAAATGGGCGCCGACGATTATATGCCCAAACCCTGCTATCCCCGTGAACTGGTGGCGCGCCTGCGGGCGGTGCTGCGCCGTTTTGACGAGCAGCATGAGGAACCGGCCGATGCGGGCGCGGTGGTTTACGGCGACCTGGTGTTGAACCCGGCCACGCGCAGCAGCCATTGGCAGGGCAAGTCGTTCGACCTTACCGCGTCGGAGTTCAATTTGCTCGAATTGCTGATGCGCACGCCGGATCGCGTGGTATCGAAAGATGATTTATCGGAAAAAGGGCTGGGGCGCCGCCGCGAGGCTTACGATCGCAGCGTGGATGTGCATATCAGCAATATCCGGCAGAAGCTTGCGCTGCTGGCTGACAGCAGCCTGAGCATTGAAACGGTACGCAGCATAGGATACCGGATCCGTTAATGAGCACCCGCGGACGGTTATTCTGGAAAATCCTGCTGGGATTCTGGCTGATATTTTTATTGATAACCCAGCTGCTGTGGGCGGGCTTTTCATTGTACGGCAGCCATCATGAACCCCCTGAAGAGAGCATGGCCAGGCGCATGGCTGAGCTTCAGTTAGCTTCGGCGGCCTCGGTTATGGCCCGCGGCGGTTTGCCCGCGCTGAACGCCCTGATGGCCGACTGGCCGGCCCCACAGCGGCAATTCTTTTCATTCGGCCCGGCTCCCGGCTTAAGTCCGGCTGCCGGCACTGACGTCGCGCCATCGGAGCAAAACCGTTTTTCCGAGCCTTTCATTACCCGGCAAGTGACGCTGCCCGACGGCCGGGCGTATCAACTGCGCTACGATATTCAATCGTTGCGCCGGTCCTCCCATCCCGGTTCGCGCGGCAGCATTTTACATATGCCCAGCCCGCTGTTCTGGCTGGGCATGGCGGTGGGATTGCTGTTCAGCCTGTTGCTGGCCTGGAACCTGACGCGGCCGATGCGGCAGTTGCGCCGGGCCTTTGCCCGGGTGGCCCAGGGGGATCTGACGGTGCGTTTATATCCCGTGATGCGCCGCCGCCATGATGAGATAACCGATGTGGCCCGGGATTTCGATGCCATGGCCGAGCGGCTGCACGTGCTGGTGAGCGCCAGGGAGGCCCTGCTGCACGATGTCTCCCATGAACTGCGCTCGCCGCTGGCCCGGTTGCAGTTGGCTATCGGACTGGCGCACCAGAATCCGAAAAATGTCGGCTCTTCGCTGGATCGCATTGAACATGAAGCCGGCAGGCTGGACCGGATGATCGGCGAACTGCTGGCGCTGTCCCGTGCGGAAAACCAGGGCACGCCGGGGGATGACTATTTTGACCTGCTGGGCCTGCTTGAGGCGGTGGTGAATGACGCCCGCTACGAGGCGCAGGTCCCTGGAGTGGAAATCCGGCTGATAGCCCATCAGCCGGAGGATTATACCGTCAAAGGCAATGCGGAAATGATGCGGCGCGGGGTGGAAAATATCGTGCGCAATGCGCTGCGTTTTTCCACCCAGGGTCAGCAGGTCACGGTAACCTTGAGCCGGGAAGATGCTTGGCTGGTGGTGACGGTGAGCGATCAAGGCCCAGGGGTGGATGAGAGCAAATTGTCCAGCATCTTCGACCCCTTTGTCAGGGTGAATTCCCCCCAGGCGGGCAAAGGATACGGTCTGGGACTGGCCATCACGCGCAAAGTGGTGCTGGCCCATGGCGGACAGGTGGAAGCGCATAACGAATCCGGCGGCGGGCTGTTGATCCTTATCCGCATTCCCCATTGGCGTTAGCCATGCACATGCAAAAACGCAAACGGCACTCACCGTGATCATAGTGAGTGCCGCCGCTGGTCAAGATTTCACAACGTTGCTGTTAACCCGCCGGTTGCCGGCGGTTATTTTTTAATGCGGATGATCGGGGTTTCGCCTACTACGACGCTACCGGATAATTTGATCAGTTCCTTGATTTCATCCATGTTGGAAATGACCACCGGTGTCAGGGTGGATTTCGCTTTTTCTTCCAGCAGCGGAAGATCAAACTCGATAACCACGTCGCCTTTTTTCACGCGCTGACCTTCTTGGGCGATACGTTTGAATCCTTCGCCCTTTAGCTCAACGGTATCGATGCCGAAATGGACAAAAAGCTCGATGCCGCTGTCCGATTCGATGGAAAAAGCATGGTTGGTTTCAAAAATTTTTCCAATGGTGCCGTCCACCGGTGCCACCATTTTGTTCCCACTGGGCTTAATGGCAATACCGTCGCCGACGATCTTTTCGGCGAAAACGACATCTGGCACATCTTCAATGTTAACTATTTCACCTGATAGTGGTGCAACAATTTCAATGCTTCCCGTGTCTTTCTTATCATCGGAAACCAGAGATTTCAGTTTATCGAACAAACCCATGATCTTCTCCTAAGCATTTATATCGGGTCAGCGTCGTGAAATCAGCAGAGCGTTTTTTCTTCAATGAACTTATTCACCAGATTCATCAGCTCTTCCGCGGTAGGCTGAGCTAAAGCTTCCTCTGCTAACGCTTTTGCATCACCAAAATTTGTATTACGTATAATTTTCTTGATGCGCGGGATAGAGATAGCACTCATGCTGAATTCATCCAGTCCCATCCCTAATAACAGTAGTGTAGCACGTTCGTCACCTGCCAGCTCGCCGCACATACCGGTCCATTTACCTTCCGCGTGGGATGCGTCGATAACCTGTTTGATCAATGTCAACACGGAGGGAGCCATTGGGTTATAAAGATGCGAAATTAATTCGTTACCGCGATCCACCGCCAGAGTATATTGCGTTAAGTCATTTGTTCCAATACTAAAAAAATCCACTTCTTTAGCCAGATGGTGGGCAATGGTGGCGGCGGCCGGTGTTTCCACCATAACGCCTACTTCTATTTCTTCATCGAACGCCTTGCCTTCCCCGCGCAATTGCTCTTTCAGCAGATCCAATTCGCCTTTCAGTTCGCGCACTTCTTCTACCGAAATGATCATCGGGTACATGATACGCAGCTTGCCGAACGAGGAGGCCCGCAAAATGGCGCGCAGCTGCGCATGCAGCATTTCCTTGCGATCCAGCCCGATACGGATGGCGCGCCAGCCGAGGAAAGGATTGTCTTCTTTGGGCAGGTTCATATAGGGCAAATCTTTATCGCCGCCGATATCCATGGTCCGCACAATGATGGAGCCGGTGGACAGGGATTCCGCCACGGCTTTATAAGCCTGGAATTGTTCTTCTTCGCTGGGCAGGGTATCGCGGTCCATAAAAAGGAACTCGGTGCGGTACAGGCCGACGCCTTCGGCGCCGTTGCGTTCCGCCCCGGCCACATCGCGCACGGTACCGATATTGGCGCAGACTTCCACCTGATGGCCGTCAAGGGTAATGGCGGGCAGGTCCTTGAGTTTGGCCAGTTCGGTCTTTTCCTGCACATACTGGCTGTAGAGCGCCTTGAGTTCTTCGATTTTTTCCGGCGTCGGATTGATATAGACCTGGTTATTCACCGCGTCCAAAATCAGATAATCACCATTGCTCACTGACTTGGTGACGCTGCCGGTGCCCACGATGGCCGGCAGTTCGAGGGAACGGGCCATAATGGAGGTATGAGAGGTCCTGCCGCCCAGGTCGGTGACAAACCCCAGCACCTTATCAAGATTGAGCTGGGCGGTTTCCGACGGCGTCAAATCGGTGGCCACCAGCACGACTTCTTCGCTGATCGAGCTTAAATCGATGATCGGCATGCCGAGGATATTCCTCAGCAGCCGTTTACCGATATCGCGGACATCGGTGGCGCGCTCCTTGAGATATTCGTCGTCGAGTTCTTCCAGCGCCTTGGCCTGGGTCTCGATAACGTTGTAAGCGGCGGCGTCCGCCGTCGCGAGTTCGTCTTTGATAAGGGCTATGATATCCTGCTCAAGCTCTTCGTCTTCCAGCAACATGATATGGCCTTCGAAGATTGCTTCCTTTTCTTCACCGAAGGTTTCGCCGGCTTTGGTTTTAATCGCTTCCAGCTGTGCGGATGCTTTGGCACGCCCGGCCAGAAAACGCTCGATTTCCTGCTCAACCTGGCTGGCAGGAATTTTCTTCCGGTTGATGATAATCTCATCTTCCTTCAGGAGGAGCGCCTTACCAAAGGCGATACCCGGTGATGCTAAAATGCCTGAAATCATAACCCTACCTTACTCACTCATATCTCGCGTTGACTTAAAAGACCGGGCCGGGATTACTCAAGCTCTGCCATCAATTTAACCAGGTGTTCAACCGCTTTTTGTTCGTCTTCGCCTTCGGCGATAATGGAAACGACGGTGCCCTGAGTCAGGCCGAGGGTTTGTAATTTGAACAGGCTTTTGGCGCTGGCGCTTTTACCGTTGGAACTAACCGTGATGTCGGAAACGAAGCCTTTGGCTTCTTTTACAAATTGTGCGGCGGGGCGGGTATGAAGACCGTTAGGTGCAGTAATTGTAACTTCTTGCTGGAACATTATGTTTCCCCAACTTATTAGATGATATCAATGTTGTGGGGCTAAAGTTTAGCTTAAAGGCGGACTTTAGCCTATATGGTTAGTGCCTGAGTATGTTACAAAGGCGAAGATGTATGCGAGCAAAAAACGGTATAAAAGCATTTCTGGCTAAATCTTGTGAAGGCTTTGTTATGCCGTTACGCTACCAATCATTATGCCGTTTTTTAAGCAAAATCTATAGGGCGTTAATCGATTCAGCTACAAGAACAATTAATAGCCTGATTAATTTCATACATCGAAATAATTGTCCGCTTAAATACAAGGCAGAGCCAACAAAATCAGTTATGCAGGGGGCAAAAATATGATCCAGTCCACAAAAAAGCACCCGGACGGGTGCTTGATAGAGGTGAATTGTGGGCGAAGAGCCGTACACTTATTGCTGTAGTTCTTTTTCTGTGAACAGATCCGCAAAAAGCGCGGTGCTCAGATAACGTTCGCCGGAAGAGGGCAGGATCACCACGATGGTTTTGTTGGCGAAAGCTTCGTCTTCCTGAAGCTTGAGGGCAGCGGCCACGGCGGCGCCGGAGGAGATACCCGCCAGGATGCCTTCTTCTTCCATCAGGCGGCGCGCGGTGCTGATGGCTTCGTCGTTGGTGATTTTGACGACGCGGTCAATCAGGCTCAAATCGAGATTGTCGGGGATGAATCCGGCGCCGATGCCCTGGATTTTATGCGGACCGGGTTTGATTTCTTCCCCTGCCAGCGCCTGGCTTATCACCGGTGAATCGGTGGGCTCGACCGCCACGGAAATCACCTTTTTGCCCTTGGTGTTCTTCAGATAGCGGCTCACGCCGGTGATGGTACCGCCGGTGCCTACCCCGGCAATAAAGACATCCACGTCGCCGTCGGTGTCTTCCCAGATTTCCGGGCCGGTGGTTTGTTCATGAATGGCTGGATTGGACGGGTTACTGAACTGCTGCAGCATCAGGTAACGCTTGGGATCGGTGGCGACGATTTCTTCGGCCTTGGCAATGGCCCCTTTCATCCCTTTCGGGCCTTCGGTCAGCACCAGGTTGGCACCCAGCGCCTTGAGCAATTTACGACGTTCGATACTCATGGTTTCCGGCATGGTCAGGGTGAGTTTATAACCCCGCGCCGCCGCGACATAGGCCAGCGCAATACCGGTATTGCCGCTGGTGGGCTCAACCAGTTCCACACCCTGTTTCAGGACGCCGCGCTTTTCCGCGTCCCAGATCATGTTGGCGCCGATACGGCATTTCACGCTGAAGCTCGGATTGCGTGATTCCACTTTGGCCAGGATGCGGCCGTTGCCGATGCGGTTCAAACGTACCAGCGGGGTGTGGCCGATGGTATAGGAATTATCTTCGTAAATATTGCTCATGACCGATCCTTTACTGTTTATGCCAATCTAGGGAATGATAATCAGAGCATACCCTTTCAGGTTGATGACGGAAGTGAAAGAAAAGTATATCGATATGTTATTAAGACATAAGTTTTAAGAACAGGTTCACTGTCCCGTGGGTTTGGAGAATTCGTCACGATAGCTGTCCACCCACATGGCGGTGGCGCCGCAAACCGCCACCGGCATAATCAGCAGGTTCAGCACCGGAATCGCCGTGCAAATCCCCACCATGGCGCCGAACTGCATATTGCGGATTTTATGGCGCCGCAGCGCATGGCGCATGGCCGCGAAACCGACTTTGTGATTATCGAAAGGATAGTCGCAATATTGTATGGTCATCATCCAGGCGCCGAAAAAAAACCACAGCACCGGCGCCGCCGTCTGGCCGAAAACAGGGATAAAATGCAGAATCAGCAGTATGAGCGCCCGCGGCAGGTAATAGCGCAGCTTCAGCCATTCGCGGTGCATGACCCGGGGCAAGTCTTTGAGCAGCGCCACCACCCCGCTGTCGGGCAGTCGCCGGCCGGTCAGCCGCGCCTCCAGCTGCTCCGACAGCATGCCGCTGAACGGGGCGGCGATGGCGTTGGCCACGGTGCTGAAAAAATAGCTGAAGATCAGCACCACCGCCAGAATGGAGAGCGGCCAGATGATATAGCCCAGCCAGTGCAGCCAGGCGGGCATATGTTCCACCAATTGCGGGATCCACAGGTGCAGACGGGAATAGAGCCACCAGAAAGCGCCCCCCAGCAGCAAAATATTCACCAGCAGCGGCAGAATGACAAATCGCCTGATGCCGGGCAGGGTGATCAATCGCCATCCGCGGACAAAATAATGGAAGCCACTACGGGATTTTATGTCGTTAAGCATTTTTTTTCGCCGTTTTCTCACCGATAAAAAGAAAAATTGGTGTATGGGTTATCATGAAATTCTGCTGTTTTGGGACTTTTGTTCGAAAAAACAGCAAAAAAATGTGCTGACGCTATCTTTATTGTCAGAAAGTACCGTGCGGACTTGCACTTGTCTACGCAGGCAAATAGAGTTAAGAGAGTAAATGTTTGCCGCGTTGGCAATGAATTAGAACAACTGAGATGGCAATGATGCAGGATTTGCGTCTGATATTAATCGTTGTTGGTGCGATCGCTATCATAGCGTTGCTATTACACGGCCTGTGGACCAGCCGTAAAGAGCGCTCATCGGTTTTTCGCGATCGACCGGTTAAACGACTGAAACAAGATCGTCAGGAACAGGACGAGCCTCCGCTTGAAGAGCGTGACGAAGGTGTGGGCGAGGTTCGGGTTACCAAGCTGCGAACCGACGAACCTTCGTTTGGGCAATATGATACCCCTGAACATGATTCCAGGCCGCCGGAGGTGTTAAAAACGCCGGCGCGTTCCAGATCGGATTTCGATCCCCTGCTGGATGACGCGGCGGAAGAAGACGAAGAGCCCGCGGCCGCGCCGAGACCCCGCCATAAATCCTTTTTCGCCAAGCGCGCATCGGCCCGCGCCGAGGAGTCGGCGGCTTCGGCCCATCAGCCGGAGCTGTTCGGCGACGATGACCTCAGGCATGTCCCCACGTCGTCGGCATCGGTCCCCGCCGGGGAAGAGCGCCGTTCGCCGCAGGAGCCGGCGGAACCGGTTAAACGCAAAGAGACGGTGCTGGTGCTGCATGTCGCCGCCCACAACGGCACGCTCATAGGCGGCGAGGAGCTGCTGCAAAGCATCTTGCAGTCGGGATTGCAGTTCGGTGAAATGAATATTTTCCACCGCCACCTCAATCCGGCGGGCAGCGGCCCGGTACTGTTCAGCCTGGCGAATATGGTGAAACCGGGGTCTTTCGATCCGGAAGGAATGGGCTCCTTCACCACTCCCGGCGTGTCGATGTTCATGATGGTGCCTTCCTACGGCGACGCTAATCAGAACTTTAAACTCATGCTGCAATCGGCGCAGCGTATCGCCGATGATTGCGGCGGCGTGGTGCTGGATGATGAGCGCCGCATGCTTACGCCGCAGAAGCTGGATACGTACAAAGCGCGGATCCGCGAGGTGCTTGAGGTGAAGAACGGCGCCTGAGGTGACGAGGTTTTCGTGCCGGTTTTTACGTTTTAACGATTCGGTCATAATAACCCCCGCTTGCGGGGGTTTTTTTCGCTGACGGTGAGCTATGGAACAGATCGACCAAAAAATCAACGCGCTGCGCGCCCAGCTGCGTCATCATGAATATCAGTACCATGTCCTGGATGCGCCGGAAGTGCCGGATGCGGAATACGATCGGTTGATGGCGGAATTACGCGAGCTTGAAACCCAGCATCCGGAGTTGCTCACTGCCGATTCCCCCACTCAGCGGGTCGGCGGAGCGCCGCTTACCGCTTTCAGCCAGGTCCGCCATGAAGTGCCGATGCTCTCCCTGGATAATGTGTTCGACGAAGAGAGCTTTCTGGCCTTTAACAAACGGGTGATGGATCGCCTGAGAAGCGACGACGACCTGACGTTTTGCTGTGAACTGAAACTGGACGGCCTGGCGGTGAGCCTGCTGTATGAAAACGGTGAGCTGGTACGCGCCGCAACGCGGGGCGATGGCACCACCGGCGAGAATATCACCTCCAACGTCCGCACTATCCGCACCATCCCGCTGCGTTTGCGAGACGGCAACGGAGCCATTCCCCGCCGCCTGGAAATCCGCGGTGAAGTGTTCATGTCCGAAGACGGTTTTCGTAAGCTCAATGAGACCGCCGCTCGGGAGGGGGGAAAAGTCTTCGCCAACCCCCGTAACGCCGCCGCCGGTTCCCTGCGACAGCTTGATCCGTCCATTACCGCTAAACGCCCGCTGACATTTTTCTGTTATGGCGTCGGCCTGCTTGAAGAGGGCGAACTGCCGGGCAGCCACTGGGAGCGTTTGCAGCTGTTCAAGACCTGGGGCGTGCCGGTGAGCAATCGTATCGAGCGCTGCACCGGCAGCGGGCAGGTACTGGATTTCTATCGCCGGATCCAGGCAGAACGGTCGTCGCTGGGTTTTGATATCGATGGCGTGGTGATTAAAGTGGATTCCATGGCCCTGCAGCAGCGCCTGGGGTTCGTCGCCCGCGCGCCGCGCTGGGCCATCGCCTATAAATTCCCGGCCCAGGAGCAAATGACCCGGGTGCGGGATGTGGAGTTCCAGGTGGGCCGTACCGGCGCCATCACGCCGGTGGCCCGTCTGGAGCCGGTGCTGGTGTCCGGGGCCATGGTCAGCAACGCCACCCTGCATAACGCCGATGAAATCGAGCGCTTGGGGGTACGTATCGGCGATACCGTGATAATCCGCCGCGCCGGGGACGTTATTCCGCAGGTGGTGGGTGTGGTGCTGGACCGGCGGCCGGCGGATGCCCGGCCGGTGGTATTCCCCACCCACTGCCCGGTGTGCGGCTCAGACGTGGAACGGGTGGAGGGGGAAGCGGCGGCGCGCTGTACCGCCGGCCTGGTCTGCGGGGCCCAGCGTAAAGAGTCGCTGAAGCATTTTGTTTCACGCCGGGCCCTTGATGTGGACGGTATGGGGGATAAAATCATCGATCAGCTGGTGGAGCGCGAACTGGTAAAAACCCCCGCCGATCTGTTCCGTCTTGGCAAAGAGAGCCTGGCGCGCCTGGAACGCATGGGTCCCAAGTCGGCGCAAAATCTGGTGGAAGCCCTGGAAACCGCAAAACAGACCACTTTTGCCCGTTTCCTTTACGCGCTGGGGATTCGCGAAGTAGGGGAAGCCACGGCGGTAAGCCTGGCGGCGGAGTTTAAAACCCTGGACGCACTGTATGCCGCTGACATCGAAGACCTGGTGGCGGTGCAGGATATCGGCCCGATAGTGGCGGCTCATGTGCGTAATTTCTTTGAAGAGCAGCATAATCTGGACGTTATCGCCGAGCTTATCGGGCCGGAGATCGGCATTCACTGGCCGGCGCCGGTGATGGCCCCCGCGGCCGGGGACATCGACCATCCTTTTGCCGGCAAAACCGTGGTATTGACCGGATCGCTATCCGGCCTGTCGCGGGATGAGGCCAAGGATCGCCTGGTGGCCCTGGGGGCGAAGGTCAGCGGCAGCGTCTCGGCGAAAACCGATCTGGTGATTGCCGGGGAAGCGGCCGGCTCCAAGCTGACCAAGGCCCAGCAGTTGAATATCAAGGTTATCGATGAAGCGGAAATGATGCGCCTGTTGGGTGAATAACGCGGTGCCGGGAGGGGAAAATGGAAAAAGAAGATCTGGTCGCCATTGCCAATACCGAAATGCCCTTCGGTAAATACCAGGGCCGGGCGCTTATCGATTTGCCCGAGCCGTACCTGCTTTGGTTTGCCCGGCAGGGTGAGTTCCCCGCCGGCCGGCTGGGTGAGCTGATGTCCATCACCCTGGCGATTAAAATCGAGGGGCTGGAGGGTCTTATCAAGCCGTTAAAACGGAAATAGCAACGGAAAGCCTCAGCGGGAACCCCGGACATAGGGAGTACCCAGCGCGCTGGGCAGATTGGCCCGTCGTCCGAAGATTAACAGTACCAGCATCACCGCAATAAACGGCAGCATCTGGAGGACATCGGTGGGCACCGCCACCCCCAGGACCTGCAGCGCGGTGGTGAGGGATAAACAGGCGCCGAATAATAATGCCCCCCCCAGCACCCATAACGGCCTGCCGCGCGCCAGCATCGCCAGCACGATGGCGATAAACCCGTTGCCCTGCGTCATGTAAGGCACAAATATTCCCGCCCCGATTTGCGACATAAACGCGCCGCCCGCGCCCGCCAGCAGGCCGGTGGTGAGCACCGCCAGCGTGCGGATCCATAGCACATCCACCCCGGCGGCATCCAGGGCGACGGGTTTTTCGCCGGCGGCCTGCAGGGACAATCCCAGGTTGGTATAACGGTAGATCAGGGCGAACAGCGCCACGGCGGCGATGGCCAGGTAGACAATGGGCGACTGATTGAAGAGTATCCGGCCGATAAAGGGAATATGGGATAGTAGGGGCAGGGGCAGGGTATCGACGCTTCCCAGCCGCGGATAGGTGCGGCTGAACTGGATATATTGCAGCAGGGCCGTGGCCCCTTCGGCTCCCAGGGTGAGGGCGATGCCGATCACGATCTGATTAAGGCGCAGCCAGACGCAGCACAGGGACATCAACGCGGCGACGCCCATACCGCCCAGGGCGCCCGCCAGCAGACCCAGGCTCATGGACTGGGTATGCCAGGCAATATAAAAGCCCAGGTACGCGCCGGTGAGCATCATGCCTTCCAGACCGATATTCAGCACCCCGGCCTTTTCGGACAATTGTTCTCCCAGGCCCGCCAGCAGCAGCGGCACGCCGGCGACAATCGCCCCCAGCAGCAATGAACTCAAAAACCCCTGGCCCAATAAATCCATCACTCGCTCCCTCCCCGATCGCGCCGCCGTTGCGCCGCCATGTCCGACAGCGCGATCACCAACAGCAGGATGGCCACCGTCACCAGGGTAAAATGGTTGGGTACGCCCATCCTGCGGGCCGCGCTCTCGCTGCCGATAGACAGCACCGAAAAAATAAAGACAAATGCGATGGTGCCGTAGCCGTTGAACCGGGCCAGGAATACCAGCGGCACCACCACCAGGCTGTAGGCCGGGTTCCAGTCTGCCCGCACATTGCCCTCGATGCCCAGCACTTCCACCGCGCCCGCCAGGCCGGCCAGCGCGCTTGACAGGGCGAATACCGCTACGGTCAGAAGCCCCAGCGGCAAACCCGCATGGATCGCCGCCCGTGGGTTGGCGCCGATGGTGCGTAGCTGTAAACCGAATGCCGTTCGCGTCATCAGGGCATGCACCGCGATAACCGCCGCCAGGCCGATGAGCAGACCGCTGGAAATATTCGTGCCGAATAAAGACGGTAGCCGGTGCTCATAGGGCAGGGTTCGGGTCTCCGGCACCGTGGTGCCGGCATCGAAAAACACCAGTTTCACCAGCACGTTCGCCAGGGAAACGCCTAAAAATGACATCATTAGGCTGGTGATGATTTCGTTAATATCCTGCCAGGCTTTGAGCATGGCGGGCAATAACGACCACAGCGCCCCCATCACCGCTCCTACCGCCAGCCCCGTTGTCAATGTCAGCCAGACCGGCGAGCCGAGGCTATCAAGAGGCGCCGCCAGCGCCGAGGCCAGAACCGCTCCCAATAAAAACTGCCCGTCGCCGCCGAGGTTCCACAATCCGGCGCGAAACGCGACAATCAGGCTGGCGCCGATCAGCAGCAGCGGCCCCATGCGGGTCAGCGTGGCCTGGAATCCCACCGGCGTCAGCAGCCCTTTGCGCAGGATAAAACCATAATACTCCAGGGGATTGACGCCCATGAGCAGCAGCAGGCCGCCGGTGATCAGCAGGGCGATAATGACCGGTCCCACAGACCAGCCGACCTGGGCCAAGACATTTTTCAACCGGGCCAGCGCCGGCCCGCGGCGGGACAGCGCACGAGCACCTTCGGATTGGCCGCTCATAGCGTTATTCCGCTCATCAGTTCGCCGATTTGGCTGCGGGCGCGGGGTCCCTTGGCCACCATGCCGACAATTCTGCCGCCGGACATCACCCCGATGCGGTCCGCCAGCCCCAGTAACTCATCCATATCGGTGGAGATCAGAATGACCGCCATGCCGGCGCGGGCCGACCGGCGTATCCGCTCGCGGACCGCCGTCATATTCCGTACGTCCAGTCCGTGGGTGGGTTTGGCAAATATTACCATCCGGGCCGGGCCGCCGAGTTCCCGGGCCAGCAGCGCTTTCTGAATATTTCCGCCTGATAATTTGCCGATGGGGGTATCAACTTCCGGGGTGCGGATATCATATTCGGCGATACGCTCACGAGCATGGCGGGCTATGTCCTCCGGCTGTTCAATGCCCCGTCGCCAGAAAGGCGCTTCGCCTATTTGTTTCAACAGCAGGTTGATAGACACCGGGAACCCCCCCACGGTGCCTTCACCCAGCCGATCGTCGGTGACATATCGCAGGCCGAGCTTGCGCCGCTGGCCGATGCTTAGCTGTTCAATGGCTTCCCCCGCCAGCAAAATCCGGCCGCCGGCCAGGGGGCGCTGACCCGCCAGCGCCTCCGCCAGCTGTTTTTGTCCGTTGCCGTCAATACCGGCAATGCCGACGATTTCCCCGGCGGACACCTCAAGATTAATGTCCCTCAGGGGAACCAACGCATCGTTCACCGCCAGTGCCTGGACTGCAAGCACCGGCCCGGCGGCGACATGGACGTCGAATGTGTCCTTGGTATCGGCATTTTTCCCGGCGCGCGCGTCGTAAGCGGTATCATCGTTCCCGATGGCCGCGAGGCGGCTTGCAGCAGTCGGCATCTCATTTGCCGAGGAGCCGTCAAGGATTGCACCGTTCCCGGTACTCGTGGGAGAACCAACAGGGGTAGTGTCGCCGTCATCGGCGGATAAATTGAACATCAGTTGCATCACTTCGCGAGTGGCCTGTTCCGTGGTCAGGGTTTTCAGGCGTTGCGGGTTGATTTCACCCACCTTGCGTCCCCGGCGCAATACCGAGATTCTGTCGCCCCAGGCCAGGGCTTCGTTGAGTTTGTGGGTAATAAATACCACCGCCATTCCCTGCGCCACCAGCCGCCGCATCAATTGACCCAATTCATCGGCGTTGTTCGGCGTCAGCATGGCGGTGGCTTCATCCAATATAAGCACCCGGCTGCCGCGCAACAGGGAGCGGACGATCTCCGCCTGCTGCTGCTCTCCCAGGGACAGCGACCCCGCCAGGGCGAACGGATTTACCCGCACCCCGATATCCCGGGCAATCTGTCCGACCCGCTCGGCGTAAAAACGGCGGGCCGGCCGCCGCCACCAGGGATCTCCCAGGGCGATATTATCCACCACGCTCAGACCGGGCACCATCATGGCATGCTGGAATACCGTGCCGATCCCCAACGCCAGCGCCCGCCGCGGCGAGTATAGAACCTCTCCCCGGCCATTAACGGCGATTTCACCCTCATCCGGCCGCTGCAAACCGGCCAGCATCGCCACCAGGGTGGATTTACCGGCGCCGTTTTCTCCCAACAATACGTGAACCTCTCCGGCCCACAGCGTCAAATCGATATGGTCATTGGCGACAATACCCGGGAAACGTTTGGTGAGCCCATTGACGGTGACGACGGGAGATGCCGCTGCGGGCAGATTCTGGCTCATCATGTTCTCTTCTTGTGAAATGGCCGGAGCGTTACGGATGGGCAAGACTCCGGCGAGGCGACAGCAACAGGGCTATTCGCTTTTTGCCGCCAGCAGGTCGTGTAGCGTTTTAGCGTCGTAATCCGCCGGCACGGTGATTTTCCCGCTGATTATCTCGTCGCGCACCTGATTGACGCTTTGCCAGATGTCCTCGGGGATATGTTTGGTTTTCAACAGACTGATAGAGCCGTCCGCCAGGGAGGTTTTATAGTTGTGCGTGCCGAATTTATCCTGCTTGAGGTCTTCAATCATGGCGGTGAAGACCGGCGTTAAATTCCATAATACCGAACTGAGCAGATTGCCTTTATCAATGCTGGATTTATCGCCCACCACATCGATGAAATAGACTTTACCGCCGTCCAGAGCCGGGGTGGTTTCCACCGCTTGCAGCATGCCGAAGCTCGAACCGTTGCCTTGGCCGAAGATGATATCCGCTCCGGCGGCAATAACCGATGCCGTAACCCGCTTGCCGCCGGCGGCATCGCTGTAGGCTGCCGGGCCGATGACCGCATAGCGGATTTTGATGTCTTTCCTGGCCGCACGGGCCCCCAGGATAAACGCCGTGGCCTGAGCGTTCCAGGCGGGCGGTTCGCCGGACACCACGATGCCGACAATGCCGCTGCGGGACATTTTAGCCGCCAGGGTGCCGGCCAGATAGGCTCCTTCCTGCCCGCTGACGGTATAGTCCGCCACTTTGCCGGCTTTCAGGGACGACGGGCTGTCGGTCACCGCCACCGCAATCTTGGTTTGCGCCGCGATTTCCGGCGCCGCCTGGTTGTAGCCGCTGGCATGGGCGATAATCAACTGCGCCCCGTCATCCGCCAAATCGCGCAGAGTGGGCCGCACATCGCCGTAACCGAGATTCTCCGCCACCTGGACTTTTACGCCCTCTTTGGCGCCCGCCGCCTTGGCGGCGGCGATCCCCTGCTGATTCCAGCCGAAATCGGTGCCGGGTTCGGGGGTTAATATCGCAATGGAACTGATTTGCGCAGCGAACGTCGCCGGACACCCCGCTATCATGGCCGACGCCAGGGTTGCATATGTTAACCACCTCTTCACCATCATGCTTTTTCCTTAATAAATAATATGATTGACAACGCAGCGAATACGCTCTTTCCTGTTGCTTTCCGTCCGGCAGACCAGTTCTTACACGAGGATGCAATGAAATCAAAGGGGCTAGTATTGTCCTGTTTTTTATTTTTCACCACCGCAATCTATGCCGGTGAACCGGCTGAAAGCCAGCGCGGCGCCCAGGGCCTGCTGCCTTTTTCACTTACCGTCGGCAATGGCGGCACATCCCCCTTGGATTGCCAGGCCACCACCGCCCACTGGTATTCCCTGGATCTGGGCCGGGTGGCGGCCGGCAAAAAAATCTCCGCGCCGCTATGGAAAAATCTCGCCAGCGGCGAAGTGATTATCCTTAACGAGTATCAGGACCGGATGCCGGTGCAGCGCATCTGGTGCGGCGCCGAAGGTCAATCCTGGCAAACCCGCAGCGAGGTTATCCTGCCCACCGGGCGGGGAGAACGTCCGCAATCGATTGCCCTCACCTGTGCAAGCCTTGCCGGATCTGTGGCCTGCCGGCCGGATTAAGGGGGATGTCCACACCGTTCAGCGCGCAATATCATGCGCTTTCGGGGAACAGGATGAAAGTAGGGCGGGGGAGTAAATATTTTGCGCCGCCGGTGGGCGGTTGTACCGCCCAGGATTGGCGAAAGCGGATGCGAACTGGATCGATCTTTACTACAGCCCGTACCGCAACGTCAGCCGCAAGAACATCAAGAATTTCGATCAAAATCCCCTGGGCCGTTTCACCCTGGAAGATACCGAAAAACTGTATTCGGCAAGGGGGAACCATGCTGTTCCCCCGCGTGGCGACGGTCGTCTTTGCTTTGCGTGCACCGCCGCAGGCCATTGACGCTGGTTAAGGGTAAAATGACGCACCGGAACAGGGCGGTCTTGTTATCGCCCGACGGTCAAAACGGCGCAGTATGCTATTATCATATTGAAAATTCTATTAAATCAGCCGGTTGTCTTATCATTGCCTAAATTGGTATGACCTTTGCAATTTACAAATACTTACGTATCAAAGGACATCGCCATGGAAAACAACAAAACGGTACCCGGTCTGAAACGCACGCTTGGGAGTTTTCATCTCTGGGGTATCGCGGTCGGTCTGGTTATTTCCGGTGAGTATTTCGGCTGGAGCTATGGCTGGGCCCAGGCGGGGACGCTGGGGTTCCTGATTACCGCCCTGGCCATCGCCGCCATGTACTGCGCCTTTATTTTCAGTTTCACCGAATTGACCACCTCCATTCCCCACGCCGGCGGTCCTTTCGCGTATGCCCACCGTGCCTTCGGCCCCACCGGCGGCTTTATCGCCGGCTTCGCCACCCTGGTGGAATTCGTTTTCGCCCCGCCGGCCATCGCCATGGCCATCGGCGCCTATCTCAACGTCCAGTTTCCGGCGGTGGAGCCCAAATGGGTGGCGGTGGGGGCCTACGTTGTGTTCATGATACTCAATATACTCGGCGTCGGTATCGCCGCCGCCTTTGAGCTGCTGGTCACGTTGCTGGCCATATTCGAACTGCTGGTCTTTATGGGCGTCGTGGCGCCGGGATTCGATTTTGCCAATTTTACCCGCGGCGGCTGGGCCGGCGCGGAACACTTCAGCGTCGGCGCGATTTCCGGTATTTTCGCCGCCATTCCCTTTGCCATCTGGTTCTT
This sequence comes from Sodalis sp. RH16, assembly GCF_047324245.1. NCBI lineage: Bacteria > Pseudomonadati > Pseudomonadota > Gammaproteobacteria > Enterobacterales > Bruguierivoracaceae > Sodalis > Sodalis sp. RH16. Next base: position 5,957,368 of record NZ_CP178737.1, on the reverse strand, counting down.
TTTAGCCATAGAGGGGGCGTCCATGGCGGCGGAGGAAGCGAAAGACCCCCAGCGCACCATTCCAAGGGCATTTATCGGCGGTATTTTAACCCTGACGGTGCTGGCTCTTGGCGTTATGATCTTTGCCGGCGGCGTCGGCGACTGGACCAAGCTTGCCGACATCAACGACCCGCTGCCCCAGGCGATGAAAATCATTGTCGGCGGCAGCAGCGGCTGGCTGCATATGCTGGTGTGGCTGGGATTGTTCGGTCTTATCGCGTCATTTCACGGTATCATCATGGGCTATTCGCGGCAGATCTTTGCCCTGGCGCGCGCCGGTTATCTGCCAAAACCCCTCTCCAGGGTTAACCGCCGGTTCCGCACGCCCCATTGGGGCATTATCGCCGGCGGCGTGGTGGGTATCGCGGCAATATTTTCCGATTCGCTGATTATTATCGGCGGCCAGCCCCTGACGGCAAACATCGTCACCATGTCGGTATTCGGTGCTATTGTGATGTACATTATCTCCATGGCGTCGCTATTCAGGCTGCGCCGTCTGGAACCGCGGCTGACCCGGCCGTTCCGGGCGCCCATGTACCCCCTGGCGCCGGCGTTCGCGCTGGTGATGGCGGTCATCTGCCTGGTGGCCATGATTTATTATAACCAGCTCTTGTTCATGATTTTCGCCGTCATGATGCTGCTGGGTTATGCTTATTTCCGCCTGACCCGCCACGCCCGCGACCGGGCGGCGCCGGATGCACAGTTGACGTTAACGGAGTAATCCGGGAGGAGCGATGTTTCAAGCCACATTAGGCCATCGTCATTATCGTTTCGCCGATTTACGGGACCTGATGGCCAAGGCGTCGCCGCCGCGCTCCGGCGATTATCTGGCGGAGATTGCCGCCGCCAGCGCCGAAGAGCGTATGGCGGCGCGTATTGCGCTGGCGGATTTGCCGCTGCGCGTTTTTTTGCAGCAACCCCTGATCCCCTATGAAGAGGATGAGGTCACGCGCCTGATTATCGACAGCCATGACGAGGAAGCGTTCGCCCCGGTTTCCCATCTGACGGTGGGGGATTTTCGCGACTGGCTGCTTTCCGAGCGCACCGACAGCGCCCGCCTGGCCTATGTGGCGCCCGGCATAACGCCGGAAATGGCGGCGGCGGTGAGCAAAATCATGCGCAACCAGGATTTGATTCTGGTGGCGAAAAAATGCCGGGTGATCACCCGCTTTCGCAATACCATCGGTCTACCCGGCCATATGAGCGTGCGGCTGCAGCCCAACCATCCCACCGACGACCTGAAAGGGATCGCCGCCAGCATGCTGGACGGTTTGCTGTATGGCTGCGGCGACGCGGTAATCGGTATCAACCCGGCCAGCGACAGCCTGCCGCTGCTGGAAAAACTCAACTATATGCTCGACGATGTTATCAGCCACTTCGCCATTCCCACCCAGTCATGCGTATTGACCCATGTCACCAATACCATCAAGCTGATTGAGCGCGGGGCGCCGGTGGATCTGGTCTTCCAGTCCATTGCCGGAACCGAGGCGGCCAACGCCGGCTTCGGTATCAACCTCGCACTGCTGGAGGAGGCCAGGCAGGCGGCGTTAAGCCTGCGGCGCGGCACCCTGGGTGATAACGTCATGTATTTCGAGACCGGGCAGGGCAGCTGCCTGTCCGCCAATGCCCATCACGGCGTCGATCAGCAGACCTGCGAAGCACGGGCCTACGCCATCGCCCGGCGCTTCAAGCCGCTGCTGATCAATACCGTGGTGGGATTTATCGGGCCGGAATACCTCTATGACGGCAAGCAGATCATCCGCGCCGGGCTGGAAGATCACTTCTGCGGTAAACTGCTGGGGGTTCCCCTCGGGTGCGACGTCTGTTACACCAACCATGCCGAAGCCGATCAGGATGATATGGATACCTTACTGACGCTGCTGGGGGCCGCCGGGCTGACCTTTTTAATCGGCGTGCCGGGGGCGGACGATATTATGCTCAACTACCAGAGCACGTCGTTTCACGATGCGCTGTATATACGTGAACTGCTCGGACTCAAGCACGCGCCGGAATTTTCCGACTGGCTAAAACGCATGCAAATCATCGATGCCGACGGGCGGCTGCGCGATACCGGCAGCCGGCATCCGCTATTGCAGCATTTACCCCATCTGGGCGGCGGGAGTGAGCTATGAGTAAAATCGATCCGCCCTTGGCCGGCAAATTTCCGGTGGGTAATGTGATTCACGATAATCCATGGGAAAGCCTGCGGGAATTCACCGCGGCCCGTATCGCCCTGGGCCGCGCCGGCGCCAGCCTGCCGACGCGGGAAGTACTGAAGTTCGGCCTGGCCCATGCCCAGGCCCGCGATGCGGTGCACCAGCCCTTCGACAGCGAGGCGCTGGCGGCCCGGTTGGCGGCGGACGGCCTGACTACCCTGACGGTACACAGCGCGGCCGCCAGCCGGGAGACTTTTTTATGCCGGCCCGATCTCGGCCGCAGGCTGGGCGATGACAGTCGGCGAATGCTGCTGGAATATCCTGATAAAGAGGCCGACCTGCTGCTGGTGGTGGGGGACGGCCTATCTTCCAAGGCCGTTCACCGGCAGGCGGTGCCGTTTATCCGGGCATTGCTGCCCTATCTGGCTGTCCTCGGCCTCAAGCCGGCGCCGGTGGTGCTGGCGCATCAATCGCGGGTGGCATTGGGGGATGACATCGGCGAGTGCCTCCGGGCCAAAACGGTGGCGATACTTATCGGCGAACGCCCCGGCCTGTCCTCGCCGGACAGCCTGGGGATCTATTTTACCTGGGGACCGAATACCCGGCGCCTGGAATCGGAGCGCAACTGTATTTCCAATATCCGGCCCGAGGGGTTGGATTATCCCCAGGCGGCCTTTAAGCTGGCGTGGCTGCTGGAGCAGTCCCTGCATCGTCGTTTATCGGGCATCGGGCTTAAGGATGAAAGCGACAACCCGGCGCTATACGGTGTGGTCAAACCGCTGTTCGGCCAGGAGGAACCGCATCTTCCGCCGGCGAAATTGTGATGATGGATCAAGATGACAGATATACTGGTGAATATCTCCAGGTGATTTTGAGGACGTTTTTATTTTATGGTTCTTCCTGCGCCGTATATCCTGTCTCTGGCCGAAGGCTTGCCGTTCGGTCCTGCCGATCTTGTCGATCCGGCGTTGCATCTGAGCATCTGGCACTGCCGGTTCGATACCCTGAGCTATCGGGATGCCGATTACGGCCTGCATGACATTCCGCTGCCGCCTTCCATCGCCGGCGCGGCGCGCAAACGCCGGTCCGAGTATCTGGCCGGACGGATCGTTGCCGCGCGGGTGCTGCGTGGATTGGGGGCCGGTTCATTCCCGCTGCTGGCCGGGACAGATCGTGCCCCCTGCTGGCCCGAATCGATACAAGGCTCCTTGTCTCACGATGAAACCCTTGCGGTGTGTATCGGCCGATTGCTCCCACAGCAAGGGTGGGCCGGGGTGGGTATTGACGTGGAGACCATGATTGCCGACGCACGGACGCCGACCCTGTGGCCCGGCATCATCGCCGCCGGGGAGCGCGAACTGCTGGACAGCGCGTCGCTGCCCTTTACCGCTGGCCTGACGCTGGCCTTTTCCGCCAAAGAGAGCCTGTTTAAGGCGCTTTATCCGCACGTCAAACGCTATTTCGACTTTCTGGATGCCAGGGTTATCCAACTGACCGATCGGCGAATCAGCCTTGAACTGACCACAGAGCTGGCGCCGCATCTGCCGGCGGGGATGCGTTTTGACTGCGCTTATGCCCTCTCCCCGCAAGAGGTGTTGACCCTGCTGACGGTGGGCTGAGATTGATTTTCCCGCTTTTGCTCAATTTTTTTCCGCGGACGCCGATATAAAGGCCATTGCTGTGCCGGCGCGCCCGCCGTTTGGGTATACCATTGCTTATTCTTTCGCCGGCGGGAGGGAATAATTGATTATTCATGCTTTTCTTAGGGTAGCCTCTGCCCGTTTGCGTTGCCGGGTCGCCGTCGAATAAGGGATAATCAGCGGGTCAGGCTATCTCAGTCCCGCCGTCATGACCGTCAGCGTCGTGACGTTGAACTGTTTTGTTACCGGTGCCGCGACGCCGGAATAAAAAGTCTCAAAGCCCGCAGCGACTGGGCTGAAAGGTAATCTACGCCGAAAACCGGCACCGTTTTCAACGCACGCTAAAATACATTTTGTTACAAAACTGACTGTTGTTTACCTCTGCACCAGGCGGTATAGTTGCCAGCCTAATAGTTGCCTAGGCATAGATTTCATGAGTCACTTTACCTCAGATGATGTTGATACCGTTTATACCTGGGGAAGAAACATCAACCGGTTGAATTGTGCTAAAGACCGGTTTCTAGAACGATACCTGGCGCCCTACGAAATTACCGCGGCGCAATTCAAAGTTATGCTGCTGATGAATCAGAAAAGGGCCAGTACGTCGGCGGAACTCTGCCGTTGCATATCGTTGGACAGCGGCGCCATGTCGCGCATGCTCGATCGCCTTGAAAATAAAAACATGATTATGCGCGTACGCAGCACCGCCGACCGTCGCCAGCACCACTTGGCCTTGACCGAAAAAGGGCAATTGTTCTGCCAGGAAATCGGCGGGATTGCCGTCAAAGCCTTTAATGATTTGTTAGCTCCGTTGACGCCCGCCGAACTCAATGAATTTGATCGCCTGCTGAAAAAGCTGGCGGTTCTTGCCGATAGTTAAGGAGTAAATTTCACCATGCCGTTGCGCATTCGTTTATTACCGCTGCTCTGTTCATTCGTTCTGGCGGGGTGTGCTTTGCCTAATGGTTTACATACCGAAGGCCGTACGCTGGACGTCTCGACGTTACAAAGCGATCGTACCCTGTCGGCGATCCCGCACTCCACCGCGGCCTGGCCTGCGGCGGACTGGTGGAACAGCCTCGGCGACCCGCAGCTTGCCATACTGGTTCAGCAGGCGTTGCAATCCAGCCCCGATATGCAGGTGGCCGATGCCCGCGCCCGCCAGGCCAGCGCCGCGGTCATGTCGGCGCAGGCCGACCGCATGCCGACCCTGGACGCCAGCGGCGGCATTACCCGTGAGCGGCTGTCCGAGGTGCAAGACCCGCAGGGTAAAGGGAAAGAGTATTTCACCGAGCGGGATCTGTCGGCGCAGTTCAATTATACCTTTGATCTGTGGGGCGGCCAGCGTGCCGCCTGGGAAGCCGCCGTCGGCCGCGCCAACGCCAGCGAGGTGGACAGACAGTCCGCGCGCCTTACCCTCTCCGCCGATGTCGCCCGCGCCTACAATACCCTCGGCCAGGCCTATGTGATGGAAGATTTGGCGAAACAGGATCTTGCGCGTACCCATACCATGCTGGATCTGGCGTCCAAACGGTATACCGCCGGACTGGACAGTAAATTCCAATATCAGCAAACCGAAAGCCTGGAAGCCTCGGCGGAATCCACCTTGACCGACGCCCAGCAGCAGGTGCGCGCGGCCGGCATCCGCCTGGCGGTGTTGCTTGGACAGGGACCGGACCGGGCAATGAATATACCCCGTCCGCATCTGATTGCTCCGGCGGCGGTAACCCTGCCGGCCCGGCTTCCGGCGGAACTGTTAGGCCGCCGGCCCGATCTGGTGGCGGCCCGCTGGCGGGTAGAAGCGGCAACCAAAGACATCAAGGTCAGCCGTACCGCCTTCTATCCCAATCTTAATCTGACCGCGGCGGCGGGTGCCCAATCGCTGCTGGGAGATGCCTTCTTCGGCGCTCCAAGCCGCTATTTCAGCGTCGGGCCGGCCATATCCCTGCCTATCTTTGACGGCGGTCGCCTGCGGGCGAATCTGGCCGGCAGCAACGCCGATTACGATCTGGCGGTGGCGCAATACAACCAGTCGCTGGTGAATGCGCTGGGGGACATCGGCGACACCATTACCCGCCTGAGTTCGTTAGCGGTTCAGATCCAACAGCAGCAGCGCGCCTGCGATATCGCCAATGACTCATGGAAAAACGCTATGGAGCGCTATAGCGCCGGGGTCGGCAATTATCTCGATGCGTTGAGCGTGCAGCAACAGCTCATCCAGGCCCAGCGTCAACTGGCCAGTTTGAATGCCGAACGTACCGATACCGCTATCCTGTTGATGCAGGCGCTGGGTGGTGGTTTCAACTCTTCCGTTCCATCGACCGCCGCGCAAACCGTGGCCGTAAATCAAGCACACTGAGAATAATTTTTATGGCTGAGATGAATTCCAATTCTGAACAAGCAGATCAAAACGCAACGCCTGCGACCCCGCGGGCGAAGCCGGGTAAACGCAGACTGCTGTTGTTGATATTGCTGGCGATAATCATTGTGGCCGTCGTAGGCTTCGGCCTTTACTACTGGTTCCATGGACGGTTTTTTGAAAATACCGACGATGCCTATGTTAATGGCAATTTAGTGCAAATCACTCCCCAGGTAGCGGGTACGGTAACCGCCATTGCCGCGGACGACGGCGATTTCGTGAAGCAAGGGCAGGTGCTGGTGCGCCTGGATCCCAGCGATACCAGGGTGAGACAGCAAAGCGCCGAGGCCAACCTGGCGAAAGTGGTCCGCCAGGTCCGCGGATTATACAGCAATGTGGACAATTACAAGGCCCAGGTGGCCGCGCGTAAAATTGAATTGCAGCGCGCCAAGGACGACTATCAGCGCCGCGCCAACCTGGCGCGGGACGGGGCGATTTCCCAGGAAGAACTGTCCCATTCCCGCGATACGCTGACCTCGGCGGAAACCTCGCTGACCTCGGCGCAACAGCAATTGAGCACGACCTTTGCCTTGGTGGACGATACCACCATCAGCAACCATCCCGATGTCAAAGCGGCCGCCGCGCAGTTACGCCAGGCTTTCCTGGATAATGAACGCAGCACCATGGTGGCGCCGGTGACCGGCTACGTGGCGAAACGTTCGGTTCAGGTGGGCAGCCGCGTGCAGCCCGGCACTCCGTTGATGGCCGTGGTTCCCCTCGACCAGATCTGGATCGACGCCAACTTCAAAGAGACCCAACTGGTGGACATGCGTATCGGCCAACCGGTGGAAATCGATGCCGATCTCTACGGCGGCAAGGTGAGCTACCGCGGTAAAGTGGAAAGCCTTGGCGTCGGTACCGGTAGCGCGTTTTCCCTGCTGCCGGCTCAAAACGCCACGGGCAACTGGATTAAGATCGTCCAGCGTTTACCGGTGCGAATCCGCCTGGAGCCGGACCATCTGGAAAAGTTTCCGCTGCGTATCGGCTTATCCACCAATGTCACCGTGGATTTGCATAACCAGGACGGGCCGGTGCTGGCACCGCATCCTCAGGAAAAACCGCGTTTTGCCACCGATGTTTACGATCATCAGTTGGCAGAGGCTGACAGTTTAGTGGCGCGCATCATCCATGAAAATGGCGAGCAGGCCCGGGTTGCCGGTCAAGGACAAAATTAATGCGGGGCCGCCATGAGTGATCAATCATTTCGTCCGCCCAGCCTGGTCCTGGCCACTATCGGACTGTCGCTGGCGACGTTTATGCAGGTGCTGGATACCACGATTGCCAATGTGGCCTTACCGACCATTTCCGGCAATCTGGGCGTCAGCTCTGATCAAGGGACGTGGGTTATTACTTCGTTTGCGGTATCCAACGCCATCGCATTGCCGCTGACCGGCTGGATGTCCCGGCGTTTCGGCCAGACCAAGCTGTTTTTGGCTTCGGTGATACTGTTTATCATCACCTCGTTTCTGTGCGGTATTTCCCAAAGCATGACGCAATTGGTGATATTCCGTGCGCTGCAGGGCTTTTTCGCCGGACCGCTGTATCCCATGGCGCAAACCCTGCTGTTGTCCATTTACCCCGCGGCCAAGCGGGGAATGGCGCTGTCCCTGCTGGCGATGGTGACGGTGGTGGCGCCCATTATCGGGCCGCTGGCGGGGGGCTGGATTACCGATAACTACTCTTGGTCGTGGATCTTTTTTATCAACGTGCCCATCGGTATTTTCGCCGCCATGCTGGTTTTCACCCAGTTGAAGGAACGGCCGGAAGAGGTGGAGCATCAGCCTATCGATTATATCGGCCTGGGGCTGTTGGTGCTGGGGGTGGGCTTATTGCAGGTGGTGCTGGACAAAGGCAACGATCTCGATTGGTTCAGTTCCAATTTCATTGTTGTCGGCACGATAATTTCTTCGGTTTCGCTGATAGCGCTGGTCATTTGGGAATTCACCGACAAACATCCTATTGTCAATCTGCGCCTGTTCCGCTATCGCAATTTCTCTTTCGGTACCCTGGCGCTGGTGCTGGGTTATTCCGGTTTCTTCGGCATAAACCTGCTGTTGCCGCAATGGCTGCAAACCCAGCTGGGCTATACGCCGGTATGGGCGGGGATGGCGGCGGCGCCGATGGGTGTATTGCCGGTCCTGTTGTCGCCGCTGGTGGGGCGTTATGCCCATATGTTCGATTTGCGCTTGCTGTCGGGGGGATCGTTCCTGGTGATCGGCGTATCGTGCTTTATGCGGGCCGATTTTAATACCATGGTGGATTATTATCATATAGCGATGATCCAGGGTTTTATGGGTATCGGCATTGCGCTGTTTTTCATGCCTACCACCAGTATCCTGCTGTCCAGCCTGGCGCCGCGGGAGATTGCCGACGGTTCGGGTTTGGCGACCTTTTTGCGGGTGCTGGGGGGGAGTTTTGCCTCCTCGCTGACCACCTGGATCTGGCAGCGTCGGGAGATATTCCATCATGCGCAGCTGGTGGAGAATATCACGCCTTACAGCCAGAATACGCAGTCGTACATTGCACAGCTGGGGGGTAGCAGCCAGAGGGCCATGGCGCAGTTGGACAAGCTGGTGGAAGGGCAGGCCTATATGATGTCCACCGTCGATTATTTCACCCTTCTGGGCTGGATTTTCTTTTCGCTGGTGATCGTGATATTTCTGGCCAAACCGCCGTTTGTCGCCCAGGGCGGCGGGGGCGGGCATTAGGTTTTTCATTTCGCCCGCGGTCTCCCTTTAACCGGCTCGTTGTACGTTCTGAGATAGCGGCCGGTATGGCCGCTATCTAGGCTGGGGTTATTGCAGGTGGGTCTTCAGTTCGGTGGCGGCCTGCAGGATCTGTGAACGTACCGCCGGGACCTGGCTCAAGGGATTCAGCAATCCGAAGTCATGGATCATGCCGTTATAGCGGGTTACGGTTACGTCAACGCCGGCGGCATTCAGCTTCCTGCCATAGGCTTCCCCCTCATCACGCAGTACATCCAGCTCGGCGGTTTGAATCAGCGTCGGCGGCAGGCCTTTTAACTGCGCTTCGGTGGCGCGCAGCGGTGAGGCGTGGATGTCACTGCGCTGTTTGGCATCTTTGGTATAGGCGTCCCAGAACCACTTCATCATATTGCGGGTGAGGAAATGGCCTTGGGCGTAGGTCTTGTAGGAGCCGGTATCAAAGTTGGCATCCGTTACCGGCCACATTAAGGCTTCAAAGCGAATCTTCGGCGCGCCTTTTTCTTTCGCCATCAGGGAAACCACCGTTGCCATATTCCCGCCGACGCTGTTGCCCGCTACCGCCAGGCGTGAGCCGTCCACACCGATTTCATCGCCATGTTCCGCTACCCAGCGGGTTGCCGCGTATGCCTGGTTAATGGCCACCGGATAATGCGCTTCCGGAGAGGGGGTGTAATTCACAAATACCGCCGCCGCGCCGGATTCCACCACCAGGTCGCGCACCAGGCGTTCATGGGTAGGGAAATCCCCCAGTATCCAGCCGCCGCCATGGAAGAACATAAATACCGGTAATGTGCCGGTGGCGCCTACCGGTTTAACGATTTTCAGCGAAATTTCCTGCCCGTCGACGGTAATGGTCTTATCCGAGACGTCGGCCGGCGGCAGCTTGGCATTGGCCTGGGCGTCCGTGAGAACCTGGCGTGCCTCTTTCGGCGAAAGCTGTTCCATGGGTTTGCCGCCGGAACTGTTCAGTACGTTCAGGAACGATTGCACCTGGCGATCGGCGGCGGGAAGCTGGGTCGCGGCAAAGGCGCTGCTCATTCCCATGGTCAGCAGGGAGGCGGTGAAAATGGTGGCTAATTTGGACATGGTCAATTTCCTTCTGTCAGTGAATGTGATGTCGCCGAGGCGACGGGTAAGCTTCTTGTATTGCTCTCAATTAAGTATTTTGCAAATTAGTAGTGTGCTATTTAGTTAATCAGAGCTATACCTGCAACTTTTACACTAAGCGCTAAGGGGAAATTTTCGCTTCACCTTTTGCCGTTGTGCATCCAATGAAAGCTAATTTAAATAGTTCGCTATTAAATAGCAAGATATTTAATTGATAAGTTTCAAACATTTTTATGGCAGGTAAGGATATTATTATAAATCAGTAGGTTAAAAATTCCGGCAATAAGAATTGTCTGCAGATTTCATGTTGCTAAGGGTTTGAAGTAGTGGGCTGCAAAGGAGTGTTTTTTGAAAGTGGTGGGTTGTGCAGGATGACTCGGCCTTTGGCCTCGCCCTTCGGGTCGTTGCCATACGGCAACGCTGTCTCGCTTCGCTCGGCTCGAACCTGCGCAGGTTCTCATCCAGCACGACTCGTGCGATATAAGCGTTAAGCGGAAATTTGCTGCTAGGGGAAGTATTTTGAAAGTGGTGGGTCGTGCAGGATGACTCGGCCTTTGGCCTCGCCCTTCGGGTCGTTGCCATACGGCAAACGCTGTCTCGCTTCGCTCGGCTCGAACCTGCGCAGGTTCTCATCCAGCACGACTCGTGCGATATAAGCGTTAAGCGGAAATTTGCTGCTAGGGGAAGTATTTTGAAAGTGGTGGGTCGTGCAGGATTCGAACCTGCGACCAATTGATTAAAAGTCAACTGCTCTACCAACTGAGCTAACGACCCACTTAAAGATCAGAAATGGTGGGTGATGACGGGATCGAACCGCCGACCCTCTCCTTGTAAGGGAGACGCTCTCCCAGCTGAGCTAATCACCCATTTCTGAAAACCGAAAATCAAAACAATACTGACTTAAGAAGTGGTGGGTGATGACGGGATCGAACCGCCGACCCTCTCCTTGTAAGGGAGACGCTCTCCCAGCTGAGCTAATCACCCACTTCTTACAGCGTATTACTTCTATTTCTCACAGCGGAGCCACCCAAAATGAAGTGGTGGGTGATGACGGGATCGAACCGCCGACCCTCTCCTTGTAAGGGAGACGCTCTCCCAGCTGAGCTAATCACCCCCGCCGTGTGGTGTCGCATTATAGGGATACTGCCAAGTGAGTCAACGGTTTTTCAAAGTAAAAAGTGTGTTCGTCGTAAAATTAGTCAAGAATTGACTTGCCGCTACCGGAATATAGGTAAAAAACGCCGCTAAAGTCAAACGGCGTTGAGGAATCGAGGGGGAGTGGTAGAATATTGTCCACTTTTTATATACGGCGGGAAGCCGCGCTTCCCACTGTCAGCCAAGCGTGATTAAGGCAATATCCCCAATGAAAATTAAAACCCGTTTTGCGCCCAGCCCCACCGGCTATCTGCACGTCGGCGGCGCCCGTACCGCTCTTTATTCGTGGCTTTTTGCCCGCCATCACGGCGGCGAGTTCGTGCTGCGTATCGAGGATACCGATCTGGAGCGCTCAACCCAGGCTGCTATTGATGCCATTATGGATGGGATGAATTGGCTTAATCTGGATTGGGATGAAGGTCCGTATTTCCAGACCAAACGCTTTGACCGATATAACGCGGTTATCGATGAGATGCTTGAACAAGGCACCGCTTATAAATGCTACTGCTCCAAGGAACGGTTGGAAGCGCTGCGTGAAGAGCAGATGGCTAAAGGGGAAAAGCCCCGTTATGACGGCCGTTGCCGCGACAGCCATGAGCATCATGACGCGAATGAGCCGTGCGTGGTGCGTTTTGCCAACCCGCAAGAGGGTTCGGTGATTTTTGACGATAAAATCCGCGGCCCCATCGAGTTCAGCAATCAGGAACTGGACGATTTGATTATCCGCCGCACCGACGGTTCCCCCACGTATAATTTTTGCGTGGTGATCGATGACTGGGATATGGAAATCACCCATGTTATCCGTGGCGAAGACCATATCAATAATACCCCGCGCCAAATCAATATCCTGAAAGCGCTGGGGGCGCCGGTGCCTGAGTACGCCCATGTTTCGATGATATTGGGGGACGATGGCAAAAAACTCTCCAAACGCCACGGGGCGGTTGGGGTGATGCAGTATCGCGACGATGGCTTCCTGCCCGAAGCGCTGCTGAACTATCTGGTGCGTCTGGGCTGGTCACACGGCGATCAGGAAATATTCAGCATCGGCGAGATGAAAGAGCTGTTCAGCCTGGGAGATATCAACAAGTCCGCCAGCGCGTTCAATACCGAAAAGCTACTGTGGCTTAACCATCATTATATCAATCATCTGCCGGCGGAGTATGTGGCCACCCATTTGCTCTGGCATATGGAGCAAGAGGGTATCGACACCAGCAATGGCCCGCAGCTCACGGCGCTGATTGGCCTGCTGGGGGAACGCTGCAAGACCCTGAAGGAGATGGCGTCCTCTTGCCACTACTTTTATCAGGATTTCGAGGAATTCGATGCCGATGCCGCCAAGAAGCATTTGCGGCCGGTTGCCCGGCAGCCGCTGGAGCTGGCGCGCGCCAAGCTGGCCGCATTGACCGACTGGACGCCGGAGCGGGTTCACCAGGCCATCGAACAGACCGCAGCGGAGCTTGAAGTGGGCATGGGCAAGGTGGGGATGCCGCTGCGGGTCGCCGTCACCGGCGCCGGCCAATCGCCGGCATTGGATGTGACGGTGCATGCGGTAGGCCGGGCCCGCACCCTGGCTCGAATTGACATGGCCTTGGCGTTTATTACCCGGCGTGAACAATAAACCGGTTCGGAGCCGCTGATTTGGCGGCTTTTTCAGCGTTTGATGCGTTTAATACATTTAGCCGTTGACACCGTTTGCCGGGTTTCATATCATGCGCCCCGTCCACAGAATACGATATGTATGGAACGGGGCTATAGCTCAGCTGGGAGAGCGCTTGCATGGCATGCAAGAGGTCAGCGGTTCGATCCCGCTTAGCTCCACCAATCGCAGGATTGGTTTGAATCGTGATTCTGAAAAGCAGTACGTTGGGGCTATAGCTCAGCTGGGAGAGCGCTTGCATGGCATGCAAGAGGTCAGCGGTTCGATCCCGCTTAGCTCCACCAAATTCTTTATGTTGAAAAAACCGGCCTAGAGCCGGTTTTTTTATGCCGGGACAATATCCTACTAAATCCTTAAGAGGGCTGAGACGTCCCAATCTTCATGTCGCTGTCTACCTAAAGGACACTGTTCGCTGATTCAAACCGGCTAAGATTCAAATTGAGTCATTATGGAGTAGATAAAGCTGATTTCACCTTCAAGTAGACTTACATTAACTAGTTAAATATGTTATAAAAATCTAAGTTTAAAAATTTTAACTAAAAGTATGTAAAAAGGCGCTAGGATTAGACGCAAGGATTCAAATATTTATTAATCATATTAATATAATTTAAGTTTTGGCTTGTGAATTGTACATCAAATGTCGTTTTTTTACTTATTTAATAGAGAATATACTCAGTATTCATTGTCTATTGTCAAAAGACTGACAGACTTTTGGAACGAATATAATGAAACTAATCATACAAATACCCTGCTTCAATGAAGCACAAACGCTTCCTATTGCGCTATCTGCGCTGCCTAGAATGCTTCCGGGTTTTACAACCGTCGAATGGCTTATCATCGATGATGGTAGCCAGGATAATACAGCAGAAGTGGCTAGAGAATATGGTGTTGATCATATAATTAGACACGCGGGTAACAAAGGATTGGCTGCCTCGTTTATGACTGGATTAGATGCCTGTCTAAGACTGGGTGCTGATATAATTGTTAATACCGATGCCGATAATCAATATAATGCTGACGATATCCCCCTGTTGCTCGAGCCCATACTTGGACACCAAGCAGAAATAGTCATTGGTGCTCGCCCAATACACACAATAGAAAGTTTTTCTCTCATAAAAAAATTCTTGCAAAAATTGGGTAGCTGGGTTGTGCGAATTGCCAGTAAAACTGATGTTCCAGATGCTCCAAGCGGTTTTCGGGCAATGAGCCGTACTGCGGCACAACAGCTTATGGTTTTTAATGACTATACTTATACGCTTGAAACGATTATTCAGGCGGGACAAAAAAACATCATCATTACTTCTGTACCTATCAGAGTTAATGAAGAGTTGCGTCCTTCAAGGCTGGTGAAAAGTATCCCTGCGTATATTAATAGAAGTATAGCAACTATAGTACGTATATTCATAATATACAGACCGTTTAGATTTTTTGGCACTATTGGTACCGTTTTATTTGGCGCTGGCTTCTTAATCGGTATCCGTTTCCTTTGGTTTTTTTTTGCAAGGGAGGGAGAGGGACATATCCAGTCACTTATTCTTGCTTCCGTGCTTCTAGGTATGGGTTTTCAGACTATCTTAATTGCATTTATAGCCGATTTATTGTCAGCAAATCGTAAACTATTGGAAGATATTCGTTTTAAAGCTGCTAATTTTCCAAAAGAACATTAGTTAGTAATACAACCTAGCGATTGCTATAGCCGCTTTTTTGTACGGGTGGTTAGTTTTACCTATCTTTAGAGAAAACATATCTATGGCTAACAGTGCAATTTTATTTATACTATCAATTTCGGCAAAGATCATGTCTGGTCTAAGCAAAAATCGACGCTACGTCTCCCTGTCCCTAAGGACTGCGTGGAAGGATCTTGTTCTGCAGCGCGACATTTTTATGTTTATGGTTCAAGCGCAGCCAGGCCTGTTCTGGTAAAATTTTCCACTATGCAATCTGGGAAAATATGGCAAAAAGAACTCATATCTGTTAGTGATGATGATTATAGGGTTTCCCTACCGTTAAGCCATCTTGAAGGGAACCAGAAAATTGAAATTTCTGTCCCACAGGCTACATCGCCTCACAATCTAGGCATTAATGAAGATATAAGGACTATTGGTATTGCTCTGGAGAAAATTGAATTAATTAGGCACTGATTATTAGAGCAATATGATAATTGAGTAAGGGTACTCGCTTCTTTATCATTTTTATTCTTATGGAAAAAATTCGTTAGGGGTGAAAAAGTATCAACGTTGTTGCGAATTGTATGAAAAAATTTATGCAGATATCCCCTACCTAACAAACAGAGCAGTTTCTGACTTGAGGAAAATGTAAAATGGCTGACCAAGGGGCGGAGGGATTATTGTCACCCTACTTGCGTAGAGAACGTATCCGGCGTGCAGTCCCCTATCTCAAGGGCCGTGTGCTTGATTTTGGCTGTGGATCGGGTACGCTTGCCGCACACATAGATGCTGATTGTTATCTCGGCGTCGAAAGGGATACTGTATCTCTTCAAATCGCCCGGGAGCATTTCTCTATTCATACCTTTGTACCAGAATTGTCGGAAATAACCAATAAATTTGACACTGTGGTTTCTCTGGCGGTTATTGAACATGTAAAAAATCCCGTTGAATTTTTAAGAACTCTTGCTGCTTATCTTGATGATAACCCAGCATCAAACATCATTATTACTACACCACATCCTTCGGTAGATTGGGTTCATCATCTAGGGGCTTCCCTTGGGCTGTTCTCCAAGCATGCCAGTGAAGAGCATGAGGATTTACTGGATCGGTCTAGGCTCGAGGAGGTCGGTCGAGAAGCAGGTTTATCTATTATTGACTATTCTCGTTTTTTGTTTGGTGCTAATCAAATCGCAGTCTTTGCTAAGGATCGTTCCCGTAAGGAAAAACAATTCGTGTAGCACGAACTAGGTTATTCTCAGCAAAGCTCATACCTGCATGTCTTTCATAGGCAATTGATTGCTGTTGTGAGATCAAATCCTTCAGATATGCTTCATCCATGGTGTAATGTGCAGCATACAAGGAATTTGTGGTACGAGCTTTGTTGAATGCTACGAAAGGAGAATAAATGGAAATGCCGGGTCGTATTGTATGAGCAATCGCAATAAACCAGACCGGGTCTCTTACGAATAAGTATTTTTTATCAATAATTGAAAACATCTTAAGGCTATCATTATCCCAACAAAGCAAAAAAAGGGTCAGATTTCCCCGACCCCAACGGGCCTTGCGGCCCTAATGATAACGATTTTTTTATTCGCTATTACATGACCAGTCCGGTAACGGCCGCGGACAGCACGCTAACCAGAGTGGATCCATAGACCAGCTTCAGACCGAAGCGCGACACCACATTGCCCTGGTGCTCATTCAAGCCTTTGATTGCCCCGGCCACTATCCCGATGGAGGAAAAGTTAGCGAATGAGACCAGGAACACCGAAAGAATCCCCTCCGAACGCGGCGACAGCTGGCCGGCGATTTTTTGCAGATCCATCATGGCGACAAATTCATTGGATACCAGTTTGGTGGCCATGATGCTGCCGACCCGCAGCGCTTCGTGAGCGGGAACGCCCATGACCCAGGCGAACGGAAAGAAGATATAACCTAATATCCCCTGGAAACTGATGCCGAAGATGACGTTGAACAACGCATTGATAGCGGAAATAATGGCGATAAAACCAATCAGCATGGCCGCGACGATGATAGCCACTTTAAAACCCGCCAGGATATATTCCCCCAGCATTTCGAAGAAGCTTTGTCCCGCGTGCAGATTGCTCATCTGCAGCTCTTCTTCCTTCTCGACCCGGTAAGGGTTAATCAGCGATAAAACCACAAAGGTGCTGAACATATTCAATACCAGGGCGGCCACCACGTATTTCGGTTGAAGCATGGTCATATAGGCGCCGACGATGGACATCGACACCGTTGACATGGCGGTGGCGGCCATGGTGTACATCCGGCGTTCAGACATTTTGCCCAGGATATCTTTATAGGCGATGAAATTTTCCGATTGGCCGAGGATCAGTGAACTGACGGCATTGAACGACTCCAGTTTACCCATGCCGTTAACCTTGGACAGCAGGGTACCGATGATCCGGATAATCCAGGGCAGCAGGCGGATATGTTGCAAAATGCCGATCAGCGCCGAGATAAAAACAATCGGACATAAAACGTTCAGGAAAAAGAACGCCAGTCCTTGTTTGTTCATATTGCCAAAAACGAAGCCGGTCCCTTCGGCGGCATAGCCTAATAATTTATCGAATAATGCGGAAAAACCTTGAACGAACCCCAGTCCTATCGATGAGTTGAGGAAAAAATAAGCAAGTAAAATCTCGATCACCAGCAATTGAACAATGTAGCGCAGTCTGATGTTTTTACGATCGCGACTGACCAGCAATGCTAAAATCGCCACGACGACAAGGGCGAGAATAAAATGAAAAATCCGGGACATAGAAGCTCCAATCGTAAGCCATGCAATAATTCGCCGCTTATTCTATGGAACGGCAGCATTAAAAACGAGTTATAAGTTGCAAATATAGAAAAATCATCTAGCAACCTAGGTCAGGCACAGGTGGTTAGAGATGTAATTAAAAAAATTGTTATAATTGTAGCCATATATGTTTTTGATGTGCTAACATTTGGTAGTAGCCCAAAAAACGCTCTACATCATCTCCAGCGCGGGATGCAACTGCCATCAGATTGGGTTATTAACGCCCTATATGCTCATCATCGTCATCTATCACAGAGATAAGCTGAAACGTTCCAAATGCACTTGATAATTATTATCGTTTGGGTACGATGAAGCTGACTCGATGGATCATAAGGGTAACCGATATGTTGAATAGCCGAACCGTTGATGAGGTAAAGAGCTCCGGGCGAAAGATCAAGCTGTCCCTGCTCGGGCCGGCATTCATCGCCGCTATCGGGTACATCGATCCGGGTAACTTCGCCACCAACATCCAGTCCGGGGCCAGCTTCGGCTATCGTCTGCTGTGGGTTGTGGTCTGGGCCAACTTTATGGCCATGCTTATCCAGCTCCTGTCGGCAAAACTGGGCATCGCCACGGGTAAAAACCTCGCCGAGCATATTCGTGACCGGTTTCCGCGTCCGGCGGTGTGGGCTTACTGGATCCAGGCGGAAATTATCGCCATGGCCACCGACCTGGCGGAATTTGTCGGCGCCGCCATCGGCTTCAAGATGCTGCTGGGGGTGTCGCTGCTGCAGGGCGCGATATTAACAGGCATTGCCACCTTCCTAATCCTCATGCTGCAGCACCGGGGCCAGAAACCGCTTGAAGTGGTGATTGGCGGGTTGCTGGTATTCGTCGCCGCCGCGTATATCGCCGAACTGTTTTTTTCCCAACCGAATATCGCC
Organism: Sodalis sp. RH16; assembly: GCF_047324245.1. NCBI lineage: Bacteria > Pseudomonadati > Pseudomonadota > Gammaproteobacteria > Enterobacterales > Bruguierivoracaceae > Sodalis > Sodalis sp. RH16. The sequence goes on along the minus strand of NZ_CP178737.1, from coordinate 5,939,097 downwards.
GAGCTGGGCCGGGGTATGCTGATTCCCACCCTGCCGAACGCCGACTCGGTGTTTCTGGCGGCCGGGGTGCTGGGTGCGACCATTATGCCCCATGTTATCTATTTGCACTCGTCGCTGACGCAGAACGCCATGAAGGGCACCCGAGCCCAGCGTTATTCCTCCACCAAACTGGATGTCGCTATCGCTATGACCACCGCCGGGTTTGTTAACCTGGCCATGATGGCCACCGCGGCGGCGGCGTTCCATTTCAGCGGACATGCCGGTATTTCCGATCTGGGCGAGGCTTATCTGACTTTGACGCCGCTGTTGAACCATACCGCGGCGACGGTGTTCGGTCTGAGCCTGGTGGCGGCCGGCCTCTCCTCAACCGTGGTGGGCACCATGGCGGGGCAGGTGGTGATGCAGGGGTTTGTCCATTTCCATATTCCGCTGCTGGTGCGTCGTCTTGTCACCATGCTGCCTTCTTTTATCGTCATCATGGCCGGTTTGGATCCCACCCGAATCCTGGTGTTAAGCCAGGTGCTGCTGAGTTTCGGCATCGCCCTGGCGCTGATACCGCTGCTGGTCTTTACCGGCAATCGGCAGTTGATGAATGAGATGGTCAATACCCGTCTGGTGAAGATTATCGGCTGGTGCATCGTGGTGGTGGTGGTGTCGCTGAATATCTACCTGCTGGTGTGTACGGCGCTGGCATAAACCCTGCTCCGTTAATAATCATTGAAAAGGCCCGGACTATGTTCGGGCCTTTTTTGACTTTGACGGCGTGTTGTGAGGCGATTGTCGTCAGCCCAGGATGGCGTCTATCTGGCTCAGTTCGTCTGCGCTGAACTCGCGGTTGGACAGCATGCCCACCGCATCCTCGATTTGTTCCGGCTTGCTGGCGCCGATAAGTACCGATGTCACCCGGTCGCCGCGCAGTATCCAGGCCAAGGCCATTTGCGACAATTTTTGTCCCCTGGCAAGGGCGATGGCGTTAAGCCCGCGCACTTTATCCATCGTCCGGCTATCCAGCCGTTCCTTGGTCAGGAAATGACTGCCGGTGGCCACCCGCGAATCCTCCGGAATACCGTCCAGATAACGATCGGTAAGCAGACCGCCCGCCAGCGGTGAGAAGGCGATGGAGCCAACACCGGAATCCGCCAGCACATCCAGTAATTCCGGTTCGACCCACCGCTCGAACATCGAGTATTTGGGTTGGTGTATCAGGCACGGGGTGCCCAAATCCTGCAGAATCTTGAACGCCTGCCGGGCCAGCTCCGCCGGGTAATTCGACAATCCGATATATAAAGCCTTGCCCTGACGCACCAGCAGATCCAGGGCGGTCATGGTTTCAAGCAGCGGCGTGGCGGTATCGGGACGGTGGTGATAAAAGATATCCACATAATCCAGGCCCATGCGCCGCAGGCTCTGGTTAAGGCTTGATACCAGGTATTTTTTAGATCCCCAATCGCCGTAAGGCCCCGGCCACATGGTGTAACCCGCTTTGGTGGAAATGATCAGCTCGTCGCGGTAGGGATGCAAGTCCTCACGCAGCAAACGGCCGAAATTTTCTTCCGCCGAACCTGGAGGCGGCCCGTAATTATTGGCAAGGTCGAAATGGGTAATACCCAGATCGAAAGCGCGACGCACCATATTGCGGCTGTTTTCAAACCGGGTTATATCGCCAAAATTATGCCACAGTCCTAGTGACACCGCCGGAAGCTCAAGGCCGCTGGCACCGCAGCGACGATAAACCATGTCCTCATAACGGGTAGGACTGGCCAAATAAACCATACAAATTCCTCAAATCATTAAGCGGGACGGTAGGGTAGCCATTATTGACCGCCGCCGCCCGGTAGGCGATCACATTTTGGGTGTCTGTAATCTTAAAGCTCTCAATTCAAGCTGATGCGGACATTGAACTCAACCTGTGACAAGGATACATTCGGTTAAATTATTTTTTCTGTGATGTATAATCCGCCCGGCCGTATACCGCCGCCGGGATCAAAAGGACAATGCCATGAAAACGCTCGGACTGCTCGGCGGCATGAGCTGGGAATCTACCTTACCCTATTATCGTATGATCAACCAAGGGATTAGCGAGCGGCTGGGCGGCTTGCATTCCGCCAGCCTGCTTCTTTGCAGCCTGGATTTCGCCGACATCGCGCAAATGCAGGCCGGCGGGGAGTGGCGCCGTGCCGGGCAATTGCTGGCGGATAAAGCAGTGGCGTTACAGCAGGCGGGCGCGGAGGCTATTGTGTTATGTACCAACACAATGCATAAAGTGGCGGATAATATAGAACAGACTTGCACCTTGCCTTTGCTGCATATCGCCGATGCCACCGGCCGGGTCATAAACCGTCAAGGGCTGCGCCGGGTGGGATTGCTGGGCACCCGCTTCACCATGCAAGAGGATTTTTACCGCCAACGGCTGGCGCAATCCCACGGTATCGAGGTTGTGGTTCCGGATGATCATGACAGCGATATTATCCATCGGGTGATTTTCGAGGAGTTATGCCTTGGCCGGATCCGTCCCGAATCCCGTGAGGCTTATGCACGTATCATCGCCAAACTTGAGAGCCAAGGCATTGAGGGGCTCATTCTGGGTTGCACCGAGATAGGATTGTTAATCAGTCAGGACGACGCCGCCGTACCCTTGTTCGATACTACGGCGATTCATGCCGCCTCGGCCGTTGCGTTTGCGCTGGGAGACGAAGGGTAAGAGGAGGATGGAAGGCTCATCCTATTTAAAGCTTTGCCAACATATAGCAATGGTTATTATAACTGGTATCATTATTTTATTATTTATACTTTTTGTCCGACGTTTGCCCTACGGCAATGTGCAAAGTAAGTGGAGCCTTGAATATAATGACTAAATACGCCCTGGTGGGTGATGTCGGCGGGACAAATGCCCGGTTGGCGCTGTGCGATGTGGACAGCGGGGCAATTTCCCATATCCATACCTATTCTTCCCAGGAATACAGCACCCTTGAAGCCGTGATCCGGCACTATCTCGATGCGCAGAAGGTTGCCGCCGCCGAAGCCTGTATCGCCATTGCCTGCCCCATTACCGGCGATCGGGTGGAGATGACCAATAATTCCTGGACCTTCTCCATCAAAGAGATGAAAGCGAACCTCGGTTTCGCGCTGTTGGAAGTTATCAATGATTTTACCGCCGTGTCGATGGCGGTACCGGTCTTAGGCGAGGCCGATGTGGAACAATTCGGCGGCGACAAGCCCCGGCCGGGACCGATCGTGGTCTATGGCGCGGGTACCGGGTTGGGCGTCTGTCATTTGCTGCGTCAGGACAAACGCTGGATAAGTTTGCCCGGCGAGGGTGGACATGTGGGTTTTGCCGCAGGCAGCGACGATGAAATCGCTGTTCTGACCCAACTGCATGCCGTACGGGGACATGTTTCGACCGAACGGGTACTGTCGGGACCGGGCTTGGTGAATATCTACCGCAGCCTGATGTCCGCCGAGGGCCGGACTCCGGAAGATTTACGTCCATCGCAGGTTACCGATCGGGCCATTGACGGCGCTGATGCCGACTGTCGCCGCGCGTTGTCGGTATTCTGCGAAATCATGGGCCGCTTCGGCGGGAATCTTGCGCTGAACATGGGAACCTTTGGCGGGGTGTATATTGCGGGCGGTCTGGTGCCGCGCTTTAAGGATTTTTTCCGCGCGTCCGGGTTTCGGGCGGCTTTCGAGGATAAGGGCCGTTTCAAAAGTTATCTGGCCGCCATTCCGGTTTATCTGATTACCCATGAGCAGCCGGGCCTGCTGGGTGCCGGCGCCCATTTGCGGCAATTGATGGGCAGCGAGCTTTAAAGCGCCCGGCCTCCCTTTAACACGATCGTTGCACGTTCGGTGATAGCGGGCCTGGCGTGCCATGAGGCGCTCGGTCGGGCGGAAAAAAACGCCCGATTCGACCTCATTGGCGCGCTCTCCCTTTAACACGATCGTTGCACGTCCGGTGATAGCGGGCCTAGCGTGCCATGAGGCGCTGTCTGCTTTATTCACAACCGCATCAGCTGGCGGAAGGCTTTGACCTTGCTTCTGCTCACCGGCACCTCAAAATCCAGGTCGTTTAACCGTAGCAGATAGGTATTGTTAAACCACGGGACGATTTCGCGAATTTTCGTCAAATTCACCACGTAAGATCGATGACAGCGGAAGAAAAATGCTTCCGGCAACCGGGTGCAAAATTCGGTGATCACCATCGGCATGGTGAAAATTTCTTTACGGGTATACACCAGCGTCACTTTTTCCTGTGCCGCGGCATAGTAGATGTTATTGATATCGGTAACAATAATACGTTCGTCTTTTAGCAAATTTATGGAATGGCGGTCGGAAGAGGAATTGTTACTACTGGGGAGCGTAGCGGCGGGAGCGGCAAGCAGCGCTTCCAGTTTCTGCAGCATGGTGACAATGCGCGATTCTTGATAGGGCTTGAGGATGTAATCGAAGGCCTCCAGCTCAAAAGCTTCCACTGCATGTTCTTTATAGGCGGTAATAAAAACTATCTGCGGCTTATGAATGAATTTGCTGATGCTTTGCGCCAGCAAAACGCCATCCAGAGAGGGAATATTGATATCCAGAAAAATCACATCCACTTCATGGCCCTGTAAATACCGCAGCACGTCCAGGCCGTCTTCAAAGGTGGCTTCAATGGTCAGACTGCTGTGTTTACGGATGAGATAGCTCAATTCCTCCTGCGATAAGAACTCATCTTCGACAATAACGGCTTTCATACGGTTTCGCTTTCTCTGAACAATAAATCCCGGCTGTCAGGCGGCCAGCTTATTGCTTTTATGGGGAATGTAAAACCAGATTTCAGTGCCTGGTTCAAGACGGCGGATATGGAGACCCTCGCCGTATAATAACGATACGCGATGATGCACATTCAGCAGGCCGATTTTTTTACCCGGTAATTCGTTGCGCTTCACCTGTTCAATCACCTCTTGGCTGATGCCGTTGCCGGTATCCTTCACCGAGATGCGAATACGTCCGCCGTCTTCTCTGACGGAAATCACTACTACCCCTTTACCTCGGCAAGGCTGTATACCGTGGACGATAGCATTTTCCACCAAGGGTTGGATCAGCAGACTGGGAATAGAAAAAGACAATTCCTCGTCAATATCGTAAATGATGCTCAATTTGCTGCCGAACCGCGCCTGCTCAATGGCGACATAATCCTGGATTTGATAAAGCTCCTTTTTGATATCAATCTGGGCATCATTAAGCTCCAGGTTATAGCGCAGATAACGTGAAAGATTGATAATAAGCTGGCGGGCAGTATCCGGATTGATGCGGATAGACGATGAAATGGCATTCAGGGCATTAAACAGGAAATGCGGATTGATTTTGCTTTGCAACGCCCGCAGCTCAGCCTGGTCGGCCATTTCCCGCAGCTGTTCGATGCGGGAAACCTCAATTTGGGTCGAGATGATTTGCGACAGGCCGATGGCCATAACCTTCAGGGAATTGGTGATCTGATGGGCATGGCGATAATAAATTTTCAGCGTACCGGTCACGACGCCTTTTTCCCATAGGGGAATAATGATCAGAGAATGTATTTGCGGAGTGCGTTCCGCCTCATCATTATTCTTGATGGTGATTTTGCCGCTCTGGATACTCTCTTTGGTCATATCGCTGATGATTTCATGGCCGATGTTATAAAATTCGGCGCCAACACCGACATAAGCCAGAATATTGTGCTCATTGGTGATGGCCACTGCGTCGGCCTTGATATCGGTGCGGATGATATCGCAAATGGTATTAAGGGATTCACTGTTGATATGTCGGAAATAGGGTAATGTTTTGTTGGCAATATCCAGGGCCAGCTTGGCCTGCCGCGCCGCAATCACTTCTCTTTCGTCTTCCACCCCCTGCACCAGCAGCACAATCATGCCGATACTGACGCCGCCCAGAATCATCGGCATCGCAATTTTTGATACGATATCCAGCCCCAGCGACATCGGCTGTGCCCACAGCACCACCAGCAGCATGGTCAGGCACTCGCAGAGCATGCCGCCGATGATGCCGATCCCCCAGCGATGCTCTTTAATGATTTTTAATTTGATGTAGCCGGAAACAAACCCCGCCACTACGCTGCTGATAAGGCAGGGGACCGACGTGGGACCATTGATATCAATGAGATAACGATGTACACCGGCAATGATGCCGGTGGTAATGCCGACCCAGGGGCCGAACAGGATACCGCCGGACATGACCGCGATAATCCGTACGTTAACCAGCGAGCCTTCCACATGGATACCGGAATAGGTGCTGAAAATCGCGAACAGGGAAAAGATGGCGGTGACCGCCAACAATTCCTGGCCGGTATGCTGCTCTTTTTGCAATAGCTGCCGAAATTGACGGGTTCTGGTCAATAAAAACAGACAAATCAACATCAATGCCGCGCGTTCATAGACCGCCAGCAGCATATCAAACATCTCTTTCACAACCTCGTCCCGCTCATCTAACAGTACTGCCGCTACTATAAGCAAAAGGCGGTCAATGTTCCAGCCGCGCCGTCCCGGGATTCGCGTGAGGAATATATAATTGAGGAAACTTGAGTAAAATAAAGAGGAAGCCTATTTTCCCCAATTATGCTTTAACTAGAGTGAGTTAGACGCTGAAAAGAGGAAATTATGCTGTCTGTGATTGAGTTTTCTACCTCTTTTAATGTCCGCGCTTTTGTATCTACAGCGCAAAAAGTTTCCCTTAACCGCTAAACAAAGCATGTTCGACAATAAAGCCGGCCTTAACCGGTATCTTAGTTCTGCCCCGGAGAAAGAACCGCCGACGAATATTCTCTTGTACCGACGCGGAACGGTTATCCATTGTATTGCCGCTGATTCTGGGATAGGTTTTAACCAGACCTTAAATAGGGTCAGCGTCGCTCGGATGGTCCGGGCGCTAACGTACATTGAGGAAATTATGGCCGAATCCGGTTCACCACGGCGTTTTACACGCATCGATCGTCTCCCCCCTTATGTATTTAATATCACTTCCGAGCTGAAAATGGCGGCGCGCCGTCGCGGTGAAGATATTATCGATTTCAGCATGGGCAATCCCGACGGGCCGACACCGCCGCACATCGTAGAAAAACTCTGCACCGTGGCTCAGCGCGAAGATACCCATGGTTATTCCACCTCCAGGGGCATTCCGCGTCTGCGGCGGGCAATTTCGCGCTGGTATGGCGATCGCTATGGGGTGGAGATCGATCCTGATAGCGAAGCAATTGTCACCATCGGGTCGAAAGAGGGCCTGGCGCACCTGATGCTGGCCACCCTTGATCATGGCGACACGGTGCTGGTGCCCAATCCCAGCTACCCCATTCATATATATGGCGCGGTGATCGCCGGCGCGCAGGTACGTTCCGTACCGCTGGTGGAGGGCGTGGACTTTTTCCGCGAGCTGGAGAGGGCCATTCGTGAAAGCATTCCCACCCCGAAAATGATGATCCTCGGCTTTCCCTCAAATCCCACCGCTCAATGCGTCGAGCTGGATTTTTTCGAGCGGGTGGTGGCGCTGGCGCGCCAGTATGGGGTCCTGGTGGTCCACGATCTGGCCTATGCCGATATTGTGTATGATGGCTGGAAAGCGCCTTCCATTATGCAGGTACCGGGCGCCAAAGAGATTGCGGTGGAATTCTTTACCCTGTCAAAAAGTTACAATATGGCGGGGTGGCGCATCGGGTTCATGGTGGGCAATGCCGAACTGGTCAACGCGCTGGCGCGCATTAAAAGTTACCACGATTACGGCACCTTCACACCACTGCAAGTGGCCGCCATCGCCGCGCTGGAAGGGGACCAGCAGTGCGTGCTGGATATCGCCGAACAGTATCACCAGCGCCGGGACGTGCTGGTGCGCGGTCTCCACGAGGCGGGCTGGATGGTGGAGAATCCCAAGGCCTCCATGTATGTCTGGGCGAAAATCCCGGAACACTATGCCGCCATGGGTTCGCTGGAATTCGCCAAAAAATTGCTGTCGGAGGCCAAGGTCTGTGTCTCTCCCGGGATCGGTTTCGGTAATTACGGCGATACCCACGTCCGGTTCGCCTTGATTGAGAACCAGGATCGTATCCGGCAGGCGGTGCGGGGCATCAAAGCCATGTTCCGCGCCGACGGGCAATTGAAACCCAGCTCCGCCAAACATGTCGCCGATCAGGCATTATGAGAATACTGGAACCGGGCTATGCCCGGTTGAGCCTTTAGATATTCCTGCTAGACTTCAGCTCATCAATATAAAGAATTCATTACGCAGAAATCCGGCTCGTAAAAGCACTATTGCCGCCCGGTTTACAATTCATCCCACATTATTGACTATTCCGCTTCGTTTTTTATTATTTTATAGGATGCAATGCTATGTGGGTACTTCTGGCCGCCGCACTCACCTGCGGAGTCTTCCCACGTTTGGATCGGCGAATCACCGCGGCTGTTTTTTTCACGGCCTTGCTCCTGGCGGTGTATGAAAAGATTTTGGGCTGGCCGGCGATACTGGCGCTGATTTTCTTCCAATTGACGGCAGCGGCTAAAAGTTTTTTCCGCAGCAGCCGAGCATTCACCGTCGGCGGCGAAGCCCTTCTTTTACTCGGCAGTCTGGGATTGTTTATGCACCTGTTCCCAGGTTTTCATAATCCCCGCGTTGTCGACAATATAGCCATAGGTCCCTTGAGCGCCCGATTCAGTTTGTATCTCAATATTGATAAAGCATTGGTGCCGGTCTTGCTGCTGGCATGTATGCCCACATTGTTATCAAGACCAGTGCCGACGCATCCACGCTGGTTTTATTGGGCGGGACTGGCACTGAGCATATTTGCCTTGCTCTGCCTGGCGACCCTGCTTGGCGGGCTTCGTGTTGAGCCCCATTTTCCCTCTTGGCTGGGTTGGTTTATCCTGTCCAACTTTTTTTTTGTCGCCCTGGCGGAAGAAGCATTGTTTCGTGGTTATCTGATGCAGCGTTTACAGGACTGGACTCATAATCCCGCCATTGCCCTGGGCGTATCGTCGCTGCTATTCGGGTTGGCGCATACAGCCGGCGGCTGGATGTTGGTACTGTTTGCCACCCTGGCCGGAGTTATTTATGGTTTGGCCTGGTTATGGAGCGGCAAACTCTGGGTTTCGACGTTGTTTCATTTTCTGCTTAATCTGATACATCTGTTATTTTTTACCTATCCTTTTTATCGGCCCGGCGGATAAACTTTTGTTAAATTTATAGCGTCATATAACATCCCCCAGACCATCTCATTGCCCAAGCGATCACTTTTCCCGGCCGGAAGAAACCCTTAGAAGCGAATCGTCAAAAACTCGCCTGGAGATAGCTCCTTATCGCTGGCGCTCTTTAATCCCGGCTGAAAAGTTGTTTCGCAGAAAGAATGATTAAGGAGATGTTATTACATAAGATAAATTAATGTTTAGTATGATTGCCAGCAGAGTTTCATCTTCGCGAAAGGGAGCGGAACCGGACGGATCTAGTGATTGGGAGAGCTTTGATGTGAATACTTACAGTCCGTGGATGTGATCTTAATCATTAAAAGAGTATCATGATCAGGCTATGTTTGGGTTGTGACAGTGTCGTTACCGCCTTTTTTTTTTCGAGAAATATAATATGCAAAACCTTGTCATTGATATCCTGAGAAAATTGGCGAAAGTTGATGCCGCTACCAAGGATTTGATAGCGCAAGTAGAGGCTCAGTCCCTTCTTTTAGCCGCGTTAATGCTAACCGTGGGTAAAGGAAGCTCTCCAGTAATGGCGACCAATATTGAAAAAGCCATACTGTCCGCTGCCAGCGCCAGTGAAGAAATACTGCAAACGGACGTTGATTTGCTGTTGTCGCATTTTGTCCGCTTGATTTCGGTTTCGCAATTCGTTGAAGTGAATGGTGAGGAAACCAACGCCGAGAGCTCGTAAAACGGGTTTTATCCCTTAATCAAGCCATTGCGTAACGCCGTGATGGCCGGAGCAGGTTCCCCTCCGATAGACGCTTAATACTTCCGTAAAGAGAAAGTAGGCGGGAAAAAGCGGCATCAACCGGGTAGAAGCATAAAAAAAAGCTGCCGTAGCAGCTTTTTTTTATATGCGTGGTCTTAAAACATCGCGCCAGGCGGCACATCTTTTACAGTGTTAAGATATGAAGCCAGCATTTTTTTCAACAAGTTACGTAATTTCATCTGTCCAGCCCGTTTGGCAATGTAATATGAATGTTGTCTACGGCATTAATAGTATGATCTGTGTCACATAAAATCAAGTTTATGTGATGTGCATCACAATTTTTTTTGCTGTTTCTATTCATTCAGGCATGTATTTGCGGGTATCACGGGCTTTAGGAAGACTGGTGCCATTCAAAGTTAATTTAACCCGGCCTTACTCAATCCAAAGGCGGCGTCCGCTGAGCCCGGGACCGTTCTGAACGCCACGTTCAGCCGGTTCCAACCATTGATGGCAACGATTAAAAAGCTGAGATCCGACACCTCTTCTTCGGAGAGCTGCGCGCGCACCGCTTCATAGATGACGTCGCTGACGCCGTGCGTTGAGAGGGTGGTCAAGGCCTCGGTCCATTCTAATGCGGCCTTTTCCCTTGGCGTAAACAGCGTTGACTCACGCCAAATGGCAATATGGTATAAACGCAGTTCACGCTCGCCATGAATTTTCGCTTCCTTGACATGCATGTCGAGGCAAAACCCACAGCCATTGATTTGCGAAGCCCGGATGGTCACCAGGTGGCTGAATTCTTTAATGACGGGTTTGGCGGCCAGGGCCGCATTGAAGTCGAGATATTTCCCGGCAAATCCGGCCGACAGCTTGAAGTAATCTAAACGTTGACTCATATCGTTACCTATTCAAAATTTTTGTGAAGCACTGGTCTGAGAAAATCGCCATTCAAGGTATAGCGGCCAAACCAGAACTGTTTTAATGCCCAGCGCCACTATGCGGTAGAAGTAAAACGGGCAACAGTGACAAGAACTGCGTTTACGCCTGGGCCATGAATGAGTTCGATACGCCATGCTTCAAACGCGCTATCTGGCGGTTTTGCCATGGGATGCTATGATGTGAAAAATTTTCCCGGAAACCCCTTATGAAGACATTGATACTTGCATTGTTATTAATAGTCACGGCGGTGCCTGCTTTCGCCAGCGTTTCCTATACGAAAGAAAATCTCACTACTTTGTATTCAAAAGGAAAGCTTCCCAAGGTCGGTCCGGCGGTAACAATCGATGACACCGCTATGGATTTTAGCGAATGCCGCAACCAAGGGAATGAAACCTATACCTCGTCCATCGGCAACTACCCCGCCAAGATTATCATCGATTCCGGCGTACTTTATACCCTTAAACTGTGGAAAGAGAACGCGCTGATAGTCTTCAATTGCTCCAGAACGGACGGGAAAAGGACAATGACCCAGGCTGATTATCAATAAAAGAATTTTGGAAATGAATGATATTGCGGGCTACTTAAAACGAATAACCTGACTAGGGATTAAAATAGAAAATTATTATATTCTGGAAATTCATTGGATTATTTTGTTGACATCAAGGTATTATGTACAATGAAATGTCAACGTTATATCTCGGCGAGTTTTTGATATACAGACCCACCATAGAGTATGGTTTTCTTTATCATGTTTCTGCGAGCGTTTTTCTGTGCTATCAATGTAAAGCAGATTTGCATTATAAAAACGGGCTAAAATAGATGGTGAAGGAGACGAAGTAACTCGTTGATAAAATTCAAGGTTGGCAGCATCGCAGTCATCCGGTGTTCATATTTTAGGCGATTATATCAAAAGAAAAATGCCTTAACAAACCGAAATTTTAGGCAACATTATCGCTTTATCTGGGGTAATATGCCCCGATAAAACAAGCTAATCATTACTTCCTTTGAAAACGATATAATTTGAATATAAAAAACCACAAATCAAACTGAATATTGAGAACGAAATCAGCGTATATAGCCCTTGGATATTGAACGTGTCAGCGATCAGGCCGAAAACAATACTCATCAATCCCAAAAAGCCGACAAAAAGAATGTAACGTTTTATCGTCGATTTGCGCTTGAATGTGAATTTCGCGTTGGCAAAAAATGAGAACGTCACGGCGAAGGAGAAGCCGATGACGTTGCATATGGCTTGGTTGTTAGTAAACTCATGACGGATTATCGCAAAAACCGCCCAGTGTATTAACGTATTGACTATCCCAACGGATACATAACGATAAAATAATCTATTCATATCAAAGAAATAAAAAAAATAATTTACTCATTGTATCTCATTGAGAGCAAATGTCCATGGAATGTAATGGACATGGCGGGATCGCCGGTGAAGTCCTGGCTTCCATCGGCGCCGATGGCGGTGCCCGCCGGTCTGCGGGCTAAAGATGGCCAAAAGATAAAAGGGCAGTTGGAACTATCAGTGAAAGAAGGGACATTATTCATTCAAGGAACGGCGTAATCTACTTAAGCAACAAGCGACTACGCCTGCGTGGATAACCCTGATATCAACACTACACCTTATCAAATCACGTTTTTGTTGCGCAGGGCCGCCACCGCCTCGTCGCCATAGCCCAACTCACGCAAAACCTGAACCGTATGTTCGCCGCGCAAGGGCGAAGAGGTGATGTCCACCGGGCTGTCAGACATCTTGATGGGCATGCCAACCGTCGTGTATCTGCCACGCACCGGATGATCGACCTCGACGATAGTGCCATTGGCGCGCAGGGCGTCATCCTCGGCAATCTCCTTCATTGAGAGAACCGGGCTGCAGGGGATGTCATAATGGTTAAGAATTTCCATAGCCTCGAATTTTGTCTTGGTCATGGTCCATTGCTCGATGCGCCCGAAGATCGATTTCAATTTTGGCAGGCGGGCGGCGGGCGTTTTGTAGCCTTCGTCCTCAGCCCAGCCCTCTTCGCCGATCACTTTGCACACCGCCGGCCAGACCGCTGCTTGGGTGATGAAGTAGATATAGGCGTTGTGGTCGGTTTCCCACCCCTTGCATTTGAGAATCGATCCCGGCTGGCCGCCGCCGGAGGCATTGCCGGCACGGGGCACCGCCTCGCCAAAGTGGCCATCGGGGAATTGTGGATATTCATCCAGCACACCGGTACGTTCCAGCCTTTGTTGGTCACGCAGTTTGACACGGCATAAGTTGAGCACCGCGTCTTGCATTGACACCGACACTTTTTGTCCACGCCCGGTGGCGTGACGCTGGTAAAGGGCACAGACGATGCCAAGGGCGAGATGCAGGCCCGAGCCGGAATCGCCGATCTGCGCACCTGTAACCACCGGCGGTCCATCGTCGAAGCCGGTGGTTGACGCGGCGCCGCCCGCGCATTGCGCTACGTTCTCATAGGATTTGCAATCTTCATAGCGACCCGGCCCGAAGCCCTTGACCGACGCGAGGATCATGCGTGGATTGGTGGCGTGAATATGCTCCCAGGTTAGACCCATGCGGTCCAGCGCGCCGGGGGCAAAGTTCTCAACCAGCACATCACAACGTTTGACGAGGCTGTCTAACACCTGCAGGCCCTCGGGTGTCTTGGTGTTGAGCGTGATCGCACGTTTGTTGTGGTTAAGCATCGTAAAGTAAAGACTGTCCGCATCGGGAATGTCGCGCAATTGCTTGCGTGTCGCGTCCCCCTCGCCGACGCGCTCTATCTTGATCACATCGGCGCCCATCCAGGCGAGCAACTGGGTACAGCTCGGGCCGGACTGCACATGGGTAAAATCTATAATTCTTATCCCGTCCAATGCCTTGCTCATGAAAATTTCCCTCGAATTAGTTCCGTATATTCATCCGTTTTGCTCACCCTAAGAGCATGCCAAAACCGCCGGTCCGCTTAAAAAGCCGCCTTCTATGAAGGCGACTTGGATTGCACTTCGGCTTGTGCCTCGGCCAGACGCTTGCGCACTGCGCGTTCTTCACTGAAGCGGGCGGTCTCATCGCGGATGACGGCGACGATTAACGCAGGCTTGCTGTCCTCCACAGGCAGCAAAGCCACGGTGAACGCGATGGAAATAGTGCTGCCATCACGCGTTAAGGCCGGTACTTGGAGCAGTGATGTGCCGTACTTCGTGATGCCGGTATGCATGGTCTGGTCGTAGCCGGACCAGTGCCGCCGGCGTTGCCGCTCGGGAATGATAATATCGAGCGAGGCGCCTAACGCCTCGCCGGCGGTGAAGCCGAACAAACGTTCGGCGGCCGGGTTCCAGGCGGTGATGGTTCCGGAAACATCGGAAATAACGACCGCGTCGCCAATCACCGTGAGGAACTGCTCTAGAGTGAGTGCCATGGCGCTTATACTGCTTTGGATGTGTGAATGACCGCAATCTGCTCTTTCGAGTAGCCCAGTTCAGCCAGCACTTCGTCGGTGTGCTCACCCAGCAGCGGCGAGGCGGTCACTTCAGGCTTGAGATCAGAGAATTTGATCGGGCAACCGACGGTCCAATAGCTGCCGCGCACTTTGTGCGGTACCTCGACGATGGAACCGCTCGCAAGCAGTGATTTATCGTGCAGCAGTTCCTTCATCGACATCACCGGCGCGCAAGGAATACCGAACTTACCGAAATAATCCACCGCTTGATACTTGTTCTTGCCCGCGGTCAAAATGAAATTTTCAATGGCGGCAAAAATATCCATAATGTGCGGCTGACGCGCCTTCGGCGTCGTGTAGGCGGGGTCTTCCCTCCATTCCGGACGCTCTATCGCGTCGCAAATAGGGGTCCATACCAGGTCTTGTACCGTAAAGTAGATGTAAGCGTTGGGATCGGTCTCCCAGCCCAGGCACTTGAGAATCCAGCCAGGTTGGCCGCCGCCGCCGGCATTGCCGCCGCGCGGTACGACGTCCGTGAAAGGTTCATGGGGGTACTGCGGATACTCTTCCAGGTAGCCCACTTTGTCCAAACGAAGCTGGTCGCGCATCTTGACACGGCAGAGGTTGAGTACGGCGTCTTGCATGGCACAGGCGACTTTCTGCCCTTTGCCGGTCTTCTGGCGGCCAATATAGGCGGTAAGGATTCCGATGGCCAAGTGCATGCCGGTGTTGCTGTCGCCTAATGCCGCCGCCGAAATTGTCGGACCGGAATTTTCTCCCTTCCACCAGCCGGTGGTGGAGGCGGCACCTCCGGCACATTGTGCAACATTCTCATAGGCCCTGAGGTGTTCGTAATGATGACCTTCGCTAAAACCCTTAACAGAGGCGAGAATCATGCGCGGGTTCAGTTCTTGAATGTATTCCCAAGTGAAACCCATACGATCCAGCGCGCCGGGACCGAAGTTCTCAACCATCACATCACTCTCTTTGATTAGCTTAATCAGGACTTCCTTGCCTTCGGGCTTCTTGGTATCCAGCGTCAGAGAACGCTTGTTGCTGTTGAGCATGGTGAAATAAAGCGCGTCCGCATTGGGAATATCGCGCAATTGATTACGGGTTATATCACCTGAGCCAGGACGTTCGATTTTGATCACGTCCGCGCCGAACCAGGCCAGCATTTGTGTACACGCGGGGCCGGCTTGAACATGGGTGAAGTCGATGATTTTAACGCCGGCCAAAGGCAAGCTTTTATTATTACTCATAATATAATCTCCTTAGTCTTTATTTCCTGATCGCTTTAGCGGGGTTCAGGTTGGTGATGCGGCCGCTTTCGGTGCCGGCCGTCTCGTCGATAGCGGCATTAATCAGCGTCGGCTTGCCGGAGGCGATTGCCTCTTTCATGGCGTTATGCAACTCATCGGTGGTGGCGACCTGCACGCCCACGCCGCCAAAAGCCTGCATCATCATGTCGTAGCGTGCGTTCTTGACGAATACCGTGGGCGCCATATCGGCCCCGCCAGAGCCATTCTTGTCAGTACCTTTGTAAATGCCGTTGTTGTTGAACACGACGATGCACACGGGCAAGTTGTACCGGCAGAGGGTTTCAACCTCCATGCCGCTGAAGCCGAAGGCTGAATCGCCCTCAATAGCGATAACCTGATTGCCTGTCACTACGGCGCCCGCGACGGCGAAGCCCATACCTATGCCCATGATCCCCCACGTTCCCACATCCAAACGCTTGCGCGGCAGGTACATGTCCACGATGCTGCGGCCAAAATCGAGGGTGTTGGCCCCTTCGCTGACGACAATGGCTTCCGGATTGTCCTTGACTACCTCTTTCACTATGCTCAGTGCGCTCTGGAAGTTCATTGGCGACGGACGGGCAGCCAATGTAGCGGCCATTTTGCCGAAGTTTTTCGCCTTGCGGTCTGCGATGGCGCCGGTCCATTCAATGGATGGTTTGGCCCAGTCGCTGCCGATGCCGTTCAACAAGGCGCTCACGCAAGAACCGATGTCGCCTATGAGCGGCGCGTCGATGGCCACATTGCTGTCAATCTCGGTGGGAGCTATATCGATCTGTATGAATTTTTTCGGCCCTTTTTCCTGTCCCCACGTTTTGCCTTTACCGTGGGAGAGCAGCCAATTCAGGCGGGCACCCACCAACAGAACCACATCGGCTTCCTGCAAGACATAGGAACGCGTCGCGGCGGCCGACAGCTCGTGGGTATCCGGCAGCAGACCCTTGGCCATGGACATCGGTAGGTAGGGGATGCCGGTTTTTTCCACCAGCGCTCGGATATCGGCATCAGCGCGCGCGTAGGCAGCTCCCTTGCCCAGCAGAATCAGCGGTCTCTTGGCGTTTCTGAGCAGATCAAGCGCGCGCGCAACCGACTCAGGTGCGGGCAGCTGTCTCGGCGCAGGGTCTACCACCTTAATCAACGATCCGCGGCCTGCCTCAAGCGGCAGGGTTTGCGAGAACAGCTTGGCCGGCAGATCCAGGTAGACCCCGCCGGGACGGCCGGATACGGCCGCACGGATAGCCCGGGCAATACCTACGCCGATATCTTTCGCATGCAGCACGCGAAAGGCGGCCTTACACAGCGGCTTGGCGATGGCGAGTTGATCCATTTCTTCGTAATCGCCTTGCTGCAGATCGACTATCTCGCGCTCGCTTGAGCCGCTGATCAGAATCATGGGAAAACAGTTGGTCGTCGCATTGGCCAGGGCGGTCAGGCCATTCAGAAAGCCAGGGGCGGAAACAGTCATGCAGATGCCTGGCTTACCGGTCAGGAAACCCGCTGCCGCCGCTGCGTTACCGGCATGCTGCTCGTGACGGAATGATATAACACGCATGCCTTCAGCCTGGGCCATTCGCAGGAGATCGGTAATAGGGATTCCAGGCAAGCCGAAGATGGTATTGATGTCGTTCAGTTTGAGCGCATCGAGGAAAAGATGGAATCCGTCAATCAATACAGGAGTTTCAGATACTGCATCAATTTCGGTGTCAATTTCGCTGATAGAAGACATAGTGACTCTCTTTAATTTGCTATGTTATTAGGCTCTGTAATAAATCCAGGTGGTTTATGCTTTGTGCGTAAAATGCGTTGAGATCAATATTCCATCCGCTTCCTTCCAGACGGGAGGATGTTTCCATAGCGGAATGAGAATGAAACCAGAAAGTAAAGCCATCACTGAAGAGACGATAATGGTGAAAGGATGACCGTAGGTGGTAATTAAATAAGCGGATAGCACACCGCCATATATTCCGCCCAGCCCCTTGGCTGTGGCATACAACATGCCATAATTGGATCCGGAAGCGACTTCGCCATAGTAATAACCTACGATGGAAGCAAATAGCGAGTACAGCGCCCCCCAGAAGAAGATGGATATAATACAGCTGCTGATAAAGCCCGTTGAGCTGCCTGCTTCAGCAAAGAACAGCGCTACCAGCGAAAACAGGCCGCAAAGAATATAAAAAACCGTCATCGTTTTGTCGACGCCAATTTTATCAGCAATCCAACCGCCAATAACTCGGCTTAGACCGCTGGTAATGGCAATCCCAACGGTTACAACCGTTCCCGCAGTCACACTGAAGTGGAACGCTGCTGCAAATTTGATGCTATTAGAAATAAAGGTCAAACCCGCCGATGAGGCTAAAACGAAAGAGGCAACCAACATCCAGAACTGCCATGTGCGCATTGCTTCTCCCATACTGTACTGCTTGTCGCAAGGTCGTTTTGCCGTTTTGTTCTTGGCGGTCATCGACGGCGCAAATTGGTTCCAACCCTTCGGCGGATCCTTCATAAAAAGGCCGGTAATGATAATGACACCAGCGATAATCGCAGTCATAACGTAAATCACGCTAAAAAAGGTACTGTCCGGGGCACTGTCTGGTATAGCTTGAATAGGAAAAATAAAAGGAATGGCACCCCAGGAGAAAGCAGCGGATATGATGCCTATTGTGATGTTTCTATGGTCAGGGAACCACTTATTGCAGGTCGTCACCGCCGCGTTGTAGACGAATCCGCAGAAGAAACAACCGATACACCAGACAATGAGAATGATGCCATAAGAGAAAGTTTGGCCATATGCACAGATCAGAATGCCCAGCCCCGAAACGATGCCGGCGACGACAGAAACAATCTTTGGTCCAAACTTGTCGCGTAGAATCCCTCCAGGCAATGTGCCGAATGCCTGGAAAATGACAAACGTAGTAAACATCAACGAAAGTTTAGTTGGCTGCCAGCCATAGATTTTTGCAAAATGCGGCGCAATAACCGACCAGGCATATTCATAAGGGCTAATAACAGACATTGCCAGGAAAGCCAATACAAAAAGCCACCATCGGCTGAAACCTAATATTTCTTTGTCTGTACGATTCTGCGTAGTTATAGTCTCACTCATAACAGTATCTCCTAAATTAGGAAGCTTTAAAACGTAAGGTTTAAAGTGAAACACGCAAGGAAACATTCAACGAAAGAAATGACAGCTTATTCGCAGTGTGTTGCACTCAACGCTTATACTCATTAACTTGAATATGCAGTATCACGCCAGCGGAAACTGTGCTCAGCTCTACTGAATGAAACACAGGATTCTGCAAATTCCTCGATATTTATTGACCCGTTTACATAGTGAATCAGAATAGTTTGATATAACCGCGATATTTTAAATTTCCGGTTTTGAATGTTATTCAACTGTAGCGTATTAATAACAAAATGGAATCCATCTGTTACTATGGGCGCCTGTCACTGTTTTATTCATCATTTTTTCTTCTTTTGCGTTTTATTAAATAAATTTGAGAGGTGTTTCTAATAATTTTAATGATTATTTAATTAGTATCGAAACACCAAGGCTCTTCATCCTGTTTCTGGTGTTTATTAAGACCCACGGGAACCGAATGGGGAAATGTTTTTTTTTACTCTATCGATGATTTTAAATCATGAATATCTCAAACATATCTTTAAGGCAGTTACGTATTTTTTTAGCGGTTGCCGATCATCATGGCTTCAGCCGTGCGGGCAACATGCTTTCTTTGACGCAATCAGCCATGAGCCATAGTATCGGTGAGCTGGAAAATGAGCTGGGGATCCGATTATTTGATCGGACCACCCGGGAGGTTCTGTTGACGAAAGAGGGGGCCGATCTGGCGGAAGAGCTTCGCCATTTAATGGGTGAACTCGCCAACACGCTGTCTAATGCCCAGCGCCGGAGCGAGCGGCACCGTGGACTGGTGCATGTGGCCACCAGCCCGACTATCTCCGCAGGAATTATGCCTGACTGCATTACGCAGGTTGTGGAAAATTATCCACAAATCAATTTGATAATACATGATCAGGTGCAGCAACAGACTTTACAGATGGTGGTGAATGGCGAAGTTGATTTTGGTGTGATTATCGAGCCTTCCGTGCCCTCAGATCTTTACACCGAGACATTCATGGAGGAACCCTTTTGTCTGGTGCTGCCTGAGACCCACGAGATTGCGCGTCAGAAACAGGTAAATTGGAGTGACTTGCAGAATCAGGAGCTGGTGTTACTGGATTATGCCTCCGGTAGCCGGCCCTTGATCGATAATGCGTTGATTCGTCATGGCGTCACTCCCCGAGTCATTCAGGAACTGGGACATGTAACAACAATATTTCGTATTTTGCAGTCAGGTATCGGGGTTTCGGTCATCCCGCAACTGGCTTTGTCATCCCTTGAAGGGTCCGGCCTGGCCACGCGTCAGCTGTGGCCATTGGAGAACCGGCGCCTGCAGCTGGCGCGCCGGCGCAATCGTTCGCTCTCCCCGGCGGCGACTGCGGTATGGACGTTAATCCAGAATTGGTGCCAGACCTGAGACGGCAGCTCCCTGACAATCAATAAGGGATGTTTAGCCGGCTTAAAAAAAAATGGGTCATGGTCGGCCCAAATAGACCCTGGAGAGTCATCTGCATCAGCTACGTGTTTCCAAGCTGACCCAGCGGGCAATCTCCTGATAAGGAACAAATATGGTTTGATTCCTTTGAGGATGCGTTGCGGTAAATATTCCCACCACCTTGCCATCATCCGCATAAACCGGACCACCGCTCATACCCTGTATGCCGCCCGCGCTACTGAGAGCAATGTAGCAGCTCTGTTTTGGCTTGTCCCACCAGCCAAACGCGGCTATAGCGCCTGAGGACGAAGTGGGCTCGGTGGTATACGCGTTATAGCCATACATTTTGACATGCTCTCCCGCAGCGGCTGGAGCCAATTGGGGAATGGACTTGCCATGATTGTCCTGATAGATCAGCGCCACGTCGCACAGAGGATTGTAGGCTTTAACCTCTAACATCATTATCCTGGCGACATGACCCGCTGTCAGACTGTAATTTTCCGTTATCGGGAAACTTGAACCCACCGCGCCGGCCAGAAGCGGGATGCCAATGAAGTGTAAATCTGCTTTTTCCTCGGCCTGTTTGTCAACGTGGTATTGCCCCACGGCGCTACAAGCTAAAAGCGTTTGGCTCATAAAGACGATCATCAGAGTCTTGGTCATATCAAGAACCTTTAGTCAGAAGCGAATGTATAACCGGTTGATAATCGGCCTTTATCGGCGTTTTATCTTTGTAACCGGAAAGCGAATACAGGCTGTAACAAAGGTCATCCAGACTCAGTGGCTATAGTTGGGAGGGACAAAGGGGTTCTTTATTGCCGAACTTCTGTCAACAGGGTCAGGCTCATTGTTATCCAAACTCGACCGCCGTTGCTGCACTGGGTCCGGCCCGTTAAAGATAGCTGAGATTTGTATGATGTAGCAAAAAAATGATGAAATTTTAATCAAATTTCCGTCTTTGCAATCTTGGCGCCCTCTTTTAAAACTGAATAGATAATTATGGCTTTAAAATTCTCATTTTAATATTGGCTATATTTTCCGAAAAATGGTTTTGCTTCAAGGGTAGATTCTACCCAATTATTTTCAGTAAACTGACCTTTAGTTCAGTTCTCGCGAAAATGTTAAATTAATAGTCTCCTGTCGTTAATTTTAAATTAACCTAAAAAGAGATATTCATGATTACGCATAAAGTACCAGAAGTTAAAATTTCGCAGACGATGAATCCGATAAATTTTTCATTTTATAGCTGTTAAATAACTCAGGCCAGGTTAGGCCCAAGTTTGAGAAATAACACATGTACACTGATATATGCGATTAGGATAATGTGAACTGTTTCCACAGACTCCATGTAGTCCCATTATAGACACGGGTATAAATAGAGTCTCCATTACTACCAGATGTTCCGTAACCGTATAATATTTGCCTAGTGCGGTAGCTGTTAGACACATAATATCCTATTGCGGTAAGAAACCAAGTCCCGCTTTCAGTTGGCGCATTGGTTGGTGTTACCAATATTCTACCTAGCGTAGTTTTATATAATTTGTTTAGATCTAACCCATTTTCTGCGGGTGCTCCATCAGCGAGGCCAAAATTGGGTAAAGGAATTTCTTTAACTATCAATCCTGCTCCCCTGATAACGTTTGAATTACCCCCTCCATCTGTATTAAGTCCGGCATAGGTAGTTCCATCATCACCATCGAGGATCCCTTCCGATAGGATCAGATCGGTGCAGTTTACGACCCTGGCACCTCCGCCAGTATTCGAGGAAAACAAACCAGCGCCGCAATTGAGACAAAACGGTTTTATTACAGACCTTGTTACTCCATTCAATTGCAGACCATACCCATTCGAATTGCTGCTTATATATTTGGCATATATGCGGCTGCAATTAAATATGCTCACTCCTTGGTAGGTTGCATTTGATACATCAGATGAACCCTCTGCCTCTCCTGCAACATCTTGGCAATTAGAAATATAAATACCATGTGCTTGAGTGCTATGGACCTGAATATCATGAAGCCTTAGTTTTGTCACGCCTGAAACATATAATGCATGACTAAAAGCATTACCCCTCACCTTACTTATAAAAATATTATTAATAACTGAGTTTGTACCATACTTAATGACTCTGATAACATCCCTAGCAATGGTGTCATTGGCAGTCTTTACGTCGCTAATATCGAGATTGCTGCAAGGCATGGATGCATACGTTCCTCCAGGCGCTTCCTCATTATAAATGACAACAGAAGCAAAATCAGATTTACCAACGATACGACGAATTGTTATGTTTTTTGTCCCAAGGTATTCAGAGGTGATACCAACACAATCGTCGCCGGAATCAATATCTGCACGATCAACGACTACATTTGTTCCGTCCAAAATATGAATTCCATCGCGTCCCCCTGGTAATCCTCTACCGCCTCCATAAATTGTGGTATCGTATATTCTTACGGTCATACATGTTTCAATAGAGAGACACCAATCAGCAGAGTTTCCCGCACGACATTCTTTCAAGTATAACCCTTCAACGTTAATAAATCTTATAGTGCGTGTAGAATTTTTTGTCGTAATGGCTGCGCTTACACCACCATCTACATCTAAACCTGTAATAGTTATATTCGTTGTATTAGATGATTTCAGGAGCGTTATAGGAGTATCTGGAAGCGTAAATAATCCGCCACCATCAGTAGCATATATATTTGTACCGCTAGTCAGATTCCACGTGCTGAGAACCTGATATTTTCTCTGGAGGATAAGCACTCGGTTATTCTCGACAGCATAGGCATTCGCTCTTGTCAGTGCTGGTTGCCAATCATTGCCATCCGCTGTTTGATAATAAGCGTCAGGATAAATAAACAGGTCCATTAATTTCATAACTGAAGTGGCAAATATATCAATACCTCCTAGCGCATCCCGCAATCTTCCCACATCAGTACTTAACGAATTGCTTATGGCGGGAAGCTTTAGTCCAAGCTGCTCTGTCGTATCGTCCGTTATCGAACCGCTTGCCCGCCCGCTCCAAGAGGAATTGTCAATTTCATCCTTGTCATACACATCCAAATTCTCCCGCGCCGTGGCGGCATCGCTTACATCTGACAGATTATTGATATCTAGCAAAGGAATACCTGGCATGATTTTTCCTTACTCAGTAATCATTAGGAAACCTAACGATATTCTCATTGAAGGATAAAGTGATTGAGGTGGGAGAAAATCAGAGTATGTCTTAGCGAAAGGGTTAAAAAAAAGGCCAGGATAGGGCCCAAACGTCCGCAGCAAATGGAACCTAAGGGAAAGGAGCTCATCATGCCGAAATAGATAAATTTCTTTATTTCTCAATGCGTTGCGTTTAAATGTAGTTTTATTGCTTCACAAATCCTACCCGGTGGCATAGCCTGTAATTATATACAGTAGTTCGTATATGACCACAAAGCAAAGCGTCTTCCAGTGGGAGGCTTTGCCTTCATTGACAGTACCATTTGGAGGTAGGTTATGCCAACATCGATATCAGTCACCGGTGTGATCCCGACATCTGAAGAATACAGTGATCTCGTTACTCAAGAAGAATTAACAGCCGCTATTGGCGCGTTTTCAACGGAACTGTCATCATCTAGCGGGGGAACGTTAGTCAATACCAGCACCGGCACGGTAGAGGAGCGATTTACGGCAGATGAAGCCAGAATAGTGCATAATTTGGCTCCAAGCGCAACGGACCCCGCAACGGCAATCGAAGGAGATGAGTTTTTCAGCACAACGGATAACGTTTATAAAATCTATCGTTCCGGGGCCTGGGTTGTTAATGACTCCGCAGCATTGGCACTTAATTTAGCATCAACTACAGGGTTATCTTTTATTGGCCAGGTAGACAGCGTTGCAACTTTAAGAGTAACAATATCGACATCGGGTACCAGAATATCTCTTGCATCCTATTTTCCCGGACTGGAATGTGGTGGTGGAGAATTTATTTATACGGCCGACGCAACATCGGATGACGACGGAGGTACTATTTTTAGGGTAAACGATGATTATATCTGGAGGAGGGCACTAAAATCAGCAATAAATGCAACATGGTTTGGAGTCACCGGTGATGGGGTAGATAGGGGAATATATGTAAAAGCCGCATTTGATTATATTATAAAAAAGGGTGGAACTCTTATTTTTCCGAAAGGGACTGTTAATTTAGGAACAATGAGATATGTTACTACAGCAATGAATGGTCCTTCATTTATAATTACAGGTTATGGATGTAAAATTATTTGGGAAAATGTAGATCCAATACCGATAGATATTACAACCACTAACTATTCAAGTGAGACCGCTTTACTATTTTTTGGTGCTGATCCTACAGGTTATGGACGAGGTGATTATTTCCCTTCCTTCATTATTGAAGGGTTTACCTTTGATTATTCAAATCAGGCTAATAAAGGCGGTAATACTTATGCAACAATGGGTGTTGGGCCTCACCCAACCCCTTATAGTTGTGGCACGACTATGTTAGATATATGGGGTAGTTCATACCCTATTGTACGTAATTGTACATTTCAAAATTGTTGGGGAAATGCCTTGCGTTTCCGAAATTGCAATGGCCCCTATGTTTATAATGTATTGGTTAAAGATGTTGCGGCTAATGAATTAATTAATCGTCTTACTAATACATTAAAATCCGATTCATTTGGCAGTGGTTGTTTCATGTGGGGATGTGCTAATGGTAAAGTACAAAATTCACAATTTATAAATACGAAAGTGTATATCTGTGATCCTTCTATTGTTTCTCCTGAAACAGGAGCTGTTATTAATGGAACTTTAGTAGGATATATAGGATGTTATGCAGAATATCCAATGGGAGTAAGTAATAATTCCAAAGTACCCCCTGGAATAACTACTGTAACTGATCCTTCTGGCGTGTTATTAAAAGATGCGGATACAACCCAATATGTTACATTTGAAAATGTGTCTGTGTCTGGATACGTTCTAGGTATAAAAAGTGAAAATACTACAAGTGTTAAAGTGTTGAATTGTATTTCTACTAATTGTTATTTGCCATTAATAAATGCGTCAAATATGTTCGTACAAGGTGGAATTTTTGATAAAGCTGAATGTTCTTATAAAATAAATCCACAAGGAGGATATTATTTTCAAGATTCTACCGTTGCTAATGGTTCGTTTAGTGGTAATTATCCAAATTCAATATTTATTATGGATGGAGCAACAATTACATGTAGGCATGCCCATGCTATTGTAAATTCTAAAGGACATAATAGAATAACCAATTGTAGATTTAATCTGTTTGATCAAGCAACTCTGTGTGATCAATTAACAACAAATACAATTTATTTGACTGAATTTGTTGGTAATACAATAACATTTAATGCCGATATGGTTAATACTACTGGACATATAAGAATTACTAATACTGATGTGTTGAGAATGACCAATAATACGTTCATAAATCTTGGCACTACAGCAATGCAACTCGGCACTAATGATAGTGGTGGTAACCTATGGAACGTTGATAATAATCAATATTCTGGTCCCTTTACAATTAACTTCAATGGTCAAATTAAAAGCATAACATTTAATTCTAATGTATTTCACAATGTTGGGTCAGTCACTTTAGGCGGCCAACTTCATGCGCAATTAAATGGGAATACATGGGCAGCACTACCGGATTCATTTATGGTGGGAGGGGGTCATCCTATTTATATGAATTCTTTACAAAATTTTGAAATATCATATAATGTTGTCTATAGAAATCAAGATATTGCTGCCGGAGGTTTAACTGCTCATTATAATTTTATAGCATGCTTTAATAATCCAAGTCGGTTTGGTAGCATTACACATAATGTTATTAACAATAATGCAACTACATTTGGTCTTCGTTTAATTTCGGCATTATTAGAAATATGCGATATTAATAATAATCGTTCTGACTCTACTACTGCACCAATGGTAAGTTGGGGTGCATGTAAAGGACCAATCAATATTAAAAACAATGGTTGGATTGTGGGAAATCCCTCCACTGATTATAATAAAGTGGCAAATTTATCAACTTTTTATCTACCCCATAAAGGAGATGTTGTAAATTATCTATTGCCTACTGCAAGTGGAATTATCGGTATTGTTTGGGATGGTACACAATGGTTAAGCTCTGGTACAGTTGGTTCAACAGCAATAACTTCATAATGGAGATTAAAAATGACTTATAAATTTAATGAAAGATGAAATTAAATCATTGCAAAGATGAATGATGGCGTCAGTAAATAATGTTTGAGAATATTATTCTGACGCTTCTTATGAGGATCAAATTAATTTAATAAATTTGTTGTGAATAGTGTACGTACAGATGCTGCATATGATTTGATTAATGGTTTTGACCCCATATATCCATGCACCTATTCCCGCTTAGGTTGATGGTTTCCCCCGGCGCCGATATTCTCTTGGCGAGCGATATCCTAAAGCGATGTGCGGGTGATATTCGTTGTAATGTCCGAACGCCAATGACAGATTTAATACCGCCGTCTGGCTGTCCGGCTTAGGCATCATGTCGATATAATCACGCTTCATCGTCTTGACGAAGCTTTCCGCTACACCGTTACTCTGGGGACTTCTTATAGCGGTTGTCTTTGGCTCAAGGCCCAACATTTTAGCGAACCTGCGGGTTTCTTCTGCGCGATAGGCCGAACCGTTATCCGTCAGCCATTCGATGGGCGATGTCGGCAGATTTTGACCGAACCGCCGCTCAACCGAACGTAGCATCACATCCTGTATCCTATTGCTATCATAGCCACCCGTGCTGGCCTCCCGTCAATGCTTCCCGGTCGCTGCAGTCGATGGCGAAGGTGACTCGTAGCTTTTCGCCGTTATCACACCGGAACTCGAGGCTATACGAACTCCAGCGGCGATTGCTGTCGGCAACCGCCACCCGGCCAGTGTGACGACGGGTATCCAGTTTGGGCCGGGGTTTCGACTCTAACAACAAGCCGTTATCACGCATCACGCGCCATACCCGTTTTCGGCAGACCTTCCTGCTCCGAACGGCGGCGCATGTTAGCCCAGATGCGTCTATCGCCATAACTCGGCAGGTCGACAACTTCGGCACGGATGCGTTCCAGTAATTCGCCATCATCCTGATGCCGCTGTTTGCGGCCATCCTGCCAGTCAACCTGCCGATAACGATAAAGCGAGAGCTGCGCACGCGACACTCCCAAGGCTTCACTTACCGGTTTTACTCGTCGTCCTCGGGCAATAAGGGTCCGTGTGCAATCCATTTTTTTGCTTTGCCGTATTCAACCGCCTCTTTGAGGATCTCGGCTTCCATGGCTTTCTTACCCAGAAGACGCTGGAGTTCACGGATCTGTTTCATGGCGTAGTTTAATTCAGATGCTGGCACAACCTCTTCGCCGGCCGAGAGGGCCGTCAGGCTCCCGTCCTGGTATTGCTTACGGCATTTAAAGACTTGATTGGCATTGACATTATGACGGCGAGCGACAAGAAAAACGGAGCTTCCTGGCTGGAAGGTCTCATGGACGATGGTGATCTTCTCCTGCGGAGTACGACGGCGGCGCCCCTCTGGTTCAGTAAGAATAGTACCCATGACTTCGCTTTGATCAGTCTTGAACACAGTTCCAAGCCTACCTCTTATTTTAGGCGGGTCAAAGTGTATGGATCATCAGGGGGCTAATACACTCTGTTTAGTCATGGTAAATGGATCAGCACCACTGAGGATGGTTCGGGTGTGGAAGACGCTCTCAGTGATAAGGGGGCCACGGCCAAACCGAGTCCTGGCGACTTACTTAACTACGATCACCATCCCAATCCGGATGATTCAGATAAAGCTCTTCTCTGGAGCAACTGGAATTCACCATCTAATTTAAATTCTGGTGATTCTGCTGCATCCAATACCGACCTATATGGCTCACCAACGGATAAATGGCCCTAGTATCAATGCGTATACAAAATTCTTTACGGCCCGAAGTTCGAGATATTTAGTTCTATAGATACTTTATAAAGTGGGCCAGGATAGGCCCACCATCATTATTTACCAGATCTCAATATCATAAGTACCTATAGTAGATATCATAGCACCAATAGATGCACTATTCGCAGGCCAAACAGGCGCATAAAATCCTGCTGTACTTTCATACAATATTGTAATTGTTGGATTTACACTGGTTGCGTTAGGTTTAGCCATTACATACTCCCCATAATCTTGTGTAGCAGAGCTTCCAGCGCCCTCTATTTTTATATGACATAGTCCTTTAGTTAATCTAACCCATGACGGGAATGAAACTGTTTGGTCTACTACAGTAGTCGTTACGGTCATTTTTGCCCTACCTGGCCTTGTGAAGCTATCTGCGGAAACGCTGATGGGTAATGTTCCCGTACAGCTAATGAAAACGCAATCTATGCAGCGCATTACCGCAGCGTCTAAGCTATTAAATGATACATTAACGAAAATGCATTCTTTGAACTGTGGGGGATTAGTAGGTGATGCATTAATTATTCCGCCCGAATAATTCAAAAATTTACATTTATCGAATCTTAATATTCCAGCTAAATTTACGGAGAGAGCAGCACCAGTATAGACGGGTCCGCATTCTGCCGTTATTCCATAAAATTCATGGTAATTTCCTGTAACATTTGAACCATACTGTCCGACTGGTCCCAATATACTGTTTCCTATATATATACCATGACTTCTAGCTCCTCCCTGGTTCATAGAACTGAGGGATGCATGTGTTTGCCTGGATCCGATTATAGTATGGTGTTGAGCTGTATGCGTGTCACCATAAACCCGAAAAGATGTTAATTGAGAACCTATAACGGATATTGCGGAAGCATCGCCTGGTAGTACTGAAGCATGGTAATCATTAATACAGGGAACTGTGTTTCCGTCAAATACATCCCCTATACTTGCTGTAAATAAAGCTCCGTCATGGTGTATTGCAGCGTGGACTGTAGATGAACCAGATTCACCCATATGGTCAAAAAAATGTTTTCCCATGCTACAAAATATATTTCTATTCCAAACCCCTCTAACTTGGGATGACTGAATTGTTCCTCCGATACTCGTATGAATGTTAAGTTCGGTGGAAGCCATTCCTATCCCATGCCCTAGCGTATTAACTCCAATACTATGTGTATTACAACGAGATTCTTGCCCTTCCGCCCAAAGACAAGCGTTTTGATTGCTAGCTTCGGATGCTAACAGACCTCGGAAATACATCCCCATGAAGACTGCTCGCATAGCATGATCGTTATCAGCCAAATCACCGTTGTAAAAATATGAGCCATCTGTACTTAACGCGCTCGCACCTCCGCCAATAGCAAAGTTATCTTCACTGGCACCACCAAAAAGAATAGAAGCTTTACCATTTCCAGTAAAATATTTTTGTCCATTTACTCGGACGTTGTTAAAAAAAACTCTACTACATTCGTCAGTATAAATACTTAAATTTCCAGAGCCATCTATTACCAGATCATCTATTAAAACATCGCTGCAATTTTCAATATTAAAAGCACCTTGTGCCCCTCTGTTTAATGGAGCATTGTTTAAATACATACCACCTACCGTAATTCCGTTTATGCTATAAAGCCCAAATTGAACTCCATCTCCTGCGGAAGCGGAACCTGCTGGATGTGTAATTTGTGTTGACCGTGATCCTTGTCCGCGTATTTCAACTTGCTTATATTGAGTAGTTTTCTGTTCATCCGTCATTACAAAAAGATGGTTCAGAGTGAAATTCCCATTGGGGATAACCCATTTATGGTAATCAAAATCTGAAGTGTTATCTGGGATGTTTGTCAATGCATTGGGATATCCTGGTGCAGCATCTGTGCCAACTTGGGAAGCATCAAGTTGGCTCATCACTGTTTTTACACGGAAGCCGATAAGGCTAGCTCCATCAGTTGCTGCTAACGTTTCTTTATCATAAATGTCTAGATTTACCCTCGCCGTTGCAGCGTCGCTCACATCTGACAAATTATTGATATCTAGCAATGGATTGCCTGGCATGATTTTTCCTTACTCGGTAATCATTCGGAAATTTAACGATATTCTCATTGAAGGATAAAGTGATTGAGATGGGAGAAAATCAGAGTATGTCTTAGCGAGAGGGTTAAAAAAAAGGCCAGGATAGGGCCCAAACGTTCGCAGCAAATGGAACCTAATGGAAAGGAACTCATCATACCGAAACGGCTAAATTCCTCCAAATCTCAATACGCTACGTTTAACAGCCGTTTCAATGCTTCACAAATCCTACCCGATGGCATAGCCTGTAATTATATACAGTATTATGGGTATGAGCTCAGAGCAGAGCCTCTCTTCAAGGGAGGTTTTGCCTTCATCGACAGCACCATCTGGAGGTAGGTTATGGTAGATATCGTCGCAGACATTGCAACTTTACGGACAACTGAACCAGCAACCGCACAGCAATTGGACTATGTTACGAAATATGCATCGGGGTCATCGGCTGGGGGAGGATTTTTTCAATATGACTCATCTGATTCAACATCAAATGATGATGGCGGTTCGATAATCATAACCACTAGTGGCAAGCGGTGGAAGCGTAAATCAAAGCAACTTATACCCGCTCATTTCGGTTGCGATCCCGCTGGAGTAATTGATTGTACCTCAAAATTTAAAAATTATATATCCGCGAGCGTAGGACGGCCAGTTGACATTAGGGGAGGTAGTTGGTTGATTTCGGACACGATTGACTTTAGTAGATGCACTCAGATAATAGCTGACTCTAAATCTAAAATAATAGTGGATGTTATTAATTTCTCAGGAGAAGATGGCTCGTATGCAGTGACCATTGGAACTCCGGGAGCGTCAGGCTCAGGCAGAGTGGCAGGATTTGGAATAAAAGGCTTCTTATTAATTCAGTCAAATTCAAGAATTCGACAAATACATGGTATATATTTAAAAGGTTCTTGGTTGAATATTGATCATGTAAGGTCAACTGGTTTTAATGGCTATTGTATCAACTGCGATTCAGTATGGGACTCAACAATAATCAGGCTTTCTGCTGAGATAGGCGGAAGCACTTCGTATGCTCAAATAAGAATTGATAGTGACGGGGATACCACAAATGCTAGCCATATTATTAGCCTTCAATCAGAGCAGGCTTACCATAGGGCATTGGAAGTAAATGTTTTGAGAACTGTGATAGATAATATACACGCTGAAAGAACGTATAATTTGCAAGATAATACGTCAACAACTGGTTGGAACGTGTATTTAAATCTTGGCAATTCATCTATTAATAACACTACAATGGATTGTAATAATTCAGTAATTACGGCTCCTGACGGAACGCCTATATTTAATCAGAATCATAGGCTTTCTCTTTCCTTGGATTATTCATCGATCATTGATATGAACGCAGGTAATGTCAGTCATATGTTCGGTCGCAGTGGTAAAGTATCTAGATTATATTGTAATAAATATGGCGAAAATGCCAATTCAGATACGGTTGATACTCAAGTTGATTTGTTATCTTGTTCAGGTCAGGTTACTCTTGGAAATAAAACATCAATAACAAGATTAGTTGCTGATATATTAGATTTTGGATACAATTCATCTGCAGTTACAGTATTATCTGGGACAGTGAATACTGTACTACAATCTAATAATATTCTTGGTGATATCGTTTTGTCTGGGCTTTTTATTACTAATGGCCTAACATCACTTAAAAGCCAAGTTGCCGGATATTCTCCAACTGTATTTAAAGACTGCCATATGGCTTCTTTAGTCGGGTCGGCAGGGGGGAGTATAAAAATAATTGGCGGATATGTGGCATCTGCTAATTTAGTTAGCTATGCCAAAGTGGAAATGGAAGGCGTTAAAGGAACTACTTTTAATTATACAGGTACTCCAGTATTTGTGACCCGCGGATGCAGGTTTGATACCGTGACTGCGTGGTCTTCTCCACAAGGAGCATGGCCGGTTGGTACTGTTACTGAACGAATGGGCATTATTAATTCAGGTGATGGGGTAATTTTCAGAAGTAATAATGCAACATCTGCTTCATGGATAACTTTATTATCCGCACCTTAAATAGTTTTTAAACCTATTGAGACTCACTCGAAGTGTGCTAAAAATAAGGGGGGAAATGTCCGTTCTTTTGCACGGAACGAGCAGATCTAATAGCAGGTATTGAATGAACAGCCGATGTGAGCTACATTCTTCAAATACGCCGACTTGCGCTTAAAGCGTGGTCGGCTTTTCCAAATCATCCCAAATGGAGTCTGCATCTGATGACATTGACGTGTTGCAATGCTGGGGTGTTGTGACATAAGTGTTCAACGACATAAGAGGCAGAGAGGTTGATGATTGCCCGAGGATGTGAGGGCCACTACAACCCATCGAGGTAATCGGCGTACCACTACATCATTTTTACTCTCGTATCCCAATACTGAGCATGGTTATACACGCCACGCATGATGCTGCTGTTGTGAACGAGTTGGCGCTCAATAGCATCGGGCGGCCATCCATATTCGTGCGCCGCAGTGCTGAATTGATTCCTTAAACCCTGTCCACTCGCAATGCCGTCATAACCTATCTGTCGGATCACCATTAATACGGCATTTTTGCTGATAGGTTTTGTTCTCTCATTTCGCCCGGGGAATATATAATCACAATCGCCGGTGACTGGCTGTAGCTTTTTAGAAGAGCATAGACTTGGTTAGAGATAGATGCGGCGTGCAGGCGGCGCATTTTCATGATCTCGGGCGGGATTGAAATTTCCCGTTGCTCAAAATCCACCCATATCCACCGAAGCTCTCGAGCCTCTATGGTACGCATTGCCGTGTACTGGATTATCTGTGTTGCCGCCAGGCTGATTATACACCGCTATATTTTGCTAAAGCCTTGTTGAATGCTCCGATCTGGTTTTGGAGAAGAAGGGGTAATTTTTCTTCTGATAGCCAGTCAATGCTCCAGCTAAATCAGGGGCTGGGTTGTATTTTGTACGCCCGGTGATGACCCCATACCTGAACACCGTGCCACAGAGCCGGCGCGCCTTATTGGCTCGTTCCATGGCGCCGCGTTTCTCGAATACCCGGATCACCTTTAATAATGTCGAATGCTCAATCTCTGCTATTGGTATGGAGCCAATCATTGGTAGGATGTCCTGGTCAAACATGCATTGCAATTCGAGCGCATATCCCGTTGACCACACTTTTTTCCGACGTTCCAACCATTCCCGATAAACCTCTTCAAACGAGTCCCCACATTTCACCGGCTGCTTTTCTTCACGTTTCTACTGAGCCGAATTAATGCCAGCCTTAATTT
The DNA here is from genome assembly GCF_047324245.1 of Sodalis sp. RH16. Lineage (NCBI taxonomy): Bacteria > Pseudomonadati > Pseudomonadota > Gammaproteobacteria > Enterobacterales > Bruguierivoracaceae > Sodalis > Sodalis sp. RH16. The sequence continues at coordinate 5,905,655 of NZ_CP178737.1, read as the reverse complement.
TTAATTTTGTTGCTGCCTGCGGGGACCTAGCTTCAGACAAAAAAATGTTCGGGTACTCCCCAATGCTAAGTGTTTGCTCCTTACTGTCGAACCGATAACGCATCCGCCAAACCTTAGCGCCTGCAGGTGTAATGAAAAAAAATAGGCCATCCATGTCAGCCATGCGGTAGCCTTTTTCTCTCGGCTTGGTCTGTTCTATCTGCTTTGCGGTTAACATTTGTGGGTATTGCTGTGAGGGCACTTGGGGGATGCCCGCACGAATGCCCGCAAAAGTTTGGTGCTGTGAATGGATTTTGGATAATCCCGGGTAACTATATTTTAGCGGGAAACCTTTCTACACGTGGGATTGAGGTATGTAAGGTAACGAGCGGTAATTTCATAATGGTGTCCCCGACAGGAATCGAACCTGTAACTAGCCCTTAGGAGGGGCTTGTTATATCCGTTTAACTACGAGGACCGTATAGCGGACGGCATTATACCCGATTCGGTCCCGAAAATAAGCACTTAACGATTCGATTGCTTATTCCGTCGTCAATGGTGGTGAAAAAAACATTTTCCGCCCCGTGTTCATGGCTGGCGCGGCAGCCGGCGCCGGCCGGTTATCAGGGGGCCGGGTGATACGCGCCATGGCCATTTATACGGGTAAATCAAATAGAGTGCCGGCCACGCAGGGTAGGGTTGCCTTCAATGCATTTATTGATTTCATTCAATAAGCCTCTTGGTTGAAGTGATTACATTGATGGCTAACTTCCCGCTTCGGTTGCCTGTGCTATGATGGCGTTCCTGTTAATGAAGAGCTGAGTTTCCGATGCTGGAAGCAAGAAACCTGGCCTGTATCCGCGACGATCGCGAGCTTTTTTCCCGTTTATGCTTTCGGGTCGAGCCGGGGGACATTCTCCAGATTGAAGGCGGCAACGGTGCCGGCAAAACCTCCCTGCTGCGTATTTTGGCAGGACTCGCCCGCCCGGAGCGCGGGGAGGTTTGCTGGGGGCAAGAAAATATCAGCCTGGTGCGTGAAATATATCATCGGGATCTGCTTTATATCGGGCATCAAGCCGGCATCAAACTTGCTTTGACGCCTTTTGAGAATTTGGCGTTTTACCAGGCGGCCAGCGGCGGTCAGCGGGACGAAAAAGCCGTTTGGCGGGCGTTGGAGCAGGCGGGATTGCTGGGATACGAGGAACTGCCGTCCGCCGGCTTGTCAGCCGGCCAGCAGCGGCGGGTGGCGCTGGCGCGTTTATGGCTGAGTCCGGCCCGTTTGTGGATCCTGGACGAACCTTTCACCGCCATTGATAAACAGGGCGCCGCGCAGCTGATGTCCTTGTTCGCCGGCCACAGCGCGGCCCGGGGTATGGTTTTGCTTACCACCCATCAGGCGCTTCCCCCAGCGTCGGTGGCGATACGCAAGATGGCCTTGATGCCGGTACGGGATACGCCATGTTCTGGCTGATTGTTCGCCGCGATTTGCGCTCGGCATTACGCAGCCGCAGCGATATTATCAATCCGCTGTGGTTTTTTCTGATTGTGATAACCTTGTTTCCCTTGGGGATCGGGCCGGAACCGCAATTACTGCGCCGTATCGCCCCCGGTATCATCTGGGTGGCGGCCTTACTGGCCTGTCTCTTATCGTTGGAGCGCCTGTTTGGGGAGGATTTTCATGATGGCACCCTTGAGCAACTGCTGTTGTTGCCGTTGCCGCTTCCCATCGCGGTGCTGGGCAAGGTCTGCGCGCACTGGCTGGTGACCGGTTTGCCGCTGCTGCTGCTGTCGCCGGTGGCCGCGCTGCTGCTGTCCCTGGATTTGGCCACCTGGCGGGCCGTGGCGCTGTCATTGTTGCTGGGTACGCCGACGCTGAGCCTGGTGGGAGCCGTGGGCGCGGGATTAACCCTCGGCTTACGCAAAGGCGGTGTCTTGCTGAGTTTATTATTGTTACCCTTGTTTATTCCGGTGTTGATTTTCGCTACCGCGGCCATTGATAACGCGGCGCAGGGTTTACCCATTGACGGTTTTTTGGCGATCTTGGGGGCATTCCTGGTATTAAGCGTCATGTTGGCGCCTGTTGCCGCCGCCGCGGCGTTACGCGTAACGTTGCAATGAATTTCACCGCGGCGGTTGGATGGTTTTGACAGTGGACAATGTTGCATGTGGAAATTGTTGCATCAATTGAGCAGGCCTGAGCGGCTTTACCGGCTGTGCGGCGGTCTGATTCCCTGGCTGGCGCTGGCCACGGCGGGCTCATTGATGGTGGGCTGGGTCTGGGGATTCGGTTTTGCGCCGCCGGACTATCAGCAGGGTAATGGTTTTCGCATCATCTATGTACATGTGCCCGCCGCCATGTGGTCGATGGGAATTTATATGGCGATGGCGCTGGCGGCGTCTGTTGGCCTGGTCTGGCAAATAAAGATGGCGGACTTGGCGGCGGCGGCGATGGCGCCGGTGGGCGCGGTATTTACCTTTATCGCGCTGGTGAGCGGCTCCGCCTGGGGCAAGCCTATGTGGGGTACCTGGTGGGTATGGGATGCCCGCCTGACCTCTGAGCTGGTATTACTGTTTTTATATCTGGGCGTCATCGCTTTATATAACGCTTTTGAAGATCGGCGCCTGGCCGGGCGGGCCGCCGGTATTCTGATCTTGGTGGGCGTGGTGAATATTCCCATCATTCATTATTCGGTGGAGTGGTGGAATACCCTGCATCAGGGTTCTAGCCATATGCAGCAAAGCATTGATCCCAGTATGCGTACCCCGCTGCGCTGGGCCATCCTCGGTTATTTGCTGTTTTTCTTGACACTAACGCTGATGCGTTTGCGCAATCTGATCCTGCGGCAAGAATGCCATCGTCCCTGGGTGGTGGCATTGGCGGCAAAGGGACGTGCGTCATGAACCCCGCATTCAGTTCCTGGACGGCTTTTTTTGCCATGGGGGGGTATGCTTTCTATGTCTGGCTGGCGGTGGCCTCGACGTTGGCGCCGCTGGCGGCGTTAATCGTGCATACCCTGTGGCAGCGCCGGGCCCTGTTGGCGGAAATCCGTCGTCGGCAGGCGCGCCTGCGGCGTATCCGCCAGAGCGCATCAGCCCCCGGGCCGCACAGCGCCGCCGCCCCGCAACGGGGGGATGGCCAGTGAATCCTCGCCGTAAAAACCGCCTCTATCTGCTGTTCGGCATGCTGGCGGGCGTTGCGCTTGCCGTGACGCTTTTCTTGTATGCGCTGAGTTCCAATATCGATCTGTTTTATACCCCGCGTGAGATGCTGCTGGGTAAAGGCGAGCAGCATGCTTTGCCGCATATCGGCCAGCGTCTGCGCATCGGCGGCCTGGTCATGCCCGGCAGCGTGCGGCGGGATGCGCAAACCCTGAAAGTGACCTTTAAAATTTATGATGCCGCCGGTGCGATTACGGTAAGTTATGACGGTATCCTGCCGGATCTGTTCCGGGAAGGGCAGGGAGTGGTGGCGCAGGGTGTGCTGGAGGCCGGTAATCTGGTGCAGGCAAAGGAGGTGCTGGCGAAACACGATGAAAATTACACGCCGCCCGAAGTGGCGGAAGACGTAAAAAGTTCGGCCATTCTTCCTTCCGTTGGCTCGCGCTTCGCTTCCGGCAGCTTCAGTATTATCCAAACGAAGGTGACGCCGTGATTCCCGAATTGGGTGATTTCCTGCTCTGCCTGGCTATGGCGCTGGCGCTGTTATTGAGCATCTATCCGCTGTGGGGCGCGGCGCGTCAGGATGCAAGGCTCATGGCGACAGCGCGTCCGCTGGCCTGCGGACTGTTTGTGTGCATCAGCGGGGCCTTTATTTGTCTGGTGTACGGGTTTGTGGTCAATGATTTTACCCTGATTTACGTGGTGAATAATTCCAATACCCGCCTGCCGCTATATTACCGCATTGCCGCCACCTGGGGCGCCCATGAGGGGTCGTTACTGCTGTGGGTGCTGCTGCTGGGCTGCTGGACGCTGGCGGTAGCGCTGTTCAGCCGCCGTATGCCCGACGAGGCGGTGGCACGGGTGCTGGCGGTGATGGGGATGATAAATACCGGTTTTCTCGCCTTTATTTTACTCACCTCCAATCCCTTTAGCCGTACCCTGCCGGATTATCCCATTGACGGGCACGATTTGAATCCGGTGCTGCAGGATATCGGGTTAATCTTTCATCCGCCGCTGCTGTATATGGGGTACGTGGGATTCTCCGTGGCGTTTTCCTTCGCCATCGCATCCCTTATCGCCGGTCGTCTGGACACCGCCTGGGCGCGCTGGTCGCGTCCCTGGACTCAGGCCGCCTGGATTTTTTTGACCTTAGGCATCGTGCTCGGCTCCTCCTGGGCCTATTACGAACTGGGCTGGGGCGGGTGGTGGTTCTGGGATCCGGTGGAAAACGCCTCGTTTATGCCCTGGCTGGCGGGCACGGCGCTGCTGCATTCCCTGTCGGTGACCGAGAAACGCGGCACCTTCAGATCATGGACCGTGCTGCTGGCCATTACCGTTTTCTCCCTCTGTCTGCTGGGGACGTTTTTGGTGCGCTCCGGGGTTCTGGTGTCGGTACACTCCTTTGCCTCCGATCCGGCGCGCGGGATGTTTATCCTGGCATTTTTGGTGCTGCTGATCGGCGGTTCGCTGCTGCTGTATGCCATTCAGGGCGGCAAAGTACGCAGCCGGGCGCAAAACGAGCTGTTCTCCCGCGAGACCTTTTTGCTGAGCAATAACGTGCTGCTGATGGCGGCAATGCTGGTGGTACTACTGGGTACGCTGCTGCCCCTGATCCATAAACAGTTAGGCATGGGCAGTATCTCCGTCGGCGAGCCGTTCTTTAACAGTATGTTCACCTGGCTGATGGCGCCGTTTGCGCTGCTGATGGGGATTGGTCCGCTTATCCGCTGGCGGCGGGATGAGGCAAAAAAATGGATCAAGCGCCTGTCATGGGCGTTCGCGGGCTGCCTGGCCATGTCGTTATTGTTGCCCCGGCTGATGGGAGATGACATTCGCGGCATGACCGTAACCGGTCTGATGATGTCCCTTTGGGTGATGACTCTGACCCTGATGGAGTTACGGGAGCGCGCCGGCCATCGCCGCTCGTTCTGGCGAGGTCTGGCTCATCTGACCCCTAGCCACTGGGGCATGGTGCTCGGCCATCTGGGGGTGGCGGTCACGGTGATAGGCATCACCTTCAGCCAGAATTACAGTCTGGAACGGGATATACGGATGAAAACCGGCGATCTGGCGGACATCGGCGGCTACCGGTTCAGTTTCCAGGCTTTACGAAGCCTGACCGGGCCGAACTACACCGGCGCGGCGGCGGTCTTCGACGTGACGCATAACGGCAAGCCGGAGGCCAGGCTGCAGGCGGAAAAACGCTATTACAGCGTGAGCCGGACCGTCACCACTGAAGCGGCCATCAGCGGTGGTTTAACCCGCGACCTGTATGCGGCGCTGGGTGAGGAAATGGATGACGGCGCCTGGGCGGTCCGGCTCTATTACAAACCTTTTGTCCGCTGGATCTGGCTGGGCGGTTTATTGATGGCGGCCGGCGGCGCGTGCTGCCTGGCGGATCCCCGTTATCGCGCCCAGAAAAAGTCCCGGTTGTCCGAGTCGGGTGAGCAATGAAAACCAGATTGCTGCTACTGGTCCCGCTGCTCCTGTTTTTGGCGCTGGCGGCGAGCTTTGTTGTGCAGTTGACCCGCAACGCCCATGGCGATGACCCAACTTTGCTGGAGTCGGCGCTTATCGGCAAGCCGGTGCCGGTTTTCACTCTGCAGTCTCTGGACGATCCGGCGAAGCAATACGATCAATCGGTATTGCGCGACGGTAAGCCGCTGCTGCTGAACGTTTGGGCCACCTGGTGTCCCACCTGCCGGGCAGAGCACCAATTCCTTAATACTCTGGCGGCACAAGGTATTAGGGTGGTAGGCATGGATTATAAAGACGACCGGCTCAAAGCGGTGAACTGGCTCAATACCCTGGGCAATCCTTATGCGCTGAGCCTGTATGACGGCGACGGCATGCTGGGATTGGATCTGGGGGTGTATGGCGCGCCGGAGACCTTTCTGATTGATGGACGGGGTATTATCCGCTATCGGCACGCCGGGGATATGAATGCCGGGGTCTGGCAGCGGGAAGTGCGGCCGCTCTATGAAAAATATGCCGGGGGAGCCTGAATGATCCTGCGCAATCTGTTAACGGTTCTGCTGCTGTGCAGCACCGCCGCCGGCGCCGCCATTGATGCCCGGCACTTTAACAGCGTGGCGCAAGAGCAGCAGTATCGCGAAGTAACCGAGCAGCTGCGCTGTCCGAAATGCCAGAATAACAGCATTGCCGATTCGGATGCGATTATCGCCGCCGAAATGCGCGCCAAGGTCTACCAGTTGATGCTGCAGGGCCGGACTCAACGGCAGATTATCGATTATATGGTGGCGCGCTACGGTAATTTCGTTAGCTATGAGCCGCCGGTAAATCCCCTGACGCTGATGTTATGGCTTGGCCCTCTGCTGGTGGTGATGATAGGCGGTCTGGCGGTGGTATTACAGGCCGCGCGGCGCGGCGGCCGCGCAGAACCGCTGTCATCCGATGAGCGGCGGCGCCTGGAGCAGTTGTTGGATAAGCCGGACGGGAAGCAATCATGATAGCATTGGGCGTGGCCATGCTGGTCCTGCTGGCGGCGGCGGGGGGAGCGTTTGTATGGCCGGCCCTGCGCCACGGTTCCCGTCCCGGCGCGTTGACCCGCGACGGTCAGAATACGCTGTTTTACCGGCGGCGCCTGGACGAGCTGGCCCATGAGGAAGCGGAGGGCGTGATCGACGACCGCTCCGGGCATATTGAAGATTTACAGCAAAACCTGCTGGCGGATATTCCGCCGGTACCGCAAGCGCCCGGGCGCACGTCGAGCGCCTGGGCGCTGCTACCTGGAGTGGTGGCGCTGGTGGTGGTGACGCTGGGTCTTTACGCGGGTACCGGTGGTTTGGGGCAGCTTTGGCGCTGGCGGCAGACGGTGGCTGAACTGCCTGCGCTGCGCGCCCGCATCATGGACCCCCGGGCCCGGCAGTTGACGCCCGGCGAGCTGTCGGATTTTGCGGTGGGGTTGCGCGCGTCGCTGCAGCGGCGGCCGGACAATGTGCAGGATTGGCTGATTCTCGGGCGGATCGGGGTGGTATTGAAGGACGCGTCCATGGCCACCCATGCTTTCGAGCGGGCCTGGCGATTGGCGCCGGACGACGAGGGCATCCAGCTCGATTATGCCGATGTGCTGACCCGATCCGCCGATGCGGGTGACAACCTGGACGGCAATCGGCTACTGCGGCAGATGGCGCAGCGTCATCCGGACGATATCCCGACGCTGGATCTGCTGGCCGTCAGTGAGTATCAGCAGAATAATTTCCCACAGGCTATTATACTGTGGCAGCGTTTGTTGACATTATTGCCCGCGGGCGATGTTCATGTGGAGGCTATCAAGCACAGTATCGCCCTGGCCCGTGAGCAAACCGGCCAGGAGACGGCTAAACTCGATGTTACCGTTACGCCCGCGCCGGCGATAGCCGATAGATTACCGCGGCGGGGCGTCGTGATTATCTCGGTTACCGACGGTAAAAGTCCGCAGCCGGTGGCGATAAAAACGTTACCGCTGAGTCGCTTTCCATTATCGTTATCTCTCGACGACGGCAACGCCATGATGCCGGAGCGTTTACTTTCCGCCCAGGTTCAGCTGAAAGTACGGGTCAGACTCTCTTTGGACGGTACCGCCGAGGCGAAACCGGGAGAGTGGTTTGGCGAGAGTGCTGTACAGGATTTCAATGGCGCCGGCCGGATTGCCGTGCAAATCGATCAACAAGTGCCCTAGAGGCGGGCATAATAAATTAAAACGGAGTCGAATGATGAATTACCGCCTGTCAGGCGTGGCGCTGGCCACTATATTGATTCTGGGGTGCGCCAGTAAAACCGATCAGTCGGCTCAGAAACGATCTGATCCGTTGGAAGGGTTCAACCGGACAATGTTCAATTTCAACTACAATGTCCTTGATCCTTATGTGGTGCGTCCGGCGGCGGTGGCATGGCGCGATTATGTGCCGATGCCGGCCCGTAACGGACTGAGCAATTTTCTGAGCAATCTTGAAGAACCGGCGTCCATGGTAAACTACTTCGCCGTAGGCAAGCCGTACGAAGCCATGATTCATTTTAACCGCTTCTTCCTCAATACCCTGCTGGGCATGGGCGGGCTGATTGATGTGGCCTCCATGGCGAACCCCAAGCTGGCCAAGGAGCAGCCCAGGCGCTTTGGCACGACGCTTGGCACCTACGGCGTAGGATACGGCCCGTATGTGGTGCTGCCCGCTTACGGCAGCTTTACGCCTCGGGAAGATATCGGCGGCCTGGCGGATAATTTCTATCCGGCCCTAAGTTATCTTACCTGGTGGATGAGCATCGGCAAATTTGTCTTCCAGGGCATCGAAACCCGCGCTGAATTGCTGGATTCGGACAGTCTGCTGCGTAACTCCGCCGACCCGTACGCCCTGGTGCGCGCGGCTTATTTCCAGCGGCACGATTTCCTGGCCAGCGGCGGCCGTCTGGTGCCGCAGGAAAACCCGAACGCGAAGGCGATACAAGGCGATCTGAAGAGTATCGATGCGCCGTAGCGGATAAGGTCCGGCCTCCGCCCTTAATGCATAGGCGATAAGCCAGGGGCGGTGGGTTTATCCCTGTTATCATCTTGCCGGGAAGCGTATAATCAAGCACAGATAGTTTGTAAGGTTATTATTGTCAGACAGGTTTATCCTGTGGAGAAAAAACGATGGCTCATTCAATTAATAAATGCAGCGCTGAAGAAACGGCCGCCTGCTGTTGTGTCGATGTCGGCACCATTATCGACAACGAAGATCGCAAGGCATCTTTCAGCCAGGTCTATGCGGACCGCCACCAGGCTGAAGCCATGCTGGCAAAACTGACGGAAAAAGCCCGCGCGGTGGAATCCGATCCTTGCCAGATAACCAGTCGCATTGAGCCTGCTGAAGGCGGTGTGGCGTTAACGGCCGATTTTAACTTCAGCTGTGAGGCTGAGAGCCTGATATTCCAGCTCGGGTTGCGCTAATTTACTGATATCGCGGTCCTCAAACGGACCGCGATTATCGGATTTACCTCATTATTTTTTCAGCTTTAATGTTATATCTGCAATATCAAGTCCCGTGAGTTTCGTAAGTTTGCTTACCGATCACTAAAATCCCATGCCCGCTATTTCACTCACTTGAAATTCTATAGAGTGTCTGGCGAACAGCGCTTGCAAAATTATTGAAGTTTTACCGTGCGGATAAAATGGTTGAATTCCTAATAAAGATAATTAAGTTGTTATTCGAAATAGCGGGCCTGGTATGCCGTGATGTAATACGTCCGGCGCCGTCGAATGATAAACCCGAAAAAAAGCGACGGGGCGGCAGAAGTACCGGAGAAGTACCGGAGAAGTACCGGAGAAGCACCGGCCGGTGGGAAGCGAAACGGTAAAGACGCCCGGGCCAGCCACAATGGATCGAGAATGATGCAGGTTATCGACGGCATGCTATATTTTGAATTATGCCTTTACGGCAATTGAAAGGATGAAATAGCAATAGAAGCCTGCGGGTATAATATGCGCCTGGCCTGGTCCGATAAAGCCCCGAATCGTTAGTCATGAATGTCATTTATTGCAAGTTGACGTTATTGACAAAATGGTGTCGGCGATAAAAACTTGACTGATACAGGTCAGATTATTGCGTCAAGTTAAATAGCAATACAATAAAAATACGTACCGGCGCCGGGCGGGCAGGCATCTTTGCCGGCGCTTTGACGGCTGTGCTCGTTTGTCCGCAGATTGTTTTTTTATGAATATTAAATATCGCCATGCAGCCGAAACCTCTTCCCCGTCGGAGCCGGTTTGATCCGCGGCCGGGTTGCGATGGGCCGAAAGGGCGCCCAGGGGGCGTCGGCAGGTGTCAATTGCAAAACTGTTACTTAACGCGCACCTTTGTCTGAAAGCGTTGTCTTATGCTAATAGCCATTACACTCAGTAGACGTTTTTGTTATGACATTTTGTTTTCGGGAGGGGCATCTGTGTTCGATGTGTTGACTACCTAGTGGGTATTGATGTAAAAAGCAGCGTTTTATTACGTGATTTCGAGCTCTCAATGCCCGGTCGCTTCGGGGGGACGGTTAGCTATGCGTATTTCAGGTTGTCATAGAATCTAGATTTAGCGACAGCATGGCTTAATACGGTAAAACCTGTTTCCCCATGGCGTTTTTTGTCAAACAACAACGGTGCACTATGCAAGTTTTGATTATGCGGCACGGCGACGCTGCGTTAGAAGCCGCCAGTGATGCTGAAAGACCTTTAACTGTTCGTGGCCGTGATGAATCACGCCTGATGGCGAGTTGGTTGAGTAGCAAGATTATTGATACCGATCGTGTTTTGGTCAGCCCTTATTTGCGCGCCCGGCAAACGCTGGATGTCGTGCGTGAGGAACTGGTGCTGCCAGACGGTGAAGAGACCCTGCCGGAGCTGACGCCGGGCGGCGATGTGGCCATGATTTGCTGTTATTTGCAGGCGCTGGCCAACGAAGGACTGGGCACCGTGCTGGTGATTTCTCATTTGCCGCTGGTGGGTTACCTGGTGGCCGATCTGTGTCCCACGGAGCAGGCGCCGATGTTTGCCACCTCGGCGGTGGCCTGCGTGGAGTTGGATCCGGCGGACGGCAATGGGGTATTGAACTGGCAAATCAGCCCGGCGCAATTGCTGGCGAAGGTCTGACCCCGGTTGTAGCCTACCGGGTCAGCGCTATTCGTCCAGCTCTATCAGCACCAGCAGCGCGGCATCGCCGCCAAACATTTTCGGCGCCTGATGAAAACCGAGCACGTCCGGATGCTGCGCCAGCCACAGCGGCGTTTGCTGCTTGAGGATATGTTTGCCGTGGCCATGCATAACGCAGGCGCAGTGTACGTGTTCTCGCCGGCAGGCGGCCAGCAGGGCGCCCAGTTCTTCCTTGGCTTCGGCCTGGGTCATGCCATGCAGGTCGAGAAATAATTCAGGTATGTAATCACCCCGCCGTAATTTTTTCACTTCATAGGGGCTGACGTCAGGACGCATATAGCGGGCCGGACCTTCGCTCTCCAGCAGCGGCTGGAACTCATCGGAAAAATAAAAGCTGGCGTCCACCTGTTCATGCAGCAATCGCCGGGCGGGGAGATGATTGGTATTCAGCCGAGGCTTTGGCGGTTTAACGGTATCCTGCCGCAAGGGTTTGGTACCGGTTATGGACTCGCGAAACAGATGGCGTTCCTCTTCGGCCAGTTGATATCTTTTTTTCATTCCCCACTCTGCAATTGCTATTTTTAGCAAGTCTACCCTCTCTTTTCCCTTAACGGCGAAAATTTCCGGCAAAAAAGTGCGGTGCGACCCGTCCAGGGACGGTTGTGCCTGCTGCTTTGTGAGGCGCTTCATGGCAAACTAACCGGCAGATAAGATGACATCGCCCTTGCGGAGAGCAAATTGGATAAAATTTTTGTGGATGAAGCGGCGGCCGAGCTGCATACGATACAGGATCTGCTGCGCTGGACGGTCAGCCGGTTTAACGCCGCGCAGATTTTTTACGGTCACGGCACCGATAATTCCTGGGACGAGGCGATACTGTTGGTCCTGCCGAGCCTGTTCTTGCCGCTGGATTTTCCGGAGGAAATGTACCACTCCCGGCTGACCTCCAGTGAGCGTTACCGTATTGTGGAGCGGGTGGTCAAGCGGGTTAACGAGCGTATCCCGGTACCTTATCTGACCAATAAAGCCTGGTTTTGCGGATTGGAGTTTTATGTGGATGAGCGGGTGCTGATTCCCCGTTCCCCCATCGGCGAACTGATAGACAATCGATTCCAGGCGTTGCTCCCCAAACCGCCGACGCATATTCTTGACATGTGCACCGGCAGCGGCTGTATCGCCATCGCCTGCGCATTTGCTTTTCCGGAAGCGGAGGTGGATGCGGTTGATATTTCCGGCGATGTGCTGTCGGTGGCCGAAATGAATATCCAATCCTATGGCCTGGATCAGCGGGTCACGCCCATTCGTTCCGATCTGTTCCGTGAGCTGCCGGCGTTGCAGTACGATCTGATCGTCACCAATCCTCCTTATGTGGATGAAGAGGACATGAGCGACCTGCCGCAGGAGTTCCGGGCGGAACCGGTGTTAGGCCTGGCGGCGGGCAGCGACGGTCTGAAGCTGGTGCGCCGTATTCTCTCCGCCGCGCCGAATTACCTGAGCGAAGACGGTGTGCTGATTTGCGAAGTGGGCAACAGCATGGTCCATCTTTTGGAGCAGTATCCGGACATTCCTTTCACCTGGCTGACATTCAACAACGGCGGCGACGGCGTCTTTATGCTGACCCGGGCGCAGCTGGCGGCCTGCAGCGAAACCTTTGCACTGTATAAGGACTGATAGGTATCGGTATTTATTGACAGATTACTGATAAACGTGCAACTCAGGTTGATTACTTATTCTGGTTAAACAAAGGAGTCCCGATGGCAGGGAACAGTATTGGCGAATTATTTCGCGTCATGACCTTTGGCGAATCCCACGGGGTGGCGCTGGGCTGCGTGGTGGACGGCGTTCCGCCCGGCATCCCGTTGACGGAAGCGGATTTGCAGCACGATCTCGACCGGCGGCGGCCCGGCACCTCACGCTATACCACGGCGCGGCGCGAGCCGGACCAGGTGCGGATCCTCTCCGGGGTGTTCGAAGGGGTCACCACCGGCACCAGTATCGGATTGCTGATTGAAAACACCGATCAGCGTTCCCAGGATTACAGCGCCATCAAAGATCTGTTTCGTCCGGGCCATGCGGATTACAGCTACGAAATGAAATACGGCCTGCGGGATTACCGCGGCGGCGGCCGCTCTTCGGCGCGTGAAACCGCTATGCGGGTGGCGGCGGGGGCGATTGCGAAAAAATACCTGGCGCAAAAACACGGCATCCTGGTGCGGGGATATCTGGCGCAAATCGGCGATATCCGCTGTGAGCTGAAAGATTGGCAACAGGTGGAGCAAAATCCGTTTTTTTGTCCCGATCCCGATAAGCTGGATGCGCTGGACGAACTGATGCGCAACCTGAAAAAAGACGGCGATTCCATCGGCGCCAAGGTAACGGTAATGGCCGAGCGGGTGCCGGCCGGCCTGGGTGAGCCGGTATTCGATCGTCTGGATGCCGATCTGGCCCATGCCCTGATGAGCATCAATGCGGTAAAAGGGGTGGAAATCGGCGACGGTTTCGCCGTGGTCACCAAGCGCGGCAGCGAAAACCGCGATGAAATCACGCCGACGGGTTTTGTCAGTAACCATGCGGGCGGGGTGCTGGGTGGAATCAGCAGCGGGCAAACCATCATTGCCCATATCGCGATGAAACCCACCTCCAGTATCATGGTGCCCGGCCGTACCATCAACCGCCAGGGCGAACAGGTGGAAATGGTGACCCGCGGGCGCCACGATCCCTGCGTCGGCATCCGTGCGGTGCCCATCGCCGAAGCCATGCTGGCCATCGTGCTGATGGATCATCTGTTACGGCAGCGCGCGCAAAACGGCGATGTCGTCCCAACCCTGCCCCGGTGGTAAATGAAATGCGACAATGGATAGTCGGGTTATTGGCCGCGCTGGCTTTCAATGCGTTGGCCGTTCCCACTCCCTGGCAAAAAATAACCCAACCGGTGGCCGGCAGTCCGCAGGCCATCGGCGCTTTCGCCAACGGCTGTATTGTCGGCGCCCGGCCGTTGCAGCTGGAGGCGTCGAACTATCAGGTGCTGCGCCCGGATCAGCGTCGTTACTTCGGCCATCCCGATCTGCTGCTGTTTATCGTGCGGTTAAGCAACCAGGTCCGGAATCTGGGGCTGGGGGAGGTACTGGTGGGGGACATGGCGATGCCGGCCGGCGGCCGCTTCAGCAGCGGCCATGCCAGCCATCAGTCAGGGCTGGATGCGGATATCTGGCTGCAGACGCCGCGTCAGCGCTGGACGGCGCAGGAATTGCTAAAACCGCAGCCGCTGGATTTGGTGGCGGCCAACGGACGGGACGTCAATCCGCGCCTGTGGCAGCCGCAAACCATGATGCTGATTAAGCTGGCGGCCCAGGACAGCGATGTGACGCGTATTTTTGTCAATCCGGCCATTAAAAAGCAGCTGTGCCGTGTCGCCGGGCCGGATCGCGCCTGGCTGAACAAGGTGCGGCCGTGGTTCGGCCACCGTGCCCATATGCATGTGCGCCTGCGCTGTCCTGCCGATAGCCGGGAGTGCCAGGATCAGGCTCCGCCGCCGGCGGGCGACGGTTGCGGCGCCGAACTGGAAAGCTGGTTCCTGCCGCCCAAACCCGGCAAGCCGCCGGTGAAAAAGGCGCCGCCGCCGCTACCGCCGTCGTGTCAGGCACTGCTGGATAACCACTTGGTAGCGGAATAATTTACTGCCGACGGCGCGCCGGCGCCGTGCCGTTTTCAGACGGCCGGCGGTATCGCCGGCCGCTGCCGGCTTGGAAAAAGAGTCACGGAAAAAACATGGATTGGTTAGCGGTTTCACCCCCGGTATTGATATTGCTGTTCGGCGTGGCGGTCTTCGCGGGGTTTATTGATTCCATTGCCGGCGGCGGCGGATTAATCACACTGCCGGCGCTACTGGCAGTGGGACTGTCGCCGGCGCAAACGCTGGGCACCAATAAAATTCAATCGGTAGGCGGCTCTTTCTCCGCCAGCCTCTATTTTATTCGTCAACGGGCGGTGGATCTGGGCGGGCAAAAACTGACCATCGCCATGACGTTCCTCGGCTCCATGACCGGCGCTATCCTGATTCAGCACCTGCAGGCCGGATTGCTGCGCCAGATCCTTCCGCTGCTGGTCATCGGCATCGGCCTCTATTTTCTGCTGATGCCGCGTATCGGCGAGGAGGATCGGCAGCGTCGCTTGTCCGCCTGGCCGTTCGCCCTCGTGGCCGGTTGCGGGGTAGGCTTTTACGACGGTTTTTTCGGCCCTGGCGCCGGTTCGTTTTATGCCCTGGCCTATGTGACCCTGAGTGGTTTTAATCTGGCCAAAGCCACCGCCCATGCCAAGGTATTGAACTTCACCTCCAACCTGGGCGGCCTGATACTGTTTATGCTTGCGGGTAAAGTGGTGTGGAGCGTAGGATTTGTCATGCTGGCCGGCCAGATTTTCGGGGCTCGACTGGGCGCCCGCATGGTTTTGACCAAAGGGCAAAAATTGATTCGCCCGATGATTGTGGCAGTATCATTTTTAATGAGCCTGAAGCTCCTTTATGACAGCCATGGCGCCGACATCATGCTGTGGCTGGCTTCCCATTGGTAAAATATAACGAGATCATGCAAACCGAAACCCATCATTTCCAGCAGCTGATTGAGATATTCAATCGATGTTTCGCCGACAGCCTCAATACCCGCCTGGTCAAGGGCGATGAGGAGCCGATTTACCTGCCTGCCGATAATCTGATTCCCTATCACCGCATTGTGTTCGCCCATGGCTATTATGCCAGCGCGCTGCATGAAATCTCCCATTGGTGCATTGCCGGGGCGTCCCGCCGTCTGCAGGTGGATTTCGGCTATTGGTATTGTCCCGACGGACGGGACGCGCCGACCCAGCAGCGGTTCGAGCAGGTGGAAATCAGGCCGCAGGCGCTGGAGTGGCTGTTTTGTGTCGCGGCGGACTTTCCCTTCAATGTCAGCTGCGATAATCTCAGTGGCGACTGTGAACCGGATCGCATCGCTTTCCAGGGCCGGGTGCACCATCAGGTCATGGACTATCTGTCCCGCGGTATCCCGCAGCGGGCAGGGCGTTTTATCGGGGCATTGCAGTCGTATTACCAGACCCGGCCGCTGACGCCGGCGCTGTTTCGCCATCCCGCCGATCCCGCGGCGTTTTCGGCGCAGAATAATCAATAGAGGACATTTGATGATCGCAGATTTTGAAGCGCGTATCCTGGCGATAATTGACGATATGGTGGAGCACGCCAGCGATGACGAGTTGTTTGCCGGCGGCTACCTGCGCGGCCATCTGACGCTTGCGGTCGCTGAAGCCGAAGAGAACAATGAGCATACCCTGGAGGCCCTGCATGAGCGCGTACAGGGCGGTATCAACAAAGCCATCGGCAACGGTGAACTGTCGCCGCCGGATCAGGCATTGGTGCTGGGTATGTGGCACAAGCTGTATGAGCGCGCAAAAATCTGAACATTGCGCTTACCAAAGGTAAACGAAACTGAAGTTTTTAGCCCGCCGGCGCCGTTAATCACGTAAAATTCACACCCTGTGGTTAGCGCTTTCTTGCCGGCCGGTTTCATCTTTCCCGATCCCTTGTCCCGCGATTCGCCTTAACACGCCTGACCACGGCTGTGGTCAGGTTATCCAGGCGGCTCTCCCGCTGATTAAAACGGCCGGAACGGAGTTTCCGCCTGGCGAACCGGCTTCTTTCCCCGGCATTGCCATTATCTCTTCGGCCTGTCTCCACCGACCGTTGGTCAAAGGACGTTTACAAATAAGGAAAGTTGATGTTTATCAAATTCTCTCTCCCTAAAAACCTGCCCGGATATCGCGGTTTTGTCCGTCTGGTGCCCATTTTCACCCTGGCGGCGCTCAATGGCGCCGCCGCACAGCCCGTCTTGCCGGAAGAGCGCGACGATCCGCGGCGGAAAAACGGGGATGCGGAGGTCATGACGGTTACCGCTCCGCGGGGTTCTCCCCTGACGGTGGTTACCTCGCCCAGAACGCCGCGCCAGCCGGTTCCCGCCAGCGATGGCGCTGACTACCTTAAAACCATTCCGGGATTTTCCCAGGTCCGCAACGGCGGGACTAACGGCGATCCGGTCTTTCGCGGCATGTTCGGCTCGCGCTTGAAGATACTTGCCTCCGGAGCGGAAGTCCTCGGCGCCTGTCCCGGCCGCATGGATGCGCCTACCGCCTATATCTCGCCGGAAAGCTTTGACCTCTTGACCCTGGTAAAAGGACCGCAAACGGTGTTATGGGGTCCCGGCGCTTCGGCGGGCGTCGTGCGGTTCGAACGGACCCGTCCCCGTTTTGATCAAGGCATGGCCGGCGCCGATGCCGGCCTGCTGGCAGGATCCAACCGGCGCCTCGATAAAAATATCGATGCTCGCCTGGGGAGCGATCGGGGCTATTTGCAGTTGATCGGCACGCAGTCGCGGGCCGGGGATTATAGGGACGGTGCGTATCGGCGTGTTCCGTCCCGCTGGAATAAATGGAGCGGGGACGCGGTATTGGGTTGGACGCCGGACGCCGACACGCTGGTGGAGTTCAGCGGCGGCAAGGGCGATGGCGAGGCCAGCTATGCCGGCCGTGGCATGGACGGTTCGCAGTTCAGGCATGAGCGCCTCGGCGCCCGTTTCGAGAAACAGGATATCGGCCGAATATTGGACAAACTGGACGCGCAGATTTACTACGGCTATGCCAACCATGTGATGGACAATACCACCCTGCGTACCCCAGCCAAACCATTGGCTTGCTGCTGCAAATCAATGCGGCATGCCGTGAGCGCCGCCAAACGCAAAAACCTGGATCGGCGCACCGTCGGCGGGCGCGTCGTCACCGACTGGCTATGGCAGGACCTCAAGCTGCAATCGGGCGTGGATATGCAAGCCGATAGCCACCGCGGCAAAACCGACCGGACCTGGTTCAAAGACGCGCAATTTGCGCATTACGGCGCATTTGGCGAACTGACCTGGTTTGCCGGCGAGACGAGCCGCTATGTCGGCGGGGCGCGTATCGATCGGCATCGGGGGAAAAAATACGGTTTTGAAAACCAGCAATCCCGATCTGCCGCCACCCCCGCCGGTTTTGTCCGTTACGAACACCGGCCGGCGGCGCTGCCGTTCATGTTTTATGCCGGATTGGGCTATATCGAGCGCTTTCCGGACTATTGGGAGCTGTTTTCTCCCTCTGCCGGGCCCGGCGGTGGCGCCCCTTTCACTAACTTGAAAAGTGAAAAGACCAGCCAGATTGATATCGGCGCCCACTACAGCGGAGCAAAATACAATGGATGGATCTCGGCTTACCTGGGGCGGGTCAACGACTTCATCCTTATCAAATACGATCCGCAAAACGCCAACCGCAGCCAGGCCGATAATACCGATGCGGTCATTATGGGCGGGGAAGTGGGGCTGGAATATCCGTTAACCGAACGGTGGAAAGCCGATGCCGCGCTGGCCTACTCATGGGGCAAAAATAGCCGTGACGGCCGGCCGTTGCCGCAGATGCCGCCCCTGGAGGCGCGGGTGGGCCTGGTATATGAAAGAGAGCAATGGAGCGCCGCCGGGTTATGGCGCGTTGTCAGCGCCCAGCGTAGGGTGGCCTTGAATGAAGGCAACGTGGTGGGGAAGGACTTTGATGCCGGTGCCGGTTTCGGCGTACTGTCGGCCAACGTCGCGTTCAAGCTGACCGAACAGGTGAAGATAAGCAGCGGCATCGATAATATCTTTAATAAACGCTATAGCGAGCACTTGAACCTGGCGGGCAACAGCGGTTTCGGTTATTCCGCCAACGAGCCGGTGAATGAACCAGGCCGAACGGTATGGGCGAAACTGAACCTCTCTTTTTGATCCTCACGGCGTTGGCTCAAAGCTCACGCCCTTTCAACAGCTTTTTTACCCAGAAGCGGTTGGGGCTTAGTGCCGCCGACAGCTCCCGGCTAACGGGGAGCGGCTCGCCGAAGATTTGCGCCGCCAGGATTTCCGCCGCCAGCGGCGCTGAGCACAGTCCCCGCGAGCCCAGGGCACCCAGCATAAAGAGATTCGCGTGGTGGGGGGCAAGTTCGATGGCGCCGCCGCTCTCCAGCAATTGGGGAAGGTGCCGGTAATGGGCCAGCGTAGCGGCATAATCGGGCACATTGCCCACCATGGGCATATGGTCCCGCGCGGTGCTGCGCACGCCGCAGCGCGCCTGGTCATGATGGATATCCACGCTGCCGGTCCATGCCTGATGCGGCAGGCAGGCGGTAAGCCGGTCCAGATTCTGCCGCTGCTCGGCGGGGCTGAAATCGGTGCTTTCATCATGCCACACCGCGCTGGCGCCCAGGCTGTGGGTCTGGTAGCCGGGGCTGGCGGGCGTCAGGTAGCCGTCATAGCAGAGCACCTGTTTCAGGGCGTTCAGCGCCGGTACGGCGGGAATATGGCTCACCTGCCCGCGCACGCTGGTGAGGGGCAGGGCGCTGGTGAACGGCCACTGCAGCAACTGATGGCCGTTGGCCAGCACCACCACGGCATGATTGGCGAAGGCGCCGTGGGAGAACCGCAATTGCCAGCCGGTGGCGGTGGGCTCCAAACGTTCTGCACGGTGCCCGTAATGGATACTCATGCCGTATTGCCGGCCCCTTTCCACTATACCGGCTATCAGCTGCGCCGGATTGAGCCAGCCCCCCTGGGGATAGGTGATGCCGCCGGTACCGGTAGCCAGTCCGGTCAGTTGCTCCATCTCCCCGCTCTCCACGCCGCGCACCAGGGTTTCGGGCAAATCCAGCGCCAGGATGTCGCGCAGCTTGCGGGCGCTGCGCGAATCATAGGCCAATTGCGTTACGCCGCACCATTGATGTTCAAACGAAATGCCCTGGCGCGCGAATTCCCGGTAGCAGCGACTGGCGAAGGGGAACGCGGCGGCGAAAAATTGCGTCAGCGCCTCGTCCTCAATATTGAGCAAGGGATACAACGCGCCCTGGCGGTTGCCGGAGGCGCCCATAGCCAGGGCGTCGTCGGCGCAATAGAGGGTAACCCTTGCTCCGCGCCGCTGTAATGCCGCCGCGCATAACGCGCCGGCAATGCCGCCGCCGACTATCGCCACTTCCTGCGGCTCGGCTGGACTGTGCCGGTGATACCAGGGCGTGCCGTTGATCCGGGGGGCGACGGTAGAAAGCTGTCCGGACAGCATTTCCCGTTTTTGACCGAAACCCGTCAGCTTGTCGACCTTGAATCCCGCCGCCTGCAATCCCCGCCGGACGAACCCGGCGGCGGTAAACGTGGCAAAAGTTCCCTGCGGCCCGGCCAGGCGTGCCATGGCCTGAAAAAGCCTATCGCTCCACATGGCGGGATTTTTCGCCGGAGCAAAGCCATCAAGGAACCAGGCGTCCGCCTGGCCGTTCAGGCTGTCGTCCAGTCCCGGCAGTACTTCGTTCACCTCGCCGAACCACAGGTCCAGCGTCACCGCGCCGCCGTCCAGGATCAACCGGTGACAGCCGGCGATGGCCGGCGGCCATGATTCACGCAATGGTGATGCGTAATCGGCCAATTCCGGCCAGCGTTCGTGGGCCAGCGCCAGATCGGCGACCCGCAGAGGGAATTGCTCAACGCTGACGTAATGCAGCCGCCGCAGGATTGCGTCAGGATTGTCCCGGCGGAACCGATGGAATGCCTGCCATAGGGCCAGAAAATTCAGACCGGTGCCGAAACCGGTCTCCGCCACGGTAAAAGACGCCCGGCGATGCCCGGTAAAACGCGCTGGCAGGCCGTTGCCCCGCAGAAAAACATAGCGGGTTTCTTCCAGCCCGTCCTGATTGGAAAAGTAAACGTCATCAAATTGTCGGGATACAGGTGTACCCTGTTCGTTCCAATTAAGCACCGCATGGCCGATAGGGGCGGGATTCAAGGCGATAGCCTCATTTATCAAGGAGTGAAGCGATTCTAACCATGTGTGCTTCGGGGCGCAAATTTTGCAAACTTCGTCTGATCGGACTTGTTCAGCGTACAACTGTAAGCTAAAGTGCCACACAGAATCTCATATATAAATACAAGAGGTATTAAATGAAACGTGCAGTGATTACCGGCCTGGGAATTTTATCGAGTATCGGGAACGACCAGAAAGAAGTTCTGTCCTCCCTGCAACAAGGTCGCTCCGGAATCACTTTCTCTCAGGAATTGAAGGATTCGGGCATGCGCAGCCATGTCTGGGGCAATATCAAACTCGATACTACCGGGCTCATCGATCGGAAAATTGCACGCTTTATGAGTGATGCTTCAATTTATGCTTATCTCTCCATGGAACAGGCAATCCAGGACTCCGGACTGAGTCCCGAAGACGTTTCCAACGACCGCACCGGCCTTATCGTGGGTTCCGGCGGCGGTTCGCCGCGTAATCAGGTGGCCGGTTCGGACGGTATGCGCGCTCGCGGCCTGCGCGGCGTCGGCCCCTATATGGTTACCAAAGCCATGGGTTCCGGCGTGTCCGCCTGTCTGGCGACGCCGTTTAAAATCCGCGGCGTCAACTACTCCATCAGTTCCGCCTGCTCCACGTCTGCTCATTGCATCGGCAATGCGGTGGAAATGATCCAGTTGGATAAGCAGGATGTGGTTTTTGCCGGCGGCGGTGAAGAGCTGTGCTGGGAAATGGCCTGTGAATTCGACGCCATGGGCGCGCTGTCCACCCGCTATAATGAAACCCCCGCCAGAGCCTCGCGCACCTATGACGTCAATCGCGACGGTTTCGTCATCGCCGGCGGCGGCGGCATTGTAGTGGTGGAAGAGCTGGAGCATGCGCTGGCCCGCGGTGCGCATATCTATGCCGAAGTGATCGGCTACGGCGCCAATTCCGACGGTGCCGATATGGTGGCGCCGTCCGGGGAAGGGGCGATTCGCTGTATGAAAATGGCGCTGAAAAATGTCGATACGCCCATTGACTACCTGAATGTCCACGGTACATCTACCCCGGTAGGGGATGTGAAAGAGCTGTGGGCCATTCGCGAAACCTTCGGCAGCAAGCAGCCGGCGTTTTCATCCACCAAAGCCATGACCGGTCATTCGCTGGGGGCGGCGGGGGTGCATGAAACCATTTTTACCCTGCTGATGCTGGAGCATAATTTTATTGCGCCGAGCATTAATATCGAGGAGCTTGATCCCCAGGCGGAAGGCATGAATCTTATCACCGAGCCCACCGAACGCCGATTGACCACCGTGATGACCAACAGCTTTGGTTTTGGCGGCACTAACGCCACATTGGTGATGCGTAAATATCAATAAACCGGTCGGCTTTCCTCCACCGCCATCAAACCTAAACCACCTGGATACCGTCACCGGTCGAAGGTGGTTTTTTGTTATGGCAGGAACAATCGCCCGGCGCTAAATCAGCAGCCAAATCAGCACTAATACCGCCAGCAGCGCCAGCACCACCGCCCAGCGGCTTTTGGCGATACCCACGGTGTGTTCCCTCGGTTCGGTGGCGATCAGGGGATTCATGGCCGGTTGCAACAGGCGACCGTCGGCGGTTTGGTGTTGGCTTTGGGTACGCGACAGGCGGTAGATAAACAGGAACTGCATCACCGCGCTGACCTGGGCGGGCGTCAGCACGCTTTGCGCGGTGGCGTTGAAATGCTGCAGGCAGTAGGCTTCAATCGCCTGCTGCTCATCGCTGCTGGTGGGCTGTTTCAGGGTGGCCTGTACCGTTGCCAGGGTGGGGGAGGCTTGTTGTGACAGTGTCACATGGCCCTGGACAAACTGCATCAGCAGGGGAAAATGGCGAGCCGGAATGGGATCGCCGGCCTTCAACCCCATCATGGTCATCAGGCTCTGCCAGGTATCCGTCGGCGATTCGCCGGTTACCGCCGCCAGCCGGATGACTTGCTGATTCAAAGCACTGTGCTCGGCGGGCAGCAGGGTCCGGTCCGAGATGGCGGCCTGCTGCGGTTTGGGAATGTCCAGCCGGCCCTGTTGCAACAGTTCCACTACCTGCTGCAGCTGTTCGGGATCCAGCTGGCTCAGGACGGTATGGCCGAACTCCCGCCGGATATAATCGCTCACCGCCTGGCGGTTGTTACCCTGTGGCAGCAGGTCGGTTAACTGTTGCATCAACTGCCGGCCGGCATGGGTCTGCTGCGCCTGATCGAGACGCCCTTGCAGCAATTGTTCCGCGGGCAGGAATTGACCTGAGGTCAGTTCCCCCTCGCCGGGTATATTCAGCTGATGGCGCAGAGCGGCCCAGATTTCGGGGGACTTGCTGCTGCTCAGCGCCATGATTTTGACTATCAGCCGTTCAAGCGCGGTGCGTTGCGCGGTGCTGAGCGGGCTGTCAGCGTCCCGCACAACAGACGGAGCGCCCATCCGACCCTGTGGCTGTTCCCCCGGTACCGGGTTGCCGGGACCTTGTACAGGTTGCATATGACTCATCCTTTCGTAGAGAGGGTTGCTGCCATTCAACCCGGTCATATCGGCGGGCGTCTGAAAATAGTGCGGCGAATAATAACAAGTCGCACAATTATAGGGTAGCAGCAAGCGTCAGGAAGGCATTTTCTGCTGTTAATGGGTGCGGCGTCGAAAAAAAAACCGCTTCATGCAGCGCTCTCGGTAACAGGTTGTGCTGAAATTTTGCATGTTAGCATTGGGTTTCCATGGCTTTCAGTGGCAGAATATTCTCCTTTTTTATATTCAATGACAGCCTGTTCATGGCTGACGGAGCCCGATGTGGAAATCCTGGTGGACGAAAACATGCCTTACGCCCAAGAGCTGTTCAGCCGGTTAGGGGAGGTGCGGCCGGTTGCCGGGCGTCACATCACCGCCGAGGAGCTGCGGGAGGCCGACGCGCTGATGGTGCGCTCCGTAACGCCGGTGAACGCCGGCCTGCTGCAGGGCAGCGGGGTGAAGTTTGTCGGCACCGCCACCGCGGGCACCGATCATGTGGACGAGGAGTGGCTTACCGGCGCCGGCATCGGCTTTTCCGCGGCGCCGGGCTGTAACGCGGTGGCGGTGGTAGAGTACGTTTTTTCCTCGCTGCTGTGGCTGGCGGAGCGGGACGGATTTGCCCTGAAGGATAAAACCATCGGCATTATCGGGGCGGGCAATGTCGGCGGCCGGTTGAACCGTCGTTTAATGTCACTGGGCGTACGTACCCTGGTGTGCGACCCGCCCCTGGCCGCCAGCGGCGCCGCCGGTCCGTTTTACCCGCTGGAAAAACTGGTGGCGCAAGCGGATGTGCTGACCTTCCACACGCCGCTAAACCGTTCCGGGCCCTATCAGACCTGGCATCAGGTGGACGATGAGCTGCTGGCGGCCCTGCCGGACGGACGGATCCTGGTTAATGCCTGCCGCGGCGGGGTGGTGGATAATGCCGCCCTGCTGGCCGCCCTGGAACGGGGCAAGAAGCTGAGCGTTATCCTGGATGTCTGGGAACCGGAGCCGGCGCTGTCTCTGCCGCTGCTTGGCCGGGTGGATATCGGCACGCCCCATATCGCCGGCTACTCTCTGGAAGGCAAAGCGCGCGGCACCACCCAGGTTTACGAGGCTTACAGCCAATTTCTCGGCACGCCGATGCATGCCCCGCTGGAGCGGCTGCTGCCGGCTCCGGCGGTTGAACGGGTGCGGATACGCGGGCCCGTGGACGAAGGGATGCTAAGGCGGCTGGCGCATCTGGTGTATGATGTGCGCCGCGATGACGCGCCGCTGCGGCGCCAAGCGGCCGTGCCGGGAGAATTCGATCGGCTGCGCCGGCAGTATCAGGAGCGCCGCGAGTGGTCGTCGCTGCGGGTGGAAAGCGATGACCCCGTCAGTATCGGTCTGTTACGGGATCTCGGTTTTAACGCCGTCCCCGCGGATTCTTAACCTTTCTGGAGAACATCATGTCTGACGGCTGGAATATCGCCCTACTGGGTGCGACGGGCGCAGTGGGTACTGCGTTGCTGGAATTATTGCAGGAACGGCAGTTTCCGGTAGGGGAACTCTATTTATTGTCCAGTGAGCGAAGCGCCGGCGAGACGCTGCGTTATGACGGCAAAAGCTATTTGGTGGGAGATGCCGCGCAGTTCGACTGGTCGCAGGCGCAGCTGGCGTTTTTTATCGCCGGCAGCGCCGCCAGCGCAAGCTATGCCGATCAGGCCGCGGCGGCGGGCTGCCTGGTTATCGACAGCAGCGGCCTGTATGCCCTCGAGCCGGATGTGCCGCTGGTGGTGCCCGGCGTGAACGACCAGGTGCTGGCGGACTATCGCAACCGCAACCTGGTGGCGGTGGCGGACAGTTTGACCAGTCAGCTGTTGCTGGCCATCAAGCCCTTGACCGAACAGGCCGGGTTAGCGCGTCTGAATGTGGTAAACCTGCTGTCGGTGTCCGGGCAGGGCAAATCGGCGGTGGATGCCCTGGCAGGGCAGAGCGCGCGTTTACTGAACGGGCTGCCCGCCGAACCGGGATTTTTCAGCCGGCAACTGGCCTTTAATCTGCTGCCGCTGTTGCCGGATGAAGAGGGCAGCGTGCAAACCGAGCGCCGCCTGGTGGACGAGGTCCGCAAGATATGGCTGGACGAAGGGCTGCCCATTTCCGTGGGTACGGTCCAGGCCCCGGTGTTTTACGGCCACGCGCAAATCGTGCATATGGAAACCCAGCGTCCCATGGGGGCGGGGGAGGCTCGCGATTTGCTGGACAGCGGTGAACATCTGAGCGTCAGCGAAGAGCAGGATTACCCTACCCAGGTGGAGGATGCGTCCGGACAGGTGCAACTGAGCATCGGCTGTTTGCGCAACGATTACGGTATGCCGGATTTGCTGCAATTCTGGTCGGTGGCGGATAATGTCCGCTTCGGCGGCGCGCTGATGGCGTTGCTCACCGCGGAGCTTCTGGTAACGGAGTATTTGAATTAATGTCGCAGGCGGTATCGGGATTCGCCTCGGCGCCGATGAAAATCGCGCTGGGCATTGAGTACGACGGCAGCCGTTTTTACGGCTGGCAACGGCAGCAGGAGGTGGTCAGCATCCAGGCTTGCCTGGAACAGGCCTTGTCCAAGGTGGCGGACGAACCGGTGACGGTGTTTTGCGCCGGTCGCACCGATGCCGGCGTGCACGCCACCGGCCAGGTGGTGCATTTTGAAACCCGCGCCCGTCGTGAGGATGCCGCCTGGACCCTGGGAGTGAACGCCAATTTGCCGGCGGACGTGGCGGTGCGCTGGGTGTCCGGCGTGGCGGCGGAATTTCACGCGCGTTTTAGCGCCACGGCCCGCCGTTATCGCTATATTATTTATAATCATCCTTATCGCCCGGCCATATTGTCCCGCGGCGTGACGCATTTTTATCATCAGCTGGATGAACATAAAATGGAACGGGCCGGGCGCTGCCTGCTGGGAGAGCATGATTTCACGTCGTTTCGCGCCATGCAGTGCCAATCCCGCACCCCGTGGCGCAATGTTAAACATTTAACGGTCACCCGTCAGGGCGCTTATGTGGTGGTGGATATTAAAGCGAATGCTTTCGTGCATCATATGGTTCGTAATATTGTAGGCAGCCTAATGGAAGTGGGGTGCGGGCGCCAGGGGGAGGGCTGGATTGAAGAGCTGCTGGCGGCCCGCGACAGAACCCTGGCGGCGGCCACCGCCAAAGCGGAAGGCTTATATTTGGTGGCGGTGGATTATCCGGCGAGCTTTGCTTTGCCCGTGCCGGCCTTGGGACCGTTGTTTTTGGCGGAATAACATTTTATTGATACCTTTTTTCGCGTCCGGGGACGGTTATATATGGAATTGATCCATTTTGTCGTAGATTTTATCTTGCATATTGACGTTCATTTGGCGGAGTTGGTGGCGCAGTACGGCATCTGGATTTATGCCATCCTGTTTTTGATTCTGTTTTGCGAAACCGGCCTGGTAGTGACGCCTTTTTTACCGGGAGACTCGCTGTTGTTCGTCGCCGGCGCGCTGGCCGCCCTGCCGTCCAACAGCCTGGATGTGCATCTGATGGCGCTGTTGATGGCCTGTGCGGCGGTGCTGGGGGATGCGGTCAACTACACCATCGGACGGCTGTTCGGCGAAAAGCTGTTCAGCCGTCCCGATTCCAGGATTTTCCGCCGCAGCTATCTGGATAAAACCCACGGGTTTTATGCCCGCCACGGCGGCAAAACCATTATCCTGGCCCGTTTTGTGCCAATCGTCCGCACCTTCGCGCCGTTTGTGGCCGGCATGGGACATATGTCATATCGTCATTTCGCCCTGTTCAACATTGTCGGCGGCGTGTTATGGGTTGCCCTGTTCACCTATGCCGGCTATCTGTTCGGCGATTTGCCGGTGGTGCAGAGTAATCTTAATTTACTGATTGTGGCCATTATCGTACTGTCCGTATTGCCCGGTCTGATAGAAGTGTGGCGGCACCGGCGGGCCGCACGGCGAGGATAATGCGCTTTTTACCGCTGCGTTAGGCGTGAATTATACGCATCGGGCAGAGTTTTCTATCCCAACTCGTTGGCGGTTATGGTTTAATGGGCAACATTTTCAAAGACCATTACTTTCCCCCGCGGAAGATGGCGGCGAATGTTATGCCCGCTCAGTGGTCTTACTATGAATAGCGGACTGGCGCTTGCCAGGTTCAGACAGAAAGGTTATCGATGAGCTGGATTGAACGAATTCTCAATAAGAGCACTATCACCCCGGCGCGCAGGGCGAATATCCCTGAAGGCGTCTGGACGAAATGCGATAGCTGCGGCCAGGTTTTATATCGTGCGGAGCTTGAGCGCAACCTGGAGGTTTGTCCCAAATGCGATCACCATATGCGTATGACCGCGCGCGCGCGTTTGCTCTCCTTCCTGGATAAAGGCAGCGAAGTGGAGCTGGGCAGCGAGCTCGAACCGCGGGACATTCTCAAATTCAAAGATTCGAAAAAATACAAGGATCGCCTGGCGGCGGCCCAGAAGGCCACCAACGAAAAAGACGCCCTGGTGGTCATGAAAGGCTCGTTATACGGTATGCCGGTGGTGGCCGCGTCGTTTGAATTCGCCTTTATCGGCGGCTCCATGTCGTCGGTGGTGGGCGCGCGTTTCGTCCGGGCGGTGGAGCAGGCGCTGGAAGACGAATGTCCGCTGATCTGTTTTTCCGCCAGCGGCGGCGCCCGCATGCAGGAAGCGCTGCTGTCGCTGATGCAAATGGCGAAGACCAGCGCCGCCCTGGCAAAACTGCGGGCCCGGCGTTTACCCTATATTTCCGTGATGACCGATCCCACCATGGGCGGCGTTTCGGCAAGCCTGGCCATGCTCGGCGATCTGAACGTCGCCGAACCGAAAGCGCTGATAGGCTTCGCCGGTCCGCGGGTGATAGAGCAGACGGTACGGGAAAAATTGCCGGCCGGTTTCCAGCGCAGCGAGTTCCTGCTGGAAAAAGGGGCTATCGACATGATCGTGCGCCGGCCGGAGCTGCGCCTGAAACTGGCCGGTCTGCTGGCCAAATTTACCCACCGGCCCCAGCCGGAAGCCACCCATATGCCGGAGCCGCGACAAGAATTCATTCCCGAGGAGCATCAGGACGGGGTATAACCGAGACTCAGCCCGCCGCTGCAATCGGTCCGGGGCTTTTTAGTAAATCAGTACAGTCAATGAACGGGACGTATGGAAAAGCTTCTTACTCCTCAAGCCACGTCGCCGCTGGCCGCGTGGCTTTATTACCTTGAGCGCCTGCATGCCAAAACCATCGACCTGGGCCTGGAACGGGTAGGTTCGGCGGCTGCCCGCCTGCTGTTGCTGCGGCCCGCGCCGTGGGTTTTCACCGTGGCGGGCACCAACGGCAAAGGCACCACCTGCCGTCTGCTGGAAACGATTTTGCAGGCCGCGGGCTATAGCGTCGGCGTCTACAGCTCGCCTCATATGCTGCATTATGCCGAACGGGTGCGTATCCGCGGCGAAGAATTGCCCGAAGCGCGGCACAGCGAGGCCATGGCGGCTATTGAGTCCGGCCGCGGCGACATCTCCCTCAGCTATTTCGAATTCGGCACCCTGGCGGCCCTGTGGCTGTTTAAACAGGCGCGTCTGGACGTGGTTATCCTCGAGGTCGGGCTGGGCGGACGCCTGGACGCTACCAATATCGTCGATGCGGATGTGTCGGTCATCACCAGCATCGGTCTTGACCACACTGAATTATTGGGACCGGATCGCGAAAGCATCGGCCGGGAAAAGGCCGGCATCCTGCGCGGCGGCAAACCGGCGGTAATCGGTGAGCCGGACCGTCCGTCCTCTATCGACCTCTACGGACAAACCGTGGGGGCGAAGCTGTACTGCCGCGATCGCGACTGGTGGTATGAACGCAATGAGGACAGCTGGTGCTGGCGTGACGAAGAAGTTTCATACACCGGCCTGCCGCTGCCGACGATTCCGCTGGCCAATGCCGCCACCGCCCTGGCCGCCCTGCGGCGTTCGTCTCTCAAGTACGACGAGGCGGCCATCCGCCATGGACTCGAGACGGCGTCCCTGCCGGGCCGTTTCCAGATTGTGCGGCGGCATCCTTTATGTATCCTCGACGTGGCGCATAATCCCCATGCCGCCGGCTATTTGTCCGCCCAGCTCTCACAGCTGGCGGTAGCGGGCAAAGTCCGGGCGGTGGTGGGCATGCTGGCCGACAAGGATATTCCCGCTACCCTGGACTGCCTGCGCGGACAGGTGGACGAATGGTACTGCGCCGGCCTGGACGGGCCGCGCGGCGCCAGCGCGGCTCAGGTAGCGGCCCATCTGGACAGGGCGCGCCGGTTCGACGACGTGGTCGATGCCTGGCGCCAGGCGCTGCAGGACGCCGATCCGGCGGATTGCATACTGGTGTTCGGGTCGTTTCATACCGTTGCGCCGGTCCTGGCGGTGGTTAACGCGGAGAAACAACGTGGCGAGTAAATTTCAAAACCGCCTGGTGGGCACCATTATCATCGTCGCGCTGGGAGTGATAGTGCTGCCGGGCCTGCTGGACGGCAAAAAGAAGCATTATCAGGATGAATTCGCCGCCATCCCCCTGGTGCCCAAACCGGGGGATACCGATGAAACCGAGGTGTCTCCCCAGGCCAACCAGGCGTTGCCCAGCCAGCCGCCGGAAGGGGCGGGGGCTGCCGTGGAGCAGGCTAACAACGCCCCGGCAGGGGAGTCGCAGTCGGCGGCGCCGGTCCCCGATGCCCCGGAACAACCCGCCATTGTGGTGCCAAAGCCCAATGCGCCCGCCGCGCGTCAGGAGCAGGTGAAACCGGCGTCCCGTCCGGCGCAGGCCAAGCCGGCGGTGAAGCCGGAAAACAGACCGTCGTCCCCGGCGGCTCAAACGGCGCCGGCGAAACCCATCGCCAGACCGGAAAGCAAACCGGCGCCCTCCCCGGAGGATACGGCGCCCAGGCCCGTGGCCGCGGCACCGAAACCCGCCGCGCCGGCGCCGAAGCCCGAAGCGCAGCAAACCACCGAGCAGGCGCCGAAGGGCCAGGCCTGGGTGGTACAGCTGGGGGCGTTGAAAAACGCCGCCAAGGTGACTGAAATCACCGCCAAGCTGAGGCTGTCGGGTTATCGGGTCTATACCGTGCCGTCCCAACCGGTGGCGGGCCAGATTACCCGGATCTTTGTCGGACCGGACGCCTCAAAGGATAAGCTGCAGGGCGCGCTGCCGGAAATGAATCAGTTAAGCGGCCTGAGCGGCCAGCTGCGTGCCTATCAGGTACGTTAACCGTGGGAGGAGCGGAGCAAAAATGCCGGCTTTTTCACCGTTCCGCTCTATCTTCCTGCGGCGGGCGGCTTTTTTTAATCGCCGTTATTTATTTAATGACAGGACGGAATTCCGGTGCGCAAACGTTTTCGTTTTCTGATAGAATTCGCCGCGAACCAGTTGTCGGGGCGGATTATCATGGGATGTACGCATGACTTGGGTTGATTATGTCATCATCGGCATCATTGCCTTTTCAGCCTTGGTAAGCCTGATTCGCGGGTTTATCCGGGAAGCGTTATCGTTAATAACCTGGGGATGTGCTTTTTTTGTCGCCAGCCACTATTATGTATATCTCGCAGTCTATTTTACCCGCTTTGAAGATCAGCTTGTTCGCAACGGTATCGCGATTGCCCTGTTGTTCGTGGCGACCCTGATAGTCGGGGCAATCGTCAATTACGTGATTGGCTCTTTGGTGGAGCGGACCGGGTTATCCGGCACCGACCGGGTGCTGGGGGTGTGTTTCGGCGCACTCAGGGGCATCTTGATCGTCGCGGCGATCCTGTTCTTTCTGGACACCTTCACCGGCTTTGCCCAAAGCGCTGACTGGCATCAGTCGGAGCTGATACCGCAGTTCAGCGGTATCATCAGATGGTTTTTTGACTATCTGGCAAGCACGTCGAGTTTTTTACCGAAGCATTAATCGCTCCGGTAACGCTGATGAGGAAATGACTACATGTGCGGTATTGTCGGTATCGCCGGTTTTATGCCGGTCAACCAGTCGATTTATGACGCGTTAACGGTGCTTCAGCATCGTGGGCAGGACGCCGCGGGCATCGTCACCATCGATGCATTGAACTGCTTTCGTTTGCGCAAAGCCAACGGCCTGGTGAAAGACGTCTTTGAAGCCCGGCATATGCAACGGCTGCAAGGCAACATGGGCATCGGCCATGTCCGTTATCCCACGGCCGGCAGTTCCAGCGCTTCCGAAGCCCAGCCCTTTTATGTCAATTCCCCGTTCGGCATCACCCTGGCCCACAACGGCAACCTGACCAATGCCCATGAGCTGCGTACCAAGCTGTTCGATAAAGGGCGCCGGCATATCAATACCACGTCCGATTCGGAAATTCTGCTGAACATTTTCGCCAGCGAATTGGACCGGTTTCCGGATTATCCCCTGGAAGCGGACAATATCTTTGCCGCCGTGGCCGCGACCCATCAGCAGATCCGCGGCGCGTATGCCGTGGTGGGAATGATCATCGGCCACGGGCTGGTGGCGTTCCGCGATCCCAACGGCATCCGTCCGCTGGTGATCGGCAAACGCACCCTGGCCGACGGACGCAACGAATATATGGTGGCGTCGGAAAGCGTGGCGCTGGATACCCTGGGTTTTGAATTCCTGCGCGATGTGGCTCCTGGCGAAGCGGTGTACATCACCGAAAAAGGCCAGCTGTTTACCCGCCAGTGCGCTGAAAACCCGCAGAACCATCCCTGCCTGTTTGAATATGTATATTTCGCCCGCCCGGATTCTTTTATCGATAAAGTGTCCGTTTATAGCGCGCGGGTGCGCATGGGCCAGAAACTGGGTGAGAAAATCGCCCGCGAATGGGAAGATCTGGATATCGACGTGGTGATCCCGATTCCGGAAACGTCTTGCGATATCGCCCTTGAAATCGCCCGCATCCTGAATCTGCCCTATCGTCAGGGGTTTGTGAAAAACCGCTATGTCGGCCGGACGTTTATCATGCCGGGCCAGCAGGTTCGCCGCAAATCGGTGCGCCGCAAACTCAATGCCAATCGCGCCGAGTTCCGCGATAAGAATGTGCTGCTGGTGGATGACTCCATCGTCCGGGGCACCACCTCCGAGCAAATCGTGGAAATGGCGCGGGAGGCCGGGGCCCGAAACGTCTATCTGGCCTCCGCCGCGCCGGAAATCCGTTTTCCCAATGTCTACGGCATCGATATGCCCAGCGCCACCGAACTGATTGCCCACGGCCGCGAGGTGGATGAAATCCGCACGCTGATTGGCGCCGATGCGTTGATATTCCAGGATCTTAGCGACCTGGAACAGGCGGTGCGCGAGGATAACCCGGATATTGCGCAGTTTGAATCCTCGGTGTTCAACGGCATTTACGTCACCAAGGATGTGGATCAGCGCTATCTGGACTATCTGGAATCCTTGCGTAATGATGACGCCAAAGCGGTCCGGATGCAGAATGAAGTGGAAAATCTGGAAATGTATAACGAAGGTTGATCCACGCCTTCCCGGTGCATTGGCTTAAAGACTGCCCTACCATGCGGCATACCGTGCCGCCGGAGAGGGCAAAATTTCACGCACCCGGGCGGTTAAACGCTCCGGGTGTTTTTATTTAGGGCACACGCCATGGGGACAACTTCCGGTATGACGAAAAAACGACTGATTGTGGGCCTTACCGGGGCCAGCGGGGCAATCTATGGCGTACGGCTGCTGCAGGTGCTGAAATCGATTGAGGGTGTCGAGACCCATCTGGTGCTGAGCAACGCCGCGCGCCAGACTTTGGCGCTGGAAACCGATTATAGCGTGCGCGATCTGCAGGCCTTGGCTGACGAGGTGCACGACAGCCGCGATATCGCCGCCAGTATCAGTTCCGGTTCGTTTAAAACCGCCGGCATGGCGGTTCTGCCCTGCTCGATGAAAACCCTGTCCGCCATTGTCAACAGCTACACCGACGGCCTGTTGTCCAGGGCGGCGGACGTCGTATTAAAAGAACGCCGCACCCTGGTGCTCTGCGTGCGCGAAACTCCTTTGCATCTGGGCCACCTGCGCTTAATGACCGCCGCGGCGGAAATGGGGGCGGTAATCATGCCGCCGGTGCCGGCGTTCTATCACCGACCCTCTTCCCTGCAGGATATTATCGATCAAACGGTTAACCGGGTGCTGGATCAATTTGACATTGAGCTTCCCCACGACCTGTTTGCCCGCTGGCAGGGCTCCTGAACCGCCGGGCCAGCTGGCCGACGGTTCCATTTTACGGCCTTGGCTTTTGCCGAGGACGCTGCCTGATGGCGCGTTCTTATAACATTGCACCAATAATGATCATGCTGTGTATAATCATGGTGCAAAGTGTGATGTCTTTCTAGGCAATCCGGAACCGGCTTGCGCTATCCCCGGTCAGGATGCCGTCAAAAAGGAGACGGGAAGGTCTCTTTACGCCGCCCCGGCTAGGGCGGCTGCGGCGATGATTAAAATGGCACGGAAAGTGCAGTTAATCAGCCTGAAAAGCCTGGAAAAGCCTGAAAACATCACAGGGTCTATCTAATTAAAAAAATTCAGAGGGTAATGTATGAATAAGCTGGTTAAAGTTCTTCCTCTTATATTGGCAATGGCTTACGCCGGAAGCGTTTTCGCGGCGGTACCAAAAAGCATCAAGATAGGCACCGATCCCACCTATGCCCCGTTTGAATCCAAGGATTCCAGCGGTCAGTTGGTAGGGTTCGACATCGATTTGGCGAAAGAACTTTGTAAGCGTATCCAAACAAAGTGCACCTTTGTGGAAAGTGATTTCGATGCCTTGATTCCCTCCTTGAAAGCCAAAAAAATCGATGCCATCATCTCCTCGTTGTCCATTACCGAAAAACGCCAGCAGGAAATTGATTTTACCGACAAACTGTATGCCGCCGATGCGCGCCTGATTGCCAAAGCCGGCACCAATATCACCCCGACGCTGGATTCCCTGAAGGGTAAACGCGTGGGCGTATTGCAGGGTTCGACCCAGGAAGCGTACGCCAACGCCAACTGGCAGCCCAAAGGTATCGATGTGGTGGCCTACGCGAACCAGGATCTGATTTACGCCGATCTCGCCGCCGGCCGTATCGATGTAGCGTTCCAGGATGAAGTGGCCGCCAGCGAAGGCTTCTTGAAACAGCCCGCGGGCAAAGGCTATGTTTTTGCCGGTCCGTCGGTGAAAGACGATAAATTCTTTGGCGTGGGTACCGGTATGGGCTTGCGTAAAGATGAAACGGATCTGAAAGCCGCGTTGAATAAAGCTTTTGCCGATATGCGCAAAGACGGCACATACGACAAGTTTGCCAAGAAATACTTTGATTTCGACGTTTACGGCGGTTAATCCTGTCATACGCGGTATGCCCGCCAGCGCTGCGGGCATATCTGTTTTTATCCTCCGCCAGGACAGGATATGATCGATGTTTTATGGCTACGCACAACTTATTTTTAACGGTGCCCTGGTCACCCTCGAACTGGCGATAAGCTCCGTTTTGCTCTCGGTGGTTATCGGTCTTTTCGGCGCGGGGGCAAAGCTATCCCAAAGCCGTGTGCTGGCGGGCATCTTTGAAGGCTATACCACGCTTATCCGCGGCGTGCCCGATCTGGTGCTGATGCTGCTGATTTTCTACGGCCTGCAAATCGCCCTCAATAGCTTGACCGAGGCCGTGGGCATGGATCAGATCGATATCGATCCCATGTCGGCGGGCATCATCACCCTGGGCTTCATTTACGGTGCCTATTTCACCGAAACCTTCCGGGGCGCCTTCATGGCGGTGCCAAGAGGGCAAATCGAAGCGGCTACGGCCTTCGGCATGTCCAGCCGGCAAATTTTCCGCCGCATCATGTTTCCCGCCATGATGCGTTTTGCCTTGCCCGGCATCGGTAACAACTGGCAGGTTATCCTCAAAGCCACCGCCCTGGTGTCCCTGCTGGGCCTGGAAGACGTGGTGAAAACCACCCAACTGGCCGGTAAAGGCACTTTCCATCCGTTCTATTTCGCCATTGTGGCCGGCGTGGTGTATTTGATATTTACCACGTTGTCTAACGGGGTTTTGCTGTGGCTGACGCGCCGCTACTCCCACGGTGTTAAAAAGGCCGAACTATGATTGAGATTCTTCAACAATACGGCCATGCATTATTGTGGAGCGACGGCTATCGTTTCACCGGTCTGGCCATTACCCTTTGGCTACTGGTTTCTTCGGTGGTCATGGGGGGGATACTGGCGGTTTTTCTGGCGGTCGCGCGGGTATCGCCGCTGCCGTGGCTCCGGTTTCCGGTTTGGCTGTTTACCTATATCTTTCGCGGTACGCCGCTTTATGTACAGTTGCTGGTGTTCTATTCCGGCATGTACAGTCTGGACTTTATCCGCGGCACGGAGTTCCTCAATACGTTTTTTCGCAGCGGCCTGAACTGTACCGTCCTGGCCTTGACCCTCAATACCTGCGCCTATACCACGGAAATTTTCGCCGGATTTATCCGCGGCGTGCCCAGCGGCGAAATCGAGGCGGCCCGGGCCTATGGCTTTACCTGGTTCAAGCTCTATCGCTGCATCATTCTGCCTTCGGCCCTGCGTTCGGCCATTCCGGCGTACAGCAATGAAGTGATCCTGATGCTCCATTCCACGGCGCTGGCGTTTACCGCCACCGTGCCCGACGTGCTGAAAATCGCCCGGGATATCAATGCGGCGACTTACCAGCCGTTTTATGCGTTCGGCATTGCGGCGGTGATATATTTGATGATCTCTTTCGTGCTGATCGGGTTGTTCAAACAGGCGGAAAAACGCTGGTTGCGACACGTTAAGCCGCAATAATCCCTAAGGCGCTGACTATGGGTAACGATATGCAAGACACTAAGTTATTGATTCAAGAATTGCACAAGCGCTATGGGGATCAGGAAGTCCTCAAAGGGGTTTCCCTGGAAGCGCGGGCAGGGGATGTCATCAGCATTATCGGATCCTCCGGATCCGGTAAAAGCACGTTTTTACGCTGTATCAATTTCCTGGAAAAGCCCAGCGAAGGGTCTATCAGCGTCAATAACGTCGATATCCACATGGTGCGCGACCATGACGGCCAGCTCAAGGTTTTCGATAAAAAGCAGCTGCAGCTGCTGCGTACCCGCCTGACCATGGTGTTTCAGCATTTCAACCTGTGGAGCCACATGACGGTGCTGGAAAATGTCATGGAAGCGCCGGTGCAGGTGCTGGGCCTGAGCAAACGGGAAGCCCATGACCGGGCGGTCCGCTACCTGGATAAAGTGGGTATAGACGAGCGCGCCCGGGCGAAATATCCCATCAATCTCTCCGGCGGACAGCAGCAGCGGGTTTCCATTGCCCGCGCGCTGGCGATGGAGCCCGATGTACTGCTGTTTGACGAACCGACGTCCGCGCTCGATCCCGAACTGGTGGGGGAAGTCCTGCGCATCATGCAAAAACTGGCGGAGGAGGGTAAAACCATGGTGGTGGTGACCCATGAAATGGAATTTGCCCGGCACGTCTCCAGTCACGTGATTTTCCTGCATCAGGGGGTTATCGAAGAGGAGGGGCCGCCGGCCGAGGTGTTCGGTAATCCGAAAAGCCCGCGCCTGCAGCAGTTCCTTTCCGGCGCGCTGAAATAACGTCCCGGCGGCGCGGTTAGGCCGCCGAGGCGACGATCTCTTCGAGGGCGGCGCGCAGCTCGCTGTAGCGGAAGACAAACCCGGCCTGCTCCAAGCGTTTAGGCACGGCGCGCTGTCCCCCCAGTACCAGGGTCGCGCCTTCTCCCAGCAGCAGTTTCACCGCTCTCGCCGGCGCGCGCATCACCGCAGGCCGGTGCAATACCTCGCCAAGCGTCGCGGCAAACTGTTCGTTATGCACCGGATAGGGGGATACCAGGTTAAACGGACCCCGCAGATTATCCGTGGTGAGCAAAAACAGCAGGGCATTGACCATATCCTCGATATGAATCCAGGATAAAAATTGGCGTCCGTCGCCCACCGGCCCCCCCAGCCCCATTTTAAACAGCGGCAACAGTTTGCTCAGCATGCCGCCGTCATGAGCCAGCACCACGCCGGTGCGCGACAGGCACACCCGGGTTTTGTCGCTTTGCGCCGCCAGCGCCAGGGCCTCCCAGCGTTCGCACAGGGTATGGGAGAACTCATCCGCCGGCGGCTCGTCTTCGGTGACCAGTATTTGATCCTGATTGCCGTAATAGCCGGCGGCGGACCCGGAGATAAAGACCGCGGGCGGATTATCGCTTTGGTTTATCAACTGGCTGAGCCGCTCGGTAATATCCCAGCGGCTGCGGCACAGCAGGTCCTTTTGTTCCGGGGTCCAGCGTTTTTCCGCAATGGACTCGCCGGCCAGATTGATAACCGCATCGAATTCATCCAGGTTGCCGCAGGACGTAAGGGAAGTAAGCGTGGTAATATGCGAGCCCAGTTTTTGATGGGCGCGGGGCGCATCGCGGGTCAACACCGTAATCCGATGTGATAACGCCAGCAGTCTGACTATCAGATGCCGCCCGATCAATCCGGTTCCTCCGGTAATCAATATCTTCATCTTCGCTCTCCTGTCGCACCGGTGCTGCCATACCGTTATGGTTCAATCATAGGACATATTGCGGCAGAAATGAGTGCTTCGTCACCGCTAATTGAGAATTTAGCGACTGCCCGGCGGGAAAAAGCGACCGCCGATCAGGTAAATGACGCGTTCCGGCAGGGGACGAAACGCGAGGGAGATGTTTTATCTGGTTGCAAGCCGGTACGCCCGTTCCACCGCGGGGCGGGATTTGATAAGGTCGAACCAGCGCCGCACCGCAGGATAGTCCGCCAGATCGATGCGCTGACGCTGATGGGACGCCGTCCAGGGATAGGTGGCGATATCGGCTATGCTGTAGTGCTCGCCGGCGAGGTAGGGATGTTGCTGCAACTGCCGGTTGAGAACACCATACAGCCGCGCGGTTTCCACCTGGTAACGTTCAATGGCATAGGGCACCGGCTTGGGGGCGAAGTGATTGAAATGGTGGTTTTGCCCCAGCATCGGACCGAATCCCGCCGCTTGCCAGAACAGCCACTGCAGAGTGGATTGCCGCTCCCGAAGATCCTTTGACAGCAATAAGCCGCTTTTTTCCGCCAGATAAAGCAAAATGGCGCCGGATTCAAACAGGCTCAGCGGCTCGCCGCCGTCGGCGGGATCACGGTCCACAATGGCCGGAATCTTGTTGTTGGGGGATATGGCGAGAAATGCCGGGGAAAACTGTTCATTTGCCGAGATATTGATGGGGTGAATCTGATAAGGCAGGCCGGTTTCTTCTAAAAAAAGGGTGATTTTATGGCCGTTAGGGGTAGGGGCGTAATACAGGTCAATCATATTTCCTCCTTGTCGCCGTGTATTGACATCAACGCTAGACACTCTAAAACAAATATCCCTGGAACGCATCCTAAAGGCATTCACAACCGAATCGTTACCCGGTCCGAGAAGTTTGTTAAGCTAGGCCATAATAACTGTCTTGTCCTGTCATCAAGCGTGAGGAGAGGTAAATGAAACTGCTGTTCGCCGCCGATATACACGGTTCCCTGGCCGGCGCCAGGCAAATGCTGGCCGCCTATGACGCCAGCCGAGCCGATTGGCTGATACTGCTGGGGGATCTGCTTTATCACGGCCCGCGCAACGCGCTGCCGCAAGAGTATCGCCCGGCGGATGTGGCTGCCCTGTTGAATAATTACTCTGACCGGATTATCGCGGTCCGCGGCAATTGCGACAGCGAAGTCGACCAGATGCTGCTGAACTTCCCCATTACCGCTCCATGGCAGCAGGTGTTGCTGGAGCGGACCCGGCTGTTTTTAACCCATGGCCATTTGTATAATCCCGACGCCCGTCCGCCGATGCGCCAGGGCGATGTACTGGCCTACGGCCATACCCATATTCCCCAGGCCGCAGAAGCCGAAGGGATAATCTGCTTTAATCCCGGGTCGGTAAGTTTGCCCAAGGGCGGCTTTCCCCCCAGCTACGGCCTGCTGGAAAACGGCACTTTGCGGGTAGTTTCATTGGAAACGAGCGAAACTATTGCGCAAGTCGCGATTAACCACTAATTTATGACGGATCTCGGTAGGATTTTTTTTCAAATTTTTACAAAAGGTGCGCGGCTCTTCCGCGTCTTATAACAAGGGATTCGAAAGATGGTGCAACAGAGTCAGGCTGCGGGTATTGAATGGGTTGACATCGTCAACGAAGAGAATGAGGTCATTGCCCAGGCCAGCCGTCAGCAGATGCGCGCCGAACGCCTGCGCCATCGTGCCAGCTATATCGTGGTTCATGACGGCGCCGGCAATATCCTGGTGCAGCGCCGTACCGAGACCAAGGATTTCTACCCCGGTTATCTTGACGCCACCGCCGGCGGCGTGGTGCAAAGCGGCGAGAATATGCTGGAATCGGCCCGCCGCGAAGCGGAGGAAGAACTGGGCATCGCCGGCGTTCCTTTTGCCGAGCACGGCGTATTCTACTTTGAAAACGAGCATTGCCGGGTATGGGGCGCGCTGTTCAGCTGCGTTTCCCATGGTCCTTTCGCCCTGCAGGCCGAGGAAGTGGAAGCGGTGAAATGGCTGCGTCCGGAAGAGATCACCGCCCGCTGCGATGAGTTTACCCCAGACTCGCTCAAAGCCCTTTCCCTGTGGATGAGCCGCAATAACCAGCAAAGCCACGGCAAGCCCCTCACCCCTTCCCCGACGCAGGAAAGGCCCGCCGACCAATAACCGTCGCCGATCGCGCAGCGAACCTGTAAAAGGGAGAGCGTGCTGATGGGGTCGAGGCGGGCGTGGTTTTACCGCCCGCCGGAGCGCCCCACAGCGCGGTAGGCCCGCAATCGCCGATCGCGCAGCGAACCTGTTGAGGGAACGCCCGGCAAAAAAAAGCCGGCTTGCGCCGGCATCATGTCATGGCAACTGCGTTTACTTGCCTTCAGCCTGTTTTGACTGAATGGCGGTCAGGGCGACGGTATAAACGATATCGTCCACCAGGGCGCCGCGGGACAGATCGTTCACCGGCTTGCGCATGCCTTGCAGCATCGGCCCGATGGAGATAAGGTCGGCGGAACGCTGAACCGCTTTGTAGGTAGTGTTGCCGGTGTTCAAATCCGGGAAGATGAACACGGTGGCTTTACCGGCTACCGGCGAATTCGGCGCCTTGGACAGCGCCACATCGGCCATAATGGCCGCATCGTACTGCAGCGGACCGTCGATCACCAGATCAGGACGTTTTTCCTTGGCCAGACGGGTGGCTTCGCGCACTTTTTCCACATCGCTGCCGGCGCCGGAGGTGCCGGTGGAGTAGGAAATCATCGCCA
This sequence comes from Sodalis sp. RH16, assembly GCF_047324245.1. Lineage (NCBI taxonomy): Bacteria > Pseudomonadati > Pseudomonadota > Gammaproteobacteria > Enterobacterales > Bruguierivoracaceae > Sodalis > Sodalis sp. RH16. The sequence goes on along the minus strand of NZ_CP178737.1, from coordinate 5,865,229 downwards.
CGCGGGGTTCGATACCGAAAGCGGCGGCGGAGTCGGCGGACTGAATGGCGATTTCAGCCAGTTGTTCCGCGGTGGGATCCGGGTTGATGGCGCAGTCGCCGTAAACCAGAACCTGTTCCGGCAGCAGCATAAAGAACACCGAGGATACCAGCGAACTGCCCGGGGCGGTCTTGATCAACTGCAGCGGCGGACGAATGGTGTTGGCGGTGGTATGGACCGCGCCGGAAACCAGCCCGTCCACTTCCCCCTGTTCCAACATCAGGGTGCCCAGCACAACGTTGTCTTCCAACTGTTCGCGCGCTACCACTTCAGTCATGCCTTTGCTCTTGCGCAGCTCAACCAGACGCGGCACATAACGCTCACGGGCGACTTCCGGATCGATGATTTCGATGCCCTTGCCCAGTTCCACGCCCTGCACGGCGGCCACGCGATGGATTTCATCCGGGTTACCCAGCAACACGCAGTGAGCAATACCGCGTTCGGCACAAATGGCTGCGGCTTTGATGGTGCGGGGTTCATCCCCTTCCGGCATCACGATACGTTTGCCGGCCGCGCGGGCCAGTTCGGTAAGCTGATAGCGGAAAGCAGGCGGTGACAGGCGGCGTGAGCGTTCGGAGCTGGCGGTCAGGGATTCTATCCACGTATTGTCGATATGGCCGGCCACGTAGTTAGCCACTTTTTCCACACGGCTATGGTCGTCAGCGGGGACTTCCAGGCTAAAGCTTTGCAGATTAAGGGACGTCTGCCAAGTATTGGTATTGACCTTGAACATCGGCAAGCCGGTCTGGAATGCGCGTTCGCACAGGCTGTTGATGGTGGGATCGATTGTATAGCCCCCGGTCAGCAGGATGGCGCCCAGTTCCACACCGTTCATGGCCGCCAGACAGGCCGCAACCAGGACATCGGGACGGTCGGCGGAGGTCACCAGCAGCGAACCCGGACGGAAATGTTCCAGCATATTCGGCAGGCTGCGGGCGCAGAACGTTACTGATTTGACGCGGCGGGTCTGGATATCCCCTGCATGGATAATGGTGGCGCCCAGATGCTTGGCCATATCAATGGCGCGCACGGCGATCAGTTCAAAACTCCAGGGTACGACGCCCAGTATCGGTAAAGGAGTGTTGTCGAACAGCTGCTTGACATCGATATTGGTGACGCTGGCCTTGCTGGAGTCGTCGAATATTTCGGACAAATCAGGACGGGTCCGGCCCTGTTCGTCCACCGGCGCGTTCAGCTTGTTGACGATAACGCCGATGATGTTTTTATTCTTGCTGCCGCCGAAGCTGGAACGGGCCAGTTCAATCCGTTCTTTCAGCTGATCGGGAGAATCATTGCCCAATGACAGCACAAAAACGATTTCCGCATTCAGGGTCTTGGCGATTTCATAGTTCAGCGCGTTGGCGAACTGATGCTTGCGGGTCGGGACCAGCCCTTCCACCAGCACCACTTCCGCATCTTTGGTATTGTCATGATAGCGGGCAATGATCTCTTCCATCAGCACATCCTGCTGATTGGAGCCCAGCAGCGATTCCACATGGCTCATCCGCAGCGGTTCTGCGGAGGGAATGGTGGAATTGGCGCGGATGATATTGGTCGTGGCATCAAGTGCATCGTCACCGGACCGGGGCTGTGAGATCGGTTTGAAGACACTGAGTCGCACGCCTTTTTGTTCCATGGCGCGAATGACACCCAGGCTGATGCTTGTCAGTCCGACACTGGTGCCGGTGGGAATCAACATGATTGTACGGGACACGGCTAAACCTCTTTTATACGGTTGCTCGTTGGTCAAACAAGTGTTCCGCCGGGTAAGGCCTGCGGCGGAACGGTGAAATCATTACGCGGTCAGACGGGCGGCATCCTGGGCGATGACCAACTCTTCATTGGTCGGGATTACGATGGCCGGACGGCTGGTATCGGTGGTGATAATGCCGCTGTTGCCGAAACGGGCGGCCTCGTTGCGTTTTTGGTCGATTTCAAAGCCCAGCAGCGACAGTTTCTTAAGGGTCAGCTCGCGGACCATCGCCGCGTTTTCACCGATGCCGCCGGTGAAGATAATCGCATCGAGACGGCCGTCCATCAGCGCGGTATAAGAGCCGATGTATTTCGCCAGCCGATGGCAGAACACGTCCATGGCACGCTTGGCTTCCGGTTTAGCGGCGTAATTATCGATGACCCAGCGCATATCGCTGGTTTCGCCGGTCAGGCCCAGCAGGCCGGATTCCTTGGTGAGCATATGGTCGATTTGATCAACCGACATCCCCATGGCATTATGCAGATAGAACATAATGGCGGGATCGATATCGCCGCTGCGGGTGCCCATCACCAGGCCTTCCAGCGGAGTCAGTCCCATGGAGGTATCCACGCTTTCGCCATTGCGCACCGCGGTGATCGAACCGCCGTTGCCCAGGTGACAGGTGATAAGGTTAACCGCCGACATTGGCTTGCCCAGGAATTTGGCCGCTTCGCGGGTCACATAAAAGTGGCTGGTGCCGTGGGCGCCGTAGCGGCGAATGCCGTGTTCCTTATAGATGGAATACGGCAGGGCATAAAGATAGGCTTCTTCCGGCATGGTTTGATGGAACGCGGTATCAAAAACCGCCACGTTTTTCTTCGCCAGTTTCGGAAAGTTCTTCTGTGCTTCGTTAATGCCGATGATATGGGCGGGGTTATGCAGCGGCGCAAACGGGATGGAATCCTTGATTGCCTGCAACACCGCGTCCGTGATGACGGCGGAACTGGTATATTTTTCGCCGACATTGACGACGCGATGGCCGATGGCGGTGATTTGTGCCGATAATTCTGGTTTTTGCGCCAGAATTGTATTAACTATAAAGCGTAATGCTTCGCTGTGTGCGGCACGGTCGCCCAATTCAGCTTCGTGTTTGGCGCCGTCCATCTTCCACTTGATGCGCGCTTCCGGCAGGTTGAAGCACTCAGCGAGGCCGGAAAGGAATTCTTCACCGCTTGCAGCATCGATAATGGCAAATTTAAGGGATGAACTGCCACAGTTAAGAACCAGTACTAGCTTACTCGACATGGAAGTACCTATGTATTGTGCATGGTTAATAAATCATCAATCAGTCTTAAAGCGTAGCGCATTAGCCCATTGAGATTTATGATTAACATCATGCCAAAGGTCATTTTTTTGACATGAAATCGAAAATAGTTGAAGTTAATCAATTTTTTTTGAAACGTAATTTTACCTATTCCCTCGCCGCCGTCGGCGGAGGATACTGAAAGCCTGCAGTCCGGGGCCGGTTTATCCCGCCGCGAGACGGCAACAAGGATAACGACTGCCGGCAGCAAAGACAAAATATATTTAAATGTTCTAAAATTATCTTGTGTTTTTGCACAAAAAATTTAATTTTTATTCGTAAAGTTGAGGTCCGCTATGGCGACAATCCCCTCCGGTTCGGTAAGCTGGTATAAAATCTTCCAGCGCGGACAAGACTATATGAAAACCTGGCCGACCGACAAACGCCTGGCGCCGCTTTTTCCGGAAAATCGTATGATCACCGCCACCCGTTTCGCCGTGCGTTTTATGCCGGCGGTGGCCGTCTTCACGCTAAGCTGGCAAATCGCCCTCGGCGGACAGCTCGGTCCGGCGGTGGCGACGGCCGTTTTCGCCTGCAGCCTGCCGATGCAAGGGCTCTGGTGGCTGGGCAAGCGCTCGGTCACGCCGCTGCCGCCGACCCTGCTGCACTGGTTCCACGAAGTGCGCCACCAGCTTACCGAGGCAGGGCAGGCCATGGCGCCGGTGGAAGGCGCGCCCACCTATCAGATGCTGGCGGATGTTCTCAAACGCGCCTTCAAGCTGCTCGACAAAGCTTTTTTAGACGATTTATAACCTCGTGCCCGCTTCTTGTTACAGCGGGCCGATATTTCATCATCGGCTGTCTTAAATCAAAAAAGCGCCGGCTTCCGATACCGTCGCCGCCAGCATTATGACATGCTAACGACGGGATAGTTTAGGCGATTCAAGATACAAAATCAGGAGTGGATGATGGAGATGACAAACGCCCAGCGGCTTATTCTGTCGAACCAGTATAAAATCATGATCATGCTGGATCCGGATAATGCCGAGCGTTACCGCCGCCAGCAGACCATTGTGGAGCGCGGATACGGCTTGCAGATGGCCGAACTGGATCGGGATTTCGGTCAGTTAAGCGAAGATGTCTGCCGCACGATTATCGATATTATGGAAATGCATCACGCCCTGCAGGTGTCCTGGGGCAATCTGAAGGATCGCCAGGATATTGATGAACGGCGTTTATCATTCCTGGGTTTCGATGCCGCCACGGAATCCCGTTACCTGGCCTATGTTCGTTTTATGGTCTTTACCGAAGGGCGCTACACCCACTTCGATTCCGGCACGCACGGATTTAATGCCCAGACCAAAATGTGGGATAAATACCTGCGCATGCTCGCCGTTTGGCAATCCTGCCCGCGTCAATACCATTTGAGCGCGGTTGAAATTACGCAAATCATCAATGCCTGACGGCTTAATCCGGAGATATGCCAGTGCTTTGTAGAGGTTTTTTGTTTGACCTTGATGGAACCTTGATTGATTCATTACCGGTGGTGGAGTTAGCCTGGAGTAACTGGGCCAAAAGCAAAGGCGTTTCCGTTAAGGACGTATTTGACTTTATCCATGGGAAACAGGCGATTACCTCATTGCGTCATTTTATGCCGGGTGCCAGTGAGGAGACGCTGCGGGCTGAATTCCTCGCCCTGGAAAAATTTGAAGCGGAGTGTATCGACGGCGTGACGGCGTTGCCTGGCGCGGTGGCGCTGCTCAACCGCCTGAATGAATTGGATATTCCCTGGGCCATCGTGACATCGGGAACGATGCCGGTGGCCTCCGCCCGCATCCGGGCCGGCAATCTGCCGGCGCCGGCGGTATTGATTACCGCCGAGCAGGTGGCGCGGGGCAAGCCTCAGCCGGACGCCTATCTGCTGGGGGCGGAAAAGCTGGGGTTCGCGCCCCGTGAATGCATCGTGGTGGAAGACGCCATCGCCGGCATCCAGGCCGCGCTGGCCGCCGGTTGTCCGGTGATTGCGGTTAACCCGCCGGCCCAAACGCCGCAAAAGGATGCCGTGGGCATGCTGCTCACTTCCCTGGAGCAGCTGCGAATCGAGCGGGAAGCCGGCGGCGCCAGGGTCAGTCTCATTGCTTGACGAAATCCCCGTCCGCGGCATGGGGTCGAGCCAACCGAGGGCTCCACGGCGCGCTAGGCCCGCGATCGCCGATCGTGCAACGACGTGTTAAAGGGAGAGCGCGCCAATGAGGTCGAATCGGCCATTTTTGGCCGACCGAGCGCCTCATGGCACGCTAGGCCCGCGTTCACCGATCGTGCAACGATGTGTTAAAGGGAGAGCGTGCCGATGGGGTCGAAGCGGGCGTGGTTTTACCGCCCGCCCGAGCGCCCCACGGCGCGCTAGGCCCGCTACCGCCGAACGTGCAACGAGCCTGTTAAAGGGAGAGCGCGCTGACTGAAACACGTGAGATACCGACATCATCAGGGACAATGTCGTGACTAATGAACTCATCTGGGTGCTCGTCCTGCTGTTGATCGCCATCCTGTTGTTTACCACCGGCAAAGTGCGCATGGATGTCGTGGCGCTGCTGGTGATTATCGCCTTTGTGCTCAGCGGCACGCTGACGCTGGCGGAAGCCACCGCTGGTTTCAGCGATCCCAACGTCCTGCTTATCGCCGCCCTGTTCGTCATCGGCGAAGGACTGGTGCGCACAGGCATAGCCTATCAAATGGGGGAGTGGCTGATGCGGGCGGCGGGCAAAAGCGAAACCCGCATGCTGATTCTCCTGATGATCACCGTGGCCTCCCTCGGGGCGTTCATGAGTTCCACCGGCGTGGTGGCTATTTTCATCCCGGTGGTGCTGAGCGTCGCGGCGCGCATGAAAACGTCCCCCGCCCGGCTAATGATGCCCTTGAGTTTTGCCGCCCTTATCAGCGGCATGATGAGCCTGGTGGCGACGCCGCCCAATATGGTAATCAATAGCGAACTGGTAAGGGACGGCGCGCAGGGATTTGGTTTCTTCGCCGTGACTCCCATCGGTATCATGGTGTTGATCATGGGTATCGGCTACATGCTGGTAGCGCGTTTTTGGCTAAACGGCAACAACAGCGACCCGGAGCGTGAGCGGTGGAAACGCCGGACATTCCGCGATCTCATCCATGATTACAAACTGAGCGGACGCGCGCGGCGCTTGGCGCTGCGGCCCGGTTCGCCATTGATCGGGCAGCGGCTGGACGATCTCCGGCTGCGCGATCGCTACGGTGCCAACGTGGTGGGTATAGAGCGCTGGCGCAAATTCCGCCGGGTGATGATCAGCGCCGGGGGCAATACCGAGCTGCAGCAGCGCGATGTATTGTTAGTGGATATTTCAGCCAACGAGGCGGGACTACGGCAATTTTGCAGCGAACAGCTGCTGGAGCCGATGATCCTGCGGGGCGAATATTTTTCCGAACAGGCGCGGGACGTCGGCATGGCGGAGGTCAGCCTGATTCCTGACTCCGCATTGCTGGGCAAAAGCCTGCGTCAGGTGGGCTTTCGCAGCCGATACGGGCTCAACGTGGTGGGTATCCGCCGTGGCGGCGAGGCGATGACCGGCAAACTCATCGACGAAGAGCTGACGCTGGGGGATATCTTGCTGGTGATCGGCGATTGGAAGCTTATCCGCCAGCTGCAGATGCAAAAATACAATTTTATCGTGCTCAATTTGCCGGCGGAAGTAGACGACGTGGCGCCGGCGGTTAGCCAGGCGCCCCATGCGTTGTTTTGCCTGGCGCTGATGGTGGCGATGATGCTCACCGATCAGATCCCCAATCCCATCGCCGCCCTTATCGCCTGTGTACTGATGGGAAAGTTCCGCTGTATCGATATGGAAAGCGCTTACCGCGCCATCCATTGGCCGAGCCTGATTCTTATCGTCGGCATGATGCCGTTCGCCCTGGCCCTGCAAAAGACCGGCGGCGTCGAGCTGGTGGTGCGTTTGCTGATGGACATATCGGGCGGGGCGGGAGCGCATATGATGCTCTTGAGCCTGTTTGTCCTTTGCGCGGTCATCGGACTGTTCATTTCCAATACCGCCACGGCGGTACTGATGGCGCCCATCGCGGTGGCCGCCGCCCATGAAATGTCGGTGTCCCCGTATCCCTTCGCCATGATTGTGGCTATCGCCGCCTCCTCGGCTTTCATGACGCCGGTTTCATCGCCGGTAAACACCCTGGTGCTGGCGCCGGGAGGCTATAAATTCGGCGACTTTCTCCGCCTCGGCGTTCCTTTCACCCTATTGGTGATGGCGGCGAGCGTGCTGCTGGTGCCGGTGCTCTTTCCCTTCTGATTAAGGCTTGCTCAAGACGCTTTCATTCCGGCCGCCATGGCCAGGCAATGCATTCCCGATAGATTTATGCCGGCCGGGCCGGCATAGCCGTTACAGCGGCGAATCGTGGTTGCTGATTTCGTCCAGGGAGAGGCTGAAGCTGGGAATAAACACCGTCATAAAATAGTCCATTTCCGGGCTGTTACGCTCTTCGAGGGTTTTCTCCAGCCGCGCCATGGCCGGGGTAAATTCATTGTTGCCGGCGGAAATCTCCTCCAGGCACTTTAAATAGGCGCAAAGGGTGTCCGCCTGTTTCACCACTGCTTTCTCTTCCGGGGCATAGTATTGCTCGTCAATCAGCGGCCGGAAATCCTCCCTCAGCTCTTCCGGCAGCATCTCGATAAGCTTTCCCTGGGCGATTTTCTCGATGTTTTTGTATTCATGGGCAATCTGCGCATTGAAATATTTAATCGGCGTCGGCATGTCGCCGGTGAGCACTTCGCTGGTATCGTGATACATCGCCAGCAAAGCGATGCGTTCGGCATTCAGCCGGCCGCCGAACCTGCGGTTTTTGATCACCGCCAGGGCATGGGCCACAAACGCCACCTGCAGGCTGTGTTCAGATACATTTTCGGTGCGGATGTTACGCATTAACGGCCAGCGATTAATCAGCTTCAACCGGGACAGATGGGCAAAAAAATGGCTTTGGTTCATAACTCGCTCTTATTGCTGATGGTATTTCTGCAAAAAACGGCTGAATTTGCCGAGGGCGCTTTCCAGCACATCCACCCTTGGCAGCGTGACGATGCGCAGATGATCGGGCCACGGCCAGTTAAACGCCGTGCCCTGGACCAGCAGCACTTTCTCTTCCAGCAGCAAATCCAGTACCAATTTCTGATCGTCAAGAATATTGAAACGACGGGCATCGATGCGAGGGAACATATAAAGCGCACCGCTGGGTTTGACGCAGGAGACGCCGGGAATATCGTTAATCAGTTCCCAGGCCCGGTTGCGCTGTTCGTATAACCGTCCCCCCGGCATAATGAATTCGCTGATGCTCTGGTAGCCCCCCAGCGCGGTCTGGATGGCATGCTGCATCGGCACATTGGCGCATAATCGCATGGACGCCAGCATTTCGAGTCCTTCAATATAGCCTTTGGCCTGTTTTTTCGGTCCGTTCAGTACCATCCAGCCCTGGCGAAAGCCGGCGACACGATAGGTCTTTGACAGGCCGTTAAAGGTCAAGGTAAGCAGATCGGGCGCCAGGGCGGCTATTGAATGATGCTGCGCCTCGTCATAAAGTATTTTGTCATAGATTTCATCCGAGAAGATAATCAGGTTATGTTGACGGGCTATCTCTACCAATTCCAATAACATTTCTTTACTGTAGACCGCCCCGGTGGGGTTATTGGGATTGATGATCACCAGTCCCCGGGTGCGCGGCGTAATTTTTTTGCGGATATCGTCCAGATCCGGAAACCAACCGGCGCCTTCGTCACAGAGATAATGTACGGCGTTGCCGCCGGACAGCACTACTGACGCGGTCCATAACGGATAATCAGGGGCGGGTATCAGCATTTCGTCACCGGTGTTAAGCAACGCCTGCATTGATTGCAGGATGAGCTCGGATACGCCGTTGCCGATATACACGTCTTCAACGGTGATATCCAGCATATTGCGTGCCTGGTAATGCTGCATGATGGCTTTACGGGCCGAATAGAGGCCTTTTGAATCACAATAGCCCTGCGAGGTGGGCAAATGGCGAATCACATCCACTAAAATCTCGTCCGGCGCTTCAAAACCGAACGGAGCGGGATTGCCGATATTTAGCTTAAGGACTTTATTACCTTCTTCTTCGAGACGCTTGGCTTCTTTGAGCACCGGGCCCCGAATGTCGTAACAAACATTTTCCAATTTACTGGATTTTTCAACGCTAGTGCTCACGATATTATGCCTTATGCAGGGAAAACGTATTTTAACCGGGAAATCGCGCATTCTGCATAATGTACTCCACTGGTTTGTCCTTTAGAAGGTTTCAGGGCGTCAATAGCGGTAATGTTCAGGCTGAAAACAGGATGTCAACAGACAATTTTACATTAACCGTTTTTTCAGTTAAAAAATCCATAAAATATTAATCATTAGATATATTATTCTGATGTGATAATCTTTACATTCCGCTTGGTTTCACGGTTTGAGTATTTTATATACTAATGATGGCGAATAGGGTCTACTCTGATAAAAGAGGTCGGTTGGCGACCGGTCTAGTTACCAGCGGTTAAGATGTTAAGAAAAATTGCGTAAATATCCCTTTCGCATTCCTTTTAGCGCAAAAGGGCCGGGATGAAGCCAGGTATCATGATACTTATCACATTTTTCACCCAAGTAAAGTATCCCTACTTCATCGGCATGTGAGCACTTTCCCATTGAAAAATAAAGGTCAACTTTTGATGCTTACAAATTATTGTTGTTTCGTTTAAGGTAGCTATTTATGGTATACATTTACCAGTAAGAAAATTTTGCCATGAGATATATTTTACCGAAGAAACAATAGTTAAGAAAAATTTATGTAAATAAAGCGGGTTGGGATAAAAAAATTGGACCTAGCCACTAATATTCAACATTTGAAATTGAAGTTAGCATGCCATTTAATTAATTACATTTAAGTTTTAGTTTACCGTTAAGCCTTTCTTTGTTTTACATTTAGCTTTATGTAGATGATATCCTTGCGAAATTTAGCCTTTTATCCACTACGGGCGCTATGTTTCAACGATGCTGGCTACCATTTATATATGTGTGAACTTTGCCTGTAAATCGCAAAGTCTCCGCAAGATTAAAGTGCGTATCGGTTATCGAAACGACCCCGGATTTTGTTGTTAAGGCTGTGGGGATACGTGCATAACAGTAATAGCTTGGAAATGCGATTTTTTTGAACGCCAGGGTAGTAGTGTGTAATTAGAATTCATAAGTGAAGACAATATTATGACCAATGCAAATCGTCCAGTGCTCAATCTAGATCTTGATTTATTGAGAACGTTTGTTGCCGTCGCTGATCTCAACACCTTTGCGGCCGCAGCAGCTTCAGTATGCCGAACACAATCGGCCGTCAGCCAGCAGATGCAACGATTAGAACAGCTTGTCGGAAAAGAATTGTTTGCCCGTCATGGTCGGAACAAGCTTTTGACCGAACACGGGATTCAATTGCTTGGTTATGCCAGGAAGATTTTACTTTACAACGACGAGGCCTGTACGTCGCTTATGTACAGTAATATCCAAGGTTCGCTGACAATCGGCGCATCGGACGATACGGCTGACTCCATACTGCCTTTCCTGCTCAGCAGGGTCACCAGGATATACCCTAAGCTGTCAATTGATGTCTGTGTCAAACGCGGCCCGCAGATGCAGGAAATGCTTAACAGCGGAGAGGTGGATTTGGCTATCACTACGCTGGGTGAAGGAAAACATTCCCATGTCACTCTGCGTACTTCTCCCACCCTGTGGTATTGCGCCGCCGATTACCGTTTCAGTCCCGGTGATGTGATCCCGCTGGTGGTTTCCGATGAGCCAAGCCCGTTTCGGACCCAGGCTATAGAGTTTCTACAAGATGCGGGTATCCCATGGCGTATCGCATACAGTGCGTCTACCCTGGCGGCTATCCGCGCGGCGGTTAAAGCGGGTCTCGGCGTCACCGCGCGGCCGGTGGAGATGATGAGCGCGGATTTACGGGTACTGGGGCAAAGCGACGGATTGCCGTCTTTGCCCGACACTCAGTATGTGCTCTGTAAAAATCCTCAATGCGAAAATGAGCTGGCTATGGCGATTTTCAGCGCGATCAATGCCGGCAACGGTTCTTATAGTCCTGTTCTGCCACGGGCAGTGAACGGGGAAGGGAAGGGAGAAAGCTTTACCGTCAGTGATGAGTAGCTGTGTTGAGTAGCCTAATTAAGCCCCTGATTAATGGGGCTTAATCTACTAAAATCTATTAAAATATCAATTATATATTTTTATTTGATTATAAAGCTTATTACCTCCACTTTTCTCTACCTAATTTATCCTTGCGGCATTCCGGCGCCGGATTTTGTTGCGTCGGCAATGTTAAGCATCTCTTTATTTGTGCAAATAAAAATCAAAACGTTGTTTCTGAAAAAAAAATCGTTGCAGGGCGCACGTACTGTGCAACTTTCACTCCTAAAAGTTGCAAAATTGTGTCCTGGATCATATTTTGCCCTTACCAAAAACGCGGAATAACATGATTTCTCGTGAAAATGGTATAGTGTCTTTCAGGTTACGCAATCGCCGAACAAGGGGATTCCCTTTTTCGTGTCGTTTACTGACTCGATTAAGCGGCGAGCATACGCATCAAATGTTAATAAGATATTGCAGGTGTAAATTACTATGAAGTTTCCTTTGTCCAAGTTGACAAAAGGTTATGCAAAGGAGTAAAAACCCCACATAATGACTGTGTTTGCCGGTGGCTGCAGCACTATGCGGTTTTTTAAATCCTTCCCATAAATCGATGTGGTGAGTCGAACTGCCGTTAAAGAGCAGGCTGCAAAACGCCACTTTTGATGAGTAAGCAAAGAGAATGTCAATAACCACTGAAGTCACCGCCCATTACTGGGCGCTTGCCGTATTTTTCGTTGGCGCCGCCGGTCTCTGCTGTTTTATGTTGTCCGGCGGTTACCTACTGGGCGGAAAAGCCCATGCCCGCTCGAAAAACGTCCCGTTTGAATCCGGTATCGATCCCGTTGGAACCGCAAGGTTGCGGCTTTCGGCCAAATATTACCTGGTTGCCATGTTTTTCGTCATTTTCGACGTGGAAGCATTGTATTTGTACGCCTGGTCCACCTCTATCCGCGAAGTGGGCTGGGGCGGCTTTTGCGAAGCAGCCGTTTTCATTTTAGTGTTGTTGGCGGGGTTGGTTTACCTGGTGCGGATTGGCGCGCTGGATTGGACGCCTGAGCGTTCCCTGCGTCTGCGCCGGTCCGGCCCTATCGCCGAAAACCAACGTCGACAGCCGTAACAGCGAGGCAAAAAAATGGATTATACACTTACCCGGGTTGATCCGGACGGTGATAACGGGAATGACCGCTATCCGCTGCAAAAACAGGAAGTTGTCGCCGATCCCATGGAGGGCCAGGTCAATCGCAGCGTCTTTCTCGGCAAACTTGAAACTGTGTTGCACGATGTGGTGAATTGGGGCCGCGGTAATTCTCTTTGGCCCTATAACTTCGGCCTCTCCTGCTGCTACGTGGAAATGACCACCTCCTTCACCGCGGTGCACGATGTGGCGCGCTTCGGTTCCGAGGTTATCCGCGCCTCTCCGCGCCAGGCGGACTTCATGGTCATTGCCGGTACGCCTTTCACCAAAATGGCCCCGGTTATCCAGCGCCTTTATGATCAAATGCTGGAGCCCAAATGGGTGATTTCCATGGGTGCCTGCGCCAACTCCGGCGGCATGTATGACATTTATTCCGTGGTGCAGGGAGTAGACAAATTCCTGCCGGTGGATGTGTACATTCCCGGCTGTCCGCCGCGTCCCGAGGCCTATATTCAGGCGTTGCTGCTGTTGAAGGAATCCATCGGCAAAGAGCGGCGTCCCTTATCCTGGGTGGTGGGTGACCAGGGGGTCTATCGCGCCAATATGCAGGCGGAGCGCGATCGTAAGCAGGGTGAAAGAATCGCGGTGACCAACCTGCGTTCCCCCGACGAAATTTAGTTTTAAAGCGCGAATCAACACGACATTTGTCGGCCATAATCAGTCAGCGCGCACAATGGCATGACGCCGGTATAGCCTTAATTTGGTGAAAAAAACTATGACAGAGTTGATGACGCAAAACCTCGCCCAGCCGGCCTGGCAAACCCGCGATCACCTTGATGATCCGGTTATCGGCGAATTGCGTGACCGTTTCGGCCCGGAAGCCTTCACCGTACAACCCACCCGTACCGGTATCCCGGTGGTATGGGTCAAACGCGAGCAGATTCTCGACGTCCTGCTGTTCTTGAAAAAACTGCCGAAGCCTTATGTGATGCTGTACGATCTCCACGGCGTGGACGAGCGTTTGCGCTCTCACCGCGAAGGCCTGCCGGCGGCGGATTTCACTGTGTTTTATCACCTGATTTCCATTGAACGGAACCGGGACGTCATGCTTAAGGTGGCGCTGTCGGAAAGCGATCTGCACCTGCCCACCGCCACCAAGATTTTTCCCAACGCCAACTGGTATGAACGTGAAACCTGGGAAATGTTCGGCATGACCTTCGACGGCCATCCCCATTTGACGCGTATCATGATGCCCAAAAGCTGGCAAGGCCACCCGCTGCGCAAGGACTATCCGGCGCGGGCCACCGAATTCGATCCCTTCACGCTCACCAAGCAGAAGCAGGATCTGGAAATGGAAGGGCTGACCTTTAAACCCGAGGAGTGGGGAATGACGCGGAGCCGGGAGAACGAAGACTTCATGTTTTTGAATCTCGGTCCGAACCATCCCTCCGCCCATGGGGCGTTCCGCATCATTTTGCAGTTGGACGGCGAAGAGATAGTCGACTGCGTTCCCGACATCGGTTATCACCACCGCGGCGCGGAAAAAATGGGTGAACGGCAGTCCTGGCACAGCTACATTCCCTACACCGACCGGGTGGAATATCTGGGGGGATGCGTCAATGAAATGCCTTACGTGCTGGCGGTGGAAAAGCTGGCCGGTATTGTGGTGCCGGACCGGGTAAACGTCATTCGCGTCATGCTCTCCGAGCTGTTCCGTATCAACAGCCATCTGCTGTACATCAGTACCTATATTCAGGATATCGGCGGTATGACGCCGGTGTTCCTGGCCTTTACCGATCGCCAGAAAATCTATGACGTGGTGGAAGCCATTACCGGATTCCGCATGCATCCGGCCTGGTTCCGCATCGGCGGCGTGGCCCACGACCTGCCCCGCGGCTGGGACGGCTTGCTGCGCGATTTCCTCAACTGGCTGCCCAAACGCCTGGACTCCTATGTGAAAGCGGCGCTGAAGAACAGCGTGCTGCGCGGCAGGGCCGAGGGCGTCGCCGCCTACAATGCCCAGGAGGCATTGGATTGGGGCGTTACCGGCGCTGCGCTGCGCGCCACCGGTATCTCCTTCGACGTGCGTAAATGGCGGCCCTATTCGGGCTATGAAAATTTTGACTTTGAAGTGCCGGTGGGCGACGGCATCAGCGACTGCTATAGCCGCGTCATGCTCAAAGTGGAGGAGATGCGCCAGAGCCTGCGCATCCTTCAGCAATGCCTGGACAATATGCCGGAGGGGCCGTTTAAAGCGGATCATCCCCTGACTACGCCGCCGCCCAAAGAACGCACGTTGCAGCATATCGAAACGTTGATTACCCATTTCCTCCAGGTGTCCTGGGGACCGGTGATGCCGGCCAATGAATCCTTCCAGATGATCGAGGCCACCAAGGGGATCAACAGCTATTACCTGACCAGCGACGGCAGCACCATGAGCTACCGGACCCGCATCCGCACGCCGAGTTTCCCGCATTTACAGCAAATACCCTCGGTTATTCGCGGCAGCCTGGTGTCCGATCTCATCGTTTACCTGGGCAGTATCGATTTTGTTATGTCAGATGTGGACCGCTAATTATGCCAGAATCTAAAGCCACCCATGAACAGGCCGTTGCATCCGGCCAGCCGGCCGCGGCCGAGGTTTTTGTGCTGAGCGCCCTTGAGCGCGATGCCATCGAGCATGAAAAACAGCATTACGAAGATGCCCGCGCCGTTTCCATCGAAGCGCTGAAGATTGTGCAAAAGCAGCGAGGCTGGGTGCCGGACGGCGCCATTGACGCCATCGCCGAGGTGCTGGGCATCCCCGGCAGCGATGTGGAAGGGGTCGCCACCTTTTACAGCCAGATTTTTCGTCAGCCGGTGGGACGGCATATCATCCGCTATTGCGACAGCGTGGTATGCCATATCACCGGTTACCAGGGCATTCAGGCCGCGCTGGAGCACTCCCTCAATATCAAGCCGGGCCAGACCACCGAGGACGGGCGTTTTACCCTGCTGCCCACCTGCTGCCTGGGGAATTGCGATAAGGGGCCGACCATGATGATCGACGATGATACGCACGTTCATCTGACGCCGGAAGGTATCGGTTCGCTATTGGAGCAGTATCGATGACCAAACAGATTATACGAACTGCTGAAACGCATCCGCTGACCTGGCGCCTGCGGGACGACCACCAGCCGGTCTGGCTGGACGAATACCGCGGCAAGAACGGCTATGCCGGCGCGGAAAAGGCGCTGAAGGGGATATCGCCGGACGATCTTGTCGCCCTGGTAAAGGATTCGGGCCTGAAAGGGCGCGGCGGCGCCGGCTTCTCCACCGGGCTGAAATGGAGCCTGATGCCCAAAGACCCTTCCATGAATATCCGCTATCTGCTGTGCAATGCGGATGAAATGGAACCCGGTACCTATAAAGACCGGCTGCTGATGGAACAGCTGCCCCATCTGCTGGTGGAAGGCATGCTCATTGCCGCCTTCGCCCTGAAATCCTATCGCGGCTATATTTTCCTGCGCGGCGAATATATCGAAGCGGCGGCCAATCTGCGCCGCGCCATCGCCGAGGCCACCGAGGCCGGCTATCTTGGCAAGAATATTCTGGGCAGCGGGTTTGATTTCGAGCTGATGGTGCATACCGGCGCCGGCCGCTATATCTGCGGAGAAGAAACCGCATTGATAAGCTCGCTTGAAGGCCGTCGCGCCAATCCGCGTTCCAAGCCGCCGTTCCCGGCCACGTCCGGCGCCTGGGGTAAACCCACCTGCGTCAATAACGTGGAAACCCTGTGCAATGTGCCGGCCATCGTTGCCGACGGCGTTGAATGGTACAAGGGCATTACGGCGGGCAAAAGCAGCGATACCGGCACCAAGATGATGGGCTTTTCCGGCCGGGTTAAAAATCCCGGCGTGTGGGAACTGCCCTTCGGCATTACGGCGCGGGAAATCCTGGAAGACTATGCCGGCGGCATGCGCGACGGCCTGACCCTGAAAGCCTGGCAGCCCGGCGGCGCCGGCACCGATTTTCTCACCGGGGATCATCTTGATCTGCCCATGGACTTCGAGCATATCGGTAAAGCGGGCAGCCGCCTGGGTACGGCGCTGGCCATGGCGGTGGACAATGAAATCAATATGGTGTCCCTGACGCGCAACCTGGAAGAGTTCTTCGCCCGCGAATCCTGCGGCTGGTGCACGCCCTGCCGAGACGGCCTGCCCTGGAGCGTGAAACTGCTGCAGGCGCTGGAAAACGGCCGGGGGCAGCCGGGGGATATCGAAACCCTGGAGCAGCTTTGCCGTTTCCTCGGCCCGGGCAAGACCTTCTGCGCCCATGCGCCGGGTGCGGTGGAACCGTTGCAAAGCGCCATTAAATATTTCCGGGAAGAATTCGAAGCGGGAATTGCACCGCAGCATATCGGTAATACCCGCGCTATTGCCGGTGTACAGCCAAATTTGCTAAAAGCGCGTTGGTAACCCTGCAGAGGTTGTCCGCCAAAGGGCATGGGCGACCCTGTTATGCACAAGACGCATTTTTGATTAACGCCCGCGGTTTTACGGGCCACACGGAAGCATGCTGACTATGGCTACCATTCATGTAGACGGCAAGGAATATGAGGTTAACGGGGCGGACAACCTGCTGGAAGCCTGTCTGTCGCTTGGCCTTGATATTCCCTATTTTTGCTGGCATCCGGCGCTGGGCAGCGTCGGAGCTTGCCGCCAGTGCGCGGTCAAGCAATACCAAAACGCCGAAGACACCCGCGGCCGGCTGGTGATGTCTTGTATGACGCCGGCGTCTGACGGCACCTTTATCTCCATTGCCGATGACGAAGCGAAAAATTTCCGCCAGAGCGTGGTGGAGTGGCTGATGATTAATCATCCCCACGACTGTCCGGTGTGCGAGGAGGGCGGCAACTGCCACCTGCAGGACATGACGGTGATGACCGGGCAGAATTTCCGCCGCTACCGTTTTACCAAACGGACCCATCGCAACCAGTATCTCGGGCCGTTTATTTCCCATGAGATGAACCGCTGTATCGCCTGTTACCGCTGTGTCCGCTTTTATAAAGATTATGCCGACGGTACGGATCTCGGGGTCTATGGCGCCCATGACAACGTCTATTTCGGCCGTACCCAGGATGGGGCGCTGGAAAGCGAATTCTCCGGCAATCTGGTGGAAGTCTGTCCGACCGGGGTATTTACCGACAAGACCCATTCCGAACGCTACAACCGCAAATGGGATATGCAGTTCGCTCCCAGCATCTGCCAGCAATGCAGCGTCGGCTGCAACACCAGCCCCGGTGAACGCTACGGCGAATTGCGCCGTATCGAAAACCGCTATAACGGCAGCGTCAATCACTATTTCCTCTGCGATCGCGGCCGTTTCGGCTACGGTTACGTTAATCTGAAAGATCGTCCCCGCCAGCCGCTGCAGCGCCGCGGCGAGGATTGGATCGCCCTGAACGCCGAGCAGGCGATGCAAGGTGCGGCCGACGCGCTGCGGCAGGCCAAAAAGATGATCGGTATCGGGTCGCCGCGTGCCAGCGTAGAGAGCAATTTCGCCTTGCGCGAACTGGTGGGGGCCGAGAATTTTTACAGCGGCGTTTCCGCCGCTGAACAGGGCCGCCTGGCGCTGATGCTCAAGGTGCTGCGCGACAGCGGCATCCGTACTCCCGCGCTGCGTGAAATCGAGAGCTACGACGCGGTGCTGGTGCTCGGGGAAGACCTGACCCAGACCGGCGCCCGCATCGCCCTGGCCGTGCGCCAGGCGGTAAAGGGCAAGTCCCGTGAGATGGCTGCGGCGCAGAAAGTCGCCGACTGGCAGATTGCCGCTATCCAAACCATCGGTCAGCGCGCCGGCTATCCGCTGTTCGTCACCAATGTCGACAGCACCAAGCTCGACGATCTCTCTGCCTGGACCTACTGCGCGCCGGTGGAAGATCAGGCCCGGCTCGGTTTCGCCATTGCCCATGCCCTGGATGACGGCGCGCCGGCGGTAACCGATCTCGCCGACGGACTGAAATCCAAAATCGACATTGCGGTGCAGGCCCTGGCCGGCGCCCGTAAGCCGCTGATTATTTCCGGCGGCAGCGCCGGCAGCGAAGCGGTAATCGCCGCCGCCGCCAATGTCGCCCGTGCATTGAAAGGCCGCGGCGCCGATGTCGGCATTACCTTTGTCGCCCCAAGCGCCAACAGTATGGGACTGGCGATGATAGGCGGCGGTTCCCTGGACGACGCGCTGGAGCAGTTGGAAAGCGGTGGGGCGGACAGCGTTATCGTGCTGGAAAACGATCTCTATCGCCACGGGGCGGCCTCGCGTATCGACGCCGCGCTGGAGAAGGCCATTAACCTGATTGTGGTGGACCACCAGCGTACCGCCATTATGGATAAGGCGGATCTGATCCTGCCGGCGGCCAGTTTCGCCGAAAGCGACGGGACGCTGGTGAATCAGGAGGGCCGGGCTCAGCGCTTCTTCCAGGTGTTTGACCCGGCTTATTATGACAGCCAGACGGTGATGCTGGAAAGCTGGCGCTGGCTGCACTCTCTGCACTCCACTTATCTGAATCGCCACGTGGACTGGACTCAGTTCGACCACATCATCGCCGCCTGCGCCGAAGCGCTGCCGCAGCTGGCGGGCATCGTCCAGGCCGCGCCGGACGCCGGTTTCCGCGTCAGGGGCCAAAAACTGGCCCGCGAGCCTCACCGCTACAGCGGACGGACCGCCATGCGCGCCAATATCGACGTGCACGAACCCCGTCAGCCGCAGGATCAGGACACCATGTTTGCCTTCTCCATGGAAGGCAACAGCGGCCCGAACAGCAACAGCAAACAGGTGGCCTTCGCCTGGGCGCCGGGCTGGAACTCGCCGCAGGCCTGGAATAAATTCCAGGATGAAGTGGGCGGCCATTTGCGCCACGGCGATCCCGGCGTGCGTTTGCTGGAACCCGGCGACGGCGCGTTGGCTTACTTCACTGACGTTCCGGCGGCATTCTCCCCGCCATCCGACGGACGGTGGCGTATCGCGCCTTATTATCATCTGTTCGGCAGCGAAGAAACCTCGCAGCGGTCGGCCGTTATCCAGGAGCGGATGCCGGCGCCTTATGTGGCGCTCAACCGTCGAGACGCCGAGCATCTGGGGGTCAACAGCGGCACGCTGCTTGAGTTTACCTGCGCCGGCCAGTCTGTGCGTCTGCCGGTACGATTCAGCGAAGGCCTGACCGTCGGTCAGATTGGCCTGCCGCTGGGTTTGCCGGGCATACCGCCGGTGTGGTTGGGACAAACCGTTGAAAATCTGCGGGAGGCCGCACTATGAGTTGGTTAACACCGGATGTGATTGACGCCATTATTGCCGTGCTGAAAGCGATTGTGATTTTACTGGTGGTGGTGTCCTGCGGCGCGTTCATGAGCTTTGGCGAACGCCGGCTGCTTGGGCTGTTCCAGAACCGCTACGGACCGAACCGGGTAGGGTGGGGCGGCTCGCTGCAGCTGGTGGCGGACATGGTGAAAATGTTCTTTAAAGAGGACTGGATCCCGCCCTTCGCCGACCGGATGATATTCACTTTGGCGCCGGTGATTGCCTTTACCGCGCTGCTGCTCTCCTTCGCCATCGTGCCGGTGAGTTCCAGCTGGGTGGTGGCGGATCTCAATATCGGCGTGCTGTTCTTTCTGATGATGGGCGGTCTGGCGGTATACGCGGTGCTGTTCGCCGGCTGGTCGAGCAATAACAAATACTCTCTGCTGGGAGCCATGCGCGCCTCGGCGCAGACCCTGAGCTACGAGGTTTTCCTCGGACTGTCGCTCATGGGCGTGGTGGCGCGGGCCGGTTCCTTCAAACTGGGGGACATCGTCGCCTCCCAGGCGCATTTGTGGAATATCATTCCGCAGTTTTTCGGTTTCGCCACCTTCGTGCTGGCCGGGATTGCGGTGTGCCACCGTCATCCCTTCGACCAGCCGGAAGCCGAACAGGAACTGGCGGACGGTTATCACATTGAATATTCCGGCATGAAGTTCGGTTTATTCTTTGTCGGGGAATACATCGGTATCGTGACGGTGTCGGCCCTGATAGTCACGCTGTTTTTCGGCGGCTGGCAGGGACCGTTTTTACCCTCCTTTATCTGGTTCGCCATTAAAACCGGCTTCTTTATGATGATGTTCATCCTGATCCGCGCGGCGCTACCCCGTCCGCGTTATGACCAGGTGATGGCTTTCGGCTGGAGATTCTGCCTGCCGTTAACGCTGCTGAACCTGCTGGCGACGGCGGCGGTCATCTTGTACAACGCTCAATAAGGGGTGAAAAAACCATGACATTAAAAGAGCTGGTCTTTGGTTGCGGCACCCAGTTACGCAGTATCTGGATGATTGGCATGCAAGCGTTCAGCAAACGCGAAACCCAAATGTATCCCGACGTGCCGGTCAATCCGCCGCCCCGTTTCCGCGGCCGCATCGTATTGACCCGCGATCCCGACGGCGAGGAGCGCTGCGTCGCCTGTAACCTGTGCGCCGTGGCCTGTCCCGTGGCCTGTATTTCGCTGCAAAAGGCGGAAACCGCGGACGGACGTTGGTATCCGGAATTTTTCCGTATCAATTTCTCCCGCTGCATTTTCTGCGGTTTGTGTGAAGAAGCCTGCCCCACCACGGCAATCCAGCTGACGCCGGATTTTGAAATGGGCGAGTTCAAGCGTCAGGATTTAGTGTATGAAAAAGAAAATCTGCTGATTTCGGGGCCGGGTAAGTATCCGGAATATAATTTTTACCGGATGGCCGGCATGGCGATTGGCGGGAAAGATAAAGGCGACGCGGAAAACGAAGCCAAACCCATCGACGTCAAAGGTTTGCTGCCCTAAGGAGTTAAGCATGGAAGTCGCTTTTTATGTAGCCGGTCTGGTGGCCATATTGGCCACGCTGCGGGTGATTACCCACACCCATCCGGTACGCGCACTGCTGTATCTGATCGTATCGCTGCTGGCTATCGCCTGCGTGTTTTTTACGCTGGGCGCCTACTTTGCCGGGGCGCTGGAAATTATTGTCTACGCCGGCGCCATCATGGTGCTGTTCGTGTTCGTGGTGATGATGCTCAATCTCGGGGCGTCCACGGCGCGGCAGGAGCGCGATTGGCTGGCGCCCTCGGCCTGGATCGGACCGGGAAT
Organism: Sodalis sp. RH16; assembly: GCF_047324245.1. Classification (NCBI taxonomy): domain Bacteria; kingdom Pseudomonadati; phylum Pseudomonadota; class Gammaproteobacteria; order Enterobacterales; family Bruguierivoracaceae; genus Sodalis; species Sodalis sp. RH16. The sequence goes on along the minus strand of NZ_CP178737.1, from coordinate 5,843,719 downwards.
CCTGTCGCTGCTGCTGCTGTGGACCCTCATCCGGGGTATTTACGGCGCTGCCGATCACGGCATCAGCGGCGAGATGATCAGTGCGAAAAACGTCGGCATCACGCTGTTCGGGCCTTACGTCCTGGCGGTGGAACTGGCTTCCATGCTGCTGTTGGCCGGTTTGGTGGTGGCCTTCCATCTGGGACGCGAAGACCGTGACGTGGATGCCCTGTACAAGGGTCCGAAAATCACCGACGCCATAAAAAGAAAATCGGAGGAACAAGCATGATCCCGCTTTCCCACGGACTCATTCTGGCCGCCATTCTGTTTGTTCTCGGTTTAACGGGCATGCTGATTCGCCGTAACCTGCTGTTTATGCTGCTGGGGCTTGAAATCATGATCAACGCTTCCGCCCTGGCGTTTGTGGTGGCGGGCAGCTATTGGGGACAGGCCGACGGACAGGTGATGTACATTCTGGCCATCAGTCTTGGCGCGGCCGAGGCCAGCATCGGCCTGGCACTGCTGCTGCAGCTGCATCGCCGCCGTCAAAACCTGAATATTGATAAAGTCAGCGAGATGCACGGATGAACCTACTTTACTTAACCATTCTGTTTCCCCTGCTGGGATTCCTGCTGCTGGCGTTTTCCCGGGGACGCTGGGGAGAAAACGCTTCGGCTATCGTGGGGGTCGGCACCATACTGCTGGCCGCGCTTACCACACTCTGGGTGGCCATTGATTTCCTCGGCACCCGCAGCGACGGCGCGGCGGTGTTTAACCAGCCGCTCTGGACCTGGATGTCGGTGGATAACTTCAATATCGCCGTCACCCTGAGCCTGGACGGATTGTCCCTCACCATGCTGTCGGTGGTTACCGGCGTCGGCTTTCTTATCCATCTGTTCGCCGCCTGGTATATGCGCGGGGAAGAGGGGTATTCGCGTTTTTTTGCCTATACCAACCTGTTTATCGCCAGCATGGTGCTGCTGGTGCTGGCGGATAACCTGCTGCTGATGTATCTCGGCTGGGAAGGGGTGGGGCTGTGCAGTTATCTGCTCATCGGCTTCTATTACACCGAATCGAAAAACGGCGCGGCGGCGATGAAAGCCTTTATCGTCACCCGCGTGGGCGATGTGCTGCTGGCCTTTGCCCTGTTTATCCTGTTTACCCAGCTGGGCACGCTGAATTTCCGCGAAATGGTGGTCTTGGCGCCGCAGCATATGGCGGCGGGTTCAACCGCCATCACCCTGGCGACATTGATGCTGCTCGGGGGCGCGGTAGGTAAATCGGCGCAGCTGCCGTTACAGACCTGGCTGGCGGATGCCATGGCCGGTCCGACCCCGGTCTCGGCGCTGATCCACGCCGCCACCATGGTCACCGCCGGGGTTTATCTCATTGCCCGCACCCACGGCCTGTTCCTGATGGCCCCCGAGGTGCTGCACCTGGTGGGCATCGTCGGCGCCATCACCCTGGTGCTGGCGGGGTTCGCCGCCCTGGTGCAAACCGACATCAAGCGCGTCCTGGCCTATTCCACCATGAGCCAGATAGGCTACATGTTCCTGGCTCTTGGGGTACATGCCTGGGATGCGGCTATTTTCCACCTGATGACGCACGCGTTTTTCAAAGCCCTGCTGTTCCTCTCGTCGGGCTCGGTTATCCTGGCCTGTCACCACGAGCAGAATATTTTCAAGATGGGCGGGCTGCGCAAATCCATTCCGCTGGTGTATATCTGCTTCCTGGTGGGGGGCGCGGCGCTGTCGGCGCTGCCCATCGTCACCGCGGGTTTCTACAGTAAGGATGAAATCCTTTGGGGCGCCCTGCTCAACGGCAATAACAACCTGATGCTGGCGGGCCTGGTGGGGGCGTTTCTGACCTCCATTTATACCTTCCGCATGATTTTCATCGTCTTTCACGGTAAAGAGCAAATCAAGGCCCATGCCGGCAAAGGCATTAGCCACCATCTGCCGCTGCTGGTGCTGCTGGTGCTGTCCACCTTTATCGGCGCGCTGATTACGCCGCCGCTGGCGGGGGTTCTGCCGGATATCCGCGGCGGCGAGGACGGCAAAATGACGCTGGAAATCGTCTCCGGTCTGCTGGTGATCGTCGGTATACTCATTGCCGCCTGGCTGTATCTCGGCGAGCGCCGGCTGGTGAAGTCCATCGCCGCCAGCGCGCCGGGGCGCTTGCTCACCCTGTGGTGGTTTAACGCCTGGGGCTTCGACTGGCTGTACGACAAAGTGTTTGTGCAAACCTATCTGGGCATTGCCAGACTGCTGCAGCGCGATCCGCTGAACGCCTTGATGAATACCCCGGCGGTGCTGGCGCGCTGGGGCGGCCGCGGCCTGACGCTGAGTGAAAACGGCCAGGTGCGCTGGTATGCGGCCTCGATGAGTTTAGGCGCCGTGATTGTGGTGGCGCTGTTGATTTTCGTTTGATGCTGTCCGGATAACGCTTTATCGGTTAACGGAAAGTCGTCTGACAAATAAATGGTGATGACGACATGCGCGGAGCGGGAGGGGAGAACACCTTCTCGTTCGACAGCAAGTTTTCGGGTTTTTTTCAATTTAGGGACGCATAACGCCATGCTACTACCTTGGCTAATACTTTTCCCCTTCATTGGCGGTCTGCTGTGTTGGCAAAGCGAGCGATTCGGTACCAAGGTACCGCGCTGGATTGCCGTGATCTCCATGGGGCTGACACTGGCGCTCTCCCTGCAGCTGTGGCTGCAGGGCAATTATTCACTGGTTTCAGCGCAGGGGCTGCCCCAGTGGCAATCTGAATATGTGCTGCCGTGGATACCGCGCTTCGGTATTTCCATCCATCTGGCGCTGGACGGATTGTCCCTGCTGATGGTGGTGCTGACCGCGCTGCTGGGGGTGCTGGCCATTCTCTGTTCCTGGCGTGAAATCCAGCGTTACCAGGGGTTCTTCCACCTTAACCTGCTGTGGATCCTCGGCGGCGTTATCGGTGTGTTCCTGGCTATCGACATGTTCCTGTTTTTCTTCTTCTGGGAAATGATGCTGGTGCCGATGTATTTCCTGATAGCCCTGTGGGGACATCGGGCATCGGACGGCAAAACCCGTATCGCCGCCGCCACCAAATTCTTTATCTATACCCAGGCCAGCGGACTGGTCATGCTGGTGGCCATCATCGGGCTGGTGTTCGTCCATTACAACGCCACCGGCGTCTGGACCTTCAATTACGAAGATCTGCTGCATACCCCCATGTCTTCCCAGGTGGAATATTTGCTGATGCTGGGATTCTTCCTGGCTTTCGCGGTAAAGATGCCGGTGGTGCCGCTGCACGGCTGGCTGCCGGACGCCCATAGCCAGGCGCCTACCGCCGGCTCCGTCGACCTGGCGGGCATACTGCTGAAAACCGCGGCCTACGGTCTGCTGCGCTTCAGCCTGCCGCTGTTTCCCCATGCTTCCCATGAATTCGCCCCCATCGCCATGTGGCTCGGGGTGATAGGTATTTTCTACGGTGCCTGGATGGCATTCATCCAGACCGACATCAAACGCCTGATTGCCTATACCAGCGTGTCCCATATGGGTTTCGTGCTGATAGCGATATACAGCGGCAGCCAATTGGCTTATCAGGGGGCGGTGGTGCAGATGATTGCCCATGGCCTCTCCGCCGCCGGGATGTTTATCATCTGTGGACAGCTTTATGAACGCCTGCATACCCGCGATATGCGGCAAATGGGCGGGTTGTGGGGCCGCCTGAAGCTGATTCCCGCCTTGTCGCTGTTCTTCGCGGTGGCCACCCTGGGTATGCCGGGAACCGGTAACTTTGTCGGCGAGTTCCTGATTCTTTTCGGCAGCTTCCCGGTGGTACCGGTTATCACGGTGATTTCTACCTTCGGCCTGGTGTTCGCGTCGGTTTATTCGCTGATTATGATGCAGCGCGCTTATTACGGTCCGGCCAAATCCACCGACATCCTGCCGGGAATGACGGTGCGCGAGCTGTCGATCATCCTGCTGCTGGCGGTGTTGCTGGTGCTGCTGGGAATATTCCCGCAGGCGGTGCTGCAAACCTCTCAGGCGGCAATGGGCAACGTACAGCACTGGTTCTCGATAAACGAAGCTGGTTCAACTTTTACAACAACAAGGCCGTAATTCGCCATGACAATAACTCCTCAACAACTGATCGCACTGTTGCCGCTGTTGATCGTCGGATTGACGGTGGTGGTTGTGATGCTGTGCATTGCGTGGCGACGCAACCATTTCGTCAACGCCACCCTGACGGTCATCGGCCTCAACGTGGCATTGCTTTCACTCTTTTTCGTCGGTTATGCCGGCGCCATGGACGTCACGCCGCTGATTCGCTCGGACGGCTATTCGGTGTTCTATACCGCGCTGGTGCTGTTTTCCAGCCTGGCCACCAGCACCTTTGCCTATCCCTGGCTGGCGGGTTATCCCGGTAACCGCGACGAGTTCTATCTGCTGGTATTGATCGCCGCCATGGGGGGCATACTGCTGGCGGGCGCCACCCATCTGGCGTCCATGTTCTTGGGCATTGAACTGCTTTCGCTGCCGCTGTTCGGCCTGATTGGCTATGCCTATCAGCAAAAACGGCCGTTTGAAGCCAGTATCAAATACACATTGCTGTCCGCTGCGGCCTCGTCCTTTCTGTTATTCGGCATGGCGCTGGTGTATGCCGATACCGGCAACCTGTCGTTCGTCGCCCTGGGCCATCAGCTCAACGCCGCCATGCTGCAACAGCCGCTGCTGCTGGCGGGTCTGGGCATGATGATCGTGGGTATCGGCTTTAAGCTCTCGCTGGTGCCGTTTCATCTGTGGACGCCGGATGTGTATCAGGGGGCGCCAGCGCCGGTGTCCACGTTTCTCGCCACCGCCAGCAAAGTGGCGATTTTTGCGGTGCTGATGCGGCTGTTCCTGTACGCGCCGGTCACCGACAGCAGCGCGCTGCGGCTGGTGCTGGGCATTATCGCCTTTTTCTCCATCCTGTTCGGTAACCTGATGGCCCTGGGTCAAAGCAATATCAAACGGCTGTTGGGGTATTCCTCCATTGCCCACCTGGGCTATATGGTGGTGGGGCTGATTGCGGTCAACGCGCATCTGCTTTCCATGGAGGCCATCGGGGTCTATTTGGCGGGGTATCTCTTTAGCAGCCTGGGCGCCTTCGGCGTGGTCAGCCTGATGTCCAGTCCTTACACCGGGCCGGATGCCGATTCGCTTTTCTCCTATCGCGGGCTGTTCTGGCATAAGCCCATCCTGTCGGCGGTGATGACCGTGATGATGCTGTCATTGGCGGGGATTCCGATGACGCTGGGATTTATCGGCAAGTTCTATATTATCGCCGCCGGCGTCAGCGCCCACTTATGGTGGCTGACCGGCACCGTGGTGGTGGGGAGCGCCATCGGCCTTTACTACTATCTGCGGGTGATGGTCAGTCTGTATCTGAGCCCGCCGGAAAGATTACGCCGCGATACTCCGAGCAACTGGGCGTTGACCGCCGGTGGGGTGGTGGTGTTGATCTCCTCGCTGCTGGTGCTGCTGTTGGGGATCTACCCGCAGCCGCTGATTGCCATTGTGCGGCTGGCGCAGCCGATTATGTGATGAGTTCCGCGCCTGCGGCGCGGGATTGCTTTTCGCTCGCTGCGCGTCCGGTGATAGCGGGCTTACCGCGCCATGGGGCGCTCGGGCGGGCGGTAAAACCACGCCCGCTTCGACCCCATCGGCACGGTTTCCCTTTAACTGGCTTGCTGCACGTCCGGTGATAGCGGGCTTACCGCGCCATGGGGCGCTCGGGCGGGCGGTAAAATCACGCCCGCTTCGACCCCATCGGCACGGTTTCCCTTTAACAGGCTTGCTGCGCGTGCGGTGATAGCGGGCTTACCGCGCCATGGGGCGCTCGGGCGGGCGGTAAAACCACGCCCGCTTCGACCCCATCGGCGCGGTTTTCCTTTAACACGCCCGGTTCAGCTGTAGTGAATTGCGCTGTCAGCCCGGCGTGCGGCGGGCCTGCCGCATTCAGATACAATTCCCTTCAAAAAATTTTTGTTAAAAAAACCTTTCTTGACCCTAATCATTGTTTATTCGTGCGGTTCGGTGATAATGCAAATAAATCTCATTGACGTTTGGTATTGGTTCGATGTTCACCTCCTTGCCGAAATTTTTGCTGTGTGCCCTGATCTGGCTGCTCGGTGTTACGTGCGCCTGGTCGGCGGATGATTACAAAGCCTGGATAACCGATATCCAGGGCCGTCTGGATACTACCGCCCAACTTTATCAGCAGCAGCAGAAAGATGCCGCGCGCCGTGAAGTGCAGATGGCCTATTTCGAGGTTTTCGAAAACCTGGAAGGGCCGATTCGCATTAATACCTCAGCGCAGAAAAGCTATCAAATGGAAAGCCAGTTTGGCGAAATCCGCCAGATGATCAGCGACGGCAAGCCGCTGTCCGACGTGCAGGGGAAAATCGAGACCCTTAAAGGCGAGCTGGCGGATGTATTGCCCATATTGACCGGCGGGAAACCCTTGGTGGCCACGGCGCAGAACTCGGTCTACGGTAACGACAAGATTGCCCTTTACTGGCAGCAAAAATTCAAGGTCATTGACGATTTTCTGGCGAACGCGGTGACGCAGTACCAGCAGGGTCAGTATGACGCCGCCAGTCAAAGCGTGCAGCAAGCCTTTTTCCAGGGCTTTAAAAACTCGGAAATGGAAATGTCGGTGCGTAATAACCGCTCATCGCAGCAAGCCGCCGATATCAACCAGCAATTTTCCGCGCTGATCACCCTGGCGACCCAGCCTGATCAGATGACCGCCATGGCCTACGCCGACACCACGCTGCTGCAGAATATCGAAGATCTGCTGCCGGGCCTGCCCACCACCCGTCCGGATCAGCCGGTAACGGCGCCGGTACCGGCCACCGCCGGCAGCGCGGCGGCAAGCGCTGGCGCGGACGCGGCGCCGGATGCCAACTGGCGGCAGGTGAGCGATGATATCAATTCCGCGGTAGCCGCCGCCATCGCCCAATACCGGGCGGGGCAAGGCAAAGAGGGCATGATGGCGATTCAGGACGCGTACTTCGATCACTTCGAAGCCAGCGGCATGGAAAATAAAATCGGCTCCCGCGATACGGCGTTCAAAACCGCCCTGGAAGGCTATTTTACCCGTCTGGTCAGCCTGATGAAGGCCGGAGCGCCGTTGGATCAGGTGCAACAGCAGGCCGATGCCTTGGGCCAGGACCTGTCCAAGGCAGTGGATATGCTGGGGGCCGGGCAGGAAAGCCATTGGGGCCTGTTTATCTACAGCCTGCTGATTATCGTGCGGGAAGGGCTGGAGGCGCTGTTAATCGTAACGGCAATTATTGCTTACCTGGTGAAAAACAAACATCAGGACAAACTGCCGATGATCAATCAATCGGTCTGGGTGGCATTGCTGGCAAGCCTCGTCACCGCGGGTCTTTTCCAGTGGATGTTCGCCAATTCCGGCGCCAATCGGGAACTGCTGGAAGGCGGCACCATGATGGTGGCGGTGGTGACCCTGTTCTTTATGAGTTATTGGCTGCTCTCCAAGGTGGAGGCGCGGCACTGGAAGGCCTATCTGGAAGGCAAGCTTTCCCTGTCTCTCACCAGCGGCTCACTGGCCGGCCTGTGGTTTACCAGTTTTCTGGCGGTGTACCGTGAAGGAGCGGAAACCGTACTGTTCTATTACGCGCTGATTGGTGACTCCGCCGGCGTGGCGGGCCATATGTCCATACTGGCCGGATTCCTGGTGGGATGCGTCGTGTTGCTGCTGGTATATGTGCTGATGCGTTATACGGTGGTGAAACTGCCGCTTAAGCCGTTTTTTATGTTTACCGGCGGTTTTATGTATCTGATGGCGTTCGTATTTGCCGGCCAGGGGGTTCTGGAGCTGATCGAAGGAAAATTATTCGAACCGACCCTATTAAAGAATATGCCGCAAATTAGTCTGTTGGGGATTTACCCCTATCTGGAGACTCTGGCTCCGCAAGCAGTTTTGGTACTGGCCGCGCTGTTCGCCCTCTGGGTGATGCGTCGCCGTTCCCGTACCGAGATACCCGGGCATGAAGCAGTGTAGAGCAATTTATAACAATTATACCCAATTGAAGTAACGGGTATTTACCCTAAATACTTCGAGTTGCAGGAAAGCCAACGCAGCTGCAACCAGGAATATGGCGGATATGACTTGAGGATGAGATAGATGATGATGAACAAAGGGTTGATAACCGCGATGGTTATTACCGGTTTTACAGTCGCCCCGGCGGTTATGGCCGCCGAGCATCCGGCCGGTGAACCTATCACCATGAACGGCATGGAAATCGCAGCGGTTTATTTACAGCCCATCGAGATGGAGCCTCGCGGCATGGGCTTGCCCGCGGCCAAGGCCGATGTCCATCTTGAAACCGATATCCACGCGGTGAAAGGCAATCAGAACGGTTTTGGCGCCGGTGAATGGATGCCTTACCTGACCATTGGCTACTCTTTGGTGAACACCGATACCGGTGCGAAACAAGACGGTACATTTATGGCAATGGTGGCCAATGATGGCCCGCATTACGGCCAAAATGTCAAAATGATGGGCGTGGGTAATTATAAAGTGACTTTCCATATCGAGCCGCCGCCGAAGGCCGGCATGTACCGCCATACCGACGCTGAAACCGGTGTCGGTCCGTGGTGGAAACCGTTCGACGTGAGTTATACGTTTAAATACGTCGGCTTGAAATAATACTCTCCAGCCACGACCGCCTTGGCGGTCGTGTTCTGTTTTCGCTGTCGCAGTGGCCTGCCGGACCACCGCACAATGATTACCGGTTCTGAGTAGGCTTCATGAACTATTTTTTCGTTACCGTATTACAAGCTTTCCTGCCGGTGGCGCTGCTCTGCGGTTTGAACTGGGTCCGTCGGCCGACGCCTTCCCTGCGCGGGCTGGTATGGGTAAATTTACTGGCCCTGGCGGCCGGGACCCTGGCGGGGATTTACCTGCGCGCCGGCCAGCCGCTGCAACTGACCCTCGCCGTGCTGCAATTTATTTTACTGCTGCTGTTCCTGGCGAGTCAGTTCACCTATTCCGCCCGTATCGGCTACGGTTGGCAGTTTCTGCTGCCGGCCGGTGCGGCATTGAATTGGGGCGCCGATCCCAATCTCAGCGCATTGACGTCTTCAGGGGTCATCAATACTGATTTGCTGTTGAATCTCAGCGCGGTGGCGTGCGCCGTGGTGGTATTGGCCCTGAGCGCCATCATGACCGCCATGGTGGTGCGGCGGCTGGCGGCCTGGCGCTGGCCGCTGCTGGTAATATTATCGCTGCTGCTGCTGCTGCCCCTGAGCGGCGAGTGCGTTCTGCTGTTGATGAAGCTGGAAACCATCGGCTTGACGAAACCCCGTCTGAGCTTTGTCGCCCATGTCACCAACGGCGCGTCCTGGCTGAATTATCTCAGCGCGGCGGCGATGGCGGTGCTGATGGCCGGCTACCTGCCGATCCTGGTGCGCCTGCGTGGTGAATACCGCCGTCAGGTCGGGCCTATTCTTCGCCGCAAGGGGATTGCCCGCTACCGCAACGCCCGCCGCACCGCCGGCAGCCTGCTGGCGGCGGCTGTGCTGGTGGTGGCCGGCCAGCTGTACTGGGATCTTGTGGCCTCCCAGCCGCCGCGTTTATCGGAAGCGGTGCCGGTGACGCTGGCCGCCGACGGGCTGGTGCATATCCCCCTGCAACAGGTACGGGACGGCAAGCTGCACCGTTTTGTCTGGGTGGCGGACGACGGGAAAGCGGTGCGCTTTTTGGTCATTAACCGTTATCCCGACAGGCTGCGGCTCGGGGTCGTCTTTGACGCCTGCCTATTGTGCGGCGATCAGGGGTATGTGATGGAAGGCAACCAGGTGGTGTGCGTCGCCTGCGGCGTGCATATCTTCATTCCCTCCATCGGTAAATCGGGGGGCTGCAATCCTATTCCCATCGCCGACTGGCGTAATGACGATAAAGAACTGACCATCGGCAAACCGGCGCTGGTGGCGGGGGTGAATTACTTCACCACCGTGATGACGCTGCATGTGTCCGACCCGGTGGACGGCAGCAAACTGACCAATACTCAGGCTGAATACAAATACAGTTACGGCGGGAAAATGTACTTCTTCGCCAGCGAAGCGAACTACAACCGTTTCCGTGGGCAACCGACCCTATTCGTGCCGGCGGCCACCGGCAGCGGCGCGGCGGAGGATTAGCCTATGTTGTGGCGTATGTTGCGGCAGTCGTGGTGTAAAAATATCCGGCGCAAATCGCTGGCGGTTTTGACGGTATTCCTCGCCGCCGGGCTGATTTCGGCGCTGCTGGCGGTCTCCATTGATATCGGCGACAAGATGGCGCGGGAATTGAAATCCTATGGCGCCAATATCCTGATCGAACCGGCGGGCCAGGCGGCGCTGCCGGTAATGTTCGGCCAGCGCGCCGTGCCGCTGTCCGGGGAGGACCTGATCGATGAGTCCGAACTGCCCAGTATCAAGGATATTTTCTGGCGTAACAATATCGTCGGCTTCGCGCCGCTGCTCAACGGCGAAGTGACGGTTAACGATACCGCGGTGCCGGTGCTGGGCACCTTCTTCTCACAGCCGGTAAACGTGCCGGATGAGACGGATTACCATACCGGACAGGAAGTCATCAGTCCCTACTGGCGGGTGGCGGGGCAGTATCCCCACGAACCGGTGGCGGCGGGGCGGCAGCCGGAAGCCTTGATAGGCAAACAGCTGGCTCAGCGCAGCGGCTGGAAAACCGGCGACGTCTTATCCCTCAAGGGCAGCCACGGGGCGGTGACGGTGCGCATCAGCGGCGTATTGACCAGCGGCGGCGATGAAGAGGGCCGCCTGGTCATGCCGCTGGCGGTGGTCCAGCAGTTGCTGGGATTACCGGGCAAGGTGCAGGCGGTGCGGGTGTCGGCGCTGACGGTGCCGGAGAACGCGCTCTCCCGGCGGGCGCGGGACAATCTTGACGGCCTGTCGGCGGCGGATTATGACCGCTGGTATTGCACCGCCTTCGTCTCCTCCATCGCTCATCAGCTGGAAGAGGCGATTTCCGGCTCGGTGGTGCATCCCATTTGGCAGGTGGCAGCCTCGGAAGGGGTGGTTATCGAAAAAATCCAACTGCTGCTGGCGGTGGTGACGCTGGCGGCGCTGGCAGCCTCTGCGATGGGCATTGCCTCGCTGATGACCAGCACCATCATGGAGCGCGCCCGGGAAATCGGCCTGATGAAGGCGCTTGGCGCGCATCAATGGCAGATTATGCTGCTGTTCTATTTGGAGGCGGTGATGAGCGGCGCCTTGGGCGGCCTGCTGGGCTGCGTTGCCGGCTGGGCACTGGCGAAAGCCATCGGCTTGATGCTGTTCGGCGTCCCGCTGAGCTTTGCCTGGGTGGTGGTGCCGTGCGTGCTGGTGATCGCCATTCTGATCGCGGTCATCGGCACCTGGTTCCCGGCGCGGCGCATCGGCAAGATGTATCCGGTGGAGGTGCTGTATGGCAATTGATTCCGCCCTCGCCAGGCCGGCGGCGCGCAAATCCGCCCTGGGCGGTTCCATGTTCTGGCTGCTGGTTCTGCGTGCCCTGAGGCTTCGCCTGCAGCGGGTGGCGGTGGTGTTCGCCGCCCTGACGGTAGGGGCGGCCATCGTTACCGCCATGGCATCGGTGTATTTTGATATCAACGCCAAAATGAGCCAGGAACTGCGCACCTTCGGCGCGAATTTTTATCTTGGCCCCGGTCACGGCGACAGCCTGCCGGCGTCGATACTGCAACCGGTTATCGACGGTGCGCCGCCGGGGCTGATTAATGCCGCCAGCCCCTATTTGTACGGCATGGCGCGCACCGAACTGCAAAAAGTGGTGCTGATGGGGGTCTGGTTCGATTCCCTACAGCAGCTGGTGCCCTACTGGCAGGTCAAAGGGGACTGGATTGGCGTCGATTTTGACGATCGCCATGCCATGATCGGTATCAAACTGGCGGATATTTTGCACGTCAAGCTCGGCGATACCGTGACCCTGGTGGAAGGCAATAAGCGCAAGAGCCTGCAAATCAAAGGCATCGTTGAAGCCGGCGACGCCACCGACAATATGCTGATTTTAAATCTGGATCTGGCGCAGGAGTGGCTGCACCAGCCGGGAGCCATCAGCGATGCCATGTTCAGCGTCAACAACGATCTCGGCCAGGTGGATGTTTTCGCGCGCCGGCTGCAACGGCAGCACCCTGAGCTGGACGTGCGGCCGATCCTGAAGGTCTCGGCGTCCGAAGGCCAGGTGCTGGATAAGATCAAAGGCTTGATGGGATTGGTATCGGCGGTGATCCTGATTCTGTCGTCGTTATGCGTCAATACCACGCTGATGGCCATTGTGGGGGAACGCTCCCGTGAATTCGCCCTGCAAAAGGCCCTGGGCGCCAGCGCCCGGGATATTACCCTGCAAATGCTGGCGGAAACCGGCATTATCGCGCTGGCGGCGGTGATATGCGGCGTGGTTATCGGCTTTGTGCTGGCGCAGATCCTGGGCCATGCGGTATTCAACGCATCCATTGCCCTGCGCGCCCCGGTTTTTCCGCTGACCCTGGTGTTGTCCCTGCTGGTGGCGGCTGTTGCGGCCATTGTTCCGGTGCGGCGTGCTTTGCATGTCGTCCCGGCTCTGGTCCTGAAAGGAGAATAGAACATGGCTTCAACCATCCGGTTGATACAACCTCAGCCCGCGGCGGATTATGTTATCGAGACGCGGCATCTCTTTAAGCGCTTTGGCAAGGTCACGGCGCTGGAAGATATCAATATCCGCATCCGCCGGGGTGAATTTGTCGCCTTTATGGGGGCCTCGGGCTCCGGCAAAACCACGCTGATGAATATCCTGACCTGCCTGGATACCGCCAGCGAAGGGCAGGTGCTGCTGGACGGCGTGGATGCCGCCGCGCTGGACGAAGAAGGGCGGCGCAATTTCCGCGCCGACAAGATAGGCCTGGTATTCCAGCAGTTTCACCTGATTCCGTTTCTCACCGCATTGGAAAACGTCATGCTCGCGCAGCACTACCACAGCGTGGTGGACGAACCCGCCGCCCGGGCGGTGCTGGAGCAAGTGGGCCTGGGGGCGCGGGTGGATCATCTGCCCAGCCAGCTCTCCGGCGGCGAGCAGCAGCGGGTCTGTATCGCCCGGGCTCTGGTTAATGAGCCGCCGGTTATTTTCGCCGATGAGCCCACCGGCAACCTGGATGAAGAAAATGAACAGCGGGTGCTGGATTTGCTGACGGATTTGCACCGTCAGGGCCGGACCATCGTCATGGTGACCCATAATCCGGAACTGGGACGTTTCGCCGATCGCATCATCCGCTTGCAGCACGGTAAATATCTTGGCGAGGAGAATAATCATCATGAATTGGCGTCGCGCGGTTAGTCTGTTTTGCCTGCTGGCGCTGGCGGCGGCCCTGGGCGGCTGCAAAGACCAACAGCAGGTGGCCATTGGCGCTAAAGCCCCGTCCCTGGCGGCGTTTGATTTACGCGGGCAGCCGGCGGCACTGGAAAAATGGCACGGGAAGCAGGTATATTTAACCTTCTGGGCGGCAGACTGCGGCGGATGCGCGGCGGATTTGGCGGCTTTGCAAAAGCTGACCGACAGCTATGGCAACGGCAGCGGCCTGGTGGTGGTGGCGGTGAATACCGATCCGCAGCAGACGGACATCGCCCCTTTTCTCGGCCAGCTGCATCTGAGCTATCCGGTGGTGCGCGACCAGCTCGGCATTACCAAAGAACGTTATCAGGTGATTGGTACGCCCACCTCGTATCTTATCGATGGGCAGGGCCAGGTGGTGGAAGTACACCAGGGCATGCAGGGTGAACCGGCGCTGGCGGCCATGTTCCGGCAGGCGCAACAAGGAAAATCATGAAAAAAATCATTACTGTCGCGCTGCTGTGCTGCGCGGCGGCGCCGGCCTTCTCAGCCGTCGACGGGGCGCTGAAATACAGCCAGAGCTGCGCCGATTGCCATGGCCGCAAGGCTGACCGGCAGGCATTCGGCAAGGCGCCGCCGCTGATTTCCTTATCCCGCGACCAGCTGGTATCCGGCTTGACCGACCGCCGGGACGGCAAAATCGAAACCAGCGGCGCCGAACATCAGGCCAAAACCACCCTGACCGATGAGGATATCCAGGGGCTGGCTGATTACATTCAAACCCTTAAACATTGACGGCGGCCATAGCGGGTTGATTTTAAGAATGATCCGGCAGGAAATGTTCCTCGGTTATTGAAATACTTGACTATAGTTATAGCATCGGTCTTTCATCAGAACACGGAGAACAGTTATGGTTAACCCAACAGATCCCACTCAACCACATGAAACACATGTGGACGACGACGTGCAATTGTTGTCCGATACCCTGGAAGAGGTTTTGGCTTATTCCGGCGATAAGGCGGACCAAAAATATGTTGAGTTGAAGACCCGCGCCGAAGCGGCGCTGGACGAGGTCAAGAAGCGCATCAGCCGCGCGTCGGATAATTATTATTATCGGGCCCGACAGGCGGTCTACCGCGCCGATGAATACGTGCAGGAAAATCCCTGGCGTGGCGTGGGTATCGGCGCGTCGATAGGTCTGGTGTTCGGTTTGCTGCTGGCCCGCCGCTAACGTTCCGCCGGCTGGCTGAAAGAGCCAGCCGCTCTCATGTAAATACCTGCTAATCGATGCATATCTACCAGCATTCCTTTCGTTTTTGGCATGACCGACCGTATAATCCATACTCATATAATTAGCTAATAAACCCAATAGCTTTCGGGTTGCCGCCGGCACGGCCGCAACGTGAGGGATAATGGGAATAATTATGCGGGTGCTTATGCTGCCGTTACTTCAATCAGCTCTTCAACAGCATATGGATGCGGGGACCATACCCGACGTACCGGGGGTCTATTCCATCAGCCTGCCCTGGACGCCCGGCGTGCACGTGCCCATGCTGGACTGGCTGAACGCCGTGCCCCTTTATCCCCAATGCTATTGGCAGCATCGCGACGGCGAGCTGGAGGCGGCGGCGTGCGGCGGCGTGAAGATATTCAACCGCCTGGCGTCGGCACAGGCCTTTTTAGCCGCCCATCCGGCCCGCGATACGCTGCGCCTTTGGGGCCTGAACGCCTTCGGTCATGGAGAAGGCGAACCGGAGAGCTATCTGTTTTTGCCCCGGATTACCTGGCAGCGCGAGCGGCAATCCCATCAGTTAATCCTCAATCTGGCCAGCGACGGCTCCCTGCTGGAGGATGCCCGGCTGTGTGCCGCCCAATTGGCCCAATTGGCCCGATTGCCTGGCGCCGGGCCACTGGACCCCTTTGCCGCCGGTGAAATCAGCGCCGCTCATCAGCCTGAACGTCCCCAGTGGCGGCAGATAATCGCCCGGGCGCTGACGGCTCTGCGGGAACAGCAATTCGCCAAAGTGGTGCTGGCGCGCCGCACCCGTCTGGTGCTGAGCGGCAAGCTTCGCTCCGCCGCCCTGATGGCCGCCAGTAAGGCGGTTAACCATCACTGCTATCACTACATGCTGTGCTGGTCTCCCGGGCGGGCGTTCTTGGGGTCAAGCCCGGAGCGGCTCTACCGCCGGCGGGAAAACCGGCTTGATACCGAAGCGCTGGCGGGCACCGTCGCCGCCGGCGGGCCTTCGTCATCCGCCGCCGAATTGGCGGACTGGCTGATGAACGACGATAAAAATCAACGGGAAAATCTGCTGGTGGTGGATGATATCTGCCAACGGCTGCATCCGGCCGCTCTTTCCCTTGACGTCACGCCGCCGGAGATCATCAGCCTGCGCACCGTGCAGCACCTGCGGCGGACCATTATGGCGCAGCTCAACTGCCGGGACGATGTCCGCTGCCTGTCCATGCTGCAGCCCACCGCCGCGGTGGCCGGGCTGCCCCGTGACGCCGCCCGGCGCTTTATTGCCCGCCATGAGCCGTTCGGGCGGGAGTGGTACGCGGGCTCGGCGGGCTATCTTTCCCTGGCGCAATCGGAGTTCTGCGTCTCCCTGCGCTGCGCTCAGGTGGAGAACCAATCCGTCATGCTCTATGCTGGCGCCGGTATCGTGGAAGGATCCGATGCGGATCAAGAGTGGCGGGAAATTGAAAATAAAGCCGCGGGCATGCGCTCCCTGTTCGCCGCCGAGTCCGCTGAACCGGCGGGATGAGGTTATGCCGTTTTATATCAACATCCCGCCGGCGGTACGTGCTTATAATGGCGGCTTGCCGGGGGGCCGGGAATACCAATCCTGTCCCCCTTATGTCCTGACCACCTCGGCGGGACGGGTTTTTCATTCCCTTGAGACGGTTTTCTTTCATGACAAAAAATGCGATGCCCGCAGCGTCATCAACCGAATTTAACCGGCGCTGGGCCAGAGTAGTGCTGGAAACCCTGACCCGCCACGGCGTGCGGCATATCTGCATTGCGCCCGGTTCCCGTTCAACCCCGCTGACCCTTGCCGCCGCCGGGCATCCGCGGCTTGTCCGCCACACTCATTTCGATGAGCGCGGATTGGGACATCTGGCTTTGGGACTGGCCAAGTCCACGGGCCAGCCGGTGGCGGTTATCGTCACTTCCGGCACCGCGGCGGCCAATCTCTACCCGGCGCTGATCGAAGCCAGCCTCACCGGCGAACGGCTGATTATGCTCACCGCCGATCGGCCGCCGGAACTGATTGATTGCGGCGCCAACCAGGCCATCCGCCAACCCGGCCTGTTTGCCGGATTTGCCGGCCGGTCGGTAAACCTGCCCCGTCCGACGCCGGATATTCCGGCGGGCTGGCTGGCATCCACCCTCGATCAGGCCTTGTCCGCCCGCGAAACGGTCCATGTCAACTGTCCGTTTGCCGAACCTCTGTACGGGCCCGAAGAGAACGGTGAGGATCCCTGGTCGTCGGCGCTGGCGGAGTGGTGGCAGGATGACCGGCCCTGGCTGTCGGTGCCGCTCCCGGCGCAGGCCCGGACCTTGCCTGAGGATGACTGGGAAGGCTGGCGCCGGCGCAAAGGGGTCATTATCGCCGGGCGTATACCGGCGGAGGAGGGGGGGCGTCTGGCGGCCTGGGCCGCTGAGCTGGGCTGGCCGCTGATTGGCGATGTCCTGTCGCAAACCGGGCAGCCGCTGCCGTTTGCCGATTTGTGGCTGGCCGACCCGGCCGCCGGAGAGTGCCTGCAACAGGCGGAACTGGTGATTCAGTTCGGCGGCAGCCTGACCGGCAAGCGCCTGCTGCAGTGGCAGGCGCAGTGCCGGCCGCGGGAGTATTGGCTGGTGGATCCGCTGCCGGGCCGTCTGGATCCGGCGCATCACCGCGGCCGGCGTTTTCATACGCCCGTCGGCGCCTGGCTCGACTGCCATCCTTCCCCGTCCCCGTCCTCACGGGACAACAAGAACTGGGCCGCGCCGCTGGAAGCGTTAAGCCGCCGGGCGCACCGCCATATCCGGGCGGCGATGACCGGAGCCCTGGGGGAAATTCAGCTGGCGCACCGTCTGGCGGAGCTGCTGCCCGCCGGCGGCCGGCTGTTCATCGGCAACAGCCTGGCGGTTCGGCTGGTGGACGCCCTGGGGCAATTGCCTGCGTGCTATCCGGTATTCGGCAACCGCGGCGCCAGCGGTATCGACGGTTTGCTCTCCACCGCCGCCGGCGTATTGCGGGGCGGCGACGGGCCGCTGCTGGCCGTGGTGGGGGATTTATCGGCGCTTTACGATCTGAATGCCCTGGCGCTGTTTCGCCACACCACCGCGCCGGCGGCCATCCTGGTGGTCAACAATAACGGCGGCCAGATATTCTCCCTATTGCCGACCCCTGAAGCGGTACGGGAACACTATTACGTCATGCCGCAGCAGGTGGAGTTCCGCCACGCCGCGGCATTGTTCGGCCTGAATTATGCCAGCCCGCCGGATTTCTCCACGCTGCAAAGCTGCCTGGCCGATGCCTGGCGGCAGCCGGCTGGGAGCGCCGCCACGCTGATTGAACTGGCGGTGCCGCCCCATGAGGGAGCCGACCGGTTCCGGAGCCTGGTGGCCGGGATGGCGGCGGTATGAAGTGGGCCGTGAATCGCCTGCGGCCCGGTGAGGCCGGGCGGCCCTGGTTGGTTTGGCTGCACGGTCTGCTGGGCAGTGGCGATGATTGGGCGCCGGTGTTACCCTATTTTGATGGCTGGCCGATGGCGGCGCCGGATTTACCGGGCCATGGCGCGTCCTGTTCCATGTCGCCGGAGGGTTTCGCCGAGGTCACGCAGGGGCTGGCGCAGACGCTGGCTTCCCTGGACATCGAACGCTATATTCTTATCGGCTATTCTCTCGGCGGCCGTATCGCCCTTTACCATGCCTGCCGGGATCGTCCGGCGGGGTTGCGCGGAGTGTTTGTGGAAGGGGCGCATCCGGGATTGGCCAGCCCGGAAGCCCGGGCAGACCGTCTGCGACACGATCGCGCCTGGGCGCAGCGTTTTGCCCAGCAGCCCCTGGGGCAGGTATTGGACGACTGGTACCGACAGCCGGTATTCGCCGATTTATCCGACGCGCAGCGCCGGGAACTGGTGGCGCTGCGCCGCCATAACCAGGGAACCGCCATCGCGTCCATGCTGGACGCCACTTCGCTGGCGCGCCAGCCCGATTTACTGCCGTCGCTCCAGACCCTGAGTTTGCCCTTCGGCTATCTGTGCGGCGAACGGGACGCCAAATTTTCCACGCTGGCACGGCAGGGCGGCCTGCCCTGTTCCCTGGTGCCCGGTGCGGGTCATAATGCCCACCGGGCCGAGCCGGCGGCTTTTGCCGCAAAACTTTTATCCCTGCTTGCCCCGTTATACTAAAGGAACGCTTTATGCTTAAACCCAGTGAAGAACAATGGTATGCCCCGGTGGACTGGCGCGATTGCAGCGGTGACTTCGTGGATATCCGTTATCAGAAATCCGCCGACGGCATCGCCAAAATCACGATAAACCGTCCCCAGGTGCGTAACGCCTTCCGCCCGCTGACGGTCAAGGAGATGCTCCAGGCCCTGGCGGACGCCCGCTATGATGACGGGATCGGGGTGATTATCCTCACCGGAGAAGGGGATTTGGCGTTTTGCTCCGGCGGCGACCAGAAAGTGCGGGGGGATTATGGCGGTTATAAAGATGACAGCGGCGTGCATCACCTGAACGTGCTGGATTTCCAACGGCAAATACGCACCTGCCCGAAGCCGGTGGTGGCGATGGTGGCGGGCTATGCCATCGGCGGCGGCCATGTGCTGCATATGATGTGCGATCTCACCCTGGCGGCGGATAATGCCGTTTTCGGCCAGACCGGCCCCCGGGTGGGATCATTTGACGGCGGCTGGGGCGCGGCGTATATGGCCCGCATCGTCGGCCAGAAAAAGGCTCGGGAAATCTGGTTTTTGTGCCGCCAGTACGACGCTCAGCAGGCGCTGGACATGGGGCTGGTGAATACCGTGGTGCCGCTGGCTTCACTGGAGAAGGAAACTGTGCGCTGGTGCCGTGAAATGCTGCAAAACAGTCCCATGGCGCTGCGCTGCCTGAAGGCCGCCCTCAATGCGGATTGCGACGGACAGGCAGGGCTGCAGGAACTGGCGGGCAACGCCACCATGCTGTTTTATATGACGGAAGAGGGCCAGGAAGGCCGTAATGCCTTTGTGGAAAAACGGCAGCCGGATTTCTCCAGGTTCAAACGGAACCCTTGATGCGCCGCGGGACGCTGCTGGCTTATAGCCTGCCGCTGCATGCCGGCGTGGTGCTGCGCGGACAGCATCAGCGACAGCGCAACGGTCTGGTGGTGCGCCTCGAGGAGGATCACCGCACCGGCGAAGGAGAGATAGCGCCGCTGCCCGGCTTTAGCCGGGAGACCCTCCCTCAGGCCGCCGAGGCGGCGCTATTGCTGATGTGGCGCTGGGTTGCCGGCGCCTCCATCCTGGCGGATCTCTCAGGCGGCGAAGACATCGCGCCCTCGGTGGCATTCGGCCTCAGCTGTGCCCTGGCGGAGCTGGAAGACCGCTTTCCCCCGCAGGCTCCCTCTATTGCGGTGCCTTTATGCAGCGGCGACAGCGATGAATTCATCCGCCGTTTGACCGCTTTGCCGGACAGCCGGCTGGCCAAGGTCAAGGTGGGCCTGACGGACGGCGGTGCAGAGAGCCGCCAGGTGAACGGCATGCTGGCGGCGCTGCCCGGGCTGCATTTACGCCTGGATGCCAACCGCAGCTGGACCGCCGCCGCCGCCGCCGCCTTTGCCGCAGGATTGGACCCGTCATTACGGGGGCGGATTGATTTCATCGAGGAGCCCTGTGCCACTCCCGCCGCATCTCTGGCGTTTGCCCGCGACAGCGGCATCCCTATCGCCTGGGACGAGACGGTGCGCGAAGGGGATTTTTCTTTGCGGCCGCAGCCGGGCGTGGCGGCGGTTATCATCAAACCCACTCTCACAGGCAGCCTGCGGCGATGCGAACGTTTAATCCACCAGGCCCGGCAGGCGGGTTTAACGGCGGTGATAAGTTCTTCCATTGAATCAAGCCTGGGCCTGACCCAGTTGGCCCGTCTGTCGCAAGTTCTGACTCCCGACGTCCCCCCCGGGCTTGATACGCTGTCGCTGCTGGGAGCGCAACTGCTGCGCCGCTGGCCCGGCAGCCTGCTGCCGTTGCAGTCCCCCGCGCAATTGCACACTATCGCCCGCGCATCCTGAGGGAGCGGTTTTCTTCATGAATCAAGATGAATAACACCATGACAAGCTTTGATAACTGGCCCTGGCATTACTGGGCGCACCATACTCCGCACAGCATCGCTTTGCGTACCCCTGCCGCTCAATGGAGCTGGCGCGTACTGGCGCAACGGATCAATGAACTGGCCGCCGCCTGGCGGCAGGCCGGCGTCACGGCCGGCTGCGGCGTGGCCCTGCGGGGAAAAAACCGGCTGGAGCTGGTGCTGGCTTATCTGGCCGTTCTGCAGTGCGGCGCCCGGGTCATTCCCCTCAGCCCACAGCTGCCGCCGGATCTGCTGGTCCGGCTGCTGCCCGGCCTGAACATTGATTTTGGCTGGTGCGGGGCGGATTTTTCCTGGCCGGACGGTATCACTCCTCTGGCCATAAGCCCGTCGTCCGTGGGCTCCCCCGCCAGGATCCCCTGGCAGATCAATCGCCTGGCCACGCTGACCCTCACATCCGGCTCCAGCGGCCTGCCGAAAGCGGCGGCCCACACCTTCGCCGCCCATCTGGCCAGCGCGGAGGGTGTCCTGTCATTGATGAATTTTCAGCATCGCCACAGCTGGCTGCTCTCGCTGCCCCTGTACCACGTTTCCGGCCAGGGTATCGTCTGGCGCGCCCTGGCGGCCGGCGCCACGCTGGTAGTGGCGGACGATATGCCTTTGGAGCAGGCGCTGGCGGGCTGCAGTCACGCCTCTCTGGTACCTACCCAGCTGTGGCGCCTGTTAAAGGGCGACATGGCCGGCCTCAGCCTGCAAGACGTCTTGCTGGGCGGAGCGATGATCCCGCCCGACCTTACCCGGCAGGCCGAAGCCTTGGGGATCCGCTGCTGGTGCGGCTACGGCCTCACCGAGTTCGCCTCGACGGTCTGCGCCAAACGCGCCGACGCCTCGCCGGGTGTAGGCATGCCTCTGACGGGACGGGAGCTGCGGCTGGTGGATGACGAAGTGTGGCTGCGCGGCGGCAGCATAGCGTCGGGTTACTGGCAGCAGGGACGGCTGATTCCCTTTACCGACAGCGACGGCTGGTTCCATACGCGGGATCGGGGCAGGTTTGTGGACGGCGAGCTGCATATTTCCGGCCGGCTGGACAATTTATTTATCTGCGGCGGAGAGGGTATCCAGCCGGAGGACATTGAACGTGTACTGGCTATTCATCCCGGTGTGCGCCAGGCATTTGTGGTGCCGGTGGCGGACGAGGAATTCGGCCAGCGCCCGGTAGCGGTGGTGGAAGGAGATACGCCCTTTGAACAATTGCGCGCCTGGCTGGATCCGCAACTGGCGCCCTGGCAGCGACCGGCGGCTTATTTTACGCTGCCTGACACCCTCGGCGGCGGCGGCATTAAAATTTCCCGCCGCAGTATCATGGATTGGGTGGCGGCGCAATTCACCATAAATCCCTAAAGAAAGGTTGTGTTTATCGGTGCGGCTTTCTAAAGTGACGGTATGGGGTTTACAGGAGAAGATAATGCTTAGGGTAGAAATGCTGTGCACCGGCGATGAAGTTCTGCATGGACAGATTGTCGATACCAATGCGGCGTGGCTGGCGAATTATCTGTTTGAACAGGGCCTGCCGATGAGTGCACGCATGACCGTGGGCGACAATCTGTCCGCACT
Organism: Sodalis sp. RH16; assembly: GCF_047324245.1. Lineage (NCBI taxonomy): Bacteria > Pseudomonadati > Pseudomonadota > Gammaproteobacteria > Enterobacterales > Bruguierivoracaceae > Sodalis > Sodalis sp. RH16. The sequence continues at coordinate 5,821,459 of NZ_CP178737.1, read as the reverse complement.
GGTGGCGGCCTTGACCGAACGCAGCCTGCGGGCGGATATTCTCATTGTCAACGGCGGCCTGGGTCCCACCAGCGACGATCTGAGCGCGCTGGCCGCTTCCACGGCGGCCGGGGAAGAACTGGTGGAGCATCCCGAATGGCTGGCGAAAATAGAAGCCTATTTTGCCGAACGGGGACGGGTCATGGCCCCCAGCAACCGCAAGCAGGCGCTGATCCCCGCCAATGCGGAGATGATCGACAACCCGGTGGGCACCGCATGCGGGTTTGCGTTGCAGCTGAATCGCTGCCTGATGTTTTTCACCCCCGGCGTGCCGTCTGAATTCAAAGTGATGGTGGCGCAAGAGATTGTGCCGCGGCTGCGTGAGCGTTTCGACCTGCCCGATCCGCCGCTGTGCCTGCGGCTAACCACTTTCGGGCGCGCGGAAAGCGAGCTGGCCAGCCAGCTCGACGGTATGCCGCTACCGGAAGAGGTGGTCCTGGGCTACCGTTCCTCCATGCCGATCATCGAACTAAAACTCACCGGCCCGGCCCACGAGCGGGAAGCAATGGAGCTGGCCTGGCAACAGGTCAGGGCGGTGGCCGGTGAAAGCGCGATATACGAAGGCACCGACGATTTACCCACCCAGTTGGCCGGACGGCTGCGCCAGCTCGGACTGACTCTGGCCATCGGCGAACATTTCACCGCCGGCTTATTGACCTGGCAGTGCCAAAGCGCCGGCATGCCGGTGGTAAGCGGTGAATGGCTGTCCTCCCTGGGCGCCGATAGCGCCGATAAGAGTGCGGATAGGAATCCGGCCGGGGCGCGGCAATCTTCCGCAGAAGAAGCTTCTCCTTTGCAAAAACTGGCCCGGCAGGCGCAAGACCTGGCTGCCCGACATGGCGCGCAGCTGGCGCTGGCGGTAGGTAACCTGGAACAGGAACGGCTTAGCCTGGCGCTGCACACTCCCGATCGCAGTTATGCCCAAACGGTCACTTTTACCATCAATATACAGCGGCACGGTCTCAAAACCCGGCAGGAAGTGGTCTCGCTGATGGCGCTGAACATGCTGCGCCGCTGGCTCAATGGCTGGCCGGTCTACGCCGATCACGGCTGGATACGAACGACCGATACCCTGGCGTAATTTTTTTCTGTATTCAATTATAGATGCCATAACCCCGTCAGTTGGCGTGCCGAATCAATCTGCTGCCGACGGGGTTGGGTGCCGCGCTTGCTTTCACCGGCGGCATTTTTGTAAATAGGGCAATGCACACCATGAAAAACAGTATCGATTCTGAGCTGACTAACAAGACATCCGACAGACCGTAAACGATTATGCAGCAGCCAATCAGCAGCATTGGCGTATTCTTTCTCACCAGCGACTGGCTGATGATATAAACATAAAAAAGCACCACGGTCAGCAGGCCGACAATACCTTGCAGCGAGGCGGCTTCAAGCAGTTCATTGTGCAGGTGCGTGTCGATATATTCCATCGCGGTTCTGTTACCCGGATCGTGGACGATGATCTCCGCGGCTTGCATGTGGCGCCCCTCAACGGTATTGCCAAAAGGATGCTGAGAGAATATATTCAGGCCGACATACCATAACGAGAACCTGGAGCCCAGTGATGATTGGTCGTTACCGTTTTGGTAAAGCGCTATTTCACTGTCGGTTTGTTCAATCTTCGGCTTGATGTATTTGCCATAAGACATACCCACACCAAACCCCAGCAGCACCATGACGATCAGCAGGGGTTTGAGGTAAATCTTGCGGAAATGGAACAACATCATCAGCGAAATCATTAACAGGTGCGCAAGTATTGCGGCGCGGGTGCCCATCATGATGATAACCAGGAAGGAGATGGTGATCACCGCCATTAATGTTATATGGTGATTGACGGTTTTCTTGAATATCAGAAGCAGATAAATAAGAAGAATAGACAATGCAGAGTAAATATAGGCCGCAATGGTTGCGCGATTGGTGCTTAGGGCAATGCGGTCCATACCGTGATGAATCTGATAAAGACCATAACCGGTAGCCAGCACAAAGGCTAACGCAAATCCGGACAACAGGTATTTACGGTAATTGAAACTTGCCAGATAGTGGGAAAACTGGGTGATATAAAAAATCAGCGCGCCGCCGAAAATGAGTTTCTTACCCGAATTCAGCTGTATAAATCCCAAGGCGTAGGTGTGCTCATGGCGATACAGGATCAGTGTCCAGATAATTTTGACCACGCCAATTAACATGATGGCATACGAAAGATCCTTTTTGGGCCATTTGAGGTTTTTTCGCTCGGCGAACAGCCCGAGCAGGGCAGCGTAACCAGAGAAATAGAATAATTCCCGCTGTATACTCGTTGAAATCAAGGTAAATACAACCGATAAAATAGCCAATAAAAAACTGGCTAAATACAACCCTTGTCCTATTTTGTCCCTATAAAGCGATACTGCTGCCTTTTTTTTATAACTGAATCTTACCGACGGGTTTATAAAAAAACGGATGCGGCGAGTTTCCTGCACTTTCTCCTGCAGCGTATTTAATTGCTCTCTATCCGTAATCCATTTTTTCCTTTTCAGCTGAATATCCAGCCAATGACACAAGACTAAATCATGAAATTTTTTGCCAAAAAGCGCATCCATTTTTTCCGTGCATACGAAGAGATTATGTATTTTTTTTTCCGATGGGGAGTTCGACAGGCTGTCGGCGCGTTTTATATAAAGATAATGGCTCTCAGATGAAAACACGATGGTTGTGGCCTTGGTCAGAATTTCCGGAAAGATGTAAAAATCTTCATAGCAGGTAAAATCCGGCATAGGGGATGACAACAGCAGGTCCCGATGGATGAATTGTCCAATCAAGTGCGCCTGGAAATCTTTGTGAATCAGGAAACGCGTTATCGCTTCATCCGCGAGCAGGGTCTTGGTTTTCAACCCCTTCCAGGTTTTATCGGCGGTACCGAGATCACGCACCTCCTGTAGCTTGGTCAATAGCAAGCTGGGTTTTTTCTGGGCCAGGAAAGTGAGGATCTCCCCAAGAGAGCCGCTTTTCAAGAGGTCATCACTGTCAAACATAGTGACGTATTCACCCTGGCTGTGAGCCAAGGCAAAGCTACGCACCTTGCCAAGGTTGGTGAATTCAACCGCATAATAATGTGCTTGCGGCGTTGATTGGGCGAAAGCCCTGAGAATTGAAGCGGTGCCATCACTTGAGGCATCGTTGACCAAGATGATTTCACAGCGTCCGATGTCGGCGCCCAATGCCGCAAGCAGGCTTTGCAGTGTGTCTTGAAGATATTCATCGCTGTTATGGGCGGCGATAATAATGCTAAGAATCACATTTTGTGTTGGCATAATTTAGAGGTAAACCAAAAAATTGACTTAAGTACGCCGTTTAAAAACTCAGCGGCAGAAATAGTTAAATTACGATTTTATTTTAGTTATCTATCTATCGTTAATGATAATCATTCTTTTATCAACACACCTCGAACAAGGTCCGTGATACTTATAAAATACCTCCCGGGTGGTGTCAATGTCATTTTGCACTTTCATGCTAAGCTTACAATTCGGCCACTATTTTTATAAAAATGAAATCCATTGCTATTATTACTTATATTGATAAATATTATTTAAGTATGTAATAAACTCTTTCTGCTATCACATTCAAATTTCCCATTTAAACGTGGCCTGAAGATATAATGTAGAACTGCTTAATATATTAATTCTAGATATGCCAGCTGACTTTCGGCGGGTCCGCCGCCCTGACCATAAACGACCACTTCAAGAGCGTGCCTATCCCAAGGCTAAACAAACCGATATCTATCCTTTACGAGCCCCGATCTTCGCGACAAAATGCCTACACTATCTTGCCCAGGACAGGAAGCGGCCCATTGAATATCCAAGAAATTTCAATCAAGAATTTCAAAGGTATCCGACATGAGACCTTCTCCTTCCGTTCGCGGTTCACCGTATTCATTGGTGATAACGCCACCGGTAAAACCACCATCCTGGATGCCCTGGCGGTGGCGCTGGGAAGCTTTTTCCTCGGACTTGACGCTATCAGCTCAAGGCCGATACGTGCCGATGAAATCCGGACGGTCAACGTTGACGGACAGCCCAGGCCGCAGTTTCCCGTATCCATAGAGGCTAAGGGCATGATTGACGGCCAACAGCATGTTGCCTGGTCAAGAGAAATCATCCGACAGAAAACCACTGTCAAGGGCGCGAGAGCCTTAAGCAATATCGCCGCCCGCAAGCTTGAGCAAAGCCGCAGACCCAAATCCGAACGCAATAACAAAGAGGTGATCTTCCCGCTTATCGCCTACCACGGCACCGGACGACTGTGGGCGGAAAATGAAGAGATTGGCTACCAGAAGCAGGCGGAAGGGATAACGAAGGCCTATACGCATTGCCTATCCGCCAAATCCTCAAGCCGGGATTTTCTTTCCTGGTACAAGACCCAGGACGACAGCATCAAGAAATTCGGCGATCCTTTGGATATCATCCATCTGAAAGCGCTCAAGGCCGCGGTTCTCAAGCTGATCCCCGATAAACGCTGGGTCGATACGGAATTTGACTATAAGCTCAATACATTGGTGGGGACTTATAGCGATGGGCGCGGCCACAATCACCGCCTGGCCTTCAACCAGTTGAGCGACGGTTTGCGCAATATTATCGGCATCGCGGCGGATATGGCCTACCGATGTATTCAGCTCAATCCGCATCTGGGCATCAATGCCGTTGTGGAGACCCCCGGCGTGGTGCTTATTGATGAAATCGACCTGCATCTGCACCCCATCTGGCAAAAGAGCATTATACAGGATTTCAAAGACGCATTTCCCAAGCTGCAGTTTATCGCCACCACCCATTCCCCCTTTATCGTGCAGAGCCTGGGGGTGGGTGAGCTCATCAATGTCGACCGGCCGGGTAATGAGTCGGTGCCCAATGAACTGCCTCTTGGCAAAGTGGCGACGCAGATCATGGGCGTTGAAAATATCCGCAGCGATAATTTTGAGCGGCGCGTCAAATCAGCCCGGGAACAACTGGCACAGATAAAAACCCAAGGTGGGAAATTAACGCTTGATGACTATTTAAACATACGCCGGGTAGTGAATTCGTCGCTGATTAATGAAACCGACGATCCGGAATATAAAGCCTACTTGTTAACCAAAGATCAAGGAACTGATAAATGAGGCCCATAGATAAGGGAACATGGCCGCTAAACAAAAAGGGCGCCAAAGCCTGTTTCAATCATTGGCGAAACGCTAAACAGTATCTTGAGGAGCGTACCGGTTGCTATTGCCATTTGTGTGAAATGCGGGTGAATAATGCCCTGGCCGTCGAGCATATCAAACCCAAGGACAGCTATCCGCGCCTTTCCGCCTGCTGGACCAATTTTTTACTGATCTGCACCCCGTGCAATTCCCGCAAGAGCAAATCGCTCCTTGCCGTTCCTTACCGGCATCATTATTACTGGCCCCATATAAATAACACTCTGCTGGCCTTCCATACGCCGCTGACCGGAGACAATGCCATGGTGGTCAACGCTCATCCATCGCTATCGCCGTCGCAGAAGCAAAAAGCCGATGCCACCATAAAATTGTATGCGCTGGACAAGACCACGACGGTAACCGGGGACAGCGACCGGCGCTATCTTGAGCGCCAGCTAACCATCAGCATGGCCCTTGAACGCCTGGAAGAGTATGCCGACAATCGTGCGACGGCGGCAGCCATCGTTGACCTGGCGGTCAGCAGGGGATTTTTCAGCCTGTGGATGGTTATTTTCAGCGATTATCGGGAAGTGATGGAGGCATTGCTGGATGCCAGACCGTTTTGCCAGAACCGGACTGCCTGGTTCAGCGCCGCCCTTGCGCCGCTGCCCCGCAATCAGGGCCAGGCCGATCCGCTATGAAGTAGTGGATCGGCCATGGAAACTCCTGGCAGGCCATACCCGCCGCACCCGGAGCCTGTATATCATTTTTCAGCGCTCAGGGGCCGCAGCGCCAAAATCCTCCGCATCCACATCATAGCCCGACGGCTCCCAGCGAATCAGCAGCAGCGCCAGCAACCCCGCCACGGGGGCTGCGGCAATCACCCAAAACACGCCGGTCTTAAGCCAAGCCACCAGCACCGGAAACAGAAACAGCGAAAGCGTGGAGCTGGCGCGCATCAGCGTCTGGTTAAATCCGACACCCACGCCTCGCAGCGAGGTGGGATAGCTCAGCGAGGCAAAGGTCATGCTGTGGGAACCCGGGCCGAAACCCTGGCCGAACAGGAACAACGCCAGCATGGCGATGGCCAGGGCGGCATGGGCGCCGTCCGCCGGCCGGCCGATGAGCGCCAGTCCGATCAAGGCGACCAGTTGGCAGGCATAACCCAGCACCGTCATCCGCCAGGCACCGAAGCGGGGTACCCAGCGGACGCCTATCAGGCCGCCCACAAAGGCAAATAACAGGTTAAGCCCCAGGGAGGCCAAAATAGTGGTCAGCATGGACTGCGCCAGAAAACTGCTGATAATCACCGGCAAACCGAATGCCACGGCGTTATAGGCAAAGGACGACGCCACGGCGATAACCGTCGCCAGCACGGTACGCCGCAGATAAACCCCCCGCAATAACCGGCCGTAATTACTCCAGCGGGCGCGCAGCGCCTTGGGCGCGGGCTGTTGTTCCGCCACCGGCGCCGCCTGGGCATTGATACCGTAGGAGCGCCGCAGAATTTGCGCCGCGCCGGTTAAATCGCCCTGATTAGCCGCCCAGACCGGCGACTCGCTGATATACCGGCTGCGAATGGCGATAATCGCCAGCGCCGGCACCGCGCCGAAGCCCAGGATTAAACGCCATAGCCAGTGGGTTTGTTCAGCGGGCAATACGGCATACAGCAACAGCACCAGCAAATAGGAGATACTGATGGCGGCATACCAGGTGGGACACCACATGGCGACGCTGGCCGCTTTATTGCCGCGTCCCTTCAGCCGCGAGAACTCCGCCAGAAAGGCCATGGCCACCGGCAAATCGATACCGACCCCCAATCCCATGACAAAACGCGCACCGGCCAGCACCCATTCGTTAGGGGCGAACGCGCAGGCAATGGCGGCGAAGACGAAGAAAAACATATCGGCCATGAAAACGCGATAGCGGCCAATCTTGTCGGTGAGGTAGCCGCCGAAAAACGCGCCGACAATAGCGCCGAAGGTAATGGCGGAGGCCACCATGCCGGTGCCCGCCGGGGTAAGGTTGAACTCGCGGGTAATATCCTTCACCCCGAACGCCAGGGCTCCCAGGTCATAGGCATCCAGGAAAACGCCCCCCAATGCGATGCCGATGATAATACCGGCATGACTGCGCTTTTCCCCACCGGAATTCACTAAATGGGATACATCGGCGGCGCTACGGATAAAAACGGTTTCGCTCTCGTACGGCTTGTCTCGGTCAAGAGCGGCGACATGCGCCATTTTGAGGAGTTCGGACATGGTATTAAGCAGGCTTATAAAAAGTGTGATCTAGGTAACATGAGCATACCGGGCAGGGCCATGAAAACCAATTCCGAATCGCTATAACTTACAACTAAAAGATCAGAGCGCCCCATGCCGGGGTAGGCCCGCGATCACGTAACGTACAACGAGCCGGTAATGACACTTCGGTGAAAGCGGGCGCGTGTTGAAGGGAGACCGCGGCAATGGGGTCGAAGCCGCCGTCTGGCGGCGGCCGGAGCGCCCCATGCCGGGGTAGGCCCGCGATCACGTAACGTACAACGAGCCGGTAATGACACTCCGGTGAAAGCGGGCGCGTGTTGAAGGGAGACCGCGGCAATGGGGTCGAAGCCGCCGTCTGGCGGCGGCCGGAGCGCCCCATGCCGGGGTAGGCCCGCGATCACCTAACGTACAACGAGCCGATGAAAGCGATTTTTTCCGCCTCGACCGGATACAACTCTGCTATAGCTCCAGCTCGATATCCCCCGCCGGCAGGCAGCAACAGGGCAGAATATCGCCCGGCCGGATACAGGCCAGGGGGGACTGGGTATAAGCGACCCGGCCCCGCAGCAGCCGCATACGGCAGGCGCCGCAATAGCCGGACCGGCACTGGAATTCGACGTCGATATGATTGGCTTCCAGGGCGTCCAGCAGGGAGCGGTGGCCGGATTCGCACTGAAGCTGCGCCCCGATATGGCGCAGCGTGACCTTGGCCGATGGGTCCATGGCTTACAGCTCGAAATCGCTCAAATCGCCCGAATTCATCTCGGAGTCGATTTGGCCTACCAGGTAGGAACTCACCTCCACCTCTTGCGGCGCCACCTGAACATTGTCCGACACCAGCCAGGTATTAATCCACGGAATAGGATTGGAGCGGGCGGCAAAAGGCAGATCCAGACCCACCGCCTGCATGCGGATATTGGTAATATAATCCACATACTGGCACAGAATATCTTTATTCAGGCCAATCATGGAACCGTCGCGGAACAGATAACTTGCCCACTCTTTTTCCTGCTCCGCCGCCAGCACGAACAGGTCATAACACTCCCGCTCGCACTCTTTGGCAATCTCGGCCATTTCCGGATCGTCCTCGCCGGAACGCATCAAATTCAGCATATGCTGGGTGCCGGTAAGATGCAGCGCCTCGTCGCGGGCGATCAGGCGGATGATTTTGGCGTTGCCCTCCATCAGTTCGCGCTCGGCGAACGCGAACGAGCAGGCGAAACTGACATAAAAACGGATGGCTTCCAGGGCATTGACGCTCATCAGACAAAGGTAGAGGCATTTTTTCAGCTCATGCAGATTCACCACTACCTGGGCGCCCTTCACCTGATGGGTACCAACGCCGAGCAAATGATAGTAGCCGGTCAGTTCGATAAGCTTGTCGTAATAGCCCGAAATATCCTTGGCCCGCTTCAGAATCTCTTCATTGGTCACGATATCGTCGAATACCAGCGAGGGGTCGTTAACGATATTGCGGATGATATGGGTATAAGACCGGGAATGAATGGTTTCCGAAAAGGCCCAGGTTTCCACCCAGGTTTCCAGCTCCGGAATGGAAATCAGCGGCAACAGGGCGATATTGGGGCTACGGCCCTGGATGGAGTCCAGCAGGGTCTGGTATTTCAGATTGCTGAGGAAAATATGCTTCTCGTGTTCCGGCAGCGCCTGGAAATCAATGCGGTCACGCGACACGTCCACTTCTTCCGGCCGCCAGAAAAAAGAGAGCTGTTTTTCGATTAATTTTTCAAAGATATCGTATTTTTGCTGATCGTAGCGCGCAACGTTCACCGACTGGCCGAAAAACATCGGCTCCAGCAATTGGTTGTTTTTATTCTGTGAAAATGTGGTATAGGCCATGGTCTCTCCCGTTACACGCGGACGGCAATGGCGCCGCCCGCGGCCATGTTAAATCTTGCAGGCTCCGCTCTCGCAATCATCAGTCTCGGCGGCGGCTTCCATATCTTCCTGGGCATCTTCCGCGCCGTCGCGGGTATTCTGATAATACAGCGTCTTGACCCCGAACTTGTAGGCGGTGAGCAAGTCCTTCAGCAACTGCTTCATCGGCACCTTGCCGGCCGGGAAACGGGTCGGATCGTAATTGGTATTGGACGAAATGGCCTGATCGACGAATTTCTGCATCAGCCCCACCAACTGCAGATAACCGTCGTTGTTCGGCATTTCCCACAAGAGCTCATAGGCGCCTTTCAGCCGGTTGGATTCCGGCACCACCTGGCGCAGAATGCCGTCTTTAGACGCCTTGATACTGACGTAGCCCCGGGGCGGCTCGATACCGTTGGTGGCATTGGAGATTTGCGACGACGTTTCCGACGGCATCAGCGCCGACAGGGTTGAATTACGCAGGCCGTGCCGTTTGATGTCTGCGCGCAGAGCCTCCCAATCGTAATGCAGCGGCTCACTGCAAATCCCGTCCAGATCCTTTTTATAAGTATCAATGGGCAGGATGCCCTTGGCATAGGTGGTTTCATTGAACCACGGGCAGGCGCCCCGTTCTTTGGCCAGCTCGTTGGAAGCTTTTAATAAATAGTACTGAATGGCCTCGAACGTCCGGTGCGTCAGGTTGTTGGCGCTGCCGTCGGAGTACCGTACGCCGTTTTTAGCCAGATAATAAGCATAATTTATCACGCCCACGCCAAGGGTCCGCCGTCCCATGGCGCCGCGTTTCGCCGCCGGGATCGGGTAGTCCTGGTAATCCAGCAGCGCGTCCAGCGCACGCACCGCCAGGGTCGCCAGTTCCTGCAGATCGTCCAGGCTCTCCAGCGCTCCAAGATTAAAGGCCGAAAGCGTACACAAGGCGATTTCGCCGTTTTCGTCGTTCACGTCTTCCAGCGGTTTGGTGGGCAGAGCCACTTCCAGGCACAGATTGGACTGGCGGATAGGCGCTACGGCCGGATCGAATGGACTATGGGTGTTGCAATGGTCCACATGCTGGATATAAATACGCCCGGTGGATGCGCGCTCCTGCATCATCAGGGAGAACAGCTCCACCGCCTTGACCCGGCTTTTACGAATAGAGGCGTCCTGTTCATAACGGGTATACAGCCGCTCGAATTCATCCTGGTCGGCGAAGAACGCATCATACAGCCCCGGCACATCAGACGGGCTGAACAGCGTAATCTCTTCTCCCTTCACCAGGCGCTGATACATCAGTTTGTTGATCTGTACGCCGTAATCCATATGGCGGACGCGGTTGCCCTCTACGCCGCGGTTGTTTTTCAGCACCAGCAGGCTTTCCACTTCCAGATGCCAAAGCGGGTAGAACAGGGTGGCCGCGCCGCCGCGCACGCCGCCCTGGGAACAGGATTTCACCGCGGTCTGGAAATGCTTGTAAAAGGGAATGCAGCCGGTATGAAAAGCCTCGCCGCCGCGGATCGGGCTGCCCAGGGCCCGGATACGGCCGGCGTTGATGCCGATGCCGGCCCGCTGCGATACATATTTGACGATGGCGCTGGAGGTGGCGTTAATGGAATCGAGACTGTCGCCGCATTCAATCAGCACGCAGGAGCTGAACTGGCGCGTGGGGGTGCGCACCCCGGACATAATGGGCGTGGGCAGGGAAATCTTGAAGGTGGAAACGGCGTCATAGAAACGCTTGACATAACCCAGCCGGGTTTCCCGCGGATAACCGGAGAACAGGCAGGCCGCCACCAGCATATAAAGGAACTGCGCGCTTTCGTAAATTTCCCCGGTGACCCGGTTCTGCGCCAGATACTTGCCTTCCAGCTGCTTCACCGCGGCGTAGGAGAAGTTCATATCCCGCCAGTGATCGATAAAGCCGTCCATCAGCGCGAATTCTTCGGCGCTATAATCGTCCAGCAAATGCTTGTCGTATTTGCCCATGGCCACCAGCCGCGACACGTGGTCATAAAGCTTGGGCGGCTCGAACTGGCCATAGGCTTTTTTACGCAAATGAAAAACCGCCAGGCGCGCCGCCAGATATTGATAATCCGGCGCGTCGCGGGAAATCAGATCCGCCGCGGCCTTGATAATGGTTTCATGGATGTCGGCGGTTTTAATGCCCTCATAAAATTGGATATGCGAGCGCAGTTCAACCTGCGAGACCGAAACATTCTCGAGACCTTCCGCCGCCCAGTCGATGACGCGGTGGATCTTGTCCAGATTGATTTTTTCTTTACTGCCGTCGCGTTTTGTAACAAGCAGACTCTGGTTCATGGGGCTTAATACCTGTCTGAGTGATCCCTATGCCTTATGTCGGACATAAGCGAAATTAGTGTCTGATCTATGGGATAAACACTACATATAGGGTTTTTTGTTAATTTGATAACAAGATAGTGACTTAACGTCGTTATTGCAAGGGACGAAAATAAAGCTTTTTGTGGATAACTTGGGGGCAAAATGTTAACAGGCCGACTAAAGCGCTATTCCCTCTGCCCTTAAAGGATGTCAACTGCTGTAGATAAAAAATTCAAAAAGATATTATTTGTCGAATTATTAAACATTGATCACGCCGGCCAGGGCCGGCCGGCGAGATTACACCCGTCAGGGTTACAGGCGGTGGCGGGTATGCAGCATGTAATTAACGTCAACATTGCCCCCCAGGCTAAAACGATCCCTCAGCGGGTTATAATGCAGGCCGGTGATATGCCGCTCCTGCAGCGGGGTGTCGTCGAGCCAGTGCAGCAGCTCCGCCGGCTTGATGAATTTGGTAATGCTATGGGTGCCACGAGGCACCAGACGCAGCAGGTACTCGGCCCCCACGATGGCCATCAGCCACGCCTTGGGATTGCGGTTCAGGGTGGAGAAGAACACGTCGCCGCCGGGTTTCACCAGCCGTGCGCAGGCGCGGACGATGGACGCGGGATCCGGGACGTGTTCCAGCATTTCCATACAGGTCACTACATCATAGCGCTCCGGGTTTTCCGCCGCGTGCTCTTCCACCGTCTGCTGGATATAATCAATATTCAGCCGGCTTTCCAGCGCGTGCAGCCGCGCCACCGCCAATGGTTCGGCGCCCATGTCCAGCCCGGTGGCCGTCGCCCCTTCCAGGGCCATGCTTTCAGTCAATATTCCCCCGCCGCAGCCCACGTCCAGCACCGTTTTGCCGAACAGGCCGTCGGCATGGCGCAGAATATAGTCCAGGCGCAGGGGGTTAATGCGGTGCAGAGGTTTGAATTCCCCTTCCTTATCCCACCAGCGGGAGGCCACCGCGTCGAATTTGGCGATTTCCCGCCGATCCACATTATCGCCGGCGGCAGCGGTCTGAGATTCCCGATTCATAACGGCCTTCCTGAGTATTTGCATAACGAAATGAAGCCAGTATACCTGCAACCGGCCGTCCGGTCAGTGATTCGGTAGCGGAAACAACTATAACCACGGCTTTTCGTCGCCGACAATTTTCCCAGAATCACCTATCTATGGTATACTTTGGCACCTTTAAATCCGGGTGGATGCTTCAATTAGTAGAGGGATAGCGGCTCAATGAGTGACCTTGCCAGAGAAATAACACCGGTCAACATCGAAGAAGAGTTAAAAAGCTCTTATCTGGATTACGCCATGTCCGTTATTGTCGGACGTGCGCTGCCGGATGTACGGGATGGGTTGAAACCGGTACACCGCCGCGTATTGTTTGCGATGAGCGTACTCGGTAATGACTGGAATAAACCTTACAAAAAATCGGCCCGTGTGGTCGGGGACGTCATCGGTAAATATCACCCCCATGGTGATACCGCGGTCTACGACACCATCGTGCGTATGGCCCAGCCGTTCTCGCTGCGCTATATGCTGGTGGATGGCCAGGGTAATTTCGGTTCCGTCGACGGCGACTCCGCCGCGGCAATGCGTTACACCGAAGTCCGCATGTCGAAAATCGCCCATGAATTGCTGGCGGACCTCGAAAAAGACACCGTGGATTATGTGCCGAACTACGACGGCACCGAACAGATCCCCGACGTCATGCCCACCAAGATCCCCAACCTGTTGATCAATGGCTCTTCCGGCATTGCCGTAGGTATGGCCACCAACATTCCGCCGCATAACCTGACGGAAGTGATCAACGGTTGCCTGGCCTATATCGACGACGAGAATATCAGCGTCGAAGGCCTGATGGAACATATTCCCGGCCCTGACTTTCCCACCGCCGCCATCATCAACGGCCGGCGCGGTATCGAAGAGGCCTACCGCACCGGACGCGGTAAAATCCTGATCCGCGCCCGCGCGGAAGTGGAAGCGGATGCCAAAAGCGGTCGTGAAACCATCATCGTGCATGAAATCCCTTATCAGGTGAACAAAGCGCGTTTGATAGAAAAAATCGCCGAGCTGGTGAAAGACAAGCGCATTGAAGGTATCAGCGCCCTGCGCGATGAATCCGACAAAGACGGCATGCGCATCGTCATCGAGATCAAGCGCGACGCGGTAGGGGAAGTGGTGCTCAACAACCTCTACTCCCAAACGCAGCTGCAGGTCTCCTTCGGCATCAATATGGTGGCGCTGCATCAGGGCCAGCCCAAGATCATGTCGCTGAAGGATATTCTCTCCGCCTTCGTGCGCCACCGTCGTGAAGTGGTCACCCGCCGCACGATTTTCGAACTGCGCAAAGCGCGGGATCGCGCCCACATCCTTGAAGCCCTGGCAGTGGCGCTGGCCAATATCGAACCCATTATCGAATTAATCCGCCATGCGCCGAGCCCGGCCGAAGCGAAAAGCGGACTTATCGCCCGTTCCTGGGAACTGGGCACGGTAGCGGCCATGCTGGAACGCGCCGGCGACAACGCCGCCCGGCCGGAATGGCTGGAAGAGCAATACGGCATCCGCGACGGACGATATTATCTCACCGAACAGCAGGCGCAAGCCATCCTGGATCTGCGCTTGCAGAAACTGACCGGGCTGGAACATGAAAAGCTGCTGGATGAATATAAAGAACTGCTGACCCAAATCGCCGAACTCATCATCATCCTGGAAAACCCGGATCGGCTGATGGAAGTGATTCGCGAAGAACTCAACGCGATGAAAGAGCAGTACAACGATGCCCGCCGCACCGAGATCACCGCCAATACCTCCGATATCAATATCGAGGACCTGATTAATCAGGAAGACGTGGTGGTGACCCTGTCCCATGAAGGGTATGTGAAATACCAGCCGCTCACTGACTATGAAGCCCAGCGCCGCGGCGGAAAAGGCAAATCGGCGGCCAGGATCAAGGAAGAGGACTTTATCGACCGCCTGCTGGTGGCCAACACCCATGACACCATCCTGCTGTTCTCCAGCCGGGGGCGCCTGTACTGGATGAAGGTTTACCAACTGCCGGAAGCCAGCCGCGGCGCCCGCGGCCGGCCTATCGTCAATCTGCTGCCCCTTGAACCGAACGAGCGTATCACCGCCATCCTGCCGGTGCGTGAATACGAAGAAGGACGCCATGTCTTCATGGCCACCGCCAGCGGCACGGTGAAAAAGACCGCGCTGACCGAGTTCAGCCGTCCGCGCAGCGCCGGCATTATCGCCGTCAATCTGAATGACGGGGATGAACTTATCGGCGTCGATCTTACCGACGGGCAGAACGAGGTTATGCTGTTCTCCGCCTACGGCAAGGTAGTGCGTTTCCCTGAAAGTCAGGTGCGTTCCATGGGCCGTACCGCCACCGGCGTGCGCGGCATCAATCTGGCCGACAAGGATCGGGTGGTTTCCCTGATCATTCCGCGCGGCGACGGTCCAATCCTGACCGTGACGCAGCACGGTTACGGCAAGCGTACCGCCCAGGCTGAATATCCCACCAAATCCCGCGCCACTCTCGGCGTGATATCGATAAAAGTGAGCGAACGCAATGGCGAAGTGGTGGGCGCCGTGCAGGTGGAAGACAGCGATCAGATCATGATGATCACCGATGCCGGCACCCTGGTGCGCACCCGTGTGTCCGAAGTCAGCATCGTCGGGCGCAACACCCAGGGTGTTACCCTGATCCGGACCGCTGAAGGCGAACATGTGGTCGGCCTGCAGCGCGTGGTGGAACCGGTGGACGATGAAGATCTCGACACCGTCGAAGGGCTGGCGGAAGGCGAAGTGAATGACGCGGGAGACGACGCCGATATCGACGACGACGCCGCGGACGATATCGCCCTTGATGACGCCGACGATGCGGATGATGCCGACGATGCGGATGACGAAGACGGCGAAGACGAGGGTGAAGACTACCCGAACAGCTGATCCGCTGCTTTGCCCCGGCCGGGCACCGTTGTCAGCCCTCGGATGCCCAGGGTTACCGGTCGGCGAGTCTCAATCAACCAGGCCAGCGCGTTGCGCTGGCTTTTTTTTTACTGGGTCGGTAGTGTATCGGCTGGGCAGGCCCGCATTAATCAGTTCTAGCACTGGAACGGTATAGTTTTGAAATACTTCTCATCCTTTCGCACAACGGTCAAAATATCCCGCTACCTGTTTCGGACGCTGGCCCTATTGCTCTGGGCGCTGGGGGCGCTGTTATCCACTTTTTACATTATCAGCCTCCTGCATCAGCGCGAATCCGATCTCCGTCAGGAATACAATACCAGCTTCGCCCAGGCCCAAAGCTATTTCACCCGCTCTGCCGATATGATGCGGGAAATCAAATACGTGGCGGAAAACCGCCTCAACACCAGTTTGCCCGGCCCGGATATGATGACCGGCCTGTTGGCCGGCAAGGTGAGCCGGCCGGAATATACGCCCCTTTCCCCCAATCCCGACTGCGGCCGCGTGGAAACCGAATACCGCCACTCCGTGGATTCGCTGAGCTATTTTCTCAGCTACTGGAAAGACAGTTTTACCGAAACCTACGATTTGAACCGGGTTTTTTATATCAGCGGTGAAAGCCTGTGTATGGCGAACTTCAATCTGCGCGCTGATAACGGCGTTGACAACACGTTGCCGAAGAGCCTGCAGCAGCAAGTGGTCAAATACCGCAACGCCCGGCAAAACGATCGGGAGGATGACATTTATTGGGTGGCTCCCGGCCAGCGGGGCGACCGCGGCTATTTGTATATGTTAACGCCGATTTACGCGGCCAATAAGCTGGAAGCCCTGCTGGGAATCGAGCTCAATATCCGGCTGGAGGATTTCATCACCAACAGTACTTTGCCCATCGGCATCACGCTGCTGGATCAGAATAACGCTCCGATGATGTCACTGTCCGGCGGGATACGGCGGGTCTCCGAACTAAGCTCCTATCCCGAAGCGGCCGGATTTTACGGTTATACGGAAGGCTACAAGAATCTGGTGATGAAAAGGAGCCTGGCGCCCACGTCCCTGAGCATTGTCTATTCGCTGTCTTTATCCACTATTATCGAGAATTTTAAAGCGGTCTTCATCAATGCTCTTTTGCTGAATGTACTCACGGCATTGCTGCTGTTTATCCTGACCTGGCTGTTTGAGCGCAAAATGTTTGCCCCGGCGGAAAAAAATGCGTTGCAGCTGGAGGAAAACGAACAGTTCAACCGCAAAATCGTCGCTTCCGCACCGGTGGGTATTTGCATCCTGCGCATCAGCGACGGCGCCAACCTCATCAGCAACGAGCTGGCCCATAATTATCTGAGCCTGCTGACCTTTGAAGACCGGGAACGCATCATCCATATCATCTGCGGGCAGCAGGTGAATTTTGTCGATGTCATGACCAGCAATAACAATAATCTGCAAATAAGCTTTGTCCATTCCCGCTACCTCAATGAAAACGTCGCCATCTGCGTGCTGGTGGATATCAGCGCCCGGGTGCGGATGGAAGAGTCTTTACAGGAAATGGCGACGGCGGCCGAGCAGGCCAGCCAGGCGAAATCCATGTTTCTGGCCACCGTCAGCCATGAATTACGGACGCCGTTATACGGCATTATCGGCAACCTGGATCTGCTTAAAACCCAGGATTTGCCGGAAGGCGTCGACCGGCTGGTGATGGCAATGAATAACTCGTCGGCGTTATTGCTCAACATTATCAGCGATATCCTGGATTTTTCCAAAATCGAATCCGAGCAGCTGAAAATTGAGCCGCGCAGCTATTCTCCCCGCGAAGTGGTGAGCCACATCGCCGGCAATTACCTGTCGCTGGTAGTGAAAAAACGCCTGGGCCTCTACTGCTTCGTCGATCCCGGCGTGCCGAACAGCATGCGAGGGGATCCGGTGCGGCTGCAACAGGTGTTATCGAACATATTAAATAACGCCATTAAATTCACCCATAGCGGCTGTATCTCCATTTATGTCTTTTGCCATGACGGCTACCTGCAGTTATGCATCAGGGATACGGGGGTCGGCATTCAGCAGCGGGAATTAATCAAACTGTTTGATCCCTTCGTGCAGTTGGGCAGTGACGGTCACCAGCAGTTCCAGGGAACCGGGCTGGGATTGGCGATTTGCGAGAAGCTGGTCAATCTGATGGACGGCGACATCGCCGTTGAATCGGAGAGCGGGTTGGGTAGCCAGTTCACTATCCGGCTGCCGCTGTATGAGGCGTCCCGCTCCTATACGGTGCTTAACAGCGATTTGTACGGGCGGGTGTGCTGGCTGGCGTTGCGCAACACCGCCCTTGAACACTATCTGACCCGCCTGCTGAAAGAAAACGGCCTCATGGCCAAGCGGCATACCGATCAGGTCATCGGCGGCGACGAGGTATTTATCAGTGACGATGATATTCCCCCCGGTGGCTGTTATCGTGCCTGGATCCGCTTTTGCATCGCGCATATCGGCCCGGCACTGGAAATCAACCCCGGCCACTGGTTGCTCAGCCCGGCCTTTACTGAAGAATTGCCGCTGTTACTGTTGAAAATCTATCGTGGTGAATCCACGGCTTCATCGGCGCCGCTGCTGCCTCAGCCGTCGCCGACGGCGAATGGCGAAAACAATGACATCAGAATCCTGGTGGTGGATGATCATCCCATTAACCGCCGGCTGTTGGCGGATCAACTGGGTTCCTTGGGATATCAGGTAATGACGGCGAACGACGGCGTGGATGCGCTGAGCTTTCTTAACAAGCAGTCGGTGGATATCATCCTGAGCGATGTGAATATGCCGAAGATGGATGGGTATGAACTGACCCGCCGTTTACGGCAACAGGGCAGGGTATTGCCGGTTATCGGGGTGACCGCCAACGCGCTGGCGGAAGAGAAGCAACGCTGTCTTGATGCGGGGATGGACAGTTGCCTGTCCAAGCCGGTTACAGTGAGTGTATTGCAACCCGCTCTGGCCCTGTTCAGTCGCAGGGCCAGAGAGCAACGCGGCGAGCTTGAGGAACACTCCTGAATACCTGAGCGGCCTGGTTAACCGCTCAGGTATGGGATAACCGCGTGTTTCCACCGGCGCCAGGCTTTATTATCGAAATCGGAGCATTACTCTTTATCTATCGGCGCCATACTTACCGACGACAGATAATTCAGCAGAGCAATATCATTTTCCACGCCAAGCTTCAGCATGGCGGATTTTTTCTGGCTGCTGATGGTTTTAATACTGCGATTCAGCTTTTTGGCGATTTCCGTCACCAGAAAACCCTCCGCGAATAAACGCAGCACTTCACTCTCTTTCGGCGACAGGCGTTTATCGCCGTAACCGCCGGCGCTTATTCTCTCCAGCAGTTTAGCCACGCTGTCCGGCGTGTATTTTTTGCCTTTTTGCAGCGAGGCCAATGCCTTGGGTAAATCGGTGGGTGCGCCTTGTTTAAGGACAATACCGTCGATATCCAATTCCAACACGGCGCTGAGGATTGCCGGGTTGTTATTCATGGTTAATACGATAATCGCCAACTGGGGATAATGGCGCTTGATGTATTTGATAAGAGTAATGCCGTCGCCATACTTTTCGCCGGGCATCGAAAGATCGGTCACGAGTACATTTGCATCCAGCTTGCCGAGGCTATTGATGAGCGACGTGGAGTCTTCGAATTCACCGACCACTTTTACCCATTCGATTTGTTCCAAAGATTTTCGAATACCGAACAGGACGATAGGATGGTCATCTGCAATGATGACGTTGAGATTATTCATAAAGTTGACTACCTTGCATGCTGTAGCAGTTTAATGACAAAAACATCAATTTGGCGGATATCGTTGCCGATTTTAGAATTATCATTGTCTATAATAGCTTGTTTGATATGTTGTTCCAGCGTTTCACATAACAGCTTGCCGGGAAGTAGATTCAGCATGGCAAAAACACCTTTCAGGCGGTGCGCAGTCTGGGCCAAAGCGGATAAATCGCCGCTCTCGGCTTCAGTATACAGCCTCTTGATGTCAACGGGTACTGTCTCGACAAAGAGCGGAAGATAGTCCCCGCTCAGCAGGGCGGCGGGATCGTCCGCTGCGCCGGCGGATTCCCTCTCATCCGGCGGTATAATGTCCGTTTGCGCCAGTCTCAGTTCCATCAATTGTAGCATCGCGTCGAGCAAAGAAGCGGCAAGATTATAATTCACCTTTAAACGGCAGGGCGTCAAAGGCGTTATTCCGCTCTCATTCGATTGAACCAGGATAGCGAAATCCTCCAGATGAGACGGATCGTCCGTCAGCAGGAGATCGTGTTCCTGCACCAGGGTATGTTCTTCGGGATGGATACACTCCACCCCCCACTGCTGCAGCATATCGCTGATTATCTCCTGTATTTCTTCATTGGCGATATCCAGCATAGCCACCGTTCCTCCAAGAATTTTTTCATTATCATCCTGTTGCGTGATATCCACATAAGGCAACGTCAAACGTACCCGATAACGGGTGCCGATATCGATCTTGCTGTGAATATCCAGGTTGCCGCCCATTTTCCTTGCCAACTGGTTGCACAGGAACCAGGAGAGGCCGGAGCCGCGCTGATAATGATCTTTTTGCGCCTGGGTGACAAAGGGCTGCTGCAGATTGGCCAATTCCTTGGCGTCAATGCCGTTACCCGTATCGCTAAGGCTTAATATGACCGTATCCGGACGGGAGGGATCCTGGTCCACGGAAAGAACAATTTTGCCATACTGGGTGCTGATAATGCTGTAATCCAGCAGCAGCGAAAGGATTTTTTTCACCGCCTCCCTATCGCCGGTATGCTGCTGATTAAAGGGCAGCCGGTAGTGATTGAACAGGCTAAGGCCCTTTTGGTTCAGGGCGGGCATGCGTTCCGCCAGCAGTTCATCCACCAGGGCGGACAGGGAAAATGCCTCTTGCTTCGGCCGCCAGTCTTGCAGCTCCAACTGAGTCAGCAGGCGCAGGTTGTCGAACAGCGCCCCCAGACGGCCTACTTCGGTTTTAAGGTTGAACATCAGGCGCAGGCGTTTCTCCTCGGCTTCGGCATGCAGCAACCCGTCAAGCAGTGTGGTGATCTCCATGAGCGGCTGATTCAGCTCATGCTGAAAATTGGTGAGGATTGTCCGCCGGGCCTGATGGTTTTTGTTCAGTTCCTGCTGCGCCTGCTGCAGCTTTTTATTGACCAGAACTTCCTTATCATGATCCAGTAATTGGAACAGGTAGGTGTCCGGCGAAAGGCGGCTTTTGAACATCCTGATTTCATAGACTTCATTATTCACCGTGGCCTGGATAATTCCCTGATGGGCCTGCGCGAGGTTGGCTATTTTTTGCAGGCTCAGGTGAGGCAGCAGATGATCGGCTATTTTATTACTGGCCACCAGGTTATTGCTGCTGAAATCATACACCAGCAAACCCAGCGGCAGGTTGGCTATCACTTCCTCACTGAGTATCTGACGGGATCGCAAGGCCAGGGCCATATTCTCCCTGGGTCGCAAAAAATGCTGCCGGATCAGGTAAATACCAAAAATGGACAAGGCGATCAGCAAAAGATGTATCACGACGGGCCACAGATTATTGCGCAGTAAATCCACCGTTAAACTGGTCAGCGGCACCAGATACAACAGCTTTAACGGCGCATCAACAAGGCGCGTGCCGATTTCAAGGGTTGAGCCCTTGATATGGCTGGTCACTCTTTGGGTATTGTCCCGATCGGCATCGCCGTTGCCGGCCTCAGCGCTGTCCGTATCCATATCGGCATCGTCGGAGGCTACCAGTGAGAAGTTGGCCCGCGCCATATTCAGCGGGATAAGATCGCCGATGGGCAAATCAACCGCCATAATGGTGGCCAGATGACCGGGCTGGTTGAAGATGAACCGCTGGGTAAAATAGTAATCATTCTGCAGGCGGAGCTTGCGCAGCGGCGAGAAACTCTCCCGTTGATCCAGGATATTGGCCTGCTGGAGCATTTCGGTGCGGCGCGATTTTATCAGGGCGCTGATGTAGCTGTCTTCAAAGCGAGCGGCGGTATCCCGAAGCGGCTGGGTGGAAATCAGCGTCAGGCTGTTGTCGGCGCCGTTCAGGTAATATAAGGAGTAGGTGTTGCCTTCCGAGCCCCAAAGTATATCAAGATAAGCCGACATATCGGCAGCAATGGACAAAGTAGCGGCGTCATGAACGCCAAAGATCAGGGCATCGGTTTTTTTATGGGGTTTATCGACATAAAACACATCAGGGCGCAGGCGCGTTTCTTTCAGGCTTGTGCCGTCGTTATCCTTGGGGCCGCCGTTCGTCGCCAACGACAGATCGTACAGCTGATCCGTCACAAAGCGGTACGTGTCGATCCGTTTTTGCAGCCCGGCGGTGAGGGTGGACATGCTGTGCTTCTTTTCGATGAGATAAGCATTGAAGGCATGAAAACCAAACAGCCATAACGACAGCAGCAGCAGCAGGATAAACAGTATCAGGCTGCGGGTTAACGCCGCCGAGGTTAACTTCAGATTCTTAATTTGCATAAAGCGGGTTTCGCCAATCGTTGTTTATTGAGTCGCACGGCGTGCGCTCAAGCTTACAACCAAAAGAAGTATTGCGACACAGCCGAACGCGACAAACAGACTGGTCAAATGGGCAATAAAGCCAATTAATGCCGGGCCGGCCAATATGCCGGCATACCCTACGCCGGAAATCGCCGCCAGCGCCAGGTTAGGCGGCATATCCTTCTGATTGCCGACGACGCTGAACAGCAGCGGAACCAGGTTCGATGCTCCTAGCCCCACCAGCAAAAAACCCAGCAGGGTGACATAGGGCTGATTTACCGTTATCGCCAGTCCGATCCCCGCCGAGGCGCATAAACTGCCCGCCAGCAGGGTGTGGTAACGGCCGATGGCATTGATCAATCGATCGCCGTTCAAGCGTCCTGCGGTCATGGCAATGGAGAACAGGGCATAACCCAGTCCGCCCATGGCGCTGTCAAGGCCGCGTTCCAGCGTGAGGAACAGCGCGCTCCAGTCCAGCATAGCGCCTTCGGTTAAAAAGAGAATAAAACAGAGCGCTCCGATGAACAGAACCTTGCCGCGTGGCCTGACAAAGAGAGGGCCGGCATCGTCTTCGGGGCGATCGGATAATAAATTCTCGGCGGCGTACAGCATCAAGGCCAGGATAATCAGGACGACGACGACGACCGACCACAGCGGATTCAAACCCAGCCAGAGCAGCAGGCTCACCAATCCCGCCCCGATGATGCCGCCGATGCTGAAAAAACCATGGAAGCCCGACATCATGGCCCGGCCGCTGGCTCTTTCCACCACCACCGCCTGGATGTTCATGGTAATGTCCATCGCGCCGAGCCCCATGCCGAATAGCAATAATGAGAGGGCCAGGGTAAAGGTGCCGCCGGCAACGGCCAGCGCGGGAAGCGCCAGCCCCAGCATGACGGCCGATGCGATAATCAGCGGCCTGCAGCCCAGCCGGGCGGCCATGGGCGCCGCCAGCGGCATTGCCAGCAGCGATCCGATGCCCAGGCAAAGCAACAGCATTCCCAAAGAGGCATCATTGATGCCCAGCCGCTGTCTGGCGAAGGGAACCAACGGTGCCCAGGACGACATCCCGAAACCGGCGATAAAAAAGACAATGCGGGTGGCTATGCGTACCGGTAAGGCGGCGTGCTGTTCCGTACTCAGCGTTTCAGTCATAAAACTCTCGGCATCTCCTGTCGGCTGAGCCATAACGCAATCATCTGCACTATATATTCCTGCTGGACATCGGT
Organism: Sodalis sp. RH16; assembly: GCF_047324245.1. Classification (NCBI taxonomy): domain Bacteria; kingdom Pseudomonadati; phylum Pseudomonadota; class Gammaproteobacteria; order Enterobacterales; family Bruguierivoracaceae; genus Sodalis; species Sodalis sp. RH16. The sequence continues at coordinate 5,798,056 of NZ_CP178737.1, read as the reverse complement.
AAGGGGTTGCCCTTTGGCGATGCCATGCCATTTCTCCAGACAGCCCCGGCAGCAGGTCGCGGTGGCATGCTGAGCCACAAATACCGGATGTCCCCGCCAAGGGGTTTGCTTACCGTCCTTGGCGGGCAAGGCGGGCGCCAGCCTCCCTGAGATGAAGTCGCGGGCATGGGAAAGTATGACCGGCATACCTTTACTGCGCAGATAGGCCAGATCTTTCTGGTTAAGTCGAAATTTTGAACGGAATGCCGATTGCTGCAAACGGCTCCAGATGTCTTCCAAATTCTGATATTGCTGCATGGCATTAGGGTTTCCGTAGGAACAGCGAGCTTCTCACGGCCAGTTTTCCGGCGACCTGTTTTCCGGCGAATAGTGCCGCAAAGTGTAACACGACCCGAGGGCCAGAACGAAGGCCGCCGTGCAGATGGATGGGGAGATCAGGGTGGCATGCCGGGCTGAGCCGGCCGCACGGACAAGACCAGGGGACGGGCGAAAATTGGGGTTTTGAATATAAATCGAAACGAGATAAGCGGTTAAATACCCAGGAAGCCATAGGATCGGACAAATTCCGCACAAAATTATTTTATGAATATTGAATAATTAATGTGACGTATGCCATATATTTACATTTAAATTAAAGATTAATGAAACCAATGTTTCATAATGCGAAAAATTAAGACAGATATTTATAATTTAAATGTAGAAATGATTTAAAATATTAATATGGCAATATTTAGTATATAATATTAACATTTGTTAATATATAATCCTCTCTTTTTTCATATTTAAAAATCACGCATAAAAAAGCCGGCACAAGGCCGGCTAATAAAGACGTTAAACCAAATGAGAGTAATAATGACAATTTAATGATGATAGCGCTTAAAATGATAGAGGAAAAAAAAAGGCCTTTTTAGCACATCGTGCTATTTTATAACTTTATTTTAAATAATTGTTTTTATTGATTATTTTTAATAATGTCAAAAACAAGACTCACCTCAAAGTTTTAATTGTCTATGTATGGTGATTATCAGGTTAGTTCCATGACGGAAACATAATCGAATATAAAATTTTCATTTTGAAACATTGTAAGCCAATTCGTATCATTTTAACGCTAGTATAAAACTGCATTTATTGCAGAATAAGATTGCGTGTCAGATAGACAGCATTGATACAGCACACAAAGTAAAATAGTGGCCAAAGATAATAAATATACCGAGGAAAAGAAAATGAAACTACAGGTTCTTGCCCTGTTGATTCCAGCGATGTTAGCTGCTGGTACGGCTGGTGCTGCAGAAGTATATAATAAAGACGGTAATCAGCTTGATTTGTTTGGATCCCTTCATGGATTGCACTATTTTTCTAACAACGATAGTGCTAACGGCGATCAGACCTACACCCGTATCGGTTTCAAAGGTCAAACGCAGATCAACGATCAATTGACCGGTTATGGCGACTGGGAATACCAGATAAACGGCCATGTGACTGAAGCGTCCGGTACCTCTGACGGCGGCAATTTTACCCGTTATGCTTTTGCCGGCTTGAAATTCGGCGACTACGGTTCAATCGATTACGGTCGTAATGACGGTATCCTTTACGATATCACCGCATGGACCGATATGCAGCCTGAATTCGACGGCTCCACCTATAGCGCCGACCAGTTTATGTTTGGTCGTTCTACCGGCGTCGCCACCTACCGCAATAATAACTTCTTCGGCCTGGTCGACGGCCTGAAGTTCGCTGTTCAATACCAAGGTGAGAATGGCGCTCCCGGTGAAACCGCCAACGGGCGTGATGTGCTGGGTCAAAATGGCGACGGTTACGGTATGTCGTTGAGTTACGATCTCGGCCTGGGCTTTTCCGTCGGCGGCGCGTTCATGAGCTCCAAACGTACCGACGAACAAAATGGCGTTGGTCAACCGGGCATCTCCGGTCGCGGCGACAGAGCCGAAGCTTATACCGGCGGCTTGAAATATAACGCCAACGGTTTTTATGTAGCGACGGAATTTACCCAGTCTTATAATGCTGCTCCGTTCGGTTCCAGTGATTCGGACGTATACGGTTATGCCAACAAGGCCCAGGGCTTTGAAGCTTATGCAGGCTATACTTTCGACTTCGGTCTGGTTCCGTTCGTCGGGTATAACCAGACTCGCGGCAAAAACATCGGCGCTGCCGGCGACGGCAATACCTATGATAACCAGGATCTGGTTAAATTTGTCGACGTGGGTGCGACTTACTACTTCAACAAAAATATATCGACCTATGTTGACTACAGAATCAACCTGATCGATAGCAGCCAGTTCACCGATGCAACCGGTATCAATACCGACGACATCGTTGCCCTCGGTTTGGTTTACCAGTTCTGATCAGCATTTCCATGCTATGGGCAACAGGGAGGGTTGCCCGTTCAGGTTGGATGGCCGGTATTTCGCGCTGTCCTACTCTCCTTCGTTTCAAGCTATCCTGACAAACTCCAGTGTTTCTCTCTGTCCTGACAATCCTTATCCCTTATCCCCTATCCCTCTGCATTATGGCATGCGGGTACCGCAATACCTCGTTATCGTCCAATGAAACTCACTGCAAAATTTATCTGTATCACATTAAATAATGCCATAATATTTATTAACCTTTATAGAACGAAATTTTCCCGCCAATAGCCGTACCCCTCTTTAAATAGAGCCGCCATGAAGATTTATGAGCGTGCTGATGAACGTTAGATAATCGCAGCCCAGCGGGTTAAATATGTCCGGCGTCAAAATGAATAACTCATTGCCTGTGCGTTTAGGTTTGACCGTTTACTATCCCCTCAAAGAATATTCTCCTTTTTTGCCGTCTAATTAAGCCAATAAAAAAAGCATAATGATCAATAATATTGAGTTGATATAAAAATATGCTATTCATAAAAAATGGAGTGTAAGATAAATAAATAGTCATTATTTATCAATGCCTTAACTCTGGTTTATGATTGGTCGACAAAAAGGAAGATCTACTACTAATAAATAGGTTGCCAAGTCTTTGCACCAGTGCGCAGAGGCCGGTTTAATCAGGTAAATAATGCCGGGGGAATACCTGTTTATTAAAGCGATGGCAAAAAATATTTATAGAGAGGTAATAATGAAACTACGACTTATTTCAATTATGGCGCCGGTAGCGCTTATTTCAGGAGTGGCCGCTGCCGCTGAAATATACAATTGTGATGGCAATAAATTAGATTTATTCGGTTCGGTTGTCGGCGTGCATTATTTTTCCTCTAATGAGAAAGCGAATGGCGATCTCTCCTACATGCGCTTGGGTTTTCGCGGCGAGACCCAAATAAGCGACGAGCTGACCGGCTATGGCCACTGGAAGTACCAAGGGGACCTGAATAAGTCCGAAGAGGAAAAAGACCAGCAAGGCTCGACCCTGCTGGGTTATGCCGGATTAAAATACGGCAAATTCGGCTCCCTTGACTACGGCCGTAACTTTGGCGTCCTGTACGACGTTCTTGCCTGGACGGATGTATTGCCGGAGCTCGGCGGCGATACCTACGGCGTCGACGATATGATGTCCAACCGCGGCAACGGCATGCTCACCTATCGCAACCGGCATTTTTTCGGCCTTGCGGAGGGGCTTCACTTCGCGCTGCAATACCAGGGCAAGAACCCGGAGAGCGGTAAGGCAGGCGAGGGCCGCGAAGTGATGGCGGCAAACGGAGACGGCTACGGCATGTCGCTGTCCTATGATTTCGGCGCGGGCATCAGCGCCGCCGGTGCCTTTAGCAGTGCCCATCGCACCCTGGGACAGCGGAATCTGGCCTATGGCCACGGTGGCGACAGGGCCAATGCCTATTCCGGCGCGTTGAAATTCGAAAAAGAGGCGGTTTATCTGGCGGCCATGTATACCCAGAGTTATAACCTGATGCGTTTTGGCGACACCAAGAAAACGGTGCATGGATTTGCCAATAAAGCGCGAAACATTGAACTGGTGGCGCAATATACGTTTGATTTAGGCTTAAAGCCCTCTCTGGCCTATGTACAGGCCCGTGGAGACGATATCGAAGGTTACGGCAGCCGGGATCTGCGGAAATATATTGATATCAGCACTTCCTACAACTTTAACAAAAACATGCTGGCCTATGTCGATTATCAAATTAATCTGTTGAGAGAGAATACGTTTTCCCGTGCCGCCGGAATACATCACGATAATATCGTTGCCGTGGGCATGACCTACCAGTTCTGAGGAACGGGTCGTCCGACGCGGGGCGCGACTCATGGATGAGCCGAGTAATAAAGCCAACACACATGAGACTTGAAGTATGGCGGGGATAAGGACTCGCATTGTTCAGGAATACCAGCTTTAATTGGGTATGATTAAAATCCCCAAAACGGTACAAGGCAACGTCTCATGAAAAAACGAGCATGGTTTACCGGTGCGGCTTTTGCTGCCTGCGCAATGCTGAGTTCAATGTTTATTACCTTGTCGGCGCAGGGCGCACCCGCACCGGTAAAAGTCACCTTTGTGCAAGAGTGGCCGGTGGCGGATGGTTTCTGGATACCCTGGACGCTGGGCAAAGCGAAGGGTTTCTATCTGGACGAGGGTATTGATCTGAATATCGTCGCGCCGCCCACCGTGGCCGATACCATGAAATTTCTCGGCACCGGCCGGGCTGAAGTAGCCTTCACCACGGTAATGGATATCATCTTCGCCAAGGAGCAGGGTGCGCCGGTTATTGCCATCGGACGTTATGGCATCGGCAACAACTGGGGTATTTTCACTCAGGAAGGGCATCCGCTTACCGTCAGCGAATTGAAGGGCAAAAAGATCGGCATCTACAACGATGCCTGGACGAAAGCGCAGCTCTCACTGGTCTTGAAAAGCGCCGGCATGACGCTGGACGATGTGAAGATGGTGGCGGCCGCGGATGATACCGTACCGCTGCTGCTGCAAAACCGCGTTGACGCCACCACCGGCATTACCAACGCCGAGGGCACCGAACTGGCGGTGACTGGAAAGCAGACGCCGGTCTTTATGCCCGCCACCGCCTACGGCGTGCCCGATACTCCCATCTTCATGTTCGCCGGCAACCAGCAGTGGCTGGATAAGAATCCGGCCCTGGCCAAGGCGTTCATGCGCGCCACCAGTAGGAGCATACGTTATGCCATCGCCCATCCGGGTGAGGCCGTCGCCGCGTTTGCCGCGCAATACAGCAAGTCCTTCGATGCCGATTTTGTTAAACGGCAATGGCAGGATACCATGGCGGTGCTGGGTAAACCGGACAGCGAGCAGCTAAAACTTAACGATCGCGCCTGGAGCGAACTCATCACTGCGATTACCGGGCTGGGCATCGTGAAGCAGGCGTTACCGCCCGCACAGTATTACACTAACGATTATTTGCCACTGGAGTAAGCGGCTTGCGGTTGCAATGGTCTTTCAGTCAACGCCGGGGCGACGTTTTCCTTGTCACCGGCCGGGCTCTCATCCGCTGAGTCATCCCCGGCAGCACTAAGCAACGCCTGCTCTATTCGTTCGGCGTTCATCGCGAAGGGCAGGCGGGCGGCAATGGCCGGGGCAATCTGCACGCCCTGGGCGATTTGCGCGGCGCGGCGCGCCACCGATTCGGTAACGCCCAGCTCGCGCAGCGTTAACGGCGTTGAAAACACTTTCAGTAAATTTAATAACCGCGCCCGCGACGGCGCGCCGGTGGTATCCAGCAAGGATTGTATTACCAATCCAAAGCCCACCAGTTCGCCATGCAGGAATCCATGCAGGTCGGGTTGGCGGGTGATGCTGTTGTGAATCCCATGTGCGACGCCGATACGCGTGATTTCATCACGCATGCTATTGGCCATGCCGGCCAGGGCAATAACGGCATCCACCACTTTTATTAATGCCGGTGTAACCTGGCGGGCCTGGTTGTCGGCGACGGCCTGTTCGCCAAGCTGTTCGAATATGTCCAGCGCCAGCTTCGCGGCCTGGGCCTTTAATATCAAGGAAAGACTGCTGTCATCCTGGCGCAGATAGGGTTCGAACTCATACCATTTCGCCAGGGCATCCACGATGCCGGCTTTCAGATAACGAACCGGCGTTTGGGCGATGATTTGACTGTCTACCAGCACCCATTCAGGGGTGCGTTGCAGCGGCATGGAGTTCAGGTGCGCGCCGGCCTCGGTATAAAGTACCGAAATCGGCGACCAGGCGGCGCAAGTAGCGGCAACGGTAGGCACGGTAATCAGCGGCAAACGTCCGCCGGATTCCGCTATTCCTTTTGCCGTGTCCAGCACTTTCCCGCCGCCGATGCCGATGATAAGCCTGATATCCTCGGCCGCCGCCTGTTCAGTAAAGGCGGCGATAGTCGCCGCGGTGCATTCGCCCTGCAGGAAGTAGCGCTGATACTGGATACCATGGGGGGCGAAGCTTGCCTCCACGGCCCGTTGCGTCGCCAGCCACGCCTTGGGGCTGGTGATAATCATGACGTTGTCGCGGCTGATAGGCGCGACATAATCGCCGATACGGGCGATAAGCCCCGGCTCGTTCAGGTAATTTTGCGGTGCTTTAACTCCAATCACGCTTTGCCTCTCTTAAAATTATTTCTGCATACCCCAGCGTTTTACCGTCACCCGTTCGAGGGTGGTAAATATCAGTCCTTCCACCAACAGCCCGATAATGATGACCGATATCAGACCGGCAAATACCCGGTCGGTAAAAAGTTCGTTGCGGTTTTGGAAGATATACCAGCCCAATCCCCCTTTACCGCTGGAGGCGCCGAATACCAGTTCAGCGGCGATAAGGGTCCGCCAGGCGAATGCCCAGCCGATTTTCAGGCCGGAGAGAATAGAAGGCAGGGCGGCGGGGATCAGAATGTACCAAACGTAGCGCAACCCGCGCAGCCCGTAATTTCTGCCGGTCATGCGCAGCGTATCGGATACCCCGAGGAAACCGGCATAGGTATTCAGCGCCATGGGCCACATCACCGAATGCACCAGCACAAAAATCAGACTATTTTCCCCCAGACCGAACCACAATAGCGATAACGGCAGCAGGGCAATGGCGGGCAGCGGATTGAACATTGAGGTCAGGGTGCTCAGCAGATCGCGGCCGATGCGGGTCGATACCGCCAGCGAGCTCAGCACCAGCGCCAGCACGGTACCGATGATATAGCCCTTGATAAGCGTGCCCAGTGAAAAGCCTATTTTGGTCGGCAGTTCCCCGCTGGCCATGTCCTGCATAAAGGCCTTCAGGGTCTGGATGAATCCCGGCAATAACAGGTCGTTGTTTTGCCAACGCGCCGCCCCTTCCCAGAGCAGTATCAACACCAGGATGATTACCGACTTGCGCAGCCAGGCCTGGTTCCACAGACGCGTCATCAACGGCAAGGGCTTTACCAGGGTCATTTTCCCCAGGGGGGGCAGATCATAAATATATTCCGGACGGACCGGCGGCTGAATACTCATACTATTTTCTCCCATACGGTCCGGTCATTTACCCACGACCTTGAAACGGGGTTTGGCCGTCTCGGCAGGGGCCGATGCGGGGCCGCTTTCCGGATCGCTGAACAACAGCTCATGGATCCGCTGCGCTGTCTGCTGGAAGTCGCTGCTGCCGAAATCATTAATGCCATACTGATGGCTGTTGATTTCCGCTCTGACCCGGCCGGGATGGGGGGACAGCAACAAAATCCGGCTGCCCACCACCAAGGCCTCTTCAATGGAATGGGTAACGAACAGCAGGGTAAAACGCACCTCTTCCCACAGAGCCAGCAGCTCTTCCTGCATTTTGCGCCGGGTTAGTGCGTCCAGCGCGGCGAAAGGCTCATCCATCAGCAGCACCTTCGGCTGCATCGCCAACGCGCGCGCAATGGCCACCCGCTGTTTCATGCCGCCGGATAAGGTATGGGGATAGGCATCGGCGAAAGCCGATAGGCCGACTTTATCCAGAAAATAGCGCGCATGTTCCCGGGCTTCGGCACGGTGCGCCTTGCCGCTGGCCAACAGCGGGAACATCACGTTCTCCAGCACGGTTTTCCAGGGGGGCAACTGATCGAACTCCTGAAATACCATCAAACGGTCCGGTCCGGGCTGGGTAACGCTCTGGCCTTCCAGTTCGATTCGCCCGCTTACCGCCGGTAAAAAGCCGCCTATGGCTTTCAGCAGGCTGGATTTGCCGCAGCCGGAAGGGCCCAGCAGCACAAACCTGTCTGCGGCAAACACCTCAAAGCCGACATTATGCGTGGCGCGAATTACCCGCTGGTGGGTATGGTATTCGAGATTCAATGCGTCGACCCGAAGCAACGGCGCCGCCGGGATGTGCTGAACGTTATGTGCCATTATGCAGGTCCTGTAACCGTTAAAAGCGAAAAATCAGCTGCCGGGCAGCGCGTAGGCTTCAGGGAAAAAGTAATCCTTCCAGGAACCGGCCTGATTTTTCAAAACGCCTAATTCATGTAATTTATCAGCATAAACAAAAGTCTTTTGCGGCGTGATAGTGAAGTCATTTTCCGGGTCGCTGATGATTTTCTCAATAAGCTCCAGCGGCAAATGGGATTTCTCTACCCGAATATAGGTTTCGGCCGCCTCATGTTTATTTGCCTTGATAAATTCTGCGGCTTCCGCCAACGCATCAAAAAAGGCTTTGTATGTCTTCGGGTTGGCGTCATGGAATTTTTCAGTGGTATAAAGCAGATTGAAAGTGCCTTTACCGCCCAGAACATCATAAGAGCTCAGGATCTTATGAATATTGGGATGCTCCAGCGCCTGATATTGGAACGGGGGGCTGGAAAAATGCGCGGTGATTTCGGAGCCGCCGGAGATAAGGGCGGCGGTGGCATCCGGATGAGGCAGACTGAGCGTGATATTGTCAAAGCGTTTATAATCCGCGTTCCCATAAATACGGGCGGTTTCAATTTGCAGGGTACGCGATTGGAAACCCACGCCCGCCGCCGGTACGGCGATACGATCCTTATCGGTCAAGTCCTTGATGCTTTTCACCGCCGGATTATTGCTGAGCAAATAGTTGGGCATGGAACCCAGAGAGGCGATAGCTTTGACATTTTGCTTACCGCGGGTACGATCCCATACCGTCAGGGCCGGCGGTACCCCGGCGCTCACCACATCCAGCGAACCGGTCAGCAGCGCCTCGTTCATGGCGGTGGCGCCGGAAATGCTGTGCCAATCCACCTTGATATCCAGCCCTTCCTGCTTACCGTATTTTTCAATCAGATGCTGATCCTGCACCACATCCAAAATCAGATAACCGATACCGAACTGCTGCGCAATGCTGATGGTCCCTTCAGCGTGGGCATTTATCGTACCCAATGATAAACCGAGCGCGACGACAAGGCCGGCTCGTTTAAAAAGTGAATTCATCGATTTTTCCTAAGATAAAGAAGATCTGTTTGGCCCATCATAAAGTCCAATGGTACTTCTTCCTAAAGTGTTTTTTGGAATAAATTAGAAGTAAATTCTTAGATAATATTTGGATTTACTTAGCGATATTTTAGCTAAGGGTAATTTGTGCGAAAGCGATCGCTGCTTAGCATTAATTTAACTATCCTTAGCATCTTATTGTCTTTTGGCGGAAAGTTCTTCGGCATTAAAGTTCTTCGGTTATTAGATATGGCCTAATTAGCCTTAATCATCGGAGTAAAACTTGTGCCCATTTTTCAGCACCAATTTTTGCGGGAGTTTCTGACCGCCCGCCTGACGGATATTCAGGTGGATCACGGCATCGCCACTCAGGTGGCGGATAATTTGGTGGAAGCCTGTTTAAAAGGACATGATTCCCACGGTGTCAGCATGCTGCCGCGCTATATCGCCGCCATTAGGGAAGGGGGATTGCATCCCCATGCCGACGCTGTGCTCACTCTTGACGCCGGGGCATTGCTCTCCTTTGACGGTGGGCAGGGTTTTGGACAGGTGGTAGGCCGCCAGGCCATGGCGCAGGGCATCGAACGGGCTAAACAGTACGGCGTAGCGGTGGTGGGGCTGGCCAACGCCCATCATCTCGGCCGGATCGGCGCCTGGGCGGAGCAAGCGGCCAAAGCCGGTCTGGTCTCCATTCATTTCGCCAACGTCAACAGCCGCTCGCCGGTGATGCCGTGGCAAGGGCAGAAGCCGCGGCTGGGAACCAACCCGTTCTGCGTCGGCATACCGGTGGACGGGGCCAGTCATCCGTTGGTCCTGGATTTCGCCACCAGCATTATCGCCGGCAATAAAGCCCGCATCGCCTGGAATGCCGGCCAGGAGTTGGCGCCCGGTTGTATTGTGGATGACCAGGGCCGGCCCGCCGTTGATCCGCGCTGGCTGATGGAAGAACCTTTCGGCGCATTGCTGCCGTTCGGCAAGCATAAAGGTTCCGGGCTGTCGGTCGTGTGCTCATTGCTGGGAGCGGCCTTGACCGGCGGCCTGACCGAGAGGCATGATAACCGCGATACGCAACGTATACTGAATAGTATGCTGTCGATTTTGATCGATCCCCACAAGCTGGGCGGGGCGGCGAATTATCAACAGGAGATCGCCGAATTGCTGGACTGGGTCCGCAGTTCCCGCGATGATGCCTCGCTTTTGCTGCCCGGCGACTCGGAACATGAAAAATATCAACAGCGGCTGGCGCTGGGGATTGAGGTCGACGACACCAGTTGGCGACAATTGGCGGCGCTGGCGGACATACCGGCCGGCCATTAATCCCAACCGACGAATGAGAATTTATTTCACCCCTTTATCAGGACAATAAGATTATGCATCTGGCCCGTTTTCCCCGACTTTCCCTTGGACAGTTCCCGACGCCGTTGGAGGCGTTGCCCAATCTGAGCCGCTATCTCGGCGGCCCCAACCTGTATATCAAACGTGACGACAGCACCGGCCTTGCCACCGGCGGCAACAAAACGCGCAAACTGGAGTTCCTGCTGGCCGATGCGCTGCAGCAAGGCGCCGATGTGGTAATAACCCAGGGCGCCACCCAATCCAACCATGTGCGCCAGACTATTGCCGGCGCGGCGAAAATCGGCCTGAAGACCCAGATACTGCTGGAAAAACGGGTAGAGCGGTTCGGTGAGGACTATCAACGCTCCGGCAACGTGCTGCTGGATAACCTGCTGGGCGGCGTTATCGTTGATCACCTGCCGGCCGGCACCGATATGCAGCAGGCCATGGAACGGTTGGCGTCAACCCTGCGTGAACAGGGCCATACCCCTTATGTTATCCCGGGCGGCGGTTCCAACCCCATCGGCGCCCTGGGTTATGTGGCCTGTGCCGAAGAACTGCTGTATCAGTCCAGCCAGCAGCGGCTGCGCATCGATCGGGTGGTGCACGCCACCGGCAGCACCGGGACCCAGGCCGGTCTGGTGGCGGGTTTGAACGCCAGCAACAGCGGCATACCGGTATTGGGCATCAGCGTGCGCGCGCCTAAGGCCAAGCAGGAAGAGAATGTTTATGCGCTGGCACGGGCCACCTGGCAACTGCTCGGCGCCCGCGGTGAATTGCCCCGCGAACAGGTCAGCGTCAATAGCGACTACGTGGGGGAAGGCTACGGATTGCCCACCGAAGGCACCCTGGAAGCCCTGCGCTTGTTGGCGCAGCTGGAAGGCATTTTGCTCGATCCGGTTTATACCGGTAAAGGCATGGCCGGTCTTATCGATTTGATCCGCAAAGGTCAATTCGGCAAAGATGAAAACGTGGTGTTTATCCATACCGGCGGTTCGGCCGGGCTGTTCGGCTATCGCCAGGTACTGGAACAATAGGCTGATATGAGCGGATTCCTGTTGGGTGTGCTGGGCGGTATGGGGCCTTTGGCTACCGTCGATCTGTTGCAGAAAATCATCGAGGAGACCCCGGCGCGGCGGGATCAGGAGCACGCGCCGGTGGTGGCCTGGAGCGTGCCGCAAATCGCGGACCGGCAGCGGGCGCTGGCCGGTACCGGGCCGTCGCCGCTGCCGGATTTGCTGCCGGCGCTAGCGCAGCTTAACCGGGCGGGCGCCAGCCATATCCTGATACCCTGCAATACCGCTCATTTCTGGTATCCGCAGTTGGCCGAGGCCAGCGCGGCGCCCATAGTGCATATTGCCGACGCCACGGTGGCGAGCCTGACGCAGGGGGCGGTGGCGCGGGTGGGGTTGATTGCCACTCAGGGCACCCTTGATGCCGGTTTGTTCCAGCAGAGATTTGCGGATATGGGGATTGCTACGCTGGAGCCGCTGCCGCAGGAGATGACCGATTGGTTCGTACCCGGCTGTTATGCGGTGAAGCGTGGTGAATTGCGGCGGGGCGGCGAGTTGTTGTCCTTGCTGGCGCAGGCGCTGATAGCGCGGGGGGCCGAGCGATTGGTTCTGGCCTGTACCGAGGTGCCGCCGGCGCTGGCGGCTATTGATTCCCCTTTGCAACAGCTCAGTATTGATCCTACCCGCGCTCTGGCCCAAGCCGCGGTGCGTTTGTGGGTGGCCTACCGGGATGGTGCCGGCGCGGTTTCCCTTTAATACGCATTGCCTTTCGTATGGACGGTTCATGCTACGGTGATAGCGGGCTTACCGCGCTGTGGGGCGCTCCGGCGGGCGGGAAAACCACGCCCGCTTCGGCCCCATCAGCACGGTTTCCCTTTAACACGCATTCCCTTTCGTATGGATGGTTTATGCCACGGTGATAGCGGGTTTCAGGGTTTTCGTGGTTTAGATAAAAAGAGCAATAGCTTAGATAAGTTTTGGCTGATTCTTCAGGGTTAAGGGCTGCTGAATGAGATTCTTTTTTCATTTTTGACGATGTTGATTTTAATTACTTGAAATCTGGCATGTTTTAATTAAATAGCTTCCTAATGGAAAATTTAATTTTCCCTTAGTATAAAAAACTATAAGTTACCTATTTTTCTTATTTGTCCCTTTATCACTTCCCCGGTATGAATATAGTTAAATTTAAGATAACGGAGGGGCGACGGGTGAACTTTCAACAGCTACGCATAATTCGGGAATCGGCCCGGTGCAATTATAATCTGACCGATGTGGCCAGTATGTTATTTACCTCCCAATCCGGTGTCAGCCGTCATATTCGTGAGTTGGAAGAAGAGTTGGGGGTGGAGATTTTTATCCGCCGTGGTAAACGTTTAATCGGTATGACCGAGCCGGGCAAAGCCTTGTTGACGGTGGCGGAACGCATCCTTAGCGATGCCAATAATATTCGCCGCATTGCGGATGTTTTCGCCAATAAAGACTCCGGCGAATTATCTATCGTCACTACCCATACCCAGGCACGCTATAGTTTGCCGGCGGTCATTAAAGAATTCCGCGAGCTTTATCCCAGGGTGCGGCTGGTGTTAAATCAAGGCAGTCCGGAGGAAATCGTCGCCATGCTGCAATCCGGTGAAGCGGATGTGGGCATCGCCAGTGAAAAGCTGATGAGCGAGGAGCAACTGGCGGCGTTTCCTTATTATCGCTGGCATCATACGATTTTGGTGCCTGAGGGGCATCCTCTGACCAAAGAAGCGGAAATTACGCTGGAAACCTTGAGCCAATATCCGCTGGTAACCTACCGGCGCGGCATTACCGGTCGTTCCCGGCTGGATATCGCCTTTCAGGCCGCCGGACTCAAACCGGAAGTGGTCTTAAGCGCCCAGGATTCCGATGTGATTAAAACCTACGTCGAGCTGGGTTTGGGGGTGGGCCTGTTGGCGGATATGTCCTATAACCGCGAACGTGATACCGGATTGGTGAGCATCAACGCTGAACATCTATTTGAAGCCAATACCGTCTGGCTGGGGGTCAAACGCGGCCAGCTGCAGCGTAAATACGCCTGGCGCTTTATCCAGCTGTGTAATCCGCAGCTGACCCTGACCGAAATTGAAGAACAAATCCTGGCGCCCTATAGCAGCGAGCCGGCATTAGATTATCAGATCTGACAATCAAAATGCCCGGTAAAACCGGCCATCAGACTGCTGACAAACGTACTCGGAGTCAAAAAGGGGACCGGTTGCCAGAAGAGTAAACCGTCCGCGCCAAGGATGGCGCGGATCGAGCCCCCAGGGACGGGTTCACGGCGTGTTTACGATCTGGCAGCCTGTCCCGACCAGGCACTTTGTCAACAAGCTCATGCCCGGTTTTACCGGGCATCCTTCTTAGGCTATCGATGCGGCCTGAAGGGCGGTCGGCTGCGATATCAGCGTCGCCAGCGCCCGATCCGCCAGGCGGGCGAAATAGGCCGCCGCCGGATAAATCAACTGTTCGGAAGGATTGAAGCGGGGATGGTGCAGACCGTATTCACTGGCCGACCCTATGCTGACAAAGGTGCCCGGCACCTGCTGCAAATACAGTGAAAAATCTTCGCCGCCCATCTGCAATTCCGCCTCCTGTACCTGATAGCCCGCCTCGGCGGCCACCTGCTGGCTGAACTGTGCCCAATAGGCGGTATTGACCACCGCCGGCGGTCCCGGATACCAGCTGAGCTCCGCTTCGGCTCCCATGGCGCTGGCGACGCCGCCAATCACCCGGTTGAGTATATCCGGCACCCGCTCGCGAATTTTCGCATTATGGGTCCGTACAGTACCCTCCAGCTCTACCGTTTGCGGCAGAACGTTCCAGGTATTGCCGCCCTGGATACGCGTCACGCTGACCACCAGGGATTCCAGCGAGCTGAAATTGCGGCTGGGCAGGGTTTGCAGTGCATTGACAATCTGACTGGCGGTAACAATGGTGTCGATACCCTGCTCGGGTTTGGCCGCATGGGCGCCTTTGCCGGTCACCGTGATTTGAAAACGATCGATATGCGCATAAAAAGCGCCGCTGCGGGTGGCAAAGGTGCCCACCGGTAACTCCGGGGCATTATGCATACCGAATACCGCAGAGACGTTGGCCAATGCTCCGGCTTCAATCAAATGGCAGGCGCCATTGAAGTTCTCCTCCGCCGGCTGGAAGAAAATCCGCACCGTACCGGGCAAGGTCGCTTCCCGCTCTTTTAGCAGCAATGCCGCGCCGAGCATCACCGAGGTATGAACATCATGGCCGCAGGCATGCATCACCCCGTCATGGTGCGAACTGAACGGCACGCCGGAGATCTCCTGAATCGGTAACGCATCGATATCGGCCCGTAACGCGATAATGGGACCGGTAGCCGGCCCGATTTCCGCTACGACCCCGGTGGTCAGTCCCAGCGGCAAAATACGGATGCCCGCCTCTTGTAACCAACGGGTAATTTTTTCAGTGGTGGCGAATTCCTGGTTTGAGAGCTCAGGATGGGTATGCAGTTCGCGTCGACAATAAATGAGTTTTTCAGCAAGTTCGCCAGACATGGGCCAGGACCGTTTTATCAGAATGAGAATTTATCTTAGCGGGTAATATTAAAAGTCGGTAAATACTGTTCGGTTATATTACATAGCCATCGGGTATGACTATCGAGAATCGGCCCGTTGCGGGGCGGGCCGGTGATTTAGCTTATGCTTCCGGCGGAAAATCCGCCCCTTTGGTGACCTCGGCCCAGCCGTCAAAATCCCGCTGCAGCAGCTGAATCTTTTTATAGGCATTCTCCAATGCCGGTTTACCCAGCAGCAACCGCAGCGGCGGTTGTTTGGCTTCCACCGCCTTTACAATGGCTTTCGCGGCGCGCACCGGATCTCCCATCTGCTTACCGCTGCCGCCGCGGCTTGCCCGCGCCCTGCTATGGGCGGTCTCGGCATAATCGGCAATGGTCTGCGGCGCTTCGCTGGCCGATCGGCCGGCCCAATCGGTACGGAAAGGACCGGGCTCGACGATGAGGACATTGATGCCCAGCGGCGCCACTTCCTGCGACAGCGACTCGGAAAGCGCTTCCACCGCGAATTTGGTGGCGTGGTAGAAACTCAGCGACGGGAAGGTGGTGATGCCGCCGATGGAGGAAATATTCACTATCGTACCGCTGCGCTGCTTGCGCAGGGTCGGCAATACCGCCCGGCTCATGGCGGTCAGGCCCCAGACATTGATATCGAACATCCGGTGTACGTCTTCCATCCGGCTCTCTTCAAACGAACCGAAATAACCGATGCCGGCGTTATTCACCAAAACGTCGATCCGGCCAAAATGCTTCAGCGCGGCGCTGACGGCTTCGTCAATCTGATCCTGCTGCGTCACGTCCAGCTTCAGCACCAGGGCACTTTCCTCATGGCCGGCGATGACATCCTGTACCTGATCGGTATTACGCGCCGTCACCACGGTAGGATAGCCCAACGACAAGGTAAGTCCGGCCAGCTCACGGCCAAAGCCGGTGGAACAGCCGGTAATGAACCATACTGGTTTTTGTTGTGTCATTTTCATTCTCCAGGTCGCTCAAGGTAATAATAACTGTAAAGCATAGTGTATTAAGCCGACAGGAGTTGCAACCGGTCAGCACTGGAGAAACCCGTCGCGGCAAGGTATTTACACCATGAGCTTGCTGGCATGTCAATTTATATAATTTATTGAATTAATTATAAAATATTTTCATATCAAACCTGCGGAGAATAGGGTGTGGGGAAAAATGAAACGCAATTTTATTTACTAATTGTCATGATTCATTATTGCCTTGGTTTGCCACGCTACCGCTTTTCAGTCTGTTGTGAAGAGTGGGTTAACCGAGCTGTTTTGGGGCAGTGGGGCCTTTTGCCGATGGCTGGTGATCCCCTTGAGTTGCGACGGGTTTAGAATCCAACGCCAGGTTCATCGATGGAGCCGCTTTATGCAGCTGGAAGAAAGCCCTGACCGGCAGATTATTTGAGGTCGCGAGGGGTCGCGTTTGCGCATCGTCAGCATGCGGCACGGAAGGCAGATGAGAAGAGTTAATGGATGACCGCGAAGCGCCGGACAGGGGTATCGATGAATTGGTAGCCGAGCTGAACCCGTGAGGGGCGTTGATGGATGTGTGGTGATGAGCTCCGTTGCAATTGTAAGGGTCACTAAAAGTGCCTGAGTTAATGGAAGAGAAGTTATTCATATGCACATACTCCATTTTAGTGAGGGTCTACGGCGTGATAACAATCTTTGGGCGCTACGCTATAAAGTTAGGTGTACATAACTGCTACATCCAAGTAGATAATCAGGCAGAAAAGATAAATATTAGGATAACAGTAATGAGAAAAAGGGGACGGGCATCAATGCATTGAGGCGGAGTATCTTCTGGATAGCAACAAGAAGCCTAATCAGGGGGGTTTTGGTCCCAACGGTCAAAAAAGTTCGAAAGTGATTTCCGAAAAGGACATATAACGCTAAACATTCCGATGACAGACAGTTCGGAACTGTGATAATTATCACTGACTTTTATTAAGAATAATCTTATTATAATACCATCCTTCACAGAGCTACCGCCTTGAACATAATCAAGAGCGCCGGAGATAAGCGCCGGAAAGGATAATCCCTTTTAGCCAAGCCCTGTTCATTGATGGGGCTTTTTTTCCTCAGAAAAGCGCATCGGCTACTTACCTCCTCGAAAGAGGGAGTACAGCAAAGGTTGTCGGTGCGCTTCTCTGTCAACGCACCAATTCTGTCATCGCACCAATAAAGTTATCCTGCCGTCAGGCAGCATGTATTTTTGTCATGCGTACATAAATGTTACAAAGCCGATGATCACCAAAACCAGTGCGGCTAGAAATGCAATGTCGTTGGTTCGCAGCATATGTCACCTCCATTCCATGCTTTAATCATGGCCTGGATTCGCGCCGGTGGCTGTGACAGCCAAAGCAATTTGTAAAAAACGCCCATTATCCTGCAGGAGTTACTCGTGAGAAAAAAATTTAATATACGGGCTCTATACTCTCGCACAGGCATTGTTGACGAGTAACGTCTCCACCGTTTACACAATCCTGTTGATTATGTTCATGATAAATTTATCTATTATTATTATCAGTTGAATAATATTAAGCACGATTATGAACCTCTTTGCCCGATTTTGGCCCGTAGCCGTACTCATGGTTTGCCTGTTCTTTATCATGATACCTGTGGTATCGGCATTTGCCGATACCGTCTTTCTCAAAAATGGCGATCGGATAAGAGAACGAATAAAGACGTGCCCATGGCAACAATCCGTCAGTTCGTCAAACCCAAGGCGCACGTTACCGACCTGGTGTGGAATGGCAATGCCCATATCGGCGCTAATCTGCAAAAATCTTCAACGCGCAGCCAGAACTATGCACTGGATTTTAACGGCAAACTGAGCCACGCATGTGGCGCCATGATTTCGGCGGCGCCTGTAATCGCGAAACGGAGAATTCTATAGTAAATACAAACAATTATAGTGCGCGTTACTCCCTCGACCATTTTATTAATCAGCAAATGTTCTGGCAAGGCCGAGTGGTATTCAAACGTGACTGGGTTGAAGATCTTTCACGGTAATTTCTCGTCGGTACCGGTCCCGGCTATCAGTTTTGGGACAATGAACTGGGGGCCTTTTCTTTAACGGCCCTGCTTGGCCGGGTTAACTACCTTTATAATGATGGTGAAAGGATCATTTTCCGCCGCCGGTATTCGCTGGGATTATGGCCGTTTTATCTTCGGCAAGCGCTTGGAGTTTAATGCTCGCGGCGAATTCGTCCACTCATTGTCCGGCGATACGTCGAGCCTGGATGCCGACACAGGTATACGGTATAAACTCACCGATCGCGCCACGCTGAATCTCTCCTATGGCCATGATCAGGTCACCGGCACAAGAGACAGTCTTAACGAGCGAACCCTCACCACCGGCCTTGGCGTAATATGGTAAGCGATTAAAACGCGGCGGTACTCGCTGTGTCTGCCCACCAAGAACGGTAGCAAGGTGCGATTTGAACATTGGAAAGCTTCGCCCTTTGCGATGGCAACAATCATGCTTCATTTATTCTTTCCGCAAGTACCCAGGCCACGGAATTCATAACATTCCCATGGCATACACCGTCCCGGTCGGTGAATTGGTTGAGCTCCATATCCCGTGAAGTCATTTCATCGAGCACCTTTAGCCGGTAGGGCTGTAAAAATACAGCCAGCGTGTCTTTTTCGATACCAAATCGCCAGGGTTCCCCCACGGTTCTTACCTCAGCGATGCATTCAGCCTCGTTATAACTGCCATACTCACCACTAATGACTTCAGCATAGGCATAATCGAAAAAAAGCCGGCATTGCCCGGCTGCAACTTGGCTGATGGTGTGCAAAATGCTTTTCATCTGTTGTGGGGCAAGGTACATGGTGAGTCCCTCAAGTAGAAAAAAACATCTATCTTTAATAGATAAATCAATACCTTGTATCCATTCAGCAAAAGAGTAGTCTGAAAAATTGATGGGAACAAAGTTGACGTTCTCGGGATAATCAATATTAATTTTTTTCAGAAGCCGTCGTTTGTTGTACTGCATATCCGGATGATCGCATTCATACACCAGACAATTTTTTAGCGCTTCTTGAAAGCGAAACGCCCGTGAGTCATAACCGGCGCCCAATATAAACACACGGGATGTTCCGGCTGGCAGAGTACAGAATAAATTATCGATATAGCGGGTTCGGGCGACAACATATTCATAAATTCCGGCCGGCAGCATGGGATTGAAACCATCAAATCCCAGGACAAAAGACTTATGCATGATTGATAAAAAAGAATTCAGTGAGTGGCTTATCAGAACGGAAACATAGTCGTCACTTTTAAAAAATTCTCTTTTTTCATTGAAGGATTTTGCTCGTAGAAGGCATACCATCTCGGCGGTGGTGGAGAAAAAAGGTTTGGCTTTATTGGTCATATATAAACCTTTTGCAAGGGGGTTGAAAGTAATAAGGCCTGGATATTTTTACTGTCAGTTTATTGATAAACAGGATGCACTTTTAGGCTGGGAATGTAGTGATCAGGCTCTCTGCTTTGAAAATTCCGACTTGGGGAAAATTCAGTAATTAAAGGGGACGCACTAAAAATGCTGAGTGGCTTTTCCTATCCAAATCCAAGGCATAAAAAAATCAACCCTGATGGATTTTTTTTCTTGAAATGGATTGGTCGGTATGAGAGTATTTGAACTTACAATCCCAAATACAGCGAGTTATTTTCCGTAAAACCCTGTGACGTGGGCCAGAAATCACGGTAGCTATCAACGAAGTTCTCACTAGGGCCGGTGTTGGGGCTCGATCAGTGAATGAATTAGGTCTAAGTGGAACGGATATGGCGCCGGGGGCGTTTATGTATCTGGATTTACAGGTAACATTATGTGATGGTTCAGGATAAAATATTATCAATGCTTATGTTTGCGCAAAGCCATTCAAACTGGCGCAGACATCATGTTGAGTGTAATCCACGGTAATTCCGCGGTCTGGATTGATTAGAATTATTCGATAATAAACGGTTTCACAATTCCACCCGCGACGGATGCCGCAGGGTGAGTTTGTCCTGAAATTGGCCAGGGGTAATTCATATAAAATAAGCATGGACTATAATGCTGGTGCAGCGCCGAATGGTTAATATATCTTAATATTTAATTCGGATTCAGTTAATTTTTTTCAACTGGTTATTGATTAAAAATATTAAGAATGACCTAGTAAAACGAAATTTCTCGGCTTTAATTTTTTGAACTATTGAAAAATTTATACCTTATAGTATTAATCTAAAGGCCTATTGGAAAATGCAAGATTATCTTACCATTACTTGGATGATATTATCCACATTAATTACCATGCTATCAATCGTTGGGGTAGGGGTATTCTTTATTTTAAAGCTTTCAATTAAAAAAATGTCAGTCTTTGAATTATTTATGTCATCAATTTTTGCTGGGATGGCTTTATTTTCATTTTACATATTTTTCTTATCAACATTGAAAGTTTTTCGCTATGACTTTGTGTTTTATCTAAAAATAGTAGGTTTTGTCATATTTTTGAAAATTTTTATTAAAAATTTCGGTAAAATAAAAAATATGATGTGTAAAAAAAAGTTTGTGATCTTATCATTTTTTACTTTATTTTTATTTTTTACGTTAAGTACAGTGAGTAATGTATTGATACACGGTGATGCGAAACAGTATAATTTAGCTTTCCCTTGGTTAATGTCTGTAACAGGCCATTTGGTTAATAATGATACTTTATTGCATAATGGGACATATATTTCTTTTGATATATTGTATCTAAGCATAGGAGACTTGAGAGATCTGCTTTATCGGCCTGATTTAATCGATAAAATAAAGCTTTTTGACTCGAATGCAGCTTTTTTACTTCCATTATCAATCTACATGTTATCAAGACGACTTGAAATTTCGGAAAAAGCGTCTCTGTTAGCTTCTTTCGCAATCTTAACTATTGGAAGTATTAACAATTGGGGGGAGATAAAAAATGATATTTTCTCATCCGCAATAGGGATTTCATCTTTATGCTTCATTCTAATTGCCAGCAAAACAAAAGATCATAAAATTCTTTTCCTCGCTTCATTTATTGCTGGTTGGGCTGTAAGTGTAAAATTGACTAATGCTATAATTTTAGTGCTTCCGTTTTTTTATTTATATCTAATCGGTTTTTTTAGTAAAAAGTATATATTTATTAGTATATTGACAGGCATGTTGCCATTACTTCCCTGGATGTTATATGCGTACCATGGAACAGGAAGTCTAATTTCGCCTGAATTGATAAAACTTCCTCCAGAAATAAACTACTGGTGGGGAGTCCGAAATGCTAATGGCCTGCCTCATGGGATGATTACGGCTATAAATTATTTCGAACCAATACTGATGAATTCTTATAAAATATCTGGAAATGATAGTATTGGTGTTTTCTCCTTATTATCAATAGTTGTATCTCTTTTATATATAATGCGTGTCATATATTTAAAAGAATTTAATATGAATTCGATAATTTTAATATCAGTGATGATATGGTTTTTCATTTTTTATATAATGAGGTACGATAATAGATTTCTTTCGAGATATATAATCGCACCGCTATCAATATTTATAATATATGCAATATCTTATCTAGAACAATTAGCAGGTAAATATAAAAATATACTTATATTTTTTTTATGTAGTTTGATCGCTTATTGTTCTTTCAATAAAGATAACGCTCGGAGATTAAATGATATTGCTAAAATTTTAAATGTTACTGAAATGCAAAAACAAAAATTATCTGATCTTGATAGTTATGAAAAACCGTATAAGTACCTTAATGCAATAAGAAAAAATGGAGAAGCAGTTGCCGTCAATGAACATACGATCTTATTTGTAAATCCTCCGTTTTATAACCTAAACCCACTTCATGCCATCAACCTCAATCTTTATCGCATGAGCCAGCATGACATCAAAAAATATATAGAACAAAAAAATATAAAATATTTTATTTTTAGAAAAATAAATTCTTGGGGATATGATAATATAAATAACTATGTTATGGAATGTACTGATTTAATCAAACCATTTGATAATGGTAATTTAAATTTACTAAGAGTAAAAGACAACTGTAACGTATGAATGGAGTAAGGTCCAGGCATGCATTTATCACAGCAGATGAGTAAAAAAAGCGGGCATCGTCGGGCTGATCCTACCCAGATTTGACGGACACACTGCTAACTGAGGTAAACTCATTAGCGGAGTTGATCCATGACGAAATCGACAGCTATTAAAAATAAGCCACGTAATCAATACACGCCAGAGTTTCTCGAGCAAGCGTTGGTACTGGCCGATACTATCGGTGTGGCTCAAGCTGCAAGGTAACTTAATCTCTATGAAGCAGAACCTTATACGTGGCGTTCTAAAACGCGTCACCAGAATAACAACGGTGAACGCGGACAACAGCAGCTTGCCGATAGTTCGCTGAGCTCAGATTCAAGCGTTCCCGGCGCGTGAATGAGATTATCTGGATTTACCAAGGCAAATAATGCCAGTACCGGATAGCACTTGGTAACGATAATCTGGTCTCCTGGGATGTGGTTACATATGTGCTGAACGACGAGAACAAGGGATTATAAACGATGGTCCTCTACATTATGGAAATCCTAACGGGGATTCACTATTTTTTCCCTAACAAATGCCAGGCATAAAAAAACCAACCCTAACGGGTTGGTTTTCTTGGGATGGATTGGTCGGCATGAGAGGATTCGAACCTCCGACCCCCGACACCCCATGACGGTGCGCTACCATGCTGCGCTACATGCCGACTTCATGGGGGCCTATACTACCTTTTCCTGCGTCGATTGCAATAGCCCATTGAATTGACTGCGTTAGATTTAAGCGGTTAGTTGGCAATAAAGCGTTTTTCGTCTGTCAGCACCTGCAACAGCAGCGCTAACTGTGGTTTCGCATGGCGGATCCGTTCACCTTTCAGGTCATAGGTGCGGTAATCGCCGTCGCTTTGCAACACAATGGTCTGGGTCGGCGTGTTGATGACCAGCGTGCCGTTATCACCGCTGGCCACCCAATCGTTATGCCGCTGCGGGGCGAACAGGTCTTCGCCCTGGGTGTAATCGCTGGGATCGGTGGTGCTGTGCAGCAAACGCTGCATCAAGGTTGCGGTGACGTCATTATGATTGGTCAGTTTCTCGATGCGCTGCGGCGGGGTGCCCGGCCAGTGGACAACCAGGGGAACCTGCAGCTGGACGCGGTTAAGCCGGGTACCGGCCTCCCAATGCCCGTTACCGGCATCGTTCAGCTCCAGGCCGTTGGTGGCGGTGATGATAACCACGGTATGCTCCAGGTCGCCTTTCTCCCGCAGCGTTGCGAGGATTTGTCCAATGTAGCCGTCAAGGCGCTGCGCGCTCTGCTGGTATTGGCGGGCCAGGGCCGGCGTATTATCTTGGCCGGCGTTGATATCGGTACCGTTGAACTCGACAAAGGAGAACCAGGGCGCCGCGCCGGTATAGGCCGAACGCCATTTCTGCCATTGCTGGGCGGTCTGCCCGTCGGACTGTCCTACCGGCTCCGGCAGGCTGAAATCGGTAAGCAGCGCCTGCCGGTCTAACGGACTGCTGAAACCGTTGGACGAGAACAGGCTTAACTGATAGCCCTGTTTGCCCAGGGCATCCAGCAATACCGAGGTTTTGCGCGATGCCAGGATCCCGTCCAGATAAGAAGAGGATATACCGTAGAACAGGCCGAACAGTCCGGTATCGGAACGATTGCCGGTGCTGAAATGGTTGGCGAAAAATGCGTTTTCATCGGCAAACTGCTTTAGCGCCGGCATCCGCTGCGCCAGGGTATCGTCGCGCAATGCGCCGGTGGTGATGATCAGCAGGTTGAAGCCGCTGCCGGTCTTTTGGAATTTTAAGGGACTGAGCGGATACTCCACCGCCACCGCTTCGGGATTTCCTTGTCGCACCAGGCGGCGTTCATACTCCTGCGCGTCCAGCAAACCATGGCGTTCCAGGAAACGGCGGGCGGTCATGGGGTAGGATAAGGGCAGATTGGAACGCTGCATGGTGATGGGGCGGTAAAAGTTGGCATCCGCCCAGATATAAAGGATATGGGAAGCGAAAAAAGCGCAGATCAGCAGGATGGCGATGGGCTTGCCGATTTTATGCCGGTTGAGGCTGCGTAATTTCTGCCAGCTCCAGGTGGCGTACAGCATTTCCATAAGAAATATCACCGGGATGCCGATAAACATCAGCTGCCAGTCACGCGCCAGTTCCCCTTCGTCCGGGTTGACCACCAATTCCCAGACCACCGGATTAAGATGCAGGTGGAAGCGGGTAAAGACCTCCGTATCCACCAGCAGCAGCGTTAAGCCGGCGGTGGCGATGATTGCCGATAAAAACCGCAGCAGACGCTGGGACATAACCACAAAGGTTAGCGGGAAGATTACCAGCAAATACAGCGTGAAGCCGATGAAGCTGAAATGGCCGAGCCAGCTGACAAACGCATAGGTGCGGCCGGCGAGCGACCCCGGCCAGTCGGCGACAAGCAAATAGCGGCTGCCCAGCCCGAGGCTGAGCAGAATATTGAAGAGTGCGAACCAGTGACCCCAACCGATCATTTGGGAAACTTTGTCACGGTAGCGCTGGCTATTTGTCACCATATGAAGTTTAGGCAGCTGTTTAATGCGTGTCGGGTTCGCGTATGGAAGACAGCAAGGCCTCGCTAAACGAGCGGGCCAGGGTTTTCCGTTGCTCCGGCGATACGCTGGTATTGATTACATGGGTAATCATATTACCCAAAACCATCAATGATAAATCCGTCGGCGTATGATGCTTTGCCAGCACCGCCGAGAGTTCGTTTAATAATGTCTCAATCTGCTCGTCGCTGTAACGGGATGCTTGCGGCATAATATAATCTTCATAAGCTCTTAAAACCCGCTATCTTACCGTATCAACTCCTCTTTTTCCGCATTTTTATCCACCGTGCCGTAAAACCTCGACCTTTGCGCCTGGAATTAGGTCCCATTTTTCTGCCTTAAGCCCGCGGAGTGCCGCCGCCCTTTGCAACACCGGTTGCGGCCGAAGGCAATTCGGTGTTTGAATACGCCTCTCACCAAAAGGAGAATAAATCATGAGTCTGGATATTGACCAGATTGCGTTACATCAACTTATTAAACGCGATGAGCAAACGCTGGAGCTGATATTGCGGGATTCGCTGCTGCAGCCGAACGCGGCGGTGGATGAGATGATGGCGGAGCTGCATCGGGTCTACAGCGCCAAGACCAAAGCCTACGGTCTGTTCAACGCCGGCAGCGAACTGGCCGAGGCGTTGCGCCATTGCCGCCGGGGCGATGAGGACTTTCTGGCCTTCACCCGGGCCGCCACCGGCCGGCTGCGTGATGAGCTGGCTAAGTATCCGTTTGCCGAGGGCGGTATTGTCCTGTTTTGCCAATACCGCTATCTGGCGGTGGAATATCTGCTGATTGCGGTTCTCTCCAGTTGCAGCAGTATGCGGGTCAATGAACAGCTGGATATCAGCAGTACCCATTATCTTGATATCAATCATGCGGATATAGTGGCGCGCATTGATCTTACCGAATGGGAGGCCAATCCCTCATCTACCCGCTATCTGACCTTTTTGAAAGGGCGGGTAGGGCGGAAGGTGTCGGACTTTTTCATGGATTTCCTGGGCGCCGCCGAAGGGCTGGATACCAAGGCGCAAAATCGCGGCCTGTTGCAGGCGGTGGATGAATACTGCGCCGAAGGTCAACTGGATAAACAGGAGCGGCAAACCGTTCGCGAGCAGGTATACAGCTACTGCAAAGAGCAGTTGCAATCCGGTGAAGAGATTGCGCTGGTGGAATTATCCGAGGCCCTGCCGCCGGTGGGTGATAAGTCCTTCCAGGCGTTCTCCAGCGGCGAGGGTTATGCCCTGGAGGAGAGCTTCCCCGCCGATCGCGGCACGCTGCGTCAGCTGACCAAGTATGCCGGCAGCGGCGGCGGTATCACCCTGAGTTTTGACGCGCCGCTGATGGGCGAACGGATTTTCTGGGATCCCGCCACCGATACCCTGACCATCAAGGGCACGCCGCCGAATTTGCGCGATCAGTTGCAGCGTCGGCTGGGCGGCGGCAATTAATTGAGTTTAGGCATCATGGTTAGGTTAAGCATGATGCCAAGGGAAGGGGGGCATCTGTTATCCGGTACCGGCCGGAGTGATTTTCGCAAAAGCAAAAAAAACGCCGCTTCATTCAGCGGCGTTTTTGCACGTAGTATCACTTACACGCGATTAAACGCGAACAAAGTCGATATGCGTCAGCTTGGGTTTGAACGGATGACGCTGCACTGCCTGGACCTTGACCTGGGTTTCTTTACCGTCGATGACCAGCGATAGGACATCGCTGTAAAAACCCGGTTTGGTCTGGGTATTCAGGACAACTTCGTGTTCCATTTCAATGGCAACCGGCGCTTCCGGGCCACCATACACGATGGCGGGGAATTTGTTGGCGATACGCAGGCGGCGGCTCGCACCCTTACCCTGCTCTTTACGCGTTTCTGCATTAATAATTAGCATTTATATTCTCGATACTGACAAGTATTCCCGCTACAGGCGACCCAGCAGCGGGCTGGATAGTCTTGCTTTAGAGTAAAGCGGGCGGAATTCTACCGGATTATGCGCCCGGGGGCAAATAAAACCCGGTCACGGACGCAACTCATGGGCCAGTCGGTAACGGCCCTGGTAGTCAAAAAGTTTTTCCCGTATCCGCCAGAAACGGCCCTGCCGGCGGGCGACGACAAAATCCGGGTGGCGTAGCAGCGGCGCGGCGGCGCAGATATCCGCCGCGGTGCGCCAGGGCAGCGGAACGCCCGGCGCCCTCTGGTGCGGCCGCAAAAACCGGTAATCGAACAGCCGCCGCTGCGGCGGGGTGGCGAGGCGAAAACGTTCGTCCACTTCGGCGCCGTCTTCATCATGATAGGTCACCCGCAGCCATTCGCCGTGCTCATCGCCGCCAACCGCCAGCGACATGCCGCTGCAGCGTAGCACCATGGCGTCTTTTAACCGCAGGGCGGCCTTGAGCATATCATCGGGATCCACCATCAGATGATCGCACTGGTGGCAGCGGCGGGCGGCAATGTCGTTTTCGGCGCCGCATTCGGGACAAATTTTGAATCGGAAGCGGAAATCGCACTGCCGCCGTTCGCCGTCGTCATTTTCCTGCCAACCCTGGCAGCGCCGGCCGTAGTGCTCAATCACGGCGCCGTCCGGCGCGGTTTTACCCCAGAAGGTGTTGGCGAAGCCGCACAGGGGGCAAAACACCTGTACCGGTTTGCCGGCTCCGGGGGGTTTGGGCTGTCCGATTTCGGGAAAAAACAGATCATGGCCGTTACCGGCATAGTCCAGAATGACGCAGCGGCTTTTACCCGGATATAACCGCAGGCCGCGACCGACTATTTGCTGATAGAGACCGACGGATTCGGTGGGCCGCAGGATAGCTATCATATCCACGTGAGGGGCGTCGAAGCCGGTAGTAAGCACCGCGACGTTCACCACGTACCTCAGCGCCTGTTGCCGGAAGGCGTTAATCAGGCTATCGCGCTCGGCAAAGGGCGTTTCGGCGCTAATCAACGCCGCCTGATCCGGCGGCAACAGGGAGAGAATCTCGCCGGCATGCTCGACGGTGGCGGCGAAAATCATCACACCGCGTTTATCCGCGCCGTATTGTCGGATCTGGTTGACTATCAACGGCGTGACCCGGCGCTGCCGGTGCAGCTCCCGGTTCAGGTCGGATTCGGCATAATAGCCGTTCAGGCTCGGGGCGAGCCGGCTGAAATCGTATTGCAGCACCGGCATATCGAGGCGTTCCGGCGGCACCAGGAATCCATGCTTAATCATATAGTGCAGCGGCAGTTCATAGATGCATTCGCGGAAAAAACAGTTTTCATCACCCCGCACCATACCGTGGTGGTGGTACTGGTAAATCCAGCCTTTACCGAGGCGAAACGGGGTGGCCGTCAGGCCCAGGATGCGCAGGTCGGGACGGGACAGGCGCAGATGCTGGATAATCTGCCGGTACTGGCTGTCGCCGTCGTCGCTCAACCGATGGCATTCATCCACGATCAGCAGCGAAAAGGCCCCATCGAACAGCGGCAGGTGGCGGGCAACCGACTGGACGCTGCCGAAGACCACTTTGCCCTGGCTGTCGCGCCGCTTTAAGCCGGCGGCGAAAATATCCGCCTCAAACCCCAGCGCCCGGTATTTTTCGTGGTTTTGCGCCACCAGCTCTTTAACGTGGGCCAGTACCAGGACACGACCGCGGGCCAATCGAGCGAGTTCGGCGATGACCAGGCTTTTGCCGGCGCCGGTGGGGAGGACAATCACCGCCGGCT
Organism: Sodalis sp. RH16; assembly: GCF_047324245.1. Taxonomy (NCBI): domain Bacteria; kingdom Pseudomonadati; phylum Pseudomonadota; class Gammaproteobacteria; order Enterobacterales; family Bruguierivoracaceae; genus Sodalis; species Sodalis sp. RH16. Next base: position 5,769,449 of record NZ_CP178737.1, on the reverse strand, counting down.
CATGATGATGGCGGAAATAATCCACCGCGGCGTCCACCGCCTCCCGCTGATAAGGTCGAAGGGTAAACGACATCAAAAACGCTGTCCCGAGGTAAGGCAAAACATAACGAAATCAATATGACTGCGCATCAATTTCATGGTGATAATAAATGTACCTAATAGCTTTCGAGTTATAGCGCTTGCGCCGGCCCGAAGGGTGGACCTCAGGGATGAGGTTCATCATCCCAGGAGCTTAGACAGCTAAGTGACTGGGATAAGCGAGCGCGGCCAACACCGCTGCAATTTGAAAGATGAAGGATAGATGGCGTTGTTCGCTAGGCTTGGAACCCAAGCCCCGTTATACTGCCATGTATCTCTAGCCCATGCGGCCCTTTCTGTTCAATTCCACGGCATCCCGGTGAATACCGGACGCGGCGACGCGCTCGGCCGTGGGATTGGCAGGCGTTTAAAGATTACAGGCAAAACAGACTTAATGCGACTGGACAAATTTCTATCTCAACATTTAGGCATCAGCCGTGCGCTGGTGCTGCGGGAACTCCGCGGGAAGCGGGTTACGGTGGACGGCGAAATCATCAAGCAAGGGTCGTTTCAACTGCTGCCGCAACACGAAGTGCGTTTTGACGGCAACCCGCTGCAACAAATCATCGGGCTCCGCTATTTCATGCTGCATAAGCCCCAAGGCTATGTTTGTTCCACCGATGATCCGGATCATCCCACCGTGCTTTATTTTATGGATGAACCGGTGCCGGATAAACTGCATGCCGCCGGCCGCCTTGATATCGATACCACCGGACTGGTGCTGATGACCGATGACGGCCAATGGTCCCACCGGATTACCTCTCCCAAGCACCATTGCGAAAAAACCTACCGGGTGACGCTGGCGGAACCCCTCTCCGGGGACGCCGCGCGGCAGATAACCGAGGGCGTGATGCTGCATGGGGAAACCCTGCCTACCCGTCCGGCGGTGCTTGAAGCGCTGTCGGAAACGGAAGTGCGGCTGACCATCAGCGAAGGGCGCTACCACCAGGTGAAAAGAATGTTCGCCGCCACCGGCAACCGGGTAGAGACCCTGCATCGCGAGAGCATTGGCGCCATCGTGCTGGATGAGAACCTGCAGCCGGGTGAATACCGCCCGTTGACCCGCGAAGAAATCGACAGCATCGGCGCACCGGTGAAGAAGTAAAAATTGCCGCCTGGCAGGGCGGCTCAAAAGGAGTGGTATAGCGTGCAAGCGTCACAAAAATCCCATATCGGGTTGATTGTCATCCTCGGTCTGTTGTCCATGCTGATGCCCCTGGCCATCGATATGTATTTACCGGCCATGCCCACCATTGCCGCCGAGTTCGGCGTCAGCGACGGCAGCGTGCAAATGACCCTTAGCGCTTATGTCCTGGGATTCGCCGTCGGCCAGCTTTTTTACGGACCGCTGGCGGACAGTCTGGGGCGCAAGCCGGTTATTTTGTTCGGCACCTTTTGTTTCGCCCTGGCCGCCGCAGCCTGCGCGTTATCCCACTCGGTTGATCAGCTGATTTACATGCGGTTATTGCATGGCTTATCCGCCGCCGCCGCCAGCGTGGTGATCAACGCTCTGATGCGCGATATGTTCACCAAAGACGATTTTTCCCGCATGATGTCGTTTGTGGTGCTGGTGATGACGGTGGCGCCCCTGCTGGCGCCGCTACTCGGCGGCGCCCTGCTGTTGCTGTTCAACTGGCATGCCATCTTCTGGATCATGAGCCTGGCGGCGCTGGTGGCCAGCGTGCTGGTGCTGCTGTATATCCGGGAAACCCTGCCCCGGGAGCGGCGGCAGAAATTTCACCTGCGCACCACCATAGGCAATTTCGGCGCGCTGTTCCGTCACAAACGGGTTTTTTGCTATATGCTGGCCAGCGGCTTCTCGTTTGCCGGCCTGTTCTCGTTTCTCAGTGCCGGCCCTTTTGTCTATATCAATATCAACGGCGTTTCGCCGCAGCATTTCGGCTACTACTTCGCCCTGAACGTGGTGTTCCTGTTTATCATGACGCTGATAAACAGCCGCAGCGTAGGACGCTTCGGCGCGCAGCGGATGTTCCGGCTCGGGCTGCTTATCCAACTGCTGATGGGCATCTGGATGGTTATCGTGTGCGCTTTCAACCTGGGCTTCTTGCCGCTGGTCATCGGGGTAGCGGTCTTTGTCGGCTGCGTGGCGATGGTGACCTCCAACGGCATGGCGGTGATTCTGGATGATTTCCCCCATATGGCCGGTACCGCTTCCTCCCTGGCCGGCACCCTGCGTTTCGGCGTAGGCGCCGTCGTCGGCGCGGTTCTGTCGCTGGCAACCTTCAACAGCGCCTGGCCAATGGTCATCTCCATGGCGTTCTGCACCCTGACCGCCATGCTCTGCTACGTTTACGCCAGCCGCCCGCGCCGTAGCGCCAAGGCCACCGCCTAACGCCGGCAGCCACTTACCGCAGCGGGCCAAGCCCGCGATCGCCCAGCGTGCAACGAACGGGTTAAAGGGAGAGCGCGCCAAGGGGTATGTTCGATAAATGTAAACCAAAAGCTGGCGATAAGTTATGCAAATGCATAAAAAGTTGTTGTGTTTGTCGATCTAACGCGGTACATATAGGCCGAAAAGAGATCTGGCTCTCATTTTTGCGGTTAAAAAGACATTTGTGTAAACAATAAAGTCCTATATGTCATTCTAACATTATTATTTTGTGATAAAATTGTTACCAGCCATTTGATTACCTTTGGGGAAAGGCAGTGAATAATTTACAATTATCCGTCATACATCGCCTGCCGCAATCTTATCGCTATTTAAACGGATTTTGCGGTCTCAAGGTTGAGCCCATTGACTCGGTGGGCAAAGGGGAGAATGAACTGGTGGGCCTGACGCTGCTGAACCATGAGGGCGGCACCGCTTGGCAAACCATGCGGGAACTGGCGGGTTCACTAATGGAAATCCAGATTTCCTGCTCCGTGCTGGAATATGAAGGACAGCCTTGCCTTTTTTTACACCGCGATGATGAATGTACCGCGCTATGCCGCCTGAAAAACATCGGCGTGGCCATTGCCGAACCGGCCGCGGCGCCCTATATCATCTGAAACAGGCTGCCTGAAGGGCCCGCCGGGCTCTACTGGTTGCTGGATTGCAACAGCTGCTTAGTATAGTCCGCCGCCGGTGAATCAAAGATTTGACGGCACTCTCCCTGTTCCACCACTTCCCCCTGGCGCAACACAATCACCTGATGGCACATTGCCCTCACAACCTGCAAGTCATGGCTGATAAAGAGATAGGTCAACTGATGTTTTTCCTGCAGCGACTTCAGCAGTTGCAGGATCTGCGCCTGAACCGAACGGTCCAGGGAAGAGGTTGGTTCATCCAGGATAACCAGCTCCGGCTGCAGAATCAGCGCTCGGGCTATGGCGATGCGCTGCCGCTGGCCGCCGGAAAACTGATCGGGATAGCGGTTGCGGGTGTCGGGATCCAATCCCACCTCCTGCAAGGCGACAATCACCCGCCGTTCCTGTTCCTCCGATGAATAATGATGGTGAACCCTCAGCCCCTCCACCACGATTTGCGCCACCGTCAGCCGCGGGTTAAGGGCTGAATTCGGGTCCTGGAATACCACCTGGATGCGGCGCCGTACGGGAAGCATCTGCCGCCGGTTAAACTGATGCAGCGGCTGGTCTTCAAACCAGATTTCCCCGTCGGATTGCAGCAGGCGCAGCACCGCCAGCGCCGTTGTGCTTTTGCCCGATCCGGATTCGCCCACCAATCCCATGCTTTCGCCGCGCCGCAAGGTGAAAGTAACGTTGTTTAATACCCGTTTTTCCATCACCGAGCGCCGCAGCAGTCCCCGCTGTACGGAAAACGACACCCCCAAGCCGTTAACCCTGAGCAAGGGGGCGGCATCTTCGTCCACCGGCAGGGGGCAGCCGCCGTGTTCAGCCGCCAGCAACTTACGGGTATAGGCATGGCGCGGAGCGCTGAAAAGCGTTCCGCAGGGGCTGATTTCCACGCATTTGCCATCCTTCATCACCGCCACGTTATCCGCCAGCCGGCGGACGATATTCAGATTGTGCGTGATAAACAGCAGCGCCATGCCCATTTCCCGGCGCAGATCGGCCAATAATTGCAGAATTTGCGCCTGGACCGTGACATCCAGGGCGGTGGTGGGCTCATCGGCTATCAGTAATTTCGGCCGGGTCAGTAACGCCATGGCGATCATCACCCGCTGCCGCTCGCCACCGGACAACTGATGGGGAAAATCCCTTAGCCGCGAAGAGGCATGGCGAATCCCCACCCGATCAAGACTGGCGAGCACTTCGGCGCGGGCGGAATCTCCCTTCATGCCCCGATGCAGAATCAACACTTCCAGCAGCTGCTTTTCAATGGTATGCAGCGGATTAAGGGAGGACATGGGTTCCTGGAAGATCATGGCGATATCGTTGCCGCGCACCCGCCGCAACGCGGTTTCATCCGCATGGAGGAGGCTTTGTCCCCGGAACAGGATATCACCGTGGCTATAAACGGCGGGAGGGGACGGCAGTAAGCGCAGCACCGATAACGCGGTCACGCTCTTGCCGGAACCGGATTCTCCCACCAGGGCCAGGGTTTCGCCGGCGTTGACGGTCAGGGATACCTCATCCACCACCTGACGGCAGGTTTCCCCCTGGCGAAAGGCGACGCTCAGCGCTTGGATCTGCAGTAAAGGTGCGGTCATGGTTAATGGCCCTTGCCGGGGTCGAAAGCGTCGCGCACCGCCTCGCCGATAAAAATCAAAAGCGACAATACCAGGGCCAGCATCACAAACGCGGTAATGCCAAGCCAGGGCGCCTGCAGGTTGTTTTTGCCTTCCAGCAGCAAATTGCCCAGGGAAGGCGAACCCAGCGGCAGACCAAAACCCAGGAAGTCCAGTGACGTCAGGGTGGTTATGGAGCCGCAGAGAATAAACGGCATAAACGTCAGCGTCGCCACCATGGCGTTGGGCAGCATATGGCGCAGCATAATCATCCCGTCGCTGACCCCCATGGCCTGGGCGGCGCGGATATAGTCAAAGTTGCGGGTGCGCAGGAATTCGGCCCGCACCACCCCCACCAGGCTCATCCAGCCGAACAGCACGGTGATGCCCAGCAGCCACCAAAAATTCGGCGGCACCACGCTCGACAGCAGAATAATCAAAAACAGCGTCGGCATACCCGACCAGACTTCGATAAAGCGCTGGCCCCACAGGTCCAGCCTGCCGCCGTAGTATCCCTGCGTAGCGCCGGCGATAATGCCTATCAGGCTGGAGAACAAGGTCAGGGCCAGTCCGAACAGCATCGACAGTCGAAAGCCATACAGTAAATTCGCCAGCACGTCTTTGCCGGAACTGTCGGTGCCCAGCCAGTTTTGCGCATTGGGCGGCGAAGGGAAGGGGACCTTGGTGGCGAAGTTGATAGTGCGGTAGTCGTAGCGAATGGGCGCCCAGAGCGTCCAGCCGTGGGATTCCAGCCGGTGCGCGACATAGGGATCGCGATAATCCGCCGCGGTGGCCAGCTCGCCGCCGAAGGTGGTTTCGTTATAGTTGAACAGCAGGGGAAAATACAACCGCCCTTCATAACGAACCAGCAGGGGCTTGTCGTTGGCCACCAGTTCCGATCCCAGGCTTACGGCGAACAACAGCAAAAACAGCCATAACGACCAGTAGCCGCGGCGATTACGGCGAAAGCGCGCCCAACGCGCCTGGTTTACCGGGCTTAATCCGCTCATTGCCGTCCCTCGAAATCAATGCGGGGATCCACCAATGTGTAGGTCATGTCGCTGAGAATATTCAGCAACAGCCCGATAAGGGTAAAAATATACAGGGTGCCGAACATCACCGGATAATCCCGCTGCAGGGTGGCATCGTAACCGAGCAGCCCCAGTCCGTTGAGGGAAAACATCACTTCAATCAGCAGCGATCCGGTGAAAAACATGCTGATAAACGTCGCGGGAAAACCGGCTATCACCAGCAGCATGGCGTTGCGGAACACGTGGCGGTAGAGAATCTGGTTTTCATCCAGCCCCTTGGCCCGTGCGGTGATGACGTACTGCTTGCGGATTTCATCCAGAAACGCGTTTTTGGTTAGCATGGTCAGGGTGGCGAATCCGCCGATGACCGTGGCCAGCACCGGCAGCGTGATATGCCAGAGGTAATCCGTGATTTTTTTATACCACGGCAGACTGTCGAAATGGCTGGAGACCAGACCGCGCAGCGGAAACCAATCCAGATAGCTGCCGCCGGCAAACAGCACTATCAGCAATATGGCGAACAGAAACGCCGGAATGGCATAACCGACGATAATCAGCGTGCTGCTCCAGACATCGAATCCGCTGCCGTTATGGACCGCCTTCCTGATGCCCAGCGGAATGGACACTAAATAAATAATCAGCGTGCTCCATAGTCCCAGGGTAATGGAAACCGGCAGGCTCTCTTTTATCAATTCCATGACCGACGAGCCGCGAAACAGGCTGTCGCCGAAATCAAACCGCACATAATTCCACAGCATGGTGAAATAGCGCACGTGCAGCGGCTTGTCAAAGCCATAGCGCTTGGTGATTTCAGCAATGACCTCCGGATCCAGTCCGCGGGCGCCGCGATACTGGCTGTCGCCGATTTGTCCGCCGTGCAGCGTCTGGATGCGGGCGGTGGGATCGGTGTGGCCGCCGCCGGAGAAACCGCTTTGCTGACCCGTTTCAATGGCGGCAATGGCCTGATCCACCGGGCCGCCGGGAGCAATTTGCACGATAAAAAAATTCAGCGTAATGATGGCCCACAGCGTGGGAATGACCAGTAATAATCGACGCAATAGATATGACGTCATGCAAGCCCCTCTGTTAGCGCCGTTCCGCAGGCAATTTCGCCGACCGGTTGACATCGTACCACCAGGTGTCGAAACCCAGCGCATAAGTGGGACGAATTTCCGGCATGGCGAATTTATCCCAATAGGCCAACCGGGTCTGATGGGAGAACCACATGGGGATCATAAATTGATTCCAGGTCAGCACCCGGTCCAGGGCCCGTCCAAGGGAAAGCAGGGCTTTTTCGTCCCCCTGGTGATGAACGATTTCATTGATCAGTCGGTCGATGGCGGGATCCTTTACCCCCGGCCGATTATAGGTGGATTCCACATAGGCCGAACCCCACATGATCTGCAAATCCCCGCTGGGATAGGGGAACGGCGCGTAGGTGGCGGGCATCATATCAAAATCGCGCTTGCGCAGCCGGTTGGTGAATTGCGCGCTGTCCACTTCCCGAATCTGGAGGGTAATGCCCAGCCGCTGCAGATTATGCTGGAACGGCAGGATATATTGGCTGTTGTTGCCGCTCATCAGCATCATTTCAAACTGGAAGGGTTTACCGGTTTTACTGTTCACCAATTGCTGGTTTTTCAACTCCCAACCGGCCTCTTTTAACAAGGTGAGCGCCTTGAGCAGGTTTTTCCGATCGTATCCGCTGCCGTCCGAGACCGGCGGATGGTAAATATCGGTAAAGACTTCCGGCGGGATCTGCCCTTTCAGCGGCGCCAGCCAGGCCAGCTCGGCGGCGTCGGGATATCCTCTGGCGGCGTAGTCGGTATTGATAAAATAGCTGTTGACCCGTTCATAGCCGTTAAAGAAAAGCGCCTTGTTCATCCATTCGAAATCAAATGCCAGGCCGATGGCCTCGCGCACCCGCCTGTCGGCGAACAGCGGACGCTGGATATTAAACGCCAGCCAGGGCGTAGTGACCGGAGCGTTATTGGGCACTTCCTGTTTGACGATGTAACCACGGTCAAAATTACCGCCGTGGTACTGAGTGGCCCAATTTTTCGGCGAAGTTTCCACCCGCAGATCGTAGGCGCCGGCTTTAAAGGCCTCCAGCGCGACATTGTCGTCCAGGTAATAGTCATAACGGATAGTATCGAAATTATTACGCCCGCGATTCACCGGCAATGTCTCCCCCCAGTAATCCTTGACCCGGGAGTAAGTGACGTACTGGCCCGTGCGCCAGGCGGTGATGCGATAAGGACCGCTGGCCGGCGGCGGCGAGGACAGCGGGTCGCTCAGTTTGTGATGTTGCCAGAAGCTTTCCGGCAAAATGGGCAAGTCCAGCAAACCCAGCATTTTGTCTTTATCGGGCTGGGGGAATTCATAACGCACGGTCAGCGGCGCGATGGCCGTGGCGGTAACGCCTTTATAATAAAGCCTGAACTGGGGCACCCCTTCGGTCATGAATTTGTTGAAGGTAAAGGCGACATCCCGCGCGGTGATGGACTGGTGATTATGATAGCGGGCCCGGGGATTGATGGTGATTTCAATCCACTTGAAATCCGCCGGGTAGCGAGCGGACTCCGCCACCAGCGGGTAATAACTGCCCATTTCATCGTCGGAGGTGGTGAACAGCGAGTCATAGAGCTGATCGGTCCGCATGGCGGCGGAGCCACGCAAAGCGTAACGGTTGAAATTGTCAAAGGTGCCGATGGCGGCCAACGTCACGGCTCCGCCTTTGGGGGCGGCGGGATTGACGTAATCGAAATGATTGAAATCACTGCTGTACTTTGGCTCTCCCAACAGCGCAAACGCATAACCTTCGTTAATGGCCTCGGCGTGCGGACCGTAGCTAACGATACTGAAAACCAGCGCTATCCAAAAACGTAAAAACATCAGGTTACGCTCCTGCGCAGATACTGACTGACTCAAGCTGAATAACAAGGCCATCATGCCGGCAATGTGCAGTATGACTGCGTTTATTATAATAGCGGTAATAACGATATAAATAATTTTAATGTCAAAATTATCAGCGGTTTTTTTTGTTTATCGCGTTAGGCAAATCGAGGGGGCGAGTGGCAGTGAGAATCCAGCGGTGCGCCGCGCCGGCTCTATCATAATTTATCGGCGAGTGCAACGAATAATAGGGTAAATATTTAAGGGAAAATGTTTCCTGAATTGTTCTTATTTTGCCTTATGCAGCCGTCAGTAAAGGCGGCTCATTTATTAATGAACGTTCATTAACTAAAGTCTATGGCCGTTAATTCCATTAACTTAAAGCAAATTATTAATTAAGTAATCTAATTATGAGATTTACAAAACTTTAAGAATGAACATAAAAAAGCCGACTTATTAAGGCGGCTTTTTTTTCTCGTTCGGCATTCAGGGCGTTTAAATAATAACCATTATTTAGCTTTGTGTACCGTGGACCAGTACCCTTCGTGCTTCGCGATAGCGTTTTTTCCAATAATCTTCATTCATGCTGGAAATCATCACACCACTGGTGGTTGAAGCATGAACGAATTGATCATTACCCAGATAAATTCCCACGTGGCGACCGGTGGAACCGGCATGGAACAACACTAAATCACCCGGACGCAGCTTGGTGCGCTGGATTTTAGAGCCCATTCCCTGCTGTTCCGTGGTGGAACGGGGTAATTCAAGGCCGAACTGCTCTTTGAAGGTCATTTGGACAAATGCTGAACAATCAATACCGCGTTTGGTACTGCCGCCTAGCCGATAACGCACGCCTTTCCAGACGGCATATTGATCCATAATTTTCGTTTTAATGTCGACATTACGGACCATTTCTTCAAATTGATCCTGAGAGGCTTGCAGTGAAGACTGATCATTATCATTAACTGCATGCATCTCAGCGGTTTGCCTGGAACTCTGAGAACTACAGGCGGAAAGTACTACCGCTACCGCCACTGCGGGGATGAGCCGCAGAACATATCTCAAAATAGGTTGAGATTTGACCATTATAAGTGTTATCCCTTAAAGTCCTTAGCGACGGTGCCGCTATAAAATGCCAAACGAATCGAGAATAAAGCGCAAATACCAATCGACCAACTATTATTCCTGCATTGTGTGGTTTCTCTCACACATTTTAATTGGCATAAATATCAGTCCATGAGTACAGCGAATTCGAGGTTACCGTAATGAATAAGGGAAAGCGAGAATTTTTATCGACTAATTTATAACTTTTCATGATGTGAAAGTTTGATGAAAATAAAGTTAAAAAATGGATCTGAACAATAACATCTCAACAGAGAAGGGCGGCGGACGGGGAATGTTGCCCTGGAGGAGAGGGGAAAGCGGTCGTCCGGCGTTAACGCTTTTTAAGGTAGGCCGTGCAAAGCATTAACGCCGACATAATGAAATCCTATTGAAACCTGTTGATCCGCGCGCCCGGCAGAAGATGATTAATGCGGTTCACCAGCTTATCGCAGGCGTCGGTAAGCAGCCACCAGCTCAGTCCCACCAAGAGCACCGACAGCGAACCCACCGCGATATCGGTAAACCAGTGGGCGCCGATCATCAGCCGGGGCAGCGAGAAAACCACCAGGATCGCCAGACCGCCGATAAACGCGCGCCGGCCGAAATAGCGCCACATATAAACGGCGAAAATCATCAGCATCATGCCGTGGTCGCCGGGAAAGCTGTCCGCGGAGGCATCTTTGGTGGGGATATCCACAAACTGCGATACGCGCGCCACGCGAGGGTCATTTTCGAAAAACAGCGTCGGACTGGGGTGGCTGACGGGCAGCAAATGGCCCAGTTGATTGAGCACCACAGCGGAAAGCAGCATCACGATACCGATACTTAACATGCGGTAGCGCTCTTCCCGGCCGGACCGGCGATAGTAATAAAAATACATTGCACCCATGAACAGCAGGGCAATGGCATCAAAGGCCCGGTAATTGGTGACGGCCAGGAACAGGGCAAAGGCATGACTCTGGGTCATCAGACGGTTGAAATGCAGGAAAATGGATGAATCGACGGTGAACCAGAAACCGTGGTCCGGCGGGAGATACCAGGAAAAGAAGAGCACAACTCCCGCTAAGTTGAGGGCTATGATAGCCGGTAAGCGTTGCATGACACGGGACCCATTCAGAAATTAACATTAATGTAATAATAATAATGCTAATTTAAACGTGCCCTCAACAAATTCGATTGTAAAATATTCCATTCGGCTGGCGCAGGGTTGATCAGTTCGATTCGGCTGTCGGGAGGCGGCGCCGGGCGGGTCTCGATAAAGAGGGAATCCCCTTGGCGATTGACCATCAATGCCCCTTCAGCAATGCGCATAACCCCTTTGACCCGTTCCACCGGCGCCAACCGCGCCCATTCCAGCAGGCGGACGGTATCAAAAACCGTTTCGCCGTCAAAAATCCAGCCGCAGGATTCATACCCCTGGCCGCGGTTCAACGCACGGCGCCAGCCGGCATTGGCGGGCAGGCTGAGGGCGGCCAGACCGGTTTTGGCGGCGGGGACGGCGTGGTGGTGCGTTCCCCCGGGCAGTTCCCGCAGGTTGCGCCGCGGACTGTCCAGCAGCGCGAGGGAAATATCGCCGCGGGTGGCGCCGATAATCGGCCTTTCTCCGCCATGGTCACGGGCCCAGGCCGCGAGGAGTTCCCGATCGCGCGGGGCGTAGCTATCCTGCTTATTGGCGATAATGATATCCGCCGCCGCCAGCTGATCGCGAAAATTCTCGTTGTCGGTATAACGCGCGTCGCTGAGCTGGCGCGCGTCAAGCAGACAGAGGGTCGCCTGCAGGTTTATCCAGCTTTCATAAAACGGCGAGGCGAGCAGGCGGAGGATTTCTTTCGGGTGGCCAAGGCCGGTGGGCTCAATAAGCAATCGGTCAGGGCGGCCGCGCAGCAGCAGGCTATTAAGCCCTACCTGCATCGGCAGGCCGTTGACGCAGCACATGCAGCCGCCGGGGATCTCTTTGAGAAGAGCGCCGCTATCGGCCAGCAGGGCGCCGTCGATACCTATTTCGCCGAACTCGTTCACCAGCACGGCCCAGCGTTCATCAGCCGGCTTGTGCGCCAGCAGGTGCTGCAGGGTGGTGGTTTTCCCGCTGCCGAGAAAACCGGTTACCAGGGTCGTTTTGGCGGTCATAGCGTTGCGCAGCGCCGGTGGCGGGGTCGATACATCAATCGGCGCGGCTCATATAGCGGCGTTCGGCCACGTGAATACGAATTTTTTCGCCGCTGTTAAGATATTCCGGTACCGATACCGTCAGGCCGGTGCTCATCAGCGCCGGTTTGGTGCGGGCGCTGGCGGAGGCTCCCTTGATGCCCGGCGTGGTCTCGACAATATCAAGATCAACCGTCTGCGGCAGCTCCAGCGCCAGCACCTGTCCGTCCATGGTCAGCACCTGCATGCCGGGGATGCCGCCTTCGGGAATAAACAGCAGCTCGTCTTCGATTTGATCTTTTTTGAACGGATAAGGCGTGTAATCCTCGTCGTCCATAAAGATATATTCATCACCGTCGATGTAAGAAAAGGTCACCGACCGGCGGACCAGATCAATGGTGTTGAGGATATCGTCGCCCTTGAAACGCTCTTCCACTTTCAGTCCGGTGCGGACATCGGAAAAACGCATCTTGTAAAGCGTACTGGCCCCGCGTGCGCTCGGGCTTTGAATATCAATATCTTTTACCAGCAACAGTTTGCCGTTGTAGTTCACCGCCATACCGCGCTTAATTTCGTTTGCTCTAGCCATTAACATGGACCTGTATAATTGTGTCGGAATCTATGGCGACACGTTACCGTTGCCGGGCGTTCCAGGCAAGGGGGAAGTGTGTGTGTCGCGGGGCAGCGGCGAATCTACATCACGGATGCGCCACATGCAATAACCGGCGCCGGCAATCATAAGCAATGCCACATAAAAAACCCCGTGCAATTGCCAGATTTCAGATATCAGCCCGGCCAGCGATCCGGCGAAAATCCAGCCGACCCGGCCGGTATTGGTAAACAGCGTCGTGGCCGCGCCGGCCTGGCCGGGCATCAGATCCTGAAAATAGATCATGCCGATACCCGCCAGTATACCGATGAAAACCGCATTAAGCAGCTGCAGCAGCAGCAGCGCCGTGGCATCGGTAAACAAGATAAGCCCCAGGTAGAACAGCAGGCCGGCTGCCACGGCGATGCGCATCAATAAACGATTGCCATATTGCTTGGAAATATAGCCGGCAATAAGCATGGTGGGGATTTCCAGGCCGGCGGCGGTACCCATCATGATCCCGGCCATTTTTTCCGGCAGCCCCAGTTCATGGATCAGGTATAAAGGCATGTTGATAAGGTACATGCAGTTGCAGGTCCACATCAGGGTACAGGCGGAAAACAGCAGCAGCGTATCCCGGCGGTTGCGCCGAGGGGCTTCCATCACCGCCTCGGTTGTAAGCAGCGACTTGCGCATGGTGGGCAGCAGCATCCACACCAGGCCGCCGCATACCACAAAGGTGGCCGCCGCCATCATATACATGGCCTTGAAACCAAAACCCAGCGCCAGGGCAAAGGCCAGCGGCGGACCAATCACCCAGGCCAGGGAGACCTGCGCGCGCATCACCGAGCTGAACATCACCGACTCGCGGCCGCTGTGATCGGCATGCTCCCGCGCCAGGGCAAACAATTGCGGGTTGGCGGTGGAACCGAAGCTGGTGAGCAGTACGCCGAAGATAAGCAGGACAAAATAGTTGCGGTTGAAGGCAAAAAGCACGCAACCCGCCGCTCCAAGGGCGCAGCATTGGAAAATCAGCATTTTGCGGTCGCCCTTTTTATCGGAACGGCCGGCCAGGAACTGGCTGACCGCAATGCCTATCACGGCGCTGCCGGTGTAAAACAATCCCACCATAAACGGGCGTGCCTGCACATCGGTGGAAAGAAAAAGGCTTAACGTCGGGAGTTGCAGCGCGCCGGCGATACCGGAAAGAAAAGCGATAACCAGAAATGCCGAAGCGGTCATATCCGGTAGACGCCGCGAAAGGGCGATAGGCGTATGCATGATAATGAGGTCTGAATCAAAAACGGAGGAGGACGCGGGCATCATACGCCGGTTATGCCAAAACGAAAGTCTCCGGCGAAAAATAATACAATCAAGGCCCGTTCCTGACATTTTTTGCTAAAAATCCCATTGGCCGTCATTCAATCCCAGGTATGACCGGTCTTAATGGCATAAACGGAGAATGGGTCTCCCGGTTCGTAGCAGGGCGCTTCAGCTGCACTTCAGCTTTAGCGGTAAAAAACCGGTATTTATTGATATCATGTCAGCAAAATGTGCGTGGCTTCAAAGATTCAATAGGAATAATTCGCCGATGCTTGCATTCGATTCCGCAACGTCGGAAACTTTCTTGAAACGTTTCAGCGTCATTTCCGGGATCGGTTCCAGAGAATGGCGCGATTATTTCCCATTAAAGCTGAATCGATTCAATTTCAGCAAGCGAGGAGAAGTATGTTTGAGTTGTCACTGAACGATATTCACCTCGGTGCCCAGGCCCCGAACAAGCAAGAGGCTATTACGCGGGTGGCCGCGGCGCTGACGCAGGCAGGCTACGCGCGGGAGGGCTACCTCAACGGCATGCTGCAGCGCGAACAACAAACCTCGACTTTTTTGGGCAGCGGCATCGCCATTCCCCACGGAACCACCGATACCCGCGACCTGGTGCTGAAAACCGGCGTTCAGGTATTTCAGTTCCCCCAGGGTATCGACTGGGGCGATGGACAAATAGCCCATGTGGTTATCGGTATCGCCGCCCGTTCCGACGAACATCTGGCGCTGCTGCGTCAGCTGACGCACGTATTAAGCGATGAAAAGATGGCGGACCGTCTGGCCACCACCACCGATGCGGAAGAGTTGCGCAGCGTGCTGACCGGTGAACGGCTGCCGGCCCCCTTCCTGTTCGATATTTCGCTTATGGCGCTGGATATCGCCGCTGAAGATATGATGACCCTCAAGGCGCTGAACGCCGGCCGCCTGCAGCAGGCCGGGGCGGTGGATGCTGATTTCGTCAGCGACGTGGTGAGCGGCGCTCCGCTGAACCTCGGCCAGGGCATCTGGCTGAACGACGCCACCCGCGGCAATCTGGCCAGCGCCGTGGCGGTGAGTCGTCCGCTGGCGGCGTTTAACCTGGACGGAGAGTCGGTTGCCCTGCTGGTAACGGTGGCCATGGCGGACGACCAGCCGCTTAGCGTATTGAATACCCTTGGCGATCTGGTGCTGGCGGGGCAGTCGGAACGCCTGCTCACCGCCGATGCGCCCGCGCTGCTGGCCTTGCTCAGCGGCGAAGCGACGCAGCAGGGGTCGTTGCTGAGCGCGGAATTCGTTATTCGCAACGAGCATGGGTTACATGCCCGGCCCGGCACCGCCCTGGTGAATGTCATCAAACAATTCAACAGCGCCGTCACCGTCACCAATCTTGACGGCAGCGGCAAGCCGGCCAACGGCCGCAGCCTGATGAAGGTCGTGGCCCTTGGCGTTCAAAACGGCCACAGATTACGTTTTACCGCCGACGGCGCCGATGCTGAACAGGCGCTGAAAGCCATTGGCGAGGCAATTGCCTCCGGACTTGGAGAGGGTGTGGCATGAGCAGGCGAGTCGCAACGATTACGTTGAATCCGGCCTATGATCTGGTGGGATTCTGCCCCGCCATTGAGCGGGGAGAAGTGAACCTGGTGCAAACGACCGGACTGCACGCGGCGGGAAAAGGGATAAACGTAGCCAAGGTGCTTAAAGACCTGGGTATCGATGTCACGGTAGGGGGCTTTTTGGGCAAAGAGAACCAGGACGGTTTTCAATTATTGTTCAGTGATTTGGGTATCGCCAACCGCTTTCAGGTGGTGCAGGGGCGCACCCGCATCAACGTCAAGCTGACGGAAAAGCAGGGCGATGTAACCGATTTCAATTTTTCCGGTTTTAACGTGACGCCGCAGGATTGGGAACGTTTCGTCAATGATTCCCTGACCTGGCTCGGCCAGTTCGATATGGTGGCGGTGAGCGGCAGCCTGCCCACGGGCGTTGCGCCGGAAGCCTTTACCGACTGGATGATAAAACTGCGCAGCCATTGTCCGTGCATCATTTTCGACAGCAGCCGCGAAGCGCTGGTGGCCGGTTTGAAAGCGGCGCCCTGGCTGGTAAAACCCAATCGCCGCGAACTGGAAATCTGGGCCGGGCATAAACTGCCCACCCTGGCGGATGTGGTCACCGCCGCTCACGCACTGCGGGAACAGGGCATCGCCCACGTGGTTATCTCTCTTGGGGCGGAAGGGGCGCTGTGGGTTAACGCCTCCGGCGCCTGGCTGGCAAAACCGCCGGCCTGCGAAGTCGTCAGCACGGTGGGCGCGGGGGATTCCATGGTAGGCGGCCTGATTTACGGTTTGCTGATGCGCGAATCCAGCGAGCATACGCTGCGCCTGGCCACCGCCGTAGCGGCGCTGGCGGTAAGCCAAAGTAATGTCGGCATCACCGATCGTCCACAGTTGGCCGCCATGATGGCCCGGGTCGAATTAAAACCTTTTAATGACCGGCAGGAGACAAAATGAAAACGCTGCTGAAAATAGAGAGCTCACTGGGGCAGGCACGAGGCCATCTGGTGAAAAAATTACTGGCGGCCGCCGCTGCCGATGCCGGGCTGACCCTGGTGGATTCCGCGGATGATGCGGAATTGGTCGTGGTGGTAGGCACGCCCGCCGTTGCTGACGCCGGGCTGAACGGGAAAAAGGTCTTTTTCGGCGAGGCCGCCCAGGCCGCAAGCCGGCCCGCGGCCTTTCTGACGCAGGCAAAAAATGCCGCCGAAATCTACCAGGCGCCGGCCCAAAGCGGCGCGACGCCGCTGTCTTCTTCTAACGGTCCGAAGCGCATTGTCGGCGTGACCGCCTGCCCCACCGGGGTGGCCCATACCTATATGGCGGCGGAAGCCATAGAAGGGGAAGCGAAAAAACGCGGCTGGTGGGTCAAGGTCGAGACGCGCGGCTCGGTGGGAACGGGCAACGCCATTACCGATGAAGAGATCCGGCAGGCGGATCTGGTTATCGTGGCCGTGGACATCGAAGTGGATTTGAGTAAATTCGCCGGTAAACCCATGTACCGTACCAGCACCGGCCTGGCGCTGAAAAAGACCGCGCAGGAACTGGATAAAGCGGTGCAGGAAGCGGTGGTGTACCAGCCGGACAGCCAGAAAAGCGGGGCCGCGGCGGGTCAGGAGAAGAAGACCACCACCGGACCCTATCGCCATTTGCTCACCGGCGTCTCTTATATGCTGCCGATGGTGGTGGCGGGGGGGCTTTGCATTGCTTTGTCCTTTATTTTTGGTATCCATGCGTTTGAACAGCCGGGCACCCTGGCTGCGGCATTGATGCAAATCGGCGGCAAGTCGGCCTTTGCGCTGATGGTTCCGGTACTGGCGGGCTTTATCGCCTTTTCCATCGCCGATCGTCCGGGGCTGACGCCGGGTCTGGTGGGCGGCATGCTGGCGGTCAGCACCGGCGCCGGTTTTATCGGCGGCATCATCGCCGGTTTCCTGGCGGGCTATGTGGCAAAGGCCATCAGTACCAAGCTGCCGCTGCCGCAAAGCATGGCGGCGCTGAAACCCATCTTGATCATCCCGCTCATCGCCAGTTTGATAACCGGGCTGGTAATGATTTACGTGGTGGGTACGCCGGTGGCTAAAATTCTCGCCGCGCTGACCGGCTGGCTGCAATCCATGGGCACCGCCAACGCCGTGCTGCTGGGGGCGATTTTGGGCGCCATGATGTGCAGCGATATGGGCGGTCCGATTAATAAAGCCGCTTATGCCTTCGGCGTCGCGCTGCTCAGCACCCAGACCTATGCGCCGATGGCGGCGGTGATGGGTGCGGGCATGGTGCCGCCGCTGGGCATCGCCGTCGCGACGCTGCTGGCGCGCAACAAATTTGAGAAAACCGAACGCGAGGCCGGCAAGGCCGCATTTGTCCTCGGCCTGTGTTTCATCACCGAAGGCGCCATTCCTTTCGCCGCGCGAGATCCGTTTCGGGTTATACCCAGCTGCATGATTTCCGGCGCGGTAACCGGAGCGTTGTCCATGTTCTTCGGCGTGAAACTGATGGCGCCCCACGGCGGGATGTTCGTCTTGCTGATACCGGGAGCCATTACGCCGGTGCTGCTGTATCTGGTGGCCATTGCCGCCGGCACCCTGCTGCTGGGCGTGCTGTATTCCATGCTCAAACGTTCGGATCAGGAGCTCGCCAAAGCGCTGGCCTGACAGACCCGGCGGCCCGGCCCATACCGGGTCGCCGGATACCAAAGGGGCTAATCCTTATTATGTTTGCCGTCCATGGATTTCAGCCAGGCGATTTCCTCGGGCCAGATAGCGGGATTCACCGTCTCCAGGATAAGCGGGATGTCATCAAAACGCTTATCCCCCATAATCCAGGCAAAAGCGGTTTTGCCGATATTGCCTTCCCCCAGGCTGTGATGGCGATCGACCCGGCTGTTCAATGCGGTTTTGGCGTCGTTAAGGTGCATGCCGCGCAGGTACTTAAATCCGACGATACGGGCAAAATCCCCGAAGGTCTGCGCACAGGCCTCCTCGGTGCGTAAATCATAACCGGCGGCAAAGGCGTGGCAGGTATCGATACAGACTCCCACCCGGCTCTTGTCTTCCACATGATGAATAATCGCCGCCAGATGTTCAAAACGAAACCCCAGGTTACTGCCCTGGCCGGCGGTATTTTCAATCACCGCCGTCACACCCTCGGTTTTATCCAGCGCGATATTAATGGATTCGGCGATGCGCGCCAGGCATTTTTCTTCTTCGATTTGCTGTAAATGGCTGCCGGGATGGAAATTCAGCAAGGTCAACCCCAGTTGCTGACAGCGGGTCATTTCGTCAATAAAGGCGTCGCGGGACTTTTGCAGCGCTTCCTCTACCGGGTGGCCGAGATTAATCAGATAACTGTCGTGAGGCAGGATATGCGCGGCCGGGAAACGGTATTTTTCGCAGGCGGCCTGGAATTTTTCAATATCCTCTTGGGCCAGATCCGCCGCTTTCCATTGCCGCTGGTTCTTGGTAAATAACGCAAACGCCGTCGCATCGAGTTCATGGGCACGGATCACCGCCTGATCCGCTCCGCCCGCGGCGCTGACATGGGCACCAACATATTTCATGACTTTCTCCCCGAATTTCGATGGGTTAACATGATTCTAAAGAGCAATACTACATCATAGGGGCGTTACCCCCTAATGGCAGGATCCCAGCGTCTCATGCATATCACCTTGCGCCAGTTGGAAATTTTTACCGAAGTGCTGAAAAGCGGCTCCACCACCCAGGCCTCCGCCGTCATGGCGCTTTCGCAGTCGGCGGTGAGCGCGGCGCTCACCGATTTGGAAAATCAGCTGGCGGTGAAACTGTTCGATCGCGTCGGCAAACGGCTGGTGCTAAACGAACACGGCCGGCTGCTCTACCCCCGCGCGGTGGCGCTGCTTGAGCAGGCCGGAGAAATAGGCCGGCTGTTTCACCAGGGGAATGGCGCATTGCGGCTGTTTGCCAGCAGCACCATCGGCAATTACATCCTGCCGGAGATCATCGCCGCCTACCGGCGGGATTTTCCCGATGCCCCGCTGGCGCTACAGGTGGGGAACAGCATGGATGTGATCAACGCGGTGATGGATTTTCGGGTCGATCTGGGACTGATTGAAGGCCCCAGCCACAACCCGGCGCTGGTGACGCAGCCTTGGCTGCGAGATGAACTGGTGGTGTTCGCCGCCCCGGACAATCCGCTGGCGGGGCGGCCCCTGACGCTGGAACAGCTGGCGGACGCGCCCTGGATACTGCGGGAACAGGGATCGGGCACCCGCGAAATCGTCGATTATCTTTTACTGGCGCAACTGCCCCGTTTCCAGTCGGTCATGGAACTCGGCAACTCCGAAGCCATCAAACACGCGGTGCGCCACGGCCTGGGCATTAGCTGCCTGTCCCGCCGGGTAGTGGCGGAAGCCTTGGCCCTGGGCACGCTGGTAACGCTTACCCTGCCTCTTCCGCCGCTGATGCGCACCCTGTATCTGGTACACCACCGGCAAAAACACCTCTCCCAGGCCCTGACCCGGTTCCAGCAATACTGCCAGGGCCGGCCCGCCATCACCGAGGCCTGAGACGGGCGTGTTAAAGGGAGACCGTGCTGATGGGGTCGAAGCGGGCGTGGTTTTACCGCCCGCCGGAGCGCCCCACAGCGCGGTAGGCCCGCGATCGCCGATCGCGCAGCGAGCGTGTTAAAGGGAGACCGTGCTGATGGGGTCGAAGCGGGCGTGGTTTTACCGCCCGCCGGAGCGCCCCACAGCGCGGTAGGCCCGCGATCGCCGATCGCGCAGCGAGCGTGTTAAAGGGAGACCGTGCTGATGGGGTCGAAGCGGGCGTGGTTTTACCGCCCGCCGGAGCACCCCACAGCGCGGTAGGCCCGCGTTCACCGATCGCGCAGCGAGCGTGTTAAAGGGAGACCGTTCTGATGGGGTCGAAGCGGGCGTGGTTTTACCGCCCGCCGGAGCGCCCCACAGCGCGGTAGGCCCGCGATCGCCGATCGCGCAGCGAGCGTGTTAAAGGGAGACCGTGCTGATGGGGTCGAAGCGGGCGTGGTTTTACCGCCCGCCGGAGCGCCCCACAGCGCGGTAGGCCCGCGTTCACCGATCGCGCAGCGAACATGTTAAAGGGAGCGCGTGCCAAAGGGAGTATCGCTAATAATACCCCCTCCATTATGAAGCTCTCTAATAACAGGGCAGCTAAACTCCCCACCGCTGTTCTTTTTGGTACAATCCGCCGTCGAATTTTTCATGGACAGACAACATCATCATGCGAGAAACCCACAGTGACACCCGGCCTGTTCCGGGGCTGCGTCGTGAACTCAAAGCACGTCACCTGACAATGATCGCCATCGGCGGCTCCATCGGCACCGGCCTGTTCGTCGCCTCGGGCGCCACCATCTCCCAGGCCGGTCCGGGTGGGGCGTTATTGTCATATATCCTCATCGGCCTGATGGTCTATTTCCTCATGACCAGCCTCGGCGAACTGGCGGCCTATATGCCCGTATCCGGATCCTTCTCCACCTACGGCGCCCGCTACGTGGAAGAAGGCTTCGGTTTCGCCCTCGGCTGGAACTACTGGTACAACTGGGCGGTAACCATCGCCGTCGATCTGGTGGCCTCGCAGCTGGTAATGAGCTACTGGTTCCCGGCCGTGCCTGGCTGGATCTGGAGCGCGCTGTTCATGGCCATCATGTTCAGCCTCAACGCCATTTCGGTAAAAGGTTTCGGCGAAGCGGAATACTGGTTTTCGCTGATCAAGGTTGTGACGGTCATCATCTTTATCGCCGTGGGCGTACTGATGATAGTAGGTATCCTGCGGGGCGGCGAAAGCGCCGGCTGGCATAACTGGCAGGTAGGCAACGCGCCGTTTGCCGGCGGTTTCCCGGCCATGATCGGGGTAGCGATGATTGTCGGCTTCTCTTTCCAGGGCACCGAGCTTATCGGCATCGCCGCCGGCGAATCCGCCGACCCGGCGAAAAATATTCCCCGGGCGGTACGCCAGGTATTCTGGCGGATCCTGCTGTTTTATGTGCTGGCTATTCTGGTGATAAGCCTCATTATCCCTTACACCGACCCCAATCTGCTACGCAACGATGTTAAAGACATCACCGTCAGCCCCTTTACCCTGGTGTTCCGCAATGCCGGACTGCTTTCCGCCGCGGCGGTAATGAATGCAGTCATTCTGACGGCGGTGCTGTCGGCGGGCAACTCCGGCATGTACGCCTCCACCAGGATGCTGTATACCCTGGCCTGCCAGGGCAACGCGCCGAAAATATTCGCCAAATTGTCCAAGGGCGGCGTGCCGCGCAACGCGCTGTATCTCACCACCGTCATGGCCGGCCTGTGTTTCCTCACCTCCATGTACGGTAACCAGACAGTGTATCTCTGGCTGCTGAACGCCTCCGGCATGACCGGGTTTATCGCCTGGCTGGGCATTGCCATCAGTCACTACCGTTTCCGCCGGGGTTATATGATCCAGGGCCGTGATCTGGCGGAATTGCCGTATCGCGCGGGCTTTTTTCCCCTGGGACCGATTTTCGCCTTTGTGTTATGCCTGTTGATTACCCTGGGCCAGAATTATCAGGCTTTTCTTCAGGACCGCATCGATTGGTACGGCGTCACCGCCACCTATATCGGCATTCCCCTGTTTCTGGTGATCTGGCTGGGTTACAAATGGCGGCACGGAACGCATCTGATTCGCTACCAGGACATGACGTTCCCCGGCCGCAGCAATAACTACTCAGCCGACGAACGCGTCCCGCTGCGCAGCCAAACCGAAGGGAAATAGGGCTCCCCCTGATCAGGCGTTCAGATACCCCGCATGGAAGCGCAGGTGATCCTCGATAAAACTGGCGATAAAGAAATAGCTGTGATCGTAACCCGGCTGCATGCGCAGCGTCAGCGGCCAGTTCTTCCGCCGCGCCGGCTCCTCCAGTTTTTCCGGCTGCAGCTGCAGCCCCAGGAACGGGTCCGCATCCCCCTGATCGATTAATATCGGCAGGGGTCTTGCGTCCTCGGCCGCCAACAGGCGGCTGCTGTCGTAGGCGTGCCATGCATTTTCATCGTCCCCCAGATAGGCGCCGAAGGCCTTGCGCCCCCAGGGCACGTCGCAGGGATTGACGATGGGGGCAAAGGCCGAGACGGACCGGAATCGCCCCGGCAGGCGCAACGCGAGCATTAACGCGCCGTGGCCTCCCATGGAGTGACCCATCACCGCCTGCCGGTCGCTCAAGGCAAATTGCGAATGCACCAGGGCCGGCAGTTCGTCGGCCACATAATCAAACATCCGGTAATGCCCGGCCCAGGGCGCCTGGGCGGCATTAAGATAAAACCCGGCTCCCTGGCCCAGATCATAGGCTGCGTCATCCGGCACATCCTGGCCGCGGGGGCTGGTGTCGGGCATGATAAGCGCCAGATTGAGTTTGGCGGCCACGCGCTGCGCGCCGGCCTTCAGGGTAAAGTTCTCGTCGTTGCAGGTCAGGCCGGAGAGCCAGTAAATGGCATGGGGCGGCTGCTGCTTATCCGCCGGCGGCAGGAAAACGCTATAGGTCATCGGTCCGCTGGTGCTGGCGGAGTGGTGGCGATAGCGACACTGCCGGCCGCCGAACAGCCGGTGTTCATCGATACATTCGGGGTTCATTTCCATCGGGCGCTCCTGTTGCTTATCCACTATCCACTATGCCGTAAAACCCCGGCCCCAGGGCCAGGGAGGGGGAGGAGGGAGGTCAAGGACGGAAATGGATCACCGAACGAATGGATTTGCCGGCATGCAGGAGTTCAAAGGCGTCGTTGATCTTCTCCAGGCCCATGGTATGGGTGATAAAATCATTGAGCTGGAACTCGCCGTCCAGATAGCGCTGCACCAGTCCGGGCAACTGCGAGCGTCCCTTAACGCCGCCAAAGGCCGAACCGCGCCATACCCGCCCGGTCACCAGTTGGAACGGCCGGGTGGAAATCTCTTCGCCGGCGCCGGCCACGCCGATAATCACCGATTCGCCCCAGCCTTTATGGCAGCACTCCAGCGCCGAACGCATCACATTGACATTGCCGATACACTCAAAGGAAAAATCCACGCCGCCTTGGGTAAGTTCGACAATCACCTCCTGGATGGGTTTATCATAGTCCTTCGGGTTGATAAGATCGGTAGCCCCCAGTTTCAGCGCCAAATCGAATTTACCGGTGTTGACATCAATGCCGATAATGCGTCCGGCGCCGGCCATTTTGGCGCCGATAATCGCCGACAGTCCGATGCCCCCGAGGCCGAAAATCGCCACGCTGTCCCCTGGCTGCACTTTAGCGGTATTGATCACCGCGCCCATGCCGGTGGTCACGCCGCATCCCAGCAGGCAGACTTCTTCCAGCGGCGCTTCCTTGCTGATTTTGGCCAGGGAAATCTCCGGCACTACGGTGTATTCAGAGAAGGTGGAAGTACCCATATAATGAAAAATAGGTTTACCGTCCTTGAAGAACCGGGTGGTACCGTCCGGCATCAGCCCTTTACCCTGGGTGGCGCGGATGGCCTGGCAAAGATTGGTCTTGCCTGAGCGGCAATATTCGCATTCGCCGCATTCGGGAGTATAAAGGGGGATCACATGGTCGCCGGCCGCCACGCTGGTAACGCCTTCGCCCACCGCTTCCACCACGCCGCCGCCCTCATGGCCGAGAATCACCGGAAAAACCCCCTCCGGATCCTTGCCCGACAGGGTATAGGCATCGGTATGGCAGACGCCGCTGGCGACAATACGCACCAGCACTTCTCCTTTTTGCGGCGGCATTAAATCCACTTCTTCCACTGACAGGGGAAGATTAGGGCCCCAGGCGATGGCGGCGCGGGTTTTGATCATTTGCATAGAATAACTCCTTTTATACCCGTGATCTTTCACGTTGCAGGCGCGTTTGCCGCTTTCCTGCAACGTGAAAGCTATAAGGTAAATATATTAAGTGCTGGGTGAAGGGGTTTATTTCCGACCGCGGCGGGGAGGCGCTCCGGCGCCGGGTCCTCTTGTTCGATAATCAGCTGCTTTAGGGCTTGTACATTGGGACTGAACGCGTCCCGGCGCCAAATCAGCCAGGTGGCGACGTCGGCGGTTTCCGGCGGCAGGGCGTGCAAGGTCACCTTTTCCTGGCCGGGCAATTGGCGCAGTACCGACAGGGGCAGCATGGCCACCCCTGCGCCGCTGGCCACGCAGGCCTGCATGGTGTGATAAGACTGGATCTCCATCACCGGCCCGTGGACCACGCCTTGACCGTTGAACCAGGCCTCCAGCCGGCGCCGGTAGGAGCAGCTGGGCCGGAAAGCGAACACGGTTTTACCGGCAACGTCCCTCGCGTCATGCACGGGGGGCTGATCCAGGCCGGCTATCAGCACCAGGGTTTCACGGAAACTGATGCAGCCATGGATTTCCGGATAGGTCACCGGACCGTCCACCAGGGCGGCGGCCAGCGTGCCGGCGCGTACGCTATCCACCATTTCCCCCGAGGAACCGGTAATCAGCGACAGGGCAACCTGGGGGAAACGCTGGTGATAGTTCGCCAGCAGCGCCGGCAGGCGTATGGCGGCGGTGCTTTCCATGGCGCCGAGGGCAAAGTTTCCCACCGGCTCGCCGGCGCGGGCCATTTGCAGCGCTTCTTCGCTCAGGGCCAGGATCTTGGCGGCATAACAGAGAAAATTATGGCCCAACGGAGAGAGCCGGATCCGCTGTTTCTCGCGGATAAACAGATCGCTGCCCACCTCGTTTTCCAGCTGGCGCAGGCGGGTAGTGAGATTGGATGGTACGCGATGCAGCAGTTCGGCGGCGCGGGCCAGCGAGCCGGTATCTGCGACGGTGCAAAACATCTTGAGCTGGGTCAGATCCATATCTTCTCGTTTTGTCAGCAACTTCGTCTGTATTATTCATTTTCCGTGAGTTTATTGATCGTGCATGCTGTTAGCAACAGAAAAATGGTCTTTCGGAGAAGGTATGGCGGTAAAAGTGGCCCTTAGCGGCTTTCTGGCATTATTGGTGGCGATGGGGATCGGACGTTTTGCCTTTACCCCTCAGGTACCGCTGATGATTCACGCCGGTCAGCTGACTCTCACCAGCGCCGGCCTGGTGGCGGCGGCGAATTATCTTGGCTATCTTATTGGCGCCTATGATGCCATGAGGGCGTCCACAGGGCTTGAGCGCCGGATCTGGCTGGGCGTTTGGGGGGCGGTGGCGCTGACGCTGCTGTCAGCGGTTATCCACAACGCCCTGATGCACGGCGCGCTGAGGCTGGTCATCGGTATCGCCAGCGGCTGGGCCATGGTGCTGGTCTCCGCCTGGACCCACGATCAACTGCTGCTCCTGCGCCGGCCGGCGCTGAGCGCGGCGGTCTTCGCCGGACCGGGCACCGGCATCATGGTCAGCGGGTTGCTGGCCCTCATCATGCATCATTACCACGTCAGCGCCGGTCATGCCTGGTGGGTCTACGGTATCACCGCGCTGCTGCCCATCGCCCTTATCAGCGGGTATCTTCCCCGCCGCGGGGATTTTATGCGCCGTACGCCCCTGGAGGCGATGCCCGGTCTCAACCCGGTGCTGAAAAAACTGCTGTGGAGCTATTCCCTGGCGGGCTTCGGTTATATCCTGCCTGCGACGTTTTTATCCCAAATGGCGGCGCAGCGTTTTCCCGGCAGCGCTTTCGGGCAATGGGTCTGGCCGGTGTTTGGCGCCGCCGGCGTGGCGGGTATTGCCGTGGGTATTCTGACCCGCGGCTTTCTGACCCCCGGCAAACGGCTGGCGTTGACGCTATGGGCGCAGGGACTGGGCGTCGCGATGATGCTGGAACTCCCCGGCGTAAGCAGCCTGGTAGTGGGCGCGCTGCTCACCGGCGGCGGTTTTCTCAGCGTAGTGCAACTGACCCTGGAATGCAGCCGTCGCCAGGCGCCGGAACATATGCGCTATATGGCCGGTTTGCTCACCTGCGGTTATGCCGTCGGGCAATTGATCGGGCCGGTATTGTCGGCGCTGTCCAGCGCGGCGACGGGCCGGCTGGAACCGGCGCTGACGGTGGCCCTGGC
This sequence comes from Sodalis sp. RH16, assembly GCF_047324245.1. NCBI lineage: Bacteria > Pseudomonadati > Pseudomonadota > Gammaproteobacteria > Enterobacterales > Bruguierivoracaceae > Sodalis > Sodalis sp. RH16. The sequence continues at coordinate 5,743,091 of NZ_CP178737.1, read as the reverse complement.
GGCGCTGTTGCTGGCGGGGGGACTGGTGTGGCGCCAGCCTTGACGTCAATTTGCAATAATTTCATCACTCATGCGATACAATCACTGGATAATCGTCGCGGGCTCCTCTAGAGTGGAAACGCCTCTTGACGCATTGAGATCAAGAGCTGATTTTCCTGCCGGAGAAAGAAATGGTATCGCTGACAAAAGAAGCATCACTGGTGCATGAGACCCTGCTGGCCCGCGGTCTGGAAACGCCGTTGCGGGGAGAAGTCCTGGATGGGGAAATCCGTAAGCGCCGCATCGCCGAGCATATGACCGGGATCATGCAGTTACTGAATCTCGATCTGAGCGACGATAGCCTGGCGGAAACGCCCCACCGCATAGCCAAAATGTATGTGGATGAAATTTTTTCCGGCCTGGATTACGCCAATTTCCCCAAGATAACCCTGATTCAAAATAAAATGAAAGTGGATGAAATGGTGGCGGTTCGCAATATCACCCTCACCAGCACCTGCGAACACCATTTTGTGATCATCGATGGCAAGGCCACCGTGGCCTATATCCCCAAGGAAAGCGTCATCGGACTGTCGAAAATCAACCGCATAGTACAGTTTTTCGCCCAGCGGCCCCAGGTCCAGGAGCGTCTTACCCAGCAAATCCTTATTGCATTGCAAACCCTGCTGGGGACCAATAACGTAGCGGTATCCATCGACGCGGTGCATTATTGCGTCAAAGCCCGCGGCATCCGCGATGCCACCAGCGCCACCACCACCACCTCGCTGGGGGGACTGTTCAAATCCAGCCAGAATACCCGGCAGGAGTTTTTGCGTGCCGTCCGGCACCATGACGACTAACGAACCGATCCCGTGCCTGCGTTACGGCGCTCGGCGCCGTTCTTTATCTGAACGTTCTTAACTGAACGTTCTTATTTGAATAAGGACCGTACATGCGCGAGCGCATACTCATGCTGGATTGCGCGCGGGGAATGGCGATTCTCGGCATCCTGCTGATGAATATCACCTCTTTTGGCCTACCCAAGGCGGCGTATCTCAACCCCGCCTTTGCCGGAGAACCGTCGCTCCCAGATGCCTGGGCCTGGGCCGTAATGGATATGGTGGCGCAGGTGAAATTTCTTACCCTGTTCGCCCTGCTGTTCGGCGCCGGGCTGCATATGCTGCTGCCGCGCGGCAACCGCTGGATAACCTCGCGGTTGCTCTGGCTGATGGGCTTTGGTTTTATCCACGGGGTTTTTTTCTGGGACGGCGATATTTTATTGGATTACGGACTGGTGGGCCTGCTTTGCCTGGGGGTGATACGCCGCATGCCCAATCCGAGAATGCTGTTTATAACCGGCGCGGCGCTCTATCTGTTCGGACTCATTATTCTGCTGCTGCTTCAGTGGCTGGTGGCGGATGCGCCGCCGGGACGCTTTTGGCAGCCCGATATCGCCGATCGGATTTATGAATATTACTGGCAGACCACCGGCGGTCCCGAGGCCTGGCGGGTGCGCCTGGGACTGCTGCATGACAGCCTGAGTTCGCTGGGCATGCAGTACGGCTGGCTGCTGGCCGGGTCGATGCTGATGGGGGCCGCGCTGATGCGCTGCGGCTGGTTGTCCGGCGAGATGCCTCTTGCCCATTACCGAAAAGCGGCCGGGTTGTTGATTGTTGCGGGCATCATCATCAACCTGCCGGGCGTACTGCTGCAATGGCATGTGCACTGGGCCTTTCGCTGGAGCGCGTTTGCGCTGCAGATCCCGCGGGAATTGAGCGCGCCTTTTCAAGCGCTGGGATATGTGGCGCTATGCTATGGCTGGTGGCCGACCCTCTCCCGCCTGGGCATCGGCCGTTGGCTGAGTAATGTCGGACGCATGGCGCTGAGCAATTATCTGTTGCAAACCTTGTTGTGTACCTTGCTATTTAACCGGTTCGGTCTGTTTATGACCTTTGGCCGGGCCGATTTGCTGTTATTTGTACCGGCCGTCTGGTTGGTGAATATTATTTTCTCCACCCTGTGGCTGCGGATATTCAGGCAAGGACCAATGGAGTGGTTATGGCGTAAGCTCACGCGTTTGACCGGCGGCGGGCTTAAGGTTCAATTAATGTAGCAATGCTACTCTTTGACTAATTTTTTTTCAGTATGGCAGAAGATAAAAAAGCACATGTCGCTACACTCAGCTAAAGCCTTTCCACGACCGGTTGTTCATCCTTGGATCTTCAATATAATTATTGCGATAATAATTACTTTTTTTCAAAATATTATTTTCTTTAAAAAAATCTTAGGGCTGGTGGATATATCGCAGCTGAACAACCTGCTGTTTTTCCTCAGTATGCCGGTTACCCTGCTGTTTGCGCTGAATTTTATTTTCAGCTTTCTGCTGCTGCCCTATATTCGTAAGCCAATCATTATATTGATTTTTATCAGCGACGCGCTGGCGCAGTACTTTATGCTTAGCTATGGCGTTTTAATCGATCGCGGCATGGTGCAGAATGTCCTCGATACCACGCCGATGGAAAGTTTTTCGCTATTATCGCCGCAGCTGATTTATCATTTTTTGGTGCTCGGCGTGTTACCGTCCTTGATTATTCTTTGGATCAAAGTCAAGCCCGTCTCGTTTTCCTGGCACACCGCGGGTTTTTATTTTCTGAACATACTGCTCTCTTTGTGCGTTATCGCACTGGTGGCCACGTTCTTTTATAAAGACTACGCATCATTGATGCGGAATAATCCGCAGCTAATTAAAAATCTGGTGCCCAGCGACATGGCGGTTGGCGGTTATTCTTATTATAAACATGACTACATTAAAAATATGCCGTTCGTGCAAATCGGTTTGGACGCGCATAAAACGGTGCCCATTAATGACAATCAGAAAAAAAACCTGCTGATTGTGGTGGTGGGGGAGACCTCCCGGGGGCAGGATTTCTCCCTGGGAGGATATGACAAGCTCACCAATCCCCGACTGGCCCGGGATAACGTGGTTTATTTCCCCAATACCAGTTCTTGCGGCACCGCCACGGCGGTCTCGGTTCCCTGCATGTTCTCCAACATGACGCGGGCGCATTTTGACGACGATACCGCGGCCCATGAAGATAATGTGCTGGATATTCTGCAGCGCGCGCACGTCAATATTTTATGGCGTGAAAACGACGGCGGCTGTAAATATGTCTGCAACCGCGTCGCCACCGAAGATTTGTCGAAGTGGAAGGATCTGCCGCAGTTTTGCAGCGATGGGGTATGCCTGGACGAGGCGCTGCTCCATAATCTTGATGCTTATATCAATGAGCAAAATAATGATACCGTCATCGTCCTGCATACCATGGGCAGCCACGGCCCCTCCTATTATCAGCGTTATCAGGCCGCCCAGGCGGCTTTTTCACCCACCTGCGATACAAATGAGATACAAAAATGTTCAAATCAGGCGCTGGTGAACACTTATGACAATACAATCGTCTATATTGATTACCTGTTGGACAAGAGCATAAAGCTGTTACAGGCCCATCAGGACAAATTCAATACCGCCCTGGTGTATTTATCCGATCACGGAGAATCTCTGGGTGAAAACGGGCTGTTTTTGCACGGTATGCCTTATGCCGTGGCGCCGGCGCAGCAGACCCACATCCCGATGCTGTTATGGATGTCGCCCTCTTTTGTCCAGGCGCAGGGTATCGAGGATGAGTGCTTGAGAAGCCGGGCTAAACAGCAGGCGTACTCCCAGGACAATCTTTTTGCCACCCTGCTCGGACTCATGAATGTGGGTACCAAACTCTATCAGCCGGCCCTGGATATCGTGCAACCCTGCAGGATGACGCAATCATGAAAATTCTGATCATCGAAGACGACAGGTTTCTGCAGGAGGGTCTGCAGCTGGCGCTGCAACAGGAAGGCTATGCCAGCGATTGCGCGGGCAGCATGCGCGAAGCGGAAAACCTGATGGAAACCGCCCCCTATAGCCTGGTAATCCTTGATTTAGGCTTGCCGGACGGGGATGGCATGTCGCTGTTGGTGAAATGGCGAAAAAAAGGCAACGACGTACCGGTATTGATTCTTACCGCCCGGGACGGTCTGGATCAGCGGGTCAGCGGGCTGAATTTCGGCGCGGACGATTATCTTATCAAACCCTTTGCCCTGGCCGAATTATTGGCGCGGGCGCGGGCGGTTATCCGGCGTCACCAGGGCGTAAGCAACAATTATATTTGCGTGGATAATATTTCGCTGGATTTAAACAGTCATGAGGTTACCGTCAACGGCAGCCCCATCGATATCACGCCGAAGGAGTTCGCCATCCTCTCCCGCCTGATGCTGCGCGCCGGGCACCGCATCCACCGGGAAATACTTCATCAGGACCTGTATAACTGGGACGATGATCCCTCATCCAACTCCCTGGAAGTCCATATCCACAACCTGCGGCAAAAGATTGGCAAAGACAGGATCCGCACTCTGCGCGGTTTCGGTTATCTGCTTATCAAGGAAAACGGTGAAAACACGTGACGCCTTCCTCCGCGCCCCCGCTTATCAGCATGCGCTGGCGGTTAATTGTGGTACTGGGCATTATTTTATTATGCTGCCAGTTTATTACCGTCATCTGGCTGTGGCACGAAAGCAAAGAACAGATTGATCTGCTGGTGAACCGCACGCTGGCGGAAAGTGTGCGCAACGAACACGTCAACCAGGAGATCCGCGAGGCTATTGCCGCATTAAGCGTGCCGGCGCTGATGATGATCATCGTCACCCTGCTGTTTTGTTTTCAGGCGGTGAGCTGGATAACATTGCCCCTTTCCCGCTTGCAGAATGCGTTGCAAAAGCGCGGCGCCGAGAATTTCGAGCCGCTGCCGGAACAAAGCAACATCAAAGAAGTCATTGCCGTCACCCGCAGTCTTAATCAGCTGCTCGCGAGGCTCAACGACACGCTGCAGCAGGACCGCCAATTTACCTCCGATGTGGCCCATGAGCTGCGAACGCCCCTGGCCGGTATCCGGCTGCACCTGGAATTGCAGGAAAAACAGGCCGCCGTCGATAACCAGCCGCTGATTGAGCGGGTAGACAATATGTCCTATACCGTGGAGCAGTTGTTGATGCTGGCCCGTATCCGGCATGATTTTACTTCCGGCCATTACCAGACGGTGAAACTGATGGCGGATGTAATCGCGCCGCAGCGGGAGGAACTGGAGGAAATGGCGCGGCTGCACCGGCAAACCCTGTGCTGGATCCTGCCGGAAGAAGAAATCCTGCTGCAGGGCAATGCAATACTTATACGCCTGCTGCTGCGCAATCTGGTGGAAAATGCCCACCGTTACGGCCCGCAAGAGAGCCAAATCGATATCCGGCTGGCGCGCAGCGAAGATGGCAGCATTCTGCTGGAAGTGATTGATCAGGGACAGGGGATTGATCCTGCCAAGGCCGTGGAGCTGACGAAAAAATTCGTCCGCATGGATCAGCGCTTTAACGGTATCGGTCTGGGCTTAAGCATCGTGACGCGCATTGCCCAACTGCACAACGGCAAATTTGAACTGGTCAATCGGCAGGATATCCCGGGCACCATCGCCCGCCTGCTGCTGCCGGAGTCCCTCTGACCTCTCGCTCCTTCATCCCCTTTTAGCCGCCTTGGCTGACCGGGCAGAGCAACTGTTTTCTTCCGGATATCTTCCCGTTTGCTCATAAACGCTTGCGGCGACGCCTCTTTTTTCCCCGATGAAAGCGATTCCGTTTTTCTTATGTAAGCGCTTTCGGTCCTGTGAGCTGTTTCACGCTGCGGCGGCAAGAAAACGGTTAGGATAGCGCCTTATGTTTCAGACCTGTGACGGCAATGGGTAACACCACCGGTGCCTGAACAAAACGTGCTTCACCCGTTTGGTCAAATATTATCCTGGGCGGACGTCATAAATAACAGGGGATGACATGATCACCATACGTGATGTGGCGCGGTTGGCCGGAGTCTCGGTGGCGACCGTTTCACGAGTATTAAATGACAGCGCCATCGCCAGCAAGGAAGCCCGTGACCGGGTGATGAAGGCGGTGAATGAGTTGGGCTATCGTCCCAATGCCAACGCGCAGGCGCTGGCCACGCAAAGCAGCGACACCATCGGCGTGGTGGTGATGGATGTGTCCGATCCCTTTTTCGGCGCGCTGGTAAAGGCGGTGGATACGGTGGCGCAGCGCCATAAAAAGAATGTGCTGATCAGCAACAGCTATCACCAGGCGGAAAAAGAGCGGCACGCCATTGAGGTTCTGATTCGCCAGCGCTGCAGCGCGCTGGTGGTGCATGCCAAAATCCTCTCCGACGAGGAATTGATTCCTTTTATGGAGCGGGAGCCGGGCATGGTGCTGATAAACCGAATCATCCCGGGCTATGAACACCGCTGTGTCGGGCTGGATAACGTCAGCGGCGCCCTGATGGCCAGCCGGACATTGATAAAACAGGGGCATCGGCAGATTGGCTATATCGGCTCCAATCATCCCATAGAAGATGAGGCGCAGCGGCACCAGGGCTATTTGCAAGTGATGCAGGAAGAGGGCATTACGCCGCCGCAAAGCTGGCAGGTGCTGGCCTCGCCGGATTTGCAGGGAGGAGAAGCGGCCATGGTGGAGCTGCTCGGCCGTAATCAACAATTGACGGCGGTGTTTGTCTATAACGACGCCATGGCGGTGGGGGCGCTGGCCACCCTGCGGGAAAACGGCATTGCGGTGCCGAATCAATTCTCGGTGGTGGGATTCGACGATATCCCCATTTCCCGTTATACCAGCCCGCACCTCACCACCATACGGTACCCGATTTTCGCCATGGCGGTGGCGGCCACCGAATTGGCGCTGCAAGGTACCGCCGGGCTGCTGGATCCCAAGCAGACCCATCTGTTTATGCCGACGGTGGTTCGCCGCCATTCCGTGGCTCCGCTGCGAAATGTGGCGGCGATCACTTCCTCATCACAAGATGAGATGTAACCGTTTTCAAAGTGTGAGAATATTCACAGTTTATTAACATTTATCCCTTTATGCTAGCCATGTTTTACGCCTGACATGGACAAAACACTTGTCCAGCCGGACCCTGAAAATTTTTACCCCGGCCTTTGCTCTCTTTGCTGGCATTACCGGTGTATGAGTATTTGGAAATTGTTCTACCCAAAACGTAACCTTACAAATTTCCGGAGAATCTAATGAATAAAAAGGCTTTTGTTCTTACCGCCGTGGCCGCCGGACTGTTATTTTCAGTCGTGGCGCGGGCTGCCGACACCCGTATCGGGGTAACTATTTATAAATACGATGACAACTTTATGTCGGAGGTTCGTAAAGCCCTGGAAAAAGACGCCAAAGAGAGCACCGGCGTTCAGCTGTTGATGAATGACTCCCAAAACGACCAGTCCAAACAAAACGACCAGGTAGACGTGCTGATTGCCAAAGGCGTTAAAGCGCTGGCAATAAACCTGGTTGACCCGGCCGCTGCGCCGGTGATTATTTCCAAAGCCCGCGGCGCCGGTATTCCGGTGGTATTTTATAATAAGGAACCGAGCCGCAAAGATCTGGACAGCTATGACAAGGCGTATTATGTCGGCACCGACTCCAAAGAGTCCGGTATTATCCAGGGCGAACTGATCGCCAAGCATTGGCGCGCCAACCCGCAATGGGACTTGAATAAAGACGGCACCATCCAGTACGTTCTGCTGAAAGGCGAACCGGGACATCCCGATGCTGAAGCCCGCACCACCTATGTGGTCAAAACCCTTAATGAGCAGGAAAAGCTGAAAACCCAGCAGCTGCAGCTGGATACCGCCATGTGGGATACCGCGCAGGCCAAGGATAAAACCGATGCCTGGCTGTCCGGCCCCAATGCCGATAAGATTGAAGTGATTATCGCTAATAACGATGCCATGGCCATGGGCGCGGTTGAAGCATTAAAAGCCCATAGCAAAACGGCTATCCCGGTCTTTGGCGTGGACGCCCTCCCTGAAGCTCTGGCATTGGTTAAATCCGGCGCCATGGCGGGTACTGTGCTGAACGACGCCAACAACCAGGCAAGAGCCACCTTCGATTTGGCGAAGAATCTGGCGGCGGGCAAACCGGCCGCCGACGGCACCAAATGGAAACTGGAAGATAAAATCGTCCGTATCCCTTATGTAGGCGTCGACAAAGATAACTTAACGCAATTCACCAAGAAATAGTCCTGACTCCCCCCGGCGTCATTCCGCGCCGGGGGATTTTATCTGTATCAAATTTAGCCGGGTATTATCATGGCCGACATTACGACCGAACAGCCCCGTGAGTGGCTGCTGGAAATGACCAATATCAGTAAGTCATTCCCTGGCGTCAAAGCATTGGATAATGTGAACCTGAAAGTTCACTCGCATTCCGTTCATGCATTAATGGGAGAAAACGGTGCGGGAAAATCCACTTTATTAAAGTGCCTATTTGGTATTTACAGCAAAGATTCCGGAACAATTGTCTTTCAAGGGCAGGAAGTCAATTTCAAGAATTCCAAGGAGGCGCTGGAGCATGGCGTTTCCATGGTGCACCAGGAACTGAATCTGGTATTGCAACGCACCGTAATGGACAACATGTGGCTAGGCCGTTATCCCCTCAAGGGCATGTTCGTCGATCAGAAAAAAATGTACCGCGATACCAAGACTATTTTCGAAGAGCTGGACATCGATATCGATCCCTACGAAAAAGTCGCCAACTTGTCTATTTCACAAATGCAAATGGTGGAAATCGCCAAAGCCTTTTCCTACGATGCCAAAATCGTCATTATGGACGAACCCACGTCATCGTTGACCGAACGGGAAGTCAGCCATCTTTTCAGCATCATTCGTAAACTGAAGGCGCGGGGTTGCGGCATCGTTTACATCTCCCACAAGCTGGAAGAGATATTTCAGCTGTGCGATGAAATAACCATACTGCGCGACGGACAGTGGATTGCTACCCGGCAGGTGGAAGGCCTAACGATGGATCAGATTATCGCGATGATGGTGGGACGCGAACTCAGCCAGCGTTTCCCGGATCGTGTTGAAGGAGAGCAGGGGGAAGTGATTCTTGAAGTCAAGGATTTGACCTCGCTACGCCAGCCGTCCATACGCAATATCAGCTTCAATCTGCATAAAGGGGAAATCCTCGGCATCGCCGGACTGGTGGGGGCCAAACGCACCGATATCGTCGAGGCGCTGTTCGGTATCCGAGAAAGATCCTCCGGCACCATAACCCTGCACGGCAAGCCCATTAAAAACAAGAGCGCCAACGAGGCCATCAATAATGGTTTTGCCCTGGTGACCGAAGAGCGGCGGGCCACCGGTATCTACGCGTTCCTGGACGTGGGTTTTAATTCATTGATTTCCAATATCCGTAATTATAAAAACAAAATCGGATTATTAAGCAATACCCGCATGAAAAGCGATATACAGTGGGTAATAGACTCAATGCGGGTTAAAACCCCCGGTCATAAAACCAATATCGGTTCGTTGTCCGGCGGCAACCAGCAAAAGGTGATTATCGGCCGCTGGCTATTGACCCAGCCGGAAATCCTGCTGATGGATGAACCGACCCGCGGTATTGACGTTGGCGCAAAATTTGAAATTTATCAATTGATTACTGAACTGGCAAAGCGGGGTAAAGGCATTATTATTATTTCGTCGGAGATGCCGGAATTGTTGGGAATTACTGACCGTATTTTGGTAATGAGTAATGGTCTGATGGCGGGGATTGTCAATACCAAAGAGACCTCCCAGAACGAAATTTTACGTCTTGCTTCCGTGCATCTTTAATTTTAAGGGTTCTTATTATGAATGCGTTAAATAAGAAAAGCCTGCTCACTTACTTAAAAGAGGGCGGTATTTATGTGGTGTTGTTGGTATTACTGGCGCTGATTATTATACAGGATTCCACTTTTTTAAGCCTTATTAACCTGAGTAATATCCTGACCCAGTCGTCGGTGCGGGTTATTATCGCCCTGGGCATGGCGGGTTTGATTGTTACCCAGGGGACCGACCTGTCGGCCGGGCGCCAAGTGGGTCTGGCGGCGGTGGTGTCGGCCACGTTGCTTCAGGCCATGGATAACGTCAATAAGGTGTTCCCCGATCTGCATACCGTGCCGATTCCACTGGTTATCCTGACCGTCTGCATTATCGGCGCGATAATCGGGCTGGTGAACGGTCTGGTTATCGCTTACCTGCACGTGACGCCGTTTATTACCACCTTGGGTACCATGACCATTGTGTATGGTATCAACTCGCTGTATTACAACTTTGTCGGCGCATCGCCTATCGCCGGCTTTGATAGTCATTTCTCGAAATTTACGCAGGGATTTCTGCAATTTGGCGAGTTCAAGCTGTCGTATATTACCTTTTACGCGGCTATTGCCACGGTTTGTGTCTGGATATTGTGGAATAAGACCCGCTTTGGCAAGAATATTTTCGCCATCGGCGGTAATCCCGAGGCGGCGAAGGTGTCGGGCGTGAATGTGCCGCTTAACCTGATTTTGATTTATGCTTTGTCCGGGGCGTTTTATGCTTTCGGCGGTTTGCTGGAGGCGGGCCGTATCGGCAGCGCCACCAATAATCTGGGCTTTATGTATGAGTTGGATGCCATCGCGGCTTGCGTGGTGGGCGGCGTGTCGTTTTCGGGCGGGGTGGGGACTATCGCCGGGGTGATTACCGGGGTGATTATCTTTACGGTTATCAACTATGGGCTGACTTATATCGGGGTTAACCCTTACTGGCAGTATATTATCAAGGGGGCGATCATTATCTTCGCGGTGGCGCTGGATTCATTGAAGTACGCCAAGAAGAAATAAGCCTGAAGTCCGCGCCTCGTGGCGCGGTCTCTCGTTGGCGGGCTCGCTGTCAAGATCGGTGATGGCGGGCCTACCGCGCTGTGGGGCGCTCGGTCGGGCAGGAAAACCATGCCCGATTCGACCCCATCAGCACGGTCTCCCTTTAACACGTTCTCACTTTAAGACTTGGTGCTGGCGGGCCTACGGCGCTGTGGTGTGCTCGGTCGGGCAGGAAAACCACGCCCGATTCGACCCCATCAGCACGGTCTCCCTTTAACACGTTCTCACTTTAAGACTTGGTGCTGGCGGGCCTACCGCGCTGTGGGGCGCTCGGTCGGGCAGGAAAACCATGCCCGATTCGACCCCATCAGCACGGTCTCCCTTTAACACGCGTCCTCCTTGTCACTCGTTCAGTCGCTCCCTTTAACACATGCTCGCTTCACCTCGTTCTCGCTTTGGCGGGTATTTCCTGAGATTTGTTTGTTGCGAGACAGGTGATGGTGAGTTTGGCCTGCCTACGTTATCGCATATCCTGTAATACGTCCGCGGAGGCGCCGTCCGGTTTTGGCTGGATTTCCAGCAGCTGTTCGGGAGAGACGGCGGGGTAGTCCTGCGCGCCCTGGGGAATTTCTTCCTGCCGGGCGGGAATGGGAATCTGAGGGCCAAGGAAACGGGGCTCGCGCTTCATGATATAAAGATCCGCCAGGGTGCCCAGCCGCGCGCCGATCTCGCGCATCCGCACCGAGAACATGTTTTTCGGGGAGGGGACCGCGTAGCACTGCGCCTGGATGCCCATATGCTGGGCGATGAACAGCGCCCGCTCACAGTGAAAACGCTGGGTGATAATCGTGAAATCGTTGGTATCGAATACCTTGCGGGTGCGGATAATCGAGTCCAGGGTACGAAACCCGGCATAGTCCAGCACGATATCCCCGGCGGGCATGCCGTGGGAGAGCAAATCCCGCCGCATGGTCACCGGTTCGTTGTAGCTTTGCAGCGCATTGTCGCCGCTTAACAGCAGGTAATCGGCCTTGCCGCTGTTGTAGACGTTAATCGCCCCCTGGATTCGGTAGAGGTAGTATTCGTTGATAACCCCGGTGCGGATATATTTAGCCGTGCCAAGCACCACACCGACCTGGCGGTGAGGCAAAAGCCTTAAGTCTTCGTAAATATAGGGGGCGGTTTTCCAGCTGATCCAGCGATCCAAGCCGAACGCCGTAAACAGCAACACGCCCGCAATACCAATCAGGAAATATATCAGGCGCTTCCACATGCCGTAAGCCTTAACCGGATCCTGCTGCAATGTCATGCCCTCAGGCTACTTTACCTGTGAAGCTGAAGCAAGGAGCGTAACCGGTTGAAAGCCTTAAAGTCGGCAAATTGCGCTGCTGGCCGCAAAAAATGCGGAGCAATATCCTGCCGCCGACGCGGCCGTCAGGAGTGGGCGGGGGAGGACTCCAGTATCCGTAACGCCAGGGCCGCCGCGGAGGTGCGGTTGTCTACCGCCAGCTTGCGGAAAATCTGTTCCAAATGCTTGTTCACCGTGCGCGGGCTCAGGGAGAGTATCTGCCCGATTTCCCGGTTGGTTTTGCCTTTGGCAATCCAGGACATCACCTCCGATTCCCGCTGGGTAAGAGCAAAATGCCGGCGCAGAATGGCGCATTCGTCGTCCTTTTTTGCCGTTTCCTCAAGGCGCAATAAAAGCTCGCCGTTGTCGGTGGTGCGCATAAGATGAAGGCGCAACGGGAGCGCCAGGCCGGACAATACCAGCGGCTGGGCGGGAGCCGACCGCAGCCAGGCCAGCAGCCGGTTGACAAAGGGCCGGCTGAGGGTGAACTCCTTATCGCAACACTGTTCCAGCAGGCGATAGGAGTGCGGCGTCGCCCACAGCAGCCGGCCCTGTGGGCTGAAGGCGCAGGTGAGCTGTCCCACCGATTCAAGGGCGTTGTAGGCGCTGGAAGTGAGCTGCGAATTATGCAGATGGGTGCGCATCCGCGCCAGCAGCTCCTCAATGCGGATGGGTTTGATCACGTAATCCACCACGCCGATATCAAAGGCATCCACCACGTTGCGGGTTTCGCTCAGGCCGGTCATAAAGATAATCGGCGTATGGCGCAGGGTGGGATTAAGGCGCAGGCGACGGCTGGTTTCAAATCCGTCCAGGTGGGGCATCATGGCATCCATCAAAATGATATTAGGCACGATTTGCTGGGTAATGGACAGCGCCTGGCTGCCTTCGAGGGCCACCAATACGGTAAAGCCGGCATTATCCAGGTTGTCGTTAAGCATGCTGACGGTATTGATATCGTCATCGACAATCAGTACCGTCGGCTTGTCAGCGGGGGACATCTTCTTTCTCCAGTAAGGCTAATTCCATTACCACCGATTCAAAACGGAAACGGCTGGCCAGCAGATCCAGGTTTTCGGCGCTGGGGGTGTTCACCTTGCCTTGGGCCGTCAGTTGCCGCAGCCGCTCGCGAAACCCTTTGGCATAACCGAGCCGCGCCAGTCCGATAAGCTCTTGGTACTCATTTTCATCCAGGAGGTTATTGCCCGCGGGAAGGGGCTGCGGCGCCTTTTCATCCAAACGGCTATTGCCCGCCGAAAGGGATTGCGACACCGGTTTATCGGCTTCCCTGATCCATTCGATACACAGCAGCGAGCCGATGTTATCCAGCAGTAATGACATTCGCAGGGGTTTGGTTTGAAAACGGATTTCCCCCCGCTTTTTGATCTGCCGCCATTTACCTTCGTCCGCCTCGGCGGAAATCATCAGCACCGGCTGTTCCTTTCCTTCGGCCCGCAGGTGATTGAGCAGTTCCCAACCGTTCATTTCCGGCATCGCCACATCCAGCAAAAACAGATCCACGGCGGTGTGGTCCAGCTGCGCCAGGCACACAGACGCGCTCTCGGCCACCAAGACCTCGAAACCCAGCGGCGTCAGCATATCGGCCATGAGCCGGCGATGGGCATCGTCGTCATCCACCACCATCAGCCGTTTGGGCGGTCCGCGGTATTTGACGATGCGCCGGGGTACCGAGGGGAGATAACCGCCGGCATTCTGGCTCGACAGCATCAGGCTCAAGGTAAAAGTCGTGCCGGCGCCGGGAATGCTTTCCACCTGCAAATCGCCCCCCATCACATAGGTCAACAGCCGGGTGATGGTCAAACCCAGCCCTGTACCGGCACGGCCTCCGCGCTGCGCGACCCGTTCGAAAGGGCGGAAAATGCGTTCCAGGTTGACGCTGTCGATACCGACGCCGGTGTCATGGATGGCAAAAAACGCCACTTCGCTGCGATACTTGAAATCCAGCGTGACCGTGCCGCTGTCGGTGAACTTGATGGCATTGGACAACAGGTTGATCAGGATTTGCCGCAGCCGGTTTTCATCGGTCAGCACCACCTCGGGGAAGGTGGGCGGCGGGTTGTAGATAAAACGCAATCCCTTGTCCAGCGCCTGGTGATGGAACATCTCCACCAACTGCTGCATCAGTTCGCCGATACGTACTTCTTCCCGTTGGATATCGATTTTACCGGCTTCGATTTTGGAGATGTCCAGTAATCCTTCGATGAGATTGGCCAGGTGCTCACCGCTGCGCCGGATGACGCTCAGCCCATGACGCCGTGGCAGCGGGATGTCCTGTGCCTGTTCCAGCAGCTGTGCATAGCCGAGCATGGCGTTGAGGGGCGTGCGCAACTCGTGGGTAATGCCGGTGAGGTAGCGGCTTTTGGCCAGATTGGCTTCGTCGGCGGACTCCTTGGCCTTTTGCAGCTGTTTGTCGGTGGCTTCGTGGGCGATGATCTCTTCCAGCAGGCGTTCGCTCTGCAGCCGCAGCTCCTCCTGCGCCACCTGGCGGCTTTTATGGGTCAGGATAAACAGCCAGGTGGTGATGCCGGTAATAATCAGCAGGATAAAGAATACCTTCCACAGGGTGGCGGCCAGGATAGGATAGTCCTCGCCGAATTCGCTGCGCATCTGCACATAGACCAGCATCAGCAAAATGCCGATAATGCTGCTGAACAAGGACAATATGCTGAGGAAACTCCAGATTTTCGGGTCGAATCTTTTCAGGAACGAGAAGGGCAGAAAGCTGAAGGCCAGATGCCGGATCTGATCGGAATAATGGGACTGGGGCTTACAGGCGTCATTGCAGCGGACATCCAGCGAGCAGCACAATGAACAAATCGCCCCTTCATAAAGGGGACAAAAGCTCATTTCCGGCGGTTCGAAATGATTGCCGCAGACGCAGCAGACGCCTGCCACCCCGTGGGTTTCCACCCTGGCGAGATAATATTTCCCCCCGGTATACCAGGCGATCAACGGCGAAAAGACAAAGGTCATTCCCAGGGTGAGCAGCGAGGCGAATCCCTGCAAACCGGCCCCCAGCCAGCCGAAATACGCCGCCAGCCCCAGGGCCATGGACAGCAGCATCGACCCCATGCCCACCGGATTGATATCATACAGATAGGCCCGGCGGAATTCGATGCCCGGCGGGCTTAATCCCAGGCGCTTATTCACCGCCAGATCCGCCACCACCGTGCCCAGCCAGGCGGTGGCCGCCACCGCGTAGATGCCCAGGATATCCTCGAACACGTGATACACGCCCAGCTCCATCAGCAACAACGCGATGCCGACGTTAAAAAACAGCCACACCACCCGGCCGGGATGGCGATGGGTCAGGCGCAGGAAAAAATTGGACCAGGCAATGGAACCGGCATAGGCGTTGGTGACGTTGATCTTGAGCTGCGACAGTACGACAAAAATTCCGGTGAGGGCAAACAGCCAGGTGGAGGAGTGGGTCACATAGCTGAAGGCTACCAGGTACATATGGGTCGGCTCGCTGGCGGAATCCACGTCCAGTCCGTAACGGAACGCCAATACCGCCAGAAAAGAGCCCAGCATGATTTTTAATGCCCCTACCACTACCCAGCCGGGACCGGCGGCGATGACGCCGCACCACCAGCGTAAGCCGTGGCCGGCTTGTTTTTGCGGCAGGAAACGGATCTGATCCACCTGTTCCCCTACCTGCGCCACCAGGGAAAGCAGCACCGAACACACCGCGCCGAACCGCAGCATATCGAAGCCACCGTTATCGGGGGGCATCAGGCCGGTAAAGGCCGTCCAGGAATGAAAGGTCCCGCCGTCCCGCAACAGGATCAGGACAAAGGGCATGAGCTGCATAATGAGCCAGACGAACTGGGTCCACTGCTGAAAGCGGGAGATAAACGTAAAACCATAGGTCACCAGGGGGATAACCACCAGCGATCCCGCCAGATAACCAAAATGCAGGGGCATGCCGAACAGCATATTCAGCGCCATGGCCATGATGGCCGCTTCAAGGGCGAAAAAGATAAAGGTGAAAGAGGCATAAATCAGCGAGGTGACCGTGGAACCGATGTAGCCAAAACCCGCCCCGCGGGTCAGCAGGTCGATATCCAGCCCGTAGCGGGCGGCATACCAGCTGATGGGCAGCGCCAGTAAAAAAATGATGATGCTCACCAGCAGCACCGCCATGGCGACGTAATGAAAACCGTAAGTCAGGGTCAGCGCGCCGCCGATGGCCTCAAGGGCCAGGAAGGTAATGGCGCTGATAGCGGTGAGCACCACCCGGCCCGAGCTCCAGCGGCGCGCCGAGTGGGGCGTAAAACGCAGTGCGTAATCTTCCAGCGTCTGGTTGGTGACCCACTGGTTGTACTGGCGTCTGGCCTTGAAGGCTTTTTGCTGCGCTGTCATGAAATATCCCGCTGTGTACGCCATTTCCGCGTAATCGGTTGAGCGCCCGGATGCGGGCACCACCGATCAAATACATAAGCAATGCCCGTGCCACTCTGCATCGCATTATTCCTGCGCGCCCGCGATGACGTTATTGTGCGCGCCCGGCCGCAGCCGGCCTATACGTCAAATGACGTAGAGACTGCGTAGATTGGCCCATTGCCGCTTTTTAGCCCTGAACACACTATGGAGACCTTACAAAACCAACCAGCCATTTTTCAGGGGATAACAAGATGCTCAATCAACAGCAGGCGGCGGGCCAAGGCGCCATTCATGCCGCACTCCGGGGCGGTAACAGCAGGGCGGGGCGCTTTTGGCGCACCCCCTTGCTGGCCGCGGCACTTCTGGTCGCCGGTCATTTCACGCCGGTCTTCGCCGCGCCGCCGGCTACCGCCGCCGTCAATACCACCGGCCTTGCCGTCACCGACAGTACGGTGAAAGTCGGCATACTGCACTCTTCCACCGGCACCATGGCCATCAGCGAAACCGGTTCCATTCAGGCGGAGAAGCTGGCAATCGACCAGATTAACCAGGCCGGGGGCGTTCTGGGCAGGAAAATCGACTTTATTCAGGAAGACGGCGCCAGCGATTGGCCGACCTTTGCCGAGAAGGCCAAGAAGCTGCTGGTGAGCGATAAGGTGGCGGCTATTTTCGGCGGCTGGACCTCCGCCTCGCGCAAGGCGATGCTGCCGGTGCTGGAGCAGTATAACGGCATGCTCTACTACCCCACCTTTTACGAAGGACTGGAACAATCGCCTAATGTGATTTACACCGGCCAAGAGGCCACCCAGCAAATTATCGCCGGTATTGATTGGGTGGTTAAAAACAAACATGCCAAAACCTTCTATCTGCTGGGTTCGGACTATATCTGGCCCCGCACCGCCAACAAAATTGCCCGCCATCATATTGAAAAGCTGGGCTTGAAGGTCATCGGCGAAGATTATTATCCGCTGGGCAATACCCAGTTCAATTCGGTCATCAACAAGATCAAATTGAAAAAACCGGATGTGATTTACGCCATCGTGGTGGGCGGCTCCAACGTGGCGTTTTACAAACAGCTCAAGGCGGCGGGTATCGACATGACCAAGGAAAAACCGCTGCTGCTGACCATTTCGGTGACCGAGGATGAAATCCGCGGCATCGGCGGCGAAAATATCGTCGGCGCCTACGCCTCGATGAAATATTTCCAGAGCATGGATAACCCGGCCAATAAAGCCTTCGTGGCGGCATTCAAGCAGCGCTGGGGCAACGATATCGTCATCGGCGACGTGACGCAGGCGGCCTATCTCGGTCCCTGGCTATGGAAAGCCGCGGTGGAAAAAGCCGGCTCCTTTGATATCGATAAAGTCCGCGCCGCCTCGCCGGGTATTGAAATGAAAGATGCCCCCGAAGGCTATGTGCGAATTCACGAAAATCATCATCTGTGGTCAAAAACGGTGATTGGCCGGGCCCGGGCGGATGGACAATATGACGTCATCTACCAGACCCCCAACCTTATCGAACCCAATCCGTTTCCGAAAGATTAACCACAGGCTCCCCCGTTCATGACGGGGGAATTATCGACGTTTTACCCTGAATCATTCGTGTTGCAGGAAAGACAGCGCACCTGCAACTCGAAATATGGCGGGTAAATGAGGGGGATACAGCATGTTTAGTGGCTACAGCTTTGCCGACCTGACCTCTATTTTTGTCATGCAGGGTTTCGCCGGATTGAGCCTGTTTTCGGTTTTTGTTCTGATGTCGCTGGGGCTGGCGATTATCTTCGGCCAAATGGGCGTCATTAATATGGCCCATGGAGAATTCATGATTCTGGGCGCCTATGTCACCTGGCTGACGGAGCTCTTCTTCAAAAACTTCCTGCCGGGCTTATTCGGCGGCTACTTTTTTGTGGCGGTGGTGCTGGCGTTTATCTGCGCCGCCCTCTTGGGCATGTTTATCGAGCGGATATTAATCCGCCATCTCTATCACCGGCCGCTGGATACCCTGCTGGCCACATGGGGCCTGAGCCTGATACTCCAGCAAGCCTACCGTACCCTGTTCGGACCGCGGGAAGTGGGGGTGGATTTGCCGGACTGGCTGATGGGGTCCTATCACTTCGGCGACAATATCGAAATTCCCATCAACGGCGTTTTTGTCATGCTGTTGACCCTGGTCATTACCCTGCTGCTGGGCTGGCTGATGTACCGCTCCCCCTGGGGAATCCACGTGCGCGCGGTGGTGGCCAACCGGGCCATGGCCGGCGCGGTGGGCATCAATACCGCCCGGGTGGATAACCACAGCTTCGCCCTGGGCTGCGGTATCGCGGGCATCGCCGGCAGCGCCTTTACCATGATCGGCTCCACCGGGCCCACCGCCGGACAGCAATATATCGTCGACACCTTCCTGGTGGTGGTGTTCGGCGGCGCGCAAAGCCTGATAGGCACCATCGCCTCGGCGTTCGCCATCTCGCAATCGCAGTCGACGCTGGAATTTTTCCTCAGCGGTTCCATGGCCAAGGTCATGACCCTGCTGATTGTCGTCGTGATTTTAATGCTGCGTCCCCAAGGCCTGTTTGCCAGCCGGATACGTCGTTAGGAGAATTATCATGTTTGCATCTATCAAACGATTGGCGGCGCAGCGGCAAGTATCGGGCATCCTGCTGCTGTTTATCCTGATTGCCGTCGTGTTCCCCCTGACCATGGATATTTTCCGCCTCAACCTGGTGGGTAAATACCTCACTTACGCTTTCGTGGCGGTGGGGCTGGTATTGTGCTGGGGCTATAGCGGCATATTAAGCCTCGGCCAGGGCATATTTTTCGGCCTGGGGGGCTATTGCATGGCAATGTTCCTCAAGCTGGAGGCCTCCACCCCCGCCGCCACTAAAATTCAAACCACGCCGGGCATTCCCGATTTTATGGACTGGAACCAGCTGACGCAGTTGCCGGCGTTCTGGCAACCGTTTCACTCTTTTAGCTTCACCCTGCTGGCCATCGTGGTGGTGCCGCTGATATTTTCCTACCTTCTCGGCATCGCGATGTTTAAACGCCGGGTGGGCGGCGTCTATTTCGCCATTATCACCCAGGCGATTTCCGCCATCATGACCATCCTGATTATCGGCCAGCAGGGCTACACCGGCGGAATCAATGGCATTACCGATTTGCGGACCCTGCTGGGCTGGGATATCAGAACCGATTACGCCAAATACGTTTTGTACTATATCAATGCCGGCTGCTTACTGGCGGTGGTGCTGATGGCCTATTTTATCCTGAAAAGCAAATTAGGCCGGTTATTGGTGGCCATTCGCGATAAAGAGGACCGCGTCCGCTTTTCCGGTTATGACGTGGCGAATATCAAGACCATGATATTTTGCGTCAGCGCCATATTCTCCTCCATCGGCGGCGCGCTGTTCACCCTGCAGGTGGGCTTTATGTCCCCCGGTTTTATCGGCACCGTGGCCTCCATCGAAATGGTGATTTTCTGCGCGGTGGGCGGACGTTTATCCATCCTGGGGGCGATATACGGCACCTTATTGGTGAACAGCGCCAAAAGCCAAATATCGGAATCCTTCCCGGAAGTCTGGCCTTTTGCCATGGGGGCGTTATTTATCCTGGTGGTATTGGGCTTTCCAAAAGGATTGGCGGGCATTTACAGCGATATTTTACTACCCAGGGCAAAACAATTGCTCTTTCCCCGGCGGGTGGAAAACCTCCCCCCGGTCATCACTAGTCTGGCTACCGATGCGGTAGACGATAAAGTTTCTCCACGGTGAATGCTGATGAAAACCAAAGACATCATATTGGCCGTTGAAGGACTCACCGTCTCTTTTAACGGGTTTAAAGCGGTAAACGATTTTTCCATGTATGTGGACGAAGAGCAGATATACGTGATTATCGGACCCAACGGCGCCGGTAAAACCACGGTGCTGGATCTGATTTGCGGTAAAACCGCCGCCACGGCGGGAAGTATTAAATTCAAAGGCCGCGAGCTTAGCAAATTAAGCGAGAACCAGATTGTTCATGCCGGGGTGGGGCGCAAATTCCAGAACCCGTCGATTTATGAAAACCTGACGGTTTTCGAGAATCTGGAGCTCTCCTATCCCCAGGCGAGAACGGCCCTCAGCGCCCTGTTTGCCCGGCGCGACCAGACCATGACCGACAGCATTCTCGACGTTGCGCAACAAATCTTCCTGGCCGACTTCCTGGATGTGCAGGCGGATTTCCTCAGCCACGGCCAGAAACAGTGGCTGGAAATCGGCATGCTGCTGATCCAGAACCCCAGCCTGCTGATGCTGGACGAACCGGTAGCCGGCATGTCGGTGGCGGAGCGGCGGCAGACCGCCGAACTGCTGCGGCGCATCGCCACCGGACGGTCGGTGTTGGTGATTGAACACGATATGCAGTTTGTGGAAAACATCGCCGATCACGTCCAGGTGATGCACCAGGGCAAGTCGCTGTCCGAGGGCAGCATGCAAAAGGTGAAGCAAGATCCGCGGGTTATCGATGTCTATTTGGGGCATTAAGGGGGGAACCGTGCTGAAAATACAGGATTACCACGTTGCCTACGGGCAAAGCCGTATTATCGAAAACCTCAATATCGAGGTAAAAGAAAATGAAATCGTGGCCTTGATTGGCCGCAACGGCATGGGCAAAACCACCCTGATGAAATCCCTGATCGGTATGATACCCGCACAGTCCGGCCAGGTGCTGTTCCGGGGCAGCGATGTGTTCGCCGAAAAAAGCTATCAGCGCGTGCGCAGGGGCATGGGTTTTGTGCCCCAGGGCAGAATGGTTTTTGCCACCATGACGGTGGAAGACAATATCAAAACCGGTTTGGCCGCCAAAGAAAAGGGCAACATTCCCGCCGCGCTGTATGCCATTTTCCCGGTGCTCGAAGAAATGAAAACCCGGCTGGCGGGCAATCTTTCCGGCGGTCAGCAGCAACAGCTGGTGATTGCCCGTGCTTTGGCGGGCAATCCGCGCTTATTGCTGTTGGATGAGCCCACCGAGGGAATTCAGCCTTCCATCATTAAAGAAATGGCCCAGACGCTGCGCAAGATTCGCGACCAGCGGGGATTAACCATTGTGGTATCCGAACAGGTATTGAGTTTTGTTCTTGATGTGGCGGATCGCGTGCTGGTGATGGAAAAGGGCGCCGTCGTACATCAAGAGGAAAGACAAACCATCGACGAAAAAACCATTGCGGGCTATTTATCCGTTTAGGGAGCGCCGGTAAATGATTTCGCCAATCAATTGCCGGGCATGGGCAGGTTAGCGGGTAACAGGATCTATTAATCAGTACACATCGTCGTATTTAACGCTGAAACAACGCTGTTTCGGCCACCGTTAGTATTGTCAATCGAAAGCTAAAAGGGGTGATTTATGGGAAGTACCGGAAGTGTCAGTGCCTGGGAAGAAGCGTTATTGGTCGCCATGATTCAATATCCCGTTCCCGTGATAAAAGGACCTGAGGATATCCAGGTTCAGGTACAGCAGATATGTAAAGCCCTGGCCAATACCAAAGCCGGCTATCCCGATCTGGATTTGATTGTCTTCCCTGAATATTCCACGCAGGGATTGAATACCGGTATCTGGACCTATGATGAAATGCTGCTCACCATCGACAGTCCTGAAATCGACTGTTTCCGCCAGGCCTGCCGTAAAAGCGATGTCTGGGGGGTATTTTCGTTAATGGAGCGCAATGAGGATCCGGCGCTGCCTCCTTATAATACGGCCATCATTATCAATAACCAGGGTGAGATTGCCCTTCACTATCGCAAGCTGCAGCCTTGGGTGCCCATCGAACCCTGGATGCCGGGTAACTTCGGCATGCCGGTATGCGACGGGCCGAAAGGCTCGAAGCTGGCGGTGTGCATCTGCCATGACGGTATGTTCCCGGAACTGGCAAGGGAGGCGGCCTATAAAGGCTGTAACGTGTATATCCGTATTTCCGGTTATTCCACCCAGGTGAACGATCAGTGGATATGGACCAACCGCACCAATGCCTGGCAAAACCTGATGTACACCATTTCGGTGAATCTGGCGGGTTACGATGAGGTTTTCTATTATTTTGGCGAAGGCACCGTCTGTAATTACGACGGCAACGTTATTCAGCAGGGGCAGCGCAATCCTTGGGAAATAGTTACCGCCGAGCTTTTCCCGCGGCTGGTGGATAAGGCGCGGGAAAACTGGGCGCTGGAGAATAATATTTTCAACTTGGGCTGCCGGGGCTATGTGGGCAAGCCTGGAGGCGAGCGGGAGAATTATTTGACCTGGGTGAAGGATTTGGCCAACGGGGAATATAAATTGCCGTGGGATAAGAGTGTGCGTATCCGCGACGGCTGGAAATACTATCCGGACGGCGTGAAACTCGGGCCGATGCCGAAGGAGTAAGGGACGCGCGGTCGCCCTTTAACAGGTTCGTTGCACGTTCGGTGATAGCGGGCCTATCCCTCCAGCGTCCGGCGATGTATTTCTCCGCATCCTAGGGCGCGCAGGGTGGCGCAGGTGGCGTCCCATTGCGATAACGCCACGGCGTCGCGTTCTACCAATACCGCCCGGCGGATATCCCGGCAATCTCCGCCGGTGATATTGAGTAAAATCAGCGCCGATTGCAGCGGCGGCAGGCTGGGGTTGAAGGCGGCGTTTTCCGCATAGCGGCCGGCGAAAATCCGGCCGTCCGCCAGTTGCAATGCCACACCGCTGTGCGCTCGGCTGTAGGGTGCATGGCTCTGGTTGGCTGCCTGCAGGGCCTGTTGTAACAACGGGTCGTCGGCGCTGAGCCCGTTCATTGGGGGGGCTGTTTTTGCTGCCGTTACGCATGAAGCTTCCGGGGTGCTACTGTGCGCTGCCGTTACACATGAAACTTCCGAGGTGCCTCCTTGCGCTGTTTCAACGGATAAACCTCCCCTAAGGGGCGTTGTGTCCGGCGAGAGCAGCTCTTTTGCCAATGAGTAGCCATGATTGACCCGATCCATCAGCAGGCTTTGGATAGACAGATCGCGGGGGCCGAACGCATCGGGCAGATAGTGGGCGAGGGTGGCCGGCGCGCGGCCGGGCAGGTGAATCATGATATCCACGCCGCTGTTCAATTCGTTCATAAACTGCCGGCAGTGGCCGCAGGGGGTGTAGTTGACCGTGATGCCCCGCAGCCGCTGTTCGCCGCGCAGCCAGGCATGGTTGATGGCGCTCTGTTCGGCATGGACGGTTTGCGACAGGGGAACGCCGGGAAATTCCATATTGGCGCCGAAATAAAGATTGCCGCCGATGCCCCGGGCAATGGCGCCTACGTTAAAGTGAGAAACCGGCGCCAGGGCGCAGGCGGCCGCCAAGGGTAATAACGCCAGGCACAGACCGTCTTCGTCCAGGCCGCCGGCCTTCATCAGCGCCATAACCTGCCGGGCGCTCAGCATTCCGTTGAATGACGGTTCGGCGAGTATGGGCGCGAGCGCCGCCCACAGCCCAGGTTCGAGGGTTGCCAGCGGTGTTTCAAAGCGTGCGTGCATGGTGGGGATTCTCCCGGAATGCCTAGGGAGAGTCATTTTAAACGCTTAAGGCAAAAATAATATGATCAATATCTTATCCCATTACCATGCTGGTCCAAACCGCAGGCAAAATCGATAACATCCCTCCCTCATTCAGCCGAACACCGCCAGTAATACCGGGAACAGGAAGGGGGCGATCAATGAGGTAATAATGCCGCAGATCACCAGCGCCAGCGAACTGAACGCGCCTTCCTGGAAATCCATCTCGGCGCAGCGGGCGGTGCCCAGGGCGTGGGAGGCGGTGCCCATCGCCAGGCCGCGCGAGGCCCTGGTGGTGATTTTGAGCAGATTCAGCAGCGTGTGGCCGAAAACCGCGCCGAGGATACCGACAAAAATCACGCAGACCGCGCTGATGGCCGGTATGCCCTTAATGGACTGCGATACCGCCATAGCGATGGGGGTGGTGACCGATTTGGGCAGTATCGATGCGGCGATCTCCGGCGTAGCTCCCATCCACAGCGCGATGACGGTACCGGTTATCATGGCGGTGAGGCTGCCGACAAAACAAATGCTGATAATGGATTTCCAGCGTGCGCGGATTTGGTGCAATTGCTCATAAAGAGGAAAGGCCAGGGCCACCACCGCCGGTTGTAATAAATCGTTAAGCACCCGGCTGCCGGCAAAATAACGCTCATAAGGAATGCCGGTCATCAACAGCAAGGGAATAATCACCACCATCGAGACCAATAACGGATTTAACAGCGGCATAGGGTATTTTACCGCCAAACGGCGCGCGGCGAAAAAGACCAGCAGGGTCAACGGCAGCGACCACCAGATATTGGCTAACATCATTTATCCTCGCCGGGTCTGGGCGGCTCACCGGCCACCGGGCGATCGCGGTGAATATAATGGGAACTGTAGCCCACCACCAGCATGACGATAAGCGTGCTGACCATGCACGACACCACAATGGGACCGAACTGCGAGGAGAGCTGTTGATAGTAATTCATCACGCCGACCCCGATGGGCACAAATAACAGCGCCATATAGCGAATCAGCAAATGGCAGCCCGGCTTGAGCCACGTCGGCGGCAACAGTTGAAACGAAAGCAGCAAAAACAGGATAAGCATGCCGAGGATACTACCGGGAATGGTAATGGGCAGCAGCGAGGACAGGAAATTACCGATGAATAAACACAGGTAGATCAAGGCAAAAGCGCGGATTAAGGCCCAGCCATTTAAAATTAAATTGCCCATTGTTTTAACCTTATTGCTGAATGCTTTCATCATACAATTAAACTGCAGGACGTGCTACCGCGGGCTGCTTATCCCGGTGAAAGGTTTTAATGACATTGTCATAGATCATGGCTAAGGTAATGCGGTAATTCTGCCGCTCGGCATGATTATTGCTGTCCTATCATTAATAACCTGTGCATTTCATTGACGGCCTGTCCGTCGTAACCAACCGCATGAGGTCTCTATGAAGGTGAAACCGGCTCCGCTTCAGGAGAATCTTATCACGTCGGAACCCCCCCTATCGACAAAGCAATATGAAGACAGCCGGCCTTTGCTCTGGCTGGTGGAACAGCATGTCGGGCCTTATGATGCCACGCTGTTTCTCGGTAACGGCCAGGCGGCCTGCGACGGGGAGTTGCTGGCCGGGCGGGGCATTACCAGCGCCTTGAACGTGGCGGTGAACTTGCCGCTGGCGCCGTTGATTTTGCCGGACGGCATGCTGTTGCGCCGCAGCCATGTGGGCCTGATCGACGGCCGGGGCAACACCGCTCCCCATCTGCTGGCGGCGATGCTGGCGCTGGCCGGCCTGCTTACCCAGGCCAGTCCCGGCAAGGCCGGTTATCCCGCCCACCGGCCGGGCAATATCCTGGTGCACTGCCGGGGCGGACGCAGCCGCGGGGTGGCGGTGCTGGCGCTGTTTTTACATCTGGCCCTCACCGAACGCTACCCGACGCTGAAAGATGCCCTTGATCACCTGCGCGGGGTGCGCGGCCTGGACAGCACCGAGCCCTGCGGACCTTTGTGGCAGCTCATGATCCAGTGTCTGAACAGCAATTTAAGCACCTGGCTGAAGGGGCTGCTGCACGGGTAATGAGGGGCAATTTTTTTGAACTGGCGCACGAAAAAGAGCCGGCTAATCTGTTAACAACTATACCTGTCATACTTCGCGTTGCCGTCTTTCGGCAGCGGGAATTATTTAGGCTATAAGATTTTTTATGCGACCGCTGTTGCGGGTCGGATTCATTTCAGCTGTCAGGAGAGTGTTTTATTATGCCGAACCCACGCTTTTATGGTGTTATTCCGCCGGTACCCACCCTGTTTACCGCAGACGAGCAATTAGACGAAGCCAGCATGGCCAACCTGCTGGACAGCCTGATTGCATCGGACGTCAACGGGCTGTTCTTCCTGGGCAGCGCCGGCGAATTCGCCCATATGTCGGAAGCATTGCGTTTTCAGACCGCTGAGTTTTGCGTTAACTATGTCAACAAGCGCAAGCCGGTGCTGGTGGGCATTGCCCATTCCGGCACCCGTGAGGCCATCCGTTTCGGCCTGCATGCACAGAAAATCGGCGCCGACGGCGTGGTGGCGGTTAATCCTTACTACAATCCCCTCAGTGAGGAAAATCTCTATCTGCATTATAAACACCTCGCCGACGCGCTTGAACTGCCGATCCTTATCTATAACTTTCCCGGCTTGACCGGCCAATCCATTCCGGTGCCGATCATCCGCCGCCTGGCGGAAAGCTGTGAAAATATCGTCGGCCTGAAGGATACGGTGGATACCCTGAGCCATATACGCGAAACCATTCATGCCGTTAAGCCGGTACGGCCCGATTTCGCGGTGTTCTCCGGCTACGACGAGTATCTGTTCGGCACGCTGATCCTCGGCGGCGACGGCTGCATCCCCGCCAGCGCCAACTTCGCGCCCCAGCTGACCTGCGGCATCTATCAGGCCTGGCAGCGGCAGGATTACGCCGAAGCGGTGAGATTGCAGCAGCGGCTCTCCTTTATTCCCGAGCTGTACAACTACGATTTGCCTTTCTATAACGTGGTGAAATACGCCATTCAGCTGGTGGGAGTGGATGTATCGGTGAACGCACTGTGGCCCGCCTCGCCTTTGACCGATGAACTGAAAGCCAAGATCAAGGCGGCGCTGCAGCGAAGCGAGGTGATTTAAGTCCGACCCCATTCCCCGGTCAAACAGGAAAGAGAACCTGGTTTGTGCTTTCACGTCTGTGAACAGGGCGTTTATGGCGGCGGGCAAAGCATGGGGCGACCTGAAGCGTTCAGCCCATGTCGGCGGCCGTCCGCCGCGAATAGCGAAAACCGCGGTAAAACAGCCCAAGGCTTACCAACGTCGCCAGGATCAAGACCCAAAACAGCGTCGCCGGCGGCGCATAGGTGAGCACAAAACCGGTCAGCATCGGGTTGACCGCGCCGCCCAGGCTGCTCAGGTTCTGCATGCCGTAATAACTGCCCTTCAGGTGCGGCGGGGCGATAAAATCGATAAATAGATATTCCACCGGGATGATAATGATTTCCCCCAGGGAGAAGATGGCCACGCCGATTATCCACAGCGGCAGCGAGTGGCGGGCAAACATAAACACCACCAGGCCGATGATAAAAAACAAGCTGCCGGCCACCAGCCAGGGCATCAGGGTCTCGCGCCTGATGTTCCGGCTCACCAGGTATTGCAGCGTAATCACGATGGCGGCGTTGGTGGGCAGTGTCCAGCCCACCACCCGGTAGGCGAACTCACCGTTGAACGCCACCATGAGAAACTGGGAAAGACAGCTGGCGAACTGGCTGCACACCAGGCTGCCCAGGGCGCCGCCGAGGGTGAAATAGATAAGCCGTTTATCATGGCTCAGCACATAAAACACCTGGCGGAAATTGATCGGGTTTACCGCCGGTTTTTCATGGGCCGGTGCTTCATCCGCCATCCCTTCCTGGCCGTCGATATCCACCGGCGGCCGGCCGCAGCGGGGCAGGAACCAGGCCATGATAAGCGCCGCCGCCGCGCTTAAGGCGCCGGACAGATAAAAGGGCAGGGTCGGGTTGGTTTCGGCCACCACCACACCCAGCGGCGGGCCCACCGCCCAGCCGACATTCACCAGCGTATAGTTGACGGAAAACGCCTTGATGCGCGCCGCCACCGGCAGCCACTGGGCGATGGTGGCTTTCAGGGTAATGCTGAACTGCCCATATGCGCTGTTAATCAGCGCGATCAGCACCACCAGTCCCGGAACGGCTCGGCACTGCGGCAGCAGGAAAAACGACAGGGCGAATAGGACCAGTGAACCCAGTATCAGCAGATGCTGATTGAACCGGTCCACCAGATAACCGCCGTACAGGCTGAAAACAATGCCCAGGGTCAGGCCCGCCCCCAGCACCAGGCCGATTTCACCGGGCATCATGCCCTGTTGCCGGGAGAGATAGAGTGCAAGAAAGGGCAGGGTCAGGCCGCGCCCGATGGTCATTACGACGGACGTCAAGACCAGGGCGTTGATAACCGGCGGGAATCCTTTTTTGGTCAACGGGGCTTCCATGGTAAAACCTTAAAATGCCCGGCCTGACGAAGGCCGGACAGGTATGTCTACAGGCTGATCCGGAGAGTCATTCCGGCGAGGGGGTCCTTTATTTCACCGCCATGCCCGGCAGCGCGCCGGCATCCGGGCTGAGCAGGAAAATATCCTCCCCCCCCGGGCCGGCCGCCATGACCATGCCCTGGGAAACGCCGAACCGCATCTTGCGCGGCGCCAGGTTGGCTACCATGACCGTCAGACGGCCTTCCAGCAGTTCCGGATCGGGATACGCGGCCCGGATGCCGGAAAATACCTGGCGGGTCTCGCCGCCCAAATCCAGCGTCAGCTTCAGCAGTTTATCCGAACCGTCCACCAGCTCCGCCCGTTTAATCAAGGCAATGCGCATATCCACCTTGGCAAAATCATCAAAGCTGATGGTGTCCAGCAGCGGCTCGTCCGCCAGGGGACCGGCGGCCGGTTTGCCGCCGGATGCGGGCAGGGACGCGGCCGCCTCTTCTTTCGACTCCGCGATCATGGCTTCCACATTAACCGGATCGATACGGTTGAACAGCGCCTTGAAGGTGCTGATGGTATGGCCCGTCAGCGGCGTTTGCATGGCATCCCACTCAAGGGTGACGTTCAGGAAGGCTTCCGCCCGCTGCGCCAATGACGGCAGCACCGGTTTAAGGTAAGTCATCAGCACGCGGAACAGGTTGATGCCCATGGAGCAGACATCCTGCAGCCGCTGATCGCCCCCTTCCTGCTTCGCCACCACCCACGGCGCCTGTTCATCCACATAGCGGTTGGCCACATCCGCCAGCGCCATGATTTCCCGAATCGCCCGGCCGGATTCACGGCTGTTGAACGCCTCGGCAATGCTCGCCGCCGCATCGGTAAAAGTGCGGTAGAGCGCCGGGTCCGCCAGGGTATCGGACAACCGGCCGGCAAAGCGCTTGGCGATAAAGCCGGCGTTGCGGGAAGCCAGGTTCACCACTTTATTGACGATATCCGCATTGACCCGCTGGACAAAATCCTCCAGGTTCAGATCGATATCATCGATATGGGACGAGAGCTTGGCGGCGTAATAATACCGCAGGCAATCCGGGTCCAGGTGCTTGAGATAGGTGCTGGCCTTGATAAAGGTGCCGCGGGATTTCGACATCTTGGCGCCGTTCACCGTCACATAGCCGTGCACGAACAGATTGGTGGGCTTGCGAAAATCGCTGCCTTCCAGCATCGCCGGCCAGAACAGGCTGTGGAAGTAGACGATATCTTTACCGATAAAGTGGTACAGATCCGCATCGGAACCCACCCGCCAGTAATCGTTAAAATCGATATCGCCCCGTTTGTCGCACAGGTTCTTAAACGACCCCATGTAGCCGATGGGCGCATCCAGCCAGACGTAAAAATATTTCCCCGGCGCATCCGGCACTTCAAAGCCGAAGTAGGGGGCATCGCGGGAGATATCCCACTGCTGCAGGCCGGATTCAAACCACTCCTGCATTTTGTTGGCCACCTGCTCCTGCAGCGCGCCGGAGCGGGTCCAAGCTTTGAGCATGTCGCTAAAGGCCGGCAGGTCGAAGAAGAAATGTTCCGACTCCCGCATCACCGGCGTGGCGCCGGACACCGCCGATTTCGGGTCGATCAGATCGGTGGGGCTATAGGTGGCGCCGCAGACTTCACAGTTATCGCCGTACTGATCCGGCGACTTGCACACCGGGCAGGTGCCCTTGACGAACCGGTCAGGCAAAAACATCTCTTTTTCCGGGTCGTACAGCTGGGAAATAGTCCGGTTTTTGATATAGCCTTTTGCTTTCAACCGCTGGTAGATAAGGTTTGACAGCCCGCGGTTCTCCTCGCTGTGCGTGGAGTGGTAGTTATCATAGCTGACGCCGAAACCGTTGAAATCCGTCAGATGCTCATGGTTCATTTCATCAATCATTTTTTCCGGCGGGATGCCCAACTGCTGTGCCTTCAGCATGATCGGCGTGCCGTGCGCGTCGTCGGCGCAGATGAAATAAACCTGATTGCCGCGCATTCGCTGAAAACGGACCCAAATATCCGCCTGGATATGCTCCAGCATATGGCCTAGATGGATTGAACCGTTAGCGTATGGTAACGCACAGGTTACCAATATTTTTTTCGCGACTTGAGTCATGTTGGGAATGTGCTTTTGTTGGATGTCATAAAGAATTCCGATGGTAACCGATAGCGACACCCCGCGTAAACAAGCTCGGCCAGTTCTGTTATCCTATGCCCATCGATTACAAACCCTATAAGGAGCCGGGATGACTACTCCATCGCCCGAAAAATCAACCCCCGACGCGCTGCGCGCCCAGGTTGCCCAGGTCCTCGCCGCCTATCGGCATCCGACCCTCAAGCGCGACCTCACCGTACTTAAGGCGCTGAACCACTGCGCCCTGCTGGACGGCGCGCTGCACATCGAGCTCACCATGCCCTTTGCCTGGCAGAGCGCCTTTGAAGAAATGAAAGAGAGCCTCAGCGCCGAGCTGCTGCGGGTCACCGGCGCCGGCGCCATCGACTGGAAGCTGTCGCACAATATCGCCACCCTGCGCCGGGTCAAGGATCAGCCGGGGGTCAATGGCGTGCGCAACCTGATTGCCGTGAGTTCCGGCAAAGGCGGCGTCGGCAAATCCAGCACCGCGGTCAACCTGGCGCTGGCGCTGGCGGCGGAAGGGGGACGCGTCGGGTTGCTGGACGCGGATATCTACGGTCCTTCCATTCCCGCCATGCTCGGCGCCGCCCATGAACGTCCCACCTCGCCGGACGGCCAGCATATGGCGCCGATCATGGCCCACGGCCTGGCCACCAACTCCATCGGCTATATGGTCACCGACGACAACGCCATGGTCTGGCGCGGTCCTATGGCCAGCAAGGCGCTTCTGCAGCTGCTGCAGGATACCCTCTGGCCGGAGCTGGATTACCTGGTGCTGGATATGCCGCCCGGCACCGGCGATATCCAGCTTACCCTGGCGCAGAACATCCCGGTCACCGGCGCGCTGGTGGTGACCACGCCCCAGGACATCGCCCTGACCGATGCCCGCAAAGGCATCATCATGTTTGAGAAAGTCGGCGTGCCGGTGCTGGGTATCGTGGAAAACATGAGCATGCACATCTGCAGTCATTGCGGGCATCTGGAAGCCATCTTCGGCTCCGGCGGCGCTGAAAAATTGGCGGAACAGTTTAACTGCGCCCTGCTGGGCCAGCTGCCGCTGCATATCAGCCTGCGGGAAGATCTCGACCGGGGCGAACCCACGGTGGTCAGCCGCCCGGACAGCGAATTCACCGACCTCTACCGCCAGCTGGCGGGGCAGGTGGCGGCCCAGCTTTATTGGCAGGGTGAGGTGATCCCCACCGAGATTGCGTTTAAGGCGGTTTAAGAGGAAGGGCGATGGTGCCTGGGTGACATAGAGATTGAATGTTAAACCCGGCATCTTTCGCTCATTTTTAATGAGGATAACAATGATTGTGTTCTGCATCTCAATACTGGAATTTAAGCAAAATTTCGCCGAAACGAGACGGAATGTGTGCAAAGGCCCGGTGTTTATCCCAACCCGAATCAATACGGCTAATGCCCTTCCTGGCACGGACGAAGGTTTGCCTGTGTCGTGTCGTCGGAAAAGTGACGCGGGTAACAGCATATTCGATGCGCTGTTACCGCCCGAGGGTATATCTCTTGATCTTGAAACGGAGCGCGTGGCTATACAGAGTAGGCCGGCTGATTTACGATAAATGCGTAACTAAACGATCCTGGAGGATAAAAATGGCAACCTTAGACGAACTGTTGGCGAAACGTACCCCAAAAAGCCGTATGAGAATCGCCGCCCGGGTCGAAGAAATTCGGCGCCAAATCACTCACGACAAGATTCGTGACGTTACATTGCCGAATGGGAAAAGCCTCGCAGTTTATGAATAAAGGAATTTGACACCGACAAAACCCCTTGCGATTCAGTAACATTGACGATATCGTTTGACTGCGTCTGGACATCCAGGCGTCGGGATTGGTCTCTTAAATACTACTCGTTGAAGACAAGAAGGCGCATCGGCGTCTTTTCGTCAGCATCCGGCCCTGGCTGCGATTTCTAATCGCTTCCTGACCTCAACCGTAAGCGTCACGCCTGCGCCGTCTTTTAATGACTCTCAGTTTTGGTGAAGATAGTGTCCATCATCTATTTTAATGGACGCAATTCACCGTGGATAAGCAACCCTCAACATCTTCTCGCCATCGCCTCAATTTTCCTCTGAAATTCAAAATTAGCTTCGTGGAACAGTCGCTTAAGCCTGGTGTTTCAATTGCTCAGTTGGCGCGGGCTAATGGTATCAACGACAATTATTATTCAATTGGCGCCAGCTTTATCGCCAAGGCAAGTTTGGTGTTCATCCGAAGGTCGGCTCGGTAGAGGCCTCCGCTAGGTTCTCAATGCGACGGTGCAGATCGGCGAAATTGGCTGGGTGGTTTGCGTAGCTCATGCCGGAATCATTGGGATTCGCGAGCAAGAGTGACGAAATCGGTTTGTAGCCCAGATGTTTCAAGTTAGAAATACTACAGCTATTTTAGATATGTACAGGGTACATTAAATGACTTGATTGATTTACCCTGTACCCTGTACACTTACAATGCTTTAAAAGCCACGATAACGTCAGTGAGTGAGATGTACACTTTTATTGAGCTGCTCGGTTTCAGTAAACGGCGTCAAGACTTTTGCCGGATGACGAGTTTCGGGCCTTCCAGGAGGTATTAATCGAAGATCCTGAAGCCGGAGACACAATCGCAGGGACTGGGGGATTTCGGAAAATCCGCTGGAGCCGTCCGGATATGGGCAAGCGTGGTGGCGTGCGTGTGATTTACTACAATTTGACGAGTAAAGGACGAATATATCTGGCTCTGGTATATCCCAAAAATGAGCAGGATGATTTAACGGAAGAGCAAAAGAAAGTTCTGAAGCAGTTATCCGATATGATGGTGTAACGTTGAGGTTCTGAAACTCCCATATGGGCGAACTATAAGGCCCAATGCGGCGTCAACGGGGGCGATGAGGTACAGATGAAAGACGAATTATTTGCCGATCTGCTGGCCAGTGCAGAAGAAATGGTAAGAATTGAAAAGGGGGAGCAGACACCGGAATCGGAGCATGTTCATACGTTTAGCCCGATTGATGTTAAAGCCATTCGTGAAGCGACTGGGTTGAAACAACAGGATTTTGCAGTCGCTGTTGGCGTCAGCTATGACCTTGTAAAAAGCTGGGAAACAAAACGGCGTCAGCCAACCGGTGCGCCGCGAAAGCTGTTGCTGCTGCTGCAGACCAACCCTTTTATTATCAACCAGCTTAAAGCTATTTAGTTCTGTGATGCGGTTGCGGCAGGAATAGCCGTTACCGGCTCTCCCCCGCACAGATCCTGACGTGCGCTGCTAACGCATCCGGCTCCTATTGCGGGTGTCTGGCGTAAAAGCGCTGCATAGGATAAGGATGGACGACTCTGGATTAGGGGAGCCAATGTTCTTTTTAAGGAAGAATGAGATCAGATCGGATTTGCTACACAAATGTCTCATTGTCAAATCATGTCGATATCTTAGCGTAAAATTTATATACGCATTGGATATGAGTAAGCGAACTGCGAGCTCACTTCAATTTTGCGGCGTTTACCGATTAAGATCATTGTTTGTTCAACGAGGTGATTACATAAATAATAATAATATCAGCATGTAACCTCATTTCCCTGTGACAATATCCCTTGCGGCTCAGTAGCGTTAACGGTATCATTCAACCGCGTCTGCACATTCAGGCGTCGGGATTGGTCTCCTGAATACTACTCGTTGTGGACATAAAGGCGCTTATGCGTCATTTTTGTCTGCGTCCGGCTCTGGCTGCGGTATCTTATCGCTTCCTTACCTCAATGGTGGGCTGGGCGGGGGCACCGCAAGGTGCGCCGGTAGCCAACGAGGCCGGTAAGACCAACTCCGTTCAGTCCACCACCCGCAAGATTGGTCTCTTTCGGTGGCGGTTATATCAATCACTCGTTGGAGGCTGCCTTTATGGCTACAATCCCCACCCAAAATCGCGCGTTATTTTCCAGCCCCCTCAGTTCAATCACGGATTTCACCGTGCTGGCCGATCACTGTGAGCAGTCCACGATGGGAAATCCTATTCCGCCGCACTTGGTTGAAAGGCTAACAGTGGATGAGCCGCCGTCGAGCTCACCCCGCTTTGAGCCGGAATCCGATCTGCTGTGCGAATATTGTCAAGTCTTAGTGCGGCTGTTGACGGACCGGACGATATCGCAAGATATGGAACCAACCATTATCGGACTGCTGTTTGAGCTGGTGAACTATCTCGCGGATGAACTGCGGGCACCGCGCTGGATACGTACCGCCGATGGGGTAAAAATTATAGAAGAAGTGGAGGTGTCGAAGGAACACTGGATCCCCTGAAAATAACAACCCGCCTTAGGGGGCGTGAGGTTGCGGACAAATGTACTCGAAATCAACAAGGCGGGACAGAATGATAGAAGAGTGAACCTTACGCGCCATGGACCAAAACGCCCGGAGCGTTTAGGAACAATGCCGTCAGGATTAAGTAGAGCTTTATTGGATTGACATTAGTGTACCCCCCAGCCCGGCGGGCACAGCTATCGCCAGCCGGGTTTATTGCGGGGTAATAAGTGAGGTATCCGCATCTAGCCGGCCCTTAAGCAGGTCCGCGCGGGTATACACATGCTGAATCGGCGCAATAGCCAGCGCGATGCGCTCCAGCAGATCCTGGGTCGGCGCTTTTTTGCCCTGCATCACCAGCAGCAGCGGCAATAGCAGCACCGCCGACAGCTGGCCCGCCGACAGATGACGGATACGGGTACCGCGGGAATACTGCATCAGCAAAAACGACGTGCTGATGGTAAAGCCCAGCGCCAGCCCGGCAATCACTTCCGAAACCGAATGGGCATGCAAAATGACCCGCGACACGCCGATGGCCAGCGCCAGCAGATAACCAAAGGCCACCGCCGCCAGACGAAAGCGCCGGGACGCCCGGCTGGCCAGAATCCAGATCAACACCGGCCAGATGCTGGCGGATAACGCCGAATGACCGCTGAAGCCGGTAAAATCATAGGCGCGGCTGCCGATGCCCCAGCCCAAAAAGGCCAGCTTCGACACGATAACGATAGCGCCCGCGGCGCCTATCAGCAGCAGCCATTGCAGGCTGGTGCGCCGGGTTTCCGCCTTCCAAAGCAGCAAAGCGACGATAATGACCGCGCAGGGCAGCAACAGCATGGTGTCGCCAAAAAAAGTCAGCCAATGCCAATTCATTCAATAACGCTCAGTCTGATTGTATGGGGATGATGAATAAAACTATGGTTATACTTTACGCAAGCGCGCGTGTTTGCTCCAGCATGAATTATCTTAATTCTGTGACTTAACTCGCTGCAAAGCACAAAATAGATGTTCCAGAGAAAGGGAACCCGCCGCAAACACTGGTATCGTTTTCACTGGCACTCTATAATTGCCGCGTCAAACGCGCCGCAAACGCGTATCCCTTCTCTTTTTTTACCAGGCCACTTATTGTATGACTGACAAGCCCCACCAGTGCGTTATTATCGGCATTGCCGGCGCATCTGCCTCTGGAAAAAGCCTTATTGCCAGCACGTTGTACCGCGAATTATGTGAACAGGTAGGGGACGAACACATCGGCATCATCCCCGAAGACAGCTATTATCAAGATCAAAGCCATATGATCATGAGCGAACGGGTAAAAACCAACTACGATCATCCCAGCTCCATGGATCATAATCTGCTGTTCCAGCACCTGCAGATGCTCAAGGCCGGCAAGGCCATCGAAATGCCGGTATACAGCTATCTGGAGCATACGCGCCGTCCGGAAACCCTGCACCTGGCGCCGAAAAAAGTGATTATTCTGGAAGGGATACTGCTGCTCACCGATGTTCGCCTGCGAGAAGAGATGAATTTTTCCATTTTTGTCGATACCCCGCTGGATATCTGCCTGCTGCGGCGCATGAAACGCGATGTCAATGAACGCGGACGATCCATGGACACGGTGATGGAGCAGTACCAAAAGACCGTGCGCCCCATGTTCTTGCAATTTATCGAGCCTTCCAAGCAATATGCGGACATTATTGTCCCACGCGGCGGTAAAAACCGTATTGCCATCGATATACTGAAGGCCAAGATCAGTCAGTTTTTTGAATAAAACGCCCCACCCGCGCAACAGACGCCCGCGAGGATGACGGCCCCTTTTAGCGTCTTACGGAGAAACCTGCGATGAGACTGTGCGATCGAGACATAGAAGCCTGGCTGGACGACGGCCGGCTGGTAATCAGCCCCCGTCCTCCCCTGGAACGCATTAACGGCGCCACGGTGGATGTCCGGCTCGGCAATCAGTTCAGGGTATTTCAGGGACACAATGCGGCTTTTATCGACCTGAGCGGCCCCAAGGATGAAGTGACCGCGGCGCTGGACCTGGTGATGAGCGATGAAATCGTCTTGCCCGAAGGGGGCGCGTTTTATCTGCACCCCGCCGAACTGGCCCTGGCGGTCACCCTGGAATCCGTCACGCTGCCGGATAACCTGGTGGGCTGGCTGGACGGCCGCTCGTCCCTGGCCCGGCTCGGTTTGATGGTGCATGTCACCGCCCATCGCATCGATCCCGGCTGGCAGGGTAGAATCGTGCTGGAGTTCTATAATTCAGGAAAGCTACCACTGGCTTTGCGCCCCGGGATGTTGATTGGGGCGCTGAGCTTCGAGCCCTTAAGCGGTCCGGCGGCGCGTCCGTACAATCGCCGCGAAGACGCCAAATACCGCAATCAACAGGGAGCCGTTGCCAGCCGTATCGATAAGGATTAATCCCGCCGGACGCAGGGTTAGGGCAGAGACAACAGATGGGGATTTCATGAAGAGATTACTGACTACGCTGGTCATACTGCTGGCGGTTCTGGTTGTCGGTATCACCGCGTTGGTGGTGCTGATCAACCCTAATGATTTTCGTCACTATATGGTCAGCAAGGTTAAACAGCGCAGCGGTTATACCCTGGCCCTTGACGGCGATCTGCGCTGGCATGTCTGGCCGCAGCTCAGCATCCTGGCCGGACATATGACGCTTACCGCGCCCGGAGCCAGCGTGGCGGTGGTAAGCGCGGAAAATATGCGCCTCGACGTCGAGCTTTGGCCTCTGCTGTCCCATCAGCTCGCCATCAAGCAGGTCATGCTGAAAGGGGCGGTTATCACCCTCACCCCCGACAGCTCCGCCCGCCGGCCGGAAAACGCCCCTATCGAGCCGGCCGACACCCCGAACCCGGTCAGCCAGCCGGGCTGGTCTTATGACATCGCCAGCCTGAAACTCACCGACAGCCTGATGATTTGGCAGCGGCAGCCCAACGAACAGATCAACCTGCGGGATTTAAACCTGGATGTAGAGCAAAGCGCCACCCGGCAGGCCGACATCACCTTTTCCAGCCGCATCAACCGCGACCAACGGGATTTGACGGTATCCCTCAAAGGCAATGTGGATTTAAGCCATTATCCGCGCCAGATGACCGCCCGCCTCGACAGCGTTGACTACCAACTGCACGGTTCCGGACTGCCGGCGGACGGCATCAAGGGCGAAGGCAAACTCAGCGCCGACTATTCCCGAACCAACCAAACGCTGGAAATCAGCAATCTGACCCTCAGCGCCAATGACAGCCACCTCTCGGGCCAAGCCAGCGCCAAGATGGATGCGGTGCCGGTCTATCAGCTGGATTTGAATGCGCAGCATCTCAATCTGGACAACCTGATGGGCTTTACCCCGGACAACGCCGCCGACAATAACGGCCAGTCCGCGGCCCATCAAAGCAACGGCAGGCCGATCATCGTCTCCGCCATGGAGGTCCATAATCCGTCATTCCTCAACGCCTTCAACGGCCAGCTCAACCTGACGGCGGATCAGGTCATTTATCACGGTTTGAATATCACCGGTTTCAAAACCCAGGCGGACAATCGCCACGGCCACCTGTCCCTCAACACCCTGAACGGCAAGCTGGGGGAAGGGGAGTTTAACCTGCCCGGCACCGTCGATGTCACCGGACCGCAGCCCAAATTCGAACTGCATCCCGATATCAAAAGGGTGGCGCTCGGACCGTTGATGCAGGCCTTCTCCTTGCCGCAGACCCTTACCGGCCTGCTGTCGGTGGAAGGGCAAATAACCGGCCGATCGCTCACCGCCGATGATTTTGCGCAGAACTGGCAGGGCTCCGGCCGGATGGCCCTGGACAATGCCCGACTGGAAGGGCTGAATATCCAGCAACTGATTCAGCGGGCGGTAGCGCGCAGCAACAGCAGCGTCAGCGCGCAGCAGCGCACGGAAAATTATTCCGAAGTGAAACAGCTCACCGCCCAGGCCACCTTAAACCACGGCAGCCTGCAGTTGGACAACCTGGCGGGTGACTCCGACTTACTGGCCCTCAGCGGCAACGGGACGCTTAATCTGCCGGGCCGGCAGTGCGACGTGAACCTGAATATCAGGGTACTGCAAGGCTGGCAGGGCGATCCGCAAACGGTGGCGGCCCTGGTGGCCACCCCCATCCCGCTGCGCGTCTACGGCCCCTGGGATGCCCTTAGCTATCAGCTGCATGTGGATCAGCTTATCCGCAAACAGCTCGAGGATGAAGTGAAGCGCCGCCTCAACGACTGGGCGCAGAAAAACCAGAACCACCCGCAAAACAAAAATGTCCAGAAGCTGCTGGAGAAGCTATAACGCGGGTATCCGCCCACAGTGTCACAGCTCGACCATATCACCCGGCAATCAGCGTATCGCCGGGTGATAAATTTTATCCCCCGCAGGCTGTGCCGAAGATAAAGGTAGCGGCATGCCCATCGCGACAGCTTACACTTCGTACTCCGCTTCGCTCACCGGCGTAATCAGCACCTTCAAAATCCGGTGGCTCTCCACTTCCAGGATGTCGAACAGGTAATTATCGATAGAAATCCGGTCCCCCACCTGGGGAATGGTTTGGCTATGCTCCATCAATAATCCCGCCAGGGTGTGATACTCCCGCCGTTCGGCCAGGGAAATATCGATATACCCCGCCAAATCCTCCAGCGGCAGGTAGCCGTTGACAATCAGCGTACCGTCGTCGTGCTGCTGTATATCATGGCGGGGATCCATCTCCTCATTTTCCAGCGGCAGGTTGCCGGCAATGGTCTCCATGATATCGCTCAGGGTGATAATCCCCTCCACCGAACCGAACTCATCGACGATAAAGGCAAAATGGGTATGGGCCTCGCGGAACTGCTCAAGGGCCAGCAACAGCGACAACTGCTCATGAAACACCAACGGCTGGCGGATCAGCGAGCGGATATCCAACGGCTCTTGACGCAGCTGCTGGGTCAATAGATCAATCACATGCACCACCCCCAGCGGCTCATTGGACGCCGAATCCTCGGTAATCACCAGCCGGGTGTGCTGGTTGTTTTCCAGCAGGGAAACGATTTTATCCGGCGGATCCCGCAAATCGATATGCTCGATATCATGGCGAGAGGTCATCACGCTGCTGACGGTGCGCTGTGCCATGCCCAGTACCCGCTCAATCATGCGCCGCTCCTGCTCATTGAAGACCTCCTGGCCTTCTCCCTCGTTATCGGCGATTAACGACGATGACTGGGCATCCAGCTCCGCTTCCTCATGCTTACCGTTCAGCATACGCAATACCGCCTCGGCAGTACGCTTGCGCAACGGCACCGAGGAAGATAAAAAGCGCCGCCGGTTGAACTGCGCCAGCTGATTAAGACATTCAATCCCGATAGAGAAGCCGATGGCGGCATACAGATAGCCCTTCGGAATAGAGTAACCGAAGCCGTCCGCCACCAGGCTAAAGCCAATCATCAGCAAAAAGCTCAAACAGAGGATAACAATGGTGGGATGGGCATTGATAAAGCGGGTCAGGGCCTTGCTGGCCAGCATCATCACGCCGATGGCCACCACCACCGCCACCATCATTACCGCCAGATGATCCACCATGCCCACGGCGGTAATCACCGAATCCAGGGAAAATACCGCATCCAGAATAACGATCTGAACCACCACCGGCCAGAATCGCGCTCCTTTGCGCTCCGATTCTGATTCTTCGTCACTGCCCTCAAGCCGGTCATTAAGCTCCATGGTGGCTTTGAAGATAAGAAAGATACCTCCGGCCAGCATGATCAGGTCACGCGGGCTAAAGGGGTGCCCCAGGGCGCTAAACAGGGGAGATGTCAAAGAGACCAGCCACGACATGGACGCCAGCAGCAATAACCGCATCACCAGCGCCAGGGCCAATCCCACTAATCTGGCACGATCGCGCTGACCCGCGGGCAGCTTCTCCGCCAGAATGGCGATAAACACCAGGTTGTCGATGCCCAACACCAGCTCCAGCACTATCAGCGTTGCCAGACCGGCCCACATTGTCGGATCAGCGATCCATTCCATAATCGGCGTTTTACCTTATGTATTAGCGGTTCAGAAGGGAATGATGGGAGTTAACCGGAGAAAACTCAATAATTGCTTAATCAAAATTGGGTATTTTTTAATCGATTTTGATCACTATGAAAGGCTAATGACAAAATAATTAAGTTCATTTATTGATTTGTAACTCGCTACAATTAAATCTTAGTGAATGGTTTGTATATTAATCATTCTAAACTTGAATTAAAAAAAACCTTAATCCACATTGGCCTTTAACAGGCCACAGGAAGGGATATAATAAGTTTTTGTTATTTTTCAAGGAGGTACGGCAATAAACGCCCACTTTTTGTAAGTAAAACACCATTCTGCGCCAGTCACTTCTACCGAAACGGGTAGTCTTATTCCTAAAACTCAGGGCAGTGGACATGGAAACCTTGTAAAGAGATAATTAATAATTAGTATAACAATGATGAGGCATATGTTGTGCCAATACTGTCTTTTTTGAATAAAAAAACGCTAAGGCAGATTGGATTTGTGACAAAGCTAACATTGTGATGGTGTTACAGCCTAAAGCAAAGCAACAACTAAAGGCAGTTTTGTGAGAGATGAAGAAGTGCGCATTGGTTGCTGCAAGCCAAGGGCGGTAGCGTGCCTCGGCATAATTCACGCGCACTGAAGTGTACAAGCCTGAATCGGCTTGCTGCAATTGCACACCAAGTCTGCTCATTTTTGGCAGGCCGGCATGATGTATCGCACATCACAGCCAAACCGCTTCAGAGCCTTTTAAAATTATAATCGGTGTTTGAGCGGACGCGCTGAACCGTCCTCATTAAGTTATGTCGCAATCGCAGTGACGGCCGGCCAAAGTCAATCCATAACTAAAGCTTCACTCCTACCTACCGATAATACTTCCGCCAAGCGCTGCCGTGCTTGAGCGCTAGATCAAACAGGATCATAATGATAAGTTCTATAGTTGTATTTTTCAGCTATATTTGCTCAAGTAGTTCTATCTTTACAGTGGATGACGTTCTTAAGAGATGTGAGGCGATGACACGGAACAACCCTTGCAACCGAAGTACCTGGACACATAGCGCGATGTTTTGGGACCTTTTTGGCACTAACCCCCTTTCGGAAGGCGGTATCAAAGACATGGATACGCTTTTTAGCCGAGCAACAACGAGAGTGACGATAACTCAATGATGAAAACAAAACTTAAGTTGATGCCGCTTTTGGTGTCTATAAGCTTGATCAGTGGCTGTACAGTTGTTCCGGGTATGAATTTATCAACAAGTGACAAAACAGTGATAAAACAGGATGACTCAAATATTGATTTGAGCCAATTTGTTAATGTCTATCCTTTGACCCCTAGTTTGATTGAACAGTTACGCCCATCTGCGGTCGTTTCTCGCCCTAATCCTGAATTGGACAAACTTCTAAGTAACTATGATTATCGTATCGGAATAGGTGACGTACTAATGGTTA
This sequence comes from Sodalis sp. RH16, assembly GCF_047324245.1. Taxonomy (NCBI): domain Bacteria; kingdom Pseudomonadati; phylum Pseudomonadota; class Gammaproteobacteria; order Enterobacterales; family Bruguierivoracaceae; genus Sodalis; species Sodalis sp. RH16. Next base: position 5,700,660 of record NZ_CP178737.1, on the reverse strand, counting down.
CCGTATGGGATCATCCAGAATTAACTATTCCAGCAGGACAGTATCGAAGCGCTAGTGATACTGGGAACTGGGTGAACTCAGATGGTACAATTTTTTATCCATACATTGGTAAGGTACAAGTCGCTGGTAAAACGTTGCCACAAGTTAGAAATGAAATCGCTAGTAGATTAACAACTTATATTGAGAGCCCGCAAGTTGATGTAAGCGTTGCTGCTTTTCGTTCTCAGAAAGTATATGTTACAGGTGAAGTCAAAAACTCTGGACCACAGGCCATTACTAATATTCCGCGTACCGTTATAGATGCGATAAATGGTGCAGGAGGTTTGGCAGATGATGCCGATTGGCGTAATGTTGTGCTTACTCACGATGGTAAAGACACTACTTTATCCCTTTACGCATTAATGCAGAAAGGCGATTTGACTCAAAACCGTCTACTTTATCCGGGTGATATTTTGTTTATACCTAGAAATGACGATCTAAAGGTATTTGTAATGGGCGAAGTGGGTAAGCAGTCCACTTTGAAAATGGATCGTAGTGGTATGACGTTAGCTGAAGCCTTGGGAAATGCGGAGGGTGTGAACCAAGATATGTCTGACGCTTCTGGTGTATTTGTAATACGCCAGATTCGTGGAGGTAAAAGGGGAAAGATTGCTAATATCTATCAACTTGATTCAAAAGATGCGTCAGCGATGGTTATGGGAACAGAATTTCAACTGGAACCATATGATATTGTCTATGTCACAAGCGCTCCCGTGGTACGATGGAATCGCGTTATCTCGCAGTTGGTGCCGACCATTACAGGTGTACATGATATGACTGAGACAGGACGTTTTATCCGGACCTGGTGATTATGTTTGAATCAATTTTGGTAGTGTGTACGGGAAATATTTGCCGCTCGCCAATTGCGGAGCGACTATTGCTGAAGGCTATGCCTACAAAGAATATCAGTTCTGCCGGTGTGGCTGCATTAGTAGGTAAAAGTGTGGATTCGTCTGCTATTCAAATTGCAGAAAAACATGGGTTGTCATTGGCTGATCATGTTGGGGTTCAATTTACCTCGGATTTAGCTCGGAAGTATTCGCTAATTCTCACTATGGAGTATCACCAGCTAAGGCTGATAAGTCGTAAGTACCCAGAAGCAAGTGGGAAAACAATGTTACTCGGCCACTGGATTGGGGAACGAGAAATTCCGGACCCCTATCGAAAAAGCGAGGAAGCCTTTGAGGCTGTCTATCAGTTAATTCACCAGGCTTGCCTACAATGGGTAGAAAAGCTTGGCTGATAATTCATCAGGGAAACAGTGCATGTCATCCGTAATGTCAAAAAAACCTACGGTCCCAGAATCGGAGGCGATCGATCTGAGGCGTTTGATTGGCCAATTGATTGATTACCGTAATTTGATCGTTGGTGTTACCGCGGGAATTACAATATTGTTTGTGCTTTATGCGTTACTTGCTACTCCGATTTACCAGGCTGATGCACTGATCCAGGTTGAGCAGAAAGAAGGTAATGCCATACTGAATAGCCTATCTCAAATATTGCCGGATAGTCAGCCTATGTCGGCGCCAGAAATTGCCTTATTGCAGTCGCGGATGGTACTCGGCAAAACGGTTGATGACCTCAATCTGCAGGTTAGCGCCGAGCAAAAATATTTCCCCTTAATTGGCAGGGGAATTGCCCGCCTGCTGGGTGATAAACCAGGGAAAATCAATGTAACGCGGTTATACCTTCCACCAATAGATGACGACACGCCCACAAAAATAGTATTGACAGTCAAGGATGAGAATCATTTTCAAATTGAAGGGGAAGATTTTAAATTCAATGGCCAAGCTGGGAGTCTAATTGAAAGGAATGGAATTTCGTTGAAGGTTGATGAAATTCAGGCAACACCAGGCACAAAATTCACATTAACTTATGTCACAAAATTAAAAGCTATCAATGACTTACAAGAAAATTTTGATGTCTTTGACCAAGGAAAAGATACCGGAATGCTGAATCTAAGCATAACCGGAGAAAATGCAGATTTAAATGCTCGAATACTTGATTCTATAAGTCAGAATTACTTAGAACAGAATATTGCTCGTCAAGCAGCTCAAGATGCAAAAAGTCTTGAGTTCCTTAATTTACAACTGCCAAAAGTTCGGACAGACCTCGATACTGCTGAGGATAAATTAAATCTTTATCGTCGTCAGAAAGACTCAATAGATCTTTCAATGGAAGCAAAATCTGTACTCGATCAAATAGTAAATGTTGATAACCAGCTGAATGAATTAACATTCCGTGAAGCAGAAATTTCTCAATTATATACTAAAGAGCACCCAACTTATAAAGCCCTTATTGAGAAACGACAGGTGCTAGAGGAAGAAAGAGGAAAACTAAATAAACGTGTTGGACAGATGCCCTCTACACAACAGGAAGTGCTACGTCTAAGTCGCGATGTGGAATCAGGAAGAGCAATTTATATGCAATTGCTCAATCGTCAGCAAGAACTAAATATTGCAAAATCGAGTGCGATAGGTAATGTTAGAATCGTTGATAATGCTGTAACTGAACCTAAACCAGTAAAACCTAAAAAGGCTTTGATTTTACTTTCAGGTCTCTTATTTGGTCTACTATTCTCTGTCTGTATGGTATTACTACGGATATTTCTGCATCGTGGAATTGAATCCCCAGAACAATTGGAAGAAATAGGGATTAACGTGTACGCTAACGTACCAGTGTCTGAGTGGTTTATTGACAATAATCGGAAAAATGGGAAGAGTAAGGGTAATGAGCCCAGTTCGACTCTGTTGGCAGTGGAAAATGCGGCAGATCTTGCGATTGAGGCAATTCGTAGCCTCCGTACTAGCTTACACTTTGCAATGATGGAAGCAAAGAATAATGTTTTGATGATATCAGGTGCGAGTCCAGATGCGGGGAAAACATTTATCAGTAGTAATCTTGCTGCCATAATTGCACTAACGGGTAAAAAAGTATTGTTTATTGACGCCGACATGCGCAAAGGATATGTCCACAAGATGTTTGGACAGAAACAGGATAAAGGTTTGGCAGATGTTCTCTCGGGGCAGGTAGAGGTGGGTGATGTCATTGAAACCGTAGCGTCAGCGGGATTTGATTATATATCAAGGGGACATAGACCACCTAATCCTGCGGAATTACTTATGCATCCGCGTTTCGAAGCTCTATTTACTTGGGCGGGGCAGCATTATGATCTTGTGATTGTCGATACACCGCCTATTTTGGCGGTAACTGATGCGGCAATAATTGGAAGATACGTTGGTACAGCATTATTAGTTGCGCGATTTGAGAGAGATACAGTCAAAGAAATTGACGTAAGTGTTAAGAGGTTTGAACAAAGTGGAGTTGTAATTAAAGGCTGTATCCTTAATGGGGTGGTTAGAAGAGCGAGCAACTACTATGGATATGGCTATAGCTACTATGACTACTCTTACTCAGATAAAAAGAAAGATTAACACGAATATCTACTAATGAAAAATGCAATTGACTTTTTATCGATAATGTTACTAGTCAGGATTAAGTAAAGATTTTGTTATTTTTTCTCATATATCTTTAAAAATTCATGATTCAATTTTCACATAATTAACAACACATTATAAAATGTCGCTATAAGCAATTGCATCCAAAGAAATAAAGAAGGTTAACCCGAGTTTTCTTCCTAAACTAGAAGCAGCATGTATTTTTTGTAACAAGTAACTTATTCAAAAATAGGATATTTTTACTTAGAACGTCTAATAAGATAATCAAAAATCATCATTTCAAGTAGAGGATGGTATATAGCAAGGATGATTTACAAATATTGTTTATCATAACTCGAAAAGTAAATTTCGCATTTTATATTATATTAAAATTATGTATTTTCAAATAAAGAGAATGCGCCATGTATCCATATATTATTGTACTAATGGTTGTATCCCTATGGGTTGGGCTCGAAGAAAAAACAATCAATAAAAGAGCCATCATAATTCCGCTTTTAATGTTAATGCTTTTAGCTACTATTCGGTATTATAGTGTTGGCACGGATGCCGAAATGTATTCTAGATATTTTAGATTTCCATTTAATAAATTTGCATACCAATTTGATCCTGATGTCGAAAGAGGTTATCAATATTTAGTTGTTATAATACGTGAAATTTATAATGATTATTTCTTTTATTTTTTTATTATGTCCATCGTTTGTATATTTCCAGTTTTGTTTTTTTTAAAAGAGAAATCAGTCAATTATACGCTTTCCGTCTATATATACATAACGTTTGGATTGTACTTCACCTTATACAATCAAATAAGACAAAGCATAGCAATGGGTATATGTTTTTATGCAACAAAATATTTATTGAAAAAAGAATTCATAAAATTTGCTATGTTTATAATAATAGCAGCGCAATTCCATGTGACAGCTTTAATTATGTTAGGAATGTATTTTCTCTGCCATTTTAAATTAAGAATTGAACTTAAAGCATTAATGACCTTTTTGGTTGGGGTGATTGCTGCACCAGCTATAATTGCGCATATGGCACTTAATAATTCAAGATATGAACACTATACAGAGCAAGTTTCCGGTGGATCTCATGGAATGTTTACGGTGGGGCTATATGCATTGATAGCAATATTTATTTATATATATGGTAAACAGATAAGAGAAGATGATAATGATTATAAAATATATGAGTGTCTGTATATATGCGGAGTCTCAGCATTATTTCCTATAGCAATGCTAGGGACTGATCCAGCGGGACCACAGAGAATTGTGCAATATTTTGTATTTTATATAATGCTAATTCTTCCAATAATTTTTTTGAGGAAATTAAATAATATTATTGTATATACGTTATTTATAGTACTTTCCTTTTCTTATTTTATTATGATGATATCAAGTAATATTGCAGGGATTTACCCTTATAAAATAAACCCGGTATTCGATCTATTTTAAAGTTTAATGTGTTAGAAATATGTTTCTGATATCATTAAGCCAAAAAAATTAGAACACCTTTTATTTGAATAATGAAATTTTTTAGTATAACTAATAAATTTTCTAAAATTTATTAGACTATAAGATAAACACACATTATTTTAGTTCCAACTATATCTGATTCATGATTATAAGTTGGTATATATGTAAAAAAATCACAAAATTATAGTTTCAGTCTGTAAACCTTTTAATAAGTTTTAAATTTATATAATATTTGTAGCTAATGGGCAAAAATATTCAGAACCGAACAGTAATTAATACATAAACCTTAGTTTGCAATCAACGAATTAGGAAATATTACTTAAATTTCTTAGGAAATTAGAGATCATCTTTGAAAGATAATTATTTTTTTGAATATTATATGTCTAAAGAATATTATAAGTTAATTGTTTGATATCATACATAATAAAATATTAAATCAATTAATAATAATTATGGTATAAGAATTTTCAAAAGATTATAGATAATGTTTAAATTAAGGTAAATTTAATGAAAGTTTTTCATGCGGCAGAAACAATCAAAGGTGGTGTTGCTACAGTATTAAATAATCTGGCGGTTTATCAAAAGGATAATAATAAAATAGATAAAATAACCATTTTAATACCAAAAGAACATTTAAGTGAGCTTTCTCCAGCTTTGAATGATTCGATTACGACTTTCAATAGAAAGAAGAGAAATACTTTTTCTCTTTTCAATTTCTCAATTAGTTTCTTTAAAATAGTAAAGTCGTTTCAGCCAGATATCGTTCATTTACATAGTACCTATGCTGGTTTCCTTGGAAGGCTTATTTTGTATTTTTTCTTTCATAAAAATAAAATAAAAATTATTTATTGTCCGCACGCATTCGCATTTTTGATGGACACATCAAAATTTAAGAGAAAATTTTATAATATCTGTGAAATTAATCTTTCAAAAATTACTGAAAGAATTATTTGTGTAGGCGAAAATGAATATCACGACGCCATTTTATGGGGAATACCAAAAAACAAGCTTATTCTCATTAATAATGGCGTTGATATCCCAAAAAATAAAAATGTTAAGACGCACAATAAGTTAGATGAATATTTATTGCTATATGTAGGAAGGTTTGATTATCAAAAAGGTATAGATATATTTATTGATGCACTAAAAATTATTGATCGTGAAAAATTAAATTATAAGATTAAAGTGATTTTAATCGGTGAGACTGTAAATGAGGATATGGACTATAAATCAGTTAAGTTTGAAAACATTGATATTAAATACACCGGTTGGATTAATCGAGAATTGGTAATAGACTATTACAGACAGGCTGATTGTTTGATTATACCCTCCCGCTGGGAAGGCTTTGCTATGGTACCTTTAGAAGCAATCAGCTATTATTTGCCAATAATAACAAGTGATATACCGGCTTTCAATACAATTAATAAGATAAGCGGATTATCCTTTAAGAAAGGAGACAGTAAATCTTTAGCGAATATCTTAGCACGTTTAAATGAGTATGATCTAGATAGTGCAAAAGAAAAACTGATGGGGAAATTATTAATCACGTATACTAAAGATATAATGAACGAACAAACTTTAGATTTATATGTTAGATAAAATAAGGAGAACATACGTGCAAAATTTCCCGCTTGTTACAATATATATTCCGACCTACAATCGATTGAATTTACTTAAACGTGCAATTGAGTCTGTTAGAAATCAAACTTATACAAATTTAGAGATAATTGTTGTAGATGATAAATCTTCCGATGGAACACAAGAGTTTTTGGAAAAAATATCATTGGCTGATACTCGAATTAAATTTATTTTGAAGGAACAAAATTCGGGCGCTTGTATTAGTCGAAACATGGCCATAGAACATGCAACTGGTTTATACATAACTGGGTTAGATGACGATGATTTTTTTCCTAAAAATCGCATAGAAATTTTAGTTGATAATATAAACCTCTTAGATGAGTATTCCTTTTTATATACATATTACTTAACATTAACAAAATCAGGGAAATTTAAAAAAACAAGATTTGTCAGTTTTTTATTACCAACGATAATTTCTTCTAGAGATATTTTGTTTAAAAATATCATAGGAAATCAATGCTTTACATTAACAGAAAGAATGAAAGAGGCTGGAAAATTTACTCCAGAAATGCCTGCTTGGCAAGATTTGGACCTGTTTTACAGATTGCTCATTAAAGGCAAATATAAAAAAGCGTATCTTATAAAAGTTCCGTTGTACATTCAAGATACATCTCATGATTTGAATAGAATAACATTAAGTAATAAGAAAAAAATTAATGACGCTTTCGAATTGTTTTGTACGCGAAATTTTGTAGTAGGTAAGGAAAAATCTATTCTTCAGGCACAATTGATAAGTTATGGAATCAAAGTCAAGTATTCAGTTTTTCTCAATAGATTACTATCAACAAAGAAATTCTATTTTTATCTTGTTGATTTTTTTCTTCTACTGAAGAATTTAAAGAACAATGAGAATTTACAATAACATTGTTATTATGGAAATGATTCGAATACTTAAAATTTTAACAGAACGTTTATGGTTTGTTGTGTTGAAAAATATTGTATTGATTCACGCAAACATTGTTTGCTAGCTGCTGTGTGTCGAGGGAAAAGAGGATGCCGCTTTTTTTTATAATATAAGAGGGCAATACTTTTCATTAATAGCCCAATGTATCAACGCTGGTGATTACAGGTAATTGCTCTATGGATTGCCAGGCGCAACTGTTTTACTCTGCTTGCCAGAGTAAGTAACAGGTTTATATAACAGGGTAAAGCTAGATTTTTCTTTAAACCAATCGTAACTTATCTGAAGTTTGTCAATGATGTAATTACCTCCGATATATCGTTATATATTACGCGCTGAGATTTAGGGCTTCTCTGGTATCTAAGCATTATTTGTCAATAAATCCGAATTATAATTATTGTTCTGATATGAACGACATCGATTGTCCTCACATGTAATATATGTACCACAATATGTTTTTCGGTTTTCCCCACATAGGCATCCGTTTTAGTTGTCCTCCACATTGTCAGTGAGTGATAATTTTTACATTAAATTCTATGTCCATTTCATTCTTCATAAACACCATATAGTCCTAAATAGGCGTTTCTTTAATCGCAATAATTTTTTCCTTTATGAGTGGTTTCCTACAGTGTCGTATCAGGCTCAACCTCGCCAGATCAAGCAGTTTTATGTAGTCACTTTAGGGGAGCAAGTGGTTTATATCGTTAAATGATTAATTAATTTCAATCGGTAACACTCTACTGCTTCAACGTTCATAAAGATAATTGAATTATTATATGGAATGTTTGACTAATATGTCCACATTCGCGCGGAAGCTTCTCTGGGCTAATGCTTTATTGACGCCCCAAGGGGGAACTAAGCTGACTAAATTAAGATAGTCTATCATCTGCTTACTAATAAGCGCGCAGCATAAAGACGAATTATGATATCACAGATAGAGTCAAACCTGTTTGCAAAAGAATTATCATTAGTCGCTTACATGATTTCAATTACGAATTAAGTTTATTTCTTTCTGCATAGAATAGAGCCTTGTTCCCCGTTCTTGTCACAGTAAGAATGCTCAGATCGGCATAGCTTAATCCGATTGGTTAAATGTTCTTTTTATTGCAGGATTAGGTGGCTTAAATCGTATTTGTTCTCTTTATTTATCTGCTATTCGGCTAATTATTTAGAATCATAATTAATATTGTTTTAAATAACCATTTTTAATTTTTATTTAATTTACTTACAAGTTCAAAATGAGAATATTAATTGATTCGAGAGCTTTATCATTTGTCTATATTTCTATTTTTGTTCTGATTAGCAAAATGCTTAAGATTTAATTAGTGTGTTAATTTCGTACGTTTCCCACTGATGATAACAGCATAGCTAATTTATCTTTTTTATATCAAGTCTTTTTATGCTAAGGGTGAATATGAAAAAATTATTTATTTTTGTGATGTTTTTTATTTTTTCTAATATTTCTTTAGCCTCACAAAACAAATACATAGGTGTTTGCTTTCATCCCGAGAAAATAAATATAAGCAATGATGTATTATTAAAAGTACTTAATAAATATAAATTTAATTCATTTAGAACAGATTATAGATGGTCAAATATTGAAACTAAAAAAGGTGTTTTTAATCCTCCAAATGAGAGGCTTGACAAAATCATTGTTGATTCAATCAATAAATATAATATCACCCCATTGATAATTTTGGGCTATAAGAATGATCTATATGGTCCAGGGAAGCCTATTAGTCCTGAATATTTGGAAGGATTTAGTAACTATGTGACCTGGGTAGCAAATAGATATAAAAATGATAAAATAATATATGAAATTTATAATGAATGGTGGCATGATGATTTTAAATCAAACAGTAGTGTAAATGATAAAATTTCATCAATGAATTATTTATCTTTGATTAAAAAAGCAAGTGTTATAATCAAAGAAATAGACCCCAATGCTCTGATTATTGCAGGCAGCATGAATCCACTGGATCAAAGACATATTGATTGGATGAATAGCATGATGGGTGCTGGATTACTAAAATATGTCGATGGAGTGTCAATCCATCCCTATTCAGTTAAAAATCCGGAAACGGATTTTATAAGGATAGATAGATTCGAAAAAGAGTTAAGATCTAAATATAATGAGGGAAGAGATGTAGATATATATATCAGTGAAATGGGATATTCTGATTCAATCCAGGGGAAATTGTTAGCATCTAGACAAGAACAATATGCTAAAGAATATATGGACTTGGTTAATGATAGAAATTATATTAAAGGAATTTGGTGGTATCAATTAATTAATGAAAAAAATGTGAGTTCTTATGAATCTAATTTCGGATTGTTAAATTCAGACTTAACTGAAAAAAATATTATGAAAGGTTTCAAAAATTCCAAAATTTTAAATGAAATTTCTGCTAATAAATAAAACTGTTTTAATACTATTGAAATAACAAATAATAATATACACATTTGCATAAGCACTTTTTTGCTTTTTTTTTAGCTTAGAATTTTATTCTATAGCAATATAATATTGTGTTTAAGGACATTTTGTCTTCCTATATTCATGCTTTCCGATATTATTCTATGTTCATTCCAAAGTTTATTTTCTTAGCACAGTAATCACATCGTATGATGAGACTCAGTGGGTCGAAAGAAAGTTGCAAAATTTGTTATTACAAATTTTAATTTTTTGAAGAGATTAGTTCCTGACGATAGTGTACAAACCTATCTTAAGTCTATGTTGAAAATAGGGGGTCTTTTTTTCTAAAATATATGGGTTATTTATAGAATGATAAGTAAAAGTGTTTTTGTCAGCATAACCATGCCTCATAACTATTTCATCTTAGTAACAATTATCATTACTAATCCCGAGTGAACTTATTTTACACAGGAAATGATGCTCATGATAGCTGAACGCCAAAGCCACAAGGGCCTTATCTCTGTGCAAATTTTGAGAGGTATCGCTGCATTACTTGTTATTACTTCACATATAGCAGTGAAGTCCTATCAAAAAGGATTGTCTGAAAGCGAATATTTTGCCATAGGAGGATGTGGTGTTGATTTATTTTTTATAATTTCTGGTTTTATAATGAGTTATACAACATCCATAACGACTTCTTGGAAAAAATTTGCTGAATCTCGAGTAATAAGAGTTTTCCCACCTTATTGGATACTAACAACTATTGCACTAATTGTTTATTTGATAAACCCTTCCATGGTCAACTCAAGCGGAGGGACGACTGGAATTTTTGTTTCTTTTTTTCTTATACCAAATGGTGACAAATTCCTTGTCCAAAATGGGTGGACTCTAAGTTATGAAATGACGTTTTATTGTATATACGCATTTTCGTTATACGTATCACCTTTAAAAAGAAATCTTGTTGCTTCAGCAATCATGATAGCTTTATTTTTATGTGGTTTTTTATTTAAGACTCAGCAACATCTTATAAATTTTTTATTTAGTAATCTTTTCCTTGAATTTGTGCTAGGAATTTGTGCCTTTGAGGTTTATAAAAGAGTCAAGCTTACACCTTATCAATCTATGATCATGATTGCGAGCTCTATTCTATTCCTTTTAATTGGTTATAAATATTATTTTGGTATTAGGGCTATTTCGTTTGGGATCCCCATGTTTATTCTTTTCATCGGTGTGGTTAACTTGGAATTTATTTTTGAAAAACAAAATAAATTGTCGCTATTAGGCGATATGTCTTACTCGCTTTATCTTGTTCATCCTTTTATACTTAGTCCGTTAGCAACTATTTTGGTCAAAATAGGCATACAAAGTAATATCATCTTTTTTGTATTTTTAATGACTGTTTCAATAATAGCTTCTTTCCTATTTTATAAGAAAATAGAATATCCAGTGACTAGACAAATAAAAAATGCACGTAAAAAGTATGCGCTAAGCTAAAATGTCATGCTATATGCTATATTTTTTTGTAAAATTTGGAAATATTATTATAAATATTTATTTTTTATACCTAGGTTCTAGGACGGTTTTTACAAATCATTAAGTACACGCTGTATTTTAACGATTAATTGAAATTATAGATATAGATGGAAATGATGAAAACTCTTTTATTAGTAATTTTATATGATAAAGAAATCGACAAGTCATTAACTTTGGAATGTATCTCGCAAGGAGATTTTAAAAATTGTGATCTTGTTATTGTCAACAATGGACCTCAAAAAATAGTTTTAGAAGGGAGTTTTCATTCTTTACTAATGGATGTTGTTTCTAAAATTGAGCTTAGAGAATATCTGGATAATAGACCTCTTAGTTGGATTTATAACGAAATAATTGTGGATTATATACATTATGAAAGGATTATTTTTTTAGATGATGACAGCCATTTGAATAGTAACTTTCTGAGCAATATAGATAGATTTTACTGTGATGATATTGATATTCAAATTCCAAAAATTTTAGAAAGGAGTGATCATCAGCTTTATTATCCTTTAGTTAATGGTTTCATTTACGATGGCCATGACGGGGAAATTATCGATGCGGAAAAAGATGTTTTAAGTATCGGTTCTGGTCTGGTAATTTATAGGAGTTTGATTGATAAATTCTCTCATTTGAATTTGGAGGTTTTTGATAGTAGGTTCGCATTGTATGGTGTAGATTTCAGTCTTTTTAGAAGAGTTAGAGAAATGAGAAAAAACAATATTTATGTGAAGATTCAGCTTGTCTCGTACGTAAATCACTCCCTATCCCGAGCCAGTGACAATATCAGTGAATGGCGGTATAAGGAACGATTATATGATAGTGTTTTATCGATTCGGTTCTACTCTAAAAATACCTTTCATTCTTTCCTTAGACTCACCAAATATTTAGGGGGGGAACTGTTAAAAGGAAACGTTCGCAGTGTACCATTAATCTTTAAAACTTATTTTATTGGTAAGCATCCTCGTTGTCGTTAATGTCAAACTAATTTGATTTTTATGTCCTACGATTAAAATCAATTAGTTATTTTCAGCTTTTCTTTCAGTTATTAAATTTTGTTAAATCATCAAATTTTGATTAACTTATTTTAATGTAATTATATTATCCCCAGGATTTAGTAAATGACACCTCTAACGGAAACTCTAAATCAGGTGATGGGGTATTGGCATTAAGCACTGTTTACTGGGACTAAATGCCGCCACACTTGCCAAATTATTTTCTCATTAACATGACCGTTACGCACATCCACTACAGGCTAGGATGTTGGAAGCTGCCCTTTCCACCATTGGAGTAACCAAGAAAAAAAGGAGAGAAAAACGGTGTCTGGAGCTAATAAAACTTCAGGCCAATGGTCTACAGAAGCTTGTTTTGCGTCACCGTTGAGACTCCTTCACTCAGTGAACCCGAACTGAATGAACACTACCGTCGCAAATGACTTTATTCTGAACAAATACAGTACTAGAGAGGGATTTCCTACACACATCTCTAACCGATACTCGCCAGTCACAAAAACAAACTAAAAAATCAATACGATGAATCATGATAAGGCATGCAAATAAAGGCCCAGGCGGAGGCGTTGCTGGATTTGCGATAGAAACTGAATTGTAATGATTCTATTACGATATTACGATGCGGAGGACGGTAGAGATTTACTACATTCACGTATGTGCGCATACGTAATTTGTCCGGTCCTACTTTAAGCCATGTCCGCTTGCATACGTTAGCTCCCCCCGCTTGTGAAAAGTTGGGTTGAGCTTGAGTTCCTGCCTACGTTGGTACGATCATACTAAAGATTCTTAAGTCAACAATGATAATTTAAATGGTGTCGCTATTTAGTACGTTCTAAGTATATTTCGGCGTGGTCTGAGTATCAAGCTTGCAGGTTCAGGATAAACCCCAGTGTTGGAGAAACTGTCCCGCCGTTGATATAATTAAGAGCTTTATGACATGGCGCCATTGGGCATACCACATCGGAAAAGTGTCATAAGAATAGGATATAAGCCTATTGGCAAACTTATCTACACTCGCCTCTTTATTAAAGATAGCAGTTTTGTTAATTTAGTCAAAATTAGTATTGTATGATAAGTTAAATTTTTTTTTTAAATAGTCTTACACTATACGATGAATTTACGCCTTATCACGTCACTAGGCACTGAATAAATGGCAATGGCTGTTTTGCCTGGCTGTATCGGAAAGTAGTTAGCTTAATAGTATATTAGTAATTTGATTATGGGGTGTATTTTAAAATGAAAATATTTGTTACCGGTGGCGCAGGATTTATTGGATCCGCAGTTGTGCGATATATCATTAATGAAACATCTGATGAAGTTGTAGTGGTGGATTGTTTGACCTATGCAGGAAATCTCGAATCTTTAAGACCAGTGGCTAATAATAATCGATTTTTTTTTGAGCAAGTAAACATCTGTGATCGTCAGGAGTTAGATAGAATATTTATCGAATATAAACCTGATATGGTAATGCACTTAGCAGCTGAAAGCCATGTGGATCGTTCTATAGATGGCCCAGCTGAATTTATCAAAACAAATGTAGTTGGTACATATACGTTGTTGGAAGCTGCACGCCAATATTGGAATATGCTTGAGAAACAGAAGAAGCAGCTTTTCCGCTTTCACCACATTTCAACCGATGAAGTATATGGTGATTTATTTGGCACTGAGGAGCTTTTTACCGAATCTACACCATATGCTCCAAGTAGCCCTTATTCTGCATCAAAAGCTTCAAGTGATCATCTCGTCCGTGCTTGGCTAAGAACTTATGGCATGCCAACTATTGTAACAAATTGTTCCAACAATTATGGTCCTTATCACTTCCCGGAAAAACTTATTCCCCTGATTATTTTAAATGCGCTGGAAGGTAAAATTTTACCTGTTTATGGAGATGGGGGGCAGATTCGTGACTGGTTATATGTGGAAGACCATGCCCGTGCACTTTATAAGGTGCTCACGGAAGGTCAAGTGGGAGAAAACTACAATATAGGTGGCCATAATGAGCGGAAAAATATTGAAGTTGTGAAAACTATATGTCACTTGCTTGAAGAACTTGTTCCCAATAAGCCTGCTGGGTTGGTTCGATATGCGGATTTGATCAGCTTTGTTGCTGACCGTCCGGGTCATGATAAGCGTTATGCAATCGATTCATCAAAAATTGGCAAAGAACTGGGCTGGGTACCATTCGAAACTTTTGAAAGTGGTATTCGCAAAACCGTGGAATGGTATTTGGCAAATGAAGACTGGTGGTGTCGCGTTAAAAATGGCTCTTATTTAGGTGAACGTCTTGGCCTTTCACGTTAATCACAGTCAGAGGACATAGTAATGAAAGGTATAGTTTTAGCTGGTGGTTCGGGCACTCGGTTGTATCCTATTACACAGGGCACCTCAAAACAACTCATGCCGATTTATGACAAACCGATGATTTATTATCCAATTTCGGTACTGATGTTAGCCGGGATCAGGGAGATATTGATTATAACTACTCCAGAGGATATGCCAAACTTTAAAAGACTTTTAGGTGATGGCAGTAAGTTTGGGGTGTTTTTTAATTATGCCGTCCAGCCAAGTCCAGAGGGTTTGGCGCAGGCTTTCTTGATCGGTGAAAAGTTTATCAATGGTGATAGTTGCGCGCTGGTTCTTGGCGACAATATTTATTTTGGGGAAAGCTTTGGCCGCAAGTTGGAAAATGTAATGGGCCGTAAAGAAGGCGCGACAATATTTGGTTATCAGGTTATGGACCCAGAACGTTTTGGTGTGGTTGAATTTGATAATAACAACCGGGCTTTATCTATCGAAGAAAAGCCTGATAAGCCTAAATCAACCTGGGCAGTAACTGGGTTATATTTTTACGATCATAACGTGGTGGAAATAGCTAAACAGGTTAAACCATCGTCTCGCGGGGAATTGGAAATTACTACTATCAACCAGATGTACCTTGAGAATGGAAACCTGCATGTGGAGTTACTAGGTCGTGGCTTTGCGTGGTTGGACACAGGTACCCATGATAGCTTGCTTGAAGCTTCTCAGTTTATACATACTATTGAACAGCGACAAGGTTTTAAAGTGGCTTGTCTGGAAGAGATTGCCTATCGTAAGGGATGGTTGAATAAGGAACAGGTAGCAGCCCAGGTAAAGCTTTTGAGTAAAACTGGCTATGGTAAATACCTTTCTCTTCTTATTGAGGGCTAAGATGATGCAGGTAATTGATACCAAAATTGTTGACGTAAAAATCATTAAGCCGAAAGTATTTGGTGATGCACGTGGTTTTTTCATCGAAACTTTTGAAAAAAAGCGTTATCAAGAAATGCTAAATATTGAATATGACTTTGTTCAAGATAATTATTCACGTTCCGGTAAAGGGGTCCTGCGTGGTCTTCATTTTCAGACACAAAATCCTCAAGGCAAACTTGTGCGTGTGGTGCGTGGTGAGGTGTTTGATGTCGCGGTCGATATTCGTCAAGGTTCGCCGACATTTGGTCAATGGGAGGGGGTAATTCTCTCGGAGGAAAATAAAACACAATTTTGGATTCCACCAGGTCTGGCACATGGTTTTGTGGTATTGACAGATTTAGCTGACTTTGAATATAAATGCACTAATTATTACGACCCGGGTCACGAAGGCTGCCTAAATTGGAATGATCCAGATATTGGTATCGATTGGCCTGTAAGTAATCCATTGCTTTCGGATAAAGATAAAACCGGTAAGTACCTTAAGGAATTATTAGTATGAAAATTCTATTAACCGGTGCTAACGGGCAACTTGGCCGTTGTTTTCAGGACTGTATACCTATTGGCTGGAATATATTAGCAACTGATTCAAATAAATTAGATATAACGAGTCGCGAGCAAGTCCAGACTGTTGTGGAAACTTTCCAGCCTGATGTTATCGTTAACGCAGCTGCTTACACTGCTGTGGACAAAGCGGAAAGCGAACCAGAGATTGCCTCACTGGTAAATAAAATAGGTCCGCAAAATTTGGCGTTAGAGGCAAAAAAGGTAGGCTCTCGATTCGTACATGTCTCTACTGACTATGTGTTTGATGGACGAGCTATAATGCCTTATGTTGAAACCGACGAGACTAATCCATTGAGCGTATATGGCAAAACCAAACTTGACGGAGAAATTGCCGTATCAAACATATTGCAGGACGCCATTATTATTCGTACGGCTTGGGTCTTTAGCGAATATGGCAATAACTTTGTAAAGACGATGCTGCGCTTGGGTAAAGAACGTGATGAGTTGAGTGTTGTTTGTGACCAACGGGGATGTCCCACTTATGCGGGTGATATTGCACAAGCTATTATAGGACTTCTTAGACAGGACGCAGGGGGTGGGATCTATCATTTTAGTGGTGGGAAGGAAATGACCTGGAGCGAATTCGCTGAAAAAATTTTCAAAGTCGCAATTGAAACAGGCAAACTAGATAATGCTCCATTAGTTAAAAAAATTACTACAGAGCAATATCCCACAGCAGCTCATAGACCTGCCTATTCTTCATTGAGTAATTTAAAAATTTCTGCTTTTGTAAGTCCTTCAAACTGGAAAGAAGTACTTAGAAAGGTTATTACTGCATGACATTACTTTCAAATGCAAAATGGAATATGTCATCACAACTTTTTAAGGTAATGGTCCAAGCAATTAATATCATTTACCTTGCTAAAATTATTCCTCCTTCAGAATATGGACTAATGGCAATGGCATTGGTAATAT
The DNA here is from genome assembly GCF_047324245.1 of Sodalis sp. RH16. Taxonomy (NCBI): domain Bacteria; kingdom Pseudomonadati; phylum Pseudomonadota; class Gammaproteobacteria; order Enterobacterales; family Bruguierivoracaceae; genus Sodalis; species Sodalis sp. RH16. Next base: position 5,683,489 of record NZ_CP178737.1, on the reverse strand, counting down.
TTAATTTAGGAGTTTTACTAAGGGATTTAGGCACGTCAGCAGTAATTATTCAAAGAAAAGAGCTAACAAATAGTTTGATTAATACAGTGTTTTGGTTGAATTTACTTATGGGAATAGGACTCGCTCTTATAATAACAGTATCTGCACCTTTTATTGCTTCTTTATATCATCAACCAAAATTAACCAATGTATTAATGCTATTGAGTATCACTTTCCCTTTATCGAGTTGTGCATCAGCACATTTGGCATTACTGGAAAGAGAGTCTCAATTTAAAAAGGTGTCAGTGATTGAAATCACATCATCATTGGCTTCCGTTATTGTTGCAATAATTTTAGCTAATTTTGGGTATGGGGTTTATAGCTTGGTTGCTCAGGCAATAGTACTCAATATGATGTCTGCCATTCAGTTTTGGATGGCATCATCATGGCGGCCAAAAATGAGTTTGTTTATTGATATGAAAGAGCTAAGAAATATTTTTGGCTTTAGCGCCAATCTTTCATTATTTAACTTTATCAATTATTTTTCACGTAATAGTGATAGTTTTATCATAGGAAAATTTATGTCATCCGCTGTTCTAGGTTATTATAATCTAGCTTACAGAATAATGCTTTTTCCTTTGCAAAGCTTGTCGTTTGTAGCTACCCGCTCATTATATCCAATTTTGAGTAAAAGTCAGGATGATGATGAAGAAGTACTGAGAACGTATCTTAACTGTATTTTTATTGTATTAATGATTACTACACCATTAATGAGCGGTATAGCTTTTTATAGCGAACCATTCGTTAGGCTGGTTATTGGTCCTCAATGGCATCTAACGGGTGATATATTAAAATGGTTGGCTCCTACAGCAATTATCCAAGCGGTATTAAGTACATCTGGTTCTGTATTTATGGCGAAGGGACGAACTGATATATTGATGCGGTTGGGTATTGTGGGAACTATTTTGCAAGTGGGATCTTTTATTATAGGCATCCGTTTTGATATTACTAAATTTGCAATGTGTTATTTAATTGCGAATATTTTAAATTTTTTTCCAGTAATGTTTTTTCTATTAAGAATAATTAATGGAACTTTATCTTGTTTCTTTAAAAAGATATATGCAATTTTTGTATCATCGTTCGTTATGATTGCCGCATTAACAATTTTTAATAATTTTTATCCTATGGTAAAAATTATTAATATATTATCACTTGTAATGCTTTGCTTTTTAGGCGTAATTGTTTATAGTTTTGCTTTGTTTACTACTTCACCAATGGTTAGACTTGCAGTTATTTCTAAATTTTCTAAAATAAAATAGCACTTACTTACTAAGTTTCCAAATGAAGAATAGTTTTTATATTCGAACAATAATTATATCAGGAAATAATATTTCTCCTACAAAAGCACCGGTATAAATAAGAGGTCTCTATCCAGTTGGCAAATAACGAATGGTGTTTGGAACTGACTACTAATCATCAAATGACTATTGATAAAATACCATATTTGCAAAGGACCATAATTTAAATGTTATTTAAATTATATGCATATCTGAAACCTACATTTTATTGTTTTAAAGGTTTTCTTCGTATTGGGCATTCCTTCTAATAATATTAGATTGTAATTGATGCGGACGATGTGGACAAGTAAGTGAATATAATACTAGTCTAGCGTAAGTTATATAGATCAATTTCTCAAGTAATACCATTTTTCATCTGTCGTGGTATAACTTAAATTTTTGTAAACTTTTCAGTGAGTAGATCAAGCGAAGATAATACATGTTGTTCAAATGGAGAAACAGATATATTTAATGCGTATAATGTTGGAGGCAAGTTAAGTGGTAAAAAAAAGAGTCTTAGTCATAGTGGATTTTTATTCATCCTAATTCAAATAGCATATGGTGGGTTGATATTATGACAGCTATGCCTAAATCAAATTATGACAAAGAGCATCTTATGAGTAACAATATTGGTTCTCTACAAGCATTTGTAGGAAAGATAACATTGGCTTTTTCTGATTTATTTTTTCTTTGTATTTCTCTAGTTTTGGCCTTGTCCCTATTAGAGTTGACTACGGATGATCTTTATGCATTTGTTCCAAAATCAGAAATGCATGCTAGGTATTATTCCCATATCATACTGTCGGTAGTTTGTGTCTCATGGTTCTGGATGCGCCTCAGGCATTATACATATAGGAAACCTTTTTGGTTCGAATTAAAGGAAGTGCTGAGAACAATCATAATTTTTTCTGTTATAGACCTTGCCATCGTGGCTTTCTCGAAATGGGAATTGTCTCGATATGTCTGGTTTTTGACATGGGTTTTAGCGAGCATATTGGTCCCGCTTGGACGTGCCATAGTCAAGCGCACCCTGAACTGGGCTGGGATTTGGAAAAAGCAGACCATTATAATTGGTTCCGGTAAAAATGCCTGCGACGCTTATGCAGCTTTACAGAGTGAAGAGATTTTAGGATTTGATGTCATTGCCTTTTATGCCGTGGAAAATCATGACAAATCGACGTTGCTTGACAAACAGGTTATTAATGATGAATCAGAATTATGGTCAATGGTTGATACCGATAACACTCAAATTATCGTTGCGGTAGAATTTGAACAGCACGCTAATCGCGATTATTGGCTAAAAAATCTGGCTAAGCATGATTGTCGCTCTGTATCCGTTATCCCAACGTTGCGCGGCGTACCCTTGTACGGTACAGACATGTCCTTTATTTTCAGCCATGAGGTCATGATACTTAGGGTAAGCAATAATCTCGCAAAGCGGTCATCTCGTTTCCTTAAGCGCGCGTTTGACATTTTTGGTTCCGGAATGATCATGCTGTTTTTATCCCCTGTAATAATTTTCATTCTTTATCAGGTATCAAAGGACGGTGGCAGTCCTATTTATGGCCATGAGAGGGTAGGGTTAAATGGGAAAAAATTTAAATGCCTCAAATTTCGCTCAATGGTTTTGAACTCACAGGAAGTGCTCGCCCATCTTTTGGCGAATGATGAAGAAGCAAGGAAAGAATGGGATAAAGATTTTAAACTTAAAAATGACCCCAGAATTACAAAAGTTGGGCAGTTTATAAGAAAAACCAGTCTTGATGAATTGCCGCAGCTTTGGAATGTTTTCAGAGGAGAGATGAGCCTAGTTGGGCCGAGGCCTGTCATTGAGAAAGAACTTGAACGCTATGCTGGCGATGCTGATTACTATCTTATGGCGAAGCCGGGTATGACGGGACTGTGGCAGGTGAGCGGACGTAATGATGTCGATTATGATGTGCGTGTCTATTTTGATGCGTGGTATGTCAAAAACTGGTCTCTGTGGAATGATATAGCCATTTTATTCAAAACCATTAACGTTGTTCTAAAGCGGGATGGGGCTTATTGATGTAGCGTGTTAAAACTTGCGTTTCAACCTACGCAGTTCCAACACCAAGCCTGTAGTCCTTTTAAACATTGAGAGCAAGGCCAATCCCAATCCCACTCTTATGCATGAAAAAACAGCAGCCCTGCTGACATTGTTAAGAAGCGAGTAATCATATCGCTTGTCCTAGTGCTATCATTGTAACTAGGTTTATAAATACATGTCTTTTTTTAACCAATTTGGTGCTTACTGAATGAAAATTTTAAAAGCTGTGATCCCCGTTGCCGGCCTGGGCATGCATCTTCTGCCGGCCACCAAAGCCATACCGAAAGAAATGCTGCCCATCGTTGATAAGCCGATGATCCAGTATCTGGTTGAAGAGTGCGCAGCCGCCGGCATCAAAGAAATTGTGCTGGTGACGCACGCGTCCAAAAATGCCATTGAAAACCATTTTGATACCTCGTTTGAACTGGAAGCCCTATTGGAAGCACGGGTTAAAAACACCCTGCTTAAAGAAGTGCAGGCCATTTGCCCGAAGGGCCTTACCATCATGAATGTTCGCCAGGGTGAAGCGCTCGGGCTGGGACATGCCATTCTGTGCGCCAAACCGATGCTGGGCAACTCGCCGTTTGTAGTGGTTCTGCCGGATATCCTCCTGGACGATTCCACCTATAATAATCGCACCCAAAACCTGGCGGCCATGGTGAAGAGTTACCATGAAACCGGCCATAGCCAGGTATTGGTGCAGTCCATGCCGCGGGAACATTTGCCGGAGTATTCGGTGATCAGCTGCAATGAGGATGTTTCCAAGCCCGGCGACAGCGCGTTGATTCAGTCGTTTATCGAAAAACCCCAGGACCTGACCAATATCGATTCCGATCTGGCGGCGGTGGGGCGCTATGTCCTGTCGGCGGATATCTGGCCATTGCTGGAAAAAACCGAGCCGGGCGCCTGGGGCCGTATCCAGCTCACGGATGCCATTGCGTCGCTGGTTAACCATCAGCCGGTGGATGCGCTGTATCTCACCGGTAAAAGCTTTAACTGCGGCCGCAAACTGGGTTATATGCAGGCATTTGTGACCTATGGCCTGAGAAATGAAAAATTCGGCAAAGATTTCCGTGAGAAGATCAAAAGCCTTCTGTAGCATAGCTCTCTGTTGTGATAAATAGGGTTGCGCTAAATAACTTCAGGAGTTCTTATGGCGATTCTTGTCACCGGCGGGGCCGGGTATATCGGTTCGCATACGGTTTTATCGCTGCTGGAGCGGGGCGATGAGGTAGTGGTGCTGGATAATCTTTGCAACGCGTCTGATGTCTCCCTTGACCGGGTGTCCGAATTAACGGATAAAGATATTGTTTTTTATCAGGGCGATGTGCGGGATCCGGATTGTCTGCAGCGTATTTTCGACGATCATGATATTACGGCGGTGATTCATTTCGCCGGCCTGAAGGCGGTGGGGGAATCCGCCCACAAGCCGCTGGAGTATTATCAAAACAACGTCAGCGGCACCCTGGTGCTGCTGGAAGAGATGCGCCGCGCCGGCGTGCACCGTTTTATTTTCAGCTCTTCCGCCACCGTGTATGGCGTCAATGCAACGGTGCCCTACGTGGAGACTTCGCCCATCGGGGGGACAACCAGTCCTTATGGTACCTCCAAGGTGATGGTGGAGCAGGTGTTGGCGGATTTCGCCAAAGCCGAGCCGCAGTTTTCCATTATCGCGCTGCGTTATTTTAACCCGGTGGGCGCCCATGAGTCCGGCCGTATCGGCGAAGACCCTAACGGCATTCCCAATAACCTGCTGCCGTTTATCGCCCAGGTGGCGGTGGGGCGCCGTGATCAGCTGCAGATTTTCGGCGGCGACTATCCCACCGAGGACGGCACCTGCCTGCGGGACTATATCCATGTGATGGATCTGGCCGACGGGCATCTTAAAGCCATGGACCATCTCGCTAACCTTAAAGGTTTCAAAGCCTATAATCTCGGCGGCGGGGTGGGGACATCGGTGCTGCAGATGGTGAAAGCCTTTGAGCAGGCCTCCGGTAAAACCATTCCCTACGTTATCGCGCCGCGGCGCGAGGGCGATCTGCCGGCGTTTTGGGCCGATCCCGGATTGGCGAAACGCGAACTGGGCTGGGCGGTGACTCGCGATCTGGATTGCATGATGCGTGACACCTGGAACTGGCAGAAGAGTAATCCGAACGGTTATAAAGCTTGACGACTGTCAATTACCCGCTTGGATAGGGCAGTATGCTGTTAAAAAGACCCGGTCTGAAGCCGGGTCTTTTTTTAGCCCTGCATAGTTACAGTATCATATCAGGCCTATCATAAGTGGTACCCAATGAGATATATGCCTATGGCAGCACGTTCTCACTTTAAAATTTATTTTATTATTAAATCAATACGTTGAAGTCCAAGGCCAAGAGTGCGCCCATCATCAGATATACCCAAAGCCAGTGGAGAGGTAGCCATCGGAACTGAAATTTCTAATTTTTGGCTTTCATTCGAGTTAGTTAAAGGCACTGAAATTGAGTAATTTCTGCCATCAATCGATGTAAGTTCTTTATGCCAATTTTTTCCAGCTTGTTGAGTATCGAATTTAACGAGAACTGGCCTGGTCGGACTCGAACCAAAAATATTAAATTTTAGCTCTGCATGACATTCCTTTTTTGAACAATCTACGGGAACGGGTAATAACAGTGAAGATTTTCCTGTGGACCAGACATGCTGTGCCTCAGAAGTATTCCAGCCCGCTTGGAGTATAAATGGCGCCCACGTTAACTCTTTTCCGAATACGAGCGGGTAGCGAATGTTGCTGATTATAACTCTCCTTAACGCTTCTCTGCTTGCTGCTCCTGAAAACTCTGATCGTAACCTTACAGTTGCAAATAAATCACCATCCAGCACCTGTAAGTAAGGTGAAGATTGTAATGCGTTGATAACTTTACTCGAATTTTCTCTTGCGTGGTCAGGACAAATTTCTGAAGCATTACTAAATCTAACATTGACGGGGTGATTTTGCGTAGCTCCAAATACAGAGTATTTAAGCGACAAATTACATTTGTCAGGAAAACATTTATCGGGAACCGGAATAGTTAAAGCGGCTAGCTTTTCAGACCAAATAAAATTCTTATCATTACTATACCAACCATCTGAAAGGAGAGTTGAGCGATTTTTCATTGCAGGATCAACGTCAATGGAATAAAAATCATTTTTATCGTTAGCTTGGATATTTCCATTTGATGGGTTTGGCTTCAGCGTAATGTTGTGAAGGGAAATACCTAAAATTCTATCATCTGACGAATCGCTAATGGCACGGGGGGACGTTGCCTCAGGTACGGAAATGTAAATATTTTGGAAGTTGTTAGAGCCTGATACTGGTATTTCCGTTTCTTGCGCGTTCTCTGTTGAAGACACTATATTCTTGTTCCACTCAGGGCCGTTATCGTATATGCCTGTACGGCTGGTTGATTCACATGGCCAGCTATGTGCTGCATGCAACATGTCAAAATAAGGGATTACTACCACATCAGCATCACCCGCAGTCAATAAATTCAATATTTGATTCGTATTATTTTGACTCAAATCCAAATTTTGACCAATTAATGTCACGGGCCATTTTTTTTGGGCTTCAGCTAAATTTTTATCTCCACCGATATTATAGGTTTTAAAACCGGCTGTAGGTGCCAAATAATTTGCTATAAAGTCATTGCTGTAGGGCAAAAATGCCACGACTTCATTTTTTTTTATAGTACTCTGAAGCTTTTTGACTAATTCGTTGTCTATTTGTTGGAACATCACGCGCGAATCAATAGCTAAACGCCAGTTCTTCATAATATGGGGTAAATTAAACACTATGATACCGGATAAGACCCCTATCCAGATTAGTCTGTTTTTCTTGGGGGTAGTTGCCAGCTGTACCATGACTAACAGCCATAAAGCAAAAATCCCGAGAGCGGACCAGCGGTATGATGCGCGCATCACGTTAAAACCAGGAACGTATTTGGAAATCAATGCGCTGCCGGTGGGCATAATGGCCAATTCCGCCGGCATCCCAGCGCTTAATTGCCCAGGTTGACTCACTGATAATGCTGTAGGTTTGGTCGAGTTAATTTTTAACGATGGACCTAATGCCATATAAAAGGCGAAAACCGCAACGGCTAGCGCCCCAGTGGCTAACTTGACGTTCTTTTTACTCAACCACCATGCAATCATCCCGGCTAACACAAGCGGTAAACAAAAGGTCGTTTTCCAGACAGAACCATCTCCAAAAAAGAGCTCGTCGCCCCGATATATACTCAACCCAAAAAAATCAAATAGCCATAAGGAGCCTCGGGTTGGAATCGCCACAAAGGACAGATCAAGTCCCCATCCTCTAAAATTGCTTAGATCATATGCTTCGAAACTACTTTTTCCTATATAGCTAGCAAACAATAGATACGCTAGTGTGAAACTAGATATATGAACTGGAAGCGCAATTTTTAATAATAATTTACGCCTATCAGGACAGGAAATATAGGTGTATACGAAAAGGATGCTCGTTCCCGTGGCAAACATGATAAATGAATAACCATCCATGAAAACAGAAATAACGGCCGTCACAAAATATAAAAAGATGGTCTTCCAGTTGACGGCTATGCTTCCTGAATGCCAACCGAACATTTTTAATGGGCATAAGAAATAGAAGGGCAGTAATGCTATTCCTAGTTCAATCATACTGTATCCGTTATGCGCCCAGATGATTGGCATGCCAACCCATGCCACACCACCAAGAATCGAGCAATAACGTCTCATTCCAAGTCTAATGCAGATATGATAAGCGGAAAAGAAGGCCAACAGGAAATAAAATGCAAAAATACCAGAATAAGCATCAGCAGGATGTAATCCTAGGCGAATCAGCAGACTAGCAGGCCAAGCAGCTGATAATCCAAACGCGATCGCCGCTGGCTGAGGAATTCCAAAATCATGCGCATAGATACTGTACCAGGGACCATTGGCAAATGATTGTGAAAATCCCATAGTCCATACCGCTTGCCCTAGGGTGGGCATCATCAAAAATGGTACTGCCCCATGCAATGCAAGAATAAAAATAATAGCTGCTATTAATATTATTATATCTTTTAACTGCCATTGCTGTCTGCTAGTTGTATTCATTTTTATGCTGGCCTCTACTTATGGGAATTAGAAAAGAAACACAAAAAAATAATAAATCACCCACCACGGTGACTGCCCGTCCCAGCAGGATAACCATGATCAGATCGGTCTCTGTAATGTAGCCTTTTAATAAAAAAAGTAATATCCATTCACGTACACCCACTCCGGCTGGCGCGCCTGGCGTGATTAATCCTGCAAGCCATGCAATGACATATGAGCTCATTATCAAAAGCCATGTCTGAGGATAAAAATTTTCACCCTTGATAATCAAATCCAGAAGAATCGAGAAAATCGCACCAGAGATAAGAAGAAACACCATGTGCAGCCTAAAGCACGTTGAAAGATGTTTGCCATTTGTTCTTTTTAGTAAGGCGGTAATAATCCAAAATGAAAAGGTTAGCAAAGCAGCGCAAACCACAATAGGTACGCTTTTTACGAACAATGGCACTACCAACCAACTAAATAATAAGCCTGCAAAAGCAATTGAGCCGAGTTCGAGAAGACTGGATCGGGCCAGTACTCTGGCGGATATTCCCGCCGCCATGCCTTTACTCTGTCTTCCCGCAATATGAAAGATATTTCCTGGGACATATTTAGCAAGCTGCGATATTCCATAGGTCCTGATGGACCATTTATAGGTGGTCTTTATTTCAGCCTGAAGCAATAACTGCCGCCACGCTAACGCAAGCAGTACATTTGCGATGCCATAAACTCCGGCCAATATTGCACAGTAAACCCAGACCTCCGAAGTTATGTTTGAAAGAACATGACTTCCCATATAGTCTTTCAATCGCAAATACACAAACAGTATGCCAATCAAGGCGGCACCGTTGCCAGCCCAATTTAGAACTTCTCGCACCGCGGGCCTCATACTGACCTTAAGGGGCGATGTGGTTTAAGGATAATGTTGATAAAATACTGAGTCACGGCGCGTTGCCATGCCTGGATAGCAAAGTAGGGCTCCAGAGGTGTTGCTTCAGATTCTTGTTTTATCCTTTGCAAAGACCAATAAGTTTCCGTGTGGTCAATTATCATTCTTGTATTCACTCTATCCACCTCTTTTTCTTACGTTACTTGACCAGCTTTGACGTGTATGCTGTTTTCACGGCTGCTATTCTTACGTTGACCAGTGATCTGTTTTGAACGGTTAAACCGGTTATCCGCATCAGTGTTGGCAATGACATCGACTCCAAGACGTAGATCAGCGTCCAATCCAGTCATAAAAGCCGCGGTCGGTCCCTTGTTCCTTGCATGCCGTATTCAATGATCCCCACGAAGGTCCCTGGTAACTTCTAAGACATAGTCCTTACTGGCATCATTGATGATCAGCCATTTCGCTGAGTCGAATCCAGGCATTGTTCGAGGAAGTGCAATAAGTACAATGGGGAGCGTTTTCGCTTCGTTAAAGCAAGGTATTTGTATGTTAAGTTTCATTATTTTGATCCGGCTTGATTTGCGTCATTATAAACAAGCAGTTGGAAATGTTTATTTGAATTCGCTCATTTTGCCAGTAAAACAGAGGTTTTTATAGTAAGTTATTGAAATATTAGAAAATATTAACTATTGGTCCATGCAAGTCCGTTGACCTGCCGTGTATTCTGACCATTTATTAGGCAGCAGCGGCACCGTCTATTATTCTTTTATCCAGCCGGCAACAGCTTGTCAAATTCTGCCTTTTCTGATTGTGTTAAGTATTGTGGTTCAAACATCCTAATGTTAGAAAATGCGTGTTAACTCACTCTTTGAGCCTATGATAATATAGTGAAGCGCTCTGAAGAAGAAATCCTAATGATCACGTTTTATCTGGTTTGTCCACTATCCGCGCAGAGACGCCAGTGTTATTGATGCTTTAGATCATCTAACTGTTTCATCTAGGGGCGGTAGCGTGGGGAACAGCCACGGCTTTAACATAAGCAAAATTATTCATGAGGTATACTTAAACTATTTTAGCTGTGCTAGTCGTGGTCCATTGAGATTTATTATCAATATGATGTAAAATATGAAAGACTTTTGAGAATATTTTTTGTTACAAAATCAACAAATCCACACTAAATGAATGAGATGGAATAATATTAGATGAATAATTTTGTCACTGGGGCAGCCGGTTTCACCGAATCGGCTATCGTTCGAAATATCATTAACGATCCTCAAGATCCGGTTTTGGTGGCTTTTTGCCTCGCCAATGCTGAAAATGATGAGTCACTGGCGGAAGTCAGCCAAAATGCTCTTAATCAATTTGAGCTGTTGAATATCTGTGATCGCGCGGCCTGGTACGGGTTTTTAAATCATATCAACCTGTTGCTTTTATGTGCTTGGCGGCTGAAATCATGTCGATCGTTCAATTGATGGCCCGGCGGCAGTAATCGAAACAAATACTGTAAATATCTGTATTTTATCGAAAACTGAACGGCATTACTGGTTGTTCATGGATGAGCCGTTTAAGTTGGCTTTCCATCGCGAGTGAGGTTATACCGATGATTGACGATCGATTTTATTTTGCTTTTGAAGAACGTTTTCGCTATTCGAAAGCAGTGATCGCGAATAGATTGCCCACCTATCTTCCTATACTGCAAATTTTTGAGGGGGCAAATCGCGCTCCAATAGCCTACGACTATAGCATCGAATGTGGGGAATGGCTAAATTTGCTGGCGAGCCGCGGGTGGGATGTACGCGGGGTTGAGATAAACGAACGTACGGCAAACAGATATATCGCCAAAGGGATGAATGTCGTCATTGCCGATGCGCTTTCACATATTAAATCCATACCCGACGACTCCGTGTCACTCATTTCCGGCTTTCATCTTGCAGAATGCCTATCATTTGAGATGCTTTACGATTTTGTCAATGAGGCTCTGAGGGTACTCATTCCAGGTGGAATATTAATTATCGAGACTACCCAAGCAGAAGATTTTCTTGTTGGATTAAATCATTTCTATTATGATCCGGCGCAAATCAAACCCTTGCCACCGACATATTTACAATTTTTGGTCGAATATTTAAATTTCAAAACGACTAAAATAATTGGTTTTCACAATTCCGTTATTTCCAAGCCCTCTGCTCTCACAACCAGCAGCAATTGTTACACGGAACTTTCGTGCTACTACTCGCTGGTTGCTCAAAAAGATCCGGCCGGGGCGGACGAGCTTAACTGTTCCGTCGCCGATGTCATTGACAAGGCCAATAAATGTGAATCTCCCCCGGGTTATGCAGTATTGGGCTCGTTGGGTGAGCAACCCGATATCGTCAATGGTTGGCGCGGCCAGATTCAAGAACGCTTGTTTGAAGTCGAGAAAAAGCATACTGCATTTGAAGATGATCTTTCATTTTTGAAGAGACATAATGCGCACCTTAGCGAAAGTGTGATTCGGCTCTATGAATCGGCGGCGTCGAGCGCATTGCATCGGGCAGAGGATACGAATGCGGAGCTTCGCTCGGCGCAAACATTATTGCATGCCATCTACGCCAGCACCTCTTGGAAGATAACCAAGCCACTACGCAGCCTAGCCACTCTCGTCAGAGGCGCCCGCCGGCGTTTAATGGCTAAGGGGGTAGTTGCGCCTGTGGCGGACAAACGGGAGGTTGTTTCGGATAACGACCTGACGCCGCACGCCAATTTAATCTTAATGGACTTGGAGTTTGCAATTAAACAAAAAAAGTCTGCTGAAGATTGATAGAAAGTATTAATAGGAGATTTTTAAATTCGTATCGTAATTGACATGCAGGACGCACAGACGGAAAGTCTTGATGGCGTCGGCCGGTATACAATCGGATTTGTGCAGGGAATCGTGCGCAACCGTGGACCGCACGAGGTGGTGTTGGCATTGAACGGTCTGCTGGATCAGACCATCCAGCCTATCCGTCATATGTTTGAGGGTTTGCTACCTAAGGAAAATTTCCGTGTCTGGTATGCTCCTGCGGGATCGGACGCCAGGGGCGGTACCGAAGACCTGTGGCAGGACACAGCGTTACTTGTGCGTGAAGCATTCTTACAAAGCCTGGAGGCGGACATCATCCATGTCTGCAATTTTGCGGGGAGGAACTCCACAGGTCGTATGAGCGGCACCGATCGAGTTAATCGCACGACGCCCGTCACTATGACGTTGCGCGGTTTCTCCATAGGGCAACATATCAGTTCGGAACATACTGGTGCGAACGACGACGAACGCAGGCAACGGTACCTTGAATATGCCGATCTTTTTTTCGTAAGTTCCGAGTTCGCCCGCGAGGAGGTGCTCAAGATGTCTGGGCTCCCACCCGAGCGGATAGTAAAACTTTCATCTGCCATCGGAGCGCAGTTTCGGTCAATCCCGGTGGCAAAGGCAAAAAAAACCGCACTCCTCAGCGGGTTTGGGGTGAATAAGCCGTTCATCTTTTCTGTGGGAGGCGATAAGGCGTGTGAGGACCTGCTCCGTTTAGTGCGGGCTTATGCGTTGCTACCGGAGGAACTACGCACGGATCATCAGTTGGTATTCGCTGGTGAAATAAGGGAGGAGGGGGTCGAAAAGCTGCGTCGTCAAGGGACTACAAGCGGTCTCAGTGAAGATACAATCGTATTTGTCGGCCAAGTGGACGATAAAACACGGGTTGAACTTTATAATCTTTGCAGCTTGTCAGTCTTTCCCGCCGGTGACGAAGATTCTGCGTTATCAGCACTGGAGGCAATGGCTTGCGGCGCTCCAGCGATCGGCGCTAACGCCATGTATTTACCGGAAGTCATCAATGAACCCGAGGCGCTGTTTGACCCAAAAGAGGTCTCAACCTTTGCCGAAAAGATGGCACAGTGCCTTGACGATGCCGACTTCCGCGATCGGCTTCGTCGACGCGGGCTGGAGTACAGTGCGTTTTTCTCATGGGACAGGATGGCGCGGCACGCCATTTCGGCTTGGCGGGATTTGCTCGACTGTAGGTCTAAGCATGATGGGGCTGGAGCTGCTGTCAAGTCATCCCGTCCGGGCGTTGCGTTACCTGTCGGGCATGCATCTGTGCGTGCTTCCGTCGAGCGCAAGCCAAGGCTGGCCTTTGTTTCTCCGCTGCCGCCCGAGCGGAGCGGCATCGCTGATTACGCCGCGGAACTGATTCCGGCGTTGGCTGAATTTTATGATATCGATGTCATTGTCGACCAAAAAGACGTTGAAGAAGCGCGTGTTCAACGCGTTGCGCATGTGCGGGATTCGGCGTGGCTACTGGCGCATGCGGGCGAATTGGACCGAGTGGTCTACCAGGTGGGCAACTCTCCGTTTCACAATTACATGCTTCCCCTGATGCGCCAAGTGCCGGGCACGGTCGTGCTGCACGATTTTTACCTGAGCGGCCTGATGGGGTGGCGGGAGCTGCTTGCCGGAGAAGGCTGTGTTTGGAGCGAGGCTCTTTACGAGGAACATGGTATTGAGGCAGTTCTGATCCGTTTACGTGACATCGAGGCCGCCAGGAACGAATATCCCGTCAGTTTTTATCCGCTTTCCCATGCCAGAGGGGTCATCTTTCACTCGGACCATGCGCTACGTATGGCCAAACGATGGTATTCGCCGGCGCGCGTTGCGCATTCGGCGGTGATTCCCCTTCTGCGCGAGCCTGCCGGCGTTCTCGATAAGGCTGTTGCCCGCGGGTGCCTTAAGATTGATCCAGCGGCATTTGTGATCTGCAGCTTTGGGTTTCTCGGGGAGACGAAACAGACCTTACGCCTGTTGAAAACCTGGCTGAGCAGCGGCTTGGCCGCCGATAAAAACTGTGAGTTGGTGTTCGTAGGCGAACTTGGCGGCGGCGAGTACGGCAGGCAGATGCTGGCGGCGTTAAATGCAGTGGTAATGGAACAACGGGTGCGAGTCACCGGTTTTGTCTCCGCGCAGACCTATCGCCAATACTTGACGGCGGCTGATATGGCGGTTCAATTGCGCACGCACAGCCGTGGAGAAACCTCCGCGGCAGCTCTCGACTGTATGAATTACGGCCTTCCGCTCATCGTTAACGCGAATGGTTCGATGGCGGAAATCGATGAGTCGGCCGTTTGGATGTTGCCGGATGAGTTCACTGATAGCGAACTTCTCAATGCATTGGAATCGCTGTGGAAAGCGCCGGACCGTCGCCGTGTTCTTGGAGAACGGGCCCAGGCACGTGTCCACGAACGCAATTCTCCGGCGGCTTGCGCGCAGCAATACGCGGCGGCGCTGGATGGTTTCGCTTCTGAGATAAGGCAACCACCTCTTCCCATGCTGGTGCGTGCGATTGCCAAGAGCGACGCCTGCCCCAAGGCGGAGGCCGAATTGGCAAGGATAGCCGAGGCCCTTGCTTTGACTTTTCCCTCCGCGCGGCCTTGCAAACGGCTTTTCCTCGATATTACGGCGACGAGCCGCAACGACCTTAAAACGGGTATCGAGCGGGTTGCGCGGGCGCTGCTGCTTGCGCTGTTGAAGGCGCCCCCTGCCGGCTGGCGAATCGAGCCCGTCTACCTGAGTCAGGACGGCGGGCGGTGGCGCTACCGGCGAGCTGCCCGATATGTCCTGAACTTGTTGGGCTGGAGGGATGACCCGCTGATTGGGGATGCGGTGGTGGTGCCCGATGTTGGCGAAGCCGTAGTGGGGCTCGATATTTCCGGCGAAATGCTGGCCCAAGCCGCTGAGGCGGGTTTTTTTCGGCGCATCAGTGACCGTGGCGCCCATGTACAGTTCATGGTTTACGATTTGCTGCCCGTGCGAATGCCCGAAGTGTTTCCCCCCGGAGCGGATAGCTCTTTCGAGCGTTGGCTGCGCAGCGTCTGCAGTTTCGACGGTGCGGTGTGCATTTCGCAATCCGTGGCTGAAGATCTGGCGCGTTGGCGTGAGGCAAACCAACCGGAGGCCCCACTGGAAAGAACGTCATTTCCAATTTCGTGGGTTCATCTCGGCGCGGATGTGATGAACTCTGCCCCCAGCCGGGGGCTCCCCCAAGATGCCCTGCGAGTTTTGTGGCAATTGCACGAGAGCCCGACCTTCCTGATGGTGGGAACCATCGAGCCGCGTAAGGGTTACGGACAGGTGCTCGAGGCATTCAGCCAATTGTGGCGTGATAAACAGGATGTCAATCTCGTGATCGTTGGCAGGGAGGGTTGGCTCGGACTGCCGGCGGAGAACCGGCGAGATATTCCGCAGACGATTGAGAGCATTCGTAACCACCCTGAGCTGGGGCGGCATCTGTTTTGGCTGGAAGGTATCAGCGACGAATACCTTGAAGAGGTTTATTCCGGCGCCACATGCCTGCTTGCCGCGTCATATGATGAAGGCTTTGGCTTGCCATTGATCGAAGCCGCGCAGCACGGACTGCCTCTGCTCGTTCGGGATATTCCCGTGTTCCGGGAAGTGGCGGGGGAGCGCGCCAGTTATTTTTGCGCCGAGACAGCCGCCGAGTTGGTCAAGTCGGTGCGGGCGTGGTTGGCGCTGCGAGCCCAAGGTAAGACCGTGGCATCGAAAGGCATGCCCTTCCTGTCTTGGGCGGAGAGCGCGGTGAATTTAACGGAAGCCGTGCTAAAGGGGGATGGCGAATGGGAAGGGTGATGTAGCTCTATGAATCGGGTTAACCGGTTGGCGGTTATCAGCTTGTGGCGTCTCCAGAGAGTCCTGGCTGCGAGATCTTAATTGCTATGCTTTATGCTGCAAAATGATTTGCAATTGACGCGCAAACCCACCTTGACGGATAAGTTAATCCAGCAAGGTGGGTTTGCGCGAGTTTGCCCTTATTGAACTTTTAAGGGTAGCGTACTGATGCCGGTATGAGTATGCCAGCGCGATGTATATAAATCATATTCACACAATCCAGTCTGGATGTGATGCTTATTAATATAATTATCTACCCTTGAAATATAAGTTTCATGGGGTTGAAAACCAAAATCCCAGTCAGAAGGGTTGAACGTGGAAAAACCATTGATGGTTCTCAGAGCAAAAATCTCAGATAGGAGCATTGCGTCAACATTATGAGCGTATACGTTATAGGTGGCATCATCCTTTTTATTCAAGGATTCATCAAGACGCTGCCCACTGACAAAAAAAGATCGACATGACGGCGGCGGTTCCTCTGCTTGCTTAATAAAATTGAGCTGTTCTTGTCTATTAAGCCATTGACTTCTACCGAGATTAATTTGTTCCATTATTAAAAGGCAAGCCAGTATTATGGTTAAGCCTTTATATTTGTATCTGGCCACTTTGCCAAGGAAATAGACCACCAATACCGTTATCGGGAAATTCAGGAACAACGCATATCGCGCCGTAACACGCATTCCTTTCGCTCCGGGGACTAATTCCCATACTAATTTCCATAATGTATGATTGCCAAATTTAATCATTAATAGTAGTGACAAAATTACAGCTAATAAAAGACTTCTAATCAGAACGCTTTCTATGGTAAATGCTGAATTTTTGAAAAAATAAATCAGGGAAACAAGGCTGACGATCAATATAACGGGAGGGAAGCCAACCATAAACTCCCCACCAAGCTGAAAGTTAGGAGGAAAAATAGAAAAATAATGTTGGCTAAGCTTACCGAAAAGAAAATTAGTGTCGCCAGGATTAAGAAGATTAGTTAGACGGGGAGTATAACTAAGTACTTCACCAAAATGATGCACCCCGACTTTTTTCGCTGACTGCAAATAGACAATGAGAAACGGCAAAAAAGAAAGGAGGGTGACTATGGCTGGGATAATTATTTCATAAACATTAAATGATGGTCTGATAAAAGATTCATTATGGCGCCGTTTTTCCCAATAAGAAATCAAAACAATGAAGATAGTGAGAATCATTGTAAAGAAAATAAAAAACCAGGCCATATAAAAAGTACTTAACAGCCAACTGCCAAGCAATATCCCGGAAGCGGAGCCATATAGGATGGCTTTTTTTCTACTGTTCCCGCTGGTTAAAAAAAGCATATAGCGGTAAAGTAAAAGTGTCAGCAAAGGACTTAACGCTACGCTTAATAGTTGTGCATGGCCCGATTGGAGAACAAGATTATTATTTAGGGTGAATATACTGGCGCCGGTGATAGCAAGAAAGGGTTTTAGTCCAATACACCGGCGGCAAAGTGCATAAAATGAATAATAACCTATGGTCCTCAAAACAATATTAACGAGCTCCGCGGAAAGAAAAATATCAGTGCCTGAAAATCTAAAAAATGATGCTATCAAACCGTACAGAAAATAGCCATCATTATAACCCAGCGTATTGGGATAAGGTGAAAAATACCCTACAATATTCCAAGGAGATTTGCCTCTGAACACATTATACCAATGCTCCAGCAGACTATTCTCGATTAACCCGTCATACCGATCGCCGGTCAGTATATTAAATCCTGTTTCAAGCTGTACTCGTAAAATAAAGCTTATGACACAAAGATAAATAACGCTAACTACAATTATTTCTTTAAGCGAAATTTTCGACTTATCAATTTTGGTCGAAGCGATATTAAACATGTTCATTAGTCCCTTGATTACCATGAGGAAGGGGAAGTGATAGATAAAACAGGCGCTTAAACTCCCTGCGCCCCATGGTGATACATTCCAGGATTAACCCCGTGATAAATGCAATGGCCGAAAAGATGAGTAATCCCGTTGACAGTACCGCAGTCGGCAAGCGAGGAACTAACCCCGTAATGATATATTCATCAATAATGGGTATGGATATGCATATTCCTATTAGGGCAAATATTATTGCCAATATGCCATAGAAAAAAAATGGGCGTTCGACCGAATATAATTTAATGATAGTTTTTAGAATCTTTGCACCATCCTTATAGGTAGATAATTTACTCACTGAGCTTTCCATGCGGGGACTATAGGGGGTATCAATTTCGGCATAGGGCATGCGCAGTTCCAACGCATGCACCGTCAGCTCTGTTTCGGTCTCAAATCCCGTCGCCAGTGCGGGAAAAGATTTTACATAACGTTTTGAAAAAACCCGGTAGCCCGATAACATATCAGAGAATTCACCGCCAAAAATGAGTTTAACGCAACCGGTAAGAATTTTATTGCCCCAACTATGGCCGGGACGATAGGCTTCTTTGATCATATGAACACGCGCACCCACAACCATATCGAGATGTTCGGATATGAGTTTATCAATCAGTGCCGGGCAGCATGAGGCATCATAAGTCGCATCGCCGTCCACCATGACGTATATATCGGCGTCCACATCCGCGAACATGCGCCTGACGACATTTCCTTTGCCTTTTTGCATTACGTTAAATACTTGAGCCCCCTCACTCTTCGCAATTTGCACTGTATTATCAGTCGAATTATTATCAAATATGAATATTGATGCCTCTGGTAGCGCTTGACGAAAATCAGCTATAACCTTTTGAATTGAAAGAGCTTCATTGTAGCATGGAACAATGATGGCCACTTTATTACCAGCAAAATTATTCATAATAGCATTCACTAAAATAACAATCTAAAAGCCGTTCAACATGATTAAACTCTGCATATTGATCCCGTATTTCATTCCGGAAGCACATATTTTATCCTAAAAGCGTGGTTACTTAATAATAGTGGGAAAGCTCGAACCCGTGTAGCACGTTGCTTTGCAACGGTGGAAAACAGCAAGGCATCCGATATTCCCGCGAATTGTACCGAATTTTTCTGAGACTGAATAGTGCTTGTAGGGTTTTAAACCTTTTTTTAATCCAGTGTTAAGATGCCTCCTCTAGCACCATTTGGAAACAGGCATAGAATAATAGGATCGTTGAAAAGGTATGCTTGCAAAAGATTCTCGGTAATAGTGGGTTTGGGCGGCTATCATTGTTGACATGTGCGTAGCCCTAGCCTGCTGTTATAAACACCATTCTTCAGGGGGATGCGGACGAAAACTTGGACTGCTTGGGCGGGGGTTTCCATACTCATGCCAAGACCGCATTCGAGCGGGTTTGACATGGCATATTGAATTCAGCCACTTGGAGAGGGGTGAAATCATCACCTCCGCAAACGAACAGGTAACACAATGATCGGATTGAAAAAAGAGAACATCCGGCCGCGGAGGGGAAAAGGCGCACTCAGGCCCGTCGAATACCGAAGAGGCCCTAGACTTGCGGCATAGACCCATGCATGGTTTTTGCCGCATTCGGGGAATACCCCTATCGAATCAGAGGGCGCGACGGAGCGGCGAAGCGCAAAGGTCTTTTGGTGAGGTCTGGTATGAAAGATACCTCATGCAAAATTTGGTCAAAGGGCCCCCTTTATTCGTTCAAGAATTAACCAGGCTTAATGAGATTATTCGGAAAATACCTTTCAAGCCGCTACTTTTGTACAGATTAGATCCAAATCAAAAACGAAAGGGGTGACATAAACTGCATTGCAGATTAATATGTCCCTCTTTTATTGGTAATTGGTATTTTTTCACTATGGGCAATAGCTCAGTATCCATCGCATTTTCCGATATAGTCGCCGCCGCAAGACGATATTCCCTTGCCGGCATGCTTGGATGGCAAGATGTGCGCCAACGCTATAGACGCTCGTCCTTGGGACCGTTTTGGCTGACCATCAGTATGGGTGTTATGATAGGTACCATCGGTCTTGTTTTCGGAGGAATTTTTGCTACTCCGATGGCTGATTTTTTCCCATTTCTATCAATAGGATTGATTCTATGGGGCTTTATCTCCTCGGTGCTCACTGAGGGCTGTACCGGTTTTATTGGTGCTGAAAACATAATTAAGCAATTACCTATTCCCTTATTTGTACATATTTTACGAATGATGTGGCGTAATATTTTGATATTGGGGCATAATATTCTTATATTACCGCTTGTTTTTATTTTTGTTGGCAAGCCCCTTCATTTGATTTCCCTGTTTAGTATTTTCGGAATGTTTTTAGTCCTCATCAACCTCCTGTGGATTGTCTTGGTGTTAAGTATCGTGTGCGCGCGGTACCGCGACCTCCCACAAATGATTATCAGCGTATTGCAGGTTGTCTTCTATATTACACCAATAATGTGGATGCCCACGCTTTTGCCGAAACGAATAGGTCTGCAAATATTAAATTATAATCCATTATACCATTTAATAGAGATTGTTCGCGCACCGCTGCTCGGTGAATTACCAACGATGACAAATTGGGTTGCTTCGATTCTATTTGCCGTGGTCGGATGGTTTGTGGCACTTGTGATTTATGGGCGTTATAAGCGCCGAATAGCGTACTGGCTCTAAAAAAGAAGATAAAATATGGCATCTATTGAATTTAGCAATGTTTGTGTTGATTTTCCCATATACAACGCCAATGGTCGATCTTTAAAGAAAAGGCTAATTCAAGTTGCAACGGGTGGGCAACTTGGAGAGGATACACAAGGCCGCGTTATTGTTAAGGCGCTTGAAGGCCTGAACTTTACGCTGAAAGATGGTGATCGTGTAGGATTGCTAGGGCACAATGGCGCGGGTAAAAGTACTTTACTTCGCTTGCTGAGCGGTGTCTATGAACCCTCGTCGGGGACAGCCAGAATTCAAGGCCAGATAGGATCCCTGATAGATATTTCCCTCGGGATTGATCCTGAAGCAACGGGAAGAGAGAATATTTACATCCGGGGAGGATTATTGGGAATGACAAAATCGCAAATTACAAAACAGCTTTCTGAAATAATAGAATTTTCAGAATTAGGTGATTTTGTTGATATGCCCGTTCGAACTTATTCTAGCGGCATGCATTTGCGGTTGGCATTCTCCGTGTCTACAATTATGCGTCCTGAAATTTTGCTTATGGATGAGTGGCTTTCCGTGGGCGATGAAAATTTTAAGCGAAAGGCGGAAGAAAGAATGCACGAACTGGTTAAGTCTACCAATATCTTAGTCATCGCGAGCCATTCTAAAAAATTGATTTGTGATTTGTGTGACCGGGCAATCTGGCTTGAACATGGAAAAATCAAGCTTGATGGACCGGCTGAGGTTGTTGCCGATCAATATTTTTGTTGAGTTGATTGGCATAGCGACAACGGGATTCTCAGGTAGCTTGGACCGGTTTATTGGAGGACTCCGGCGAGTTTTTTCCAGTAAATCTTAAGTAGACGTATTAGATGACTCCCATTAGCTGCTCCTATTTACTCACAGCCAGCGCTGATCAAAAAATGAAGTATGTAGAGACAATACATTCATGCATATAACAGCGATGATACAGCAGAAACGTTAATATTTTTGATATTTTGTAACAATATATGATTTCTGCGTAAATTTTTGATATACTGTTTTTGAAATGTCTAAAAGTAATATTTTTAAAAATTTTACTTTGTAAAGGGTCTTTTTTTTGCTTTTGCGAAATAATAATCAGTGGTTTAATAAGATAGCATTTACTGTTATGGCGGTATATGTGGTATGAACTGAACCACGAATAAAATGCTATATAAAGAATTGTGCCCGCGCACTTATTAGACATATTTAATATTAAAAACATATAACAAAGTATTAACTAACATTCGTCCGGTTAAAGGGCATTGTTACTATCTCAACATTGGAGATTCAATTATGACCTTTGTATCTTTCGCGCAAAATTATGAAGATGTCATCCTTTGGCGTGCTCTGAATCGATTTGGTCCTGGCTTCTATATCGATGTTGGGGCCAGTGATCCCGTCAACGATTCTGTAACCAAGGCATTTTACGATCATGGTTGGCATGGCATTAACATTGAACCTATGAAGGAGTCCTACGACAATATATGTAAAGATCGTTTAAGAGATATTAATTTAAATATAGCGATCGACAAGCAAAATGGTACAAAAACGTTTTACAGTATTGACAGTGGAAATGGATTATCCACTTCGGTTAAGGATTACGCCGATAAATATACCACTGACGGGAAATGTGTAAATGAACTTGAAGTGGAGACGAAAACATTAGCTTATATTTTCAAAAACTTTGTGACCGGAGATGTGCATTTTTTGAAAATTGATGTCGAGGGCAGCGAGGAGTTTGTTCTTGAGGGAGCCGATTTTACCACTTATAGACCCTGGATCGTTTTGGTTGAAGCGACAAAACCCAATACTAGCGATTTATCATATCATAATTGGGAACATTTGCTTATTGATGTAAAATATACATTTGTGTATTTCGATGGACTGAACCGATTTTATGTTGCAAATGAAAAAGTAGAATTATTACAGCAATATTTTTCTGCGCCTCCTAATTATTTCGACTTTTTCGTTTTATACAGAAATAATTTAAATTTAGAAAAGTTATATATGTTTACGCAGGAGTTCCATGCTATATCTGAACTTGTTCTCAATAGAAGGGACGAAAGCGCTCGTGCCGGTAATGAGTCAAGTAACATTGAATTGAATGCAGATTCATTCGCAGACATAAAGAAAAATATAAACTTGTTGCTTATTGAAAATGAACGTTTAAGAAAATTAAACGACGATTTATGCAAGAATATAGATATTTTAGAGCAACAAAAAACAGAAATTTTGCAGAGCTATTCATGGTCTATGACAAAACCCGTGCGTGCGATTGTTGAAAAAATAAATAAATTGATCAGTTAATATTTTTTAGGACCATTGATTGATGGGTTTCTTTTACAAATACGTGCTGGTGGTTATACTGGTAAGAAACAGAGATTGGCCCATTTTCTGAGGGTTGTAGTCGAATTTAATATTCTGGATTGATGTTAAATTGTAGCGAATATGTAATAGATCCAGGTGAATTGTGGGGAAAATATTCAGACATATAAATGATATAGGCACTAGATGTCTATTTCGAATTTAAGCCGGCTTTCAGCAACTATAATCTTGTCTTAATGAGGAGATTTGTATTATGCGGCATGCGGCAAAGCGAAATGTGCATAACATCACAGTAATATTTTGTTACAATCTTAAATTGTGAATAAATGTATTAAATTGCACCATACCGTGCTGATTAGCAAACGACGATTGATATCAGAAACCAGATGCAAATTCTTGAGAACATGATCATAATAGCGAGTCTTTATAAGAAATTTTAAGTGAAAAATAAATTTGCACATGTTGAGGTTTTTAGGTATGCAATATTTATTACGTTAAGCGTTCAGATAATATAAAAGAAGTTATGTGTGGTGGTAGCTAGAAGCCAAGGGCGGTAGCGTGCTTAATTTTTCTGATGAGGGATTCCATTAAGGGTAAACGATGATGTATCACTCATTTAGCTCGATGGAAATGATGAAAAATGAAACTCCTGAAGGAGCACAATCCTATTCAGCCATGTGTTTTGGATAAGTCAGGAAGGATGGTTGTTATGCTTATATCCTTAAACTCTCTTTCAAGGGTGCTAATCAGGCCCAAAAAAATAAAATTTAAGGCAGTACTATTTATTAAGCATTCATTTTACGATATTTTATCTTATGTTTCTCGGCACCAAAAATTAAAGAATAAACTTGTCTCTATCGCCAAAAAAACACATTTACACACGAGATTGAGCTCTATATCTGCTCGTGTCAGTGCTTCCCGAAATAGTTCACGCGATTCCATCGACGCACTTTACAAAAAAGAAGAATTGTCTTTATACGCGAAAGAAATTTATAAGCAATTGACCGAAAAATATAAACCATGAAAATATTAGTTGATTTACAAGGTTGCCAGTCTTCTTCACGTTATCGAGGAGTGGGGCGATATGCTTCTGAATTAACGAAAAGTTTAATTCGTCGAGATAAGCAAAATGATTATACTTTGCTTCTGAATGGCGCCCTGGGTTTCGTTGATGAAATCAAATCAGATTTTGCTAGTCTCCTTCCCGAAAAAAATATCCTTTGCTGGACACAGTACACGGGCATAAGTTCAAGCACAAATCATAAAAAAGAAATTTTTATATCAGAAATAATTCGCGAAGCATTTATTTATCAACAAAATGCAGATTTGCTCTTCATCCCTAATTTCCAAGAAGGTTGGGAAGATGCGGCAGTAACATCGATAGGCAGATTACAAACCTTACGAAAATTCGCTACGAGCTTGAAAATAATTGCCACATTACATGATGTCATCCCATTGCTGAATGAAGATGAATATTTGGGCTTAAAGAGTCCTATAAGGCCATGGTATTTTGAAAAGCTCTCATATTTACATGATACAGACCTGCAATTAACCGATACCTATGCTTCCCAAGCTGAAATCAGCGCTAAACTAAATTTGCCGTCTTTGCACGTGGTTCCTTGTGGTATCAATAAAAAACAGTTCGGATATTTATCGTCTGACGAAACTAAGGATATATTACTGCGATTAAGTATCCCTGAAAAATTCATTCTTTATACGGGGGGGACGAATCCTCATAAAAATCTCATTAATTTATATAAAGCCTTTTCACAATTACCTCAGGATATTCAAGATCAATATACTTTAGTGGTCGCTGGAAAAAAACCGGTTGATATTGATAATATAATCAATATTTTGAGTAAGTTAGGAATAAGCACGAAAGTTTACTTCACTGGGTATGTTTCTGATACTGAATTGAGGGCGTTATATAGTAGCTGTGAATTATTTGTTTTCCCTTCATATCAAGAAGGGTTTGGAATGCCGCCACTGGAAGCAATGGCTTCAGGGGCAGTGGTTATTGCTGCTGATATTCCAGTTATGCGGGAAATTATTGGTAATGAAGTGGACTCATATTTTGATCCGTTCAATGTGACAAGTATTTCTGAAAAAATTACATTAGCAATTCGAAACGAGACCTTCAGGAAACTTTCCAAAGCAAACGCATTCAAGCGAGCCCAAATCTATACTTGGGATAAATCCGCCGAGAAATTCCTGGGCGTTATTTCTTCTATTGACACAAATCATTTCAGCAAGCGTGAGACGTTGACAGCGAATGAAATTTTATCGGCGGCGATTGAAGAAATAACGAATTCGAATTTTACGTTTACAAAAAATGATTTTTTACACATTGCGCTATTATTGAGCAAAAATATTGTGCCTGAGCACAGAAATCCTAAAAAATATATTGATATCAGCGCAATGATACATGATGATTCCAAAACCGGCATACAGCGTGTTGTCCGCGCTATTACAACTGAATTGACTAGTCTGGCTGATAATATTGAAGTTATTTATTCTTTTCCCTATGATCGGACTTTCCGAAAAGCTAAAAAAGACGCTACTCATTTTTATTGCGCTTCCGAGAGCGATGAAGTGGTAGACTTCTTTCCAAAAGATCAGTTGATTTATCTTGATCTGCACCCTTTATTAGCCGTTTCACACCGTATCATAAATAATGATCTCAAGGATCGTGGTGTGGAAGTCTATTATGTCGTTTATGATCTCATACCTCTTCATAAACCAGATAATTTTGTCGCTAAATTATCTTTAGAATTTACTGAATGGGCAAAAACGGTAAGTTATGCAAACGGTATTATTTGCATTTCACGTTCTGTAGCTGACGAATATATTGCTTGGATAAAAAGTCACGCACCTTCAAGAAAAACCGAACTTAAAGTGGGCTATTTTCATTTAGGTGCAGATATCAAAAATAGCCTTCCCACTTCAGGTTTGCCTGACGATGCAAAAGAAATATTGGATTACATCGACGGAAAACTAAATTTTATTATGGTTGGTACGTTAGAACCACGCAAAGGGCATATACAAATAATAAAATGTTTCGATGAATTATGGAGTCAAGGCATCGATGCTAATCTTTTAATCATTGGACGTCAGGGATGGTTGTCTGAAAATCTGGTTAACTTGATTAATGAACACCCTGAGCTTGGAAAAAAACTTCACTGGTTCAATGGCATTTCAGATGAATATCTTGATGAGCTCTATAAAAAATCAAGTTGTTTAATCGCGGCATCTGAAGCGGAAGGTTTTGGTTTACCATTAATCGAAGCGGGTATGAAAGGCATAGCAATCATTGCTCGAAATATCCCGGTCTTTAAGGAAGTAGCTGGAGAAAATGCGTTTTATTTTTCCGGCATAACCCCTCTGCAGCAGTCGGAAGAAATTAAACAATGGATTGATTTATGGAATAGAGGGATGCATCCCGTTTCTTCCGGTATGAAGTGCTTAACCTGGAAGGAAAGCGCTGAGCAATTCTTAAATTGTCTCAATAACAGCGTCTGGTATCATACGTGTAAGTTTGATGATGGAGATTTAGCGTGAGTAAAACTGCAGTTATTACAGGAATCACCGGACAAGATGGCGCCTATTTAACGGCGTTGTTATTAGAAAAAGGCTACAACGTCTACGGCACATACCGTCGTACAAGTTCGGTTAATTTTTGGCGCCTGAAAGAGCTTGGCGTCGATCAGCATCCGAATCTGCATTTGGTGGAGTATGATTTGACCGACCTGTCCACCAGTATCCGCCTACTCCAGCAGTCGGGCGCAACCGAGGTGTATAACCTGGCGGCGCAGAGCTTTGTCAGCGTCTCGTTTGCGCAGCCGGTGACCACCGCCGAGATAACCGGCATCGGTCCTCTTAACCTGCTTGAAGCCATTCGCATCGTTAACCCGAAGATTCGCTTCTACCAGGCCTCGACCTCGGAAATGTTCGGCAAGGTCCAGGCTATTCCCCAAAAGGAGGATACGCCGTTTTATCCGCGCAGCCCTTATGGGGTAGCCAAGCTTTACGCCCATTGGATGACCATTAACTATCGTGAAAGCTACGGAATTTTTGGTTGCAGCGGCATTCTTTTCAATCATGAATCCCCGCTGCGCGGGCTGGAATTCGTCACCCGAAAAATCACTGATTCCGTCGCTAAGATAAAGCTCGGCAAACTGGACGTGCTGGAACTGGGCAATATGGACGCCAAGCGTGACTGGGGTTTTGCCAAGGAATATGTCGAAGGCATGTGGCGCATGATGCAGGCCGACGAGCCGGACACCTTTGTTCTGGCCACCAACCGCACCGAAACCGTAAGAGATTTTGTTTCAATGGCTTTCAAAGCCGCCGGGTTCAATTTGCGGTTTGAAGGGCAGCACGAAGACGAAGTCGGCATTGATATCGATACCGGTAAAACGCTGGTGCGGGTTAATCCGAAATTCTTCCGCCCCGCCGAAGTCGAATTGCTGATTGGGCTGCCCGAGAAAGCCAAAAAGGTGTTGGGCTGGGAACCGAAAACCTCCCTTGAAGAGCTGTGCAAAATGATGGTTGAGGCCGATATGCGGCGCAACGAGCAGGGCTTTTCTTTCTGATGGCCGGCAATGGCAAAAGGGCCCTGATCACCGGGATCAGCGGATTCACCGGCCATTATATGGCGGCGGAGCTGTCCGCTGCCGGATACCGGGTGTTTGGTTTAGGTTCCATCGCTTCGGATCAGCCGGATTATTTCAACGTTGATCTGTTGGATTTATCGGCCCTTTCCGCCGTGATGGCTCAGGTGCGGCCGCATGTCGTGATCCATCTGGCGGCCATTGCTTATGTCGGACATGGCGACGCCAACGCGTTTTATCAGGTTAATCTGGTGGGAAGCCGCAATCTGCTCGAGGCGCTTAGCCACTCGGGCATAGCGCCGGATGCGGTGCTGATGGCCAGCAGCGCGAATGTCTATGGCAACAGCCGCGAAGGCCGGTTGGATGAGCTGACTCCACTTAATCCCGCTAATGATTACGCTGTCAGTAAGGCAGCGATGGAGTTTATGGCGCGGTTATGGCTGGATAAGCTGCCGGTTATCCTGGTGCGGCCGTTTAACTATACCGGAGTCGGTCAGGGCGAGAATTTCCTGTTGCCGAAAATCGTCAAGCATTTCAAAGAAAAAGCGCCGATCCTTGAATTAGGCAACCTGGATGTATGGCGTGATTTCACCGATGTTCGCGCACTGGTTAAAGCCTATATGGGATTAATCAACTCGGCCGCGGCAGGGCAGACGGTGAATGTCTGTTCAGGGAAAACCTACTCGCTACGTGAAGTGGTGGCAATGTGTGAAGTTATCACCGGCCATCATTTAAACATTACCGTCAATCCGGCATTTGTTCGTGCCAATGAAGTGAAAACCCTGTGCGGAGACGCCGGTAAATTGCGTTCCATCATCGGGGAGTGGAGTACGCCTCCGTTAGAGGAAACCCTGCGTTGGATGCTGGAAAGTTGAATAAATGAAAGTCATTTTTGGTACGGACCCCATCAAGTATCCCTTGACGGGTATCGGCCGGTACACGTACGAATTGGCCAAAGGCTTGCAGTTGCACGAAGGCTCGGAGATTTCTGAGCTTTTATTTCTCCAGGGTCGGCACATCAGCCGTGATATCCCGGCCGCCAGTGAGACCGCGCCTTTGAATAGCGGCCTCAAGCGTATGGTCCAGCGCAGCAAAGTGGCATCCGAGCTTTACAGGATTACCGCGCCCTGGTTGAAAACCCGCGCGTTAAAGCCCTTTCCACAGCATATTTACCACGGACCCAACTTTTATCTCCCGCCGGGGGTGGATAACTGCGTCGCAACCTTTCACGACCTGTCCGTATTCAGCTTCCCTGAATGCCATCCGGCGGAGAGAGTGCGCTATATGCATAAAGAGCTGTCATTGACGCTGCGGCGGGCAAAAGTATTAATCACGGATTCGGAATTCACCCGGCAAGAATTAGCCAGATATTTTGCTTACCCTCTTTCGCAAATCGCCACCGCGAGTCTGGCCAGCAGCGGTGAGTTTTTCCCCCGGGACGAACAGCAGATCAATCAGGCATTGGCCTCTTTCCAGCTTTCCGCGGGCCGCTATACGCTATTTGCCGGTTCCATAGAACCGAGGAAAAACCTGAAGACCCTGCTGGATGCTTATCAACGGCTGCCTGCGCCTCTTAGTCAGCGCTATCCGCTGGTGATCTGCGGTTATAAAGGCTGGGGAAGCGAGGCGCTGCACGCACGTTTTGAACAAGCCGGGCGGGAAGGGTGGCTGCGTTATCTCGGCTATACCCGTTCGGGTGATTTGCCCTGGTTATTTGCCGGCGCCAGAACCTTTGTTTTCCCTTCGCTTTATGAAGGATTCGGCTTGCCGGTACTTGAAGCAATGTCTTCCGGTGTACCGGTTGTTTGCTCCAATAGTTCGTCTTTACCCGAAGTAGTGGGCAATTGTGCGCTCATGCATGATCCTCACGATATCGATGGATTTACCGCATCGATACGCCTAAGCCTCGAAGATAATGTCTGGCGCGAGTCAGCGATTTCCAGCGGTTTGGAGCGGGCAAAACTTTTTTCTTGGCAACGTTGCGCGCAAGAAACGATTAATGCATATAACCAGGTTTGATATTTTACATGCTGAAAGTCCTCCATTTTTATAAAACATATTATCCAGATTCCTTTGGCGGCATTGAGCAAGTTATTTTTCAGTTGAGTGAGGGCGGCGTGGCTCATGGCATCCAGTCTGACGTGCTTTCCCTAAGCCCGCGAGGGCATATTCAAAATCAGCGGCTTGGTTCGCATATGACCCATTGCGAGGCGGTGACGTTTGAACTGGGCTCAACGCCATTTTCATTTGCCGCCATCAGACGCTTTAAAGAACTGGCCAAACACGCGGATGTTATCCACTATCATTTTCCATTTCCCTTTATGGATATGGTCCACTTTATCAGCGGCACCAAAAAACCTACCGTGGTGAGTTACCATTCCGATATCGTTAAGCAAAAGACATTGCTGAAGTTTTATACCCCTTTAATGGACTTCTTTCTTTCCAGGGTAGATCATATCGTCGCCGCGTCTCCTAATTACGTTTCCACCAGTCCGACGCTGCAGAAGCATATCGATAAAGTCAGCGTTATCCCTTATGGGCTCGATAAGAACTCCTATCCATCGGTGAGTCAGGAAAGTTTGAATGCTTGGCGCGCCAGAATTGGTGCTCCGTTCTTTCTGTTTATCGGTGCGTTTCGCTATTACAAGGGGCTGCATATCCTCATAGAAGCGGCGATGGGTGCGCCTTATCCCATCGTCATCGTCGGTGCCGGACCGATAGAAGATGAGCTTAAGCAGCAGGCGAAAAGGCTGGGCCTAACCAATATCCATTTCTTGGGGGCAGTACCGGATGTGGATAAGGTCGCGCTGTTGATGCTTTGCTACGGCATTGTCTTTCCGTCGCATTTGCGCTCCGAAGCGTTCGGCATTTCGCTGCTGGAAGGCGCGATGATGGAAAAGCCGCTGATTTCCAGCGAGATTGGCACCGGTACGACGTTTATCAATATCCATAATGAAACCGGCCTGGTGGTCCCCCCTTCCGATGCATCCGCGCTGCGTGCGGCGATGGATACATTATGGAACGCGCCGGAACTGGCCGGGCAATTCGGCAAAAACGCCAGCGCTCGGTTTGAAAAGATGTTTACGTCAGAGCAGATGGTTGAAAAATACGCTGAAATTTATAAAGGGCTGCTGACCGGCTCGCCTTCGCTGGCATAGCGCGATCGTTTAGACACTCACTCGTTTTAACATTCAAGGACTAAAATGTTACTTCCAATCATTATGGCCGGCGGTATCGGTAGCCGATTGTGGCCTATGTCGCGAGAGCTTTATCCTAAGCAGTTTTTGACGCTGCACGGCAAGCAGTCGATGCTGCAAGAAACGCTGACGCGCCTTGCCGGCCTGGATATCCGCGCTCCGCTGGTTGTGTGTAATGAAGAGCATCGTTTTCTGGTGGCCGAGCAATTGCGGCAGATTCATCAATTGGCCGGCAATATCATCCTGGAACCGGTGGGGCGAAACACTGCCCCGGCTATAGCCCTTGCAGCGCTGGATGCGGTCGCCACGGGAGATGATCCCATCCTGCTGGTGCTGGCGGCAGATCATATTTTCGCCGATGTGGGTGCCTTCCATCAGGCGGTGAACCTGGCGCTGCCCTATGCCGAAGCCGGCAAACTCGTGACTTTCGGTATCGTTCCCGCCGGTCCGGAAACCGGCTACGGCTATATTCAGCGCGGCGAACAGGTCAAGGATGCGCAAGGGGAGATTTTTAAAGTAGGCCGTTTTGTCGAAAAGCCGGATCGCGTCACCGCGCAGGGGTATATTGCCAGCGGTGAGTACTATTGGAATAGCGGGATGTTTATGTTCCGCGCCAAACAGTATTTAAACCAGTTAGGCAAGTTTCGTCCCGATATCCTGGCCGCCTGCCAGCAAGCGATGCAAGCGCATCAGCCTGACGCGGGCCAGGATTTTATCCGGGTGGACAAGGAAGCCTTTTTCGCCTGTCCGGAGGAGTCGGTGGATTATGCGGTGATGGAAAAAACCGACGAGGCGATAGTCGTTCCCATGGATGCGGGTTGGAACGATGTGGGATCCTGGTCCGCTTTATGGGATGTCAGCGAGAAAGATGGCCAGAACAATGCCCTTTCCGGGGATATATTTCTCTATAACACTTCGGATTGTTATATCAACACCGACGAGAAGCTGGTAGCGGCGGTTGGCGTTGAGAATCTGGTGATTGTGAATACCAAGGACGCTGTCCTCGTTATTAACAAATCCCAGGTTCAGGACGTTAAAAAAGTCGTCGAATATCTTAAGCTGAATCAGCGCAGCGAATACCGTCGCCACCGCGAGACCTACCGTCCCTGGGGACGCAGCGATGTGGTTGTTAATGAAACACGCTATAACGTTAACCGGATTACGGTAAAACCGGGCGGCATGTTCTCGTTGCAAATGCACCATCACCGTACCGAGCACTGGGTGGTCCTCGCCGGTACTGCCAAGGTGACGGTTGAAGATAAGTGTTTTTTGATTACCGAGAACCAATCCACCTTTATACCGGTGGGGTCGAAACATATGCTGGAAAACCCCGGTAAAATCACCTTGGAATTATTAGAGATCCAGTCGGGGTCGTATCTAGGCGAAGACGATATTGTCCGTATTAAAGATCATTACGGACGGGTGTAACGGATACAACAAAACGCTTTTATTAAATAATTAAAAACCGCGCCGCCAAACGAGGGATACCCTATTTACGTTTGGCGGCGCGGTTCGTTTATAATTCCGTCCGCGGCGGCAGGGTACTAGCTACACGCTACCGGTCGCTATGGAAAATATTACTCTAGCCATTCGGTGTGGAAAACGCCGTCCTTGTCGGTACGCTTGTAGGTATGCGCCCCGAAGTAGTCGCGCTGCGCCTGGATCAGGTTGGCCGGCAATACTGCCGAACGGTAGCTGTCGTAGTAGGCGATAGCCGCGGAGAACGTCGGAGTGGGGATGCCGTTTTGCACGGCATAAGAGACTACGTCACGCAAGGCTTGCTGATATTTATCGGCGATGTCCTTGAAATAGGGTGCCAAAAGGAGATTGGCGATATCGGCGTTATCCGCGTAGGCATCGGTGATTTTTTGCAGGAATTGGGCCCGGATGATACAACCGGCACGGAAAATCTTGGCGATTTCGCCGTAGTGCAAGTCCCAATTGTTTTCCTTTGATGCCGCCTTCAGCTGGGAGAAACCCTGGGCGTATGAAACGATTTTACCCAGATAGAGGGCTCGACGAACCTTCTCGATGAATTCAGCCTTGTCGCCGCTGAACGCTTTGTCGGCGGGGCCGGTTAAAACCTTGGACGCCGCAACGCGTTGATCTTTTAACGAAGAGAGATAGCGGGCAAATACAGACTCAGTGATAAGCGTCAGGGGTTCACCGAGATCGAGGGAGCTTTGGCTGGTCCATTTGCCGGTACCCTTGTTTGCCGCCTCGTCCAGGATCACGTCAACCAAATAGTTTCCTTCAGGATCCTTCTTGGTGAAGATGTCCTTAGTGATGTCGATCAGGTAGCTATTGAGCTCTCCTTTGTTCCATTCACTGAACGTTTGGGCAAGCTCTTCATTATTGAGATGCAGTGCGTTCTTCAGCAGGGAATAGGCTTCAGAGATTAACTGCATGTCGCCATATTCAATACCGTTATGCACCATTTTCACATAGTGTCCGGCGCCGTCGGCGCCGATGTAGGTCACGCAGGCTTCACCGTCGGCTTTGGCGGCGATTTTTTCAAGAATGGGGGCCACCAGTTCATAGGCTTCTCTTTGGCCGCCAGGCATGATGGACGGGCCTTTCAAGGCGCCTTCCTCACCGCCGGAGACGCCGGTGCCGATAAAGTTGAAACCTTGATCGGACAGCTCGCGATTGCGGCGAATGGTATCTTTGTAGTAGGTGTTGCCGCCGTCGATCAGGATGTCCCCTTTGTCCAGGTGCGGTGTCAGGGACTCGATGGTTTTATCCGTCGCGGTGCCGGCTTTGACCATCAGCAGGATTCGGCGCGGTTTTTCCAGTGAGTCGATGAACTCTTCAATTGTGTGGTAAGGAACCAGCTTTTTACCCGGATTCTCCGCAACGACTTCGTCAGTTTTGTCGCCGGAACGGTTGAAAATGGACACGGTGTAGCCGCGGCTCTCAATGTTAAGCGCCAGATTACGGCCCATTACCGCCATACCGACAACGCCGATCTGTTGTTTGGACATTACTAACTCCTGTCTGAGTGTGGACTCCCGGCGCCTAATTGCCAAGCGGCGGGCTCTGTTAATGTGACGTACATGTTAACTCAGGATCACCATAGGGGTGAAGTGATTGGAATAATAGGTTGTTAACAATATTACATTCTGGCACTTATCGTACGTTAACGCCTGTGAATCAGGACTTCAGCATCGCCATGATCTCATCCGTTTTGGCCTGCATCAAAGCGATATCCCCTCGGGATTCCACATTTAAGCGAACCACAGGCTCGGTATTTGACGAGCGCAGGTTAAAACGCCACCGCTCAAATTCCATACTGATACCGTCGGTATGATCGACGCTTATCGCCCGTGCGCGATAATGATCTGCCACTTTTCCGATTGTGACGGCCGGTTGTTGCAACATAACGTTTATTTCGCCGGATGATGGATATGCGGCAATACGTTCCTTGACTAACCGGCCGAGTGACTGGCCTTTGATACTGACCAATTGAGCCACCAGGAGCCAGGGGATCATACCGCTATCACAATAGGCAAAATCACGGAAATAGTGATGGGCGCTCATCTCGCCGCCATAGATCGCATCTTCCGCCCGCATCCGTTCTTTAATAAAGGCGTGGCCGGTTTTCGACATGATCGGGGTTCCCCCCGCCTTTTTGACCATATCAATAGTGTTCCAGGTTAAACGCGGGTCATGAATAATCTTGGCCCCGGGCTGCAGGTGCAAAAACGCCTCGGCCAAAAGCCCGACAATGTAATAACCTTCAATAAACTGGCCGTTCTCATCAAACATGAAGCATCGGTCAAAATCCCCATCAAAGGCAATGCCCATATCGGCACGGTGTTCGAGAACGGCATTGGCGGTAGCCGCCCGGCACTCCGGCAACAATGGGTTGGGTATGCCATTTGGGAAATGGCCGTCCGGCTGGTGATGGACTTTTATAAATTCAACCGGCACTTCGTTTTGTTTGAAGTTAGCTTCGATGGCGTCGATAACGTGCCCGGCGGCGCCATTGCCGGAATTAATCACCAGTTTAAGCGGAACGATGCGGCTAATATCAATATACGTCAGGATATGCTTGACGTAATCACTCAAAATATTTTTGCAGGCGTAAGTTCCCTGGCGGAGAGCGGGAGCCGCAAAGGCATTGTTTTCCGCTATCCGTTGAATGTCATGCAATCCGGTATCGCCGCTGATGGGCCGGGAACCTTCGCGAACCAATTTCATCCCGTTGTAATTGATAGGGTTGTGGCTTGCTGTAACCTCAATGCCCCCATCCGCTCCAAGAAAGGATGTCGCGAAATACATCTCCTCGGTGCCGGTCATGCCCAAATCGATAACATCGGTACCCGCCTCCCGCAGACCTTTGGCCAAGGCTAATTTCAGGCTTTCGCTGGTAAGGCGCACATCGCTGCCAAGGGTAATGGTTTTTGGCTTCAGATACTCACCATAAGCACGACCAATGCGATAAGCGATTTCCTCATTTAATTCATCACCTAACTTGCCGCGAATATCATATGCCTTAAAACAGGTCAATTTTGCCATCTTAACGTCCATCACTCATACGATTACCATCCCAAAAGTGCTTTCCATATCGTGAAATTTTCACAGTATCCCCAGGCTTTGATACCGATCCAACGGGTAAGCGTGGATAAGCCCGCTCCCTCTGGTATGTCAAATAAATAATCAATTTCAGCTAGTTATCCGTTACGCTAGGTCAGTTGATACCGTCACTGGACGCGCCGGTCGCACTATTGTCCTTTTTTTTTCCGAAACGGGACGCACTGTGCACCACTGTACTGGTAGGTCATGGATTTTTTTACCTGAAACCTAATGTAATGCTATCACCGCAGATAAAGATTTTCTTCAGGAAAATGTGCCAAAACCCGAAGTAAAAGCATCGGCACTGAAGCGATAGCTGAAAAAAGAATCTGGAAAAGGCAAGGAGAAAGCTTTTGCAGCAGTATGGGTGACTCTTTTTTAGCCATTTCGTTAAAATGGAATCATCAAAATCCAAACCGATTTAGAAATCGAGAGGTTAACATCCTTGCTCTTAGAATAAGTTTTATGGAGGGTGCATTATATAAAATATATTAAAACCGCGAACCCAGTCATTTAACATATTATTTTCCTTTCGATTCAGCTACCGCTTTGAGTTCGACATATCATTTGCGTAGACTAGAGATAACGAAAATGTGTAATCCATCAAAATCAGGAGCAGGGGATGTTTGGTTTGACATGGAGTTGTTTTCATCAGAACAAAGAAACGGGAGAAATTGAACCTCTTATTTACGCAGATCAGAATAAATGGCCCAAGCTTTTTGGCGTAAGCATTACCTGTATGGGCAATCGGCCGGATGTCTCTTTGTGTCAATCTAAGCATTTTAAAAGCGGTACGCCCGCAGAAGAGATATCGTCCGGCCAACACCGGCAGACGGGTGGAAGCGGATTTATGGCGGAACACCATCTGCTGTTCATCCGCATGCGTGAAATCATAAGGGAGTGGCCGCCGGCGGTGCAGAGGCTGGCCCAAACCGTTTTCAGCGAACGGGGATTAAAACATATAGAAAATAGCGAGTTGCTGGGTGCTTGCAAGGTCTTGCTTGCCCGATTTGAAGTGTTCCCGCCATCGTGCCAACTCTATCTTGCAACTGAGATTAACCGTAACGGCACCAGATTAACATCGGATGAAAAAAATTTACTTTCTCAGTTTCTTGTCGACCTATTGAAGGATGGTTCGTATTCATGTCCAGCATGTCATTATTTGCGTGATATCTTGCAAAACACCAGGAACTCAATGCTAGCTTAATAAAAAGCTGAAATTGAATGCCTTTAAAAGAGGAGGGCGTTAGTATGCGTTACTGAAAAAAACAACGCGGTCAAACGATCGCTGAACTTAACATAATCATAAAACTAATAATATGCAAGATAATGTCACCCATCGACTTTCCGCACATCCAGGGTTTTTGGCTTTCAACCTCGACCATGACAACTTAAAATCCCAAGTAGCAATGCCCATAGCGTCCTTGCAAAGGATCAATGGAGTACGAAATACGCCGGCCCCAATTGAGGCAGAAGCAAGCAGCGCCATATATCGGCGATATGTGCTGCCGTTGACGGCCGGTCGGGCAAGGCGGCACTCATCCGCTAAGAGTTTACCTCTGACGGCGGATACCATCGCGCGTAACAACGCTAAGCTTATCAATGAGCAGATGAAGCGCGTGCCGAGAAAATTAGTTAATCTTAGCGAGAGTGCGGATATACAAAATGAATATATCAGCCGGGGAGTATGGACAGAATATAATTTATCCTTGTTAAAGGCTTTATTGGGCACAGCTATTCAACCAGGGGCTATTGCAACATTGAGTCCACCGGAGCAACTTCGAAAGCTCATTATTATTATGGATAATTTTCAGCACTTGGAAAGGAATCATAAACTTTTTGTTTTTCAAAGGCTGAAGAGTCTATTTCCCCCATCGGTGGATAACGTTAATTTAACTCAGCGGCAGTTCCAATTATTGGAGAAATGCTTGGCTTATTTTAGTCGACATTGCCTCCGGCACTACCCAAGTCAATTTTTTCCACAGGTCTATGATTACTTATTTCAAACAGTCTCTCGATTCACTACTGTGAATTGCAATGTCATTATCCGGCAATTACTTAAGCATTTCCCGGTTTTGTGCCAACAGGCACCGCCTGCAACGCTTTTTCCATATTTTAAATCTCTTTTGGAAGCGTCTTTTTTATGCTCAAGTGACGTGAGAAATTATATTTTCAATGGCTTATCAAAAAACCTGATTTTTTTACCTGATAATCTTGTCAAAGATGGTGCCATTCTAATGGAATTATGTTCAAGAAAATTCATGTCAAAGCGCTTTAATCAAAAAATTGAAAAAAACATCTCATACTGTTTAAAAGAAGAATTAGCTCATTATAAGTTAGATATTATCAATTCAACTTTCTATTCACCAATATTGACTGCAATAAAATGATCACGTCATCGTGGATTTCATTCTCTCCAAAAAAAGAGGATAAAAAGCTCTTTCAGAATTTGATAATTAATCATCAGGTTCAACAATGAGAATGATTTTTTTATAACAGAGGAATTTGAAATGATCCGATTTTTATGCTGTCGCCACACGCAAAATAATCTAACAACCGAGCCGGTGGCTGAAGCTTTTTGTGGTGCAACCCAATTGAAAACGATTTCCAATCATCACACGTTGGCCTCTTTTCCTAAGACGACGGCGGGTATGGGTTGTACCAACGTTTATCCTGTAGACCAGGTAGAATGGTCTCCCCCAGCAATGTCCACTTCTGATGGCGCTCCATCCTATGGAAGTGAATGCTTATCCGCACAAGGCGTCGTTGTCAAAATCAAGACATACCCAGCTCGGCATGCTTCTACGTGTAATTATGTTCCATCAAAAAAAATAATAAATCGTACCCAAAGTTTTAACGTAAGACCAAAAAAGAGTGATGAACCAAGCACCCCGTTATCTCCGCATGTTTCGCCAGCGGGAGCGGGACGGCCGCCTCGCGTCAAACGAACGGTGAGCTTTAATCTGCCGGCTGAGAAATCAGCCGCAGATGATAAGACTCGTTCGATTACTTACAAAAGTATTGAGCAGGGGCAACTCCTGTTAGCCAGTCTCGAAAATCATTATACCGAACCGGAAATCAAAAGATTGTTAGGGCAGGATGGCAACCCCGGAGAACTGAGTAACTATGACCCGCTCATGCAATTGATGATATTTAAAACGCTGTTTAGGAAGGTAAATATCAAGAATGACCACTTTTTTGCATATTTTTTCAGTCGATGTGTGGAGATTTCTTGTCAATGGTCCGAATACTTTGAAGATGTCTATCGGCGCGATACCGATTTGCTGGAAATAATAAATCGTTATGTATTGCTTGAAATTCCAAGGGATATTTCTACATTAGGGAAAATACAGCCGCGGGGGGAACTATGGTTGAAATTCTATCGGGAACAGTTTAATAAGGTCCCGCCAAAAACATATATTTTAATATGTAGAGAATTTTTCAATACCAGAAGCACGTTTCGATATGAATATCAAATAGAAATCATAAGCAATATTCTAAAAGGGTTTAGATATATACCACAAGTGGACAATGAAGAAGTTTTCCTGAAATTAACAAAATTATGCATACAGCACAATCCGTTGGTTAGCTATGAATATATCAAACTGCTGGCGGAGAATGTGAAATATCTTGCCCCTAAACTGCGTTACCAGCAAGCGTTGGCGATAAAAAATCTAAGCATATCATTAGATCTTGCCGGACAAGGAATTATCCATGCGATATTGAGACCTAACATGATTGATTGAGTACTAAGCAAAAATTATTGCCATCAGCCACTATCGGCTGAGTAGCATTAGCCAACGCAGGCTGAACGTATGTTGGCAATGACAGATGCATGATTGCTTCCTTAGTTGAGGATGTGGGGTGCAAAAAAGTTGTCCTAGCGTCGCTTGTTCACGTCTAAGATCACCTTGGGAAATCGTTTTTTAGTCAGTCATGGTTTGATTGTGGTCTGCAGTGAATGTTTGACCGGTAGATTGATCTTTGTTTTCTTTCGATGTCTCTAAATCTAAAGCAGCATTCCCTTTATGAATACTTTTTATCGTTAAAGACTCAAAATAGTCTCTTTCCTCCGCCTTTATGTTCGCCCCGGCGACGAAAAGTAATTGTGCCATATTTTTGTTTCTTTTTTCCAATGCAATCATAAGAGCGCTTTTCGAACATGAGGTAGGTAAGTTAACTTCGGCTCCTTTATCAATGAGATATTTCACGATCTTTTCGTTGTTGCAATTTACCCCATGCATTAACGCCGTCCAGCCTTGATGATCCGCTTGATTGATATCGGTGCCTTTTTGTATCAGTAATTCCATGACATCCAGTTTCCCGCGAAAGGAGGCAATCATAAAGGGGGTTTGATTGTTGCTATCTTTAACATTTATATTTTTAGTTAAGACTATAAGCAAGTTGATGATGTTCTGGTTGGTAGAGTATTTGATGGCCAGGTGTAACGCTGTTTCCCCTTTGTTATTGGTTAGCTCGCTATTGGCGCCCCTTGCGATCAGCTGCATAAACGTTGATAAATCGTTTTTAATAACGGTCATCATCAGTGGACTAAAACCCTCTGTGCCCGTTAAATCGCTGTCCGCGCCGTTGTCTAGCAGGCTGCTTATGATTTCTTTTTTAACAACAAGATGGCAATTAATCTCATGCAGCGGGTCGTCGCTTGGACCCGTTTCGTCACATGGAGTGCTGCGGTATTCGGACGTATCGCTATTGAGCACAGCCATATAGCTCTCCTCACATGACATGTCGGTACAATGTAAATTATCTAATTTAAAATTTTTATCAATGATATTTAATAGGGCATTATCCGCTGCTATTTTGGCTTTGCCAAATAATCTTTTAGGCTTGGCAACGTCGAAAATATCCTCTTCACAGGCGGTTTCGTCACAAATGATGTCATCGCAACGCAATTCTTGTGGCTGTTCTTCTTCTGGACGAAAGCGGAGATAATAATCTTTATGATTGACTTTTCCCAACGTCAATTTTTGCAGCTGATGTTTATTTCTTTCTTTTTCTTCATTCATCTCAAGAAACGATTTAACGGCCCACATTAATGCGGTATTGTTTTCCTTATCCCGAAGGTTTACGTCGGCGCCATCATTTCTTATCATAGGATTAACAAAGCCAGCATTAGAGTAGCTGGTGGCTGCCTGCATCATTAAATCGCTTATGCCATCATGGTTTTGGGCATTGCTGCTATTACCAATTTCAGCACAAAAATTGATGTAGTTTTTTTCCAATTCTATAGCGCTTACCGCGATGTTTTTTGCGCCATTTACCGTTTGCAGGCATGCCTGACGTGTCTGGTCAATGAAAGGATTTTTAACTTTATTATTGCTGGCGGTAAGTTTTCTAATATGGTTTTTGATAATATCCTGCCAAACAATACTTTCAGGGGAATTACTTTTTTTCTCTTCAGGGGCGTGCCTTTTATTTGCGTTATGCTTTTTTTTACGCGTGACGTTATGTTGAAACGTCTGCGCTATATGATTCTCTGCCCGTTTTCTTCTTTTATTATCATCTGAATCCTTTGCGGGAGTAAGCGTTGGCAGAATGCTTTGCGTCGTCAGCGTTGCCTGCTGTGGTGTTCGAGATGATAAGTCAGATAGGTGTGTGTTCAGCAATTCAGTGATGTTGTTATCTTTATTTTCCTCAGCAATGTGGAGTGCTGTTATATTATCGGCATTCACAAAATTGACGTCAG
This sequence comes from Sodalis sp. RH16, assembly GCF_047324245.1. Lineage (NCBI taxonomy): Bacteria > Pseudomonadati > Pseudomonadota > Gammaproteobacteria > Enterobacterales > Bruguierivoracaceae > Sodalis > Sodalis sp. RH16. The sequence continues at coordinate 5,642,417 of NZ_CP178737.1, read as the reverse complement.
CGCCTCTTTTCAACAAATAGTCGACCATTTTTAGCTCACCGCAATTGACGGCGTGCATCAAAACCGTCCAGCCCAGAGTATCGGTATCTGTTAAATCAACGCCTTTGGCCAGCATGATAGCGATGATATCCCATTTCCCTCGCTGTACCGCCAGCATAAACGGCGTTTGACCCTTCTTATCTTTTTTATTGATATCAGTGGCGTAAAGCAAAAGCAATTCAACTATTCTCCAGCAGGTATTGTATTTTACCGCCAGATGAAGAGCCGTTTCACCCGCGTTATTTTGCAGGTCAGCATTGGCTTTGTTTTTTAGCAGCTTTTCCAAGAGTGTTAATTCATTGCTTATCACCGCGAGCATCACTGCACTAAAGCCGCCGGTGCCTGTTAGGGTGACACTGGCGCCGTGGCCAATCAAGGTGTGGATTATCTGTAATATTGCTTTATCTTTGCGTTGCGTGGGAAAGAGATCGATGTTTATTTTCACCTCTTCGAATGTTTTATCCCTTGCCGATTTTAATTTTTTTTCTCTGCGTTCTGATGGATTCTCGCGGGCGCGATCCGTTGACATAGCGCCGTTAATCCATAGTTCTGACGCGCTTTTCCATTTTTTTAGATAGCGTAGTTTTTCTCTATATTGCTGGCTAACCAATGCAAGGCTCTTAATGGCCCAGATCAATGCCGTGTTTCCTTCTTGATCTTGCAGGTCTATTTTTGTGCCATTATTTAATAAATTTATAACATACTCTAGGCTGTACGTGGTGGCTGAAGCCACCATCAAACGTGTTATTCCATGTTGATTTTGTGCGTTAATGTCGCTGCTGTTAATCCTTGCTTCATATAAACGTTTATTGTCAAACACACGATTATTTGCAATAACACCATTTGCTTTTCCCATCTGAGGCAGGCAATTGAGTATTGCTTGTTTTCGATGAATATACGCATTGCGATGTTCTGCCGTGATATTTTCGCTCTTGTTCTTTTTTAAATCGTGCAATAATGGTTTTTCTTTAAATTTATTATTTTTGGTTGAGTTATTACCATAGCGCTCTTCAGCCTTAGCCAGCATGGGTAAAACCCTATTGGTTATTAAGTCTAGTTGTGCAGTATAATTGGCAAGATTATTGCCCTTCGAGGCTAATGACATAGTTTTTGACAAATTAGCCAACTCAGGCTGTAGGTATGGCTGCAATGTCGTATTCATTTAATTCCTCTCTAAATATTTATAACGAAAAGTGTTCGTAAAGAGCTCGTAGCGGCCTCTAAGAACGTATCCTGATTTCAAGGTTGGGTATATAAGAAAACGCAGTTGATATGAGATGTGTTTACCATTCTCGTTTATTTATAATATGTGTAAATATGTTTTTCTAGAAGATTACCATCTTAGCCGAATATTAGGATTGGGTGCTAATATATTTATAATAATTGAGGGGGCGTTTAGCCATGGAACGCCTGGTCGGGAACGTTTGGTTGGGAAAGATGGTTGGGTACTGACAAACCTGCAAGGAAGGTTTCCTTTTAAGTGCCGTCGCCGGTGAAAAGGGAAGATGAGCAAAGGATCGCTGCCGACCACGGGTTCGGCAGCGGGATTTTTATGGCTTGTTATGCCGCTCACGCAAACGGCCAATCACCCGGCTGAGATTCAGATCCTGATCCTGCAGTAAAACCAGCAGGTGATAGACCAGGTCGGCGGCTTCGTTGGTTAATTCCTCCCGGTCATGGACCGTGGCCGCCAGGGCCGTTTCTACGCCTTCTTCCCCCACCTTCTGGGCGATGCGCTTGGTGCCGCTGGCATAGAGCCGGGCGGTATAGGAGCTTTGCGGATCGGCGTTTTTTCTGCCCGCCAGCAGGGTTTCCAGCTGGTACAAAAAGCCCCAGTCGGTGGCGGCGGGGGAGAAGCAGCTGTCGGCGCCGGTATGGCAGGTGGGGCCGTCGGGATTGGCCAGGATCAAGAGCGTGTCGTTATCACAGTCGGCATGGATGCTGACGACGTTCAGGAAGTCGCCGGAGCTTTCTCCTTTGGTCCACAGCCGCTGCTTGCTGCGGGAAAAGAAGGTGACCTTGCCGGAGTCTTGCGTGACCTGCAACGCTTGCGGATTCATATAGCCCATCATGAGGACTTCGCCGGAGACCGCATGCTGGATAATCGCGGGCATCATTTGACCGGTTTTGGTCCAATCCAGCCGGGCGCGTTGTTGTTCGGTTAACATAATCTGATCTCTACTCCCTGTTGTGCGAGAAACGCTTTCAACTCTCTGATATTGATGATTTGTTTGTGGAATACCGAGGCCGCCAGCGCGCCGTCCACTTCGGCGTCGCGAAAGGCTTCCAGAAAGTGTTCCGCCGTGCCGGCTCCGCCGGAGGCAATTAAAGGTACGTGGCACAGTTCGCGGATAAGCTTGAGCTGTTTCAGGTCGTAGCCGTTGCGGACGCCGTCCTGGTTCATCATGTTCAGGACAATTTCACCGGCGCCGCGCCGCTGGACTTCCGTTACCCAGTCAGGGGTCAGCCATTGGGTCACGCGTGTGCGGGTTTCGTCGCCGGTATATTGATTGACCTGATAGGTACCGCTGCCGGCGTCGAACCAGGTATCGATGCCCACGACGATACACTGTACGCCGAAGCGATCCGCCAGGCGGGTGATGAGGGTCGGGTCCGCCAGCGCCGGCGAATTAATGGAAATTTTGTCGGCGCCGAACGACAGTATGCGGCCGGCTTGTTCGAGGGTCTTGATGCCTCCCGCCACGCAGAAAGGAATATCTATCACTTCGGCCACGCGTTCCACCCAGCTCTGATCAACTACCCGGTCGTCCGACGAGGCGGTGATGTCGTAGAACACCAGTTCGTCGGCGCCTTCCTCGGCGTAACGCCGGGCCAGGGGCACGATGTCGCCGATGATTTCATGGTTGCGGAACTGTACGCCTTTCACCACTTGTCCGTTCCGGACGTCCAGGCAGGGAATTATACGTTTTGCCAGCATGCGATGGCCTCCTCAAGGGTGAATTTGCCTTCCAGCAGGGCGCGGCCCACGATCACCCCTTGAACGCCGCTGGTGCGCAGCTGTTTGATATCTTCCAGGCCGCCGATACCGCCGGAAGCCTGAAAAGCGATGGCGGGGTAGGCGCGGCAAAGATCCCGGTACAAAGCGACGTTAGAGCCTTGCAGGGTACCGTCGCGGGAAATGTCCGTGCACAATACGTGTTTGAGACCGTAGGCTTGATACTGGCCGATGGCTTCCTCCAGCGTCATGCCCGAATCCTGCTGCCAGCCGCTCACCGCCACCCGGCGCTGTCCCTGGTCGTCGATGCGGACATCCAGGGCCAGCACCAGCGCATCCGGACCGAAACGTTCAAACCATCCCTGTACCTCCCGCGGCTGTTTCACCGCCGTAGATCCCACCACCACCCGGGTGGCGCCGGCCTCCAGTAGTGCCTCCACATCCGATAGGGTGCGGATGCCGCCGCCTATCTGCACCGGCGCCGGCGTTACGCCGGCCAGCAGCGTCTTCAGCAGGGGAATTTGGCGCGCGGCCGGGTCTTTGGCGCCGGTAAGATCCACCAGGTGCAGGAGCTGTGCTCCTTGCCGAACGTAATTCTGCAGGCGGGGCAGGGGATCGTTGCCATACCGCCGGCTTTGTCCGTAGTCGCCCTGATGCAGCCGCACCACCTGGCCATCAATTAAATCCAAAGCGGGAATAATCACCGGTTACATCTCCAGAAAGTTTTTCAGTAAACGGGCGCCGGCGGCGCCGGAGCGCTCGGGGTGGAACTGCACGCCGAAGAAATTTTCCTGCTCCACCGCCGCGCTGAACGGCTCGCCGTAATTGCATTGGGCCAGGGTGGCGGCACAGAGCGGCATGGCATAGCTGTGGACAAAATAGAAATAGCTGCCGTCATCGATGCCGCGGAACAAACGGCTGTCGCTGCGGGCCTGTACCTGGTTCCAGCCCATGTGCGGCAGCGGCAGGCCGAAATCGGTCATTTTGACCACCGGGGTATCGATGATGTCCAGGGTGCGGATGCCGCCGTTTTCCTCGCTCGCGCTGCCCAACAATTGCATACCCAGACAAATGCCCAATACCGGCTGGGTGCAGGATTTCACCAGGTCAATCAGGCCGCGTTCCCGCAGTTGTTCCATCGCCGCGCGGGCGGTGCCCACGCCGGGCAGGAAGAGTTTATCCGCCCGCAGGACGGTATCGGTTTCGCGGCTGACCGTCGGTTGATAGCCGAGGCGGCGCACGGCGGCGGTGACGGAAAAGAGATTGGCGCAGCCGGTGTCCAGGATCACGACGTTCATCAGAGCACTCCTTTCGAGCTGGGCAGGGTGTTGCCTTCCACCCGGATTGCCTGGCGCAGGGTACGTCCGAACACTTTAAACAAGCTTTCCACCCGGTGGTGATCGTTTTTACCCTTGGTTTTCAGATGCAGGGTGCAGGCCATGGCGTACGACAGGGAGCGGAAAAAATGTTCCACCATTTCGGTGCTGAGATCGCCCACCCGCTGATAGCTATATTCCGCCTTGTATTCCAGGTGCGGGCGGCCGGAAATATCCAGCGCGCAGCGCGCCAGGCATTCGTCCATGGGCAGCATAAAACCGAAACGGCCGATGCCGCGCTTGTCCCCCAGGGCCTGGTTAATGGCTTCGCCCAGCGCCAGGGCGGTATCCTCCACCGTATGGTGGTCGTCAATATACAAATCCCCCTTGACGTCGATGTGCATACGAAAGCCGCCGTGGGTGGCTATCTGATCCAGCATATGATCAAAAAAGCCGACGCCGGTATTGATGCTGCTGTCCCCTTCCCGGTCGAGCCAGACCTGGACATCGATGGCGGTTTCACGGGTGACGCGGTTAACGCGGGCGTAGCGGTCGCGGCGGGTCAGTTGCCCGGCTATCGCCGGCCAATCCAGGGCTTCGGGCTGGTAGCGCAGCCCCTTGATGCCCATATTGTTCGCCAACTGCATATCGGTTTCCCGATCTCCTATCACATAACTGTTGGCGGTATCCATCAGGCCGTTTTCCATATAGACCTGTACCATGCCGGTGCCGGGTTTGCGGCATTCGCAGCCGTCGGACGGCAGATGGGGACAGATTAATACCTTGTCGAACCGGATGCCTTGGGAAGCGAAGATCTGCATCATCATTTTATGGGGCGCATCGAAATCCGGCTGCGGGAAGCTGGCGGTTCCCAGTCCGTCCTGATTGGTGATCATAATCAGGCTAAAGCCGGCTTTTTGCAGCGCCAGCAGGGCGGTGATGACCCCCGGCTCCAGCGCCAGCTTGTCCAGCCGGTCGACCTGGAAATCTTCCGGTTCGGTGATAAGCGTGCCGTCGCGATCGATAAACAGTAGTTTCTGCTTCACAATGCCTCCTGGCGGCGGGTTGCGGTTACCGGCAGTTCACGAAGCGCGGCCACCACCCGCCGGCACTCTTCCCGGGTGCCGATGGTGATGCGCAGGCAATCGGTCAGGCCCGGCTGTTTGCTTTGATTACGCAGGATAATGCCTTGATCCCAGAGGCTTTTAAACGCCGGGCTGCCGGGAGCGAAACGCACCAGCAAATAGTTGCTTTCGCTGGGATAGACCTCCAGCACCGCATCGCACTCTTGCAGTTCATTCGCCAGCCATTGCCGGGTGGCGGTGATTTGGGCCACCCGTTCGCGCATCAGCGCCACGCCCTCGGCGCTTAAGGCCTGTTCGGCGATATCCGCCACCGGCAGCGACAAGGGATAGGGCGCAATCACCTTTAACAAAAGCTGGATCACCTCGGCGCCGGCCAGTACGAAACCGCAGCGCAACCCCGCCAGGGCGAAGGCTTTCGACAGGGTGCGCAGGATAACCAGGTGCGGGTAGTGCGCCAGCCAGCCGGCCAGGGTCGCCCGGGGGCAGAATTCGATATAGGCTTCGTCCGCCACCACCAGCGCCCGGCCGCGGGTCATCTCCAGCAGCGCTTTGAGTTCTTCGGGCTGGATAATGTTGCCGGTGGGATTATTAGGGCTGCAAACGTATACCAGCTTGACGCCGTCCAGCTGTGCTTCGATGGCGGGCAGGTCCAACTGCCAGTCAGGAAGGGCCGGGACGGTACGGCGCGCCACGCCGAAGGTCTCGGCGCTGACGGCATACATGCCGTAAGTGGGCGGACAAAACAGGACAGCATCCCGGCCCGGTTCGCAAAAGGCACGAATCAGCAGCTCTATGCCTTCATCGGCGCCGCGGCAGACCAGCACGCCGTCGGGCCTTACGCCGGCATAGGCGGCATAACCGTTAATCACCTGTTCGGGCTGGCAGGCCGGATAGCGGTTCAAATTGCCGTAGCGCGGTTTAAAGGACGGCGGCAGGGGATATTCGTTGGCGTTGAGCCAGACATCACCGCTACCCCCGAGGCGTCGCGCCGATTGATAGGGCTCCAGCGCCAATACGTTGGCGCGCGCCAGGTGGCTGATAGTCATGGTTGCTCCTGTAATGCGTTGAGTGCGGCGACACGCACGGTGACGGCGTATTTATGGGCGGTGAGCTGTTCCGCCGCGGCCAGGATTTCAATGGTGGGAGCCAATCCCAGCAACCCTTGCGGCGTGAGATGCTGGACGGTCATCCGCTTTTGAAAGTCCGCCAGTCCGAGGCTTGAATAGGTGGTGGTGTAGCCATAGGTAGGCAGCACGTGGTTGGTGCCGGAAGCATAATCCCCAGCCGACTCCGGCGACCAGTCGCCGAGAAATACCGACCCGGCATTGATGATGGCCGGCACCCACTGTTCCGCATCGCGGGTCTGGATAATCAGGTGCTCGGGTCCGTATTCATTGCTGATCTCGATGCATTGCGCCAGGTCGCGGGCAATAATCAAACGGCTGCTCTTAAGCGCCCGGCGGGCGATATCGCCACGGGAGAGCCGAGCGAGCTGCGCGTCGGTTTCCCGGGCCACCGCATCGGCGATGGCCGGATCGGGGGTGAGCAGGATGACCTGGGAATCCGGACCGTGTTCCGCCTGGGACAGTAAGTCGGCGGCGATAAACGCCGGAGTGGCATGGCTATCGGCTATCACCAGCACCTCGGAGGGGCCGGCGGGCATGTCGATGGCCGCGCCGCCGGGGAGCTGGCTTATCTGGCGTTTGGCCTCGGTGACATAGGCGTTGCCGGGACCGAAGATTTTATCCACCTTGGGTATGGATTCGCTGCCGAAGGCCATGGCGGCGATGGCCTGCGCCCCACCCACCTGATAGACCTCCTGTACGCCGCACAGCCGCGCCGCATAGAGTATTTCATCAGCGATGGGGGGCGGCGAGCAGAGGATCACCTTGGCGCAGCCGGCGATGCGCGCCGGGGTCGCCAGCATCAATACCGTGGAAGGCAGCGGCGCCGAGCCGCCGGGAATATAGAGACCCGCCGAGGCCACCGGGCGGGTCAGCTGGCGGCAGCGCACGCCGGGCTGGGTTTCCACATCCACCGTCGGCAGCTGCTGGGCGCGATGGAAACAGTCGATATTTTTTACCGCCGTCGCCATGGCCTGTTTTACCTCCGGCGCCAGGCGTTCCGCCGCCTGTTCGATAGCCTCAGCGCTGACCCGCAATTGTTCGGTGGCGGTGTGGTCGAAGCGCTGGTTAAGGGTTTTAATGGCGTCATCGCCGCCCTGGCGGACCTGGGCGATAATGTCGCGCACCGCGTCGCCAATCCTGCCCGAGGCCGCCACGGCGGGGCGGGCCAGCAGAGCCGTCCGCTGCGTCGGCGAGCACGCGTCCCAGCGAATCGGCGTTGAAAAAGGGGAGGGGGTCATCAGGCTACTCCATCATTTTTTCAATGGGCAGTACCAGAATGGAGCTGGCACCGAGGGCTTTGAGATTTTCCATCGTTTCCCAGAACAGGGTTTCGCTGCTGACCATATGCATGGCCACCCGCTGTTTATCGCCGGCCAGCGGCAGGATGGTGGGGCGTTCGGCGCCCGGCAGCAGGGCCACGATATCGTCAAGACGTTCGGTGGGGGCATGCAGCATGATGTATTTCGATTCCCGGGCCTGGATGACCCCCTGGATGCGGATCATCAGTTTGTCGATCAGCGCCTGCTTGGCCGGCGGCAGCTCAACGTCGCTTTGGATGAGGCAGGCCTTGGAGCGGTAAATCACCTCTACTTCCCGTAAACCGTTGGCCTCGAGGGTGGCGCCGGTGGAAACCAGATCGCAGATGGCGTCCGCCAGGCCGGCGCGGGGGGCCACTTCCACCGAGCCGTTCAGCAGGCAGGATTTGAAGTTGATACCCAGTTTATCGAGATATTGTTTGAGCAGGTGCGGATAGGAGGTGGCGATGCGTTTGCCTTGCAGGCACTGCGGTCCGGTGAAGGGCTCATCCAGAGGCAGCGCCAGCGATAGCCGGCAGGCGCCGAAATCCAGGCGGCGCAGGATAAAATACCGGGGGTCTTCACCCTGGGCGCGGCGATTGAGCAGCTCTTCTTCCAGGACATTTTCACCGATAATACCCAAATCCACCACGCCGTCCATCACCAATCCGGGGATATCGTCGTCACGGACGCGCATGATGTCGATGGGCATGTTTTCCGCAAAAGCCAGCAAACGCTGCTGCTGGAGATTGATTTTAATGCCGCAGTGCTCAAGCAGTTTCTGCGAGTCCGTGCTGAGCCTGCCTGATTTTTGCATCGCTATCCGTAAACGTGATTTGTCCAAAATAAAGTCCTCTAACCTAAGATTTGAAATTATCGAGCCAAAAAAAAACCCTCGGAAGAAATCTTCCGAGGGCTCTCTTACGTTCTGCGCCACTGGAAGATTTTTGTCTTCCAGCACCAAACGCCTGAAAGACTAGTCAGGGTGATGGTGGTGATGGTGGCTAAACTGAACGCAGTACATAAATATTCTCGCAATAAGCTGATGAAACGGTGTATTACATTTATAGTTAACCTAACGATATTTGCCGCCGAGTGCAACATTTTTTTGCCGATTGGCTTGACGTTTAGCAGCGAGGCTATCGATCCTGTGAGAGCGGAGCCTTGCGGATGAGGGATTATGAAAAAAATTGCGATTGTGGGTTTAGGGTGGCTGGGAATGCCCCTGGCCCTGTCATTACTGGCCAAAGGCTATGGCGTCACCGGAACGAAAACCACCCCGGACGGGGTTGATGCGGCCCGGATGTGCGGCGTGGAGTGTTATCCGCTGCTGCTGACGCCGGAGATCCAGGCCGAGCCGGATGATATGGCCGCTCTGCTCCAGGTTGAAGCGCTTATCGTGACCCTGCCGGCGGGCCATACCGCGCAGCGGCCGGAGGACTATTTCCTGGCGGTCCGGCAGGTGGTGGACAGCGCGCTGTCCTTCGGCGTGCCGCGGATTATTTTTACCAGCTCCACGTCGGTATACGGCGATACCGTCGGCACCCTGCGGGAGAACAGCCCGCTGGAGCCGGTGACCCCCACGGCGATTTGTCTGAGGGAACTGGAGCAGTGGCTGCATCGCCTGCCCAATACCTCGGTGGATATCCTGCGCCTGGCGGGGCTGGTGGGACCGAGCCGCCATCCCGGCCGGTTTTTGGCGGGCAAAACCCATTTACCCGGCGGTTCCCATGGGGTGAATCTGGTGCATCAATCCGATGTGATAAGCGCTATCGAATTGTTGCTTAAACTGCCCAAGGGCGGACATTTGTATAATATCTGCGCCCCGGGGCATCCGGCGAAACGGGACTACTATCCGGCGCGGGCGCGTGAATTGGGCACCAAGCCGCCGGAATTTTTGCCCGGCGACGACAAGGAAACCGGTAAAATCGTCGACGGTAACCGTATCTGCCGTGAGCTAGGCTTTGAATATCAGTATCCGGATCCCGCGCTGATGCCGATCCGGTTATCCTAGCCGGGGACGTATTTGCCAATACCGGCGATTGCCGCTATGTTTTTTATAGTGGGCGTAGTGTGCGCTCTCGGATTTGGCGTCAGCCATAATCTCATCAGCAGCATATTCATGCGGGTGGTCTATGCATAATCTCAAGGAAGCCGAGCCTTGTACGGCCGTTCGCCGTGCAGCGCGATACGATGAGAGTCGAACCAGCGCGTTCCAGCGGGAAGTCCATGCTTACCTGGAACGCTATCCCCATACGCAGCATGTCGATATTCTTCTCACCGATCTGAATGGTTTTTTCCGCGGTAAACGTCTTCCCGTCGCCAGCCTGGCGAAAATTGAAAACGGCTGTTATTTCCCCTCATCGGTTTTTGCCATCAACCTCTACGGCCATACGGTGGAGGAAGCGGGACTCGGACAGGAAAAAGGCGAGCCGGATCATCTGTGCATGCCGGTGGCCGGTACATTAATGCCTTCCGCCGCCGATCCCTTCCATATTGCCCAGCTTATGCTGACCATGCTGGATGAGGACGGGTCGCCGTTTGCTGTTGAACCGCGCAACGTGTTGAATCAGGTTTGGCATGTCCTAAAGCAGCAGGATATTTTCCCGGTGGTGGCGGTGGAAATGGAGTTTTACCTGGTGGATCAGGACCGGGATTCCTCCGGCATGCTGCAGCCGCCCTGTGCGCCTGGCACCCATGAACGCCATACCCAGCCCCAAATCTATTCATTGGAAAATCTGGATAACTTTGCCGCCGTGCTGGACGATATCCACCGTTTGGCCGGTTTACAGAAATTGCCTCTCAACGGCGCGGTAGCCGAATCTTCCCCCGGCCAGTTCGAAATCAATCTGCTGCATGGGGATAATCTCATGAAGGCCTGCGATCACGCCCTGCAGCTCAAACGGCTGGTGCGGCTGGTGGCGGAAAATCACGGCATGAACGCCACCTTTATGGCGAAGCCTTACGAGGACTTCGCCGGCAGCGGTATGCATCTGCATATCAGCCTGCAGGACGGCCTAGGCAAAAATCTGCTGTCCGATGCCGCCGGCCGGAATTCCCCGCTGATGCGCCGCATCCTGGCCGGAATGCTGGATTTGCTGCCGGCTTCCATGGCGGTATTGGCGCCGAATGTCAATGCCTTCCGGCGTTTCCAGCCGGGCATGTATGTGCCGACCCAGGCCAACTGGGGCTATAACAACCGGACCGTGGCGCTGCGCATTCCCTGTAGCGACAGCGCCAATCACCGGGTGGAATACCGGGTTCCGGGGGCTGATGCCAATCCCTACCTGGCCCTGGCCGCGGCGCTGGCCGGCATAGCTCATGGTTTGGAGCATCCGTTGCCGCTGCCACAGGAGGTCACCGGCAACGGCGAGGAGCTGCAGGGGGCGACGCTGCCCATCCGGCAATGCGAGGCACTGCGGCTTTTTGCCGGCAATCAGGCGTTAACGCATCGATTGGGCGAGCATTTTTGCCATGTTTTCCATACCTGCAAACAGGCGGAGCTGCGGCATTTCGAACGTATGGTGACGCAGACCGAAATCGGCTGGATGCTGAAAAACGCTTGAAGCTGCGGTAACTTAAAGCTGCTGCAGATAGTCAAACAGCGCCTTTAACAGCCGAAGGTGGTTTTCATTGTCCTGGTGTTCCGCATAAAGCCGTTCCAGGGTCGCGACGTAGGTTTGTAATTTTTCCGCACTGAACACATTTTTGCGATAGGCCAGCCAGCGCTGCTGTTCGCCGTCATCCAGGGTATGGGGAAAATTTCGCGCCCGATAGCGAAATAGCAGCTCTTCCAGCCGGCCGTCGACAAAGCTGATATCCAGCGCCGGCAGATTGACCGGATCGGTTTCCAGGATAATCCCCATCGCCGTCCGGTCGGCGTCGCTGAAAAAGCCGTTATACAGCTGGGCATCCACATCCTGCGAAGGGACAAAAGGTTCCGCCTCGCTAAATATCGCTAAAACCTTTTCCCGCACTTCGGCATGCTGGCGTAAAATGAGCAGGTTATCCAGGCAGCGCTGCCTGTCGATACCCAGCCGCTGTGCGTCCTCCGGCCGCAGGGTATTGGCGGGGGCCAGCACCGGGCACTTGTTGATATGCACCAGCTTGATGGGCACCGGCGATTGCTCCCCCAGTTGATCCCGGCGGGTATAGAGCAGGGTCCGCAGCCGGTCCGCATCCAGGTCCAGCAAAACCGACATGTCGCCGGCCAGATCGCAGACAATCAATGCGTTCTGGTTATCCGGGTGCCAGGCCAGCGGCGCTATCCAGGCGGTATTGCCGCGTCCGGCGCCGAACATGCCCGATACATGCACCAGGGGTTTCATGGCGGCGATGTCAATCAACGCCTTCAGGGACTGCTTGCCGCGGTGACGATAGAGATAATCGAACAGCTTCGGCTGCGCCTGGCGGGCCAGCCTGGCCATGGCCAGGGTGGCATGGACATCCGCCATGGCGTCATGGGCATGGGTATGTTCCACGCCGTTGGCCCGCGTCAGATGTTCCAAACGAAAACTGGGCAAGCCGTCATCGTTTTGCGGCCAGTTGATGCCCTCCGGACGCAGGGCATAACAGGCGCGCATTACATCCAGCAGATCCCAGCGGGAATTGCCCTGCTGCCAGCTGTAGGCATAGGGATCATAGAAGTTGCGGTAAAAAATATTGCGCGTCACTTCGTCATCGAAGCGGATATTGTTGTAACCGAGGATGCAGGTATCCGGCACGCTGAACATAGCATGGATACGCCGGGCGAACTCCGCCTCGTTCACTCCCTCGCGGGCGGCCTGTTGAGGCGTAATGCCGGTGATCAGCACCGCTTCCGGGTCGGGCAGGTAGTCGTCCGCCGGACGGCAGTAAAAGACCTGCGGCTCCCCCAGCGGGGCAAATTCCGAATCGGCCCGGATGCCGGCAAACTGGGCCGGGCGGTCCAGCGCCGGATGCTTGCCGAAGGTCTCGTAATCATGCACCAGAAAGGTCGGCTGTCTTTTTGTGTCCGCCATGGTATCTCATCGCTCTCCAAAGCTATGTCCGATACATGGTAAACCATATGCCGGCCTTACCGAAATATTTGATTCTAGTGGGCTTGGTGGAAAGGGATCGGGTAAGGGCAAGGGGGCCTTTTGAGCTTAATGATTCCGAGTATGTTTGCCTGCGGTCTGAAATAAAAGGCCTGACGGCCTTTTATAAGATTATTGATTATGTGCAAAGCTTGCAGGAGTTATTACTCTCATGGCTAAAGTTGCTTTCTACATCATTGAGCATAGGTATCCCGGGCCGGGATAATAGGAACCATCGTATTTTTTTGGATGCGGGTGATAGCCAATGGCTTTCCCATTGCCATCCCGGGCGCAGGTGTTATCACCTTGCTCCTGCAAGTTTTGAGGTACGGCGCCAAATAAACCCGCATCATTCCAGAGCTGCTTTTGTCCGCTGGCCGTAACAATTCTTGGTGAAGTGCTGGAAGGATTGCTACCTGGAGTTCCGCTTAAATATGAACAGCCTGCAGACGAGAGAATAATAATAGCCAATGGGATTATATAAGTCGATCTGTTCAATTTTTTATTCCTGAGGATAGTTGTTCCAATGGAAACCGTTAACACAGTTTCAAGTTGAAATGGTTATTATATTTTTAAAGATTTTGTTTCTGTTAAAAAATATAACGGCATCAGTTTGCGTGTTAGTCAGCAGATATTCAATAATATTTATGTGAAGTATGGGTGAAATTTGACTTTAACCCAAATTTCATAAGTGAAATGAACTTATGAAATTTATTTTTTAGTGAAATCAGCACATATGAAATAAAGCCGCTATTAAAAAAAATTGTGCCGCTTATTTGGTCTAACCAACTGAATAAAAACATTTAATCTGCTTTCGAAAATTTCAGCAAGAACAGCGGTCAAGTTTTGCGTACAAATAACCCAAAGATTCTTATGCCGTCTGCAATATTGGCATTCCCCCAGGTCGGCTGTTTGGTTGATTTTGGCACTGTTAGCGGATGACCGGCCAGGAAGTGGCCTGGACCCCCCAAGGGATGCCAGGCTAGACAATGGGTATTGTAAACCCGATGCGGGCACGTCATAAAGGCTGCCCATTGAAATCAAATATGTGTGTCAGCCCAGGAGAGTCCTGGTCTATAACATGGCGCTGGGTTACTGTTTCAGCGCAGTATTCAGAAAAAAAATCTTCGTATCTCAAATTATGCAATAGACCTGTTTTTTCTGGAAATCATATCTATTTGAAAAGCTGTAACCACATAGGGTCTTTATCTATAGATTCGGGCCAACCGTCAAACGCCATAAGGACTTCAGCATCGTTCGCAATGGCTTCGTAAAATCCGCTCAGATCTTTAGCAGCAAGACGAATGCGTATCAGGGAATTTAGTATGACGGATTCATTTTTATAAATTTTCCCTCTTTTCAGAATTTCAATCATTTTTCTCAAGGCATCATGCTTTTCTTGCAATAGTAAATCTAAATTATCTTTATAGTTAATTCTTAAGTCATTAAAATCTTTAACTTCCTTTTCTCTCATGCCGAGTGTGGAGATAAAAGCCTTTTTCAACTCTTCGAGATTTTCCGGCATAACTCTCTGTGAAAAGGTTGACTGAAATGATGGGGGCTGGTGAGTCGTTAGCGACGTTTTGTCCAGTTCAGATTCCGTTTTCAAGCTTACAGATTTTGGCAATGAACTCCGCGAAATTTTATGGAGTCGCTGTGGCTGCGGGGAGAGTCTCGATGGCAGTGGCGCCGGAATTGATAAACGTGGCCGGGGAACCGGCTTTTGTTTTCGCAGGGTGACATGAGAGGCAGCGTGATCCTCCTGAACGTCATCATGGGCTTGCGTGCGGAGTGTGGCGTCAGAGCTTGCAAAGGCGCTCTGTTCATCTGAAAGACCGGGAGCTTTAACGTTTCCCGGCAGCAAGGCGTCGCCACGTTGGTCCACCGATATAAAGCTGAGCCTTTGAGCCGGTTTCGGCGTTTCACCGGTCAGGTGCCTCGATGCGCGTTTTTCCCGTGCCCGGAAAGCTGCCTGAGCGATAAGCTGCTGCTGCGTTTTTTGTGCTTTGATTGCTTCCAGCACGCATTGTCTGGCCTTGTTTTCCAACTTTCGGGACTCTTCGTCAATGAGGACCGTTTGACCGTCGGTGTCTTGATGGCTACTGCCAGGCGACCCTGCCTGGTGAAGATTAAGGGCGGCCGAAGGAGAATCAAACGGTTGCCCTGCCGTTGAGCCTGGTCCTTCAAGTACGATATTTGCGGCATTAGCCATGGAAGCTAGCGGGCTTTGGGTTTCATGATTTACCGGCTCATTATTGTGCTGATAGGAGGAAGTTTCTGTTAAGCTGATTGTATTATTATTCATGTTGTGAAGATCCTTTTCCATGATAAATAGAGAATTGTGGATAAACTGACTGTAACAAAACCAATTTTGTCGAGAAAATCATTGGCTGAAACATATAATCTCATGGCTGGCAATGCTAAGTAAATAAGGTGTTTCTTAACTTTATATAAATAAAACCCTGATGGTGCATAAACGGAAAAAAATGGATTTATGGAAATAATTATTAAAGTGCATTTTTACATCAAGAGTAATTGGTTTCGAGAGGGAATAATAGCCACCGCTTATTCGATAATGGAGCAATTAATGATTTATGAGCTATCTCACTACTCACTCCAGGAAGAATTCCAGGAAGAATTCGCTATCAACATTTCAACACACTTGGATGGCACGAATGGCGGCTTGTCATCATAAAAACCTCCATTGCTTTGGGATCGCGGTGTTATGCCCTTCGTGTCCGTCCACCTAAGGTGGGCCGTTGTAAAGTTAGCCATTTAGAGATGACGGCAAGGTTTCATTATGTTATGCATGATAGGTTATCGATCATTTTCTGCGGGACTTATCCCATGCATACAGTGTTAGTGGTTTCCGGCGGTCTGCTTCTGCTTGGCGTGTTTGTGCTGGTGGCGCATTTTATCGCCGCCGTCACGCTGTTGGCGGCGGTCAAGGTTTTTATCGTGGTTTGGCTGGTGGTATCGCTGCTTAATTTATGGGGCGGAGTGACCCAAGGCGGTTATTCGCTGTTGGAGGAATTGCCGATGCTGTTATTGGTGTTCGGCATTCCGGCGATTTTTTCGCTGATACTGCTGAAATGGGTAACTGCGGGGTGAATGCCGCCCTTATTCCTGAGCAATGCGTGATCGCTGTCTCAATTTAACCTGCTCTGCCGGCTCGGGCTCTCTTTGGAGTAAAGCTGGCTGTAAGATGTTATTGCAAAGACCTTCCCTAACGGAACCGGCATTATAGCCTACCCCGGATTATCAGTAAGAGATTATCAAAGCTTTCTTAGTGGATCACAAATATGAATCAAGCGGCTGTCAATATTGTTTAGGCAATGTTATGAGGATGGGGAATACAACGGTTGGGTCCTCATCAGACGTCGTCTTAATTTAGAAAGCTAATAATCAACATGGAGGAGTCTATGCGAAACATCGCTTCCCATCTTGTCTGGGTTTTAGTCGCAATTGCCGGTGCCTTTGGGTTAGGTATTATCGCGTTGCATAACGGCGAGAAAATTAATGCGCTGTGGATTTTAGTGGTGGCGGTGTCGGTGTATTTAATTGCCTATCGCTATTACAGCCGTTTCATCGCCCGCCGCGTGTTGCAACTTGATCCGACGCGCATGACGCCGGCCTTCCGGCATAATGACGGACTGGATTTTGTGCCTACCAATAAATATGTGCTGTTCGGTCATCATTTTGCCGCCATTGCCGGCGCCGGACCTTTGGTGGGGCCGGTGCTGGCGGCGCAAATGGGATATCTGCCGGGCATGATCTGGATTCTGGCGGGGGTGGTGCTGGCCGGCGCGGTACAGGATTTCATGGTGCTGTTTGTTTCGCTGCGGCGGGACGGCCGTTCCCTTGGCGATCTGATCAAGCAGGAATTGGGCGCCGTGCCGGGGGTCATCGCCTTATTCGGCACCTTTATGATCATGATTATCATCCTGGCGGTGCTGGCGCTGATTGTGGTGAAGGCGCTGACGAACAGTCCCTGGGGGGCCTTCACCGTGGCCTTTACCATTCCGCTGGCCCTGTTTATGGGGATTTATCTGCGCTTTATCCGGCCGGGTAAAATCGGTGAGGTGTCCCTTATCGGTTTTGTCCTGTTGATGGCCGGCATTATTTTTGGCGGCGATGTGGCCCGCAGTCCGGCCCTGGCGCCGTTTTTTACCCTTGACGGCAAACAGCTGACCTGGGTCTTGGTGATATACGGCGGCGTGGCTTCTATCCTGCCGGTCTGGCTGCTGCTGGCGCCGCGGGATTATTTGTCCACCTTTCTGAAAGTGGGCACCATTATCGGCCTGGCCATCGGCATCGTCTTTATTGCCCCAACGCTGGAAATGCCGGCCATGACCCGTTTTGTGGACGGTACCGGGCCGGTATGGTCGGGTTCGCTGTTTCCTTTTTTGTTTATTACCATCGCCTGCGGCGCGGTGTCCGGTTTCCATGCGCTGATTGCCTCCGGCACCACGCCCAAAATGCTGGAAAACGAAAGCCAGGCGGCCTTTATCGGCTACGGCGGCATGCTGATGGAGTCCTTTGTGGCGATCATGGCGCTGGTGGCCGCCTCGGTTATCGATCCGGGTGTGTATTTCGCCATGAACAGTCCCGCCGCCGCGCTGGGAGGCTCCACGGTGGAAGCAGCAGCCGCCACCGTCAGCGGCTGGGGGTTTGAAGTGACGCCGGCCATGCTCACCCAGTATGCGCAATCGGTAGGGGAGAACAGCATCGTCTCCCGCGCCGGCGGCGCGCCGACGCTGGCGGTGGGTATGGCCCATATCCTCAGCCAGGCGGTCAGTTTTATCAGCATGGCCTTCTGGTATCATTTCGCGATCCTGTTTGAAGCGCTGTTTATCCTGACGGCGGTGGACGCCGGCACCCGCGCCGGGCGGTTTATGCTGCAGGATTTGCTGGGCGTCGCGGTACCCTCTTTACGGCGCACCGAATCCCTGGCGGCCAATGTTATCGCCACCGCGCTCTGCGTGGCCGCCTGGGGCTATTTTCTATATCAAGGGGTGGTTGACCCGTTGGGAGGCATCAACACGCTGTGGCCGCTATTCGGCATCGCCAACCAGATGCTGGCGGCCATGGCGCTGACTCTGTGTTTTGTGGTGCTGTTCAAGATGAAACGACAGATGTATGCCTGGGTGGCGGGGGTGCCGATGGCGTTTTTGCTGGTGTGCACCACCTCCGCGGGCTTGATAAAGATTTTTTCCGCCGACCCCAGGGTGGGTTTTCTGGCCCTGGCCAATAAATACCAGGCAGGCATCGATCAAAACCAGATTATCGGCCCGGCTAAAACCATGGTGGAAATGAACCGGCTGGTATTTAATAATCAGCTCAACGCCGGATTGACCGCCGTCTTTATCTTTGTGATGATCAGTATTTTCCTGTTTGGTATCCGTGCGGCGTATTTGGCTTACCGCCTTGATAAACGTAGCGATCGGGAAATTCCTTATCAGGCGCAGCCGTCGTTGAAATAGACAATATGCCCCGCGCCGCGGGCGTGGGGCATATACCCGTCATATTTCAAGCCGCGGGTATAAGCGGCGTTAAAGCCAGGTAATGAGGCCGATTACCGCCAGCCAGAAGAGAGAAGATAATAAAAAGACCAGTTTCCAGGCCAGGGATCTTGAAATATTTATCATATGCAGGTATATAATTGAACAAGGTTAAATAATAAGTTAACTATTTTTATGAATAACTAAAAATAATGCGATGGGAAAAATTATCCGGGCAGCATAACCTAAATAATAGCCGCGAAACAGCTTCCTCTCGGTAAAGTTGAATGAATTTAAGTAAAGTATAAATTAAAGGTGATTTGAATATACTGTGCTAGATAACTTAATTTGGTGCCTTGGAAAAAACGGCGTCATAGCCTAAATAATTCGCGTAGCGGGAAAGCCAGCACACCTGCAACTTGAAGTATGAGGGGGTATAGCGGGAGAAATACTTTGATAGCCTACCTTATGGTAATAAGATAATAGGTAGCACCCGTCGCGGCAAATCGTGAAAATGGCGTACAGGGCTTTATACCGTTGCCCTGTACTGCCGTGGTCATGGCTGCAAGTTTTTGCGCAGACGCGCAACCTCGGCGGCTTTCACCGGCTGCGCGGCATTGCCCCAGCTATTGCGAATATAGGTCAGGACATCGGCCACCTGCTGGTCGTTGAGGTCCCTGGCGAAGCTGGGCATTGCCGGCGCGGTGGGGCGGCTGTCGGTGGAACCGGCGCGGCCGCCCGTCAGCACCATGTGAGCCAGGGAAGTAGGATTGGTGGCGCGGATTAGCGGATTACCCGCCAGGCGAGGAAAAGTCCCCGGTTCTCCGGTGCCGGAGTCGTTGTGGCAGGCGGAACAATTGTCGGAATATATCGCCTTTCCCGCCACCATGCGGCTGTCGTTAGCGCCGAGCGCCAGGGGCGATGGCTGCAGGCTGTTGACGCTTTTCAGATAAACCGCCACCGCCTTGAGATCCGCATCGTGCCAATGCCGGGAGGAGTTTTCAATTTCTTCCGCCATCGGGCCGGAGGCGATGCCGAAGCGATTGACGCCGGTGCGTAAATAATTGACCAGATCGTCGTTTGTCCACTGGCCGATACCGGTGTGATTGTTATTGGTGATATCCGGCGCCCACCAGACGCCGAGATTATTTCCCCGCAGGAATTGGCTGTTTTTGTCGCCGCCGAGAGTATTTTTCGGCGTATGGCAGGTGCCGCAGTGGCCGGGGCCCTCCACCAGGTAAGCGCCGCGATTCCAAAGGGCGGATTGCACCGGGTCGGGTTTGAATTCGCCCTTATTGAAATTCAGCCAGTTCCAGACCAGCAGGCTGGTGCGGATATTAAAGGGGAACGGCAACTGATTGGTATGCACATTATTGGCGATGGGCTGCAGGGTTTGCAAATAGGCCCATAAATCCCGGTCGTCCTGCTGAGTCATTTTGGTATAGGCGGTGAACGGCATGGCGCCGTAGAGCCGCTTGCCGCGGTGGCCGATACCCTCCGACATGGCGCGCTGGAAGTCGCCAAAGGTCCAGGTGCCGAGGCCTGTCACCACATCCGGCGTAATATTGGCCCCCAGCAAGGCCCCGAACGGCGTGTCGATGCGAAAACCGCCGGCGAAGGGTTTGGCCGGATCCGCGGTATGACAGGCGCTGCAATCTCCCACCACCGCCAGGTACCGTCCCCGTTCCACCTGATTGAACTCCGGCTGCGCTAGCGCCGTACCTGCACCCACCACCAGCGTCAGCAATCCGGCGTATAAACACATGAGTGTTTTCATGGGGTGATCATCTCCGGGGCGTTTTTTATTGTAATGATGCGTGTAGGCATTATGCGTTTTCGATTTCACGACAAAACTGCCAGAGTTGTTGTGGTTAAATTATAAATAAAGCAACTATGTTGCAATGAATAAATATGTTGATAACAAAATAGTCACGTTACGATGGTTACATTCCGATACAGATAAGAAGAATTAATGATGTGAAAGCCGTTTAATTTCTTTAAAATAATTTTTCAGCTTAGTCATCCCAGGTCGATAGCCCGTGCGTTTGGACAGAAAGATTTCCTCCCTCGAAAATACCATTTACCAGAATTACCGTATCGCCCATGGATTGCGCATCGGACTGGCGTTTGTTCTCACGTTTATGATCATCCGCTTGCTGGATATTCCGGAAGGAACCTGGCCGCTGATTACCCTGGTGGTGGTCATGGGACCGATTTCATTTTGGGGGAATGTGCTGCAGCGCGCCGGGCAGCGCATTATCGGCACCATTTTTGGCGCCGCCTCGGGGCTGATAGCCTTGCGGCTGGAGCTCTATTCCCTGCCGGTAATGCTGGTCTGGTGCGGGCTGGTGATGTTCGTCTGCGGCTATTTGACCCTGGGCAAGCGGCCCTATATGGCGCTGCTCATCGGCATTACCCTGGCGGTGGTCTGCGGCGCCGGGGCCGGCGATATGCAAACCGCCCTGTGGCGCAGCGGCGATGTGATCATCGGCTCGCTGCTGGCACTGTTGTTTACCAGTATCTATCCGCAGCGGGCGTTCATTCATTGGCGCATGCAAATGAGCTTTAACCTCACCGCCCTGAGCAAGCTTTATGCCGCCTACGTCTCGCCGAATATTATCGAGCGTCCGCGCCTGGAGGGGCGGTTGAAAAAGCTGCTCAACGACGTGGTGAAAATGAGCACGCTGGCGGCGCCGGCCGCCAAGGAGACCGCCATCTCCAAGGAGATATTCGACCGGATACAGAATCTCAGCCGTAACATCGTCTGCGTGCTGGAATTGCAAATCGATGCCTGGTGGGCCTCGCGGGAGAGCCATTTTATCCTGCTGAACGCCACCACCCTGCGCAGCACCCAGATGGTGACGCTGCGTACCCTGCTGACCCTGGCCGAGGCCTTGCGCCAGGGTAATCCCGCGCCTATTGTCGCCAACAGCGGCGAGCTGGAAACCATTGCCGCTGAACTCAGGCAGCTAATGGAGCTGGCCAGCCGCCGCGAGCAGATTGAAGCGCCGATTTTCGGCTATGTCTGGCTGAGCCTGAAGCTTACCGGACAGCTTGAGCAAATGGCGCAGCTGCTTTGCCTGGCGCTGCGTAAGCCTTTGCCTGTGCAGGAAGATTGAAGTAGGGTTCGCGGGCGAAAACGGGTAAAATGGGTTAAGCCATTGCACAGGATAGCTGCTACTCTGTAGGGTAGCGGCTATGAATTTGTCATCGCAACCTATTCAACCTATGACTTAAGCAAGGAAATCGAAATGGATCATATCAAGCCCTCTTTCCAGGATGTGCTGGAGTTTGTGCGCATGTTTCGCCGCAAAAACAAATTGCAGCGCGAAATCGCCGATAACGAGAAAAAAATCCGTGACAACCAAAAACGGGTCTTGTTGCTGGACAACCTCAGTGACTATATCAAGCCGGGCATGTCCATCGACGAAGTCTTGGCGATCATTGCCAGCATGCGCAGCGATTATGAAGACCGCGTGGATGATTACATCATCAAAAACGCCGAGCTGTCGAAAGAACGTCGCGAACTGTCGAAAAAACTGAAATCCATCGGCGAAGTGAAAGCGCTGGTATCCGCCAATACGCCAAGCGGCGCCACGACAGGCACCCCCACCGGAACGCCCACAGCCTGAGTCAATTCAACGGGGCCATGCCGTTTTCGCCGGTGAGTATGCCGGCGGCGGCGCCCGCGCAAGCCTTAGTGCAAGACACACCGAGGGCCGGAAACTATCCGGCCATCCGGTCCTGCCTGTTTTCCCGGATTTTTTCTCTTTTCTGCCCTGGCGGAATTTAACGGTTTGCATTTGCCTGCCGTTCGTGAATATTCTATTTAAATAGATTCATTAGTTCATGAGGAAATAATATTCCCTTACTGATGAATAAAGAATCAAATGGATGGAAAAAAATGATGTTATGGATGCACTTTGGTTATAAATGATAATGAATTTCGCCATTCCATTATTGCACACCCACTCTTATCTGAATAATATTGTAGACTTGTAGGGTTATTTGTATATTAACACCATGCCATCGTTGATGGGAATGATTTAACCGGGTTTAAGAATATTACTAGCATTATATTTAATAAAATTTATAGAATGTTATCTAATTATCGACAGAGGATGGCAGAAAATTTTCCCGCCGGCAAAGCGTTGTTCCGCCAGATGGGAAACCGACAATGGCATCAGTGAAACGCAGGTAAGTTATTTCATGACCAGCAGAAAAAATCAGCTTAATGTAATATTGCGATCAGTTCTATTATTATCAATGATAATGATTTTAATCCAATCATTGGACCCACCCAGACTGCCGATGCCAATGATTCAATCTCCGTTACCGATGCATTATTATCCGATATTGTCGCCGGTCCCCCAGCGGGCCAGTCTGTTCTGTTCGATCCCGGTCTGCGTGCGAAAGGCTCACCCGGCGCACTGCCCATGCAACCTGCGGCGGGGGGTATTATTGCCGAATTATGTCAGCGCCAACAATAGTGATGTCCTTTGCCAATGGCAAACCAAAGGCAATCACGGTACTTACCGCTTCGTCAAGTATGATGATTTCAAGAAAAGATTAAAACGCATGGTAAGGCGCTTGCTTAAATTAAAATAAAACAGGTTATTTCAGTCAAACGGCCTGATCCGGGGCGGATTGACTTGAATAATAACGCCGTAAATAAATATTAACGTCTTTATGGTTTCGCATAATATATAATTTGACGTAATGTCGTTTATGCTGTTTTTTTAATGGGACATCGCATTGTCTATTGAGCGTTCGCATTCTTTATTTGCAATCACCTAAAGGGTTTTTCCCGGCCGGCAGACCGGAAAATCCTATTGCATTAACGTTAGACCGTTAATGGTGAAGCACCGCCAGTCGCTGGATATTGGTTTTTATAGCGGCCGCCGAATCATCAAACTGCCGCTGCTCCAGTTCGTTGAAATCCAGCTCGATAATCTGTTCGATGCCCCGCTGGGTTAATACCGCCGGAACGCCGATGGCTAATCCCTCCTTGCCATACTCCCCATCCAAGACGCAGGAGACGGTCAGCGCCCGATGGCTGCTGGTGAACAGGTTACGGCAAATTTCGGTAATGGTGCCGGCCACGCCGTATTCGGTACAGCCCTTTTGTGAATAGATTTCAAAGCCAAGCTGGCGTGTGCGCTCGCCCAACGCCGCAAAGTCCAGTTCCTGCCCGGTTTTCCAGCGGCTGTATTCATTGAGCGTCATGCCGTACACCGACGAGTGCGACCAGACCGGGAATTGCGTTTCGCCGTGTTCGCCGAGAATAAAAGCATCGACGCTTTGGGCCGCGATATCCAACTGCTCAGCCAGGATGCGCCGCAAGCGGGTGGTGTCCAGCCATACGCCGGTGCCCAGCACCTGTTGGCGGGGCAGGCCGGAGAGCTTCCATACCTGATAGGTGATAATGTCGCAGGGGTTGGTGGCCACCAGGAATATGCCCTTAAAGCCGTTTTGCATCATCTCCGGTACGATATTACCTACGATGCGGGCGGTGCCGTCCAGCTCGTCCAGCCTGGTCTGGCCGGGTTTGAGGCCGCCGCCGGAAACGGTAATCACCGCGATATCCACATCGGCGCAGTCCGTCACCGGCCGGGCGCTGATGATGATCCGGCCGGGCATATAAGCCGCCGCATCGGCGAGATCCTGGCGATGGCCTTCCACCAGGGATTGGTTCAGATCCACCAGGATAAGCTCTTGGCAAATCTGCTGGTTCAGCAGCGCATAGGCGGCGGAGGATCCTACATTGCCCGCGCCGATGATCATCACTTTACGTGGTTTCATACTGCCTGCCTCTATGAATAGGAAAATGAAGTCCGTAGTACGGATAAGGGCATGGTAAGCCTTCATTTATAGCATTTTTATAAATTATTGCCTAACGAACAAAATGCTATTCTTGAGGCGGTAGAGTGTGTTTTGGGGATTGAAACAGAGAGTGAGATTCATGGCAATATTTGAATATGGTGCGAAAGAATTGAATTGGCTGGCGAAAAGAGATAAGCGCATGGCGCAGGCCATTGAGCGTTTCGGCATCATCATCCGGCCGATGATGCCGGATCTGTTTGCCGCCCTGGTTCGCAATATTGTCGATCAGCAAATATCCACTAAGGCCGCGGTCACGGTGAACGGACGCCTGAGGACGCTGGCGGGCGCCATAACCCCGGCGGCCATGGAGCAATTGACGGCGCAGCAGATTCAATCCTGCGGTATGTCGATGAGAAAGGCATTGTATATTAAGGGGGCGGCTACGGCGGTCATGAGCGGTGAGCTGGATTTGGCGGCCATCGGCGGATATACGGACGGGGAGGTGATTGCGGCGTTATCGCGTCTGCCGGGCATCGGCATTTGGACGGCGGAGATGTTGATGATGTCTTCAATGGGGCGGCCGGATATTTTGAGCTGGGGGGATTTGGCCATTCGGCGCGGGATGATGAATCTTTACCGGCATAGGGAACTGCCACGGGAGCGTTTTGAGCGCTATCGCCGGCGTTACACGCCTTATGGCTCTACCGCGTCCCTTTATCTGTGGGCCTATTCGGCCCCGGAATACAGCCTGCAGCCCATCGTAAAATCCGGCAAATAGGCTCTGTCACGTCCGGTGCTGGCGGAAAAACCATGCCCGATTCGACCCCATCAGCACGGTCTCCCTTTAACACGCTCGCTGCGCGATCGGCGATCGCGGGCCTACCGCGCTGTGGGGCGCTCGGTCGGGCGGTAAAACCACGCCCGATTCGACCCCATCAGCACGGTCTCCCTTTAACACGCTCGCTGCGCGATCGGCGATCGCGGGCCTACCGCGCTGTGGGGCGCTCGGTCGGGCAGGAAAACCATGCCCGATTCGACCCCATCAGCACGGTCTCCCTTTAACACGCGCTCGCATCAACATAAGATTTGCTGAGGCGAGCCCGGCCTGCCGCTTAGGCGCTGAGCCAGCCCAGCTTGATCACAAACAGCAGCGACAGAATCACCAGCGCGGCGTTCAGATCGCGGTAACGGCCGCTCAGGAGTTTCACTACCGTCCAGGTGATGAAACCAAAGGCGATGCCGTTGGCGATGGAGTAGGTCAGCGGCATGGTCAGGGCGGTTACGGTGACCGGCGCGGCCACGGTAATGTCACGCCAGTCGATTTCCGCCAGGCCGGAGGTCATCAGCACGGCGATAAACAGTAACGCCGGGGCAGTGGCGAAGGCCGGGACGCTGCCGGCCAGCGGGGCGAAAAACAGGCTCAGCAGGAAGAGTATACCCACCACGATGGCGGTGAGGCCGGTACGGCCACCGGCGCTGACTCCCGCGGCGGATTCGATGTAACTGGTGGTGGTGGAGGTGCCCAGCAGCGAACCGAACAGGGCCGCGGCGCTATCCGCCACCAATGCTTTGCCCATTTTGGGAATGTTGCCGTCTTCGTCCGCCAGTCCGGCGCGCTTGGTGACGCCAATCAAGGTGCCGGAGTTATCGAACACATCCACGAACAGGAAGGCGAACACTACGCTTATCATGGACACATCAAACGCCCCGCGAATATCCAGGTGCAGGAAGGTCGGCGCAATGGAGGGCGGCATGGAGAGTACGCCGCCCCAAGGGCTTAGGCCCACGGCGATGGAAATAAACGTAATGGCCAGGATGCCTATCAGCACCGCGCCAGGCACCCGGCGCGCTTCAAGCACCACGATAATGATAAAGCCAAGCATGGCCAGCAGCGGGCCGCCTTTGGTCAAATCACCCAGGCCCACCAGGGTGGCGGGATTGGCGACGACGATCCCTGAGCTTTCCAGAGCGATAATGGCCAGGAACAGGCCGATGCCGGCGGCAATGCCCGATCTCAGCGGTAACGGAATACTTCTGATAATCCATTCGCGGATTTTGAAAATGGACAAGGCAAAAAAGATCAATGCCGACAGGAATACCGCCCCCAGAGCCACCTGCCAGGTATGGCCCATATGCAATACCACGGTATAGGTGAAGAAGGCGTTGAGCCCCATGCCGGGAGCCAGGGCGATGGGATAGTTGGCTATAAAGCCCATCAATGCCGAACCGATAGCGGCGGCCAGGCAGGTCGCCACGAACACCGAGCCTTTATCCATACCGGTAGCGCTCAGGATAGAGGGGTTTACAAACAGAATATATGCCATCGCCAAAAATGTGGTCAGCCCTGCCAAAATTTCGGTTCGAACGTTAGTACGATGAACCTTTAATTTGAAAATTCTTTCTAACATGGGAGTTATCTCATTGAAGTTGTCTGCACAGCCTAAGCAATAGCTATGCCATCATTCCGCCTTTTATCCGGCGGCGGCAAACACTGAAGCAGGCGCATTATATAAGGAAACAACGAACTGAGCGCGTAAAAAGTGAATGCCTTTATCCCGATAAGGGCACCTAGAGGGTGCCATTTACCGAAGGTGTTGGTGCAACGGCACCAAATCGGTGCGCCGGCGCGGCGGTTTTGCGCTGGCAATGGTCTCAAGATATTGCCGGTGATGACGTTTATTCTCATATCATGTCTAAATCACTGCCGTAGTCGCGGCCTGGCATAAATTCTGCATGTTATCCTCATAACATTTAACCTTAATGTGTTAATTAACTAACATGACTGTATCCCAAGCCCACTCAGATATCGTCGCCCGCATTGAGGCTTCCTTTATCCATCAAACGCCCTCGGGTAAACGGATTGCCAGCTGGCTGCTGGCCAATCTGACACAGATCCCTTTTGAAACCGCTGACAGTATTGCCCGTAGCGCCGATACCAGCGGTATTACCGTCGGCCGTTATCTGCGGCGCATCGGCTATCGCAATCTGGACGATTTCAAACGGGAGTTGCGGCAGGAGAGCGGGGCTCTTTACCAGACCTGGGGCGTTACCGACCGTCTGGACGCCTACCGGCAGCGCAGCGAACAGCCGCGGCGGCAAAAGCTGCAGCAGTCCCTGGGATTGGAACTGGATGCAATTCAACATGCTTATCAACTGGCGCAAACCGAGACCTTCGATACCGTCTGCCGGCAATTGGCCGAGGCCGATGCGGTATTTGTGGTCGGCATACAATCGACGCGGGGTATCGCCAATGCATTTTTCAGCCATTTGGAATATCTCCGTCCAAATGTATGGTTTGCCGACGGGTTGTCCGGCACCTATGTGGAATCGCTGAATTCCGGATTCACCCATCCTTATCTGGTGGTGACCGATACCCGCGCCTATTCGGTGATGGCGCGGAAATATTGTCGGGTTGCCAGCGAGCGCGGGCTGAGGCTGGCTTTGATAACCGATCTTTTTTGCCCCTGGGCGCGGGATTATCCGGCGGATTTATTGCAGTTGAAAACCGATACCGGCCATTTTTGGGATGCGCTGTCGCCGTTCAGCTGCCTGTTTAATTTAATGCTGTCGGTGGTGGTGGAGCATTTGGGAGACGATATGGAGCGGCGTTTGGCGGCCAACCGGTGGTTGCAGCGAGAATTGGGCCAGTTTGAGCCTTAACGAAGCGGGGGACCGGCAAAAATGCGCCGGGGCCGCTGGGGCATGGACAGTCCAAGCCCGGCATGGCAAAGACACGAGAATAAATGATGAGTGAAGAAATCGAACTTATTGATATTTCCCATAGCCTGCCGGCATTGGAAATAGATCTGAAATACGCCGGCGCCGACAATATCACCGGCCGGGCGATTTACCGGCAACCGCGCTGTCTGCTGCATCCCGAAGCGGCCCGTGCCTTGGCCCGCAGCGTAGAAGTGGCCGCCATGGCCGGCCTGACACTGATTCTGTATGACGCCTATCGACCGCGTCTGGCGCAACAATATTTATGGGAAGCCTGCCCTGACCCCCGCTATGTGATGGACGTTAAGCAGGGTTCCCATCACAGCCGCGGCGTCGCGGTGGACGTCGCCTTGCGCGACAGGGATGGCGGGGTGCTGGATATGGGCAGCGGATTTGATGAGATGATCCCCCGTTCCCATCCGTTTTTTCCCGGTCTGCCGGTGACGGCACAGCGCCATCGCCTGTTATTGAACGCGATCATGGCGGCGGGGGGCTTTCGCGGCATCAGTAGTGAATGGTGGCATTTTGAGCTGCCGAACGCCGCCGGTTATCCGCTGCTTACCGATCGTTTTGGCTGTTATCCTCCCGGCAACGCGAAGTAACTCCGTCGCCGATACCGTCCTAAGTAACTTGCTGGAGCCCTTGTATGCATAACCCCGTAGCCAAGTCATGTTCACTATTGAGCCGAACCTGCGCCGCCGCCGCCGTCGCGTTAACCGTCTCGCTGTCGCCGGCGGTTCAGGCCGCGGTGCCGAAAGATATGCTGGTTATCGCCAAGGCGGCGGATCCGCAAAATCTTGATCCGGCGGTGACCATCGATAATAACGATTGGACGGTAACCTATCCTGCCTATCAGCGACTGATTCAGTACAAGACCGCCGGCGGTAAAGGCTCCACTGACATCGAGGGGGATTTGGCGTCCCGCTGGACGGTGAGCGCCGACCAGTTGATATGGACCTTTACCTTGAAGCCCGGGCAGAAATTCGACGACGGCAGCGCGGTAGACGCCGCGGCGGTGAAGTGGTCGTTTGAACGGCTGATGCAAATCGGCCAGGGCCCGTCGGAAGCCTTTCCCAAAGATATGGTGGTTGAGGCGGTGGACCCGCAGACGGTGCGATTCACGCTGAAAACGCCCTTTGCGCCATTCCTCTATACCCTGGCCAACGACGGGGCGGGCATTGTGAATCCGGCTATCGCCAAGCTGCACCCCGAGGACGGCGGTAAAGCGTGGCTGGCGGGAAATACCGCCGGTTCCGGGCCTTATAAGTTGGAGCGTTGGCAAAAGGGCCAGCAACTGGTGCTGGTGCCCAACGGCTATTTCAACGGTCCCACGCCGGCTTTTAAACGGGTCACGGTGAAAATTATCGGCGAGAGCTCCGCCCGTCGCCTGCAATTGACCCGCGGCGATGTGGATATCGCCGAATCCTTGCCCATCGATCAGCTCACGGCGTTAAAACAGGAAAAAAAAGTGGCGGTGAATGAGTATCCGTCGCTGCGGGTGACCTATCTCTATCTCAACAACGGCAAACCGCCGCTTAATCAGGTGGATCTGCGCCGGGCCATCTCCTGGGCGGTGGATTACCAGGGCATGGTTTCGGGCATATTGGCGGGCGGCGGCAAACAGATGCGCGGCCCGATTCCGGAAGGATTGTGGGGCTATGATCCCGCCGCCATGCAGTACGGCCATGATATCGATAAAGCCAAAGCGGCGCTGGCCCGGGTGAAGGATAAACCGCAGTCGCTGGATTTCCTTTATTCGGTGAATGATCCCAACTGGGAAGCCATTGCCCTGTCGGTGCAGGCCGGCCTGGCGCAAATCGGTATCCAGGTGAAACTGGAAAAACTGGCCAACGCCACCATGCGCGATAGGGTGGGGCAGGGTAACTACGATATTGCCATCGGCAACTGGAGCCCGGATTTCGCCGATCCCTATATGTTCATGAACTACTGGTTTGAATCCGATAAAAAAGGCTTGCCGGGCAACCGTTCGTTTTACAGTAATCCCCAGGTGGATGACCTGCTGAAAAAAGCGGTGTCGGTGGCCGATCAGGCGCAGCGCACCGCGGATTACCGGGCCGCGGAGAAAATCGTTATAGACGAGGCGGCCTATGTTTATCTGTTTCAGAAAAACTATCAGGTGGCGATGAATAGCGATGTGACGGGATTTGTGTATAACCCGATGCTGGAGCAGGTATTCAACGTCGCGCAGATGCGTAAAAAATAGGGCCGCCGTCCGGTTTCCTGTGGATACCCGACCATCCCGCTACAGGGGGAAATATGACGTTCTGGAGCATAATCCGTCAGCGCTGCTGGGGGCTGGTAGTGGTAATGATTGGTGTTTGCGTCATTACCTTTATCATCTCCCATTTGATTCCGGGCGACCCGGCGCGATTGCTGGCCGGGGATCGCGGCAGCGACGAAATAGTGCGGCATATCCGCCATCAACTGGGTCTGGATCAGCCGCTTTATCGGCAATTCATCCATTATATCAGTGATTTGCTGCATGGTGATTTCGGCATCTCCATCCGGACCGGCCGGCCGGTGGGGGAGGATTTGCGGGCCTATTTCCCGGCCACGCTGGAACTGGCCTTAACCGCCATGATCCTGGCTATCGTTATCGGCGTGCCGCTGGGGGTGCTGTCGGCGGTGTACGCCAACCGCTGGCTGGATCATCTGGTACGCCTGCTGGCCATCAGCGGCATTTCCACTCCGGCGTTCTGGCTGGGGCTTGGGGTTATTATACTGTTTTATGGCCGGCTTAACTGGCTGCCGGGAGGCGGACGGCTGGACGATTGGCTGGATCCGCCGCGGCATATCACCGGTTTTTACGTGCTCGACGCGCTGTTGACCGGTAATCGCGAGGTATTGGCCAACAGCCTGCAACACCTGATTTTGCCGTCATTCACCCTGGCGTTCGTCCATTTGGGGATTGTGGCGCGCCAGATCCGTTCGGCGATGCTTGAACAGCTTGGGGAAGACTATATCCGCACCGCGCGGGCCAACGGGCTTTCCGCCATGCGGGTGGTGCTCGGCCATGCGTTACCCAATGCGCTGATCCCGTCGGTGACCATTCTGGGTCTGGCGCTGGGTGATCTGCTGTATGGCGCGGTGCTGACCGAAACGGTTTTTGCCTGGCCCGGCATGGGCGCCTACGTGGTGGATTCCATCCAGGCGCTGGATTTCCCGGCGGTGATGGGATTTGCGGTGGTGGTGTCTTTTGCCTATGTGTTGGTGAACCTGGTGGTGGATTTACTGTATCTGTGGATTGACCCGCGCATGGGCAGGGCGGCGCCATGAGCTTGCAAATCATCCAGCCGCCGGTGACGGCGGTACCGCGGTTTGCCCGCTTGCTCCGGGTCGGCTGGATAGTGCGCCGCAGTCCGCTGACCCTGTTTGGCGGCTTTATCATGGCGGTGATGCTGGCGGTGACGCTGTTCGCCCCCGTTCTGACCCCGCAGGATCCTAATGCCATACAACTTGCCCTGCGCCTGCAGGCGCCTTCCGCCGCCCACTGGTTCGGCACCGACGAAGTGGGCCGGGATTTGTTCAGCCGCGTGGTGGCGGGCAGCCGGCAGTCGGTGGCGGCGGGATTGGCGGTGGTGTTCATCGCCGGTACCCTGGGGTCGCTGCTGGGCTGTTTTTCCGGCATGGTGGGCGGGCTGGCGGATGCGCTGATTATGCGCTGCATGGATGTCATGCTGTCGGTCCCATCGCTGGTGCTGACCATGGCGCTGGCGGCGGCGCTGGGACCGAGCCTGACCAATGCCATGCTGGCGATTGCGGTGGTGCGGATACCCTTTTATGTGCGGCTGGCCCGGGGCCAGACCCTGATGCTGCGGCATCTGCCTTATATGCAGGCGGCGCGGACCTTCGGCGCTTCGCGCTGGCATCTCATCAGTTGGCATGTGTTGCGCAATGTTTTGTCGCCGCTGGTAGTGCAGGCGTCGCTGGATATCGGCACCGCCATTCTGATGGCGGCCACCCTGGGCTTTATCGGCCTGGGGGCGCAGCAGCCCACCGCGGAGTGGGGAGCCATGGTGGCCAATGGCCGCAACTATGTGCTGGACCAGTGGTGGTATTCGGCGTTTCCCGGCTGCGCCATCATGATTACCGCAACCGGATTCAACCTGTTCGGCGACGGCCTGCGCGATTTGCTGGATCCCAAAGGGCGGGGGCGTTAGATGAACGAATCTGAGCCGAACGCCGGCGATCCGGTGCTGGCTATTACCGA
Source organism: Sodalis sp. RH16 (assembly GCF_047324245.1). NCBI lineage: Bacteria > Pseudomonadati > Pseudomonadota > Gammaproteobacteria > Enterobacterales > Bruguierivoracaceae > Sodalis > Sodalis sp. RH16. The sequence goes on along the minus strand of NZ_CP178737.1, from coordinate 5,610,270 downwards.
TTTGGAAGTGAATTTCCCGGTTTACGGCGGTGTGGTCAAAGCGCTGAACCGGGTGACGCTTCAAGTGGGACGCGGGGAAATCGTCGGTTTGGTGGGGGAGTCCGGTTCGGGTAAATCCGTCACCGCCATGATGGCGATGGGTCTGCTGCCGAAGGGGAGTTTTCAAGTGGCCGGCGGCGGGATTAGGGTGTTGGGACGGGATATACTTCAGGCCGGCGAGCCCGAAATGCGTACCCTGCGCGGGTCAACGATGTCAATGATTTTCCAGGAGCCGATGACCGCTCTTAATCCTACCCGGCGCATCGGCGGTCAGATGTGCGAAGTGATCCGTTTGCACCAGCGGGTGACCAAGGCGGCGGCCAAAGGCAAGGCCATCGCGCTGCTCAGCGAGATGCATATTGCTGATGCCGCCGGCGTCATGGAGCGCTATCCCTTCGAGCTTTCCGGCGGCATGCGGCAACGGGTGCTGATTGCCATGGCGTTTTCCTGTGAACCCCGGCTGATTATCGCCGATGAGCCCACCACCGCGCTGGATGTCACCGTCCAGCGGCAGGTGTTGTTATTATTGCAGCGTAAGGCAAGGGCCAGCGGTACGGCGGTGTTGTTCATTACACATGATATGGCGGTGGTGTCGCAGCTGTGCGATCGGGTGTATGTGATGTATGCCGGCACGGTTGCCGAAAGCGGACCGACGGCGCAGGTCATCCGTCAGCCGGCGCATCCTTATAGTCGCGGCCTGATAAACGCCACGCCGGAAGGCGTCGCCCCCCGCTCGCCGCTGCCGGCCATTCCGGGCACGGTACCCGATTTGACGCGGTTGCCGTCGGGCTGTGCGTTTCGCGATCGCTGCCGTTATGGCGACAAGCAGTGTCAGCAGCGGCCCGCCCCGGATAGCTTTCATACCCCCGACGGCCGGCAGGCCGCCTGTTGGCATCCGCAAGACCGGCGATTGGGAGAGATGCCGTGAAGAACAACGAGACGTTAATGGAACTGCGTGATGTGCGGGTGCGTTTTCCCGTCGGCGCCGACTGGCGCGGCAAGGCCAAAAGCTACGTCCACGCCCTCAACGGCCTGGACCTGGCTGTACGGCGCGGCGAGACGCTGGGTATCGTCGGCGAATCCGGCTGCGGCAAGAGCACGCTGGCGCAACTGATGATGGGATTGCTGGCGCCTTCCTCCGGCGCTATTTTTCGCGCCCGCTCCTCCGGGTCATGGTTTGGTTCGGGAATGCAGATGGTTTTCCAGGATCCCCAGTCCTCTTTGGATCCGCGTTTACCGGTGTGGCGCACCATTACCGAACCGGTGTATGTGCAATATCATAATCCGGTTCGCGAGCGGCGGGCGCTGGCGGAGGCCCTGGCGGAACAGGTGGGTATCCGCGGGGGCTATCTGGACCGGCTGCCCCATGAGTTTTCCGGCGGACAGCGCCAGCGGCTGTCCATTGCCCGCGCGCTTTCTTCCGAACCGGATATCGTGGTGCTGGATGAACCCACCTCGGCGCTGGATGTGTCGGTGCAGGCGCAAATCCTTAACCTGCTGGTGGAGTTGCAAGGCAGCCGCCAACTGACCTATGTACTGATTTCGCATAATGTTTCGGTGGTCAGGTATATGAGCGACCGGGTCGCCGTCATGTATCTGGGGCAAATTGTGGAGCTGGGCGACAGCCAGGAGGTTTTGAACCATCCGCGACATCCCTATACCCGATTACTGTTGGATTCCGTACCCCGCGCGGATCGTCCCCTTCAGGAGGCCGACGGCGGGGTTGGGGAGTTGCCCGACAACCGCAAACTCCCCCCGGGCTGTTTTTTCTTCGATCGCTGCCCTTATGCTGGCGACGGCTGCCAAATGCCGCAGCGGTTGGAGGCCAAAGCCTCCGGCGTTGAGGTTCGCTGCCACCGGGTTTGAGGAGGCGTTCAAGGAAAATTCTGCTACTATTTCAAGAGCGATACTTCAGGATGCCATTGTATGTTCAATAACCTCGCGGTTTGCCAAGCAGTGCTTAATGCCTTGCCTGACGCTACCTTTCTTAAGGATGAAAATTATCGTCTGGTGTTTTTGAACCGCAGGGCCTGCGAACTGTTTGGCAAAACCGCTGAGGAGCTCATCGGCCAGACCGCCTTGGATGGGCTGGATGCTTTGCTGGTATCGCATATCCAGGAACGGGATCGGCAGGTGATGGAAACCGGTGAACCGGTAGAATATGAAGAGCGCGTATCGGGACGGGATAACCAAATCACGACCTTTATGGTGCGGTCATCGCGAATTTTATTGAATGCTCGGCCCTATATACTGATTTCATTGAATGACGTTTCGGTACTGCGCGAGTCCGAAGCCCAAACCCGCTATCTGGCCTATCACGATATTCTCACCGGCCTGCATAACCGCACCGCCCTGTATGAAGATCTTAACCATGCGGTGGCGCCCGGCGGAACGTCGGGGCAGACCGGCGGCATGCTGATGCTGATGGATCTCGACGGGTTTAAAAACATCAATGACACCTACGGCCACCAGGCCGGGGATTTCGTGCTGTGCGAATTTGCCCGGCGTTTGCAGCACGTGGTGCCGGAAGAGAGTCTGGTGGCCCGGATGGGCGGTGATGAATTTGCATTGCTGATCAGGGGCGATCTTCCGCGCCAGGACGCGGAATTGTTATGCCGCAAGATTGTTAAGCAGACGCAATCGCCTTTCACCATTACCGGCGCCTCGCCTTTTGTCACGGTATCGGTGGGGGTTATTCAGATAGCGGAGTCGGATACCACCGCCGGCGAGCTGATGCGCAAAGCGGATGCGGCCCTGTATGAAGCGAAACGCAAGGGTAAAAACGTGCATTGTTTTTATTCCGAATCGCTGGATGCCAGCCTCACCAGTAAGCGGCGCATGGAAAAGGCGCTGGCGTCCGCCCTGTCCCGTAATGTCGGCATCAGCTGCGCCTATCAGCCGCTGGTGCGGGCGTCGGACAAGACGATTATCGGGGTGGAGGCGCTGGCGCGGTGGGAAGATCCGGTGTTGGGTGAGGTTTCGCCGGTGCAGTTTGTGCCGCTGGCGGAAGAGACCGGCCTGATCATTCCCTTGGGTAAATTTATCCTGCGCCAGGCCTGTCGCGAGATGCGGCGCTGGGACGCGCTTTCGGTATCGGTTAACGTTTCGCCTATTCAGCTTCGGGACGGCGCCTTTGCCCGGATGGTGCTGGAGTTGCTGGTGGAAGAGGATTTTCCGCCGCAACGGCTGGAGCTGGAGCTGACCGAAACCGCCATCATGAATTCCGATGCCAACAGTAAGGACCAGCTGATTGCCTTGCGTTTGGCCGGGGTGAGAATTTCCCTGGACGATTTCGGTACCGGCTATTCCAGCCTCAGCCTGTTGAAGGACATCGTGGTGGACAGCGTGAAGATTGACCGTTCGTTTGTGCAATTTGTTACGCAGTTGAAGGATACGGCGGCGATTGTTACCGCGGTATCCAATCTGGGGGTGAAACTGAATTTGCAGGTGATCGCGGAAGGGGTGGAGACGGTGGAGCAGCAGCAGTTCCTGGTGGATGCGGGCTGTACGCAGCTGCAGGGTTTCTTATTTTCCAAGCCTCTGACGCAGGAAAATCTGGGGCATTTGCTGGACGGCGACGGGACGGATTATCACTCTACAAACGCGAAGGAAGGGTGATCGTATGCCGCCGCTGGCAAACGTTCGCTGCGCGTTCGATGATCGCGGGCCTACCGCGCTGTGGGGCGCTCTGGCGGGCGGTAAAACCACGCCCGCTTCGACCCCATCAGCACGGTCTCCCTTTAACAGGCTCGTTGCACGATCGATGATCGCGGGCCTACCGCGCTGTGGGGCGCTCCGGCGGGCGGTAAAACCACGCCCGCTTCGACCCCATCAGCACGGTCTCCCTTTAATACTCTCGCTGCACGATCGATGATCGCGGGCCTACCGCGCTGTGGGGCGCTCCGGCGGGCGGTAAAACCACGCCCGCTTCGACCCCATCAGCACGGTCTCCCTTTAACAGGCTCGCTGCACGATCGATGATCGCGGGCCTACCGCGCTGTGGGGCGCTCCGGCGGGCGGTAAAACCACGCCCGCTTCGACCCCATCAGCACGGTCTCCCTTTGACACGTTCACTGCGCGATCGATGATCGCGGGCCTACCGCGCTGTGGGGCGCTCCGGCGGGCGGTAAAACCACGCCCGCTTCGACCCCATCAGCACGGTCTCCCTTTAACAGGCTCGCTGCACGATCGATGATTGCGGGCTTACCGCGCTGTGGGGCGCTCTGGCGGGCGGTAAAACCACGCCCGCTTCGACCCCATCAGCACGGTCTCCCTTTAACAGGCTCGTTGCACGATCGATGATCGCGGGCCTACCGCGCTGTGGGGCGCTCCGGCGGGCGGTAAAACCGCGCCCGCTTCGACCCCATCAGCACGGTCTCCCTTTGACATGTTCGCTGCGCGATCGGTGATCGGGGCGCTTATTCGGTTTCCGCCGCCTGGTTTACGATGGCCGAGTAGCGGTGAAAAATAAACGCGCACAGTCCCAGCGCCAGGGCGCAGAATGCCGCGCCCACTAGGCCGATATTCTCCATGCCGATGTGTATACTCACCTGATTGCCCAGCAGCGCCCCCGCGCCGATACCGATATTGAATATGCCCGAAAAGAGCGACATGGCCACGTCGGTGGCGTCCGCGGCCATCGTCAATACCTTCACCTGCATACAGAGTCCGATGGCCGTCATGGCGACGCCCCATACCAGGCTCAGCAGCGCAATGCTTAATTCGCTAAAGGAGAGCGGGCGCAATACCAGCAGGCAGACGAACAGGACACCGATGGCGGTTATCAATATTCCCGAGGGATAGCGGGTGCTGAACCGGGAGAACATCAGGCTGCCGATAATACCCGCCAAACCGAATAACAGCAGCACCATGGTGGTAAAGTTCTCGCTCATACCGGCGATTTTCTGCAGGAACGGCTCTATATAGCTGTAGGCGGTGTAATGGGCGGTGACCACGGTAGCGGCGAGCAGATACATGCATACCAGCGCCGGCCGCCTGAACAGCTCAGGCACGCTTTTAAGCGAACCGGAATGGTGGCTGGGCAGCGTCGGCAGCAGCTTGAACAGGACCACCATAATCAGGCAGGCCAGTACGCCGATGATCATAAAGGTGGTTCGCCAGCCTAATGCTTCGCCTATCATGCGTCCCAGGGGCAAGCCCAATACCATCGCCATGGCGGTCCCGGTGCTCAGTAAACCCAGGGCCTGGGCTTTTTTACCGCTCGGCGCCACGCGCATGGCCAGCGAGGCGGTGATGGACCAGAATATGGCATGGGCCATCGCCACGCCGAGACGGGCAATCATCAATACGCCGAAACTCCAGGCGAAGGCGGAAACCACATGGCTGGCGATAAACACCAGAAAGGTCAGCATCAATAAGGTGCGCCGTTCAATGCGGCTGGTGAGCAGCATAAAGGGCAGGGACATCAGCGCCACCCCCCAGGCATAGATTGTGAGTATCAGGCCGGCTTGGGCGGCGGTCATAGAAAAGCTGGCGGCGATATCGGACAACAAGCCGATGGGGACAAATTCGGTAGTGTTGAAGATAAACGCGGCCAGGGTCAGACTGACCACTCTTAACCAGGCGGTGGAGCGGGGAGAACGCGATATTTGCATAAAAAATACAGCCAGAATCTTATGATGTTAACGTTATGGACTAAAAACTGCCTACGGCTGTTAATGATAGCGCGTTTCTTGCCCCGTGTTACCGGTAATTTGTCTGGTTAAGTCAGTACGCCGGGCAACGGCCCCGGCGTCCGATGGCTAGAGTTGCGAGGTATAATCCCGGCGGGCTTTGCCGGTGTACACCTGGCGCGGCCGGTAGATCTGCGGCCGCTGGCCGTGCATTTCGCTCCAGTGGGCAATCCAGCCGATGGTGCGGCCCACCGCGGAGATCACCGTAAACATGGAGGGGGGCAATCCCATGGCTTTCAGGATAAGCGCCGTGTAGAAATCCGCGCTGGGGTACAGTTTGTTCTCAAGGAAATAGGCATCGGTCATGGCGATATGCTCAAGCTCAATGGCCACCTGCAGCAGGTTGTCTTCCATGCCCAGCTCCGCCAGGACCTCGTGGCAGGTTTTACGTAAAATAGCGGCGCGCGGGTCGAAATGATGATAAACCGAATTGCCGAACCCCATCAGACGGAAGGAGTCGTGGCGATCTTTGGCGCGGCTGATGAAGGCCGGAATGCGATCCACCGTGCTGATCTCTTCGAGCATGCGCATGCAGGCTTCATTGGCCCCGCCGTGCAGGGGGCCCCACAATGACGCCAGGCCGGCGGCTATGCAGGCGAAAGGGTTCGCCCCTGAAGAGCCGGCGGTTCTGACCGCGGTGGTGGAGGGGCACTGTCCGTGATCCGCATGCAGGATCAGGATGCGGTTCATGGCGCGCTCCAGCACCGGGTTCACTTCTGACTTTTCCGCCGGGATGGCGAACAGCATATGCAGGAAATTACCGGTATAGGAAAGTGAATTATTCGGGTAGACCGCGGGCTGTTCAATGGAATATTTATAGCACATTGCCGCCACGGTAGGCATTTTGGACAGCAGCCTGACCGCCGCCAGTTCACGGTGTTCCGGGTTGCCCACGTCCAGCTGATCGTGATAAAACGCCGCCAGCGCGCCCACCACCGCGCACATCAGCGCCATGGGATGGGAGTCGCGGCGAAAGCCGCTGAGCATGCGGCTCATTTGCTGATGGATCATGGTGTGTCGGGTAATGGTATCGGTGAACGTAGCGAACTCCGCGGGGGACGGCGCCTCGCCGTGCAGCAGGATATAGCAGACTTCCAGGAAGGAGCACTGGCTTGCCAGCTGATCCACCGGAAACCCCCGGTGCAGCAGCACGCTGTTGCGGGGGTCGATAAAGGTAATGGCGGATTCGCAGCCGGCGGTATGGGTAAATCCGGGATCGTAGGTAAATAATTCTTCGACGCCCAACGGTTGGATATCCAGCGCCGCCGGTCCCCCCGTGCCGGCGTTGAAATCAAGTACCACTGCTTTGTGTTCGTTAAGTGTAAGGGTCGCTTTTTGCTCGGTCATGTCTATTTTTTCTCCAGCCCGAATTTGAACAAGACAGAACCCGTAGGTAGGTCCTGTAATAATTATCCCATAATGTTTTAACATTACTCGTCTGGAGAGGATTTAACCAGAGGAAAGCCTGTGGGGAGCTCTAATCAAATGGACCGCCCGTGACGGACGGTCATGGCGCGGATGCGGTCGCTTCAGAGTTCCCGGCCGATCTCGGGACCGCGGCCATGAAGGGTGAGTGCCGAACCCCGGAGTTCGACGATGGCGTAAGGCGTCTGCTCCTCGCCGTCAACCATGCCTTTGAGCGTGATGAAATCGGTGCCCTCAATGCGCTGGTAACCGCCGCCGTGCTGATGTCCGCCGAAATAGGCCCGCACGCCGTAGCGACACAGCAGCGCCGCTACTATTTCATCGTTCCAGAGATTATGGCTGTTGACCGGAGCAAGGGGATAGTGCCCGAGCACAATCACCGTTTCCTGACGGGCTTGGGCTGCCTGCAGGGTTTTTTCCAGCCAGTATAATTGCGCCTTGCCCAGCGCGCCGTTCCAGCTTTGCGCCTGGGGTTTGCCGTCGGCGGTGAGCTGGGCCAGCATCCGCTGCGCCTCCGGCAGGTCGTCGCCGTTGGCCTGATTGCAATACAGGCTGATGTCGTTGCCGTCGATTACCACAAAGCGATAACCGTTCACCAGGAAATGGAAATAGTGTTTCGGCAGCCCCAGCGGCGGTTGCCGGCCGGCTAAATAATGGGAAACGGTATCCGCGTCATGGTTGCCCATCACCGTCACATGGGGATGCCGCAAGCGGCCATACAGGGGCAGGAGATCCCCATAGCTGGACCATGCCCTATCCACCAGGTCGCCGAGGGTGACGACAAAATCCAGCGGCGTATCGTTGAGGTCGGCGATGGCGGCGGCGAGCTTGCGCAAGCTGTGGCGGTAATAACGCCCATGGCGCATATCGGGATCGGCGTCGGCATATTGCGGATCGGCAATCAAGCCAAAGCGTACCCTGCCGGAGGAGGCGGTTTCGGCAAAGGCGGGCCGGTGGTAAAACGTGCCGACCTCTCCCAGCGCCTGCCACTGCTCGGCGGTCAGTAGTGAATTCATCGTGTCCTCCGCCCATGGCCGACGCTGTTCGCCAGCCGTCCGCCGGATAGGTCGTTTCTTCCAGTCAGGACATCAAAAGATAGAGTGGGGGGGTGACGGTTTTATAACAAAAGCATGACGGTTTTATGGCAAAAATCCAGCCCGCCGGTATTGCCCGGCGGGGTATTAATCAGCATCCGGCCGCGGCGCTTAGCTTTCCGGCACGTTGGTTTCCAGCTCCTCGATCCAGATGCGGGCGTTGCCGTCGGACGGAGCGCGCCAGTCGCCGCGCGGCGATAAACTGCCGCCCGCGGTGACCTTGGGGCCGTTTGGCGAAGCGGAACGTTTGAACTGGCTGGTGGTGAAGAAGCGATACAGGAAGACCCGCAGCCAGCGGCGTATTTCCGGCAGCGGATAACCGTGGCGTTTCTCCTGCGGATAACCCGGAGGCCAGGCGCCCGCCGCCGCGTCTTCCCAGGCGTGGAGCGCCAGGAAGGCTATCTTTGACGGCCGGAAGCCGTAGCGCAGGGTATAGAACAGGTTGAAGTCCTGCAGGTTGTAGGGGCCGATAAGGGACTCGGTGCTCTGTATCGCGCCGGCATCGTCGGCGGGCACCAGCTCCGGGGATATTTCCGTTCCCAGAATGGCCTCGAGGGTGTTCGATACCGGCTCCTCAAACTGGCGGGAGGAGATTACCCAGCGAATCAGATGCTGGATCAGGGTTTTCGGCACGCCGGCATTCACATGATAATGGGACATCTGATCGCCCACGCCATAGGTGCACCAGCCCAGGGCCATCTCGGATAAATCGCCGGTGCCCACCACCATGCCGTTTTCATGGTTGGCCAGGCGGAACAGGTAATCGGTGCGCAGCCCCGCCTGGACGTTTTCGAAGGTGACGTCATAGACCTTTTCTCCCCGCGCGTAGGGGTGGCCGATATCCTCCAGCATGCGCAAGGCGGCGGGCCGGATATCTATTTCGCGGTGGGTGGCCCCCAGGGAGGTAATCAGGCTCAGGGCGTTTTGCCAGGTTTCATCGCTGGTGCCGAACCCCGGCAGGGTGCAGGCAATGATATTTTCCCGCGGCAGGTTCATGCGGTCCGCCGCCTTGGCGATGACAATCAGCGCCTGGGTGGAATCCAGCCCGCCGGAGACGCCGATAACCAGGCGCTTGATACCGGTGGCCAGCGCTCGCTGCACCAGCGCCGCCACCTGGATGTTATAGGCTTCGTAGCAATCCTGGGCCAGCCGTTCCTTATCGGCCGGGACAAAGGGAAAACGTTCCACCGAACGCGTCAAACCCAGATCTTCGTCACGGGGCGCCAGGGTAAAGGCGATATGCCTGAACGCGCCGGTCCGTGCCTCATGGGTCCGCCGGTTATCGTCAAAGGTCCCCATGCGCAGGCGTTCCTGGCGCAGCAGGTCGAGATCGATATCGGCCATGGCCCATTGGCTTTCCAAGGCGAAACGTTCCGTTTGTGCCATCAGTTCGCCGTTTTCGTAAATGACGCACTGGCCGTCCCAGGCCACTTCGGTGGTGGATTCACCCAAACCCGCCGCGGCATACAGATAGGCGGCCAGGCAGCGCATGGACTGGGAACGGCACAGCAGCTTGCGCGTATCCGCGCGGCCGATGGTGATGGGGCTGCCGGACAGGTTGGCCAGGACGGTGGCGCCGGCCAGCGCGGCTTCGGCGCTGGGGGGAATCGGCACCCAGAAGTCTTCGCAAATTTCCACATGCAGCACAAAACCCGGCAAATCCTCCGCCGCGAACAGTAGGTCGGGGCCAAAAGGCACATCCTGCCGCGCCAAGCGGATAGTCCCTTTGGTCTGGTCGCCGGCGGCGCACTGGCGACTTTCGTAAAACTCCCGGTAGGTGGGCAGGTAGGATTTCGGCACTACCCCCAGCAACCGGCCCCGGTGCAGCACCAGGGCGGTATTATAGATGCGCCCGGCATAACGCAGCGGCGCGCCCACCACCAGCACCGTCTGGAGCGCGGCGGTGGCGTCCAGCAGTTCGCCGATGCCGCGTTCCACCGCGTCAAGCAGGGTATCCTGCAGCAACAAATCCTCTATGGAGTAGCCGGACAAGCATAATTCGGGAAAGATGCCCAGCGCGACGCCCTCGGCGTCGAGACGGACGGCCGTCTCGACAATGGTGCGGACATTTTTTGAGGGTTCCGCCAGCGCGCAGGGAACGGTACAGGCTGCTACGCGGGCGAAACCATGCTGATAAAGGGAGCGAAAGCTCATTGACATAATACGTCTTCTCAAGTTGGGCTGAATTCATGACCGATTCCCGAAACTATAGCAGATGGCACTGCCTGTTCTGTAGCGGTTTACCCATAACCTGAGAGCACACCTTTATCTTTTCAGAGAGAAGGCGAGGGGGTGTAACTGTTCTGGATCATAATCTGGCCGGCGCTGGTTTGCCGGAACACCTTTGGCGACAGGCCAAAGCTTTTCTTGAAGGAGCGGGCAAAGTAGGGACTGTCGCAAAAGCCGACATTCCTGGCGATTTTATCGATGCTCCACTCCGTTTTTTCAAGCAAATAACGCGCCTCATTCATCCTTTTATTATTTAAATAAGAATTGAATCCCACGCCAAGCATACGTTTAAACAAACGGGAAAAATAAAACTGGCTAAGATTGGCCATGTTCGCCATTTGTTCAAGATTAAGATTGTCGGAGAAATTCTGATTTATATAATTGACGATTTTTTCAATTTTTGCCCGATGAAGGTCAGAGGTGCCGATATAGGTCTCGGTATCATCGTCCGGATCAATACTTTTGATAATACGTACGTCGTATTGCTTGCACAGATAATTTTCAACGATAACGTTCAATAATTGCGCAGCGGCCCTGATCTTCATCAGATTCATCACCGGAACCTCATGATAAAGATCAAACAGACGCGATTCTTTGCGCATATCATTATTATCGCGCAGGATATTGGGGATGGGCGATTCATCCGTTACCCGCGCCTGACCGCAGGCCAGAAAACCCACCAAACTGTCGTTGATGACAATGGGGATGGAAAAATCCACTAATCCGGCATGACAGCGATAGCAATTGACTTGTTTGAGTTTTGAACTTTCAAGACCGCCACTGCGATCGCATTGCTGACAATAAGGATAAAAGGCGGCGTTTTTTCTCACATGCTGGCAAAAGGAGGTAAAATTATACCATGGTGGGATTTCCTTGCCGTTAAGATCGACCACAACTGAACCCAAACCGGTGGCATAGGCAAAATCATACGAGATCTTATCGATAATATCTTTGGATGGTCGCATATTTTAACCCGTTATTGCTAATGGTAATAAATCAAAATATCTTATGAGTCATCCTAACCTATAAGACAACCTATTTTTTGTCTACAATGGGCGTCATTCCTCTAACATTATACTCTCCTGTATCGCTCTGTAAATTAGAGTGAAATCACACTTTACCGACTCTTGCTAATTTGAACAATAATTTCATTAATAGTAAAAATGTTGATGTAATGTGATATTTCGGTAAATTGATATGCCTTAATGAATTGTCTTTTTTTTATTTCCTTCTCAAGCATAAAATTGATCTAGGGTAATATCCGAGGAAAAACTTTCGGCCGCGCCAAGGCCCCCACATAAGATAATGTCACGATATCTTATCAGGCGAACGATATGTCTTATAGTGATGCATAACATAGTCATCTTTTGCGTTTCTTATAGGCGCCATTGACCGATTGCCCAATCAATGGCGAGGTGGTTCAAATGATACCGTGAATAATCCCCCTGATATCGGCGACACTGGCCGGCAACGGGTTGCTTGCCAGCGTCACGTCATGCAATGCCGCCGTCGACATGGCGTCTATCACCTCAAGAACGCGGGGACGTTCGATATTCAGCGAACTCAAGGTCCCGGCGATGTTGAACTGCAGCATGAGATTGCGCAGATGGTTTATAAGGTTAGCCACGCAGTAATCATCCGTTGACTGGAAATTGGCCAGCCCGCAGAGCTTGCTTAACCGGGCATACTTGGCCCGGGCGGTTTTATCCCGGCTGTTGAAGCGGATCACATGACATAGCAGCAGGGCATTGGCCAAACCGTGTGGAATATGTAATTGCCCGCCCAATTGATGGGCGATGGCGTGGTTTAACCCAAGTCCCGCCTGGCTGAACGCCATGCCCGCCAGGGTGGAGGCATTGTGCATTTTATCCCGGGCTTCCTGCTGATGGCCGTTTTGATAGGCTTTTCCCAGATAAAGCAGCACCATTTGTACCGCTTTTTCGGCCAGGGCATCGGTAAAGTCGGTGGCGCCGACGGCGACATAGGCTTCCAGCGCATGGGTCAGCACGTCCAGACCGGTATTCGCCGTGACCGCCGGCGGTACGCTCATCACCAGCCGCGGTTCCAGTATGGCGATATCGGGATAGATACTGTCATCGAACAGCGGGTATTTAACCTTGGTGAGCGGATCGCTTATCACACAGGCGCTGGTCACTTCGGAACCGGTGCCGCTGGTGGTGGGAATCGCGATAAAGGTTTCTATCGCTATGCCCAGTTTGCGGCCGAAAAAAATAATCCCTTTGGCGGAATCCAGCGCCGAGCCGCCGCCGAAGCCGATCACCACCTGCGGCTGGACTTTGCCCATCTCGGTAATACCGGCCACCACCGTCGCGATCGGTGGATCCGGAATGATATCGGTAAACAGCGCGGTTTCGTTATCCGCACCGATGTTATCGGTAATCATTTTCAGATTTTCACTGCCGGCCAAAAAGCCGTCGCAGACTATCCAAACCTTTTTATCATGGAGGGTCTGCAACCAGGACAAGCTATCGGCACCGCTGTAAATCCGGGTCTTTACCGTAAAAATAGCCATGATTCGCCTCTTGATCCCTAACGAATGGAAAACCCATTGGTCAGCACACAGCGACGTTTGCGGGCAAAAGTCCGCGGGGAGGTTGTCCCCTCGCCGGTGGGTGTGGCAATGGTGAAAGTGGTGAATCCCTCGGCGCCGATACCCAAACCGGCATAAGAGGGGCCGTTTTTAACGAAGATCGATGTCTGCATGGTTTTGGCCGCGCGATTCAGCCGGCTGACATTTTGCGAATGCATGATGGCGGTGTGATGCAGGTCGTTTTCCACCACCAGCGCCAATGCCAGACCCTCATCGAAATCTTTGACCCGCACAATGGGCAATACCGGCATCAACTGTTCCACCAGCACCAGCGGGTCATCTTTTCCGACTTCAACGATAATCAGCCGCGGCGCGAAAGGCGCGCTCAGTCCGGCCGCCTGTAAAATCACCGCCGGGCTTTTGCCCACCAGTTTTTTATTGGCTTCACCTTTTTCAGTTATCGCCACCTGCCGCAACTTGGCCACGTCGGCGACGGAACTCACCAGCAACGCACCGTTTTTTTGCATATTGTCCACCAGGCGGTCGGCAATGCTGTCGACCACTATCACGCTTTTTTCCGCGATACACAGTACGTTGTGGTCAAAGGCCGCCCCGTCGACGATATCCTTGGCCGCTTTAATCGGGCAGGCGGTTTCGTCCACCAGCACCGGTGGGTTGCCGGGACCGGCGCCGATGACTTTTTTGCCGGTTTTCATCGCCATGTCCACGATGGCCGGGCCGCCGGTGACGGCCAGCAGCGCAATGCGCGGATGCGCCATCATTTCCCGGGTGGCGTCAAAGGTGGGATTGGCCACCGTGGTCACCAGGTTGTGGATACCGCTGGCGCGGTAGATAATCCCTTCGATTTTTTCTATCAGCCACAGGGAGACATTCTTCGCGCCGGGATGGGGGCTGAAATAGACCGCGTTGCCGGCGGCCAGCATGCTGATGGTATTGTTGATAATGGTTTCGGTGGGGTTGGTGATGGGGGCGATGGCGCCGATAAGGCCGAACGGCGACAGTTCGAACAATACCATGCCGCCGTCGCCGGTGAGGGCGCGGGTGGTTAAATCTTCAATGCCCGGGGTGTTGGCCAGCGCCGCGGTGTTTTTGGCTATTTTATCCAGTGCGTTACCCATGCCGGTTTCGTCGGCGGCGCGTTCGGACATTTCGCTAATCAACGGTGCCAGTTCTTCTCTCAAGGCCGTAATGATTTTGGTCCGTAGCGCCAGGGCTTCGGCCATATATTGCCGGTAGGCGCCATAACCGGCGATGATAGCATCTTCAACCTGGTGGAATATGGCATTTGGCGTGGCTTTGGATCCCACGGCACCATTCAGGTTATCGGCGAGAATGGCGCGAATCATGTTCTCCAGTTCAGTGCTGTTCATGTTTAACTCCCTGATTGAGGCTGCCTGCAGCCTCTTTTGCAATAGACAAACTTTGTTTAACGGAACCGTCGTTAATATCGATTCCTCCGGTTAATGTTCCCGGGAGATAAACAGGATGCGCGCTGCCGGCATCCCTGTGTTCACCCTGGGTTTCCTGCGCCTGGAATTGAGCAATAACCTCTTTGATGGCATATTCCAGCAATACGCGATGCTCTTTGATAAGGGCCGCGATATCATTGTCCGGCATGATTCAATCCCTCATCGGGCTATGGCCCGATACTAAAATCTGTCGATGGTGTCGATAATGCCGACAATCGCCAAATCGATGGCCTGGTTCGGCTCCGGAAAAATTTTTCTGGCCGAGGAACCGCGGGTAACCAGGACTAATTCACCCACGCCGGCCCCTACCGAATCCACGGCAATCTCTTCCAGTTTCTCGTTCTGGGCCGGTCCGGAACCATCCAGGTTCACCCAGGTAATCACCATCAGCTTTTTGCCGAGCAGTGATGCGGATTTTTGCGTTGACACCACCGAGCCTATTACTTTTGCCAATTGCATCGCGTTATTCCCGCCGTATCAGTTTAATATTCTGATTTTCCATAACATCCCGCGCCAGGGGAGTTATAAAAGTTTCTCTTTCTATTAACAGCCAGCAGTCATGGAATAAAACCACATTGGCATAACTGATGCTGCCGCCGGCCGCCATATGCACCGGTATCTCCAGATGATCCACCACGGATACCGGCAAACGGCATAATTCCCGAAGCGGCAGAGCGGTTAATAACTGCCGGTGCACCATCAGCCGTAAACGCACGCCATAGGCCCATGCTTCCAAAAGGGTCGCCACAGCCGGATTGCCGGAATCATATGCCACCAGGCTTTGAATAAAGGCCAGATCCGGTAATAACAAAGACAATTGCGCATGATGCAAATAAACTGTTTTTGTTAATCCGGCGGACAACTCGGGCATATTTGCCGTATAGGTTTTATTTTCCCGTTCGTGCAGCAATGCGATAACCCGGGCGACAATCAATTCAAGCATAGGTCCTCCTCCATCCATTAAAACTGCGTGAGGAGGAGCCTCGCCGTCGGCTTGCCTTCACCGATATCCGCCGCATTCGCTTCGTCGGTATCAATATGCAGTTCCAGACGCATATCGTCGCCGACCCGAATGCATACACCGCCAAAAATCAATGGGCGGTCGGTACCTTTAATCTCGACATTGACAATTTCTCCCTGCTTTACGCCAAATATCGCCGCATCAAGGCGCGACATATGAATATGCCGTTGGGCGATGATCACGCCTTCCGCCAGGGATATTTCAGCGTAATCGCTGACCAGGGTGATGCCGGCGGAGCCGGCCACATCGCCTGACAAACGCAGCGGCGCCGTGATCCCCAGCAGGCGCGCATCGGTGCGTGATATTTCGATTTGCGATTGGCCGCGCAGCGGTCCCAGCAGGCGAACATTTTTGAGCTGGCCCTTGAGACCTTTCAGCGTAACGGTCTGTTCCGCGGCAAACTGGCCCGGCTGTCCCAGCGCTTTTTTAACCGTCAGCGGCTGTCCGGGAAATAAACGTTGATAATCCATTGCCGATAAATGGACGTGCCGGTTGGATATCCCCAGAGGGATGGCCCGTTGCCGCATTTGTGCAATAACCTGGCCGGTCAGCAACGTAATCTGATCGTTATCCATTTGCTCTACCTCAATACCGTTTTTTGATAATGAATGCATTTACTGCGGGGTTCCCCTTTTTGTCTGCCGCATAACGGATCGCCGCAGATTTTGCAGGTGGCCGGCAATACGCCGGCGGATGCCTGCACCGTACTGACCGTTCTGGTCAGCGTGTCGGTGAATTCCGGCCGTTCGGCAGAGGAAACCAAAACCGTTTCAACGGCGGCAGCCTGCGGATTTTCCCCGATAGCTATCGCCCCGGCCGGAGCCGAAGCCCCATCGCCAGAGGGCGCCGTGGTTTCAGCGGCGACGGCCGCCGGGCTGTCTTCGACGCCTGTTGACCCGGCGGGAGCCGGCGCCGCATCGCCATCGGCATCCGGGGTTTCGGCGTCAGCGCTGTCGCCGGCAACGTCCTCCTTGATGCCGTTGTCTTGACGCAGCGACGCCGAAATGATTTCGCTCGTGCCTGTGGCCGGACGGGCGATGGTGGTGCAGGCGACAAAACCCGAACAACTCCGCGCCATTTCCTCGCCGGCGGACAGCGCCGTGCGCACCGACGCGACATCGCCATGGATTTTCACCAGCATCCAACCGGATCCGATGGTCCGCTCCACCCCGAGCAATCCCACCGATGCGGTTTTAGCCATCGCGTCGGCGACGGTTATCGCCAACGACAAACCCGTGACTTCGATTAAGCCGAGAGAATGTTGCACGTGGTCCCCCTTATCCAGGTTGAGTGATTTACTCAGTCACCAAGGTCTGGTAAACGGGTAACAGGACTTCCACATCGTTGTGGGGGCGAGGTATTACATGGGTGGATTTCACTTCACCCACGCTGGTCGCCGCCACCGACCCGGCTTCCACCGCCGCTTTTACCGCGCCGACATCGCCGCGCACCATAACGGTAACCAGACCGGAGCCGATTTTCTCGTAGCCCACCAGCTGGACGTTCGCCGATTTGACCATGGCATCCGCGCCGACGATGGCGCCGATCAGGCCATAGGTTTCAATCATGCCAAGTGCATTATTCATTTATTGGTATCTCCAGAAATGCTTTGCTTTTGATTAAGTATCCATTCCCCGTCCGCGGCATCGCGGTTATGACGCGCGTTCAGGGAGATTTTTCTTATCTTTTGTTTTGCCGGGCAGCGGCTTATTGACCAGGCTGCGATACAGCACCGCGCCCAGACAGGCGCCGACAATCGGGGCGACAATGGGAATAATAAAATAGGGAACCTCGCGACCGCCGGTCAGCGCGTTGACGCCCCAGCCCGCCAAAATGCTAAACAGCCTGGGGCCGAAATCCCGCGCCGGATTCAGGGCGAAACCGGTGAGCATGCCTTGGGCGACCCCAACCAGGGCAACCGTTATGCCAATCAGCAACGGCGCCAGCGGGCCGCGCGGCACGCCGTTACCGTCGTCGGTCAACGCCATAATCAGGCACATCAGCGTCAATGTGCCGATCATTTCGCTGGCGAACGCCTGTACCAGATTGATGGCCGGATGAGGATAGGTGCTGAAAATACCGGCCTGGGCCAGGCTCTCCATGCTGCCGCGCTGGATGTGGTGAAGGGTTTCGAAGTCAATGAACAAATTGTAATACAGCAGATAGACAACCAGGGCGCCGCCAAACGCGCCCGCGGTTTGCGACAGGATATAAGGCAGGACCTTTTTGCCTTCAAAGTTGCCGAACAGCCACAGGGCGATGGTGACCGCCGGGTTGATATGGCCGCCGGAAATCCCGGCGGTAAGATAAACACCCAGCGAGACCCCCAGGCCCCATACGATACAGATTTCCCACAGGCCGAAACTGGCCCCGGCCAACCGGATGGCCGCCAGGCAGCTGATTCCGATGAACAAAAATAATCCGGTTCCGAAAAACTCGGCAAGACATTGTTGCTTTAATGAGGGTAAGGATACGTTCATAGTAGGATCCTAAATAAGTTGTTCGAAATAATGTCCATCGTTATTTTTATTGCTAACCGCCGATAACACAGGCTATTCCCAATGATTCAACAATAGTTTTGTATTTCTGAAGACGGCTGTCTTCAGGCGGCTTTATACCAATCAAGCCGTATTGCCTGCCGAGCAGGGAATATTTGTTCTGTCCGTAATTGTGATAAGGCAATAAATGCAATCGCGAGACATTTTTCATATGCGTGACGAATGTGGCAATGGCTCTGATACTCTGTTCGTCATCATTAAATGTCGGAATTACCGGTACCCGGACGGCAATATTTTTCGCCAGCCCGGAAATCGCCAGGGCGTTGCGTAAAATCACTTCATTCGGATGACCGGTAAATTCTTCATGCCTGGCGCTGTAAAAGGTCTTGATATCCAGCAGCAGCAAATCCAGCAGGGGGATAACCCGTTCCAGCACCTTCAGGGAAGCGATGCCGGTGGATTCCATCGCCGTGTGCCAGCCCCTGGCCTTGCACGCCTTCAGCAACGCTTCGGTAAAGTCCGGCTGCGCCAGCGCTTCGCCGCCGGACAGGGTAATGCCGCCGCCGGAACGGCGGTAATGCGTCTCGTCCTTGCGCAGTTCGTCCATGACTTGCGCCACCGTCATCTTTGTACCTGACTGCACCATAGCGCCCGCCGGGCACGCTTGCGCGCAGGCGCCGCAATGGGTGCATGCCTCACGATCGATAAGGCCCGGACGTTTGGGATCTATCGCCCCGATAGGGCATGCGGCCACACAGCGCCCGCAATGAATACAGTTGCGTTCATGATAGAACATCTCCGGCTCGGTTTTTTGCGATTCAGGATTACTGCACCATTTACATGCCAGATAACATCCTTTTAAAAAAACGATGGTCCGAATGCCCGGTCCGTCATGTAAAGAGAACTTCTGAATATTAAACACGGTGCCAGTTTGTTCAGAATCAATTGCCGCCATGTCATCACCTTTAATTAATTCCGCCATCTGTCCTTCGACATCTATTTTCCGGGCTGGGGCCGGGTGATTTTTTTGGCCGCGGCGTATTTCCGTCGCGGCTAAAAAGGTCCCTATTAAAAGACGTGTTCGGTACGCAGGATAATGTCATCCTGAACGCCTTTATCCAGCGACACGAACTGCGCGCTGTAGCCGGCGACCCGCACCACCAGATCGCGGTATTTTTCCGGCTCCTGCTGCGCGGCCAATAGCGTGGCGCGGTCAACCACGTTGAACTGGACGTGCATGCCTTTTTGATCGAAATAGCCGCGCAGTAGCGCCGCCAGGTGATGCAGACCCTCATCGCCCTTCAGCGCCGCCGGATGGAATTTCTGATTGAACAGCGTGCCGTTGGAAGCCAGGAAATGATCCAGTTTCGCCACCGAGTTGGCCGCCGCGGTGGGGCCCTTGGTGTCCATGCCGCGGCTGGGGGAGACCCCGTCCGGCAGCGGTTGGCCGGCCAGGCGTCCGTCCGCCGTCGCACCGACGGTTTCCCCTAGCGCCACGTTGGCCGATACCGGATAGAGCCCGGCATGGAAGATACCGCCGCGGGGGTTGGTGTATTTTTCAACCTCGCGGCAATAAATTTCAGCGCCGACGCGCGCCAGCATATCCACTTCATCAATATCGTTACCGAATTTGGGCGCGTTGTTGATGAGCATCTGGCGTACCGCGGTCAGGCCGCCGTTGCCGTTCGAGGCAGCGGCCGATTCACGGGGAGTGATGTTAAGGGACGACAGGGCCAGCGCGCCGTTTTCACCCAGAACTTTTTTCACCGCTTCCAGCACCAGATCGTAGGCGGCGTCTTTTTTCACGCCCCCTGCCGCCGCCGGCGCCGCATCCACCGATCCCACCGGAACGCCGAAATTGGCATCCAGCGCTTCTTTCAAATGGGCCAGGGAGAGTTTGCCCTCGTCGAACACCAGGCGTTTGATGGCCATCAGAGAATCGCCGACGTTGGCGACGCCCACTCCTTGCGGACCGGTGAAGTTATAGTGCGCTCCGCCTTCCTGCACGGTTTTACCCCGGCTGATGCAATCATCCACCATGCTGGAAAGAAACGGCAGCGGCGCGCGTTCGGCGTGGGCCAGATCCACACTGTTGTCCGCCATCGCCAGATGGTAGACAAAAAATTCGTTCTGCTTGCGGTAAGCCTCGATGATATCGTCGATGCTGTGGAAGGAATCCAGTTCACCGGTTTTTGGTCCGAGCTGTTTGTTGCCGCTGCGGCCGTTATTGAGGGCGATTTCCAATACCTTGCTCATATTGTAAAACGCGGCATCGTGCCAGCCTTCGGTTTTGCCCGGCTTTTGCGGTTCCACGCAGCCGATGATGCCGTATTCCCGCGCATCTTCCAGGGTCAGGCCGCGATTGATCAAAGAAGCGATAATGACTTCGTCGTTGTAATAGGCCGGGATGCCCATGCCCATGCGGCTGATTTCACAGGATTTAAGTAATAAATCATCAGGGGTTTTCGACCACATGCGCACCGACAGCGAGGGTTCATGCAGCCGCACGTGGGCGGTGGCCGCCATGGCCATAAACGATAAACGGTTGGTGGCATCCTGCCCGCCGCGGGTCTGGCCGCCGACAATCAGGTTCTGGAACATCGGATAGCCGCCGAAACCCTTGGTGGACCCCTCGTCACGCACCTTATTGACGTCGTTGAATTTCACCCACAAGCAATCCAGCAGTTCCTGCGCCTGTTCATCGCTCAGGGTCTTATCCTTTTCCAGGAACGGGAACATATACTGATCAAAACGGGCCGGCGAAATGGAATGGCCGTTGGATTCAAGCTGGATGATGGCATGGGCGAACCAGAATGACTGGCAGGCTTCATAAAAATTGCCGGCGCCGTTTTCCGGCACGGTTTCGCAAACCTGGGCGATCTTCAGCAATTCCTGTTTCCGTTCCGGCGTGGCGCTATTTGCCAGGGCGCGGGCTTTAGCCGCGTAACGGTGCGCAAAATTCACCGCGGCGTTACAGGAGATGAGCACCGCTTTGTAAAACGACTCTTGTTTAAGATAATCGGGGGAGGTTTTATCCGCGGCGGCCATGGCGGCCAGCACGTCCTGGATAATGCCTTTATAGCCCTTGTTCAGGACCTTGGCGTAATCCACCGCAACATGGCCGACGCCGTTGAAATAGTAGTTGCCGACGGTAAAAACGTTTTCCGCTATGCATTCACGGGTGTCCGGCAGCATGTAGGAAGTGGCCAGTTCGTTGGTGGTTTTGCCCTGCCAGTAAGGGAAAACCTCGTTTAATTCCTGCTTGGCCTGCTCGGAAATGGTGAACCGGTCGCCTTTGCGTAAATTCAGGCGTTCAAATTCATCTTTGATCCAGATATTGGAAAATTCCGGATAAATCTGCGCGGAATGCGGCGTCACCGTCAGGCTGCCGACGATAAGCTCGCCGTCGCGGATGGTGACCGGCAGCTCCGCCAGGATTTTTTCCAGCGCCTTGGCGCGGCGGATCACGGTAGGCAATGCTTCCGTTTCTTGGTAGGACGCCGTGACGAGCCGGGCGCGATCGGTTTCAATGCAGGGCGTGCTGTCAAGAATTTGTTCCCGCAACGCGTTGACTCTAGCGGTCGGTTCGCCAAAACCCTGTGATATAAGACTCATTATGTTTTTCTCCGCATCAAGCAACGCAGGTTAGATGTAAGGTGTCGTGGCTGAAGGCGCTTTGCCGCCCATGGTTTCCAACAAGACCAGGCCGACTTCCCGTGCCGAGCGCACAGCCTGGCGAACCGCACCGGAATCGCCGGACACGATAAGAATGACTTCGTTGGTGAAACTGGTGCCCTTGGCCGGCGAGCTGTAGGCCACCACATCGACATTGGCCGCCTTGATAGCGGTATCCGCCATCAGGACCCCGATGGCGGCGGGGGCGCCGACGATAACGCCGCAGGCTCTGCCCAACGGTGCGCCGAAGGCTTTTTCCAACGCATAGCTGGCGCGGGCGGTATATTGCAGTTCCACATGTCCGGCATCGTTGGCATAAATATCGCCGAAGGTGCGATCCAGTTCGTTAAGGGCCACTTCCACCGCCCGTTTAACGTCCGATACATCCTGGCCGCCGAACAGCACCAATGAGCCGTGACCGGCGCCGCCTTTGGTATCGCGGGCGAGTTCAATGGCCACCACTTCGGTATTGGTGGCTTTTACCGCTTCATCCGCCGCCATAATCTGCGGGCCGGCGCCGGTACGGGCGCCAAGGATGCCGATGGAGCGGTATTTTTTTTCCAGATGCATCGCTTCCAGCAGCGCGCTATCGACGTTGGCGATAACCAGACCGATGGAATCGCCAATGGCGGTGCCGACAAATTCCGTTAACGTACATATTTTTTCTGACATGATAGGGTCCGCTTGAGGGCTGTTTTCCAGAGATGCCGTGGCGGGGGTTTTTAATTCACCCACTTTTCCGAGTACCTCGGCGATGATGTTTTCCACCAGGTTGTCGGTGTTCATGCTTTAAGGCCTTTCGGCAGCAGATTTTCAACGTCGGAGTGCGGACGCGGAATGACATGGGTGGCGATGACATCGCCAATCTGGCGGGCCGAGGCGCAGCCGGCATCAGTGGCTGCCTTTACCGCACCCACATCGCCGCGCACGAATACCGTCACCAGGCCGGAGCCGATTTTCTCGTAGCCAATCAGTACCACGTTGGCA
Source organism: Sodalis sp. RH16 (assembly GCF_047324245.1). Taxonomy (NCBI): domain Bacteria; kingdom Pseudomonadati; phylum Pseudomonadota; class Gammaproteobacteria; order Enterobacterales; family Bruguierivoracaceae; genus Sodalis; species Sodalis sp. RH16. The sequence goes on along the minus strand of NZ_CP178737.1, from coordinate 5,587,568 downwards.
GATTTGACCATGGCATCCGCCGCTTCAATGGCCGCGGTCAACCCTTTGGTCTCTACCATACCTAACGCTTCTTGTTGCATGTTGTTCTCCTTGGCGCAAATCATGGGTAGGGGATTAATTTCACTGGGGTAGGGTAAGGGAGAAAAAAATAAAATAATTGCCCTGTTAAATTTTCTGGCAAATACGGCCTTGCGATTAACGGTGTTTTATTGCTATGGAAATAAAGTAGGTGTTTGAGTTAAATCGATTTTTTTATTTATTGCGCTGTTGAAAAATTGCGAAGCGGGTATTTCTTTTTACATCATGACTCTTGTTTCGTTTGTTTTTTTATGATAGCTGGACCGATTTTTTTAATAATGGTTTTGCCGCCTCGCCATTTTTTCCGATTGTATTATCTGTGAACTGCATCACTCATTGTCTTCTTGACTGATTGTATGACGATAATATAGTTTTATCTCATGTAAAACGTTTTGGTAACCCAGTTTTAACCTGACAATAACGTTTACCCATCGCCGGTTCGCAACCGCGTTGGCGAATGGATCCGGTACGCCGGCAACGGTGAATGAATGTATTTATCGCGAGAATTCAATAAGTAAAGTGGAGATGGCCCATGTCTTTGCCCCTTGAGAATTACCGTATTTTTGCTATTAAATATGCTCATCACCATCGTCTGGCCCGGGAAAATTTCATCGGCGGCGATCTGCACGACGGGCCGATGCCCATCGACTATTTTGTCTGGGCCATTATCGGCGGCGACCACACCTATATCGTTGATACCGGTTTTGACGGCGCCATGGCCGATCGGCGGGGGCGCACCATTACCCACCCGGTGGGGGAAGGGGTTCGCCGGGTAGGGATAGACACCGAAACGGTAACCGATGTCATCATTACCCATATGCATTATGACCACGCGGGCAATCATCTGCTGTTTCCCGGCGCCTTGTTCCATGTACAGGAGCGGGAAATGGCCTTTTGCACCGGCCGCTGCATGTGCCACGGCGAACTGCGCCATCCCTTCGCGGTGGAGGATGTGAAGGCCATGGTGGACAAGCTTTTCGCCGGACGGGTGCGGTTTCATCACGGCGACGCCGAATTGGCGCCGGGTCTGACCCTGCACCGGGTCGGCGGCCACTCGGACGGATTGCAAATCGTACGGGTGCATACGGAACGCGGCTGGGTGGTGCTGGCGTCGGACGCGGCGCATTTTTTCGCCAATATCGAACAGCAGCGTCCCTATCCGGTGGTGTATCACATTGGCGATATGCTGGAAGGGTATGCCACGGTAAACCGATTGGCGGCATCGGCGGAACATGTGATACCGGGTCACGATCCGCTGGTATTGGAACGCTACCCGGCGATGGACGGGGATACGGCGGGATGGATTGTCCGGGTGGATCTCTCTCCCCTGGAAGTTGAATAACGGCGGGCGAAAGCCTGATAAAGCTGCCGGACCGGGTCATGATTGCGCCATAATGGGGTCGAAAGTGCATCCGGGGTATGACCCCGGCTGAACCATCGTCGTCCCCGTGATGGCCTCGGGGACAAGGCAACACATTCTAGCGGAGAGAAATCATGATTGTTGAATTGCGGGTCTATCACTGTTTACCGGGACGTTTACCGGCCCTGCAGGACCGCTTCAGAGATACCACCCTGGCTTTTTTTGAAAAATACGGCATTGAGCCCGTCGGTTTTTGGACAACCCTGGTAGGCGAGAGCAACCAGTCGCTGACCTACATGCTGAAATGGGCAAGCCTGGCGGATCGGGAAACGCGCTGGGCCGCTTTCCAGGCGGATGCGGATTGGCAGGCCAAGCGGGCCGCCAGCGAAGCACAAACGCCGATTGTGGCCCGTATTGAAAACAGCTTTTTAACGCCGACGGATTTCTCCCCCCGCAGCTGAATGCGGGCGGGCGGTCGGCAACCCTGACTTCAAAAGGATAACTGCAGATGAGTGATTTGCATAACATCGGTTTTTGCGGGCTGGGTATGATGGGAACCCCCATGACGCAGTGTCTGGCCGACGCCGGCTTCTCACTCTGTCTTGGCGACGCCGACCGCCGGCGCCAGGAGACGTTAATGGACCGGCTGGGCGCCGGTCCGCTGGATGCCGCCCGCGCGGCGGGTCTGGATGCGCTGATTACCATGCTGCCCAATTCGGACATCGTGGAAAACGTTCTGCTGGGGGATAAGTCCCCCGGCTTGGCATCGATGCTGCCCAAAGGGGCGGTGGTCATCGATATGAGTTCTTCTGAACCGGCGCGATCGCGCCGGCTCGGCGCCCAACTAAAAGAAATGGGCCTGGATTATCTGGATGCGCCGGTTTCCGGCGGCGTGAAGAAAGCCGTGGCGGGTGAACTGGCGATTCTGGCGGGCGGCGAGGAGGCGGTGCTTAACCGCTGCCGGCCGCTGCTGGAGGCAATGGGTAAAAGCGTGCTGCATATCGGCGCGGCGGGCAGCGGCCATGCCGCCAAGGCGCTCAATAACTATGTGTCCGCCGCCGGGCTGCTGGCGACGGTAGAGGCCTTGCACATCGCCGAAGGTTTCGGCATCGATCCCGGCGTGATGACCGATGTGCTTAATGCGTCTACCGGCCGAAGCAACACCTCGGAAAACAAGGTTAAGCAGTATATGTTAAGCGGCGCCTTCAACTCCGGTTTCGCCTTGCAGCTGATGAACAAGGATTTGCGTATCGGCCGGGCGCTGGCGCGGGACCTGGGTTATCCCATGCGGTTCGGCGCCGTTTGCGCGCAGCTGTGGGACGAAGCGGCCCGGCGCGCCGCCCCCGGCGCCGATCACACCGAAATGTACCGGCTGATTAACAGGAGTATGCCATGACTCGTGCCGCTCAGTTTTATATCGGCGGACAGTGGGTAACGCCCCTGTCCGCCGCCGGACTCGATTTGATCGATCCGGCCACCGAACGGACGTTTGCCCGGCTGGCCATGGGCAACGGCGCCGATGTGGATCGCGCGGTGGCGGCGGCGCGAGAGGCGCTGCCCGCCTATGCCGACAGCCCGGTATCGGAGCGTGTCGCCCTGTTGCGGCGAATTTTGCAAATCTACCGCCGCCGTTACGACGAATTTGCCGAGACGATGCGCCGGGAAATGGGTTCCCCCATTACCTTTGCCCGCGACGGCCAGGCGGTGCGAGGGGTGGCGCATCTGGAGGCGATACTCAAGGTGCTGGACGGTTTCGCCTTTGAGGAGCAGCGGGGGACGACCCGGCTGCGGCTGGAACCGGTGGGGGTCTGCGCCCTTATCACCCCCTGGAACTGGCCTATCAATCAGATTGTGGTGAAAATCGCCCCGGCCCTGGCCGCCGGCTGCGCCATGGTCATCAAGCCCAGCGAATATTCCCCCCTCAGTGCGCTGCTGTTCGCCGAGGTGCTGGATGAAGCGGGGGTTCCGGCCGGGGTGTTTAATCTGGTCAACGGCGACGGCCCCACCGTCGGCGCGGCCCTGGCCCGCCATCCCGGCGTCGATATGGTGTCGTTCACCGGCTCCACCCGTGCGGGGATCGAGGTGGCGAAGATGGCCGCGGACACCGTTAAACGGGTCGCGCAGGAGTTGGGAGGCAAATCGGCCAATATCCTGCTGGACGACGTTAATCTGCCGGAAGCGGTCAGCCGCGGCGTGGCCGCCTGTTTTACCAATTCCGGTCAATCCTGCTCCATTCCCACCCGCATGCTGGTGCCGCATGCCATGATGGAGGAGGCAGCGGACATCGCCAAGGCCGCGGCGCAGGCTTTTCGCCTGGGACCGACGGATTCTCCCGCCACCCAGCTCGGACCGCTGGTGAACCGCAATCAGTTCGATCGGGTGCAGGCCTTGATTCAAGCCGGCATCGATGAGGGCGCCCGCCTGGTGACCGGCGGTACCGGACGGCCCGAGGGTTTCGAGCGGGGTTATTATGTCAAACCGACGGTGTTCAGCCATGTGACGCCGCAGATGACCATTGCCCGCGAAGAGATCTTCGGCCCGGTGCTGTCCATCATGGGATATGAATCGGAGGCGCAGGCCATCGACATCGCCAACGGCACCGATTACGGCCTGGCGGCCTATGTCCAGTCCGGCGACAGGCAGCGGGCGCGGCGGGTGGCCCGTAAGCTTAAGGCCGGCGGCGTCCATATCAATTATCCGCCGGCGGACTTCCTGGCGCCGTTCGGCGGCTATAAGCGCTCGGGCAACGGCCGTGAATGGGGCGAAGCCGGCCTGCGGGAGTATTTGGAGATAAAATCCCTCGTCGGTTACGGCGAGGATTAACGGGCAGGCATATTTTTTTTTGCCTGAAACTGCTGTCATACAATCATACGATTTCTGTTCGCTGCCATAGCCTGAGGAGTCACCATGGAATTCGAAGAGCGTTTTGAGCGTGGTTTCGCAAATCGTAAGGAAGTGCTGGGCGCCGCCCATGTGGAAAAATCCTGGGCCGCCGCCGATGATTTCAATCGCCCGATACAAAAGCTGGTGACGGAGTATTGCTGGGGCGAAGTCTGGGGCGATCCGACGCTGACCTTCAAAACCCGCAGCATGCTGAATATCGGCATCCTGACCGCCATGAGCCAGCATCACGAATTGTCGGTGCATATCAAAGGCGCCTTGAAAAACGGCGTGACCCGCGAGGAGATCCGCGCGGTGCTGATCCAGACCGCGGTCTACTGCGGCGCGCCGCTGGCGCTGGCCGCGTTCCGGGTGGCCAGCGCGGCCATCAAAGCCTACGAGGATGAAACCGGCGGCGCCTGACGGCGCGCCTGCTCCACGGTAGACCCTGTATTCCCTACCTGCCCGCCGCGGCTGATGTACGGCGGATCGCAACCCCACGCATCCGTAAGAGGTGCGCTTGAATAACGGGAGACGGATATGGAAACGTTAAGCGACTATAACATCGCCTCGGCGAAAGAAAGCGACCAATCCATAGAAGTAAAAAGGAAGAACGCCATCAAAGGCGCCTTCTTTTCCGAATACATCGATATGTTTGATATCTACCTGCCGGTGGTGGCGCTGTCGCCGGTGCTGTTCTACTTCCAGCCGCCGCAGCTTTCGCCCGGCCTGGAAACCATCCTGGCATCGCTGGTCTTTATTACCACACTGCTGGGCCGGCCCATCGGCGCGCTGCTGTTCGGCATCGTGGCCGATCGCATCGGCCGCCGCAAAGCCTCCATCTATTCGGTGTCGGGTTTCGGCGTGGTGACCTTGCTGATTGCGTTATTGCCCGGCTATGAAAGCCTGGGCGTGACCTCTTATGTGCTGCTGGTGATTTTGCGGTTTGTGGACGGAATATTCCTCGGCGGCGGCTATACCGGCGCCATGCCGCTGGCCATCGAGTATTCAAAGAAATCCCAGCGCGGATTTGTCGGCGGCCTGATTATCAGCGGCTTCCCCGCCGCCTATGTCAGCATCAATCTCATCACCTGGCTGGTGTTGATGTTCTCTCCCCTGCACGGTCTGCACTCGCCCTTCGCGCAGTGGGGCTGGCGCATACCGTTCGTGATAGGCGCGCTGCTGGCGGGGGTGCTGGTGCTTTATTACACCTATAAAGTGTCCGAATCGGAAATCTGGCAAAGCGAAAGCGGCGAGAAAAAAGAGAAACTGGCCCTGACCGATCTGCTGCACGGCAAAAGCGGGCGCAATCTGCTGCAGGTGTTGTTAATGATGACCGGCTTCTGGCTGACCCAGAATATCATCACGATTTTCCTGCCCACCGGCCTCTTGGTGAAAACACTGCATTTCAATGGCATAGAAATGACCGCTACCCTGATGCTGACCTATTTCGTGTTGTTCTTCACCTACATCGGTTCCGGCATGCTGGGGCAAAAAATCGGCCGCCGGCTGTTCTTTTTGATTGTCGGTCCGCTGATAGCGGTAGTGGGCTCGGCGCTGCTGTATATCCTGAGCACCCGGCAGGGCATGCCGGTGCCGGTCACCGTCGCCTTGGTATGCCTGCTGGCGGTATTGGTCACCTCTCCCTGGGGCGTGATCGTCACCTACATCAATGAACGCTTCGTCACCGATGTGCGCGCCACCGGCTTCGGCGTGGGCTTCAGCCTGTCGGTGATTATTCCCTCGTTCTACGCCTTCTATATGGACTGGCTCAGCGCGGTGATGCCGTTGGCCCTTACCGCGGTGGCTCTGCTGGCCCTGGGGGGAATTATCGGCACCGTCGGCGCCGCCATGGGTCCGGAAACCAAAGACGTGGACTTTTCCTGAGGGGGATCGGCCCGGCGCAAGGCGGAGACTTTCACCGCCGGCGGGGACCGGCACTATCGGATGCCTATAAAGAGGGTGACATGATGAATATCGATCGGGCGGGATTTATCGGTTTAGGCAATATGGGCGGACGCATGACCCGGCGTCTGGTGGAGGCCGGCATCGCGGTGCGGGGCTATGACACCGAACGGGAGCGGGCCGCCGCCGCGGGCGCCCAGGCCGCCGCATCGCTGCGCGAGGTGGCGGAGTATGGCGACGTGGTGCTGCTGTCATTGCCCGACAGCCGGGTGGTGGAGGCGGTGGCTGAAGGGCGGGATGGACTGCTGGACCACTGCCGCGCCGGGCAAACGGTGATTGATCTGAGCACCAGCGCCGTCACGTCCACCCGCCGGCTGCATGGCCTGTTCAAGGCCCGTGGCGTGGCCTATATCGACGCCGGTATTTCCGGCGGCGCGGCGGCGGCGGAAAAAGGCGCGCTGACGCTGATGGTGGGAGGCGACGCCGCCGCCATCGAGGCGGTGCAATGGGTGTTCCGTCCCTTCGCCGCCAAGGTGGTCAACATGGGGGACAGCGGCGCGGGGCATACCGCCAAGCTGCTGAATAATTTCCTCAACGCCGTCAGTCTCGCCGCCACCGCGGAGGTGATGGTGGCGGCGAAAAAGGCCGGTCTGGATTTGCATTCGCTGCTGGAGGTGCTTAACAGCAGCAGCGGCGTTAATTTCGCCACCCTGAACCGCTTTCCGAAAATTGTCGACGGCGATTATCTGGAAGGCGGCCTTACGTCCCGGCTGATGATCAAAGATGTGGTGCTTTACACCGACCTGACCCATGAACTGGGGGTGGCGTCGCTGAACGCGGCGGGTCCGCTGGCCAGCTTCGGATTGGCCGGCGCCCTGGGCTACGGCGATAAGATCAGCAATCGCGTGGTGGACGCCATCGGCGATATTTCCGGCGGCGTCAGGCTTTATGATGCCGGTTCAACACCTGAGGGAGGACAGAAATGAAGATTTTTTACGGCAGGGCGGCGGACGCGGCGTCGGAACAACGCACCGCCAGCTTCAGCGGCGTGGTGTGGGCGGATCCGGTGATGCCCGCCACGGACAATATCACCATCGCCAACGTGTTTTTCTCGCCGGGGGCGCGCACCTATTGGCATACCCATGAGCAGGGCCAGATATTGCAGGTCACGTCGGGCTGCGGCTGGATTTGCGTCGACGGCCGGGACGCGCAAAAAATCCGCCAGGGCGATGTGGTATGGATTCCCGCCGATGAACGCCACTGGCACGGCGCCGCCCGCGACAGCTACCTGGCGCATACCGCCATCTCCCTCGGCAAGACCCGGTGGCAAGAGGAAGTGGCGCAGCAAGACTATCTGGATCGCACGGAGCGTAAATCATGAGCTTAAATGAAACTTTTTTACCCATCGATGAAACCGGTGTTTCCTCGCAGGGGGAGTGGGGGGCGCAATGGGAAAGCATCCGCCGCCTGGATGCGGGTTTTTATGACGCCTGCCGGCAATTGGCCGCGGTGCCCTGGCAAAAAAATCATCTGGATAACAAGACCAAGGCATTTATCGCTCTTAGCGCCAGCGCGGCGGCCACCCATCTTTATCTGCCGGGGGTGGAGCGCTACCTGCGCCTGGCATTGAGCTATGGCGCCACCCGCGAGGAGCTGATGGAAGTGCTGGAGCTCACCGCCACCCTGGGTATCCACGCCGCCAATATTGGCGTCCCTCTGCTGATGGAAGTGCTGGAGGAGGAGGGGCTGCGCAGCGGTTCATCCCCCCTTGATGCCCGCCAGGAAACCCTGAAGCAGCGTTTTATTGAAAACCGCGGCTACTGGCACGCCTTTTGGGACGGCATGCTGGAGCTGGATCCGGAATTGTTTGACGCCTACGTGGAATTTTCCTCGGTCCCCTGGCGCAGCGGCGTGCTGAGTCCCAAGGTGAAAGAGCTGATTTACTGCGCCTTTAACGCTTCCGCCACCCACCTGTATGTCCAGGGATTAAAGCTGCACATGCGCAATGCCATCGGCTACGGCGCCGGCGCGCAGGAGATCCTCGAAGTGCTGGAGATTGTCAGCGCCATCGGCATGCATGGCGCCGCCGCCGCCGCGCCCTTGCTGGAGCAGGCGCTGGCGGAGCGGCCATCCCCTGGCCGGCGGGGGTAGGACGGGCGCGGCGCCCGCGCTCTTGTGACCGGCAGGGAGAATGTGGTACAAAGAAGCCATATTTTGTCGGACAGGAATACAATAATGTCAGCAGAACTGGAAATGATACGACCCGAATCATTGCGTCACCAGGTCGAAAATGTCCTGCGGCAGGCAATCATGACCGGGCGTTATGCCCCCGGTGAGCGGCTTATCGAGCGGGAGCTCTGTGAAACGCTGGGGGTCAGCCGTACCTCGGTGCGAGAGGCGTTGCGTAAGCTGGAAGCGGAAAAACTGGTGCATATCGTGCCTAATAAAGGACCGATTGTGGCCATTATCTCGCCGCAGGAAGCCGCGGAGCTGTACGCGCTGCGCGGGCTGCTGGAAGGCTTTGCCGCCCGTGAGTTCGCCGTACGGGCCAGTGAAGAGGACATCGCCCGCTTCGGCGCCGCGGTGCAGCAGCTGCACGCCGCCGGCGCGGCGCAGGATCAGGGACGGGTCTTGGACGCAAAAAACGCTTTGTATGATGTTTTGCTCAGCAACTGCGGCAATTCACTGGTGAAAGAGATCCTCGGCAGCCTGCATTCGCGGGTAAATCTGCTGCGCGCCACGTCGCTGATGCATCTGCAACGCCTGCCCGCCAGCCTGAACGAAATCGATAATCTGTATCGCGCGATACAGCAGCGGGATGCGGATGCCGCCCAGGCGGCGGCGCAGCTGCATGTGGCCAACGCCGAAAAAATGGCCCTGCGCCTGCTGGCCGGCTTGCAGCATTAATCCGCAATCGGAACGTGTCGTGATGGAGAGCATAGATGTCGGGAAAACCAGGAAAATGTTCCCTTTCGCCAGGGCGGCCAGGGCCGCAATGTTAATGTTAAGCTGCCTGAGCTTTTGGGCGGCGTTGCCCGCCGGCGCCGCCACCGTGCCGCCCGGCGTCGAACTGGCGGCCAAACAGGAAATCGTGCGCAATAACGGCAGCGAACCGGCTTCCCTCGATCCGCATAAAGTGGAGAGCGATGTGGAATTCAATATCATCAGCGACTTTTTTGAAGGACTGGTGAGCATTGACAATGACGGCCATGTCCGGCCCCGCCTGGCCGCCCGCTGGGAAAACAAAGACAACCGCGTGTGGACCTTCCATCTGCGTCCGGGACTGACATGGTCGAACGGCGATCCCCTCACCGCCGGTGATGTGGTCTATAGCTGGCGTCGCCTGGTGGATCCCAAGACCGCCTCGCCTTATGAAAGCTATCTTGCCAATATGCACCTGCTGAACGCGCGGCAGATTATCGAAGGTAAAAAAGGAACCGAGACGCTGGGTATCCAGGCGGTGGACGACGTGACGCTGACCATCACACTTGAGCAGCCGACGGCCTATTTTCTCGCGATGCTGGCCCATCCCTCCCTGGTGCCCGTTCCGCAAAAGGCGGTGGCGCGGTTTGCGGATAAATGGACCCAGCCGGGCCATTTCGTCAGCAACGGCCCCTTTACCCTGTCGGAATGGGTGGTGAACGAGCGCCTGACGGGCGTGCGTAATAAACGGTACTGGGATGACGGGCATACCCAAATCAACAAAGTGACCTATTTGCCCATCGGTTCGGAAACCGCCGACGTTAACCGCTATAAGGCCGGTGAAATCGACATTACCTATACCGTGCCGCAGACGTTATTCCCATCGCTGCAACAGGAATTGGGCAACCAGGTCCATATTTCGCCGAAACTGGCCACCTATTATTATGAGTTCAATACCCGCAAGGCGCCGTTTAATGACAGCCGCGTGCGCCAAGCGCTTAACCTGGGCCTGGATAAGGATATCATCGCCGGTAAGGTGCTGGGACAGGGGCAAATTCCCGCCTGGCTGATAAGCCAGGAAAAAATCGGCGGCGTGACGCTGCAAAAACCGGACTATGCCGGATGGCCGCGGGAAAAAAGGATTACCGAAGCGAAAAAATTATTGGCCCAGGCCGGATTTACCGCCGGGCATCCGCTGACGCTGGATCTGCTGTACAACACGTCCGAATCGCACCAGCGCATCGCCATTGCCGCCAGCTCGATGTGGCGAAAAAATCTCGGCGTCGAGGTGAAGCTGCATAACCAGGAATGGAAAACCATGCTCGACACCATGCACGGCGGTGGCTTTGATCTGGTGCGTTATGCCTGGGTGGCCGACTATGATGATGCTTCCACCTTTCTGAACAACTTTCGCACCGGCGACAGTGAAAACACCTCGTTATATGCCAATCCGGACTATGACCGGACCCTTGCCCTTGCCGCCCGGTCGGGCACGGCGGCGCAAAGAGGCCGGTACTACCAGCAGGCGGAAGATATCCTGGCCCGGGATGTGCCGGCGATTCCGGTCTACCATTATGTGTCGGTACAGCTGGTGAAACCCTATATCGGCGGCTTCAGCCCGAGCCCGCTGGGGGTGTATTACACCAAGGATCTTTACGTGGTCAAACATTGACCGGGAGGTGGTCCAGGCCGGCGGCCAGCAACGGGGTGTTAAAACCCACAGAACCTAAACGCTATTGGCAAAGCAGCTTTGGCCGGTGGATGTCCTGAGAACGCCGATACAAACGGCGTTCTCAGCGCTTTAGCGGCGGGGAGAATGTCAGGAAAGATCCTTCTGGGAGGAGATGATCTGTCCCACAATCCCGTAATCCAACGCTTCCGGCGCGGTGAGCCAGAAGTTGCGGTCGGTGTCTTTCTGCACTTTTTCCAGCGACTGGCCGGTGGCGTCGCTTATCATCTTGTTGACCCGGTCCAGCATGCGTAGGATCTCTTTGGCTTCGATTTCGATATCCGTCGCCTGTCCCTGTACGCCGCCGAGGGGTTGATGGATCATAAAGCGGGTATTGGGCAGGGCAAAGCGGTTCTTTTTCTCCGCCGCCAGGAAAATGGTAATGCCGGCGCTGGCCACCCAGCCGGTGCCGATTATCTGCACTTCCGGCTTGATGAATTTGATGATGTCATGGATGGTATCGGCCGCTTCCACATGCCCGCCCTGGCTGTTGAGAAAGATTTTTATCGGCTTATCATTCACTTCCTGTAAAATCAACAGCTGGGACACCACCTTTTCGGTCAACGCCTGATTGATCTCGCCGGAAATGATCAGGGAACGGGCATCCAGTAATTTGTTCAGGGCAAAGGAAGAAATCGCCGGTTGATCTTTCTCTTTGTCTTCATCGTTCTCTTTTGCTTGAGACCACATAGCATTCCTCTCTTGTGAATAAGGTGAGTTTTCTGGCGCTACCTAAGCTTACCCCAATGACGGGACGGAGCATACCTTTGCGGCGGGTCTATCCACCACGGCCGCGAAAAATTTATACTTATCGCCGGCCGGCACGTTTTGCCGGCACGCTGCGTTTTGTTCCCCGACGGTCGCCGGACGGCTGTGCCGGGTTATCGGGCCCGATTTTCGGGACGGGGGCCGTTATGATCATTTCCCTGCCGCCGGCAGGGCCGGAGACAATGCTATGCTGAACGTGCCGACGCTTTCCCCCTCCCTGCGGGAAAACACCTTATCCCTGGCGGACAATCTGACGGTTATGACGGACGGGGTGTTCTCATCGTTGCTCAAAATGAAAGAATATGCCGATTTGACGCCGGTGGTGAGGCTGGATGTCAATGAATCCATCACCTTTTCCGCCCGTCTCTGGTTCCGGTCCATTTTGAACGGAACGCCGCCCTCGCAGGAGGATTTGCTGGTATTCCAGGAGTTCGGCAAACGGCGGGTGCATCAGGGCATGCCGCTGCCGGCGCTGCTGCGGGCGTTCAGACTGGGGTCCTTGGAATTATGGCGCGGGTATATCCTTATCGCGGAACGAAACGAAAGCCTGCGCGGGGAGCTGCTGTTTAACATCTCGCCTTATTTGCTGGAGTATTTTGATGAAATGGCGCAGCTGATTTCCCAGGCATACCTCAAGGAACAGTTCCGTCAGGCACGCTGGCGGGAATCTTTACAACACCAATTGTACGGTATTATTTTCACTTTTCCCGAAGAAACCGGGGAATTCCACAAAACCGCGGCGGCGCTGGGGCTGGATCCGTCTGCCCCCCGCATTGCTTTCGCCGTGGAGCTCCCGGAGGCGGATAGCAATTCCCCGCAGTTTGCCCAGGAACTCGATAGCGTGGTGTCAGGAATTGCGCGCCGGCTTACCGTAGCTGAGGATTTTCTGTTGCGTGTCTGGCACCACGGGCGGCTGGTTATCTGGGTGCCGGCTGTGCCGGGCAATGCCATGAATGCCAACGATCGCATGATGGCGGGTCGCGTGGCCGAGCTGAGAGAAGCCTTGCCCGCATCGGCCATGATGGGAGTGGGGCTGATGGGCCAGGGCGCAAGAGGATGGGCTTCCACGGCGGATGAGGCTATCAGGGCCCTCGATTTCGGCATGCGCTGCGACGATGGCCGCCGGGTGTATTTTTATTCCGATATCGTTATGGAAGAGAGCGTGCGCGGCACCGATACGACGTTACGTTATCTGGTCTCGCTGATTGAACAATTATCCGGCGATCCGGATCTGCTGTTGACCCTGGAAACCTACTTTGAGCAATGCCAGCGCCGGAAGGCGGCGGCAAGCGTACTGGGTATTCATCCCAATACGCTGAACTATCGGCTCGAGCGTATTGAAAAACTGCTGGGGGCGCGGCTGGATGACGTAGGCTGGACGACAAAACTCTATGTGGCGCTCAAGCTCCGTCGCGCCGGTCCCCGAATTGCCCTAAACCCGGACGCATAGCGCCGGTGAAATAAACCCTGCCGCCGTCTTTTAAAATCTTTTGCGGAGGCAAATCAATGCGTCTTATTTGGAAAAAAATCGCTATTCATTGTGACTCTATACAATTTATCCGGGGATTATTATTTTCGCGAAAACATCCATTGACAGGAATGTGGTTCATATATACTTTAACATTATTCCACCCACGATTAACCGGTATATGGCCTTCGCAGATTACCGCCGGTATGCCGGGATTTTGATAATGGTTGAGACCTTATGAAAGATCTCACGCTGGGAGCGATTATATTTTTCCCGGCACTGATATGGGTTATTTTACTCGGTTTTTTTATCTGGCTGCTGGTGCGTGTAGCCTATCGGGATATCATTTTTAACGGTTATTTCTGGCATCCAAATCTTATTGATCTTGGTGTCTTGTTTTTGTGTATTTATTTAAGCCATAAAGTGATTATCTCGCTGGAAATCTTATTATGAAAGCGATTGGGAAATATATTCTCAGTGTGATCATGCTATTTATAATTGTGGTTGTAAGCTATCGACTGTGGAATTTTTACACCCTCGGCCCCTGGACCCGGGATGCCAAAATCCGGGGGGAAGTCATACAAATCGCGGCGGAGGTGCCGGGCAAACTGATCCACCTGCCCATCACCGACGATCAGAAAGTCAGCCGGGGCGACCTGCTGTTGGCCATCGATCCCAGCGATTATCAAATCAACCTCGATAACGCGCTGGCCAAATCGGCACAGCTGATTATCCAGCGGGACCAAGCGCTGCATCAATACGCCCGGCGCGCGCGGTTGACCAATCAGGTTATTTCCCAAGAAGATCTTGAAACGGCCAAAACAGCGTTGTCCTCATTGAATAATCAAATTGATCAGGCAACGATTGCCATCAAAAAAGCCCGTCTGGACTTGAGCCGCACCAAAATATATGCCCCCGCCGACGGTTACGTCACCAATCTGGCATTACGGGAAGGAAATTACATCAGCGCCGGGCAATCCCTGCTGGCGCTGGTGGATGCAAATTCCTTTTATGTCATGGCCTATTTTGAAGAAACAAAATTGCGCTATATTGCCGCCGGCAAACCAGTGGAAATCGACCCTTATGACGGCGGGCAACCCCTGTACGGACATATTACCGGCATCGGACGGGCAATCGTCGATCAAAGCGCGTCGACCGGAGAGCAGCTATTGCAAAACGTTGAGCCCGATTATCCCTGGGTTCGTCTGGCGCAGCGGATTCCGGTACGGATTGCCATTGACCGCCGGGACGGCGGGGCGGCTTATCCGCCGCTGATCGCGGGTACCACCTGCACCGTAAAAATAAGGGACCGCTAATGGGGGTGGCGGCGCAAAGCATCGCCGAACCGATGGCGAAGATCGGCCGGTTTTTCCAGCGTCCGGATTACTTTTTCGCCCTGCGTTTTTGGCTGGCGACGCTGTTGGCCTGGGCGGCCGCTTTTTCTCTGCAGCTGGATAAACCCTATTGGGCCATTATGACGGTGGCGGTGGTAAGTTACCCCAGCCAGGGGATGCTCATCGCCAAGTTTATCGCCCGGCTGGCGGGCACCGTGGTGGGTATCCTGATGGTGACCTGGCTTGCCGGCATCAGCCTGAACGCGCCCTGGCTGATGTCGCTCTATCTGGCGCTATGGCTCTCCCTTTGCACTTATATTGCCGGCCGCTATAGCGGGATGGTGACCTATGGCTGCGCCCTGTGCGGCTATACGTCGGCCATTGTGGGTTTCGGCATCTCGGTGTCGCCTACGCCCTATACGCTGTTTTTCATCAGCCAGGCCCGGCTGTCGGAAATCGCGTTGGGTCTGGCCGCCGCGCTGCTGGTGACCTTTGCGCTGCCGTCCCGGCTGGATAATCGATTGTTTTTGCAGGCGGCGCAGGGTAATAGCCACAGGATGCGGGATCTGTTCCAATCCTGCTTGCACAGGTATGTGCCGGAACGGGCGCTGTTCCAGCGATGGTATGAACTGTCGACCGGTTTGATGAATGCCGAACTGCTGGCGGCGAACGACTCCCTGTCTGCGGCCGCTGATAGTACCCTGCGCCGGCGGCAGTCCCGTCTTACCCGCCGGCAGCTGAGCTCGGCGAGCGGCCTGTTATCCCTGCACTCCATGTCCGCGCTGCTGCTGCATGACAGCGGCGCGGATGCGGGGGACTATCTCAATGAAGTGGAAAAATGGCTGGGCCCGCGTCCTTTTCCGCCCGATACCGCGCCCCCTTGGCCGCCGGACGGTTTGATGGCCCACCGCGCCGGTCAACACTTCTGTTTAACCCTGCGTTCCTGTCTGGATGACGCGGGGGCACAGGCCGCCGGACCGGCGGAAAGCCGGACGGGGCAAGTATTTGCCGGGGCCCGGGTGTTTCGCGATAGCCATGAAATGCTGCTGAATGCCGTCCGGACCTTTTGCAGCGTCCTGGCGGGCGTATTTTTCTGGTTGGGGAACAACTGGGATATGGGCTATATCCTTACCGTACTCATCGGTATTTCCTGCGCCTTGGGCGCGCATTATCCCGCGGTGAGCAAATTGGTGCTGGTGGTCTTGGCCGCCGTCGTCCTGGCGGTGCCGGTGGCTTATGTGCTGTTGTTCTACGCGTTTATCTCTACCGCCGAACTGTTGCCCGCCATGCTGGCCATGACCCCGGTGCTGTTGCTCGCAGGCGCGGGGAAATCCCTTTCCCCCGTTGCATTCATATTTTTTCATGTGTTTATGCTGGGGGTTATTTTTCTGATTAATTTTGCCAACCCCATGGACTATGATTTTTCCCGCTTTGCCAATATGGCGGTGGCGGCGGTCTTTAGCGTGCTTATCGTCGCCGTGGTCTTTTATTTCATTCCCCAAAGCGCCGACCGGGTCAAACTGGTACGGATGACCCGCGCCATTTCCGATCGTTTTACCGGCGATATGGCGCGGGAAGCCCGGCACGGGCCGTTTGAAGACTATGTCTACAGCGCGCTTTTTCTTACCAGGGTGATGCCGCGCTCTCCGGAGAAACAGCGCTTTGTCCAGTTCTGCTGCGTGATTCTCGCCATGAGCCGGATAAGGTCACGGGCAGGACGGCGCTCCCCGGCGGAACCGTTTTTCCCGGCGGCCTTTATTGACGCATTGATGCAGGGAAATTATGCCCTTTGCCTGGCATTGACTGAGACCTACCTGGCTAAGGGGGATGATAGCGACTGGGGGTATTGGTGGGAAACCGGCACTGTACTGCGCTATTTATCCGGGAAGTTATCCGGAAATTTATCCGGGAATTTACACGGGAATATGCATGGGAATTTGCACGGGCACGCCGCGGGCGGGGAGCGGGGCGGCTGAATGCGCGATTATCCGGGCTTTGGCCCGAACGTGCCGCGCAGGATAAACCGGACAGCGCCGACATCGCCGGACGGGATCGGCGTCAAAAAGGCTAAATCAGCGGCTTATGCAGCAGAGACTCCAGTACCTTTACCGGCGCGCGGCGAGGATTTTTCATGGCCTCCGGCGGCAAGAAAAAAGTCTGTTCCAGCATGAATTGCCCGTTCATCGCCGCGTGGGGCGTCTGATCGGAAAAACAGATCCAGCTGCTGCCGGGGGGGAAATCCACCGCCAGCTGCGGTCCGTACTGCTGGTAATCCCGGTCCGACTTCATGGCGTCGTGCAGCTGCAGCATCAGATGGTCATAGTGGCTGCGGCGGGTTTTGGTGATGCCCATCTTGTTCAGCAGCCAGCTGTTCAGCGGGGAGTAGCGGCCGAGATTCGGCAGGAAGCGCTGCGCCAGCTGCGGAAAAGGCTCGCCCACCCGCCAGGAGCGGTTTTCCCCGTTGGGATTGATATTGGTGAAGATGCGCAGTATGCGCTGGCCGTGGGTAGGGCGTGAAGGGAAGGCATCCACATGCAGGCGGCTATCGTCTTTGCGCCATGAGGTGGTGTTTGTCCAGGCGGTAATCGGATGCAGCCGCAGGGTATTGGCGGGGCTGTGCAGGGTCTGCCGGTATAGGGGGAGTATCGCCGCCGCCAGACGGCAGCAGTCCTGGTAGTAGCGTTCAAGCAAATGCCGCACCGCCGGGATTCGTTCCGTCGCCGCCACCCCGGTGAGCCGGTTTTTCAGCGGCTGGAAGCTGATATTCTTCCGTTTCGGATCCACCAGCGTCGGATCCAGGAGGGCGATTTCATCCGCGGTCAGGCTAAACGAGAGGTGGGGGAAAAAAAGTATTTTTCCCTCTTCCAGCGCTTCCAGGGCGAAAGGCGCATCTTGTCCGTCCGCGTCCCACCGTTCATGGGTAAACGTGGTTACGGCGTGCTCAAAGACAATTTTATTATCTGACATATCATGTCCTTGCTATTGCTATATAACCGTCATACTTGGTTATCAACTCTCTCACGATATTCTGGAGCAATACAATATCAGTATTAAACGAAGCTTAAATACAATAAAACTATATTTCAAACGCCAGAATGTAATGATCCATGAACGTTAATGTATTTCTCCCGGAATAATAGGCATAACGAATTGAGATCGAACCGGCGGGGGATCCACCTGAATATAAATCAGCTGTTTTATTGATGTATTTCCATCCGGCGGCCGGGAGAGGGTATTTTTTGCTGTGTTGAAACTGTGTCCTGAATCACACATTAAATGGCGCTTTCCGCCGCCGCCGGCAGGTTCGCGCCCAGTGAAGAGGACCATGCGACGCCGACCTGTCCGTGGACCAGGCGATTATCGATGCGCAATAAGAGAATATTGGGAGTTGCCATGATGTTTCTCCTTGCCGTTAAGACTGACCGTATCCCGTCTTCGCATCCGTGGGGAAAAACAGGCAGGATGGATGCAAAGAAGGGACACAGGGATTGTGCACGGAGAAGGTTGCCGCGTTGCGTCATGAAGTATGACGGTATGATGCCGCAGGTCCAATTGCGCCATTTTATCGCTCAACCCCACCGGCAGCGACGGATCCGCCAGCCATGGCGGCAACAGCGACCCGAGCGGGTAGTCGCCGAACTCAATACGTTGGCGAATACCCCGGCAATATGCAGATAAAGCGGCGCGGGGATCCTCCGCGGCATAAATGCCGACGACCTTGCCCAGGGGATGGCGCTGGGCTTTCAGCTCGGCCGCCATATCCAGGTCATAGCGGAGTATCTCCTCGTCTGGTGAAAGATACACTATCACCGCGACCGGCTGGTTCACTATCAGTTTGGGGCCGTGGCGAAACGATAGGCTGCTGTGATCGTCGGCGACCTGCAGGCCGTTACACATCTCCAGCAGTTTAAGGCTGGCGTCGGCGGCAATGTATCGCAACGAAGCGGAGCCCAGGCTCACCACCAGCGGTGCATCGGCCTCGGCCAGCTGCATGACCCGGTCCGCCTGATGACTGAAAAAGGATTGGGCGCCATGGCGATATACCGTCAGCGCGCGTTCCGCTAACGCCCACTGATCCGGCCGGAAGATCAACAGTAAATACCACAAGGGCAGCGTGAATTCCGCCGTGGCGGCGAACACTGCGCCTGTTTCACCGGAAAATCCGCGATCGTTATCACGGCGCAGTCCGATGCGCATAAGGGTTTGCAGATTTTCGCGGCCGCTCCCCTGGCGGTTTTGCCCCGGAACGCTTTGTGATAAGCATCACCTTTTACTGGACAGGCGGCGCAATAAATATTCCTTCCCGGACTGTTTTTTATCCATCCCGACATATTAAAAAACCGGCGGCCCCCGGATAATATCGCCAGGTTTCAGATTCACGCAGGAAATAGCAATGAATGAAATTTCAAAGAAATTACATTCAATAAAATAATTATCTCTACTTTTCATAATTAAATAACCTTACATTTAAAACTGGAGTTTTAATCCCATGCACGATTTGCATTTGGCTTGGTATGGCGCCATATTGGGTCTGTTTATTGCCATATTTTTAATATTAAGAAAAATCAATCCCGTCTATGCCCTGTTTTTTGGCGCCATTGCCGGCGCCATTATCGGCGGCGCTGATTTACAGCAAACCATCAACGTGCTTATATCAGGCACCCAAAGCATTATGGGTACGGTAATCAGGGTATTGGCGGCAGGGATCCTGGCGGGGGTCATGATGGAATCCGGCGCCGCAAATACCATTGCCCGGGAAATAGTCCGCCGGATGGGCGAAGGTAAAGCCATTTTTGCCTTGGCGCTTGCCACCATGGTTATTACCGCCGTAGGGGTATTTATTCCCGTGGCGGTGCTGATTGTGGCGCCCATTGCCCTTTCGGTGGGCAACAGGATGGGATTATCCAAAACCGCTTTATTATTGGCGTTATCCGGCGGCGGCAAAGCGGGCAATATTATTTCCCCCAACCCTAATACCATCGCGGCGGCCAATGGTTTTCATCTTGGCTTAAGCGATGTCATGATTGCCGGTTTTATTCCGGCCATCGGCGGATTAATTGTCACCGTATTGCTGGCTTCGCTGATTAAGCATAAGGGACAAATGGTCTCGGATGCGGAAGCCGATACCGATACCCGCGCGCAGGTCAGCGGTCCGTCGCTGGGAAAATCCATCGTCGCTCCCGCCGTGGCGGTGATATTGCTGATGATCAACCCCCTGGGTTCCATTTTGCATATCAGCGCATTAAGCGCATTCAAACTTGACGCGATGTATGTGCTGCCTATCGCGGGCATTGTCGGTATGGTGGCCATGGGGCAAAGCGGGAAAATCATTCAATACACCACCTCCGGCATTGAAAAAATGACCGCTACCGTGCTGATACTTATCGGCGCCGGCGCCATAGCCGGATTAATCGGCGCGTCCACTCTTTCCGAGCAGGTGATTGCCCTGATAAACGCGGCGGGCATCTCGGGCACCTTCCTCGCCCCGATATCGGGCATCCTGATGGCCGCCGCCACCGCATCAACCTCCACCGGCGTTATTCTCGCCACCGGCACGTTCGGCTCCACCCTTATCCATATGGGGATTCCGGCCCTGGCCTCGGCGGTCATGATGCACACCGGCGCCACGGTAATCGATTCCCTGCCGCAGGGCAATTATTTCCACGTCACCGCCAACAGCATGTTTATGTCCATCAGGCAACGTATCGGCCTGATTCCTTATGAAGCGCTGGTGGGGGGCACCATGACCATTATCGCCACGCTGCTTTATGGCTTTATTCTGTAATTGTATGAAGGTAAGCATTATGACCCACATGAAATTCGTCCTGGCGCCGGATTCCTTTAAAGAGAGCATGACCGCCAAACAGGTTTGCGTGGCGATGGAACAAGGTTTCAAAACCGTTTTCCCCGATGCCGAGTTTGTCCATGTCCCCATGGCGGACGGCGGAGAAGGGACGGTACAGTCGCTGGTGGACGCCACCGGCGGGGAAATCTTTCACCTGGACGTCACCGGGCCGCTGGGAAGCCGGGTCAAGGCGGGTTACGGCGTGCTGGGAGATGGCAAAACCGCGGTGATTGAGATGGCTTCCGCCAGCGGCATCCAGTATATCAACGCGGAAAACCGTAATCCCCTCATCGCCACGACCTATGGCACGGGAGAATTGATAAAAGCCTGCCTGCAGCGCGGGATTCGCCGCATCATCATCGGCATCGGCGGCAGCGCCACCAATGACGGCGGCGCCGGTATGGCGCAAGCGCTGGGGGTGAGGTTCCTTGATGGGGAGGGGATGGCCTTGCCATTCGGCGGCGGCGCCCTGGGGCGGCTGCATAGTATCGATATGTCGGGGCTGGATCCGGCGGTGGGGGAGACGGAGATTATCGTTGCCTGCGATGTCACCAATCCGTTATGCGGCGAGCATGGCGCATCCGCGGTGTTCGGTCCGCAAAAAGGCGCCACGGAGGAAATGGTCCGCACCCTGGACGGCAATCTGGCGCATTACGCGAAGATTATCCGCCGGCAGCTGCGCCGGGATGTGGAGACTATTCCCGGTGCCGGAGCGGCCGGGGGACTGGGGGCCGGTTTGCTGGCGTTTACCCGCTGTGAATTGAAAAAAGGCATCGATATTATTATCGACTTCAGCAAATTGAAGGAAAAACTGGCCGGCGCCGATTATTGCATTACCGGCGAAGGAGGGATTGATTTCCAGACCAAATTCGGCAAGACCCCTTATGGCGTGGCGAAAGCGGCCAAGGCCGGCAATGTGCCGGTGATTGCGCTGGCGGGACGTATCGGCAAAGGTACCCATGAGTTATACCAGGAAGGTATCGATGCGATATTCGGTATCATTCCGGATATCGGTGAGCTTGGTTCTTTATTGGCCGATGGTGAAATCAATATAACCAGAACCAGCGAAAATATTGGCAGATTGATGAAAATAGCCACGCTAAAGTAAAAAATCATTCGCCGAAATGATACCCGTCATACTTCAAGTTGCAGGTGCGCTGGCAGCAATACTCGGCTCATCCATGAGCCTCGCCCCTACGGGGCCGCCTTCCTGCAACTCGAATTATTTTGGGTATATCACTAGTCCATACTTTTATTATGGATATCTGTACTAACCATAAGTGTTATTAAAGCGTAGCCGAAACTAGCGACATGTGAATTATCTTGTTGCGTTATTTAAAACAGCGCCGGAATTTACCGGCCTGCTTTTACTTAAGTGAAACGTGCTTTAATGATGGCCAATGGGATTGTGGGTTGAAATATATTTTAATATATGTAATGGTGACCGAAGAACATCTGTTTTTAAAATATCATTCCACCATAATGCCGGGAGAAATATCCATCAATATATTTACCTTTGATGCGGAATTTTATTTTGCATTAAAAGTTATTATTATTTTTGGAAATAATTACAATGAATGATTATCTGGAACCTAAACTTGCCGGGCAAATTGTTGCCAAGACGATGCAGATTATCAACTGCAATGTTAATGTCATGGACGGACAAGGAAAAATAATTGCCAGCGGCGATCGGGATCGCATTGGAGAATTGCATGAGGGAGCGTTGCTGGTGCTGTCCCAGGCGCGCATTGTGGAAGTGGACGACAGCATGGCTAAACATCTGTTCGGCGTTCGCCCCGGCATAAATTTGCCGCTGAAAATCGACGGCAGAATAGCCGGCGTAATCGGCCTTACCGGTAATCCCTCCCAGCTCCGGCAATACGGCGAGCTGGTATGCATGGCGGCGGAGATGATGGTGGAGCAGGCGAAATTGCTTTCTTTCCTGGCCCAGGACAGCCGGCTGCGGGAAGAGCTGGTGCATAACCTCATTCGCTCCGATGAAATTTCTCCCATGCTGGCGGAATGGGCCGAACGCCTGGGCATCGATCTGCATCAGCCCCGGGTCGTCGCCGCCGTTGAAATCGACAGCGGGCAGCTGGACGTGGATAATCCCATCGAGGAGCTACAGCAATTACAGGCATTATTAACCCAGCCGGGGGAGAAAAACCTCATTGCCATTATTTCCCTCACCGAACTGGCGGTGCTGAGGCCGGCGCTGAATAAATACGGCCGCTGGGATGAAAATGAACATTTGCGGCAATTTCAGGAAACGCTGGCGCTGCTGAAAACCAAAGGCCACCTGCGGATACGTTTTGCGCTGGGCAATTATTTTTCCGGCGCCAACAGCATTGCCCGTTCGTGGCAAACGGCCCATTCCACCATGTCAATCGGTAAAAGGCGTATGCCGGAAGAGCGCTGCTACAATTACCGTGATTTGAAACTGCCGGTATTGCTGCAGCGGCTGCAAGGGGGCTGGCAGGAAACGGAACTGCTGCTGCCGGTCACCAGATTGAAAATGATGGACAAGAACGGCCAATTGCTCAATTCATTGAAGATTTGGTTCAAGCATAATAATCAAACCAGCGTCGCCGCCAACGGGCTGTTTATCCATCGCCATACCCTGGAATACCGGCTCAACCGTATCGCCGATATCACCGGCCTCAATCTGGCGGATTTTGACGACCGCCTGGCGCTGTATATCGCCGTACAGCTTGACGAAGAGAGCCAAGTGAAAAACGGCGGCGCTTTGCACGTTCACTCCCTTTGATGCCGTCGGGCAACCCGCCCTGACGATTATTTGACCTGGACAGCGGGCTGTTCAAGCAGCAGCGGTTCCGGCGGCTGCGGCACCAGATGATCCAGTATTT
Organism: Sodalis sp. RH16; assembly: GCF_047324245.1. Classification (NCBI taxonomy): domain Bacteria; kingdom Pseudomonadati; phylum Pseudomonadota; class Gammaproteobacteria; order Enterobacterales; family Bruguierivoracaceae; genus Sodalis; species Sodalis sp. RH16. The sequence goes on along the minus strand of NZ_CP178737.1, from coordinate 5,564,412 downwards.
GACGCTGCACCCTATACAAATGGTTGCGCATGGCTTTTTCCGCCGCGTCCGGGTTACGGGCGGCGATGGCCAGGGCGATTTCCCCGTGTTCATGGTTGCGCACCGTCAGGCGATCTTTTGACAGCGGCAGATCGTTTTTCTGGATATGCAGACGGACATCGGAGCCGATTTGCCGCAGCAGGCTGTAGAGTTCCGCCGCCAGCCGGTTATTGGAGGCGGCGGCCACCTGCTTATGAAAGGCCAGGTCCACCTTGCCGTTGTCATATCCCCCCTCCATGGCCGCGGTGCGCAGAATACGATCGATGTCCTGCTGGGAAGCGCGCACGGCGGTCAGGCGCACCAGCATGGGTTCAATCAGCAGGCGCAGTTCGATGACCTCCAGGGGATTGGTGATTAACGCCAGGCTTTTTTTACTGGCCTCCAGCGACGTTTTGGCACGCCCGGCGGAGGCTGCGGGCATCAGGCCCGATGCCCGCAACTGCTGCAAGGCCTTGCGCAGGGCATAGCGTTTCACCCCCAGCTCCTCCACCAGCGCCCGCTCCGAGGGCAGGGTTTCCCCCGCGGCAAGGCGCGGGGTCAGGATCTCGACAATGTGTTCAATCAGGTCTTTTTTGCTGTCATGGTGATGTAATTGCATGTTTGATTGCATATCGCTATCGGGTTACCGTGATAGGTTGAAAAATAGCCGCCGGCTAACAGCACGAGCCGCAGGCGACCTCTGGATTCACCAGGCCGGCGGGATGCCAGCCGTCCCGGCCGAACCCCAGTGCGGCGATAAGCTGTTCAGCCGCCTCCAGGGCGGGACCAAGACTCAACCCCGAACACTCTTCCCCCGCATCCACCCGCGTGACCCGGATCCCGCGGCGGGTTAGAGCCGGCAAATCCATGGCCGGATGCAATACACCCAGTACGCATACCGCTTTAAGCGACGGCAGGCGGGCCAACAAGCCGGCATCAAGACAGTGCTGCCCGGTGAGCATCACCGCCGCGTTGCCGGCCAGGGCCGAATAAAACCCCTCATCGTCCATCGTACCCGAGCCGCCGGCCTGGCGGACTTGGAAGAACAGCCCCAGGCGCTCAACGGCGGCGGCGGCCAGGGGCGTGCACAGCAGTATGGGGTGTTTAGGTAGACTTAAGCTCATTTTATACCTCAATGCAAGAGGGGGTCAGGCCGGTACCGGCGCGGATTGCGTTTGATTGAATGTCTGCCGGATCATATCGGCGGCGCGTTCGGCAATCATGATGACCGGGGCGTTGATGTTGCCGGAGGTCAGGTCCGGCATTACCGAGGCGTCGATAACCCGCAGGCCCTCCGTCCCCATGACCCGCAATTGGCTATCCACTACCGCCCCGGCATCGTTTTCCGCCCCCATGCGGCAGGTGCCCGCCGGGTGGTGCACGGTGATGGCGGTTTGGCCGATAAACGCATTTAACGCTTCATCGCTGTCGTTTTGGGGGCCGGGGGCGGTTTCCACATCGATAAAGGGCGCCAGGGCCGGTTGGCGGGCGATGTCGCGGATCCGCCGGATGGCCGTGCGCAGCGCACGCCATTCGTCATCAGTGGACAGGAAATTCTGGAATATGCGTGGGGCGTCCAAGGGATTATCAGACATCAGGCTGACCTCGCCGCGGCTTTGCGGATGCAGCAGCACGGCGCGGCAGGCGAACCCGTCGGCAAAACCTTTGCGAAAGGGCTCAAGATAGGGCCAGGCCCCTAGCGGCGCCGCGGTCAGCAGCATTTGCAGATCGGGCGCTTCCTGCCCGGCTTCGCTGTTCATAAATCCTACCAGGCCGCCGGGGACATCCGCCGCAAAGCCGGTGCCGGCCATCCAGGCCTGCAGCAGGGCCGGCGCGATGCGATCGAAACGCATGGCGCGATGAAAGGGGCCGGCTTCCTTACGGCGGTACATGACAATCACCGAGGGGTGATCCTGCAGATTTTTGCCGACCCCGGTCAAGGGTACCCGGGTTGTCAGGCCGTGCCGCCTCAACTGCGCCGGATCGCCGATGCCGGACAGCATCAACAGCTGCGGCGTATTGATCACGCCGGCGCTGAGCAGGATTTCCCGCCGTGCCGTGACGTGCCGCACCCGATTGTCTTGAATGAATTCCACGCCGTGGGCCCGGCTACCCGACATCATCAGCCGGGTGACATGCACCCCCACCTTCACCTCCAGGTTGGGGCGCCCCAGGGCCGGGCGCAGATAAGCGGTGGCCGCGCTGCAGCGGCTGCCGTTGCGGATGCTCATCTGCAGCCGGGCGAAACCCGGCCGGCTGCCCGTACGGTTGTAATCGTCGATCCAGTTGAAACCGGCCCCCTGCGCGGCATCGGCATAGGCCTGGATAAGGGGATCCTGGTAGCGGCAAAATTGCACATTGACCGGCCCGGCGCGGCCGCGCTCCGGCGCCGGCTGTTCCGACCAGGTCTCCTGGCGGATAAAATAGGGCATGACCCGATCCCAGCCCCAGTCGGGCAGCCGGTAATCCCGCGCCCAGCGATCGAAGTCCGCCGGGCTGCCGCGTACCCAGGCCATGGCATTGGTGGAGGAGGAACCGCCCACCACCTTGCCGCGGGCGCACTCCACCCGCCGCCCGCCCACGTTGTCCTGCGCCTCGCAGAAATACATCCAGTCGTGTAACCGCTTTTGCAATATCCGGCCCCAGCCCAGGGGGATTTTCAGCCAGGGATCCCTGTCCCACCGGCCCGCTTCCAGCAGCAGTACCCGGACGTCGGGATCTTCGCTCAGGCGGTTGGCCAGGGTGCAGCCCGCGGAGCCGGCGCCGATGATAATGTAGTCGTATTCCTTATCCATGGCTTACTCCTCGGCCGCCACGCGGCGCAGGCTAATGTGGATGTTTTTCTCGCTGGTGAAGGAGAGCATTTCCCCCAGGCACTCTTCACGGCCGATGCCCGATTGTTTGACGCCGCCGAACGGCGCGCCGATAAAGTGCTTGCCTACGTCATTGATCCAGATGAAGCCGGCGTCCACCCGCTGTGCCGCCCGGTGGGCTTTTTCCAGATCGTTGCTCCAGATGGCGCAGGTCAGTCCGTAGTCCAATTCGTTCACCTGCCGCAGCATGTCCTGCTCGTCCTGCCAGGGCAGCACCGCCAGCACCGGGCCGAAGATTTCTTCCCGGGCAATGCGCATGGCCGGGGTAACGTCGGCAAACACCGTAGGCTCGATATAAAAGCCGTTGCGCAGCAGCGGGTCGCCGGGCACGCCGCCGCCGCAAATCAGGCGGGCGCCCTGCTGCCTGGCCTCATCGATATAGGACAAAATGCGCTTATGCTGAACGTCGCTGATAATCGCCCCCATGGTAGTGGCCGGATCGGTGGGCAGACCGGGCACAAAGGCGGCGGTGAACCGCTCCACATGCCGCAGCACCTCATCATAGATATCCCGGTGCACAAAGGCCCGGCTGGTGGAGCCGCAGGATTGGCCGCACCAGGTGAAGTTCATGCCGTCCACGATGCCCCGGGCCACCATGGCCGGATCCGTATCGCCATACGCGATGAGCGCATTTTTGCCTCCGAGTTCCAGCAACACCGGCTTTAGGCGGGCGGCGCCGGCGGCCATGACGTTGCGGCCGGTAGGGACGCTGCCCACCAGACCCACCATGGCGATGTCCTTATGGGCCGTGAGGGCGTTGCCTATTTCTATGTCCCCCGGCAGTACCGAGAACACGCCGGGGGGCAGCATGCCGCCGATGATTTCCGCCAGGCGCAGGGCGGAGAGGGGGGCCTGCCGGGGCGGCTTGATAATCACCGCATTGCCCGCCGCCAGAGGCGCCGCGGTTTTACCGGCGGCAAACAGCAGCGGATGGTTGAAGGCGACAATGCGCGCCACCACGCCCAGGGGCTGGCGCACCGAAAAATTCACCGCATCCGGCCCCATGGGAATGGAGGCGCCTTTCAATTCCGTCACCAGGCCGGCGAAAAACTCGAACAGCGCCGCCGCCCCCAGGCCGTCCCGCCCCATTTCCCGCACCGGATTACCGCAGTCGGCGGCATCCAGCATGGCCAACTCCCCGGCGTGCCGGCGAAGCTCGGCGGCGATGGCGCGCATAATGGCGGCGCGTTCCAGCGGCGGCGTGTCGCGCCACTGCCGGAAACCGGTTTTAGCGGCGCTCACCGCCGGCTCCGCGTCGGCCGCCGTGGCGATGCCCACCCGGGCCAGGGGCTCGCCGCTGCCGGGATTGAAGATCGTTTCATAACCGCCGGCCAGGGGCGCATGCCAGCCGCCGCCGTAATAGAGATCCCGGTGTTCGGGCAGGATCCAGGGTGGCGGATGTCCGCCGGATTCATTGAGATTCATCATCGGCTTTCCGTGAGTATCATCGTTGCATTCATCATCGGCCTCCAGTGTGGGCCAGCATTACATACATCCCCGACTTAGAGGGTATGTCAGCGTTTCACCGGATTGGCCGCCAGCAGAAATGACGTATCAAAGGCGGCGTTATAGTCGGCGTCTTTGGCGAGCACCTGCTGGGATATCAGGATATCGGCGGTTTTTTTCCATTGCCCGGCGGTAATAATGCCCAGCCCCTGGCTTTGGGTGAATTCGCTGGTGGCGGTATGTTGAATGTCCTGCCCAAGCTGCTCGGCGAGAACGTTTTCCTTGCCCTGGTACTCCGGATTATCTTTCACCAGGATGGCCACGGCTTCCTTGGGATGGTCCAGTGAGTAGGCAAAGGCCTGCAGGTAGGCTTTGACAAAGCGTTTCACCACATCGGGCTTGGCGGCGATCATCTTGTCCGAGGTAAAGACGCCGGAGCCGTAGGCGTCGTAACCGAAATCGCCGCCGTACAAAATCGACAGCGATCCGGCGCCTCCGGCCTTGGCCTCCAGCTCGGGCACCTCGGCGTCGACGTAACCCGGTACGCTGTCCACCCGGCCCATCAGCAGAAAGCTTTCATAGGGCGGCGAAACGGTGCTTTGCTTGATATCCCCCAGGCTCATACCGTTGGAGGTTAAAAAGGCCTTGAGGAATACAAAGGTGGATCCGGACGGATGCACGCCGATGTTCAGTCCCTTCAGGTCGGCGGGTTTAGCCAGCGGATGTTTGGCCTTGATGCTCAGCATCGCCAGCGGCGTTTTCTGGTTGAAGGCGATCAGGGCTTTATCATTCACCCCCTGGGCGCGGCTGGTGATAAGGGTAGGCAGGTCGCCAAAGCCGAAATCGGCATTGCCGTTGGCCACCAGCCGCAGCGCGTCCGACGTACCGGAGCCTTTGCGGATGGCGGTGACGTTGATGCCGTTTTGGGCAAAAAAGCCCTTATCCCGCGCCACGAAAAACGGTGCGTGGCCGCCGCGCACCACCCAGTCGAGCTGGACAGAGACATCGTCCGCCGCCCGGGCCCGGCCGAAGGCGCCGGACACCGCGATAGCCAGACCCGCACAGGCGGCAAGCCGCCGCAATTGATAAGATAACGCCATGATGTTCTCCACTCGAATTATTCAGGTTGTAAACCCAGGGGTAGTACGCCAACGTTCAGGATTTGGTCGCCCAGGACAAATAACGCCATTCGATCAGCTCGACGGCGTAATAAAACACCATGCCCAGCAGCGAAATCTCCACCAGGGCGGCAAACACCAGATTGGTCTCCATTTGCGTCGAGGCGAACTGGATAAGGTAGCCCAGCCCGGCGGAGGCGCCGGCGAATTCGCCGACGATAGCCCCGATCACGCTCAGGGTGACGGCGATCTTCAGTCCGGACATCAGGTAGGGCAAAGAGTTGGGGATCTGCACCCGCCACAGGATCTCCGTGCGGCCGGCGCCCACCGAACGCAGCAACGCCATCAAATTGGGATCGGCGGCCCGCAGGCCCATCAGCATATTCAACGCCACCGGGAAAAAGGCCATCACCACGATCAGCAGCAGCTTCGGCGCCAGGTCATAACCGAACCAGAGGATAAACAGCGGGGCCAGGGCAATTTTCGGCACGTTCTGAAACAGCACCATCAGGGGATAGACCGCTTTGCCCACCAGTTGGAAACGGGCGATGAACAGAGCCATCGCCACCCCCACCAGGCTGGAGAGCACTACGCCCAGGACAATCTCCCGGGCCGTGACCCAGGCCGCCTGGGCTAAAATCCCCTGCTGGTTCACCAGGATGCGATAAATTCCCGCCGGCGCCGGCAGCACAAATTCCGGCAGTTGCCAAAGGCTGACAATGCCTTGCCAGCAGGCCAGAATGCCGACGATGAGCAGCAGGGCCGGCGACGTTTCACGTACTGCTTGACGAAAATGAGACATCTTTTTCTCACTGCCTGGTGCCGGCCTGAAGGCCAGCGTCGCGCGTAGAGGATTGTTCATGCCGCCGCCCCCGCCCCGTGTCCGTGTTTCAGCAATGCCCGGAGCCGGCCGGCGGTCATGCCGAAATCCGGCAGGGCGTAGGTGGCCTCGCAGCGGGGCAGCGGCAGGGCGATGGGCAGCGTCTCGATGATGCGGGCGGGGTTGGTGGCCATCACATGCACCTCCTGGGACAGGAAGACCGCCTCTTCAATGGAGTGGGTGACCAGCACGATGGTCTTGCGGGTACGGGCCCAAATCTCCAGCAGGAATTCGCACATTTCCTCGCGGGTGATGGCGTCGAGGGCGCCGAAAGGCTCATCCATCATCAGGACTTCCGGATCCAGCGCCAGCGCCCTGGCGATGGAGACCCGCTGGCGCATACCGCCGGACAGCTGCGACGGCAGCTTATTGGCGGATTTTTCCAGGCCCACCAGGGTCAGCATCTCCATGGCGCGTTCGTTTATCTGATCGTTATTCAGATCCCGGCGGGCGATTTCCATCAGCAGCTTGACGTTATCCAGCGCGTTTTTCCACGGCATCAGCGTCGCCTCCTGGAATACCAGGCCGATACGCTGCTGGCGCGCGGCCTCCCCCGGTTCCACATCCGCCACCCTGACTTCGCCCTCGGTGGGCGCCAGCAGGCCCGCCAGCACTTTCAACAGCGTGCTTTTGCCGCAGCCCGACGGGCCGATAAGGGAAACAAAGCTGCCGCGGGGAATATCCAGCGCAATATTGTGCAGCACCCGGTTGCGCACGCCGTCATGGGTAAAGTCCACCGCCACGCCCCTGGCCCAGAGATGCGGCCGGGTATCGGGCGTATCCATCGTTGCATTCATGTAAGCTGCCTCGTGAGGTTAACCAAACGCTATCCGCCGGTGGCGGACCGGAAAGCCGGCCGCTGCTGGAGCCGGTCTATCCAGGCCGCCAGGGCGGGAAAAGGCGGCAGGTCGAAGGGGAATTTTACGCAGCGGCTGATGATGGGACCCAGGGCGATATCCGCCAGGGTGAATTCGTCCCCCGCCATCCAGTCTCGTCCGGCAAGATTCTCTTCCAGTATCTGAAGCTCATCGATGAGCTTGGGACGGGTATCGGCGGCCCGTTCGGCCGGCTCTTTTTTGGCATCGCGAAAGCCGCTGAGATAAACCGGGTTCATGGACGCCAGCAGCCAGTCCATCCAGCGTTCAATCTGGCTGCGCATGGCCGGGTCCGCCGGGTACAGGGTCTTAGGCGAAGCAGCGGTTGCCGGGCTTTGGGAAGAAGGGGCGAAGCTGGAGGCCAGATAGCGCAGGATGGTATTGGACTCCCAAATCACCACATCTCCGTCAAGTAGCGTCGGCACCTTCCTGGTGGGATTAAGGGCGGCATACTCCGGCGTGGCGGTATTGCCGAACTGGCGGCCGTAATCCTCGCGCCGGTATTCGGCATTCAGTTCCTGCAGCAGGAACAGGACCTTCTGGACATTGCCGGACGTGGCCCGGCCAAGCAGTTTATACATGTGACTTCTCCAGTGGGGCGTAAGCGATACAGTCGATTTCAATACGGGTGGTGATCACGGCACGGGCTTCCACCGTGGTTCGCGACAGGCGGCCGGCGGGGAAAAAGCTTTTGAACACGCCGTTATAGCGGCCGAAGTCCCTGGCGTCCGCCAGATAGACCGTGGCCTTCACCACCTGGTCCAGCGTGCAGCCCGCCAGGGACAGGATCCGTTCAATGGCCAGCAGGGTGGCGCGGGTTTCCTCTTCGATGGTGCCGCCTATCATATTGCCGTCGCTGTCTTTGGCCACCTGGCCGGAGACGAACAGATAGTCGCCGGCGCGCACCGCGGGGTGGAAAGGCAGGTTCGGATTTTTGTCGCCGAAAACCTCGGCGTTGCCGCTGCTCATGGTTGCTCCTTACAGCACGTTGCTTTGTATAATGTCCAGGCCCTGCTGACGGTCGAGCAGGTAGATAAGTCCCCGTTCATCCATCGTCACGTCATTGGATGACACCCGTTCATAGCCCGCGGGCACATCGGGCTCGTAAAAGCCCACTTCCTTCGGGGCGAAGGGGTTGGAGATATCAACCAGGCGCAGCCCTTGGGCGAACCAGGCATAGGGCAGTACGTGGCCGAAAAATTTCTCCGCCGGCTGATGGCAGCCGGTCATGGGTTCCTGCGGACGCCCGTCCGGGTCAATGCCCTCCACCTGGAAGGTGGAGATGGGCATGGGCTGGCGCTCATCGGTGATGTCATAAAACCAGCTGAAAGCCGGCGGCGCGGGGTAGAGCTTGGCCACATCCTCATCGGACACCGCCATGATCCGGCGGCCGCGCAGTAGACCCGGTATCGGCAGGGCGGTATGGGTGGGATGGGGATGGGCGGGGCTGCTGTTCATGCCGGAGATCAGGGTCGGCTTGCGGATATCCGAAATATCCAGAATAAAAAATCCGTGATGCCAGTAGGAGACATACAGCCGGTCGCCCATACGCAACGGGTGATGGCAGCGGGGTTTGACATAGTCATCCCACGGGTAGCTTTCACCGCCGGCGACGTGCTGGCCCGGGATCCACCAGCTGGACACTTCTTCCGGCCGGGCGGGATCCGCCAGGTCGAGGATTTTGACGATATTGCCGATATACCCCTCCTCGGTGGGGGAAATATAGGCATAGCGGCCGTCGTAACTGAAACGGTGGACGCCGCCCTGTTTCCCTTTGACCCGCCACTTGTTCAGCAGCCGCGGCCGTTCGGGATCGGCTACGTCAAAAATCCCCAGTCCGCCGCCGAATTCATCGGCGCCGGTACGGAATTTCTCGTAGTTCACGATCATGATGTCGTCCTGGACCCGCACCTTGTGCGAGTGCCAGCCCAGGGGGATCTCCATCTTATGGAGCAGTCTGGGCCTGCGTGGGTCGGATACGTCATAAATGGAGGTCCCGTCCGGCGGCCGCATGTGGGAGACGTAGAGAATATTTTTCTCCACCCAGACCTGCCCGCCGCCGGGACAATCGATATGACTCACCAGTTGCGTGTTAAAGGCTCGTGCCATGAATAGGTTCCTACACCAGACGAATGATGTCGCCGGCCTCGTTTTTGCCGAAGCGCTGCAACAGGCCGAAGGCTTTCAGCGCCGGTTCGTCGCTGGCGATAAACAGGATGGCGGACTGGGTGGCGCTGGGGTTGACCCACTGCATCCAGCAGTTGCCGGGAAGGGCCAGGGTATCGAAGGGATCGCAGCTGAAGGTCTGCTGGTCAACGATGCACCGGGCCGAACCTTCCAGCGGCGAAACCAGCAGGCTGGCGGTTTGTTTCATCGGCAGCGTGCGTTCGCCGGGACGCAGCAGCTGCATGAAATATGTCATGGTCTTGTAGACCGGGCCGCCGCTTAACGGGTCAGTGTATTCCACCAGCAGGCCTTCATAGGGGTTGGCTTCCGAGGAGCGGTTGCGCTCCAGCAGCTCGCGCATGGCGTCGTAGCGATAAACGAACATCGGCGAGGAGCCGCCGACGCCGCGATAGTGATTGACGAAACGGGGCGTCATGCCGCCGGTACCGTAAATGCGCGCCGAGTAGTGCGGGTCGAAACGGGCGCTTTGCTGCTTTTTCGCTTCGCCGTTTTCTTTGTAGTCGTGTTCAAACTGCAAGGCGTTGAGGGACTCCACCAGCGGATAATCCAGCACCGACAGGTTGATGGCCGGTTCGCTGCCCTGGTTGCCGTGGTTGTGCCAGGTATCCCGCGGCGTCAGCACCATGTCCCCCGGCCCGAACACAATGTCCTCCCCCTCCACGCCGGTAAAGTTTTGCGTGCCGGTCAACCCCAGGCGAATGGCGCTGGCGGTATGGCGATGGGGCGGCATCACCTCGTTGGGATCGTTAAGACGGTAGGCGGTATACAACGTGGTGACCGTGGCGCGCTGCGGTTTTAATCCGGGATTAAGCAGGATCAGCGAACGCCGGTCCGAATCGCCGGTGGAAATCAGGCTGGCGGATTGATAGAGCAACGGCTCCAGATCGCGTTTGTAGCTCCAGTGAAAAGGCACCGCCTTGCGGCCCTCCATCAGGGAGCTGATTTCGTCATGCTCCACGTCCGAGCGCTTGGCCCAAAACGGGAACATGTTTTTCCGGTTGATCTCCTCATACATGCTGTCGAGGGCCTGTTTACGCGCCGTAGGGTCGGTGCTGGGCTGGGTTATGTCGGACATGCTGGGTTCCTGCTGTGGGCTTGAAAAATGAACAACCAAATTTAAACCATAATTAACCAAAACGGGCAATAGGTTGAAATTAACAAAATCAGGTTGCTCTTTTTTTGGCGATTAGAAACAGGGTTTTTTGGATTATCGGCGATGAAGCAGTGATAAAAGCCTGATTATTGAAAAATGAATAATAATAACTATATGATAATTATAAAAATATAACTTACGCCTGTTAAGAGGTGAAAAAAGTTATCCGATAAATGGTTGTGGCTGGTAAAAGATATAAACGGCAATATGGTTTTTATATGGTTGCACTGAATTAAAGCGTTATTGAGGGAATTGACTTCATTTGCACAATAATCAAACAAAAAATTAACCGTGACATGGCGGTGAGAAAATGAGCGGTTTCAATGGCGGCCGGAGGGGCCGGCGGTAGACGCTTTGCCGCTCGCCGCCGGCAACCAGCGGGCGCTGCTCTTGGCCGGTGCAGCGGCGCGTGCGGGATGACATGAAAAAGTGATGGCAGCCAAGCCGGTTATACCGGCATCGCCAGCCTGGTTTAACCGAGAAAAATCCTCATTTCAGCGAAGAAAAATTTTTTTTTAAAAAACGCGTTTTTAACCCGGTCTTACCGGTATAAAAGGAAAAATACCGGTGGATACCGTCAAAAACCGCGGCATAAGGTTAGCGGATGAATACCCTGATATCCGATACGATAATGCTGATAGCAGTCAAGGCGCAGGCGATAATCACCGTCAGCGATACCGCCCGAAGGATGTGGGGTGAAAGGGTGTTCAAGGCGTGTGGTTTATGGGCGACGGAGAAATGGCGGGCCAGTACGACGCCCAGGGTAAGCAGGAATAACAGGCCTCCCGCCAGGCAGGTGAATATATTGCTGTTTATCAGCCCGACGCGCAGGAAGAATACCGCGTCAAGCATGATGACAAACAGGGTTCGATCCCATGCCTGCCGGGTGCGTTCGGGCTGCAGGCCCGGGTCCCGTCCCATTTATTCCCAACCGCCTATAATGATAAACGCGATAAAACACATCGCGGTTAAGACAACCAGCAGTGTGATGGCGGGTAATAAGCGGGTATAAGGCAGCGGCCCATCGTTGCGCATTGCCTTTTCATTCTCTTCCCAGCGGCGCAGGGCCACCAGGGCCAATACCGCCCCTCCTATCGACAGGAATATCGCCAGCAGGCTGCGGATTAGCGGCGAGGCGAACCCCGAGGCCAACTGGTCCAATGCGATGGAACCCGCCAGGAAGGCGAGGGCTGTGCGTATCCAGGCCAGAAAAGTGCGCTCATTGGCCAGCGAAAAGCGGTAATCAGGGTTCTTGCCCTGCTGCTGCCAGCCTTTGTTTTTGAAAAACATATCTCTTCCCGCGGTGAAGCTGGTGATCTAGGGTAGGCATACTCCCGCCATAAGTAAATGGCCGCTTGGGCCCGCTCTCCCTTTAACAGGCTTGATTCAGGCGCCGGTGATGGCGAGCCTGGCGTGCCATGTGGCTCGGTCGGTTATTGCGGATACGGCACCCAGTCGCCGCCGTCGAGGCGGATAAAGGTCTTGCCCTGGTAATTGATCACCGTGCTGGCATCGTTTTCCGATACGGCGGCGGTTTGGGGCAGGTCTTTCGTCAGGGTGGCCCAATCGATTTGCGGCGCGTCGAATATTTTGCCGTCCACCAGGCGGGAAACCAGCTCGGACAGCGCCAGATAGCTGCTGGGGGCGGATATGCGCAGCGAGGGCTGCTGGTGGGGCGCCTTGATGCCGATAAATTTTATGCCCATCGGCACATGGGTAATGGATGGGCTGGGAATGTCCCGCAAACCGGGCATTTGCATTTTATCGCCCACCAGGGCGGCGCCATGTTCCGGCACCACCACCACGACCACCCGGCGACCGGATTTTTCCAGCTGCTGGAAAAAGCTGTCCAGCTGGCTGAACAGCGTGCCGGCCCTGGAGGCATAATCGGCGGCGCTGTGGGCGCCTACATAACGGTTGCCGTCATGCAGGGGGATGAGATTAAAGAAGGTGGCGGAGCGCGCATCCCCGTCCCGGGTTTGCTGCGCCAGCCAGCGATCCAGCAGCGGCAGATCCTCATAGACCGGCTCGCCGTTAAAGGAGTTTAGCTGGTGTCCGATCCCGGCCTGTGACATCAGCGGCGCCTGCATATTTCCGTCTTCGCGCAGTTCTTGCAAAAAATTATCGAAATTCCCGCTGTGGTCGAGCATCAACTCCGTCCTGAATCCCAGCTTCGCCAGATTATCGAACAGATAGCACTGCTGGTTGGCGGGAGAATAGAGATCCTTGTGCTTTTCCTGGCCGCAGCTGGCGCGCAGCAGACGTATGGCCGCCGGACCGCTGTAGGCGGTTCCGGAGTTGAAATTATCGAACATCAGATCAAACGTGCCCCAGAACGGCGAATTTTTCATCTGGATTGCCTCCAGATCGGACCAGGACAGTGAGCAGATCTGGATGATCAGCAGCGAAAAAGGGGCGGCGTCGGCGGGCAGCGCCTGGGGGAACACCGTGGCGCGCTGGCTTTCACGCTGATAAAAATCATTGAGATAAGCGGTGAGATTCTGGTTGTTGGGCGGTGCGCTCATGGACGCCGCCGCTGCGGCCTTGCCGTCGCCGGCGGGGGCCGGTACATCGGCGGGCCCGGCGGCTACGGATGTTATCGGGCCCAGTTGGATGAGCGGACCGGTAAGGTGCATCAGGTTGAGGCCTATCAAAATCGCCACGGTAAATACCGTAATCCGCAGCCATTGCGATATAAACAGATACGCCACCAGCAGGGCAAAAGCCGCTCCGACCCATTGCCAGTCGATAAAGCGGTTAACCAGCTCCAGCAGATACAGGGCGCTGAAGCCGGTCACCTGCGATCCCTCCGACAGGATGGAATGGATGCCCGGCAGCCAGGTGTCGTTGTAAAACACGGCAAAGCCGATGGGAAGGCCGATGATATTTCGCCAGCGGTGCAGGCGCGGCGAAGCTAACGGATACAGCAAATAGGCGGCGAATACCAGGTTGTCCAGCGCGTGGAAATTAAGATAGCCCAGCCACAGCAGCGTAAATTTTATCAGGAAATAATAATTCCAGGCGCCAAGACCGCGCCAATGGTATTTGAAACCCGGTTTTTTTATCAGATTCATGATTTCTTCTTTTTACCTGACGGGAGATCGCTGCGCGTCCAGATGCCTGCTGACTTCAAATATCGCGGAGAGAGAATAAAGGATTGCAGGGCGGGCAGCCAAAAAGGAAACCGGCGGTGAAACAGGTAGCCCAGCGGGAAAAACACCAAAGCACAAAGCAGAATCAACTGCAAAATATCGTCAAGGTTCATGGCTGGATGTCCTGGGGGGCGGCAAGGGACAGCGTCAAGGGGCGCGGACTATGCCGCGCCGTCGCGGGGCGGGCGACGGTGACGGCCGCCGTGATGGGCGTATCGGCGGGCTCCGGCGAGCCTGCCCGGCGGTCGGTTTTACCCATCAGTTTGACTTGGCTGATGATGTGCACGTCTTGGGTCCAGACCTGGCGGTTGCTGAAGGCCTCGGCGATAGGCAGGCGGAAGAGATAGCCCAGCACGGTATCCAAATCGTTGATGCGGCAATTGGAGAGAAACAGATAAATCCGGCGCGAGGTGGCGGTCATCACATCGCCCCCGCGCCGCAGGCGGCATAAGGACAGCGCCTGCCGGGGCGGCAGGCCGGGCACCGGCCGCAGGGCGATGAGAATGCCCTTGTCGTCTTCCGGCATGAGGGGATTCTCAATCAGCTCCGGCACCACCTGGCGGAACCTGTCGTTACTCATCGCGCCTTTTATGCGCGAAGGGTTGATGGCGGCCAGCAGCCGATCGATGGTCGCCGGCACATGACGGGTAAAGCGCTGCCCCTGTATGCTTTCCAGCAGGGTCAGAAAGCTCGATAACGGCGCGATATAGGGCACCACCAGATTGGCGCCGCAGGCTTGCAACAGTCTTTCATCGGTATAACGCAGGCTGGCTTTCATTTCCCTGACCACGATTTTCAGCGCAATACCCCGCTGACGGCGCAGTGTGTGGATCTGCCGCGCCAATTCGGCGACCTGTTCACTTTCGGTCAGGGCGAAAATCAGGGTGGCGGAGTGTCTCGCCATGCCCTGCTGCATCAACAGGGCGTTATCTTCCAGCAGCCGCCAGTTTACCGACAGGGGAGGCGCGCCTTCCAGCACGCTTTTTTCCGCCAGGCACAGCTGTTCGTCATTTACCGACGGGGAAAAAGCGGGCAAAAGAACGCTCTGCACGAACCGCTCCCGATCGTCCGTTTCCCAGTTCATTGCCTGATTGGCAATTAATCCTTTACCGCTAAACCACCAAGATACTTGATATCGTACACAATCTTGCAGCGAGTGCACGCTGGATAAACCGGAGAGGGTGGGAAATTGGGAAATAAGTTGATTCTTTAATTGCGATATGCCGCTGCCGTAAGTCAGAATTAAAAAAGCGGCATTGTGTTTTATTAACCACCGCTGGGTATTTCCCAGCCAGTCATCAATTTCCGTTTGCGAAAAGTCTTTCCATGCGCTTGCGGTCGATAGAAAGATAAACAGGCGTTCCTTGACATTAATCGCCCGGGATAAATCCGCGGTCAGCCGGCGAAGGGCCGATTTTTTTTCCGGCAGGGTAAACAGGGGCAGCGAGGCCGGCGGTCCGGCGCCCTCCGCGCCGGTGGACGGCAGCCCTTCCAGCAGCCGTTCCGGCCCATCCCCGCAGCAGATCAGCGCCCCGCGGGTTGCCGCTCCCTGGGCGTTAATGATTTGCCGGCATAACTGGCGCGCATCCGCTTGGCGTTCTATATTGACCCAGTAACAGCCGCGGGACTGCATTACCGATAACTCTTCAAAACTATGATAGAGACCAAAAGAAAAGGAGAGCGCCATGTGTTATTTTGCTTTTAGTTAAAAGTCTGTTGAGATAATAACGCTTTTAAGAGTATGCTAAATTGTCATCTCGCTATTAGCAATAACTAAATGAACTCTCGTTCAAAGAAATGTGCTGGGCCAATTCTGCAGCGATTAAACTAAATTATAAAGTTATTGAAATATTTTAAGGCGCGATATGGAAAATAAATTATTTATCCCTGGTGTGACTCCGAATGCAGAAAAACAAGATGATGTCCTTGTGCTAAGTCATATTTTCGCCCTGCCGAGTTTTCATTACGTCGATATCAATTTGCAAGAACAATTTCCGCATATTTTGTCGCGCTGGCCGCTGTTGGCCGAATTTGCCCATTCCGACGGCCTGGATGCCCAGTCTTCGTCAACCGCCGGCTCCCTTCAGAAAGAGTAACCCATGCCGATTATCGCCTTGTCCGGTATCCGCGGCGGCGCCGGGACAACGTCAATCACCGCGGCGCTGGCCTGGGCGCTATGTCAGGCCGGTGAATCCGTCCTGGCGGTGGATTTGTCGCCGGATAATTTGCTGAGGCTCCATTTCAATATGCCCTTTAGGCAAGCCAGGGGATGGGCGCGGGCGGAAATTGACGGCGAAGGCTGGCATCAGGGTGCGATGGAGTACCTGGAAAGACTGGCGTTTTTACCGTTCGGGCGCACAACGCCGGCAGAACGGCTTGCGCTGTTTGAGCCGCCGGCGCCCGGGCGGGAGAGCTGGGGGGATCGTCTTTGCCGGCTGCGCGACGGCAAGCGCTATCGCTGGATCCTGCTGGATATGCCCGGCGCCGACACTCCCTTGGCGCAGCAATGCCTGCCGGTGGCGGACCATGTGCTGATGGTCATCAATCCGGATGCCAATTGCCATGCCCGTTTGCACCAGCAGGCGCTGCCCGCCGGCTGCCGGCTGCTGGTCAATGGTTATCTGCCCACCAGCGGACTGCAGCATGATATCAACCAGCTATGGCTGCAGGCGCTGGACGGCCTGTTGCCGGTAATCATTCATCGCGACGAGTCGGTGGCCGAAGCCTTGGCGGCAAAACAGCCCCTGGGGGAATACCGGCCGGACAGCAACGCGGCCGAAGAGATCGTGACGCTGGCCAACTGGTGTCTGATCCATTGCCCGGAATCCGCTGCATGAATACCCTGCTACGGTTATTTCTGATGCCGTCGGCGACATGGGGCCTGCAGCAGCGCTACCGGGCTTATCGCCGGCAGGGGGCATCTCGGGCGGCATCGGTCCTGATGAGCGGCATGATTGCCCTGTGCTGGATGTTCCTGCGCCTGGAGTCAGCCTCCTGGCGCCGGGTGCGGTATCGCCGCCGGCAATGGTTTCCGCATATTTCCCCGGTTCGTCCCCGGTTGCTGGACGGCCTGCGCTATCTGCTGCAGGGCGTCTGGCTGCTGCTGGTAATATCCGGCCGGCGCCGGGAAAAGTGGCTGACGGCGCCGGGGTTTATCCTTCGCTGGCGGCAATCCTATTATCTGTGGCTGCAACTGCTGCCCCAGCGCCTGGGCAGGGCGGGGGTGGGGCAGGACGCCATGCAGCGGCTGAGCCTGCTCAATCGCGGCATGCGCCGGGCGATGCTTTACTCCCTCATACTGGTGGCGGTGGTGACCACGCTGTTTTGCATCTCGCAGCCCTTTAGCCTGTGGGCCCAGTTTGTCTTCGTCTCGCTGCTGTGGTGTATCGCCATGGTGGTCAGACGGATTCCCGGACGGCTGCCGGCGCTGATGCTTATCATATTGTCCCTGACCATTTCCTGCCGCTATATGTGGTGGCGCTATACCTCGACCCTGAACTGGGACGATCCGGTAAGCCTGACCTGCGGCCTGCTGCTGCTGCTGGCGGAAACCTATTCCTGCGTGGTGCTGGTGCTGGGATATTTCCAAACCATCTGGCCGCTGCACCGCAAGCCGGTGCCCATGCCGCCGGATGTGGCGTCCTGGCCGACGGTGGATATCTTTATTCCCACGTTCAACGAGGACCTGGCGGTGGTGAAACCGACGCTCTACGCCGCCCTGGGTATCGACTGGCCGCAGAAAAAACTGGCCATCTATTTGCTGGACGACGGTAACCGGCCGGAATTCAAGGCGTTCGCCGAAGAAATAGGCATCCGCTATATCGCGCCGCCGCCCCATAAATATGCCAAGGCGGGCAATGTCAATTACGCCCTGGCGCGATCGGAGGGGGAGTTTGTCGCGATTTTCGACTGCGACCACGTTCCCACCCGCTCTTTTTTGCAAATAAGCCTCGGCTGGTTTTTCAAAGACCGGCGGCTGGGTATGCTGCAGACTCCCCATCATTTTTTCTCCCCCGATCCCTTTGAGCGCAACCTGGGCCGCTTTCGCCGCGCCCCCAATGAAGGTTCGCTGTTCTATGGCCTGGTGCAGGACGGCAACGATCTCTGGGACGCCACGTTCTTTTGCGGCTCGTGCGCGGTAATGCGGCGCGCCGCGTTGGAAGAGATAGGCGGGCTGGCGGTGGAAACCGTGACCGAAGATGCGCATACGTCGCTGCGCCTGCACCGCCACGGCTACTCCTCCGCCTATATCCGTATTCCCCAGGCGGCGGGCCTGGCCACCGAAAGCCTGTCTGCGCACATCCGCCAGCGCATTCGCTGGGCGCGGGGCATGGTACAGATATTCCGGCTGGATAATCCGCTGCTGGGCAAGGGACTGAAGCTGGCGCAGCGCCTCTGTTACGCCAACGCCATGCTGCATTTTCTGTCTGGGGTACCCAGGCTTATCTTTCTTACCGCGCCGCTGGCCTTTTTATTGCTGCATGCCTACATCATCTTCGCGCCGGCCATTGCCATCATGCTGTATGTCCTGCCGCATATGGTGCATGCCAGCCTGACCACCTCCCGGGTGCAGGGCAAGTACCGCTATTCGTTCTGGAGCGAAATCTACGAAACGGTGCTGGCCTGGCACATCGCCATGCCCTCCACCATGGCGTTGCTCAATCCCCGCAGCGGGAAATTCAACGTCACCGCCAAAGGCGGCCTGATTGAAAAACCCTATGTCGATTGGGTGCTCACCCGGCCGTACCGGATACTGATGTTTTTGAATCTGTGCGGCTTTCTCACCGGAATCTGGCGGCTGGGCTATGGCGATCTAAATGAAGTCATGACGGTTTTCATCAGCCTGGGCTGGACGCTATACAATATGATGATCCTCGGCGGCGCCATTGCCGTCGCCTTCGAGGCCAGGCAGCTGCGCCAGGCCCACCGGGTGGAAATCAGCATGCCGGCGGCGCTGATGGTGGGGGACGGCCATATCTACACCTGCACCCTGCATGACTATTCCGATTCCGGCGTCGGCGTCCAGCTGAGCTATGGGGAGGCCATCGCCGACGGCGACCGGGTCAATTTGATCTTGCGGCGGGGCCGGCAGGAATATACGTTCCCTTGCGACATCACCCGCGTTTACCGCGATCGGCTCGGCATGCGGCTGTGCCCGCTGACGACCCGGCAGCACGTTGAATTTATCCAATGTACCTTTGCCCGCGCCGATACCTGGGCGTTATGGCAGGACGGTTTTCCCGAAGACAAGCCTATCAACAGCCTGCGCGACGTTATTGCCCTGGGTTTTAGCGGCTATCAACAGATGGCGGAGTATGCTCCGCCCTTTTTCCGTCGGCTGTTTTTGGGCCTGGCGGCGGCGGTGACCTGGTTTATCTCCCTGATGCCCCGTGGCGTGGCGGCCGCGCCCGCCGCCCCTCTTAACGACGAGACGGCGTCCTGACGCCGATGATAATAATATGATGAAAAACCTGACCTGTTTGACTCTGTTGGTTTTCGCCCTGGGCACCGCCTATGGCGCCCACGGCATGGACAATCTGACGCCGTCGCCGGAAGCGGTGGCCCCGGTACGTCCGGTTGCCCTGCCTCAGGCGCCGGCGCGGGATGTACAGCTGCGGTTCGCCAACGTGGCGCCGCCGCCGGGCGCCTTTGTACTGCGCGGCATCAGTCCCGAAGGACAAATCGAATTCGGCGTGCGCAGCGATGAAGTGGTCTCCAAGGCCCAGCTCGACCTGGAGTTTACCCCGTCGCCGTCGCTGATACCCATCGAGTCCCATCTCAAAGTCTATCTTAACGACCAACTGGCGGGCATCGTCACCATAACCAAGGATCAACTGGGCAAATCTAATCGTGTCCTGATGGATATCGATCCGCTGTATATCAGCGATTTCAACCGGCTGCGCCTGGAGTTTATCGGCCACTACCAGGATATTTGCGAAAATCCGGCCAACAGCACGCTGTGGCTGGATATCGGCAAAACCAGTTCGCTGAACCTGCACTACCAGCGGTTGCCGCTGCAAAACGAGCTGTCGCATTTTCCGGAGCCTTTTTTTGATGCGCGCGACAGCCGGCCGCTGGTGCTGCCGATGGTTTTCGCCGCCTCGCCGGATGCCGAACAGCAGCGCGCCGCCGCGATACTGGCCTCCTGGTTCGGCGGCCGCGCGCAGTGGCGCGGCCAGACCTTTCCCGTATTGTTCAATCAGCTGCCCGACAGCCACGGCATCATCTTCGCCACCAATGCCCGGCGTCCGGATTTTCTCCACGACCATGCGGCGGTGGACGGTCCGACGGTGGAGATGATAGCCCATCCCGCCGACCCCTACGTCAAGTTGCTGCTTATCATGGGGCGGGATGACAAGGATCTGGTCAGGGCGGTGCAGGGCATAACCCAGGGAAATATCCTGTTCCGCGGACCGCGCGTGACGGTGGACCAGGTCAGCCAGATAGCGCCCCGCCAGCCTTACGACGCCCCGAACTGGGTGCGTACCGATCGGCCCATGACGCTGGGGGAATTGAAGCAGTACCCGGAACAGCTGGCGGCCAGCGGCATCCAGCCCGCGCCGATACCCCTGACCATCAATTTGCCGCCGGATCTGTTCCTGATCCACAGCTCCGGTATCGATATGCGGCTGAAATATCGCTATACCGCGCCGCAGCGGGAAAACGATTCACGGCTGAATATCAGCCTGAATAATCAGTTCGTGCAGGCCTATACGCTGGTGCCCGATCGGCATCAGGACAGCGCAATCCTGCATCTGCAAATGCTGCAGGGGCTGTTTGATTCGTCGAAAGCGCTGACCATCCCCGCCCTGAAGCTGGGGGCCAACAATCAGTTCAAATTTGATTTTGATTACACCACGCTTTTGTCCAGCGGCGCCGTAGGGCGTTGCGACACCTATACCACCGCCGTCAATCATGTGGTGATTGACGACAGCTCGACGCTGGATTTCTCCGGCTATCGCCACTTTATGCCGATGCCGGATCTGCGCGCCTTCGCCAGCGCCGGTTTTCCCTTCAGCCGTATGGCGGATTTGTCCGAAACCCTGGTGCTGGTGAATCGGCAGCCGGAGCCGGTACAGGTCACCACGCTTTTAAACGCGCTGGGAGAAATCGGCGCGCTGACCGGTTATCCGGCCCTGGGGCTGCGCCTGAGCGATGACTGGTCGCAGGCGAAGAATCTCGACAGCGATATCCTGATGGTGGGCACCATTCCCCTGTCGCTGCGGGACGATCGCAAGATGAGCATGCTGGTGGACGCTACCCAGAGCTGGGTGGAGCAACCCAACCGTCAGGTGCCGCTGCCGGATATGGCGCTGCCGGTGAGCGATGCGGCGCCGGACAGTCAAACCACCGTCAGCGCCCAGGGGCCGCTGGCCGCCATTATCGGCGTCCAGTCGCCGTCGCACGCCCAACGCAGCATCGTGGCGCTGCTGGCCGACAGCCGGCAGGGTTTTGACTTGCTTAACCAGGCGCTGGCGGACAGCGGCAAGCGCGCAGCCATGTTCGGGTCGGTGGCGATCATCCGCGATTCCGGCGTCAACAGCCTGCGGGTGGGGGACATCTACTACGTCGGGCATCTGCCATGGTGGGAACGTATCTGGAATGCCCTGGCGACGCATCCGGTACTGATGGCCATCATCGCCATGCTGTCGGTGGTGCTGGTGGCATTGCTGCTGTGGCGGGGACTGCTTACCCTGACCCGCCGCCGCCTCTCCCCCGATGACCGGGAATAAGGCAGATGCATAACATGCCCCTGATCCGCGGCGTGATGCTGGCCGCGGTTCTGCTGCCTCTTTATCCGCCGCCGGCGTCGGCGGACGTGTCGCCGCGGCAATGGCTGCTAAAACAGGTCCGGGTCGGGGAAGCCGCCCATAACGATCTCCTGGTTCGCCAGTCCCTTTATCGCCTGGAACTGATGGATCCGGATAATCCCGAGGTGATAGCCGCCAGGCTGCGTCTGGCCCTGCGCCAGGGCGACCTGGTCCTGGCCGGCCGGCAACTGGATAGATTGCAGCGCCTGGCGCCGGATTCGGCCCTTACCCGGCAGGCGCGGCTGAACATCAGCCTCACCACGACGACGGCGCAGCAGCAGTTGCAGCAGGCCCGCTTATTGGCGACGGCGGGACGCTTATCCGAGTCCAAGGAGCAGTATGACGCCCTGTTCCAGGGACAGCCGCCGACGGTGGATCTGGCGGTGGAGTACTGGCGGCTGACGGCCCGCCTGCCCGGACAACAGTCCCTGGCTATTGACCGGCTGCAGCAGCTGGATCGGGAGTTTCCCGGCAATGCGGATCTTCGCATACTGCTGGCTAGATTGCTGTTTGCGCAGCGCCGCGACGCCGAAGGCTACGCCTTGCTGCGGCAATTGGCCGATTCCCCTCTCGGCCGCGGCGACGCGCTTGATATCTGGATGGACAATATCAAGGCCATGCCGGTGGGTGAAGGGAGTATCGACGCGCTGCGGCAATTTATCGTGGTTTTTGGCGACGGACAGCAGGTGGCGGAGGCGCGAAAAGAGCTGGCCCGCCAGCAAAGCCTGGCGGCCGACCCTCGTTATCAGGCGCGGCTAAGAGGCCTGGCGGCAGTGGAGGGCGGGGCAAGCACCCGGGCGATTGCCCCCCTGCGACAAGCCCTTCAGCTTGCCCCGGACGATGCCCAGGTCCTGGGGGCGCTGGGACTGGCCTACGCCCGCGCCGGACAGCGCCGGCAGGCCATTGCGCTGTTCGAGCAGGCGCAAAAGGACGATCAGAACGGTTTTCACGGCGATAAATGGCGCACCCTGATCGCCAGCAACCGCTACTGGCTGCTGTTGGACATGGCCGACAGCGCGCTGAAAACCCATAACCTGCCCCTGGCGCAACAGCTATACCGGCAGGCCCTGCAAATCGACGGCAGCCGCAGCCAGGCCTGGGTCGGATTAGGGGAAACGGCCGCCGCCCGATCCGATGATGCCGCCGCCGAGGGCTATTACCTGCGGGCGCTGCGCATCGAACCGGACAACGGCAGCGCGATACGCGGGCTGGACGGGATCTATCAGCGCCGATCGCCGCAAAAGGCTTTAGACTTTCTCACCGGTTTGCCGCCGGCCCCCCGTGCCGCTATGCATGACAATATCGTTGATTTACAGATTGAACTGTGGAGCGCGCGCGGGGATGAACATGGGGCCCGGCGGCAGTGGGCACAGGCGGCGGATGACTACCGCCGGGCCCAGCGGCTGGACCCTGACCGGGTGTGGCTAACCTACCGGTTGGGAAAAGCATTGCAGAACGCCGGACAGATACCCCGGGCGGACGCCGTTTTCGCGGCGCTGGCCGCACGCCGGCCGGACGATCCGCAGCAGGTGTATGCCTACGCCCTGTATCTCTCCTCCACCGGCCGGCCGGATCGGGCGCTGGCCCGTCTGGAACAGCTTGCGCCGGCGAAATGGAGTCAAGGTATGGGGGAACTGGCGGCGCGGCTGCGGCTGGCGGCCAGGCACGATAATGCCTCCCGCCTGCGGGACCGGGGCGACGAAGCGGCGGCCATCGCCATGCTGTCAGCGCCGCCGGTGGACAACGGCAGCCGGCTGATGCTGGCGGACTGGGCCTCGGCGCGCAAAGACTACGCCGGCGCGCTGGCGGATTACCGGCGGGTCAGCGCCGATGAACCCGGCAATCGCTCCGCCCGGCTTGGGGAAATCGAGGCATTGGCGGGGCTGGGGCGAAAAGAGGAGGCGCGGCAACGGCTGCTGGCTGCCACGGCGTCCCCGGCGTCCGGCCAGAACGACAGCCTCAATACGCAGCGCAGAATCGCCGCGCTTTGGACCGAGCTGGGCGAGCCCCGCAAAGGGCTGGCGCTGTTAAATCGCCTGAAGCCCGCGGCGCTAGGGCAGGGCCCGTCGCAGGCCGATGCCCTGGTATTTCGCGACAGCGCGCGGCTGGAAGCGCAATCCAACCAGCCCCGGGCCGCCTTTGAGGACTATCGGCAAGCCATGGTGGACAGCGGAATCACTGACCGATTGCCCGCGGATCATGATGAGTATACCCGCCTGACCCGCACTCGCCGGGATGACGATTGGCTTAAAAGCGGCATCCGCAGCGACGCGGCGGATCTCGCCCGGCATGAGGAGGTTAACGTTACCCTGGCCCATGATTACTCCTCATCCAGCGGCACCGGCGGCGTTTCTGATTTAACCTCCCATGACACCATGCTGCAGGTGGATCTGCCGTCATGGGACGGACGGGCCTTTTTCCGCACCGATACCATTCAGATGGATGCGGGACGTTTCGCCACCCGCCAAGGGACCTATGATAACCTGTTCGGCACCTGTGCCGGCGTCGGCTGCCATGGGGACACCCGGCAAAGTACCTCCGGCATCAGTCTGGCCGCCGGCTGGCAAAACGACCGCTGGCAGGGGGATCTGGGCACCACGCCGCTGGGCTTCGACGTGGTGGATTGGGTGGGCGGATTGAGCTACAGCGACGTCTGGCAGCATATCGGCTGGACCGCTACCGCGTCGCGCCGGGCCCTGTCCAGTTCCCTGCTGGCGTTCGGCGGCGCCCGCGATCCCGCCACCGGCACGACCTGGGGCGGCGTGCGCGCCACCGGGGTGACCCTGTCCGCCAGCTACGATCGGGGGGAAGCCAACGGGCTGTGGAGCAACGCCGGACTACAGCAGCTCACCGGGCAAAACGTCGCCGACAATGAGCGCGTGCGGCTGATGGCGGGGTATTACCATAAGTTTATCAACGACGATAACCGCAGGATGACGGTGGGCCTGAACGGTATGTGGTGGCATTATCAAAAGGATCTTAGCGATTATGCCCTCGGCCAGGGGGGGTATTACAGTCCCCAGCGCTACGTTTCGCTGTCGGTGCCGGTGAATTATCGCCAGCGCAGCGACAACTGGTCATGGCAGTTGGGGGGGACGGTGGGCTACTCGCAGGCGAAAACCCGCGATGGGCTGCGTTATCCTTTGCAGGATCTTATTCCCGATGGCAATGGCGATAAGGCTGATATCGAGCAGGGGAGCTCCAGCTCCGGCATCGGTTATACCTTGCTGGCGATGGTGGAGCGGCGTTTGGATGCCCATTGGACGCTGGGGGCGGGCATTGATATTCAGCAGGCCAAGGATTATACCCCAAGCCATGGTTTTATCTATTTGCGGTATGGTTTGGCGGGTTGGGAGGGGGATTTGGATTCCCCGCCGCAGCCGCTGACGCCTTATGCGGATTTTCGTTAAAGCGGCGGCGTTCGCCGCTGCAAGCCGGCAATGACGGTCTCCCGTAACACGATCTCCCTTTAGCAGGGTCGTTGCTCCATGGGTGATGGCGGGCCTAGCGTGCCATGGGGCGCCAGCCGTTACACTACGCTTTGGCCGCCGTCCACCACCAGTGCCTGGCCGGTGACGTATGAGGCGCGGTCGGACAGCAGGAACAGCGCCGCTTCGGCCATTTCTTCCGGTTCCGCCAGCCGGCCCAGGGGGATGCCCGCGCCGAACGGGTGGGATTCATGGCCCTGTTCATCGGTGCTGATGCGTGAGAGGGTCATGGGGGTGCGGGTGATGGACGGGTTGATGGAATTCACGCGGATACCCACCGGTCCGAACTCTACCGCCGCCGCCTGTGCCAGAGAGACAATGCCGCCTTTGCTGGCGCTGTATATGGTGGTCCCCGGCTGGGCTATCTTCGCCAGTACCGATCCGTTAAAAAGAATGGCGCCGCCGTGGCCTTGGCGTTTCATTTGCGCCACTTCTGCCTGCAGGCAGAAAAAGGCGGCCTTGAGGTTGGTGTCCACCACGTTATCCCACACGGCTTCATTCAGGGTTTCGATGGGGCCGCCGCCGGACACGCCGGCGTTATTGAACGCGCAGTCCAGCCTGCCGTATTCGTCCACCACCCGGGCGATTATCTCCGGGATGGCATCGGTTTGGTTCAGATCGGCCTGGATAAACAGCGCGCTGCCGCCGGCGTGTTCTATTTCCGCCACCACGTCGCGTCCGGCCTGTTCCTGCCGGCCGGTGAGGGCTACCTTTGCTCCTTCGCGGGCGAACAGGATAGCGCTCGCCCGGCCGATACCCGAGGTGCCGCCTGTGACCAGCACGACTTTATTCTTTAACAGTTCCATGGTTTTTCCTTTTTTTTGATTGTAGATAAACCTGGTTATTTTAGAGTATACATATAATCTAAATTATATGATCATTGGAATCTATTTTGTCAAGAGAAGGTTTTGCCGACAGGGCCGGCCTTGACCCTCATTTGCCAAGGAATTTCGCGGACCAGGGTGTTTTCAATATGACTTTCCGGTTACGGCCGAGTACGGCGGCGAGGTCGTTATGCGAAGTAATCCAAGGGCGAAAAACCGCGCGGAACCATGATGCAGGTCATCTTTCGGCTATGGCAGCGGCGCTGGAAAACGGATAATATGCATTTAAAATACATTTTAAAACTTAAACAAAATGCATAAAAAAAACCAAATTATCAACCTTCCCGCCGGCTATTTCGGCATGGTGCTGGGCATCATCGGCATGGGCTTTGCCTGGCGCTATGCGGCTACCATCTGGCCGGTCAGTGCGGCCATCGGCGAAGCACTGGTGGCGTTGGCGACGTTGATTTGGCTGGCGTTGTCGCTGACGTTTATCACCAGACTGGTGAAATATCCCCATACGGTCATGGCTGAGATTCACCATCCCCTGATGAGCAGCTACGTCAGTTTGTTTCCGGCCACGACCATGCTGGTCTCCATCGGGGCAGCGCCTTATCTGCGGCCGCTGGCGGTGGGACTGTTCCTCTTCGGCGCATCTTTGCAATTGCTGTACGCCGCCTGGAAAACCGCCGGGCTATGGCGCGGCGACCACCCGGAAACCGCCACCACCCCCGGCCTCTATCTGCCGACGGTGGCCAATAACTTTATCAGCGCCATGGCGTGCGGCGCATTGGGTTATCACGATTTGGGATTTCTGTTTTTAGGCGCCGGGGTGTTCTCATGGTTAAGCCTTGAACCGGTCATACAGCAGCGGATGCGCAGCGCCGGCGAGCTGCCGCCGGCAGTACGAACCTCGCTGGGCATCCAGCTGGCGCCGGCGCTGGTGGCCTGCAGCGCCTATTTGAGCGTTGACGGCGGCCAGACCGATGTCTTCGCCAAAATGCTGTTCGGCTACGGCCTTCTGCAACTGCTGTTTATGCTGCGATTGATTCCCTGGTATGCGGCGCAGCCGTTCAACGTTTCTTTCTGGAGTTTCTCCTTTGGCGTCTCCGCACTGGCAAACACCGCGCTGCGCCTCGGCCATGGCGGCAATGACGGCCTGTTCAACGCCATCGCCTTGCCGCTGTTCCTGTTTAGCAATGCCATTATCGGTCTCCTGCTGGCGCGTACGGTTATCCTGCTATTACAGGGGAAGCTGATTATGCGGGCGGAGCTCAGCGGCGGCGGCCGGACGTGACCGTTAGATAAATGCGCCGCGAGCGTCAATGGGCAATATTTCGCCATCATACTGCGCATTGCGCAGCACATAATGATTAAACATCGCCATCACCGCGCAGGAATGGTTCGGGAAAATCCGCATCAAACTGCCCAGCGGCGGCGGCGTTCCGTGATGAGGAATAAATCCGTGCTCTTCAGATAATTTTTCCACCTGATAGTGCTGATGATTATCGGCATTGACGGCCACGCCCCAGCCGCTGGCGCCGGTGCCGTGAGGACCCCGGTCGGAGCTGAGCGCTTTCGACCCCGCATCGATTATTGCATACCGATCGTTTACCGCCACCACCCGCGTTACCACCGTCATCGCCAAATCACCGGCCTGGCACAGGCCAAGACGCAGGGCGGTGAGATCAAGCAGGGCATAGTTTCCCGGCCGCTGCTCATCAATGCCCTCCGCCAGCGGGGCGCCGAGGGCGGTGGGCGTGGCACCCACCGAGAGCGCGCAGCGGGTAAAGCCCGCCTGCCGCAAAAGAGCGCCTAACGTTTTCAGCTGCTGCGCCTCCTGTGCGGCAATGGCGGCTATTTGCTCGCCGGTGTGCGCCCCATAGGCGTGGCCGGCATGGGCCACCAGCCCGGCGAACCGCAGTCCTTGCCGCTCGATATGCCGCGCCAGCTCAATGGCGAGCGGGCTATCCGTGGCCCGGATGCCCACCCGTCCGAGGCCGACATCCACTTTGATGTAGACCGGCAGCCGTTCGCACCGCTGCCGGCGGGACGCGCCGGCAATGGCATCGATGCCCATTAGGTCGGCGGCGATACAGGAAACGCGGGCCTGATGCAGCTGCGCTTCCAGCAGCAGCTCCCGCAGGCTTTCCGCTTCCACCACCGGATACGCCAGCAAAAGGTCGCCTATGCCGCCGCGGATAAACGCCACGCCTTCGCTGGGTTTCGATACCGTGATGCCCACCGCCCCCAGCGCCATCTGACGGCGGGCAATCGCGACGCTTTTATGGGTTTTGACATGAGGGCGCAGTCCGACGCCGGCCTTATCGGCTTTTTGCTGCATCCGCTGCAGATTACGCTCCAGACGCTGCGCATCAATTTCGATATATGGTGTCAGTCGGTCGTGACGAAACGGCCGGCTAAATCCCTGATCCATTATTTTCTCCCGGTGTTAAGCATCTATAGCAATAAAGTGGCCCGGCGCAATCTCTTTCATCCTCTGCGCTTGCATCTGATGGTCCAGTGCGCGGATCGGGCTTTTCAGTTCGGTGGCGCCGCTAAAGCGGTTGGTCCGCTGATGGCTGGGGTCCGCTACCGGCACCGCCGCTATCAATCGTTGAGTATAGGGATGGCCGGGTCGGGCGAAGACCGACGCTTTCGGACCGATTTCCACAATGCGGCCCATTTGCATCACCGCCACGCGATGCGCTACCCGTTCCACCACCGCCATATCGTGTGAAATAAACAGCCAGGCAATGCCGAGCTCCGCCTGCAGTTCCAGCATCAGATTAACCACCTGGGCCTGTATTGATACATCCAGCGCGGAAACCGCCTCGTCGGCGACAATCAGCCTGGGGCGAAGCGACAGGGCGCGGGCGATACACAAACGCTGCCGCTGGCCGCCGGAAAACTCATGGGGAAAACGGCGGCTCATTTCCGGCGCCAGCCCGACGCGACGAAACAGTTCGCTGACCTGGGCGTCACGCTCGGCGGTGCTGCCCACCCGGTGGATATCCATCGGCTCGCGCACCTGGCTACCGGCATCAAGACGAGGGTTGAGGGAAGCAAAGGGATCTTGAAAGACCATTTGCACCAGTTTGCGCACCGGTTGCATACCGTGGCGGTCCAGCCGCGTCACCTCATATCCATCCAGCCAGATATCCCCCGCCGCGGGCTTCTCCAGCCCGATAAGCGAACGGCCGGTGGTGGATTTGCCACAGCCGGATTCACCCACCAGGGCCAGCGTTTCCCCCGGATAGATGACAAATGAGACGCCTTCCACGGCATGTACGCGGCCGGTTAACCTGCGTAATAAACCTTCGCGTACGTCGTAGCGTACGTGCAGATCTTTCACCTCCAGCAGCGGCTGGGGGGGCCGGGGGGAAGACATTGGCCCGCTTGCGGCTATCGGCGGCGTTTCGTCTTCATCTTCCCCCAGCAAACGGAACCGTACCGGACCCTCGGCGCCACGGCTTTCCCCCAGGCGCGGCACCGCGCGCATCAGCGCCCGGGTATAGGCATGCTGCGGCGCGGCAAACAGCCCGCGCACCGTATTTTGTTCAACCATTCTTCCCTGTTGCATCACGATCACCCGGTCGGCCATTTCCGCCACCACGCCCATGTCGTGGGTAATCAGGATGATGGACGTATGGAATTCGCGCTTCAGTTCCCGCAGCAGTTCCAGTACCTCCGCCTGGATAGTGACATCCAGCGCGGTGGTCGGCTCATCGGCGATGAGAATTTGCGGCCGGCATGCCAGCGCCATGGCGATCATTACCCGCTGTCGCATGCCCCCGGACATTTCATGGGGATACTGGCGAAAGCGCCGCTGCGGATCGTTGATGCGCACGCGATCCAGCATGGCTATGGCCCGCTCTTTCGCCTGCGCCGGCGACAGCTTCTGGTGGACGATAATTGTCTCGGTCAGCTGCAGTCCGATGCTCAGCACGGGATTGAGGGAGGTCATCGGCTCCTGGAAAATCATTGAAATTTGCGCCCCGCGCACCTGGTTGATCTGCCTTTCATTCATGCACAGCAGATCCTGGCCGTTGAACCGCGCTTCGCCGGCGCGAATAAAGGTACTGTGCTTGGGCAGGAGCTGCATGAGAGACATCATCGACACGCTTTTTCCCGAGCCGGATTCACCGACGATGGCCAGCGTTTCACCGGCATGCAGCGTAAAGCTCAGTCCTTCAACCATCGCCGGTTTCAGCGGGTCGGCGCTAAAGGCGATAGTCAGGTCGCTGACGCTGAGCAAGGGTTGTAGAGAAGGGTTCATTATCTTTCCTTATCCCTGGCGCTGGCTGGGGTCGAGCGCTTCACGAATACCGTCGCCGAGCAGGTTGAAACCCAGCACGGTGATGACGATGGAGAGGCCGGGAATAATGCAAATCCAGGGTGCGCGGGTAATGTAGTCGCGTCCTTGGGATAACATCAGCCCCCATTCCGGCAGCGGCGGCTGAGCCCCCAATCCCAGGAATGACAGCCCGGCCGCCGCCAGCATGGCCGTGGACATACCCAGCGTCGCCACCACAATCAGCGGCGGCAATACGTTGGGCAGCAGGTGACGGAAAATCAGCCGCAGATGGCCGGCCCCCGCCGCAACGGCCGCTTCAAAATAGGGACGGTTCTTTTCAATAAGCACCTGTGAATAGGTAATACGCACATAAAAAGGAATAGCCGCGATACCGACGGCAATCATGGCGTTTTGCAGCGTCGGCCCCAGCACCGCCACCGCCGACAGGGCAATCAATACCTCGGTGAACGAGAACAGTACGTCGTTGCCGCGCATGATGATGCGTTCGAGCCAGCCGCCGGCGTAGCCCGCCAGCAGGCCGAGCAACAGTCCGGACAGCGCTGAAATGCCAACGGAAATCGCGCCGATCATCAGCGTCAGCCGCGAGCCGTAAATGACGCGGCTGAACATATCGCGGCCGAATTCATCGGTACCGAACGGGTATGCCGCGCAAGGGGGCACCAGGCGCCGTCCGGCGCCCATGCGATCCGGCGCATAGGGCGCCAGCAGCGGCGCGAAAATTGCCATCAGGATAAGCACCGTGATGATGGCCAGTCCCACCAGGGCCATTCGGTTATGCCGCACGCCATGGGCAATACGCCATAACGCGCCATTGCCGGCTTTCAGCGGTGAACGGCCGATATCACTGGTTATCTGCACACTCATGTTGCGTTCCTCAATGTACTTTTATGCGCGGGTCGAGCCAGGCGTAGAGGATGTCGAGCAGCAGCGACACCACTGCCACAATCAGGGCGAATATCAGGATAAAGCCCTGGATCAGCGGATAGTCGCGCTGAAAGATGGCCTGGACCGCAAGGCGGCCGAGCCCGTTCCAGCTAAACACGTTTTCGATGATCACCGCGCCGCCCATCAGGTAGGTGAACTGCATGCCCATCATGGTCACGATGGGGATCAGGCCGGCGCGCAGCGCATGGCGATACAGCACCAGCGTGCGCGGCAAGCCTTTGGCCCGCGCGGTGCGAATAAAGTCCTGGCTGAAGATTTCAATCATGGAGGAGCGCGTCAGCCGGGCAATGATCGCCGCATTGGTGACGCCCAGCGTCAGGGCCGGCAGAATCAGCCCCTGGATGCCGGTACCGGCCACCGGCAATAGCCCCCATTTAACCGAGAACAGCAGTATCAGCATCAGCCCGAGCCAGAAGTGGGGCAGCGAGACGCCGAGGATCGCCGTGACCATCAGGCCGGAATCAAACCAGCTGCCGCGTTTATAGGCGGCGATAAAACCACAGCTCATGCCGATCACCAGCGCTATCAGCATGGCGGTACAGGTCAGGGCCAGGGTGTAGGGCAGGCAGATCAGCAACAGCTTCAGCACCGGCTGCTGGCCGCGAATGGTGACGCCCATGTCCCCATGCAACAGCTTGATAATATACATAAAATATTGCCGGTAAATGGGCAGGTCCAGACCGAAGTTATGGCGGATTTCCTCAATCTGCGCCGGCGTGACGCCTTGTGACTGGGCAAACATGGTACGTACCGGATCGCCGGGCACCAGGTGAATCAGCAGCACCGCGGCAATGGTGGCGACCCATACGGTGAGGAGCGCGGCGAGGCTGCGGCGGGCGATAAACTGAAGCATAGTGATTTCCTGCAAAGCGGGAACGAATGTTCCCTTCCCCCGTGAGGGGGAAAGGGGGCCAACTATTGCACCGTCACATCATTGAAGATCGGGCGGTTGAACACGCTGACCTTAAAGCCGTGCACTTCATTGCGCACCGCGTACAGCCAGTTCCAGCCAGGCGTATACAGCGGCACCTGCACGGCGTGCTTGAGCAGATAGCTTTGGGCGTCCCGCACCACCTGCAGCCGGGCGTTGGGATCGATGGTGGTGCGGGTCTTATCCAGGATGGCATCCAGTTCCGGCGTCTGGTAGCCGGAGTAGGCCCCCGGCGAATGCCACAGGTTGTAAAGGATATCCGGGTCATACCATGACCAGCCCATCATGTTGAACGAGCCCTTGCCGGTTTTCATCTCGTTTTCCTGCTTGACGCGGGCGTTGAGCGTACCGATATCCATCAGTTCGATGTTGGCCTTGATCCCCACCTGCTGCAGTTGGTTCTGGAATACCTGCAGTATTTTCTCGCGGTTATCATCAGGCCAGGTCATGACAGTGACGTCCAGCGGTTTGTCCGGGCCGTAACCCGCTTCCTTCAGCAGCGCCTTGGCTTTCTCCGGGTCATACTTGTATCCCTGGGTGGCGCACCAGGACTCATCGTTGCCGAACACTCCCGGTCCCACCGCGCAGTGTTCCCGTTTTGCCACGTCGCCGAACACGATATCGATGGCGGCATCGGGATCGACGGCATAGGCCACCGCCTGGCGTAGGCGTTCGTCGTTGAACGGCGGACGGCTGGTGGTAAACTCGAAGAAAATGGTGGCGCCGGTTTTGTCAGCGGACAACAGCTTCATTTTCGGTGAGCTGCGTACCGTGTCAACGTTATCCAACGGCGGCGTGGCAATCTGCACCTCGCCGGTTTCCAGCGCCGCCAGACGCGTTTGCGCTTCCGGCATGCGGCGGATAATCAGCTCGTCAAGCTTCGGCGGCCCGGGATTGGCGGCCGGACGACCGTAGTTTTTGAAGTGCGGATTGGGTACCAGCACCATGCGATCGCCCTTGACCCAGGATTTGACCATAAACGGCCCGGACCCGATGGCCTTGCTGGAGCCAAAGTCTTTACCCAGCGCTTTGTTGCTGTCGCACAGAATGGAAGAGAAGGGCTCGCCCATAAAAGCCAGAAAGGCGCTGAACGGGCTGGAGAGGGTAAATTTCACCGTCAGCGGATCCACTACCGTCACCGCCGTGACCGGGCCGAAACCGGCCTTCATAACGCTCGGATTTTGTTTGTCAAAGGCGCGATCCAGGGTGTATTTCACATCGGTGGCATCAAGGGGCGTGCCGTCGCTGCACTGTATGCCCGGATTAAGATGAAAGGTATATTCCTTCCCATCCGGCGTCACCTCCCAGCTTTTCGCCAGATTGGGCACCACCTTGCCGTTGCCGTCAAATTGCAGCAGAGAGTCATAAATCAGATCGAATGTTGCCCAGGATTCCCAGGTCGTGGTGCGGTGCGGGTCGAGGGAGTCGGCGTCAACGCCCATTGCCCAAACCAGTTTTCCCGCCGCTTCCGCCGGCAGGCTTCCCAGCGCCGGCAGCAGTGCCGTTGCCAGCAAGGTGCGACGCATAATCGTTGTCAAGGACGTTGAAGGCATAAAAAACTCCCGAAAAGTTAACGATGAGAAGTAACCGGCATTTCATCGGCGAACAGCCGTGAAGTCCGATCGGTGGTGAGCAGCAGCCGCCGGCGTCCGTTCTCCATGAAAAGGCGCACCGTGGGCCGGTAATCACCGTCCGGATTGATGGCCGGGGCGGCGATCAGTACCTCCTCCGTCAATGGCGTCAGGTGAAAGCGGCTGCTGCCCAACGGGCCGGACAGGGTTAACAGCAACTGCTGATTTTCCAGGCTTATACGCCAAACGCTTTTCAGCGCCGGCTGATAAAATGTCCCGGTATAAGGGTGAAGGTCGGCAGGATGAAACGCGGGCAGCCGGACGAATTCCACCGGCTGAGGTCCGTCGGTTCCCGCCAGCGCGTCCCCAGCCGGCGCCAACTGTAGGTGCAGCATCGGCCAGTAAGGGCGGAAGCCATCGGGCCGGTGCCGCTCAAGGGGCGTGCGCGTCATGGTGCTTTCCAGCTCGGCCGAGGCATTCACGCCGAGCACGCGGCTCTCTTCCCGGCTGTAGTAGTATCCCGGTAGCGGATCCGGGGCGGGCAGGCGCGGCGCCAGCGCTTCCGGGAACAGTGCGTCCGCCAACTGGCGGCCCAGCAGGAACGGATTGATTTCGGTGGTATTGGCCAGCAGCACCAGGGTGGTGTCGATATCCGGGAACCAGGCGATTTCGGCAAATACGCCGGGAAGCTGTCCGTGGTGTCCGAAAGAATTCAAGCCCCGGTAGGGCATCACGGTAAAGCCCAGGCCATATAGGGAAGGGGTGTTGTCCCGATAGGGACGGGCCTGGGTCATCTTTGCGAACAGCCCGGCGTGCGGCGACGCGGGATCGGCAACATAGCGTGCCCACTTCAGCAGATCGTCCACCGTGGAGATCATGCCGCCGGCGCCTTCCAGCGGTATCGACCAGCGCCCTTGCACGGGTATCCCATCCGTCACCACATAGGGTACCGCGCGTTCCGCCAGCCACGGCGTGTCGCTGCGGGCCAGGCTTGTCTGCGCCATGCCCAGCGGTTTTAGAATGCGCCGCCGCAGAATATTCTCCAGCCGATCCTGCTCCAGCGCCTCCACCACCTGGGTCAGGAGTTTGAAACCGGTGTTGGAATAGGCGAAACGGGTGCCGGGTTCGAAGTTCAGTTCCGCCGTTGAACAGATAAGCGCCTGGCTTTCCTCATCGCTGGCGGGATCGCTGAAATTGCCCCCCGACAGCAGGCGCAGCTCCAGAAAGTCGCGCACGCCGCTTTGATTGGACATCAGGTCACGCAGCGTTACCGGTACGCCATAGTCGGGCAGTGCCGGTATATAGCGGCGCACCGGATCATCAATAGAGAGTTGGCCCTCGGCTTCCAGCATCATCGCCAGCGCGACGGTAAACTGTTTGCTAAGGGAGGCGATGCGCATCGGAACCTCCGGCGCGTTGGGCCGATGATTGCCGATATCCGCCAACCCATAGCCTTTGCGCAGCAGCACAGTGTCCCCTTGTAGGATTCCCACGCTCATGCCGGGCATGCCCGGACGCTGAAAACGGCCCAGCACGCTGTCCGCCGCGCCCTCGATATCCTCTACCAGCGGGTTCATATCGCATCTCCGCCGGCAAAGGGATCGGCAACCTGCGGCCACAGCGGACGGCCGGCTTTCGGCAGGGCGATGTGCCTGAAATCCGGTGACGCGGTACCCGGCGCGCTGACGTATATCACCCGGTCGGCCACCGGCGCGAAACCGGCATAAAAGTGCTGGGCGGATTTCACCACCACGACCCGGTAGTCCTCCAGGCGGATACCGAACTGGGTATAGGCGTCGGGATGAAAGGTTTGGGTGCGCACGGTGTTGATGACGATATGCGGGCCGCCGGCATCCAGCAGCACCGCATCGCCCATCGGCTGCCGTCCGGCGCCGAAGGTGACGCCGGCATTTTCCACCACGCGCAGCACCCGGACGGTTAAGTCAACGGGATTGCCCGACTGCGGTCCGACCTTACCGCCGATACGCAGGGGCAATACCGCGCCTTCGCCCGCCTCCTGGCAAATGCGCACGGCCACCGGATCCCACAGGTTGCCAAACAGCACCCCCGCCGTTTTGGCGGCGAGCATGGCCTGTAGCAAAAAGGTGGAATCGCCGGCCGCGCCGCCGCCGGGGTTATCGGCGATATCGGCCACCACGCTGATGCCGTCAAGAGCGGGCAACTGCCCGCAGGCCTCGTCAACGGACAGCAGGCGGGGGTGGTAATTTTCCCGCAGCGCCAGAATGCGGTTTGCCAGCTCGCCGGCCAGCTCGCCGGCCAGCCCGGCATCGCCATTGGTCACCGCCAGCGCCTGCGCGCCGACGTTGGGCACGTCGGCCCAGGGGAAACCGTGGCAGAAACTCAGGGACAGCACATTGTCCCGCTGTTCGCCGGCGGACATCCAATCCACCACCGCGCGTACCGGCGCATCGGGGGTGCGCCAGACGCCCAGCATGCGACAATCCCGCAGCGCCATCACCGGCCTGATTTTTCCTTCAGCCGCCGCCCGGCAATGATTAAACAGTTCCACCGCCCGGTCGTTGACGTCGGTATGGGGATACTCTTTGTACAGGATTATCATAGTAGCCGCGGCGACCATCGCCGGATCGAGATGGCAATGCAGATCCAGCTCAACGCCTATGATGACCCGCGGGCCGACGATGTCGCGTACCGCCAGCAGCAGTTCTTTCTCGCAATCGTCGCAGTGGTCCGCCGCCATGGCGCCGTGCAGCTTTAGCAATACCCAATCCACCGGGCCGGCATTTTTCAAATCCGCTAAAACATCGTCCCGCAGGCGCTCCCAGACCTCTTGACGCGTCAGGCCGCCGGGCTGGGCAAAGGTCGTCAGGCTTTCCACCACGTCATCCTGGCGCCGCTGCGCCATTTCCCGCCAGATTCGCATGGGCTGCGCGAAATAGTGGGCTGACCGGCGGCTGCCATCCTGGCGCAGGTACAGCGTTTCATCAAAATTTTGCTGTCCGGTGGGCAGTGGCGAGAAGGTATTGGTCTCGGTGCCCAGCGCGGCGATAAATAATTTCATCTTTGACTCCAGCCATTTTTTTCACATCCTAGAGGTAATTTTTCTTTTAGTAAAAAAAGATTTTCTTATAGTAAAATATGAGCGTCTTCCGAGAAAATTAGATACACTTCCGCCAGAGCGCGGTAAGCGAGGCAGAGGTGAAAATGGCGAGGAACAAACAAGAAGATGCAACCGGGATGCCCAATGAGCTCGATTTTGGCGCGAGAATGAAAACCATGCGCCAGGAACGCGCCTGGACGCTGGAACAGTTGGCGGAAAAAAGCGGGTTGTCCATTTCAACCCTATCAAAAATCGAGAACGGCCAGGTTTCCGCGTCCTTCGATACCATTGTGAAAATTGCCCATGCGTATGATCTGACGTTTGGCGAGCTGTTTACCGAGCAGGCGCCGGCCAACTCTCCGTCCACCCTTCCGGTCGCGCCGATTTCAGGACGGCGCACCTTTACCCGTGCGGGAAAAGGGCTGACGTTCAATACCCCGAACTACAAATATAATGTGCACTCCTCTGAATTGACCCATAAGGGAATGATTCCGCTGATTATGCAGATCAGCGCCAGACAAGTGCCTCCGCGCAATGAATGGTCAAGCCATGAAGGGGAAGAATTTATCTATGTCACCCACGGCGTGACCGTGCTGTATACCGCCTGGTATGCGCCGCTGACGCTGGAAACCGGCGACAGCGCGTACATTGACAGCACCATGCCCCATGCCTTTATTTCCGCCAGCGACGAAGAAGCCACCATTTTGTCCATTTGCCTGACGCAGCGGCTGCATTTTAAAGAGGGCATGGTGGGAGTCCCGGCGGACTGAGCGATGCCATTGACGGCAAGGGGTTAAAGGCGCCAAGACATCGGCATCTATCGGCGCAGGGTTATAATGCTCTATCATGAGTTTCTGTTCATAAAGCTGATTTTCGAATCTCGCACCAGGAAACACGATTATGAGAGACCTGCCGCCCACCGCCACGCTGCGCGCCTTTGAGGTCGCGACACGGCACGCCACATTCACCGCCGCTGCAGAAGAATTGCATATCACCCAAAGCGCGGTCAGCCATCAGCTGAAAAATCTCGAAGAGCTTTGGGGGCTGCAGTTATTCCAGCGCGGCAAGTCATTGAGCCTGACGCCTGCCGGCGCGGCCCTCGCGCCTATCGTGCGTGAATTCTTCATGACTCTGGAGGCGACGCTCACTGATTTGAGAGAGCAAAAGGGCAGGGTCCGGCTTAGGGTCAGTACGACCTACTCCTTCGCGCTGAAATGGCTGCTGCCCAGATTACCGGGCCTGTCCCGGCAGCACCCGGAAATTCTGGTCACGCTGGAAACCACTGACCAGGCCATTCATTTTTCAAGCGCGGAGTCGGACGTCGCGATCCGTTTCGGCAGCGGGAATTATCCGGCCCTGTATTCGGAATTCATGTTCAGGGAACAGATATTCCCGGTTGCCAGTCCTGATTTCCTGCGTCGCTTCGGCGCGCCGGGCAAACCCGCCGAACTCCTGCGCTACCCGCTGCTTACACGTGACGGCGCGGATCTGGTGCCGAAATGGGAGGTTTGGTTTGGGCAAGTAGGCGTCGGCATCACCGCCCTCAAGGAAAGCGTCAGATTCGCCGACACCAACATGACTATCGAGGCGGCGCTGTTGGGCCAGGGAATCGCGCTGGCGCGAAGCGGGCATGTGGAAGCCGAGATCGGCGACGGCAGCCTGGTCAGGCTGTTTGACGTGCCGTTCCCTTCTCCGGTCGCCTATTATTTTGTCTGTCCGAAAGGCATCGAATCCCAGTCCCACATCATCAGCTTTCGTCAATGGCTGCAGACGGAATCAAGCAAGGCCCGGCAAGACTATCGATAATGCATGAGTAATTGCTCATGCTGAAATGAAGAGACTTCGCTTTAACAACGGCGCCGGGCTGCTTAGTATGGCGTATGCCTTTTGATATCATTTTACTGACGCTTTTTGCGGCGCTGTTGCATGCCGGCTGGAATGCGCTGCTGCGCGGCGGGGCCGACAGACTTTGGTCGATGACGATCATGTGTCTGGCGGTGGCCATCGTAAGCGTCGCCATAGCCCTGTTTCTGGCGCCTTTGGCCAAAGCCGGCTGGAGGTATGCGGTAGTTTCAGCGGTGCTGCACGTTGGCTATAACCTGTTTCTGGTCAGGAGCTATCAGGCGGGAGACCTCGGGCAAACCTATCCGATTGCGCGGGGTTCTTCCCCCATTTTAATCACCCTCGCGGCATCTGTTTTCGCCGGCGAGAGGGTAGGGATGGGCGCCCTGCTTGGCATTGTTCTGGTATCGGTCGGCATTGTTTCCTTGGCCTTCAAAGAACGCAGGCTTGCGGTTCCCAGCCTGCCCTATGCCTTGGGAACCGGCTGTTTCATTGCCGCTTACAGCGTCACGGACGGCATCGGCGTACGTCTGTCCGGCGCACCCATAACCTATACGGTCTGGATGTGCGCCTTGTGGGGCATCTTGATGCCATCGGTATACATCGGCCTGCGCGGCGCGCGCAGTTTATTGACCTGGCGGCCCGGATTTATCATGGCCTTCATCGGCGGGCTGCTCTCTCTTCTGGCCTATGGCATCATCATCTATGCCATGTCCTGCGCGCCCATGGGCGCGGTGTCGGCATTGCGCGAAACCAGCGTATTGTTTGCAGCGTTGATCGGTTATTTTTTCCTGGGGGAGACGTTGACGGTTCGAAAGATGCTGGCGTGCGCGGTGATTGCCATCGGCACGATCCTCATCGGCTGACCGCTGTTGTGTGAAGCTATTGAATATCGAGGGCTGGCCCGAGCCGCACGGCGGTCAGGGCAGCAAATGACTATCAGAACAAGAGGATAAAATGATGTCGGAATATCCAACCGTCGCCCTGGTGGGGCCGGGGGCAATAGGCACCACCGTGGCGGCAGCGCTGCATGAGGCGGGGCGTACGCCGACGATTTGCGGCCGCACGGCGCACCAGCGCCTGGAGCTGCGCTTCGATGGCGGTCGTATCGTTGTCCCGGGGCCCGTGCTAAGCGATCCGGCCGAGATCAAACACCCGTTCGACCTGGTTTTCGTCGCGGTCAAGGCGACACAAACGGAGGCGGCGGCGCCGTGGCTTTCCGCACTGTGCGATGCGAAGACGGTTGTCTGCGTGCTGCAAAACGGCGTTGAGCAGAAAACGCAATTCGCGCCCTTCCTGTCCGGCGGCCCGGTGTTGCCCTCGGTGGTGTGGTTCCCCGCTCAACGTGAACCGGACGCATCGGTGTGGCTGCGCGCCGAAGCGCGCCTCACCTTGCCGGACACGCCGGCCACCGGCGTGGTGCTCGAAGCGTTGCGCGGAACGAGATGCACGGTTGATGTCGCGGCGGATTTCACGTCGGTTGCGTGGCGAAAGCTTTTACAGAACGCGGCGGCGGGTTTAATGGTGCTGACCGGCCGCCGTTCCGGCATGTTCGCCCGGGCCGATATTACCGCGCTGTCTATGGCCTACCTGCGGGAATGTCTGGCGGTTGCCCGTGCGGAGGGCGCCACTCTGGGGGACGACGTGGCGCAGGAAATAGTCGATAAATTCCATCGCTCCCCGCCTGACTTGGGCACCTCCATCCTCGCCGACCGGCAAGCCGGCCGTCCTCTGGAGTGGGACTGCCGGAACGGGGTCGTGCAGCGATGCGGCCGATCCCGCGGTATCCCGACGCCCATAAGCGATTTGATCGTGCCGCTGTTGGCGGCCGCCAGCGACGGACCCGGCTGAGATTTCCCCTTGCGGTTATATTCTCGTGGTCAGCGATGGCCTATCGGCGCCTTGTGCCGGCGGCTATCGCTATGATATTCATACAATAATAATTTATTACACTTTTTAGTAAATCCTTTCGAAATATCTTAAGAAAAATAATTATCATTAGCATTCTCATTAGACACCTTAAAAAATTACTCATGGCTAACTTTATGTCTCTTTGTGTCTCTTTAAGGCAGGGAAAAAGGCGCCGTTCTATGCGCGTCGGTTATCAAAATGCGTTCACCGTTTCATTGCTGGCGCTGGCGATTCACGCACTGATTAATCCCGCGGTGGCGCAGGCAGCTGAAACCAGCACTGCCGCTACTACTTCAACCGGTGCTGCCGACGCAACAAAGGCGACAGACCCGCAGCAGGTAATGGTGGTCAAAGGGACAGCAAAGGGGTCCACTCAAAAGCAGCAGGATTACCAGGTGACAACCACGCGCGCCGGCACAAAAATGCTGCTGGCGCCCCGTGACGTTCCGCAGTCGGTGAGCGTTATCACCAAACAGCGCATAGAGGATCAAAACCTGGAATCGGTAGGCGAGGTGCTGGACAACACCACCGGTATCGCCACGGAAATTATCGACAGCGAACGCTCCTCTTACTTTTCCCGCGGTTTTTATATCAACAATTACACCTTCGATGATATTCCCACGTCAGTCAGCGATGTTTGGAATTTTGGCGATGCCGCCGAGGATACCGCCATTTATGACCGCATCGAAGTGGTCCGCGGCGCAACCGGCCTGATGACCGGCGCCGGCAATCCGGCGGCATCGGTGAATATGGTGCGCAAACATGCGGACAGCAGCGACTTCACCGGTAATCTCAGCGCCAGTTACGGCAGCTGGAATAAACAGCGCTATGTGGCGGATCTCTCCGGTCCGCTGAATGAGTCGGGCACAGTCCGCGGCCGCATCATCGCCGGTTATCAGGATCAGGACGGCTGGCTGGACCGCTACCATAAAGACAAAAAATTCCTTTATGGCGTGGTGGATGCCGACGTCAGCGAAAACACCACCCTGTCGCTGGGCTACGATTATCAGCAAAGCCACACCGGCAATCCCACCTGGGGCGGCTTGCCCACCTGGTACAGCAACGGCGCGCGGACGCATTTCGACCGCAGCACCAATCCTTCGGCGGACTGGACGCACTACGACATTGACTCGCGCAAGGTCTTTGCCAACGTCAAGCATGACTTCGACAACGGCTGGACTTTTCGCCTGAACGGCACCCATGCCGAAGAGACCTTCGATGATACCCTCCTCTATATCGAGGATTTCCCCGATGCGGTGACCGGGGAGGGCATTTCCGGCTTTGGCAGCAAAGACCGGGGAACGCGCAAAATGGATTCGGTGGATACCTATGCCAGCGGCCCGTTCCATCTGTTTGGTCGCCAGCATGAATTGGTGGCGGGCGTCAGCTACAGCCGCCAGCATAACGACACCTACAGCGCGGACGGTCCTATGGACACGGACCAAACGGGCAGTTTCAACGGCTGGAACGGCGATGTCGCCGAACCGGACTGGGGCGACTGGTACCAGAACCTGGATGACGTCGTACGGCAGAAATCCGCCTATACCGCCGCGCGCTTCTCGCTGGCCAATCCGCTGGCGCTCATCATCGGCGCCCGTTATACGCAATGGAGCACCGTCGGCACCAGCGGCGATATGCGCAAAAACAACCTCACGCCTTACGGCGGCCTGGTTTACGACATCAACGATACCTGGTCGGCCTATGCCAGCTATACCTCTATCTTCCAGCCGCAAACCTACCGCGATCGCGACGGACGCTATCTCGCGCCCGCCACCGGCAAAAACTATGAAACCGGTCTGAAATCGGACTGGATGAACGGCCGGTTGACGGCGACCTTCGCCGTTTTCCGTATCGAGCAGAATAATGTCGCCCAGGCCGATGGCGATAACTTCGTCAATGGCTCCAGCGAGCAGGCTTACTACGCCGCGCAAGGCACGGTGAGCAAAGGGGCGGAATTTGAGCTGAACGGGGCGGTGACGGATAACCTGCAGATGACGTTCGGCGCGACGCGCTACGTGGCGAGAGATAATACCGGCAGCCGCTTGAACAGCAATATGCCGCAAACCGAGCTGAAGCTTTTCAGCCGCTACCGGCTGCCGATGCTGCCGGATCTTACCGTCGGCGGCGGCGTGAATTGGCAAAACCGTACCTTCCAGGATGCCACCGGACCCGACGGCGCGACGGTGCGTGTTTACCAGGGCAGCTACCCGCTGGCCAACCTGTTTGCCCGTTATCAGGTCACCAAACAGATGGCGGTACAGGCCAACGTCGACAATCTGTTTGACCGCACCTATTACTCCTGGCTGAGCGACTACGCGGTCTACGGGGAACCGCGTAATTATTCCGTTACTGTTTCCTATACATTTTGAATAAGGGAGAGGGTGGCATGGGGCGCCATGGGGCCGCCATTGATACACACCGGCGCAGGCTACTGGCGGCGCTGCTGCTGGCGCCCCTATTGCCGGGCGGTTTGGCGCGGGCCGCCGCGCCTGCCGCCAACCGCATCATCGCCCTTGAATGGCTGCCGCTGGAGATGCTGTTCGCCCTGGGCATCACGCCGCTGGCGGCGGCCGATACCCATGATTACCGCCTGTGGGTACGGGAACCGGCGCTGCCCGCCGGCGTCATCGACGTTGGACAGCGCGCGGAACCCAATCTGGAATTCATCGCCGAATTAAAGCCGGAGCTGATTTTGTACTCCCAGGGATTCGGCCCCCGTGAGGCGCAGTTGCAAAGCATCGCCCCCGCCATGATGTTCAACTTTACCGACGCGCGGGGCCAGCCCTTAAGCACGGTGCGCGGCGGCCTGATGTCCCTGGCGGAACGTCTGGACGTGGCGGCGGCGGCCAGGGCGCACCTGGCCTATTTTGATCGGCAATTGGCGGATGCCCGGGCACGGCTTGATTCCTATCGGCGGCAGCCGTTATTGGTTTTCTCGCTTATTGACGACCGCCATGCCGTGATCCTCGGTGAGACCAGTCTGTTCGGGAATGTCATGGGACAACTGGCCATCGAAAATGCCTGGCGGGGGGAAAACAGCTTCTGGGGCACCGCGGAGGTCGGCATAGAACGCCTGGCGACGCTTCCACCGCTGCGGGCCATTTGCCTGGATCACGGTGACGGGGCCGCCAGGGCGCGTGTTGCCGCCACGCCGCTGTGGCGGTCGATCCCGTTCGTACGCCGGAACGCGATGCGCACCGTGCCCGCCATCTGGATTTTCGGCGCTACCCTTGCCGCGCTGCGGTTTTGCCGGATGCTCCAGGCGCTGGAGGAGCAATGGTGAGC
Organism: Sodalis sp. RH16; assembly: GCF_047324245.1. Lineage (NCBI taxonomy): Bacteria > Pseudomonadati > Pseudomonadota > Gammaproteobacteria > Enterobacterales > Bruguierivoracaceae > Sodalis > Sodalis sp. RH16. Next base: position 5,520,705 of record NZ_CP178737.1, on the reverse strand, counting down.
CCCGCCTATAAAGACCATGCCATGAAACGAAGGTCTCTTTTCTCCGCCGCCCTGCTGGCGTTGGCCGCGCTGGCCGCCCTGGCCCTCAGCGTCCATAATGCGCGGCAGGTGTTGCCCGTCCGTTGGTGGCTGGGGGCAATCATGCACCCCGACACCGGGGATATCCGGCAGGTCCTGTTTTATTACAGCGTATTGCCGCGTTTGGCCGTCTCACTGCTGGTGGGCGCCGGTCTGGCGCTGGCGGGGGTATTGTTCCAGCAGGTATTGCGCAACCCGCTGGCCGAACCGGCGACGCTGGGAGTCGCCAGCGGCGCGAACCTGGGGGTGACCCTGGCCGGCCTGGGAATGTTGCCCGGCGGCGGGGCGGGTCAGCAGATGGCGGCCCTGCTGGGGGCGCTGGGCGTCGGTATCCTGGTGTTCGGAACAGCCTGGGGAAAACGCCTGTCCCCGGTTACCCTGATCCTGGCGGGGCTGGTGGTCAGCCTCTATTGCAGCGCCATCACCAGCCTGCTGGCGCTGTTTCATTATCAGGAATTGCAAAACCTGTTCCTCTGGAGCAGCGGGGCGCTGAATCAGCAGGATTGGCTGGCGGCCGGTTATCTGCTCCCGCGCCTCGGGCTGGGCCTGTTGCTGGCCCTGTTGCTGGTCAGGCCGTTGACGCTGCTGGGGGTAGACGACGACGTCGCGCGCCAGCTCGGCCTGGGGCTGGTTGCCGCCAGGCTCGGGGCGCTGGCCCTGGCCGTTGTGTTGAGCGCCATGATGGTGAATGCGGTGGGGGTGGTGGGCTTTATCGGCCTGTTCGCGCCGCTGCTGGCAAAATTGCTCGGCGCCCGCCGTCTGCGCCACCGTCTGCTGCTGGCGCCGGTGGCAGGGGCTTTGCTGCTGTGTCTGGCGGATCAGGCCATGGTCCTGCTGGCGCAACTCTGGCAGGAGGTGCCCACCGGCGCCGCCACCGCCTTGACTGGCGCCCCCCTCCTGCTTTGGCTGTTGCCCAGGCTGCGCCACGGCACGGCGCCGGAGATGGCCGGCCGATATGGCGAGATACGTGCTGAGCGTACCCGCACGGGACTGTGGGTGGCGGGCGGCGCCGTGCTATTGTTGGCCGGTCTGGCGGTGGTCCTGACGATAGGTCGCGACAGCCGGGGCATAAGCTGGGCGGGGGGAGACCTGTGGCGTCTGTTGCCCTGGCGCTGGCCGCGCACGCTGGCGGCGCTGAGCGCCGGGATGATGCTGGCGGCCGCCGGCACCCTGATCCAGAAACTGACCTCCAATGTCATGGGCAGTCCTGAGGTGCTGGGTATCAGCGCCGGCGCGGCATCGGCTGAGATTTTGGCGATGTTTTTCCTGCCTGCCGACGGATTCGGGGCCATGCTGGGGGCGGGCAGCGGCGGGGCCGCCCTGACCCTTGCCGCCATCCTGGCGGTGGCCGGGCGGCGGCATTTCTCCAGCCAGCGCCTCCTGCTGGCTGGCATCGCGCTGGGCACGATGTTTTCCGCGCTGATCGCGCTATTGCTGGCGAGCGACGATCCCCGGCTCGGCAGCCTGTTGGCCTGGATATCCGGTTCGACCTACGGCGTGCTGGCGCCGCAGGCCGTTGCCAGCGCTGTCCTCGCCGTGGTGTTGCTGATGCTGGCGCCGTTATGCCGCCGCTGGCTGAATGTGCTGCCGCTGGGAAGCGCAACCGCCAGGTCGCTGGGCGTGCCTCTGGCGCGGTCCCGCCTCATCATCCTGCTGCTGGCCTCGGTATTGACCGCGGGGGCGACGCTGACCGTCGGGCCGCTGAGCTTCGTCGGGCTGATGTCGCCCCATATGGCGCGGATGCTTGGTTTTCGGCGCGCCATGCCGCAGCTTGCCGTGGCGTCGATCATCGGCGCCGCGCTGATGCTGGCGGCCGACTGGTGCGGCCGCATGGTGATGTTCCCGAACCAGATCCCGGCGGGGCTGCTGGCGACGTTTATCGGCGCGCCCTATTTTGTTTTCCTGCTGCGGCGGCAGGGCAAAACCGCCGTCTGAACTTTAAATCAATGCAATGGCGCGGACAGGGGAGGCCGAACCTCCCTTTATTCTCAAGGGTAAAGCTATAAAGATAAACGTCTCGGGAACCTTGTCCAGATTCGCCAGGTTTTCCATGATAAGTTTTCCGGCTCCAAGAATAATCTGATGGGCGGGATAGGTGGAATTTGACCAGGCATCCAGCGACAGGGCGTCAGAACCGATGACATTAACCCCTTTTGCTAATAAGTATTCCGCCCCCGCCCCAGACAAACCGGACCAACCCGATAAAAAGGATTTATGATTTGGCCGAGATTGCCATTTTTTATCATGGCCGGTGCGGAATAATACAATATCGTCGGCCTGGATATCTCCATTTCTCGCTTCCCAAGACTGGATCATGGCGACGGTAATTTCCGTATCCGCGGGATAACCGGAAACGTCTATTTTAACGCCCCGGCCCATCAATTGACGGACATCGATTTTTTCGATGGTGTTCCCGGCGGGGATAAAATGCGAGGGTGAGTCAACATGGGTACCGCAGTGATCGCCCATTTGCAATAGGTTATTATAATTTCCGTCTCCTGCGGCATGGGTTTCCCAGTCGTTCAGCATAAACTTCGGATGGGTTGGCCATACGGGCATGGAGGAGTCATAAAAATAATTCAGTTCAATAAGTTCGCAGTGATGCAATAAGGTCAACAGTTCATTATTCATTTAGGCGCTCTTATGGGTAATGGTTTCTTTAATGAAAAAAAGCGGCAAGCAGGACAGGATCAGAACGCCGACGATAATCATATAATGCACATTGAAGCCATAGTCACGGATAATCCAGCCGGTCACGGGGGCAACCAGGATGCCCGCGATCCCGACGGCCAAACCAATCATTAAACCCATGCTGGATGCGGCCGCTTTAGGCGCTGAATCTATCAGCAAGGCATAGGCGACCGGATAAGGCGAGTTTCTGAACAATCCCCAGAAGATCAGTATTCCCCAGCCAAATGCGGCGGAATGGATATACATGCACAGGGCGGTGGCAATCATCCAGCCAAAAATGATAATGCCCAGCGAGCTCTTACGGCCTTTAACATCAGAATAGCCGCCCCATAAAATCTGGCCGATCCAGCCGGTAAGACCCGACGCGCCGGAAATGATGGCCGCGGTGGAAAGCGGCAAGCCCACTTCGCGCGTCAGTTGGAGGGTAAGAAAGTTGGCTATCCCCATTTCCGCCCAAGTAAAACCGAAAATTAACGAAATCGCCAGCAGACAGTTGCGGTTTTTCAGGCAAGACAAGGATTTACCCAACGCGGTTCTGAAACTATCACGTTTTACATCGGCAACAGGCTCGATGGGCTGGGTAAGTTTATTTTCCACAATCCATTGCATCACCTTTTGATGATTTTTTTTCGTCCCGACGAAATATTGTATAAAGACAATGGATAGGCCGATGAGCGGAATGAAGAGAAATGCCTGACGCCAGGTACCGAAAGCCAAAATCCCCGCAATCAGTACCGGTCCGATAAACTGGCCTAACGGGAAACCGGTATGGTGGACGCCGATGGCGAAGCCCCGGTTCTCTTTTTGCCACCATTCGCCTAATAATGCCACATTGATGGGTTCGGATCCGCCGGTCCCCATTCCCATGAAAATCCGCAATGCCTGGAATGCGCCCAAGGTTTTACAAAATGCGGTGGCCACTCCGGATACGACTTCAACAATGACCGCCACCGTCCAGCTATAACAGCGTTTATGACCGGTTCCCACAAAATCGGAAAATATTCCGAAAATAACCGCGCCGCTCAGCGTACCGAAAAAGCTTAACGAGTTGAGCCAGCCGACTTGTATTTCCGTCAGGTTGAAATCTTTCATTATGGCGGGCAATAATGTGGGCAATATAATTCTGTCTATTGAGTTCATCAAAATGGCTAATGTTGTTATTACCAACATCCACCACGATAATGGGTGTGCCTTGGGAAAAAAGCGACGCTTTCCTCTAGAATTCAATGTGTCATTCGTGCTCGCCACAGGTTCACGCCTATTTTCTTCAGGGTTGAGTAAAGATAATTCTTCTTTTCCCATTTCTAAAACCTCTTTATTGTAAGGCAAATAGTTTTTATCCAATTTTTTTTCGCCCCAATGACATTCGTAACGAGACGAGGAAATAATAGACGTAAAATATCAACCTTTGATCAATAAAAGACAATCATGATAAATGTCCTCTAAAGATAAGGTGAAATATCTAAGCTCCAATAACAGAGATCAGTTTTGTTATTAACGCTAATATCAAGTCAAGCCATAATGTCTCCTTTTTGAGAATGAACTGCGTACCGAAAACACCAAGAAGCAAGGTTGTTGATGTAAAGATAAGCGCTTGAATTCTACCATACAAGAATGGAAACGCCGATTTTAGATGTAAATCACATTTCTTTCACATTACGTTGGCCTCCTTCACCAGGACATGCCCAATTCCGCAGTGTTCTATAAATGAATTTTTTTCATAAGGGCATTTTCCCAAGGACGCTACCGTACAGAGCTTCGGTCTGCTAACGTTGATTATCCGCATCAGATAATCGATTAAAAACAACAGGCCGGCCTCATGCTGGCCTGTCCTGTTCAACCTATGCTTGCTGGAGAAAAAAAATGCAAAAAAGAACGCTTGGCAACGGTAACCTGGAAGTATCGGCGGTCGGCCTGGGCTGTATGGGCCTGAGCCATGCCTACGGCCCGGCGAAGGACCGGCAGGAAGCCATTGCGCTTATCCGTGCCGCGGTGGAGCGTGGCGTCACTTTTTTTGATACCGCGGAAGTCTACGGTCCGTACACCAATGAAGATGTGGTGGGAGAGGCGCTGGCGCCGTTTCGCGATCGGGTGGTAATTGCCACCAAGTTCGGTTTTGTGCTGCCGAGCCCGGACGGCAAACAGCATCTGAACAGCCGGCCGGATCATATCAGGCAGGTGGTGGAAGCTTCGCTCAAGCGGCTCAAAACCGACGTTATCGATCTGCTTTATCAACACCGGGTGGATCCGGACGTCCCCATTGAGGATGTCGCCGGTACGGTCAGGCAGTTGATCCAGGAAGGCAAGGTAAAACATTTCGGGCTTTCCGAAGCGGGCGCGCAGACCATTCGCCGCGCCCATGCCGTTCAGCCGGTAACCGCGTTACAGAGCGAATACTCATTATGGTGGCGGGAACCTGAGACGGAAATCCTGCCGACCCTTGAAGAGCTCGGCATTGGTTTTGTCCCCTTCAGTCCTCTCGGCAGAGGGTTCCTTACCGGCACCATTGATAAGAATACCGCCTTCGACAGTAACGACTTTCGCACCGGTCTACCCCGCTTTAGCCAGGAGGCGCGGGACGCCAACCAGACCCTGGTGAAGCTCCTTGGCGATCTGGCGGCAAGCAAGCAGAAAACCCGCGCGCAAATCGCCCTTGCCTGGCTGCTGGCGCAAAAACCGTGGATTGTACCCATCCCCGGCACCACTAAACTGCATCGACTGGAGGAAAATCTGGGAGCCGTCGAGGTGGTACTCACCGCGGACGATTTGCGTGACATTAACAGCGCCCTGGCGAACATCACCGTGCAGGGGGATCGTTATCCAAGCCATCTGCAAAAGAGCACCGGCCGCTGAATTACGCTGTGTCTTTGCTTCGCAGTGCCCTGCTGGCATCCAGCACCTCCGCAATCGTGGGGAGGTCTATGGATGTCGGCAAAAAATGGGCATCGTCGTGAATATAGGTCTCGTTCCCGACAAGGGTCCTTTTTTTACCTTGGGCGATAATCGCAAGACTCGGCTCATAGACCACCGCCTGTGGCGCCACCGGACCCGGTCGCCTGAACAGGGTGACATGGGGAATTGCTGTCGGCAGTACTTCGGTATCGGCAGTCAGCGCCAGGATCCTGGCGGCCAGCCTTTGGCGTGAACAATGAATGGGCGGGGCGGGCATGGCCGGGATCTCCTGAAACACAGTGAAAGTGCCGACACAAGCGAAGGCGCCACAAATTATAGGGCGATCAATACTATTGGGCAATAAATCCCGCCAATCCCTCTCCCGTCTATAGGCTTTGCGCCAGCCGGCCTTTGGTACGCATTAAATTGTCAGGCTACGGCCTGTGCAGGGCGGCAGCAAGAGAATCAGGCAGCGAATGGGAAGGAACGTGTCTTTGCCGGTTTCGGCGCAGGCTTTAGTATCGCCGGCCCGGACAAATACTTGCCGCACTGGAGGGGTATGGCGCGCGGTTGTCCGCGGTTCAGTTGGACGTTACGTCCGATGCATCGGTGGAAAGGGCGGTGAACGCGGCGGTTGGGCAGTTTGGCCGGCTGGACATTCTGGTTAATAACGCCGGCTACGGTCAACTGGGCGCGTTTGAAGAGCTGTCGCCAGAACTTATCCGTAAACAGTTCGAGACGAATGTGTTCGGCGTGTTCAATGTCACGCGAGCAGTGCTGCCCTTAATGCGAGCGCAGCGTTCCGGCCATGTCATTACCGTCTCTTCCACCTGCGGTATCGCCGGATTTGACGGTGCATCCATCTATTGCGCGACGAAGTTTGCGGTCTCGGGCTGGTCCGAATCCCTGAGCATCGAACTTGAACCTTTCGGCATCAAGGCGACCTGCATCCATCCGGGGCCTTTTCGCACCGATTTCCTCGAGTCCACCTCGGTGAGCTATGGCGATCTCGTCGTGGATGATTATCAACGGTCGAGCCGGGCCAAGCGCGAGGCTCTCGATAATGCGAACCACAACCAGGATGGGGATCAAGTAAGAAAAGAGAACCTTGCCCTGACCGTAAGCGGACTGGGCGAAATAGGCAGCCCCTGGAATCGTGGACGTTCCGGGGGCTGCCCTCGATTCAACCGGTTTTTTTTACCTCCAGCGTGGTGAAATCCGCTATAAACTTTTTCAACAGTCTTTCCAGTTCACTGCTCTCATCATTTGGCCAGTTGCGGAAGATGCTGCCATAAATTTGCGCGCGCGTTTCATCAATTTTATCGGTCATCCTTTTCCCTTCTGCGGTAATGGCGGCTTCATTGATCCGTTTGTCCTTTAGATTCTTTTGTCGCCGCGCCAGACCGGTTTTCTCTAGTTTTGCCACCTGACGGCTCACCGTGGTGTAATCACGGCCTACCCGGTCGGCGAGCTCTCCAACGCCCATTGGACCAAAACGGCTTATCAGCACCAGAAGTGGAAACAATGCGCGATCAAGATGAATACCGGATTCTTTTATCATCACTTCATCCCGTTGCGGACGGTTAAAAGCACCAACGATAGCCAGCAGAGCATCATGTAATTCTTCGAAATTTGCGATTTTATGTGTATTTTGCACTTTTTTCATTGACGCCGCTCAGGTTGATGTGTGTATTATACACTTATATTTCATAAAGAGAAGGTGATAAAAATGAAAGCAGCCATTGTCAATGGGAAAGGTGAAACGCCGATCTACGGTGATTTCCGCGATCCACTCGCTGACGAACAGCATCTGGTGGTCAAGGTAAAAGCTGCCGCGATAAGTCAGTTGGCTAAAGCACGGGCTGCGGGTACCCATTACAGCTCCGACATACAATATCCGTTTATACCCGGGATCGATGGCGCCGGTTATCTCGGTAACGGCGATCCGGTCTTTTTTTTCGCATTTGGTTCTCCCTTTGGCAGTATGGCGCAGATGACGCTGGTGACGGCCAAGAGTATCGTGCCGCTGCCGGAAACGCTTGACCTTTCAATGGCGGCCGCAATAGGTAATCCCGGTATGTCATCCTGGACGGGATTAACGCGCCGGGCGCAGCTGCGCAAAGGTGAAACGGTTCTGATTAATGGTGCCACCGGCACATCCGGCAGCCTGGCAGTGCGGATAGCCCGTCACTTGGGCGCCGGTAAAATCATTGCCACCGGACGTAATAAGGAAGTACTGGAAAAACTCCGTACCCAAGGCGCGGATATCACTCTTGCGCTGGATGAATTATCGGCGCAACTGCCGGCATTGATGGAGGCGGGTATCGATGTGGTACTGGATTATCTCTGGGGTCAGAGCGCACTGGATATCATGATGTCTGCCGTTGCCGGAGGCGACAAGGTGGTGCGCTTTGTGCAAATCGGCTCGTTGAGCGGCCAAGAAATTTCATTGCACAGCAAATTGCTGCGCTCATCAGGGTTGACCTTAATGGGGAGTGGTCTGGGTAGCGTATCAAATGCAGAGTTGGTTGCTTCAGTGGGTGAATTTCTGCGAGCCGCTGCACAGAGCGATTTCTCCATTCCATTCCGTTTGCGTCCGTTAAGCGAAGTAGAAAATGCCTGGAATGAGGATGACAGCCGCTGCCGCACTGTGTTTACCCTCTGATATTCAGATGTTTTACTCCCACCGCTACAGCCTGTCCCCATTATTCCATTAGAGTTTTTGATGGGGGGCATTTATCCTGACACCAGGGACCGGACCGAACCCTGGGAATGAGAGATGACGCACATTCTGAAAGGGGAATTAGGAATTCCCCTTTAATAACTTTTGGGTTGCGTTATTAATATCTCAGGGATTCACATCGGGGAAGAATGGCATGAACAAAACAGAATTCTTTCAACGTGTCGCTCAATTGGATAATTTGACTGCGACCGATCGGCGCGTCATCGATTATCTTGACAAGCATTTTCTTTCCCTTCCGTACAGTAAAGTGGTTGATATCTGCAAAGAAATAAACATCGCAAAGTCCACCTTGGGCCGTTTCATGATAAAAATCGGTTTTAATGGTTTTCAGGATTTTAAAAAAGCCACGATAAAACCCGAGCTTTACCGAAATATTTCCCCTATAGAACGGTTTAATAAAGAAAATAATCTGCAAAGCGGCATGGCTTATGTGCAAAGGCATTTCTCCGACGTCACGGATAATATCACTGATACGTTGAATAAAATGAATGCTCAGGACCTCGAAAAGGGGATCGCACTGCTTTGCGACCCTGGAAAAAAGCTTTATGTTATCGGCAGCGCGAGCGCCAACGCACTGGCGGAGTATTTTTATTTGTTGGGTCGCTATATCAAGAAAGATATCGTGTTGCTTGATGCCAATATCGGTAATCTGCCCCATAAGCTGGTGGATTCCCGCCGGGGCGACGTGTTATTGGCCATTTCCTATTTCCGGTTTTCCAGCGTCACCACACGCCTGGTGCGATGGTTTCACCAGCATCGGGGAGATACGGTGGTGATAACCGACCGTGAGGTTAACCCCTTCAGCCATTTCGCCAGCGTGGTGTTGCTTACGGAAAGCCGGCATAAAGGGTTATTCAACAGCCGAAGCGCGGGCTTCGTTCTGATTGAAGCGTTGGTAAATTATATGGGAGAGGTGACAGGTAAAGAGCTGGGAGATAATTTCCAGGTGATGGAATCTTTATTTGAGGAATTTAATGTATTCAACAAATAATATTCGCTGACGTAGATTTCATTCCAACTATTGACCATCAGGCCGACGCCTGGAAATGTTTTTACGCGCTCCGGCTTTTACTTTATTAATAATACAGTACTCTCAGGCAGCGTGTTGCCGGTTATTGTATTATCTAAACATAGTACTACAGGATTAATTCAAGATAATTATTATCTAATTTACATTACAAGGTTCTAATTATGAATATAGAAAGTAAAGAGGTTCCTGCCTGTCCGCCACAGCAATTAATGGTCACCAGCCAGGGTATGCTGTCGTATCGATGCTGCGGCAAAGGCGACGTGGTGATTTTCCTGCACGGACTGTTGGGCAGTTCAAAAGCCTGGGCATTCCAGTTTGCCGGGCTGTCCGGCGCTTATCATGTCGCCGCATGGGATGCGCCGGGGTATGGGGAATCCGCGCTGGTGCCGGCGGATATCGATGCATATGTCCTGGCATTACATGAATTTATCGGGCGATACGGCGATAAAAAAATAACTCTGGTGGGCCACTCCATGGGCGGGACGGTTGCCAGCCGGTACGCGGTGCGGTATCCGGAGAAAATACGGCGTCTGGTATTATCCTGTACGCATCCCGGATACGGAGCGCCGGAAAACGCGCCGGCCTCCGAAAAACTGGAAAAGCGTCTGCGGGAGTTACAGGAAATAGGCCCCGAGGCCTATGGCTGGAACCGGGCCCGTGATTTATTGCCCTTTCCTGATATCCCGGCCGCGGTGCTGTCCTATGCGGCTCATATCGCCGCCGAGACCCATCCGGAAGGGCTCAGGCGCGCCTCGAGAATGCTACAGCTTGCCGATAACCGACCGCTGTTGCCGAAAATATCCCAACCGACGCTGATACTGACGGGGGAAAAAGACCCGGTGGTTCAGCCGCGGCTGACCGCCGACCTGCTGGCGGGGATTGCTTTTACCCGGCATATCAAAATGCCGGGATTGGCGCATGCGCCGTATTTTCAGGCTCCCGGCTATTACAATTCTCTGCTGCGAGACTTCATCGCCAATGATGGCACGGAATAAAAGGAGGAGAGTATGGCCGGATTTATTATCGGGATGATTGTTACCGTCTTTGCCGCCTGGTTCATTATTAAAAATTATCAGCCGCAAACGGTGCTGCTGCTGGCGGGATTGAGCCTGTTGTTGATGACGGCGATATTTTTTCCGCAGCGCTCAATTTTATATGGCAAAGCGGTTTCCATCGGCTGGGTGGGCGGGGATATTTTCGCTTTTGTCAAAGAATCATTGACTACCCAGGTGGCCGGCGTGGGGTTGATCATCATGGCGGCCGGGGGGTTCGCTGATTATATGGATCATATCAAAGCCTCCAACGCCATGGTGAATCTGTGCATCAAGCCGTTGCAAATGATAAAGGCGCCCTATGTCATTTTGTCCATAGGGTATATTTTGTCCCAATTGCTGCACGTCGCCATCTCCAGCGCCGCGGGTCTCGCCATGTTATTGCTGGTGACTTTTTTCCCGGTTCTGGTGCGCCTCGGGGTCAGCAAAGCGGCCGCGGCTTCCATGATCGGGATGTCGGCTTTTATGGATCTCGGCCCGGCGGTGGGCACCGCTAACCTGGCGGCCAAGCACGCCAATATGGAGGCGGCGGTGTATTTTGCCCATTATCAGCTGCCGGTTGCCGTCGGCGTTATGCTGACCGTGGCCATATTGATCTTTTTCACCGCCCGCTATTTTGATGCCAAAGAGGGATTTGCGGCCGGCGGGCAGGAACCGGAGCATCCCGCCGATGGGCCGGTTGAGCGGGTGCCGGGCTTTTATGCCCTGCTGCCGGTTTTCCCGGTGGTGCTGGTGCTGGTTTTCAGTCCCTTGATTGTCAGCAGTATCAAAATTGATGTGGTGACCGCCATGATAATCGGGACGTTACTGGCCTTTTTCTCCGAACTGCTGGTGAAACGGGATGTTAAAACGGCATGCCGGGGCGTGCAGGTGTTTTTCAAGGGCATGGGCAATATGTTCGCCAGTATCGTTTCTTTGCTGGTGTGCGCGGATGTGTTTGCCCAGGGACTGCAAATCATCGGCGCCGTGGATTTTATCATCCATACGGTCCAGACCGCCGGCTATGGTTTTGCCAGCATGACCGTGGTAATGGCGCTGCTGGTGTGTGTGACCGCGGCCCTGACCGGGTCCGGCGTGGCGGCGTTTTTTTCGTTTTCCGGCCTGGCGCCGGGCATTGCGGCCAAATTCGGCGAAAACGCGGTACGCATGATTCTGCCGATGCAGCTTATGGCCGGGATGGGACGGGCCATATCACCGGTGGCCGGCGTCATTATCGCCGTCAGTAAGGCCGGCGAGTGTTCCCCGTTTATGATTGTCCGGCGGACCTTTATCCCCGCCATCGGCGGTATGCTGGCGATGCTTATCTGCAATGGCCTGCTGAACTGAGCGCGGCGCAGGATCCCCGCGGCTATCCGCCGGTTGACAGATCCCCGCCGCGCGTTGTCTGCTACCAGACCGCTTGAGCGCTAATCCCGGCTTCTCCGGTTAAAGGCCGCACTCGGGGTCGTGGCGAGGGAAGGTGGCGCCCGGAGGACCGGATTTGGCTTTTTCCGCATCCATGCTAAGGGCGCGGATGGCGTTGGCAAGCCTTTTACGGGATAACATAGCTATGTTATCCGGGATAATTACAGTTCAGCGGTCAGCAAGTCTTCCAGTTTGCGCTGGTCGACAGCAAACAGGCGGATACCTTCAGCGAGCTTTTCCGCCGCCCTGATGCCCTCCCAGATTGAAGCCAGCTTGATGAGGATGCGGGATTTATCGATGCCTTGTTGCTGATACAGGGCTATCAGCTTGCGGGCCTTGGCGACGCACATGCCGCGGTCGAACGACATGCGGGCGTCAACTTCAGTGGAGATACGGCCGGGCACGGTTTTCAGAATTTCAAGACCAATATTGACCGCCAGCTTGTCACAGGCGTTGATGAGCCGGGTTTGTTTGCAGCCGCCCTGCTTGCGGGCGTAATCCAGCGCTTCGATAATCAGGGGCTTGTATTGAGACAGCGCGGCGGCTTTCAGGAAGGGGAAGGGTTGGTTGTGGCGTCCTGGGTTCAAAACCGGCGGATAGAGTCGATATCACCACTGTCGGCAACCACGACGGTCATTTGCTTGAGTGCGTCTAATTGATTCATCTGGAAGTTCCTTAACTCAATCTAAAGAAATGAAACTAGAGTACCTCTGCACAGCGGTTTCAGTTCCGGCCGGCGAGGCGTTCGTAGTAGCCGATTTTTTCTACTTTGGGGGCTGAAGAGTTTTTCATATCGTTCTCTCATCTGTTCATATGCTCATATGATCATTATTTGTTCTTATGATAAATCATTTCTTTTGCCATTTGCGAGCCATTCTTTAGAGAGATTGCCATTATGCGGGGTTTGTCGCTATTTTAAGCGACTAGAAGAAAAGGTTCGAGGTGTGTAGCGAAATTTATCCGTAGGCGTGGGCAGTCTTTGACAATGAATTGATTGTTTATATGTTTTGTAGTTGTTCATATGTTTAAAAACGAGATTCTGGTATATGTAAAGGCCTGCCCGGAATGCTATGCCGCCACCGCTACCTTTGTCGTTTCCGGGAGCGCTTTTAGCAAGGTAATAAATTTCATCAATGCGCCGGCAAAAAGGTATAGGCCGGTATAAATCCAAATAACGCCGCCGCTGTAAACGAACCAGAAAATTCCCACCGCCGATCCCAATCTTTTCGGCGGCGCCTCATAGGCAACCTTAGATAACCAAGCTAGCGCCGGGTTTCCTGCCGGGCAATGCAGGGGCGGACGATTGTTCATGAATAAGGGGTGATTCGCAAAATTCAAAATGGAACGGTTCGGGGTTGCCAATGGGGGCAGTGTTCCGCGATGATGGCCTAATGAGGGTATTCAATACAGGGAGGTTATAATCATGGGAGAACGCCGGATGGCCAAAGCTAAATCATCACGCAAGAAAGGCGGATCGCCGGGGCCGGATCTAGAAGCCCTGCGCAGGCACATACGGGCAAAGGGCGCCGACTACCTCAAGGATCCCAATATCACGTCCGTTGGCATTGGCTTGAAGAATGGGGATGGACCCGTTTGCATTCAATTCACCGTCGGAGCGAAGGGCGAATCCGCCCTACAGTCCCTCGGTAGCCTGCCGATTCCGCAGGCTATCGAAATCGAAGGCGTTATGATACCCACCGACGTAATACAGCGTTCTTATGATCCTTCGTTCAAGCTCGTCAAGCCGGAACAAATGGATGCGCGCCGGGAACGCATCGATCCCATCCGTCCGGGCGTCAGCGTTTCTCATCTGGCGGGGACGGCGGGGACGATCGGTTTGATTGTCTACGATCGATCCACCGGCATGCCCGTGATTCTGTCGAACTGGCATGTCCTGCACGGGAATGCCGGTCAGGTCGGCGGCGCCATCGTTCAACCAGGGCCTTTCGACGACAACAACACTGCCCGCAACGTGGTCGGCGAACTCCTGCGCAGTCATCTGGGGCCGGCCGGGGACTGCGCCCTTGCCGGAATCCGCCTGCGCGGGTATGACGCTTCGGTTTTGGAGCTGGATGTGATGCCGACCCGCATGGCGCAAGTCGAGCTCGGCGATCCGGTCGTCAAGTCGGGGCGCACCACCGGGGTGACCTATGGCAAGGTTCGCCGCATTGATGTAATGGCGCGTATCAATTATGGCCTTCCCAAGGGCGAGCAGGCGATCGGCGGCTTTGAAATCGGCCCCGATCCGGCTCATCCTTCCTCGGATGGCGGTGTCAGCAAGGGCGGCGATTCCGGCTCGGCCTGGCTTATCGCCGAGAATGGCAAACCGAGCGATATATTCGCGGGATTGCACTTCGCCGGCAACGCCGACGGCAATCCGGACGAGTACGCGCTCGCGTGCTATCCGGCATCAGTACAGAAGAAGCTCGACTTCTTGCTTACGCCGCCTCATTCTGATGCGAAAAATTTGCCTTTTATTGAAACGGCCGTTGTCCGAAACGGCTATGATCCTGATTTTCTTGGAATACCTGCTCCGGAACCAGGTCTTTCAACGGCCTTCAAGCGCGACGCGGTGAATTTCGGCCGCGGCCAGACCCTCCCCTATACCCATTTTTCGGTGTGCCTCAGCGCTGCCCGCCGCATGGCGCGCTATGTGGCCTGGAATATTGATGGCTCGCGGATGGTCAAGCTTCCCAGGCTAGGGTTTGCGCTTGATCCGCGCATCGACGGCAAATATCAGATTGGAGATGAGCTGTACAAGGACAACCGGCTTGATCGCGGGCATATCGCCCGCCGGGCGGATCTCTGCTGGGGCGATATTGAAGAGGCAAGGCAGGCAAACAAGGATTCCTTCTACTTCACCAACATTACGCCCCAGCACCAACGCTTTAACCAGTCGTCCCGCAAGGGCCTGTGGGGTGAGCTGGAGAACCTGGTTTTTGATCAGGCGGATGTGCAGGACCTCAAGCTTGCCATCCTTGGCGGGCCGGTATTCGGCAACGAGGATCCCGCCTACCGCGAGATACGCTTACCTCGCGCCTTCTGGAAGCTGATTGCTTATCGAGCCGGTGACGGTCAATTGCGCTGCTCGGCTTTCATCCTTTCGCAAGACAATCTGCTAAACGATCTTGAAAGCCTCGACCTGGACCCTTTTCGCATCTACCAGGTCAGCGTGCCGCAGCTCACTGCACGAACCGCGCTCGACTTCTCCGCCTATGGGGCGGTTGATGTCATGCAGCATCCCGAAATGGCGACTACCGGGCAGGGTATCAACGCTTTTATGCGCGAGCCGAGGACCATAGTGGAAATCAGTTCCAGCGCCGAGATCGTTTTTTAACGACAATGGCGGTCAATACACTAATACGCTGCTGCTTAAAAAATTGATAATCCCGACGCGCCGGCGGAGCGCTTAATCATGGACTGGCATTTCATTGCACGAGCCAGTGGTTAGGTAACCGACGGCAATCTCCCGCGCCAGGGCAGGGGTAGGATAAGTAGGGCAAACAAATGGGAATTCGAGGGATAAAAAGGGGGCTACTCATAGATACCGGGGTACGGATCGGTGTCTATGAGTATGCAGATTAACTGAAATTACACCTATCCTCGATTTAGCACTCGAAGAAAATCCTCTTTATTTGAGATGAGTGATAATGCATTTGCAATGATCTCATCACTAAAAATCGATGCGACTTGTTTTAGCACATCTATATGCTCCTTTTCTTTAGCAATAACGCCAATAGCGATAAACATGACATTGTTTCTATCCCAGATGACGCCATCCGGAAATTGAAAAATCTCAACGCCTTTTTTGATAATGATATTATTGGCCGATTTTGGCAGATGAGGAAGGGTAATACCATTCCCTAAGAACGTCGATACCTGTTGCTCTCTTTCGTTGAGAAAAGCAGCGCAGGCCTGGTTTACGTATCCCTTTTCCAAAAAATCCCTCGCCACCATATCCAAGACTTCAGCTTTGTTTTTGGCTTGACAACCTAAGTGAAGGTTATCGATTGAAACATTGTCTATCATAATCTGTCTCCTTTACGATATAATTTATATTGATTGCGCGTAGAGCACTTTTTTTACTTGCCGGAAGACAGCTCTTCTTCTAATTGTTCCAATGATTTATTTGATGTTTCCGGTAATGCAAATATGACAAATAGAATTACCAGATAGTTGATGATCGCAAAGATCAGGAATACGGGCCCTAAACCGAGCTTGGCCTGAAGGACCGGGAATAAATAGCTAACAATGGCATTCATGATCCACATAAAAAATACCGAAATGCCCATTGATAGCCCGCGAAATTTCAGTGGGAAAAGTTCAGCCAATACCACCCAGGTAAGGAACCCCATGGTACCCTGCATGACGCCGACAAATAATGCTCCTAGCAACCAAATAGCCGTGGCTTTCAAATCACCCGTAAGGTAATAGTCAACGCCCGCTATGATAAGATGCAACGTTGCCATAAGGGCGAAACCAGAAATAATCAGCGTCTTGCGCTTAAACCGATCAACCAGAAACACCACCCCAATAACCATGCCGCCGACAGAAAAGACACCGTTTAACACATTGCAGATTAATGAAGTTCTTTCGGAAAAACCTGCTGTTCGCAGTATTTCCGTACCATAATACATGATGACATTCACCCCGGTTGTTTGCTGCAAAGCTGCCCAGGCGATACCAACCAGGAGTAGTTTGAAAATCCAGGGTGTGTTAAGAATAATTGACAGCGATCCTCCGGAATGCAGCTTTTTTTCTGCTTCAATATTAATTAATGTTACGATATCTTCAAATTCCTTTTTTGCTCTTTCTACGGGTCGAATTTGTTTTAAAATTGCTAAAGCTTCTTCCTTACGATTTTTACTCACCAGCCAGCGGGGGCTTTCCGGTGCGCGCCACATGCCGATAAGCAAACTCATGGCGGGTATTGCCTGGACTATTAACATATATCGCCAAACGTTAGGCAGGTGCCCCCAGATGTAGCCAATGATGGCATTGATCGCAAAGGCGGCCAGCTGGCCGATGACAATGGCTACTTCATTCAAGCCGGTGAGTTTCCCTCGCATTTCTGTCGGCGCAACTTCAGATATAAATGTTGGCGCTGTGACCGATGCTCCCCCTACGGCATAACCAAGTAAAAAACGGGCAATCAATAGGATGGTGATCGTGGGTGATAATGCAGAGATCATGGCGCCGAAAAAGAAAACAAAGGATAGATATAATAGATATTTACGACGTCCAAAATAATCGGACAGCTTGCCGCCACAAATACTGCCAATAGCGGCCCCGATTAACAGTACGCTCATGACGAGGCCTTCTGTCGTCGGTGTGAGGGCCATACCTTCCTTTAAGGAAGGGAAAGCACCATTAATAACACCCGTATCATAACCGAAAAGCAAACCGCCAAAAGTAGCAACTAGCGTTATTTGGTGTAGCCGTTTTCTTTGGTCTATATTGAGATCGATATGAGAGATAAGAGTCATTTTTCTACCTTTTTATTTTATTCTCTACCGGCGGCTAAAACATCTTTAGCCGCTGGTGAATTAAAGGTGATGAAGGGGTCGAGTGTTCTTAATTATTTCCTTAATTAAATTTATATTACATACTTATGAGTCAGCAGTGAGATTGATTCCGGTGGTACCACTGGTTTGATTTCTCACCCTTGCCCCTTCGCCATTATCGAATTCTATAGCTGGACCCACCGGCGTTCCTGCGCTGACTGGGCAATAGCTTCCAGCACTTTTGAAACCCGCAAGCCTTCTTCAAAGTCGGGCCACAATTTATCGCCGGCTGCTATACCATTAATCAAATCCCTGATTTCGATCGTCTTCTGATCGTTAAAACCAAATCCATGCCCGGCAGAGACACAGAAAGGGGCATAGTCAGGATGTGAAGGTCCGACCAAGATTGTTTTGAAACCCTGCCTTTCCACGGGCTCATCATGCCGATATAGTTTTAATTCAGCCATTCTCTCCTGCGTATAGGTAATCGATCCCTTCGTTCCGGTGACCACATACGTTAATCCCATCTTGCAACCGCTGGCGATCCGTGATGTTTCAATCACGCCCATGACACCGGACTCAAAACGGATTAACGCGCTCGCTTGGTCCTCATTTTCCACTTTGGCCCGTTTAGACGGAGCTTGAGGATCGGGGCGTTCAGCGATAACAGTTTGCATATCGCCGGCAACCTCACGGATATTGCCGATAAGGTAATGAGCCATATTAACAATGTGCGCCGCAAGATCCCCCAGAGCGCCCAGGCCGGCTAATGCTCTCTTGCAATGCCAATCAATGGGCGTCTGCGGGCTGGCTAAATAATCCTCGTTATGCGTCCCGTAAAAATGCACTATTTCGCCAATTTCACCATTTTCTATGATCTGCCTGGCGAGCTGTGCCGCCGGGTTTTTCATATAATTAAAACCCACCAGCGTCTTGACGTTGGCTTTTTTGGCGGCTGCAACCATCTCAGCGGCGTCGGCCGCAGTCAGTGCCAAAGGCTTTTCGCTATAGACATGTTTGCCATGCTTGATGGCTTCAATAGCGACTTCTTTATGAAGAAAGTTGGGCACACAAATATCAACGACATCAATGCGCGGATCGCTTACCAACTGATGCCAGTCAGCTGTAAAACGCGTGAAGCCAAAGTCCTTTGCTTTTTTTTCCGCCAGGTCTTCATTTATTTCCGCCAGCATTTCTTTGACTATTATTCCTTTTAACGGAAAAACAGTGGGGGCCTGGGCATAGGCAATTGCATGGCAACGGCCAATATAACCCGTACCCACTAATCCAATTCTGACTTCTTTCATGAATGATTCTCCGTACTTTTATTTTGCCCATCAAATGCGTCATAGGGGGCAACCGATAACCGCGGGGCAAAAAAGCCTGGCGGAAAGTATTTAACCATTATGCAAGGATGACCGGCGTTAAATGCCCGCGACCTCGCGAATGTATCGCCTGGCTTTAACCGCATATTCAAAAGGATTGGCTTTGGCAGGGTCTTGTTCCGCTTCCACCACCAGCCAACCTTTATACCCAAAATCATCCAGCAGCCTGAATACCGGCTTGAAATCAATCACCCCGTCGCCCGGCACGGTAAAGGTGCCTTTCTTTACGCCGTCCAGAAAACTGAGCTTATGGGCGCGAACCTCGGCCACGACCTTATCCCGCACATCTTTCAGATGAACGTGATTGATGCGCGGCAGATGCTTTTCCAGGATGCGAAGCATCGCTTCCTGCGAACCTTCCGAGTAGTAGGCATGGCCGGTGTCATAGAGCAGGTAAACATCGTCATCCACCAGATCCAGAAAATGGTCTATTTCCTCGGCGGTCTGGATGCCGGTGCCCATATGGTGGTGCAGGCCGACGGTCATCCCCTTTTCAGCGGCGAGATCCGCCAACTCGTTATAGCCGCTAGCCACCAAACTCCACTCCCTGTCGGTAAAGTCGGGACGTCCCTCCAGTACCGGTTTTGGCGTCCCCTGGGTACTGCGCGATTGCTCGGAACAGCCGATGACTTTCGCCCCCATGGCATGCAGAAAATCGCGGTGGGTGATAAATTCATCGATGGTTTTGGCTTTAAGTCCGTCGGCAAAAAAAGTGCTGAACCAGGCGTTGCAAATCTGAATACCCCGGATATCCAGCATCGGTTTAAGGATTTTAGGATCGCGGGGATATTTACTGCCCACTTCGCTGCCGATAAAACCGGCCAGCGCCATTTCACTCACTGTCTGCTGAAAGGTATTTTCCTTGCCTAAATCGGGCATGTCGTCATTGGTCCAGCCGATGGGGGCGATGGCGAGTTTGACTTTGTTTTTATCCATGATAATGGCACCTTGAATTGAACGATAATAGAATGATTGTCCAGCGCGGCTGCCCGCTGCGCTTAATAAAAGGGCATTGAGATTTAATGTGGGTAAAATGCCGGACGGGGCGGCAGCGATATCTGTACCACGCCAGGCGTTTTTTGCGCCGCTATGCAGGCGTCCGCGGCTACTGAGGCTGCATAGCCGTCCCAGGCGGAAGGGCCGGTCAGTTCCGATTTTGTCACACCGTTAATGAAGTCCTGCAGCTCGACGTCATAAGCATCAATAAAACGATCCTTCCAGTCGGTGAGAATGGTATGGGAAAGCTTGGCCTTGCTGCGCAACAAGATACTGGAGGGTTCCGGCAGGCTGGCGATGCCTTCCTCGCCCACCACCTGGGTTTGTATGTCATAGCCGTATTGACAGTTAACGAAAATCTCTACATCTATCCGGGCGCCCTTGACGGTTTCCAGCAAAACGATCTGCGGGTCGCGCAATTTGGCATGAGTATGAGCGGAGGCCCTTGGGAAAATCACCTGCGCTGAAACATAATCATCGTCCAGCAGCCAGCGCAGCACGCCCAATTCATGGATCATGGTATTGGTGATGGCCATGTCGGTGGTATAATTTTCATCCACTTTCTGGTTGCGGTGAGCGCAATGAAGCATTAGCGGCCGGCCGATTTCGCCGCTGTCGATCACTTTTTTCAGCGCCCTGTATCCCTGATCGTAAGGACGCATGAATCCGACCTGTACCAAACGTCGGCCATAAGCAATTTCGGCATCGACGATGCGTTTGCAGCCGGCGGCGGTGACGGCCAGCGGTTTTTCACAAAACACCGGCTTGCCGGCGGCGATGGCCTGCAAAACAAATGCTTCGTGGGTGGGGTCCCAGGACGTGATAATCAGCGCGTCCACATTGGCGGCATTAATCACCTCCTTGCCGTCCGGCAGCACTACGGCATCCAGGCCGAACCTATCTACGGTCTGGGAGGCGCTTTTAAGGTCGATATCGGTAACGGCAACGACCGTTGCCCCTTGCAATACCTGGCTACAACGGCGGATATGTTCCTGGCCAATGGCCCCGGTACCGATCACCCCTAATTTCAGCGTCATGTTTTTTCTCCTCGTAATATGTTTATTTCACTTATATGAAAATATATATTTCATATTATATTAATGCAGAAAAAACGTTCTGTTCTGAGATGAAGATCATACATTGAAGGTTATTTTTTACTTCAGCCCCTGATGGGACCCTGGCTATCCTAGTTGAAGAAACATGATAATTTAATATAACTATATGATTTTTAATTAATAAAATGGATAAAAAATAGTGTAATCCTATCAGGATATTCTGGCTGGCAAGGAGAACAGGGGGAGAAAAGGTAAAGGATATTGATGAGCAATCAATGCGATGCATTTTTTTAGCTATTTTTTTTAAAACTTAAATTTTTTAAAAATTAAAAATATGAAATAATTGTTTTATATAGTCATCATCTGAGCACGATGTCCGTGAGGTCGCAGGGTAGGAAAGGGCGGTGGGAAGGCACCGAGGGAGATAAAGCGGAAACAGGTTTTTGCTGATTAAAAAACGTGCGTTGATTACGCCGGCACAGCCAGCGCCGGTTCTGAGCATTGATGGTAGGCACTGACCGGGGCCGCAGCATCGGCGGTTTAGGGTATCTAACCGCCGATGCTGCGGCCCGATGGTTCAGTACTGACGGGCCTTGCCGATATTCTCTTCCAGCATGCGGGCCACGGCCTGTATATCAGCGCTGGCGGAGACCTGCGCGCCGCCGACCCGCCACCAGCTGAAATAACCGTGGATCATGGTTTTTGGCAGCACTTTAATATCAATCAGCGTCGAGACGGTCTGCCGCTTGGCATTTTCCAGCGCATCCCGTAACTCCTCCACCGTGGAGACCCGGTAACTTTTGCAGCCGTAGCCCTCGGCGATTTTGGCAAAATCCACCGGTACAAAGGCGCCGTCAAGCCGGGCCGGCGATGTCCCCCGAAAGCGGAATTCGGTGAAAAAGCTGTGCATACCGTGTCCCAACTGCAAGTTGTTAATGCACCCGTTGGTCATGTTGTCGAACAGAATCACATTGATTTTACAGCCTTCCTGTAGGGAGGAAACCAGTTCGGAATGGGACATCATGAAGGCCCCGTCGCCTGCCAGCGCGTACACCTCCCGTTCCGGCTCGGCCATTTTGACCCCAAGCGCCGCGTTGACTTCATAGCCCATGCACGAGTAGCCGTACTCAACGTGATAGCTCTGGATGGATGTCGTACGCCAGATCCGCTGCAAATCCCCTGGCAGACTGCCTGAAGCGGCGACGATCACCGCGTTCTCCGGGAGAGTTTCATTGAGAATACCCAGGACGCGGCTTTGGGTAAGCCACGAACCGGTAACTTTGTTGAATTCGGCAAAGACGGACTTGCGGTCCAGGCTATCCTCGATTTCGGGCACAAAATCATCGCCGGTATAGTTAATGGCATAAACGCGTTCCCGTTCCGTCTGCAATTGGTCGCGTACCTCCTTTATACGGTTCCCCCAGTCCCCATGCCACTCTTGCGACGCCAGGCATTGATTGAGGGCCCGCAGCGCCTCGCGTGCGTCCGCGGTGACCTGGCAGCCGTCGAGCTTGAAGGCGTCGAAACGGTTAATATTCAAATTCAGGAACGAGACCGCCGAATTCTGGAAAATCCATTTGGATGAGGTGGTGAAATCGGTATAACGCGTACCAACACCGATAATCAAATCCGCTTCCTTGGCCAGCAGATTGGCGGACAGGGCCCCCGTTTCGCCGATGCCGCCGACATTCAGCGGGTGGTCGGAAAGCAATGTGCCTTTCCCGGCCTGGGTTTCGGCAAAGGGGATGCGGTAACGTTCGGCAAAATCCCTCAGCGCCTGCCCGGCATCTGAATATTTAGCGCCGCCGCCGCAAATCAGCAGGGGTTTGCTTTTACGTAACAACAATTCCACCGCCTTGTCCAACATGTCTGCCGTGGCGGGCCGGCGCTCGATGCGATGCACGCGTTTCTGAAAGAAATAATCCGGATAATCATACGCCTCGCCCTGGACATCCTGCGGCAGGGACAGGGTGACGGCGCCGGTTTCCGCCGGGTCGGTCAGCACACGCAAGGCATTGATACAGGCGCTCATCAATTGTTCAGGGCGGGAAATCCGATCCCAATATTTGCTTACGGTGCGAAAAGCATCGTTGGTGCTGATACTGAGGTCATGGGACTGTTCGATTTGCTGCAGTACCGGATCGGGCTGGCGGGTGGCGTAGACATCGCCGGGCAGCAGCAGCAGGGGAATACGATTGGCGGTGGCGGTGGCCGCCGCCGTAATCATGTTGGCGGCGCCGGGACCGACGGAAGAGGTACAAGCATATATCTGCCGGCGCAAGGATTGTTTGGCATAGCCGATGGCCGCATGGGCCATGCCTTGCTCATTTCGGCCCTGATGGATATGCAGTTGTCCGCAATCCTGCTCCAAGGCCTGCCCGAGCCCCAGGACGTTGCCATGGCCGAAGATGGCAAAAATTCCTTTGATGAATTTCGTTTCGACGCCATCAACGTCCACATACTGATTATCTAAAAAACGTACCAGCGCCTGTGCCACGGTCAATCTGATTCTATTCATGTTTTCCTTCCATTATCCCTGGCCTGCGGGAGATCCCACCGGCCGGGATAACCGCCGGTCGTAACAGGATCCGTGAAAGACAAGGGTTATGATGTGGTGACTAGGGTGATGAAGACCTGGAACGATTATAGGTATTTCCATATCTAAAAAAACCAAAAACAAAATTTTAATTTCATTTATGAGAGAAATATCAAACATTGGAAATGTTGCCTTCATTTTATGAAAAGGCGCTTCCAGTAACATTTTTTGAAGGATAATGTAGTTAATATATTGAAAATAAACAAAATAAATATTTTTTAATCTATATTGGCATACTATGAAATTTTTAATTCCATTTAATAATTATCGTTTATAATCAATATTATAAATGGATATAGGGGAATAGAATGAGATTTTGTTACTTTTATGTTAAATATTTAATTATTTTCTGTTGTCATGGAAAATGAAATTTAAATTCTGATAATGGTCCGACGTTTCCAGTCAAACAATGTCTTTTAAACCCACTGGTTGGCAGGCTGCGGGCCGGTCCATAAAAGAAGCGGGGCATCGGCAGGATCTGCGGCGAATGCCTCTGGGCCGCCTGGAGACCG
Organism: Sodalis sp. RH16; assembly: GCF_047324245.1. NCBI lineage: Bacteria > Pseudomonadati > Pseudomonadota > Gammaproteobacteria > Enterobacterales > Bruguierivoracaceae > Sodalis > Sodalis sp. RH16. The sequence continues at coordinate 5,496,767 of NZ_CP178737.1, read as the reverse complement.
CCCATGGCGGAGATACTCATCTCCCCGGGGTTTTGTGGAACGCAAGCATGATGCACTTAATAAAATGACGAGATATTTTCAATAATAGGTTGATTTGAAATTTTCAATCGTAATAATCGAGGCTAGCGCTTTCGCTGACATTGACGGTGTGTAGTTTTCATGACAACTTCTTCTTCACAGCTCTCGGCACTACAGGATGACATACGCAACCGCTACGATACGCTCAGTAAGCGATTGAAGCAGGTGGCGCGCTATATGCTGGATAATAGTACCAGTATCCCTTTTGACACCGTTGCCTCTATCGCTGCAAAAGCCAACGTTCCTCCTTCAACGCTGATCCGATTTGCCAATGCGTTCGGTTTTGATGGTTTCAATGAAATGAAACAGGTATTTCGTCAATTCATGATGGAAGATACCGGCAGCTATACCGAACGCGCCCGGTTATTTCGCCAGACCGCCGGCAAAGAGGCCAATGCGCCGGAAACGCCGATGGAAATACTGAGCATGTTCAGCATGGTCAACAGCCTGGCGCTTCAGCAACTGCCGGGGCAGATCAAAGAAGAGGATTTGGCCCATGCGGTGAAGCTGCTGGCGGATGCCAACAATATCTATGTCATCGGGCTGCGCCGCTCCTTCAGTATCGCCGCTTATTTGACTTACGCCTTGCGCCATCTGGAACGCCGCGCTTTTCTTATCGACGGGCTGGGCGGTATGTTTGCCGAGCAACTGAGCATGGTGCAATCCGATGACGTGGTGATTGCCATCAGCTATTCGCCGTATGCTCAGGAAGTGGTGGAACTGGTCTCGATGGGCGCCAGAAGCGGCGCCAAGCAAATTGCCATTACCGATAGCCTGGTGAGTCCGCTCGCCGCATTCAGCGAAGTCTGCTTTGTGGTGCGTGAGGCGCAAGTGGACGGCTTTCGTTCCCAGGTGTCTTCCATGTGTTTGTCCCAGACGCTGATGCTGTCCCTGGCGATGCAAAATGCCAGCCACTTGTCCGGCGACAGGCAAAAAGCAGGCTGACGGCCCGGTGGACAACGTCCCGCTTTATTGCCCCGAGTAGGTTTGTCAGCAGTCTGAGCGCCCCCGCAGGGGCGCTTGAGTCGACCGAAAACCCGTTTTACTCGGATGGCGCTAAAGGCGCCTTCGGGTATTCCGCCGAGTTGATCCAGGCGTGGTCCTTTTCCCAGGTAAACTGCCATCTCCGTACGGGACCGGCCATCACATTGAGATAATAATCGTCATAACCCGCCAGGGTGGCCACCGGGTGGTAGCCGCGCGGGACCTTTACCACATCCCGGTCATACACCGGCATACATTCGTCAAGGGAGCGATCGTCGGTGTAAACCCGTTGCAGGCAAAACCCCCGGGACGGATCGAGACGATGATAATAGGTCTCTTCCAGATAGGTTTCATGGGCCGAGTTTTCCGTATCATGCTTATGGCTGGGGTAGGAGCTGGTATCCCCTTCCGCGGTAAATACCTCCACCACCAGCAGGCTATCGGCCGGGGCGTTTTCCGGCAGAATATTATGCACCAGCCGCTTGTTGCGTCCCTTGCCTCGTTGTTCAACCCCGACATCCCCCGGTGCGATAAGCCGCGCCGGTAAATTGCCGCTGCCGGGCGCGCGGCACACCGCGAGTTCCAGATCGGTTAATGCGGCGATATGCGCCTGATCGTGATGAGGAACGTAAACCGAAAAAGGCGGTGTGCGCTCAAAGGGACTCATGCGTTTGCCGATAGGGCCGAAATCGGCATGGCGGGTGGTGATGGCGGCCAAACCGGCCACCAGCACCAGGCAAAGCTCCTGGCCGCCGCTGTCAAGCTCCAGCGTCTGTCCTTTTTTGAGCTGATAGGCGTCAAAACCAACATAACGCCAGCCGGCATTTGCCGGAGTGATGTGCTGAATACGTCCGCTGGCATCCCCGGTATGGTACTTGGATAATAATGTGGTCACACAGTCCTCCTGTCCGAATCCACTTCAGCGTCCCGATGCGTTGACCTGACAATTCTGCGTCCCGGTTAAGGCAAGGAGGGGAAGTGGTACGCATTGTACAATTTTTACCACCATACATTTACGGAATAAACATTTCAAATGTATTGTTTTGAAATTTTAATTTAATGGGATGCCTCGCACATTTCCTTGGACGAAGCGACGTGGGGGCGCGGAAGAAACAGCAAGACCGGCCGCCGGTGATGGGTAAAGCGGTTTACGCCGGGTAACGCCGCGCCATCGGGTATTACCCGCCGGATTTTTATGCGGCGGATCTAATAATTAGAATTTCGTTATTAATTTTTTTGAAATGAATGTTCTAATATGGGAAACGAAATATCTCCCGGCGATGCCCCCCTTAAGCATGGCTTCCTATTATCAACGATGGAATCGGGCAGGCGGGGTGGGTTGGATGATGCTTTCTTTATTCACATACTCAAGGACCTGACTATGACAATTTCAACTTTTTCTCTGCCCCGCAATATTATCTATGGGGAAAACGCGTTAGATCATTTATCGCAATTAACCGGTAAAAAAGCCGCCCTGGTGACCGGCGGCAGTTCGATGAAACGCCTGGGCTTTTTGCAGCGCGCCGAGGATTTGCTAAAACAAGCAAAATTTGACTGCATCATTATAGATAACGTGGAGCCGAATCCCTCGATTGAAACCGTCCGCAGAGGCGCGAAAGCGATGCTGGACTTTCAACCGGACTGGATCGTGGCTATCGGAGGCGGATCGGCGCTGGATGCGGCCAAAGTCATGTGGTGTTTTTATGAGCATCCGCACTTGAGTTTCGAGGACATCATCCCCGTTGGCGCCATGCCGCCCCTGCGCACGAAAGCCCGCTTTGTTGCCATTCCCTCCACCAGCGGCAGCGCGTCTGAAATCACCGCTTTTTCCGTGATCACCGATAGCCGAAACCATATCAAATATCCCATCGTCGCTGCGGATATGGTGCCGGATATAGCGATTCTCGACCCGCTTATTCCAGCGAAAATGCCGCCGGACGTTACCGTTCACACTGGCATGGATGTATTGACCCATGCGCTGGAAGCCTATGTTTCCACCGCGGCGACCTCATTTACCGACCCCTATGCCGTCGAGGCAATCCGGTTGGTGTTTGAAAATCTGGAAACCGCTTATCTGCAGCCGGAAAACATGACTGCCCGTTTCAATATGCATAACGCCTCCGCCCTGGCCGGTATAGCCTTTACCAATGCCTCGCTGGGCCTGGTGCATTCCATGGCGCATAAAATCGGCGGTGAGTTCGGCATTACCCACGGTCTGGCCAATGCCATTATGCTGCCCTATATCATCCAATATAATCGCCTTTCCACCGATAAATACCGTCAGTTGGAAAAAACGCTGAGAATCAATGATTTGATTGATGTGATTAGAGATCTCAATCGGCGGTTGAATATTCCCTCCACCTTGAAAGAATGCCGGGAAACGGCTATCGAAGAGAGAAAGTTCAATGCTGTGCTGGAAAGAATGAGCAAAAACGCCCTGGCTGATCCTTGTACCTTAACCAATCCGGGCCATCCCGATGTGGAGGATGTCAGAATACTCTATCAGCAAAGCTATTATGGAGAAGAAGCATTTATGTTTTTGGTAAATTAACGCAAACGGGGCGGTCGGGCGACCGCCCCGTAAGGCTGAACCCAATATCAATAATTGTCGTTAAATCGTCCCATCCCAGGAATCCACTTTTTCGCGTTTACGCTCCTCCTCATCGAACCAGCGGCTGGTAACACACTTGGTTTCGGTATAAAAACGTACGCCGTCTTTGCCCAGACAGTGCAGATCGCCAAAGAAGGAGTTTTTATGGCCGGAGAAGGGGAACACGCCCACCGGTACCGGAATGCCCACATTAATGCCCACCATGCCGCCGTGGGTCCGTTTCTGGAATTCCCGGGCATAGTGGCCGTTCTGGGTAAAGATAACCGAACCGTTGGCCAGCGGATTGCGGTTCATCACTTGCAGCCCTACTTCGAAATTTTTTACTCGCTTGAAGCATAGCACCGGACCGAACACTTCCTCGGTGCCGATGGTCATCTCTTCAGTTACCCGATCAAACAGCGTCGGGCCGACATAATAGCCGTTTTCAAATCCTTCGACCTGAAAGCCACGGCCGTCCAGCACCAGCTTGGCGCCTTCTTCGATTCCTTTGGTTATCCAGTTTTCCACCGACTTTTTATGTTCAGCCGAGATAACCGGCCCCATATCCGTCTCTTTGCGGTAACCCGGTCCCACCTTCAGCGCCTGCGCTTTTTCCAAAACCGCCGCAATCAGCCGATCGGCGATTTCTTCCTGCACCACCACCACCGGCAATGCCATGCAGCGTTCTCCCGCACAGCCAAAGGCGGCGTTGATAATGCCTGCCGCGGTACGGGCAATAGGGGCGTCCGCCAGCACCAGCGCATGATTTTTGGCTTCACACAGCGCCTGGACGCGTTTACCGTGCGCCGCCGCTTTGGAATAGACATGCAGTCCCACTGAGGTGGAGCCGACAAAGGAGACGCCGTTGACATCCGGATGGGTCAGGAACAGATCGGCTTCGTTGCGCGAACAGGTCACAATATTAATGACCCCGTCGGGTACGCCGGCTTCCTGGTAGAGTTTGGCGATTTCCACACAGGTCATCGGCGTCATGCTGGCCGCTTTAATCACAATGGTATTGCCGGAGGCGATACACAGCGGGGCCATCCATCCCATGGGGATCATGGCGGGAAAATTGAACGGCACGATACCGGCGAACACCCCAATGGGTTCACGGTACAGGGTGGTATCAATACCCACCGAGGCATCCATGAGGCTTTCACCGGCCAATAATGTCGGAATAGAGCAGGCCAGCTCCGTACCCTCCTTGGCTTTCAGTACATCGCCCTGGGCATCGCCCCAGGCTTTGCCGTTTTCCCTGGCGACCAGTTCCGTCAGGCGTTCCTCATGTTTAATCAGCAGCTCGCGTAACTGGAACATGATCTGCGCCCGTTTGATGGCCGGGGTATTTGACCAGGCCGGGAACGCTTTGCGGGCGGCGGCGATGGCGGTTTTGACTTCATTTTCCGTACAACAGGGCGCTTTGGCGATAATTTCGCCGGTGCTGGGATTACGCACGTCCATAAAGCGGGTGGTTTTGGAATCGAGCCAACGGCCGTCAACCAGATACTGCAGTGTTTTTACTGTAGACATATCCATACACTCCATCATTTGATAAATCTCTCTTCATTTACTAGGCGCTATCTTGCTCAACGGCCCTGACGGCATTATAGGGTTGCAGGGTTTTAGATAAATCAATTTTAGAATATAAATTTCATTTATGAGATATGAATCAAGAAAATGAAACTTATATTTCTTTGCGTGTTTATATGAGAATTGATCCCAACATAACGGAGGGGGTATTCAAATAAAATTTATTTATATCAATATATTAAATATTTTTATCGTAACGGATAACCGGCGCAGCGCCGGTTAGGGCAATGGGTGATGCCAGCAAATTATGCTCCAAATTGCTGGAGAAACCCTTCCAATCTAAGGTTTTTTATAAGGGATATTCGTTTTAATGTGATTGAAAATGAAATTTTTACTCCTCATAATGTCCACAGGCTTTTTATTGACGAGGGGATTGATCATTATGAGTACGGCGCAGCAGCACAAAACGCTTGATGTCATATGCATCGGGCGCATCGCGCTTGATTTGTACGGACAACAAATCGGCGCCCGGCTGGAGGATATGGCCACGTTTGCGAAATATCTTGGCGGTTCGTCGGGCAATGTCGCCTACGGTACGGCGGTACAGGGCCTGAAGTCCGGCATGCTGGCGCGGGTGGGGGACGAGCATATGGGCCGTTTCCTGCGGGAGGAGCTACAGCGCGTCGGAGTGGACACCCGTTATCTCATTACCGACAAAGAGCGGCTTACGGCGCTGGTTATCCTTGGGGTAAAAGATCAGGAAACGTTCCCGCTGATTTTCTATCGCGAGAATTGCGCGGATATGGCGCTGAGTCCCGGAGATATCGACGAGGACTATATTGCCTCCAGCCGGGCGGTGGCCATAACCGGTACCCATCTTTCACACCCGAATACCCGCGCCGCGGTGCTTAAGGCGCTGACGTTAGCAGAGCGCCACGGTTTGCGCCGGGCGCTGGATATCGACTACAGGCCGGTGCTGTGGGGCCTGACCGCTCTGGGAGACGGCGAGACCCGCTTTATCTCTTCTGAACGCGTCACCCGCGAGCTCCAGGACGTGCTGCATCATTTTGATCTGATTGTCGGTACCGAAGAGGAATTCCATATTGCCGGCGGCAGCACCGATACGCTGACAGCGCTGGGCAATGTTCGCCGGGTCAGTAAAGCGACTCTGGTCTGCAAGCGGGGCGCGCAGGGATGCTCGGTGTTTGAAGGGGATATCCCGGCCGGTTGGGACGCGGTGGCGCTCTACAGCGGCGTACGGGTGGACGTGCTCAATGTGCTGGGGGCGGGGGATGCGTTTATGTCCGGTCTGCTGCGCGGCTATCTGAACGATGAAGGCTGGGAGAAGGCCTGCCGTTACGCTAATGCCTGCGGCGCGCTGGTGGTGTCGCGTCACGGCTGCGCGCCGGCGATGCCGACCCGCATTGAACTGGACGACTACCTGCTGCGCGAGCAAACGGTACCGCGGCCGGATAAAGATGTGCGGTTGAATCATCTGCACCGGGTAACGACCCGCAAGCAGCAGTGGGACGAGCTGTGCGTTTTCGCGTTTGATCATCGCAAACAGTTGGTGGATATGGCCCGAGCCGCCGGGCGGAGCGAGAGCGATATCCCCCGGTTGAAACTCCTGTTGTTGCAAGGGGCCCGGGCGGCGGCGGCCGAGGCAGGACTGAAAAACAACGGCGGTATCCTGGCGGACACGACATTCGGCCAGGCGGCCCTTAACGATATCACCGGCCAGGGATGGTGGATAGGCCGCCCGATCGAGTTGCCGGGCTCGCGGCCGCTGCGCCTGGAACATGGCGATATCGGCTCGCAGCTCAGGGGTTGGCCGCTGGAGCATGTGGTCAAATGCCTGGTGTTTTATCATCCCAAGGACAGTGAGGTGATGCGCCTTGAACAGGAGGCGTTGATTACCGAGGTGTATCAGGCCTGCTGCCTGTCCGGCCATGAACTGTTGCTGGAAGTGATCCTGCCGGAGGATAACCCAGACCGGGATGAAAGATACTACGGGCAGATCCTGTCGCGTTTTTATGCCTTGGGGATCCAGCCGGACTGGTGGAAGCTGCCGCCGCAGTCACCCTCCGGCTGGCAGGATATCAGCCGTATTATCCAGCGTCATGATAGCCATTGCCGGGGCGTGGTGATCTTGGGATTGGATGCGCCGGAAGCCACCTTGAAGGCCGGTTTCGCGGCGGCGGCGGACACGCCGTGTGTGAAGGGCTTCGCGGTGGGCAGGACTATTTTTGGCGAGCCGTCCGCCAAATGGTTCCGGGGCGAGCTGGATGACGCTCAGTTGGTAAGGGAAGTGAAACAAAATTTCCTCAGGCTTATCGGCTACTGGCGAATTTATCGTCCCGCAAAATCCTGAACCGGCCATCAAGACTATCTCAGCACTATCTCAGCGCGGGAATAATGGCCGTCCCGCGCAGCTTTGGACACAAATCGTCAAGCGAATCGGCGTTATGAACAAAATAGTGAAGCAAGACTCTTTAAATGGAAAAAATATGGGATTACACTCATTTTAATAAGAATGAGAATTATTCAATGTTAAAATTATGTTTATAACATGATGCATGAAAGGGATATCAAGGAGTCTATGATGCGCTTGAGTTTGGCTTTAAAAATAACGCTATTGGCGTCAATGCTGGCGCTGGCGGGGGGCTATGAGCAGGCCGTTGCCGCCGGACAGGCTGCAACGCTGTCCATTGAACATGCGCAGGGCACGACAAAAGTCCCGCTGCGGCCGAAAAAAGTTATCGTGTTAAACCCCCAGACGCTGGATACCATGGATGCGCTCGGGATTGCGGTGGCAGGCGTGCCGCAGACCAGCACACATCTGCCGCCCTTTCTGGCCAAATACAGCGGCGGCGGCTATTTGAATGCCGGCACGCTGTTTGAACCGGATTACGAGGCGCTTAGCAACGCCAACCCCGATCTGATCATTGCCGGCGGCCGCGCCCATGATGCCTACGATAAACTGAGCGCTATTGCGCCCACTATTGCATTGGATGTGGACGATCAGCACTTCCTGGCCAGTTTTACCCAACGTACCGAGCAGTTGGCCGCTATTTTCGGCAAAGAAGCGCAAGCTAAAACGCAGTTGGACGCCTTCAGGCAGCAGATAGCCCTGATCAAGGGAAAAACGGCCAATGCGGGCAGCGCCCTGGTGCTGATGGTCAGCGGCGGGAAAATATCGGCTTATGGCCCGGGGTCCCGTTTCGGCTTCATTTTTGATGAACTGGGATTCAAACCGGCCACGGTATTCTCCGAGACGGGCAAGCACGGCAACATCGTCACCTCTGAATTTGTGCTCAGCATCAATCCCGACTGGCTGTTCGTACTGGATCGCGACAGCGCCATCGGCCGCCCGGCCGGGGAGTCGGCGCAACAGGTGCTTGATAATCCCCTGATCGCCAAAACCACTGCCTGGCAAAAGCGGCAGGTGGTCTATCTGGACTCGGCGTCCCTGTATATCGCCGGCGGCCTGCAAAGTTATACTCAGTTGATGAGTACCGTGAACCAGGCGTTGGACAGGAAATGAACATCTTTACCGCTATAGAAGCATGAAACCGCTTCCCCTGGCATTGAGCCTTATGGCGCTGCTGTGCCTGGTGGCCGCCAGCCTGTTTACAGGAGCAGGGGCGGTCGGCCCGCTGGCGGTATGGTCCGACCCCATCATGCAAGACATTTTCTTCATCAGCCGCGTCCCGCGCACGCTGGCCCTGCTGCTGGCCGGCAGCGCCATGAGCGTGGCCGGCCTTATCATGCAGTTGCTGACCCAAAACCGTTTCGTTGAGCCCTCCATGGCCGGCACGACGCAATCGGCCAGCCTGGGCCTGCTGATCATGATGGTGCTTATGCCGTCGGCGTCGATCATGATGAAAATGGCGGTGGCGAGCCTGTTCGCCCTGGGGGGAACCTGGCTGTTCATGAAGCTTTTGACGCGGGTGGTGCTGAAATCGGCGCTGGTGGTTCCCCTGGTGGGTATTATGTTTGGGGCGGTGATCAGCGCCATGACCACATTCGCCGCCCTGCATTTCGATCTGATGCAGTCGCTGGGCAACTGGGAAAGCGGGGATTTTTCCGGTGTGCTGGCAGGCCGTTATGAGCTGCTGTGGCTGGTTGGCGGGCTGACGCTGCTGGCCTGCTGGGTCGCCGACAGGTTTACGGTTGCCGGGATGGGACGCGCATTCGCCGTCAACGTCGGGCTGGACTACCGGCGCGTTATGCTGATGGGACTGGCGATTATCGCCCTGGTCAGCGGCGTGGTGGTGGTAGTGGTGGGAGCGCTGCCGTTCCTGGGATTGATTGTTCCCAATCTTGTCCGCATGCTGATGGGGGATAATATGCGCAAGACCGTCCCGTGGGTATGCCTGCTCGGGGGCGGCCTGGTACTGTTTTGCGACATGATCGGGCGGATTATCCGCTACCCTTTTGAAATTCCGGTCAGCGTGATCCTGGGTGTTATCGGCGCCGTGGTTTTTCTTATGTTACTGCTCAGCCAAAAACGCCATGTCAGAGAATAAAGCCAGGCCGGCGCTATCGCCGGTCATCATCTCCCTTAATCGAAAAGTATCGCCGAAACAGCGGTTATTACTGCTGGGGGGCCTGTCGCTGGCGGTCATGGCGCTGTTCATGACGGTAAATCTGGGCGGCAATCTGCACTATATCCTGGTGCATCGCGCCCTGATCCTGGCCACCATGCTGCTGGTGGCCTTTGCCGCCGGCGTCTCAACCCTGTTATTCCAGACGGTCACCCATAATCGAGTCCTGACGCCGTCGATTATGGGTTTTGAGGCGCTGTTCGTTCTGCTGCAGACCGCCATGATTTTTTTTATCGATGCACCAGGCATCATTTTGCTCGGTGTCGCCGGGAAATTCCTTTGCGAATCGCTGCTGCTGGTGCTGTTTTCCGCGTTGTTGTATCGCTGGCTGTTTATCGGGCGGGGCAATGACCTGCATCTGTTGCTGCTGGTGGGGATTATCTGCGGCACCCTGTTTCGCAGTTTTGCCACTCTGTTGCAGCGGCTGCTCACCCCCGGCGAGTTTGCCATCCTGCAGGGGCGGATGTTCGCCACCTTTACCCGTGCGCCGCCGGAGCTGCTGGGGGTATCGGCGGCAGTGGTATTGGCGGCGGCGCCTATCATTTGGCGCATGCGTTTTCGCTTTGATGTTTTGGCGCTGGGGCGTGATACCGCCGTTAGCCTGGGCATTGATTACCGGCACAACGTGACCGTGATCCTGCTGCTGGTGTCGGTGCTGGTGGCCATTTCCACCGCGCTGGTGGGCCCTCTGACCTTCCTGGGGTTTATGGTGGCGAACCTGGCTTATCTCATCGGCGGATCCCATCAGCACCGTTTTCTGCTGCCCACCGCCTTCCTGCTCGGCATCATTTCCCTGGTGGGCGGCCAATTGATTCTGGAACACCTGCTGAAAATGTCCGGTGCGTTGTCGGTGGTCATTGAGTTCCTCGGCGGTTCCCTGTTCCTGTATTTGCTATTGAAAAAGGCCACCCTGTGATTGAAATCAGGAATGTCAGCAAACGCTATAGCGATGTCGCCGTACTGAAAGGGATTACGGCGACCATTGCCGAGGGCGGGATCACCTCGATAATCGGTCCCAACGGCGCGGGCAAGTCAAGCCTGCTTTCGGTCATCAGCCGCCTGCTGCCGGCGGATGGCGGACAGGTAAGGGTCAATGGCCTGGATGTGGCCACCACGCCGGGGGATAAGCTGGCGACATACCTGTCGGTATTGCGGCAGGAGAATCAGTTTACCAGCCGTTTAACCGTGGCGGATCTGGTGGGGTTCGGCCGTTATCCCTACACCAAGGGACGGCTGAATGAGGACGATCGCGGACGCATCGCCGCGGCGATGGACTTCCTGAACCTGACCGATTTGCAGCATCGCTATCTGGATGAGCTCTCCGGCGGGCAGCGCCAGCGGACCTATGTGGCGATGGTGCTGTGCCAGGATACGAAATATGTCCTGCTGGACGAACCGCTTAATAACCTGGACATGAAACACGCGGTGGCGATGATGAAGCAGCTCCGCCGCGCGGCGGATGAGCTGGGTAAAACCATCGTCCTGGTGATCCATGATATCAATTTCGCCTCGGTTTATTCGGATGACATCATCGCCATGAAGGAAGGCCGGGTGATTTATCAGGGGACGCCGGCGCACATCATGACGCCGGCGATCCTGGAGGACATTTTTGATACGCCGGTAGCCATTGAATGGCTGAATAATCAGCATATCGCCGTGTATTACCGCTGACGACCGCCTAGCATCCGCGCGCGGATGCCCAAGAGAGACTAAATGTGCTGCCTCTCTATTTTACCGACAATCAGCAGATAGGAGAGCAGGCCCAGCAGCCCCATGGAGCCTACATAAAGAATCGCCATATCAAAGGATTTGGTCCAAGACAAAATAAACCCGATGATCAGCGGTGTTACGATGCCCGCCAGATTGCCGCACATGTTAAATACGCCGCCGGCGATGCCGAGCACCTCTTTCGGCGATGTGTCGCTCAACACGCACCAGCCGAGGTTACCAAATCCTTTTGCGAAGAAAGCGATACTCATGGCGCCCACGACGAGAATATCTGACTGCGTATAATTTGCCGTGATAATGGCGCATGACAATAGCATGCCGCAGATTATAGGGGCTTTCCTTGCCACCGTAAGGCTGTAGCCTTTCGTGAGCAGGTAATCGGAAAAAACGCCGCCGATAATGCCGCCGATAAAACCGGCGACGGCGGGAATAGAGGCTATCATCCCCACTTTCAGTATCGACATGCCTTTTGCTTGATAAAGATAAGTAGGAAACCAGGTCAGAAAGAACCAGGTAATGGAGGTCAAACAAAATTGGCCGATGTATACGCCGATCATCATTCTGTTGATGCAGACTTTTTTTATCTGTTCAAGCGTCACGGTTCCTTTTTGCGTATTAATACCTAATTCCGGCTCGCCGCCGCCGTCCCTGATATAGTCAATCTCGGCCTGATTGACGTTTTTGTGGCGCAAGGGATCTCGGACATACGTCAACCATAATCCGCCCAGTATGATGCCAATTAAGCCTATATAATAAAAAACGTGATGCCAGTTGCCTATGTTTAATATAAAGGTCATCAATGGCGTTATAAGCGCTAACGATATATATTGTGCCGCCTGGTAAATCGCCGTGACGAAGCCACGCTCATTATTGGGAAACCATTGAACGCTCAGGCGGCTATTGGCGGGGAAAGCCGGCGCTTCAATCGCCCCCATGAGTAATCTTAAAATGATTAGAGCCATCAGCGGCGCGGAAAATAAATATATCGTCCCTTGCAGCATGGTGACCAGGGACCAGCCTATTAAGGCGTAGCCATAAACCAGCCTTGAGCCGAATCTATCTAATAACCAGCCGCCGGGTATTTGCATTATTACGTATGAAATGCCGAATACTGAAAACGCCACACCCATCATTTCGGGAGAGAAATTAAATTCTTTACTCATAAAAGGCGCGACGACAGAAAGCGTTGCCCGATCGGAATAATTAAATACGGTGGCGGCAAACAGGAAAAACAGCGTTATATATCTTATGTTGGTTTTCTTTACCAGTTTTTCTTTCATGTAGGGCCTCTGACATAATGTTAAGTCTAGAAGGTTATTTTTTTATTTTTTAATAAAAATGCCCTAAAAACCGATGTATTAAAAAACACATCGGCATTTGAAATGCAGTAAATTAAGGACGCTTACCGAATTCGGCCTGTTGCACCGTCCATGCCAAGGCCTGTTCGCTTAAGGTAAATCCAAGGCCATGGCGGTCGGAAATCAGCATGCGGCCGTCGCGTAGCTCCAACTGCTCATTGAACAACGGGTTCAGCCACTCGAAATGCTCAAGCCAGGGCTCGATGGGATATGCCGCCGCAAGATGCAAATGGATCTCCATGGCGAAATGCGGCGCCAGTTTGCGGCCGTTTATGGCGGCCAAGTCCATGATTTTCAGGAATGGCGAGATGCCGCCTACGCGCGGGGCGTCGGGTTGAACGAAATCACTGGCATTCCCCAGGATCAGCTGTTCATGTTCGCGGAAGCTGGTAAGCATTTCTCCGGTGGCGATGGGGGTATCAAGGGCGGTGGTTAACGCGGCGTGGCCCTCAACGTCATAGGCATCCAGCGGCTCTTCAATCCACACCAGATTGAAGGCCTCCATCTTCCGTCCGATACGCATGGCGGTTTCCCGATCCCATTGTTGATTCGCATCCACCATTAGCGGGAAATCATCCCCCAGCTCTTGACGCACCGCGGTTAACCGCTTCAGATCCTCGGCGGTATCCGGCTGCCCGACTTTGATTTTAATGCCGCCGATGCCGCTTTCCCTGGATATGGCCACATTCTTTATCACCTGATCCAGCGGCGTGTGCAGGAAGCCGCCGGAGGTGTTATAGCACCGGACCGAGTCCCGATGGGCGCCCAATAATTTCGCCAGCGGCAATCCGGCCCGCTTGGCCTTCATATCCCAAAGGGCAATGTCAAAAGGCGAAATGGCCTGCACCGCCATTCCGCTGCGGCCCACCGAGGCGCCGGCCCACAAAAGCTTGGTGTAGATCTTATCGATATCGTTAGGGTCTTCACCCAGCAGGTTATCGGCGATTTCCTTAGCATGGGCATAGATGCCCTGGCCTCCGGCGCGTTTGGAATAACTAAAGCCAATGCCCTCGAAACCGTCGCGGGTGAGAAGCTGGGCAAAAATAATCGCCACTTCGGTGAGGGGTTTTTGCCGACCGGTCAGTACCTTGGCATCGCTGACGGGGGTTGCCAGGGGCAAAAACGCCAACGAAATTTTGACCCATACGATGCGATCCCCGCTTTCAGCGGCGGTACGCACATGCGATACCTTGGCGTAGGATACCGCATCAGAGTTAGCACTGGCTGTCATATTCATTTCTCCTCATAGGGGGGACTTATTCAATTTATCAGTAAATGATTGCGCTAACATTTTTAGCGCGAACCGCAGAAATACAGTATATTTTCCGGGTTTATGTGCGGGGCTGATCACAAAATATTTCTGGATAATCGGCGGGTAAATCACCCGATATTACACCGTCATGGGCATAAACAATTAATTCATATGGTAAATGATTGCGCAATCATTATAACAATGCGCGGCTCCGGCCGATACCGGTGCCAAGGACGCCGGAAACGCGGGTAATTGAGACGATGGCCATCGCTTTCGCGGCCGGGGCGGTGGTGACCTTTTCTTCACGGCGGGGGCTAAGAAGGCAAGTCTATGTTATTGGGTTATGCACTGTTTTTACGGTACTCTATCCGCGGTAACACTGTTTAAGCGTCGCTCAAGGACCGGTATGATGGCTAAAAATACGCAGAAAAACGCGGGGAAAGCGAAGTCTCCCACCCTTGAAGATGTCGCGCTCAGGGCCGGCCTGTCTCCCATGACGGTGAGCCGGGCGTTAAATAATCCTCATCTTGTGCGCGCCCTTACGCTGGAAAAGGTCAGGGAGGCGATTGCCGCCACAGGCTATATCCCAAACCTGCTGGCGGGGGGACTGGCGTCAAGGCGCAGTAAGCTGATTGCCGTGGTAGTGCCGCAAATCAATAATAATATGTTTGTGGATACCGTTCAGGCCTTAAGCGATCGGTTGGCGGAACGCGGCTATCATATGCTGTTATGCGTAAGCGGCTATACGGAAGAACGGGAGGCCGACATCGTCTCGGCGATCCTTTCGCGGCGCCCGGAAGGCGTGGTATTAACCGGAATACAGCATTCGCCGAGGTTAAAACGCATTCTTTTATCTTCCGAGCTGCCGGTGGTGGAAATATGGGATTTAACCCCCACTCCCCTGGATATGCTGGTGGGCTTCTCCCATGAAAGGGTAGGCAATAAAATAGCCCGGTATATGTGTGAAAAAGGCTATAAAAACATCGGCCTCATTTGGACCGAGGACAAACGGGCGGCGGTGCGTAAAAAAGGGGTGCTCGACGTATTGCACGAAAACAAGCTGGACGCTATCCCGTCAGTATCCGTTCCGCTGCCGGCCGCTCTGTCGAAGGGCCGGAGCGGATTGCGCCAGCTGCTTGAATCCGGGCATGAGATTGATGCCGTCATCTGCAGCTCCGATACGCTCGCCCAGGGCGCCATCATCGAGGCGAACCATCGGGGGCTAAAAGTGCCTAGGGATATAGCCGTCATGGGTTTTGGCGACCTGGATTTTTCCCAGCATCATAGTCCTTCCATTTCAACGGTGAAAATCGATCGCTGGCGTGTCGGCATAGATGCCGCGACTATGCTGGCGGATAAAATCGAGGGAAAAGAGTCCATTGACGCGGTGAGAGATATCGGTTTTGAACTGATTGAACGGGAATCTACCTGATTCCCGCCGTCATGGGCCGCAGTGCTTCCGGGGCGCTATCCCATCAACGCCGGGACGACGGCGCGTAGAAGGGTTCGCGCGGCGTTTCCTGCGCCAGGTAATCGCGGTAAAAGTCTTTCACGTGCGCGAAGACCGCTTTGCCCAGCTCAAGGCGCGCCTGCTCGTCGGCGGTGCGTGGCGCGGCCAGTTTTTGCGCGATTTCATTGAGCACCTCCGTGCGATCCACCCGGGTGAATTGACCCTGATGGCAGATTTCTTCCCCCGCAATAAATACGCTCTCGATATCCTTGCCGCGCGCACGGTGGACCAGCACATCCAGCAGGGGGATATCGTCATCCTGATAGGGCCAGGTAATACTTTTCCAGTCAAACAGCACCGCATCCGCCAGTCTACCCGGCTCCAGACGGCCAATGCGCCCGGCGAAGGGCGTGGTTTTGGCGCCGCCTTCCGTTGCCATGTGCACGATTTCGCCGCAGGATGGCACTTCATCGTCGTCCATGCCGGGTACGCGGTGTACGCGTAACGCCAGACGCATCTCCTGCAGCATATCGCGATCATCGTTGATGCCGGCTTCATCCAGCCCCAATCCCACGGTCAGCCCATGTCGGCGAAAGGCGTTCAGCGGCGCCACGCCGCTGCGCAGGCGCAGATTGGAGCTGCAGTTATGGCACACGCAGGTGCCGGTCGCCGCCGCCAGCTCGATATCCGCTTCATTTAGCCAGACGCCATGTCCGAGGGTCAGCGACGGCCCCAGCAAACCCAGCTTATGCAAATGCGCCAGTGCCGTGCCGCCGGTACGCCTGCGCGCATATTCACGCTGGTAGGCGGTCTCGACCAGATGCATATGCATCGGCACGCCGGCATTATCCGCTTCCGCTTTAATGGCCTGTAATGCCTCATCGCCGCACCAGTGCAGGTTGGCGGGCGCCAGCTGGATCCGGGTGAGCGGCTGTCCATGATTATCTGCCGCCAGCATACGGAACAGCTTAAGATGATCGTCCAGCGGCAGCCGCTGCTTTTTCAGATGGGCGGCCAACTGCGGGCGGATTTCAGCCGGCACGCGGGCCACGAACTGCTCATCGGCTTCATAGACCAGTAGATTCTGCTCACGCACCGCAAAGCTATAGGAGGCGCGCATGCCAATCTCACGGTAGGCGGCAAGCACCGCGCCGGCCGCCTGGTGTATCGTTTCCAGCGTTCCCGGCCGCCAGCCGTGGATATGCTGTACCGTGGTGATGCCGGATGCGATCATCTCAAAAGCGGAATAGAGCGTATCCAGCCGCAAATCCACCTCGCGCGCGCCCATACGGCTGGCAAACCACAATTCCAGCGCATAATCGGGCGAACCCAGCTGCAACGGGGTTAAACCCACATGATGATGGCTGTTGACAAATCCCGGCATCAAGACGTGCTGCATGGAACCGTAACGCCGGGCCTGCGGATAGGCGGCTGTTAAATCATCGGCCTTGCCGATGTCACGGATGACGCCGTCTTTTTGGTAAAGCGCGGCCTGTTCCACAGCGATCGGGCGACCATCATCGCCGATCCCCTGGATCAGCGTGCCTGCTAATATCAGTGACTCAGTCATAGGGGGATATCCTGTAGCGGTAAAATCAACGCACCCAGCCGTGCGGCACGGGCCCAAATAAATCGCCGCGGCGATCGTCGAAATAGCGTAGCTGCTTGCGAATCTGAACGAGTTGCTGATGCTCCAGCGTAGCGTTCACCACGCCCGGTCCCTGCGTTCGGGAACGGTGCGCCAGGATTGCGCCGTCGGCATTGATCACGCATGACTCGCCGTAATTGTCCGTCGCCATACCGTCCAGCCATTCCTCGCCCACTTTATTGGCGCAAAGGACTATCAGGCCGTTTTCTTTGGCATGGGTACGCAGCTCGCCTAAAAAGAATGCCGCATCATCGCCGCCGCTGCCGGCGACCGGCACGATAACCAGTTCAACGCCCGCCCGTCGCAGCGCGCGCCAGCATTCGGGGAAACGCCGGTCATAACAAATCAGCACCGCGCACCGCCAGCCTTCGATTTCAAATGTTTGCAGTTCGTCGCCTGGGGTGAAATGCGCGGCCTCGTCAAAACCGGGCGGTGGATAATCGTTGACCGGCAAATGCAGTTTCCTGGCCAGGGCGCCGTTGCCCAGCCTTTTCCCCTGGCGGTCAAAGCCGATAACGGCATTGTGATAACAGCCGCTTTGGCTGTGGTGCTCATAGAGCGGCAGCAATATGGCGCACCCGAGCCGTCGGGCCAGCTCCGCGCACCAGCCGCTGCTCTCACCCTGGACGGATTCGGCCCACCGTCGGTATTTTTCCGCCGGCGCGGCGCAGAAATAGGGCGTCAAGGCCAGCTCGGGCAGCGCCACCAGCCGTGCGCCGTCTTTAGCCGCGCGGGTAATGGCCGCCTCCAGCATCTGGCGATTAAACGCCAGGTCCTCGCGGCCCGGCGGCATTTGCAGCGCGGCAACCGGCAGGCAGGGAGATGTCATCAGCCCACCTCCTGTTCGGCAAAGGCGCGATCGACTTCATCACGCAGCAAGTCGATTAGATGATCGCTGAGCTGATGGAACAGGGGGCTTTTGGGATCGCGCGGCCGCGGGAGATCGATAGGGATGATTTCTTTAATGCCGCCGGGACGCGCGGTAAAGACCACCACGCGATCGGCCAGCGCTACGGCTTCATCAATATGGTGAGTGACAAAAATCATTGATACGCCGGTTTGCCGCCAGATACGGATCAGAAAATCCTGCATTTTCGCCCGCGTTTGCACATCCAATGCCGCAAAAGGTTCATCCAGCAGCAGCGCCTCGGGATTTAGCGCCAGCGCCCTGGCCATCGCCACCCGCTGGCGCATGCCGCCGGAAAGCTGATCGGGTCGTTTATCCGCGGCATCGGCAAGGCCGACGTTTTGCAGGATGGACTGCGCCCGTTTCAACCTTTGTTCTTTAGACATGCCCTGCATCTTCAGGCCGAAGGCGACATTTTCCGCTACCGTCAGCCAGGGATAGAGAGACGCGTCCTGAAAGACAAATCCGCGATCGGTGCCCGGTTGGGACACCTCGGCTCCACCGCAGCGGATCGATCCTTCGCTGACCGATTCCAGCCCGGCTATCATATACAGCAGGGTGCTTTTACCGCAGCCGCTGGGACCGAGCAGCACGACAAACTCCCCCCGCGCTACCTGTAAATCGACATTATTCAATGCGACGACGGCAGCGCCTTGCGCATCAACCCAGGTTTTACCCACGCGGCTGCAATCGATCAATGGCGGTTGCGTGCTGGTATTGTTCGTCATTTCCGGCCTCCGGCGTTGTTTTCAGGTATCCAGTAAAGAAGCTTCTTCTGCACATAGCGCAGCAGCAGATCGAAAACGAATCCGGTAATGCCGATGATGGTCATGGTGAAAAATGACAGGCTGGAATTGAAGGTATTGCGCGCCTGCATAACGATTTGTCCCAGTCCGCTGCCTACGCCTGTCGCTTCCGCCACCAGCACAATCATCCATGCGCCGAACAGGTTCATGCGCAACACGAAGAATAACGAAGGCAGGATGGCGGGGATAATGACGTAACGGAAAGTCTGCGCCCGGGATGCCCCCATCACCGCCGCCACGTTGAGGTGCGTTTTGCTCACACTCTCAATCTGGCTGATCGTGGATACCGTCATGACAAAAAACAGTGAAATAAACACCATGAAAATCGCCGGCGGATTGCCGATGCCGAAGATAAAGATGGCCACCGGCAGCCAGGCGATGGGGGAGATGGGCGCCAGCAGGGTGATGGTCGGCAATACCAGCTTGCCGAACAGGCGGAAATAGCAAATGGCCAGGCCGCTTATCAGGCTTAGGACAAAACCCAGGGCCAAGCCCGCCATCACGCGTCCAACCGTGGCGATGATGGTTTTACCCAACGACAACAAGGCGGTGTCGTTGGTGACCTGGCCGATAACATCGGTGGGGATAAAGTATTGCGCCTGCTGGGCAAAATTCGCCAGGAAGATATGCGGCGGCGGTAATAACAGCGGATTCAATCCCCCAAAAGCCCATATCGCTTCCCAAATCCCGGCAAACAGGGCGACGGAAGCCACGCCCCAGCCGAGGCGCGAGAAAAAATCCGCCCAGCCGCGGCGGCGGGTTTTCCTCACCGGAGGATTGACTGCAACCGGTGAAACACCGCTCGCTTTTACCGGCTTTGGCAGGGTATTCACATTCATGCGCTTTTCAGCTCCAGCGAGGCATACAAGTCGGGATTTTCCTTAATCACTTCATTGAGCAATGACCAGTCGAAGATATCCGCTCCCGGCACCTTCTGGATGTAACGCAGCTCTTTGAGGTTATTGGCGCGCTGCAGGATAAAATCCTGGTTCTGCCGTTGGTCGATCATCGCCGGCTGTTTTGTGGCGGCGTCCAGGGTGGCTTCGTAGCTGGTCTTGAAGTATTTGCCCACGGTATCTTTGACCGCCGAGGCGCGGTCGGTCTCTTCCTGGTGCTGGCCGATCATCATGCCCTTGATAAGCGCCTTCACCGCTTCGCGATTCTCTGCCAGCACGGAGGCGCGTACCGCCAGTACGCAATCGCTGTAGTTCTTGCCATAGATATCGACGCCGTCGGAAAGACGTACCGCGCCCGGACGCGCCTGCAGCGCCTGGGTAGCGTAAGGCTCGATATGGCACATGGCGTAGATATTGCCGTTGATAAAGGCCTGAGCCAGCTCCGGCGAGGTACCGAAGTAACGTACCTTGACGTCGGCAAAGCTCATGCCCGCTTTTTTCAGATAGTCGTAAGGCAGCATTTCCAGCGTATCCGCCTGAAAGGTTCCCAGCGTCTTGCCGCGCAGCTTTTCGGCGGAATCGATACCCTGCTGGCTGACTATCACGCAGCCTTGTACCCCTGAGCCGGCGACGATCTTGATCGGCGCGCCTTGAGCGAAAAGCGTAATGAAGTTGGTGTAAGGCACCACGGTTACGTCAACCAGACCGGCGCCGAACAAGGCGGCTATATCGGCATTGGTCGGGGTGGTGACAAAATCCAGAGCGACGTTTTTCGCCAGTCCGCGCTCCTTTACCAGGAAGAAGGGACAATTGCACAAGCCCGTGCCGTGCGTTGCCTTGAAAGTTGTTATATCCGCCGCTTGGGCGGGGGCGCTGATAAGGTACTTGCCCAACGCCAGGCCGCCGGCTGCCAGCGCGCTGTGTTTCAGAAAATGGCGGCGATTGATATCAAAGCCATGAAGCCGCGGTAAAACACGTTTTGTTGACATAATCTTTTTGTCTCCTGGTGTTGATAAAAGTGCGAACGAACCCCTGCCAGCAAGGCATAGCGTCCAGCGGATAGCTGTCGCGGTTTAAGGTTCGGCGAAGCCGCGCGTTAGTGCGTATATTCCGTTTGCGACAGCAGGGCGGATAAGCGGCTGAAATCAAGCACGGCATACGGATTATCCGGCGGTACCAGCCTGCCCATTGCAGCCAGAGCGTCGAACCGGCCGATAAT
This sequence comes from Sodalis sp. RH16, assembly GCF_047324245.1. Taxonomy (NCBI): domain Bacteria; kingdom Pseudomonadati; phylum Pseudomonadota; class Gammaproteobacteria; order Enterobacterales; family Bruguierivoracaceae; genus Sodalis; species Sodalis sp. RH16. The sequence goes on along the minus strand of NZ_CP178737.1, from coordinate 5,475,711 downwards.
GGTGCCGGCAAGGGAACGGATATCGATTTGCGAAGGCTGTCGTGACAGACCCTGCGTCATCACCGCCAGGGAAACGCCGGGGTAAAATCGCGCCACGCTTGACAAGGCGCCCTGTGGATCGGCCTTTATCGCATTTTCCGCCTGCAGCAGAGCCTTTATCACCGCATCCACCACATCCGGATACTGATGCAAAAAACTCTGGCGCGTGACCAATACGGTATCGGGATAACCGGTTCCCCAGACGTCGGCGGCGTCGCACATTTTTTTGAATCCCAGCAGTTCGAGCTGGCTTATTACCGGCTCGATAAAGGTGCAGGCGTCTATTTCACGCCGCTGCATGGCGGTTATCCCCTGCTGGAGGGTGTCGAAATAGCGGATATCGCTGCGTTGCCAGACCCCCTGGTAATGGTTGATAGCATCGTGCAGCAGCACCTCCATCGGATCCTCGAAGAAGGTGCCGAAGCGTAGGGTGGCGGGCGCCGCGGCCACGCTGTCCGGATGAATCATTACCGCCATGCCGCCGACGCCGCTTCCAGCGATAATGCGCAACGGATCAGCGGCGTTGAAATCCCTCAGCGGCTGGGTAAATCCCGTGGTGCCTATTTGCGCCGCGCCGCTTCTGAGTAATGCAATGGTCGACGCCGTGCCGCTGAGTTTCGGCACCGTTACCGTCAATCCCCGGTCGCGAAAGTAACCGCATGCCTGCGCCACGAATAACGGCAGATTGGAAAGCGCTTCACCATGAGCCAATACCAGTTCAGACATGCAGTGCTCCACAAAAGACTCAAAGATTGTTAACAATTATCTGCGGCGAATTGGCGTCGAGCGAATTGGCGTCGAGATAGTTGCGGCAGAGGATATGGATTAATTTTGACAATAAGATCATGCAAAATTGAAGTCAATAATTATTTAAATTGTTCATCAGTTTTATTTTTGTGATATGCATTTCTTATATTTAGCGTTTTCCGAGCGAAAAGAAATAAAAGTATAAAGTGAAAAAAAAGAGCGCCTAAGGCGCTCTTTCTACAGGGAAAAACCGGTGGATGTAAGGGCTAGGGGGAAATTAAGGCTTCCGGGCCAGATGCCCTAGATATAAGAAATTTAGTTTCCAGTGCCGAGCAGGATCTCTTCCAGATCTTCCTCCTTTTCTTCCGGCTCATCCAGATGCAGCGAATTTTCGATCCCCAGCAGGTGATCCAGCATCAGTTTTTGCGCGCGCATGCTGTCCCGCGCCTCTACAGCATCCACCAGCCGTTCATGTTCATTGTGCTGGCAGGTAACGTCCGTGGGGGTGTCATACAGCAGGATAGTCAAGCACGTCAATAACTGCAGGCCGCGTACCGTTCTTTCAAGAAAACGATTTCCCGCCAGGGAGGCCAGCAGCACATGAAACTCGCCGGACAGGCGCACAATCTTGCGACGATCGCCTGAATGCCTGGCGTTTTCTTCCTGTTTAACGTGCTGGCGCAGCAGCGTGATTTCCTGCGCGGTCACTCGCTTACATATATTTTCCAGCAAGGGAACCTCGACATAGCGCCGGGCCTGGAAAAATTCTTTAGCTTCCGCAATGGTGGGGCTGGCAATAAACGCGCCGCGGTTGGGCAGTATTTCCACCACCCGCTCGAAAGCCATTTGCTGCAGGGCCTCTCTGACCACGGTGCGGGAAACCTTGAAAATGGCCGCCAGCTTTTCTTCCGTAAGTTTGGTCCCCGGCTTAAGGCGGTGTTCCGAGATGGCATTCATCAATTTTTCATAAACCGCGCTGCGATCCCTGGCGCACAGTGTGGCCGCGGCCTGCATATTTTCATCTGTCGGACGTTTTGCTCTGGCCATGTTTAAAAACTAAGCCTCCTAACCGGTAGCGGAAATGAATATCAGTATTAATGACAATCATGACACCAGGATGTATATATCCACAAGGAAAATTGTTTACTATCAAAATAAATTATGTCTATCGTTTGGCGTTGGCGGGAGGCATGCCAGCACGGTTTCGCCGCGCGTATGGACTGGGCCATCAAAGATTTTGCCCATGCCAACCCTAACCCGGTGGTGGTTGTGAATAACCGGCCTGGCAAGGGCACCATCTACCTCCATATTCAGTATACCAACTATACATGGAGTATTAGGCGTGCCTTTAAGCTTTTGAAACAGGTCCGGGACTTTGAGTTACGGTACCGCAAGGCATTGCTGAGCAAAGTGAAAGCCTGTGTATGCTGTTTTCCGCTGGGGTAGTAAAGGTAATTTGAAATCTGATAGTCTTCATGTGACATATCCTGAGCCGGCGCCGACGGCAGAGGATGAATGGATGGACAATCCGTTATCAGGGAATAACGGACTAACCCGGCTACAGGGTAAGCAAGCGGCCGGGTCAATCAATGGGGGATGGTTTAATCAAAAGTTATTTAATGAAATAGCATCATGAATTTGCCCAGCGCAATACCGACGATACCAAAATCAGCATCGCCAAAGGTGGTGGAGGCGGAAAGATTCCCCAGTACCGATAATAATATTGCCGGCAAGAACGAAATGATCAAGCCGTTGGCAAAAGCGCCGATAATCGCTCCCCGCCATCCACCGGTGGAATTACCATACACGCCCGCCGTAGCGCCGGTGAAAAAATGGGGCACCAGGCCCGGGACAATAATGCTTAACCCCAATAGCGGGAAGAAAAACATGCTGATAAGCCCGGCACAAAAGCTGCTTAAAAAACCGATAATCACCGCGTTGGGCGCAAAGGGAAATACCGTCGGGCAATCCAGGGCCGGCTTGGCATCCTTGACTACTTTATCGGCAATGCCTTTAAAGGCCGGCACGATTTCTGCAATGACCATGCGCACCCCGGCCAGAATAATATAAACCCCCGCAGCAAAGGTAATCGCCTGGATAATGGCGAAAATAATGTAGTTCTGTCCACCGCTGACTTCGGATTCGGTAAAGTTTTTACCGGCTACCAAAACCAGGATGATAAACAGGATCGTCATTGTCAACGCGATGGCGATGGACGAGTCATGCAGGAATTTGAGATATTTCGGTACATTGAATTCTTCGGTCGATCGGCTATTTTTGCCGACAATTTTGCCCACTAGAGCGGCACATAAATAACCCGTCGAACCAAAGTGGCCTAGGGCAAAATCATCACTGCCGGTGATTTTGCGGGTAAACGGCTGCAGCATGGCCGGTGAAATGACCATTAGCGCCCCGAGGATAATGGCGCCAAGAGTGACCAGCACTCCTCCGCTGAGTCCGCCGGTGGTGAGGATTACCGATAACATGGCCGCCATATACAGGGTATGGTGTCCGGTCAGGAAAATATATTTAAGGGGAGTGATCCGAGCCAGGATAATATTCACAAGCATGCCGAATATCATGATCATGGCGGTGGAAGTGCCGAAATTTTTCTGTGCCAGCGCGGCTACCACATCATTATTCGGCACAACGCCCTGGATATTAAAGGAATGGATAAAGAGTTCACTAAAACTGGTCAAGGTGGTGGCAATGACACCTGCGCCAGCGATTAATATCAGGAACCCCATAATTGTTTTTAGCGTACCGGATATCGTATCGGAGAAAGATTTTTTCTGCAGCAGCAATCCGCAAAAAGAGAATAATCCCACCAGTATTGCAGGCGTACCTAATACATCATTAATAATAAATGAGAGCATTGTAAACTCCATGGAGCTACCATGTAGAGGAATTATAAATTATTGGCAAGTATCTCTTTTATTTTATTGTTATCTAAAAGGTTACTCAGACCAAAAACATGACGAACGCCATTATCCAATCCGGAAATGATATCATTGGACCCAATATAAATATCCGCAGATTCGGATTTGGCCGAACTTAAATCCGTATGACTGACTTCCGCTTCCTTACCTAATTCTTTAAGGATTTTTTTGACATTCATTTCCACGATGAAACTACTGCCTAAACCATTACCACATACGATCAGAATCTTTTTCATATATATCCCTTAATAAACATCAGTATTTATCAATCAAAACCTGGATAGCCGCAAGGGTATCCGCGCCAAGGAGTGCCTGGAGATCTTCTTCGTTGCTGAACAGTTCGGCCAACTGGGATATCATGCTCAGATGCTCATCACCGTTTTGGGCGCAGAGCAAAATCACCACATGCACCGGGTCATTTTCCAGGGATCCGAAACTGACGCCCTGGCGAATATGCAGCAGAGATAGCGCCGTGCGGTTAACACCTTCTTCGGGGCGGGCATGGGGCATCGCCAGCCCGGGCGCTAACACATAATAGGGCCCTATTGCCTCATGTGAGGCGAAAATCGCCTGAATGTAGCCAGGGGCAATCGCGCCTTCCGACAGTAATGGACGGGCGGACAATTCAATAGCGCCGCGCCAGTCGACGACCTGTTCCACAATGGCGATCCTTTCGGCGGTTAACCATTTGGCAAGCATCACGAATCCCTATTTGCTGAAGATGCATGGAGTGTAGGCGAAAAAGTAACCCTTATTCTGTGATATAAATCTCAAAAGTTAGCGCTAACAAAGGTGAAGGGGAAAATATTGTTACCGCTAACATTTTGGGGCTGATTTTGTTGTACAGTGAGGGGAAACCTATCAAGGGACGGTGATAGGGACCGATACAAGATTGCCATGGAAAATAACGGGAATGTTGCGATCGCCTGTCAGTCGGGCAGTCCTTGCGCTGTAGTTATGATAAAATCCATTTTTTAAAAAACCGGGCCAATTAACTGCCGAAAAGGAAAGAAAAAAAGGTGAAGCAGCGTCGCAATTCTGGTAAAAGTACCCTGGCTGATGTGGCAAATATGGCGGGTGTCAGCACCATGACCGCCTCGCGTGCGCTACGGGAACCGGAAAAAGTGTCGCCAAAACTCCGGGAAAAGATCGACGCGGCGGTAACCGAACTCGGCTATGTCACCAATCTTGCAGCCAGCACCCTGGCTTCGGCCTCCTCGCGGCTGGTAGCCATGGCGACGCCGGCATTGACCTCGCCTGGCTGCGCCATTATTTCTCAAGCCCTTCAATCGGTGCTCCGGCCTCGTGGTTACGACGTGCTATTGTCGGAGGATAACTACGCCGCCCCCCATGGGTCCAGATTAATTGAAAAGCTGCTGTCCTATAATCCGGCCGCCATGGTGCTATATAATTTCGATAATTCATTGGAAAGCCGCCGGCTATTGCTCACCGCCGGCATCCCGGTGCTGGAAATCGGCGGCGTTACTCCTGCGCCCGTCATGATGAGCGTCGGTGCCAATTACGGCCTGGCCATCAAACAACTGATTAATGCCCTGGCCATCAAGGGATTTAAAAATATCGCTCTGCTGTGTGCCGCCCATGAGCACCACATACATCAGCAAATCCTCAGCGGCTGGCATTCGGCTATGCTGTCGTTAAATCAGTCGCCCCATCGGGTTGTCAGTTCTTCTCTACCGCCCGATTTCAGCACTGGGAAAAATCTTTTGCCGAAGATCCTGCTTGACTGGCCCGAGCTGGATTTACTGATCTGCACCTCTGACGAGGTGGCCTGCGGGGCCATCTCCTCCTGCCATGCGCGGGGAATATCCGTGCCTGCGCAATTGGCCGTTGCGAGCCTTGGCGGGGGCGTCCTTGCCGAAATTTGCTCACCGGCCTTGACCACCGTAGAGCTACCTTACCAGGAGATGGGCATCCTGGCCGGCAAACAAATCTGGTCGGCGCTTCAAGGCAGGAAAGCGGATGATTCCGCTACACTTGCCACGCAGCTGGTCATGCGCGCCAGCACCGCCATGCCCTAGCTCCTTTTACGCATGGAAACGGATGCTGAAAAGGGATGTGAAGTATGGCTTTGTCATCGATATTGCTTCCTTGAAAGCCTGGCTGGAAAGATAAACCCTGCTATCCATCGCCGCTTGCGGCCCGCTCTTCATTGAGCGCCCGGTTTCTTTCCCGCTGGTCCCGAATACTGTATACGCAGCGCAAAAATGCATCCAGCGCGATGGGCAATGGCTGCTTCCTGTCGCGGATGATAAGTTCAAAGTGCGACTGACGGCTGATGCGATCCGGTATCAGGCAGATTAAGTCACCGGTTTCAAGCCAGCGCTGGATATAATGGTTTGGGAAAAAGCCGATGTAATGACCGGTCATTACCAGCATGGCGGAGGCTTCCAGATTAGTCACGCTGGCGGATACTGTGTCATTGAATATTTGCAGAGGGAATTCGTTATCGTCGAAAAAGGTTCGAACCACGCGGGGTATTCGGGGGATCGCTTCGATGATACGTTGCGCGCTATCCATCCGTGTCAGCGGGTGATCCTTGCGGCAAACAAGAATATCGCGCTCATAATACAGCGATTGGTAACAGAGGCCGGGGATACGGCTGGGGAATATTCCTATGGCCACATCCAGGCTATTGTCGAAGACCCTTTTTTCCAGTTCGGGCGGCGAAAGCGTCTCCAGAACCAGATGGAGGGTGTTTTGCGGTAGCGACATCAATTTTTCTATGGCCCGACTGAGCGGGTTTTCCGGATCGGTAATGACATTATCTAAAAAACCGATACGCAATGTGCCGGTCAATCCATCCTTGAGTTCGGTGGTTCTGACCTGAAATTCATGTAAAGACTGAAAAAACTGCAGCGTGTAGCGGTAAAACTCCTCTCCCTTGGCCGTAAGCTGAAAGCCGCCGCGTCCACGCTGACAGAGTATAAATCCCAGCCTGATCTCAAGTTGGGACATTTGCGCGCTGATGGTGGACTGGGAAACGTTAAGCAACGCACGGGCATTCGAAAATCCATTGGCTTCCACGACCATCTTGAAGACCTTAAGCAGTTTCAAATCGATATCGCTGATAATCATTATTCTCACCTGCTCTGCACCGAAGAAAATACCTGGGTGCGTCACTCATGATGACCGCCTTTCGACGGGGTGGGCAGCAAGGTCGGCGGATAAGTCCTTAAGGCGCAGAGGAACCGCAATGAAGTGGAAACGGTGGCCATATACCCCCCTTCAATTTTTAGCAACCTTATCGCCATGGCATGGTTGGAGGGATCCGGTTCGGCGCAGCAATCGCTCAGCACCAGTACGCCATAGCCCCGATCGCTGGCTTCCCGCGCCGTGGATGAAACGCATACGCCGGTGGTGACGCCGGTAAGTATGAGGTTCTGGATCCCGCTTGTCGTTAGGATATGATGGAGATCGGTACCATGAAAGGCGCCGGTTCCCGGTTTATCTATCACGGCTTCCCCGTCCCGCGGCCGCAGTTCCGGCACCAGATCCCAGCCTGGTTCACCGCGGACCAGCAATCGGCCCAATGGGCCGCGCATGCCGATTTCCGCACCCGCCCTGGCGGTTTTAAGCCGTTTGCTCTGCGGCAAATCGGACAGGTCGGGGCGATGTCCCTCGCGGGTATAAATGACCCTGATGCCCACTTGGGTGGCCGCCGCGCGCACCTGGACGATAGTCGGGATAATCGCCCGCGCGGCGGTAATATCATCGCCGCGATGATTCATGTAACCCTGCGGATCGCAAAAATCCCGCTGCATATCAATGATCAGCAGCGCGCTGCGCGCCGGGATCATCTCCCCTGAAATAGGAAAATCATAGGGCTCGCCGGTAATAATCATTTTCCCTCCACGATGAGTAATGGCCGTGGGGGAAAATGGGCCTCCTGATGCAAATGCGCCTGGTGCGTATGTTCGCGGATTTTCCGCTCCTCCTCATCCCGCGACGCCAGGCTTATCTGCGGCGTTCCATCCAGAAGCACGGTTAACGCATCGACCCAGCAGCTATAGTAGCGCTCTTCGTCGGTGATGGACTCGCCCCGGGATTCCGACTCGGCGATCCGTTCGATTAGCGCATGCTGAAACGCCTGCAAACTGAACAGATTTTTCTCCACCGCCGCCAGGGTCAGGCCGAAGGCCCGCGCGGCCCAGGGATTGGGAAAGACAATGGACCGCAACGCCTGCGCATCGTTTAAGGCGTCTTTTAACATTTCCGGCGAATTCATGGTCGTGTTCCTCCGTGCTCCGGCGTGCTCAGCCGGGCGACGCCTATCATGGAATCACGGGTAACCAGCGCCGCGAGGGCCGTTTCATCAAGATGGCCGGTATTCGCCGGCCGCTCCGGCAACACCAGATAGCGGATTTCAGATACGCTATCCCAGACGCGCAGGGTGACCTGCGGCGGCAATGCCAGCCCCATTTCGGCCAGCACCCGGCGTGGTTCTCGGACGATACGCGAGCGGTAGGCGCTGGATTTATACCAGGCGGGGGGCAGGCCGAGGATAGGCCATGGGTAGCATGAACAGAGCGTGCATACCACCACATTGTGGACAGTGGCGCTATTTTCCACGACTTTCAGATACTCGGTTTCCGGCCCGCCGATGCCCAGTTCGGCGCAGGCGGCCAGCCCGTCCCGCAGCAGGCGCTGTTTGAAGCCGCTGTCGACCCAGGCATGGGCCACCACCCGCGCCCCGGTGTGAGGGCCGACGTTTTTTTCGTAATGATGGACGATATCGTCGACACGATTGGGATCAATGATGCCGGCGCCCGCCAGCAGGCTCTCCATCGCTTCGATGCGCACGGCTTGCCAGGGTTTTTCCTGACTGGATTTATCACTCATGACTATTTTCCTTACAGGGATTCAAGATGATCTTCGCTAAGGTCGATGTGATTAAAAACGTCCGCTTCGGCCTGCAAGCCCCACAAGGTCCGGGCCGAAAACCGGACGCTGTACACCGGCTGGACATTCTCTCCCTGATAATGGGCGCGGGTGTCGGGAAATACCCAGGCCTGATCATAGACCTGGACGATAATGCCGGTTTTTCCCCGTACATAATTCGTCACCCGGGTATGGCCGGGGGGATGGATATTACGTACCCGAACCTGTTGTTGTGGAGCGAATCGCGGCGTTACCTGCACTTCTTTGCGCCAGGCGCCCCAACGTACCCGTTCCCCCGGCGCCAGCGGCCAACGGCGGCGGGAATTGTCCAGGGGGCTGTAATGACGTACATCGGCGCGATATTCGGCGATCCGCCGTTCCATTTCCTCCCGGCTGACGATGCCTTTCCTGTCCAGCAGTTGCTCCATGGCAAACAGCCAGCGGCCGTAGTAACCCGCGGCCAGGTAATCCACCGGATTCATCCGCTCTATCTCATGGCGATGCTCGTCAAGGTTCCAGATTTCCAGCGTATCCAGTACCTGGGTGATACAGAATACCCGGCTTTCCCATTCGCTATGGAAAACCGGTTCATCAAATTCGACTTCCACCGTGCCGAATCCATGCAAGCCGCCCATATCATGAATACCGTTCATCGCCGCCTCCCGGTAAATAATGTCAGTAAATAATGGATTCGATGTGCTGTTGCAGCTGGAGAAACGCGTTCGAATACCGATCGCCGAATTCCGCGGCGCCGGTATCCTGCTCAAGCAGGATGGCCGCCGGTTGTCCGCCCATGACGATAATCCGGTGGCCGACGGTGATCGCCTCCTCGATATTATGTGTGACCATCACCATGGACATTCGGGTCTCCCGCCACAGCTGCCCGAGCAGCCCCTGCATCCGCCGGCGCAGGCTGATATCCAGGGCGCTGAAGGGTTCGTCCAGCAGCAGCACCCGGGGATCCGCCACCAGTGCCCGCGCAATCGCAGTTCGCTGCCGCATGCCGCCGGATAACTGATGGGGATAGCGTCCGGCCGACTCGGTCAGACCAACGGTTTCCAGCATGGCGCCAACCCGTTTATCGCGCTGTTGACGGGATAACCCCGGTGCTGAAAAGCGCAGTCCGAAAGCCACATTGCCCTTCACCGTCAGCCAGGGGTAGAGGTTGTTTTCCTGGAAAATCATTACGCTGTGCCTGTTCGGTCCCGTCAGCCGGTCGCCGTCAAAGAAGATGCCGCCCCCGGCGTTGCCGGCGATAAATCCTCCCAGCGCTTTGAGCAGCGTGGTTTTACCGCATCCCGATTTACCCAGAATGCAGGTAATCTCATGAGGGCGGATCGTCAGATCAAGGTGGCTCAGCGGTGTGGCGCCGGGGTACATCACGCTGAAATCAGCGATGCGGAACAGAGGGTTATCAGACGCGCTGTTCATTCCTAGACCCTCCACCACAGCAGATGTTTGCCGATAAAGGCCAGGATGCGATCCACGACAAAGCCGGACAGGCCGATAATCACCATGCCGAACATGATCAGATCGTTATTAAAAAGATTGCGGCCCATCATGATAATAGCGCCCATACCGTCATGCAGGCCGACCATTTCCGCCACCAGCACCGCCATCCAGGCCGCGATAAAATTAGTGCGCAGCAGGGTGAATGCGCCGGGCAGGATGGCGGGCAGCACCACCCATAACCAGCGTTGCCATGGTCCGGCGCCGAGATCGTCGGCGATGATATGGAATTCCTCCGGCAACCGGCGGATCTCGGCCAGCGTGCCGATGGTCAGGATAAAAAAGACGCCCATGAAGACGATAAAGACCGCGGTCAGGTTACCGATGCCGAACAGGGTAATGGCGGTGGGGATCCAGGCAATGGGCGCGATGGGCGACAGTAAATAGATCAAGGGACTGACAACCCAGTTGACGACTTTTGACAGGCTCAGCAGCATGGCGGTTAAAATCGCGACGATAAACGCGATAAATAATCCGCTAAATACCCGGATGAAGGTGGCGAGCACCGACTGGCTCACCGGCGTGGACTGGCTGCCGAGCCCGATACGAAAATCGCTTTGGGCAATCTCGGCGAGGAAATGGCTCGGCGGAGGCAAGACCGCCGCCAGTGATGAATCGCTGTTGCCGGCGCAGAACTCCCAAATAAGCACCAAGCAGGCGACGGAGGCGGTACCGACCATCACGGGCAGGTACCTTTGAACGCCGGTGTCTGACTGGCTCATTTCTTCTCCAGACCGCGGATCATATCCAGACGGAAGATATCCTCGGCGCGCGCGCCGCCTTTGATGTAGCCGAGTTTACCCAGATCGTCCACCACGCTCTGAATCGAGGCCAGATCCGGCGTGAAACTGATGGGAGCAGGAGCGGACTTGAACGCCCGCGTCAGTACGGCGGGGGAGACGCGGAAATAGTGGCCCTTATCCAGATAGCTCACCGCCTGGTCGGGGTTTTTATTGATAATGTCCGCCCCGCAGATAAGCCCGCTCAGAAATTCCCTGACCACGGTTTTTCGCTGGCTAAGGGTTTTATCCAGCACGCTAACCACTGCATTGGGGGAATATAACGACCAGGTTTCGGCATTATTGGTTAACAAGGTGGAGCCTTTATTCACCTCCATATCGGTGGTATAGGGCTTGATATGGCTCAGAATATCCACCTGGCCGCTGCGGTAGGCTTCCACCATCGCCAGCAAATCATTGAAATAGACCAGTTGCACGCTTTTGGGATCGATACCGTTGCGGGCGAATTGCCGGTCAAGGATCAGCTCCAGCGTATCCCCCTGCAGCGTGGCTATCTTCAAGGGATGGCCGGGGTGTTGTTGGATATAGGTTTTTAAATCCGCCATGCTGTGTAAACCCAGCGAGCCTTTAGCCACCACCTCCATGATGCCCCAGCCCCCGGCGGCAGAAATCACCCGGATCGGCACACCGCTGTTGGCGGCAAAAAACGGCAGAGTAAATGGATTGATACTAAAATCGATGGCGCCGCCTGCCAGCGCCGCGTTATTGTCGCCGGGATTGGCAAAAAACACCGTCTCCACGTCCAGCCCTTGGCGGGTAAAGCAGCCGCTTTCCTTGGCGACAAAAAGCGGCGCCATATCCAGCGCCACCAAATGGCCGACTTTGACATGGGTTAATGTCTCCGCCCCTTGAACAGGCATAATAGTTAAGCCTAATAACGTGGCACCGATGATTAATCCGACGTTAGGTTTCATGCTGGCTCCGGTAATTGAGATATTACTCTCCCTATGGCATCAAGCACAGGGAAGAGTATTGGGTTCAATTAGTAATACCCCGACATTGTTGACGGGTTATATAGCGGCGACTCAATGTAAACATCGATTTTCTTGAACTGACTGTTTATCCGAAATAGTGGTTTTGATTGAATCATACAAAATATGGGACCGTCTCTTACCATAAGAAATTCTTTTCGATAAATATTAAAGGCCGCGGATGTTAATATGATATTAATATCCAAAGGGTTATCTTGGGCTATTCATTATTTATTCCTGCATCGATGATGGTTATTTGTATAAATCAGTATTTAATAAACGTTGAAAACGAAATCCATTCAACAGCGGACAACGCTATTGTCGTTAACCCATAGAGATTATCCCATTAAGGTTGGCGCGATAGGATCCCATAACTGTCCGTCAGGCGGTTGCGCAACATATTTACCCCGGGAATCATCTCTTTTTGCCGGGTCAGGGCGCGGTTGGCGTACAGGGGGGTTACCGCGCCCCAGCGGGGATTGGGCGGTAGCAAGGCGTCTATATCCCACGACGGGAAACCGGCGGGGGGAATAATAAACGAACCGCCGGGGGCGGGGGCGTCGCAGCGGTTGGCGCAGACGACATAAACGCGATTATCCTCAGCCTTCGGCACCGCCAGCAGGTTCCTTTGGTTCGGGTGTCGCCAGGCGCAGCTCCATAGGATAATTTCCGCCCCCAGCAAGGCCAGCACGCGGCTGGATTCGGGAAACATTCCGTCATAGTCGTTAAGCAGTCCCAGACGGCCAAAATCGGTCTCGAATACCTGGAAGCCTCCGTCCGCCACCGCGGCCCAATCGCGCGTGCCGGGGTTGGCATGCACCTGGGCCTGGCGTCCGATAACGCCCCGCGGGCCGACTAAAACCATTTCCGGCAGCAGCGCGCCTTGCCGTTCCTCTACGGTGGGCAGGGCGATTATAGTGCCGTAACGCCGGCACAGTTCGGCGATGCGGGCGACGACAGCCCCGCTGTCCCGGGCCAACAGGGCGGCATTATCGGCATCCGGGCGCCAAAGCGGGGCGGCGAACCAGGCGGGCAGCACCATAACCCTGATGCCCAGCAACGCCGCGTGTTCAATCATCTCCAGCGCGTCGTCCAGGGTGTGACTTTCGCTCACATGGGCCTGAACCGCCGCCAGTTTGACGGTGCTGTTTTCAGGTATCAGCGCTTCCCCCATCAATGCCGCCAGGGGGGTGGTTGCAAACGGCTGATTGATGATAGCGTAGGTTTCCGGCCGGCGATCCGTCAGTTTGTCGCCGCCGAATTGCCATGGCTTACGGTCCCGGTCCGGCAGGCTTATCCGAGCGGTGGCCACGCCGTGGACATCATAAGGCACCTTGGCCTGCACCCGGCCCTGCGGGTCGACAATCATGCTGCCTCCCGGGTAGTAGATACTCCGCTCTACGCCGGATTTGGTGGCGGCCACATACCAGCTGCCATTTTCATATGCCCGGGCCGGTACCCACATTTCCGCCTGGTCCATGGCGAAGAAATTTGCCATATCAATCACCACATCCACTTTTTGCGCCGCCAGGCAGCGGGCGATTTCCGGAATGCGCCCGTCAAAGCAGATAAGCAACCCCAACCGGCCCAGTTCGGTATCCACAAAGGGATTGCCCTTCACGCCGACTTCAAACCAGTTCTGATCATGGGTGGCCAGGAACTGTTTCTGATAATGGCAGATAAGGTCTCCCGCCGGATTGAACAGCACACCGGAATTATAGATTTTGCCATCCTCGGCTATTTCGGTCATGCCGGAGGCGATGAAGACATTATATTCGCGGCACAAGGCGGCCAACGCCCGGCAATAGCGGCCGTCCACCGGTTCGGCCAATGCCCGGCAGTGCGCCGCCGAGTCAAATAGATAGCCGGTGTTCATGCATTCCGGCAGTACGATCAGTTTGGCGTCTTGCCTTACCGCCTCGCGCACACCGGCGGCGGCCAGGGCGATATTGGCCTCGATATCGCCGAGTACGGCGAGTGTCTGAATGACGGCGGCATTAAAGGTGATAGTCATGGTTTCTCACTTGGTAAAATCATTGTTGTTCAGGATCATCGGTTTGACATCCATAGTTTTTTTCAGCACGCCTTCTTTTTCGAATACATCCACCAGGGCCTGATAAGAATGGATATCCTCGGCATCGATATCTTTCCAGGCCCGCAGGTAAGGCTGCGCCACCAAAGGCAGCTGATCCGGCTTGATGGGCGTGAAGTCGGCGATAACCGGGCGGTATTGATCAAAGCGTTCATTGGCCAGGCGGGTGGCCTCATCCAATACCGCGACCACCTTTTTCGCCGTTTCGGGCCGTTCCTTGATGAATTTTGTGGTTAATAACGAGACGCCGGAATAAAACGGATCGGCTATCAGGGTCTCGGCGGGATTGGTCAATGCCCGTTTGGCTTCGCCGTCGGCCACGGCGATGGAGCCGACCGGCTCCAGGGACAGGGTGGCGTCAACGCTGCCGGAAACCACCGACGGCACCTGCAGGCCGGTAGCGATATCCTGCATATGCACGTCTTTATCCGGATCCAGGCCGGACTGACGCACCATATAGCGGGCAAGGGTCCGCCACTGAATGCCCGGCAGCTGGCCCATGTTTTTTCCTTTGAGATCGGCGAAACTTTTTATTGAGGAATCCTTGGCGACAATCAGGCCGTCATTGATGCGATGGTATTTGATGCTTCCCCCCTGCAGGCCGAACACCTTGAAGGTGCCGGGAAAACGGGACTCGGCCAGTACCGCTATACCGGCGGCCGAGCCCGGCGCGCCGACATCGGCCTGTCCCGAGACCAGTGAATCGATAATCTGATTCGGGTTCTCGAATTTGACCGCGTTAATATCGATTCCCGCTTTTTCAAATAATTTATCGTGCATCGCAATATAAAAAGCGGTGGTTTGCATAATGGGCAACCAGGCGACGGTGACTTTTTCATTTGCCCATGACGGCAGAGCGGAGAATAAAAGAACCATCGAGGTTGCCGCCGCCGGCAACGTCAGTCGTTTCATACGATTTCCTTATGGGGTGATGATTTATTTACCAGACCATTTAATAAAATGGCGTTCAACAATAAGAAAAATGAAGTTGATTAAATAGCCGATGCATCCGGTTACTATAATTGAGCTGTACATCTCGGCCAGGTTATAGACTTGTTCCGCGTCAATGATCCGGTGTCCCATCCCGGTGGATGAACCGATAAACATTTCAGCGACAATAATGACCACCAGGGCATAAGAAACCCCGAGCCTTAAACCGATAAACGTTTGCGGCAGCGATTCGTACAGCAGCACGTCGCGCAGAATGCGCCATTGGGATGCACCCATGACCTTGGCCGCCAGGATGCGGGTTTGCCGTGCGTTCATGACGCCGTAGGCCACGTTGAATACGATTACCAGGCAGGCGGAGAACGCAGCGATGGCGATTTTTGACTCTTCGCCGATGCCGAAAATCAGCAGGAACAAAGGGAATAAGGCGGTAGCGGGGGTGGAGCGAAAAAAATCAATTATAAATTCCACGCTGCGATATATCAGCTTGCTGGAGCCGATGGTAATACCCAAGGGTATGCCGATGATAGCCGCAATCAAGAAAGAATAGACCGTTCTTAATACCGTTTGGATAAAATCGCCCCACAGGCTGCCGTCGGCGATACTTTCCAAGAATGCGTTAAAGGTTTCCAGCGGACCGGGCAACAGGCGCGGCGTGACCCAATGGGCCGTATGCGCTAGGCTCCAGATAATAACCAGTAGGATTGGACCGATAAAACCGGGGCGAAAAAAACGAGGGTGACGCCGTAATGAAAGCCTGATCATTTATGAACCTCTTGCTGGAAAATTTCCAGGCTGCGCCGTTTGGCCTCTAAAAATTCAGGCAGTTGCAGCGTTCGGTCGTTTCTGGGATAGGGTAGGTCCACCGGCACAATTTCAACTACACGGGTAGGTCTTTTACTGAGCATTAATACTTGTTCAGCCAAAAATACCGCGTCCTCAAGATCGTGAGAGACCAATACCATGGCAATTTTGCTTTGGGTAAATATCAACTGTAATTTATCCCTGATGAACAGGGTCATTTCATAATCCAGAGCGGAGAAAGGTTCATCCAGGAAAACAATTTCCGGGTTGGGCGCTAAGGCCCGTAATATTGATATAAGCTGTTGCTGCCCGCCGGAAAATTCATAGGGGTAGCGGTTGAGATCAAATTTAATGTCGAATTGTTCAATGAGTTCATCGAGCCGCTGATGCCGTTCAGCGGCCGGCATGCCTTTAATTTTGAGGGGATATTCGATATTTTCATAGGCCTTCCACCAGGGGAAGAGCGCCTCGCGATAATTTTGGAAAACATACCCGATGGTGGCTTTACTGATATCCCGGCCATTATAGAGTATCTGTCCCCCGTCATAAGGCGTCAAACCGGCCATCATGTTGATTAAGGTGGATTTGCCGCAGCCGTTCGGGCCGAAGATGGAGGTAAAGGTGCCGTATTTGAAATCGAAGTTGAAATCGTCGTAGATGATCTCAGAACCGAAATTTTTACAAAGATGGGTTAGGGTGACCACGGAGGTGTTTGGCCCCGATGAATAGGAGTTAGCCGAGTCGGTTACCGTCGCGTGCATTAATCTACCCTTAGCATTGTTAAGCATTAAACTAAAAATGAATGAATCCTGTGATATTGAATAAAGCAAGAGTTGCGCCAAATGGGGTTAATTTCTTTTTTTTATTTATAATACAAATTAAATCAGCAGCTTGTCCTTACCAATGGGAAAGGTGTGCGCCGGATTGGGGTAGGCTGGCTGGTCTAGGAAATCAATATTATTGACAAGTTAATAAATTATTAATAATTTAACATTAGCCTGCTATTCGGTCTTAACGCTTCCCACAAGGTATGCCATGAAACGCGCTTTCCATCAGCAGGTCTCATCCGCGCGCGCCGCGCTGACGCCCGATGTGCATGTGAATGTCGACTGGGCGCAGCATGAGCTGTTTTTTCGGCGGGAGATGGCGAAGATATATAGCCGGTATACCGATACCGACCAAAATCTGCGGGAAGTTTTCCATCTGCTGTCGGAGATTTTAGGCCTGAACCGCGGCAGGCTATTTATCTATGACGACAATAGCGGATTGTTATCCATCCGTTGCGCCTATGGCCTGACCGAAAAGGAAAAAGCCCGTGGGATACTCCGTCCGGATGAGGGCGTCACCGGCAAGGTCTTTGTCTCGGGCCAGATGACCATCGTTCAGGATATTGACTCCGAGCCCACCTATCTTTGGCGGTCCGTGGCCCGTTCCGCGATGCCCAGCGGCACGACATCAATGTTTTTTTTCCCTATAGTCCTGGATGGTAAAACCCGCGGGGTGTTTTGCGCCAACCGTTTTCGCGGCATATCGCGCAACCTGACCGCGGATATCGGGATCATGCACGAGGTGGTGGGACATATTGGCCAGATGCTGCGGGTTGAAGAACTGATTGCCGAACGGGTGCAAACCCACACCGTGGCGCTGGAGCATGAAAACCGGGCATTACGCCAAGCCTTGAAGCACGATACGCTCAAGTACGGCATCTATGGCGATTCCGGCAAGGTCCGTACCGCCATCCGGCAAATCGAACAGGTGGCGGCTAGCGATGTCACGGTATTGCTGGTGGGGGAATCGGGCACCGGCAAGGAGCTTTTTGCCAACGCGTTGCATATCGCAAGCCGGCGCGCCGAGGGCAAATATATCAAAATGAACTGCGCAGCGGTGCCGGAAAGTCTGTTCGAGTCCGAATTATTCGGTCATGAAAAAGGGGCCTTTACCGGTGCGATGACGGCAAAAGCCGGACAGTTTGAACAGGCTGACAATGGGACTCTTTTTTTAGATGAAATAAGTGAATTACCGCTTAACTTGCAGGCAAAGCTCCTGCGGGTATTGCAGGAGAAAACCATACAGCGCATCGGTGGCAGGGAACGGGCGGTGAACGTGCGGATCATCGCCGCCACCAACCAGGATTTACGCCAGCGGGTGGCGGAAGGCCGATTTCGGCTGGATCTCTTCTATCGGCTGTATGTGGTGCCGATTTTCCTGCCCTCGCTGCGGGATCGGCCGGAAGATATACCGATTTTGATTCAGCATTTTATCGAGGAAGCCAATGTTGCTTTTCAACGGCGGGTTCACTGCTCGGGGGATGCTTTAGCCGCCCTGATCCGCTATTCCTGGCCCGGAAACGTTCGCCAATTGCAAAATGTGGTAAACCGGCTGGTCCTGCTGTCCGAGTCGCCCCTGGTTGACGCGGCCGAGGTGGCGCCCATCTTGGCAAACGAAGAGGGCACCACGTCCGCGCCGGCGGAAAATCCGGCGCCGGAACCGGAGAAAAAATGGATGGGGGTGCCGGCGGCGCGCATCGAAGCCGACGATGCGCAGGCAATATTGCAGGCGCTTCGCCAGTCGGACGGTAATAAGTCCCGTGCGGCGCAGAAACTGGGCCTGACGCTGAGCCAGCTGGTCTACCGGTTACGCAAATTCGGCCTTACTTCGGGATAGCGGCCATATAGTTTCTCCAGCCGCCATAGGCGGTAATATCCTTCGCATTGCGCAGCGCCTCCGGTTCGCAGATAAAACCTTTAACATGGCGACCGTCCGCCAGCGTCAGGGTGCCTATGCCCAGGGGGGCTGGTATTTCGGCGACGAACTCCCCAAAGCGCGCCAGAGGGATATCCCACAGCTCCACCTCAATGAACCCGCCATCATCGGTCTTTACCAGCCCGGGCTTAGGCGGCTGCGTGTTCGCCAAGGCATAGAGACGATATTGCCGCGCGGTTTGCGTTTTTTCCACCAGTACTCCATTCCGGTCGGTAAGCTGGAAATTGAGCGGCATACCGCTGAGATGGGCGCCCACCACCGCGACCCGCACCTGATGGGCCGGCGCAGCGGGTAACCCTGCGTCCGGCGGCGGCAATGGGCGGCCGGTCGCCCCCAGCGTAAGACCGAGGGCCTGTTGCCAACGCCGGCCGAAATCCGCCAGCGCGTGGTCATGCCAGGCAGGGGCTATCAGGGTAATGCCGGCCGGCAAACCGTCATCCCGTAAGAAAGAAGGGAGCGCCAGCGCGCAGAGATCGGCCAGATTAACAAAGTTGGTGTAAGTACCGAACTGCGAATTATAACGAACCGGCTCCTGTTTCATTTCTTCCAGGGTACGGATGGTGGGGGAGGTGGGCACTACCAGCGCATGGTACCCCGCCAGCGCCCGGTTGATAGTTTGTGCCAGTTCGGCGCGCAGGTATTCGGCCCGCCAGGCATCGCAGGCGCTGAAGTTAAAACCGTTGGCGACAATGGCGCGCACCACCGGATCCAATGAATCGGGGTTGGTCTGCAAACGATCGCCGATTCCCACGGTGCGCTCGGCTACCCAGGCGGCACTGTAGAGTTGTTCCGCCAATTGAGCGAAAGGGGCGAAATCGATGCTTTCAAGCGTGGCGCCGCTGGCTTCCAATTGCCGTAAAGCCTGCCGGAAAGCTTGTTCGCTGTGCCTATCGCCAAAAAACTCCAGACGTTGCGGTACGGCGAAGCGCGGCGCGGCGGGCATTGCCGCCGGCGTGGTGTGGGGATTGCCGCGTGAATAGGCATCATTCTTATCATAACCGCCGGCCAGATGGGCTATCCGCTGGGCATCGTCGACGGTCAACGCAAAAATAGAGACGCAGTCCTGCAGGCGGCAGGCGGGCACCACGCCCGAGGTAGACAGCCACCCTTTGGTGGGCTTGAGCCCGACGATATTATTGAATCCGGCCGGAACGCGACCGGAGCCGGCGGTATCCGTCCCCAGCGCGAAAGGAACCAGCGCGCGCGCCACCACTGAAGCCGATCCGGAACTTGAGCCGCCGCTGACATAGGCGGGATTGAAACTGTTGGGTACGGCACCGTATGGAGACCGCGTACCCACCAGTCCGGTGGCGAACTGATCCAGATTGGTTTTGCCGATGACGATGGCGCCGCATGCCCGCAGCCGGGCGACCACTTCCGCATCCCGTTCCGCTTGATAAACAAAATCAGGACAAGCCGCGCTGGTGGGCCAGCCGGCCACGTCGATATTGTCTTTGACCGCAAAGGGAATACCGTAGAGCGGTAACGACAGCGGATCTCCCCCCAGATCCGCCAAGCGCCGCGCCAGTTCGGCCAACTGCGGCGCCAAACCTTCGGCGCCGGGCAGATAAATCCATGCCGTATCGTGTTTAGGAAGTCCGTCCAGCAGGGCGGTTAAGGTCGCCCTTACGCTGTCCGGATCGTTTTGGTAATGCCGTTGCCATTCATGCAGCGTGCCAAGGGTCATAGGTTGCATAATCCGATTCCTGTCAGGTCGGTAAAGAAATGATTTTGGCGCCGATTATCGGGATCGAGCGCCTGGCCCAGGTTTTCATCGGGAGGGTTAATCTCCTTCCTGTTCAAGTATCAGCAGCAGTTGGCCCGCATGGACCTGCTGTCCCGCCGTACGCACTACGCGGCGCACCCGGCCCGCGCCAGGGGCCGGAATGGGAATTTCCATTTTCATCGATTCAAGGATTCCCAGGGTCTGGCCCTCTTTCACCCGGTCGCCGGGTTTTACCTGCCACTGCCAGATGTTGCCCGCCACCTGGCTGTCAACGCCCAGGCAGCCCGGCGGCAGCATATCCGTATCCGCGATGGATTCTTCCGGCGGGGCGCTGTCAAAGGTGAACTGGCCTTCGGCGCGCCAGCGCGCCAGTTCCTGGTCGAACGCCAGCCGGCGCCGCTGGGTGAATTGCGTAATGTCTTGATGCTGTTCCGCTAACAGCCGCTGGTAATCCGCCAGGCGAAAATGTCCCGGTTCGGTGCGCAGCGGGTAAAGTCCGTAGGGAAAACGCTGGCGGATATCCTGGAGTTCGGCGGCGCTCACCGGATAAAACCGGATTTGATCGAAAAAACGCAGCAGCCAGGGTTGGGTAAATTCAGCGGTCTTGCGATCACGGTTCCACATTTGCAGGGTTCGTCCGACAAACTGGTAACCGCCGGGGCCTTCCATACCGTAAACGCAAAGATAGGCGCCGCCGATACCCACTGAATTCTCCGCGGTCCAGGTCCGCGCCGGATTGTATTTGGTGGTCACCAGACGGTGAAGGGGACTGAGGGGGACGGCAACCGGCGCGCCGAGATAGACATCTCCCAGCCCCATGACCAGATAACGGGCATTGAAGACGATGTCCTTGACCCGATCCACCGAGTCCAGGCCGTTGATCCGCCGAATGAATTCGATATTGCTGGGACACCATGGCGCGCCCGGGCGTACCGATTGGCTGTATTTATCGATGGCCTCCCGGCAGGCGTCATCATCCCAGCTTAAGGGAAGCCAGACGGTGCGTGAGGGGACGTCGACCTGCGATAAATCCCCTAATGCCTGCTCCCCTTGCTGCAAATGCGCGATCAGGGCGTCCCGCGGGCACTGCAGGCTGTCGAAGTGAATCTGCAGGGAGCGGATCCCCGGCGTAAGCTCCTGCATCCCCGGCAAGGTATGCCGTTCCAGCCATTGCATTAACGCATGGGCGCGAAAACGCAGCGAAATATCCGCTACCTGTTCACCGTATTCCACCAGGATGAAGCGATCGCCGGCGGCGCGGTAGCTCACCGCGGGGTAGGGGGATAGCGCGGGCCGGTGCCAAAGCAATGGTGAAGTACGGCAGCGGGCCGCCGCGCCCGGTTCCCAACCCCGCAACGCGGCGATGTCCTCTTCCGCCTGTTGCGCCAGCTGGTCGGCCTGTTCCAGCGATACCGGTACAAAACGCACCCGATCGCCGGCTTTGAGCTGGCCCAGTTGCCACAGGTCGGCATGGATAACCGTCGCCGGGCAGACGAACCCGCCCAGGGATGGCCCGTCGGGACCTAGGATCACCGGCATATCGCCGGTAAAGTCCACGGTACCGAACGCATAGGCGTTATCGTGGATATTGGACGGGTGCATACCCGCTTCGCCGCCGTCGCTCCGCGCCCACTGCGGTTTCGGACCGATCAGCCGGATGCCGGTGCGGCTGGAGTTATAGTGAACCTGCCAGACCGCGCCGAAAAACAGGTCGATGTCCTGTGGGGTAAAAAAGTCCGGTGCGCCCTGGGGGCCATATATCACCCGCAGTTGGCGAATATCCGCCAGGGCCGGCCGCAGATCCATGGGCCGCACGTCCGGTTGGGTCCTGTCGATGTCCGGCGGCGTAAAGTGAAGAACATCGCCGCTGCGCAATTGACGCCCGCCATGTCCGCCAAAACGGCCCAGCGTAAAGGTACTTCGGCTGCCAAGATAAGCAGGGCAACGCAATCCCCCCGCCAGCAGCAGGTAGCTGCGGCAGCCGTTGCCGTAGACGTTGCCCAATGCTAACGTTTGACCGGCGCGGACCCGGCATACACGCCACATGGGGAGGGCGGCGCCGTCAAGGGCCGCTTCGATATCCGCGCCGGTGATGACCAGCGAGCAGTCATGATTGATGCGCAGCACCGGCCCGCGCAGGGTGATTTCCAGCCCCGCGGCATCAGCGCCGTTGCCTAGCAGGTGGTTGCCGAGACGGAAAGCGCGGCTGTCGAAAGGACCCGATGGCGGTACGCCCACATGCCAGTAGCCGGTACGGCCGGGGAAATCCTGGATGCTGGTCAATGTGCCCGGCGAGACGACATCCAGCGTCGCCGGGCGGTACCGTACCGTTCCCAGGGACGCCGTGCGGATTTCGCCCGCCCGCACCAGCGGCAGTTCCAGCAGATGGCGCAGGTAAACGAGATTGGTTTCAATACCGTATAATTCGCTGTCGGCCAGTACGGCGGCCAGGGCGTCCAGGGCGGCGTCGCGGGTTTCTCCCCGAACGATGACCTTCGCCAGCAGCGGATCATAATGGGGTGAGACGTCGCTGCCGCTCTCAACCCAGCCATCAATTCGCAGTTCTGCGCCGCCGGGCGCCTGCCGGGGGAATACCACCCGGGTCAGCAGCCCGGCGCAAGGAGAAAATTGCTTGGCCGGGTCTTCCGCATATAACCTGGCCTGAATCGCGTGGCCATGCGGCGCGTTAGGCGCCAGCGTCTCCAGCGGCGGCAGGCATTCCGCGCCCAGTTCAATCATCCATTGGACCAGATCCACGCCGTACACCATCTCGGTGACGCCATGTTCAACCTGCAGCCGGGTATTCACTTCGAGAAAGTAAAACGCTTCCGTGGCGGCGTCATACACGAATTCCACCGTCCCGGCGCTGCGGTAACCGACCGCCCGGCCCAGGCGCACGGCGGCGGCATGTAACGCCCGGCGCACCGGGGCCGGCAAATTCGGCGCGGGACACTCCTCCAGTACCTTTTGGTTACGGCGCTGCGTGGAGCAGTCACGTTCGCCCAGGGCAATGACATTGCCCGCGCCATCGCCGAAAATCTGTACCTCGATATGGCGCGCCGCGCCGATGTACTTTTCGACGAAAACGCCGTCATCGGCAAAATTATGGCCCGCCAGCCGTTTAACCCGGTTGAATGCCTCAAGGAGCATAGCGGCGTCATCGCAACGCTGCATGCCGATGCCGCCCCCGCCGGCGGTACTCTTTAGCATCACCGGATAGCCTATGTCCCCGGCGGCCCGCAGCGCATCATCCGTATCCGCCAACAGTCCGCTGCCCGGCAGCAGCGGCACACGGTTGATCTTTGCCAGTTCGCGGGCGCGATGTTTCAAACCGAAGGTAACCATCTGCCGGACGGTGGGACCGAGAAACACCAAGCCGTTCTGCTGGCAACGTTGCACAAAATCGGCGTTTTCACTGAGAAACCCATAACCGGGGTGAATCGCCTGCGCGCCGCACCGGGCGGCTAAGGCGAGCAGCTTATCCTGGTGGAGATAGGTCTCGCGGACGGTTCCTTCCCCCAGGCTATAGGCTTCGTCCGCTTGGCGGACATGCAGCGAATGGCTGTCCGATTCGGCATAGACCGCCACTGACCGGATGCCTAATGTTTTCAGCGTGCGGATAATGCGCACCGCGATGGCGCCCCGGTTGGCGATCAAAATGCATGTAAACATGATTAACTCTCTTGGCTAACGGCAGGTCGTCCTGCATCTCTTTGGCGCTTATTTTCCCGGGACGTCCCGCGTCGCGCATTGACCGATCCGCTTCACACCGAGGCGGAGACATCCACCGCCGGCCTTCCTCGACGTTAGGCATGCCCCGCCGGCATCGCCCGATATCCCCTGTTCATGACCAGACCGCCACCTCAATGGGGGTTGGGTTATAGCCGTTACAGGGATTATTCAACTGTGGGCAATTGGAAATCAGCACCAATACATTCATCGCCGCCTCCAGCTCGACATACTTGCCCGGCGCGGAAATGCCGTCGGCAAAGGTCAGTCCGCCCTCGGCCGTGACCGGTACATTCATGAAAAAGTTGATATTATGGCCCAGGTCCCGTTTGGTCAGGCCGAATTCCGGGTGTTCGGCCAGCGCCAGCATCCAGCTGTCTCGACAGGCGTGCATGTGGCGTTTTTCCAGCGAGTAGCGCACGGTATTGCTCTCGGTGGCGCAGGCGCCGCCCACCGTATCGTGCCGGCCGCAGGTGTCGGCGACGATCTTCAGCATCGGCCGATCCTCGCCGGAGCGCAGCACGCTGCCGGTGGTGAGGAACAGATTGTTTTGTCCCCGCACGGTGTCCGTCATGCTGTAGCGTTCAGCGGTATCGTCGGCGTTGAAAAACAGCGTATCCACCGCCTGATTGCCTTCACTGTCGGTGATCCTCAGCGTCTGTCCCGCCTCCAGGCGGTAGAGCCAATAATCCCCCGCATTGATTTGGCGCCGGTAGAGGGTGTCCTGTGTCCGGCGAAGGCTGGTTTTAATCATGATGGCATTCCTGGGCAGGCGCGGCATGGCTGTCGCCGAGCATTGTCCCGGCAGGGGCTATGGTTCCTGCGGGGGCTATGGTTCCTAAATAGTACAGCGCGTTATTCGCCTGTCCGCGCCGGTTTTCCTCGCGGGTCAGGCAGGCTTCCGGCAGCGGCGCAAGGTCGGCCGGCAGGGCTATCTCCACCGGCGAACGGGGATAAGCCCCGGCCTGACTGAGGGGATGGGGGCAGGTATGCAGCACTACCAGGGTATCCATGGCGAAACGCAGCGTGACGGACGCGCCGGGAAGGGCGGGCGATTCCAGCCGCAAATTGCCCTGTTCGTCGGCGCTGACCCGGGAAAAGACATTCAGGCAGGCGGCCAGGTCCCGTTTACCCAGGCCGTATTTGGTCAGTTCCACCAGGAAACAGTCATAACCGTTCTGGTGACGATCGTTGCGCGCCTGCTGGTAATCGGACGCACCGAAACGCTGCTCGGTGAGCTGCGCGTTCATAGTGCCGCATACCGTATCGTGCCAGCCGAAACTGTCTTGTTCGATTCCGCAGAAAATGCGGCCCATGTCTGAATAGAGGCAATGCCCGGTGGTGAGGCGGAACGTATGCTGGCACTTCATGGTGTCCGGCGCGTTATAACGCTCCAAGAGGTTCTCAGGGTTATAAAACAGCATGCCCACATTGGCGCCGCCCCGGATATCGGTCAGGCGCAACGCGGTGCCGCGCCGCAGCCGGAGCGACCAGTGCGCTCCGGCCGGCAATACGGTTCGATATAACAATTTACTGCTGTCGGTCATGATACCTCCTTATCAGCGGATTCAGGCTACGTCCTGCCGCGGATAAACAATGTCGTCGAGCTGTCGTTCCAGCCCGGTGGATTTACGGTCTAACGGAATGTCATAGGTAATGCTGGCGCCCCAGCGATCGGGGGCTTGCGGGTCGTGACGGATTTTGTCAAAAACCCACAGGCGGGACCCGAGGGAAAACCCCTCTTTAAGATCGTGGGTGATCATGAAAATGGTCAGCCGGTGCTGCCGCCACAAATCGGTGATCAATTGATGCATATCGCGGCGGATACCCGGGTCGAGGGCGCCGAAAGGTTCGTCCAGCAACAATATCCGCGGTTTTTTGGTTAGCGCCTGCGCCAGCGCCAGACGCTGCTGCATCCCGCCGGAGAGCTGGTGGGGATATTTGTCGGCGGCTTGTCCCAATCCAACCTGTTGCAGCATGGCGAGGGCCTGCGCGGCGATGTCGCGCCGGGCGGATCCCCAGACTCGCCCCAGCCAGCGCGCCTGCGTAAACTCGGTACCCAGCATCACATTCTCCAGCGAGGTCAGATGGGGAAATACCGAGTAACGCTGGAAAACCACGCCGCGATCGGCCCCCGGCTCCTGCGGGATCGGCTTGCCGTCCAACAGCAACGCGCCTCGGCTGGGCGGCTCGATGCCCAGCATCATATTCAGGAAAGTGGTCTTGCCGCAGCCCGATGCGCCAACGATGGACACAAACTCTCCTTCGTTTACCTCCGCGTTTAAACGTTCCAACACCACTTGATCGCCATAATGTTTCTCCAGCCGGCGCAGACTCACTAAACTCATGATGCGGTCCTTATTTGACGTAATACCAGGGCCATTGCCGGCGGCCATAGATGCGCAGGACAGCCTCAAGCATGAAGGCCAGCAGGGTAATCCAGGCGACGTAGGGCAAAATGACGTCCATGGCCAGGTATCGGCGCATGAGGAATATGCGATAACCCAGCCCCTCGGTGGAGGCGATAGCCTCGGCGGCGATAAGGAACAGCCAGGCCGAGCCCAGCGATAATCGAACCGATTCCAGCAGGCGCGGCAGCAGTTGCGGCAGGATCACCCGCCAGAGGATCTGTGCGCTGTGGGCGTTCAGCGTTTGGGCTTTGATCACCTGCTCTCGGGGGATGTTTTGCACGTGCTGTTGTAGGTCGCGGGCGATAAAAGGCGTTACCCCTATCACTATCAGCATGACTTTGGACAGTTCTCCCAGGCCAAAACAGATAAAAAGAATCGGCAGTATCGCCAGCGGCGGTATCAGCGCCGCCAGCATGACCAGCGGCGACAGCAGCGCCCCGACCGGCGGCAGGCCGCCGCAGAACAATCCCAGCAGCAATCCCAGCAGCGCGCTGATAAAGATACCGCTCAGCAGCCGCGTCAGACTGGCGAGGGTATCGGTCCACAGCAGATATTCGCCGGTACGGGCATCCGGCTCCAGCGCCATACGGTAAATCGCGCTGCTCATATCATTGAACCCCGGCAACAGCTTATCCAGGGGGTTGATCGCCAAACGGGCATCCGACGCAACCAGATAGACCAGTAACAAAAGCAACAGCGGCAGCAAACCCAGCAGGCCTCGCGACAGACGCTGGGGGTGGCTGTTGATCATCTTGCGCATCGGCGGATCCCTCTTTTATAGCTGGCCGGCCGCGGCCAGCTTTACGAACTCGTCGGAGAAACGCAGCTTGATATTGGCGGTGTTTCCCCATACGCCGGCGGGCGCGCCGATCCCCACGGCATCGGCCCCCGGCGCGCCGTTGCCCAGCAGTCCATGTTTGAAGGAGAATTCGGCCACCGACTGCATGGTCGTGAGGAGCGCCTTGCTCTGTACAAAATCCAGCGTTTGCTTGGGATTGTTAAACAGGTAGGTGTCCGCCAGCTGTGCGTCGAAGCCCGCCAAATCGGTGCCGGAACTCTTTCCCATCATGGTCCTGGCGGCAACGGCCGTCGGGTTGTCGCCGTGCATGGTGTTGAGGGTTTCATACCAGGCGCCGGTGAGCGCTTTACCCAGTTCCGGATGCTTTTTTAACGTTGCGCTGTTCACCACCAGCAAATCGAGAATTTCGCCGGGGATCTGGGCGGAGGAGAAAATTTCATGACTGCCGGGCTGTTTCTCCGCCTCGGCAAGCAGCGGATTCCACGTCACAATGGCATTCACATCGGCAGTGCCGAAAGCCGCGACCAAATCGGCATCGGCGGTATTGACCACCTTGATGTCTTTTTCACTCATGCCGTTTTTCGCCAGCGCGCGGGCCAAAAGATAGTGGGAAACCGAAAGCTCCACCAGGTTGATAGGCCGGCCTTTCAGGGAGCGGATATCACCTTGGCCTTTTAGCAGAATGCCGTCGTTGCCGTTGGAATAGTCGCCGACAATCAGCGCGGTGCTGTCGACGCCGCCGACCGCGGGAATGGTCAAGGCGTCCATATTGGTCATGGTGCAGCCATCGAAGCCGCCGGCGGTATACTGGTTGACGGATTCGATGTAATCGTTGACCTGGACGAAGCGGATGTCGATACCGTACTTATCGGCCCACTTTTTGACGATACCGGTTTGCTGGGCATAGTCCCAGGGCATCCAGCCGGCGTAAATAGACCAGCAGATTTTAAAAACCGGCTTATCGGCGGCCGGCGCAATGGGGCTGAACAGGGTGGTGAAACAGAGCGTTGCGAGCAGCAGCAGTCTTTTGACAACAGTAACCATATACACCTCTGACGTTAACGACGATAAATAGACACAGGAGGTCGGCGGCGAGAAAACGTCTCACCTTGGCCTCCCGGGCTTTTATCCCGCCGTGTAACCGCCAGAGGGTATTAACCGTCAGATGGTGGTCGGTCACTCTCGGACCAGACATTCGTTAACCGAACCGGAACCCTAGTGACCTGTTGCAAATTGTATGGCGACACCGGTTACCCGCTATCGCTCCTGCTGTGGGAAAACAAGCAAAAAACTTGCCATCTGGTAAGGATGTTAAAGGATGGGAATAAAATTTTGAAAATAATTCTTTTTTATCAATTAGATGATGGATAAAAAAATCAAACGTTGCGAAGGGTAGTCTGAATCGCCTTGAACCCGATCGATTAAAAAAACAGCGTGGAAACGCACTCTATTGGTGAATTGTTCCATGACGGGGCAACGCCTGGCATATTGCACGTTTTACTTCTCCCGCTTGGGAATGCCGTCGGGTTGATAAGCAATAATGCTATCAATAGCCCCATTGCCAGCGACATCGATGACGTACCACAGGGCGCCTTTATTCACGCTCAAAGGCGGCCATCGCCCCGAGAATCAGCCCCAGTACCAGTCCACTGCCGCCGCGCATATCCGAGAGCATTGAAACCAGCCACCTCATCGCCACCCCGATGGGGCCAATCAGCACATACAGATAAAGCATGCCGACCAGGCCGGTGGAGACGATATAGGACACGCCGGTGCTGAACGCTTTGACTAAATCATTATTAATGGCTTTCATCGTATCGGACATTATTTATTCCTCCCGAACAGAGCGCTTTTCATTTCATCAGAACGCCGGAGGGTGACGATTTCCTAGGCCAGCCGCCGGCATTTGTCGAAATTCAGCTCCCGCAGAGCGTGTTGATAGCGTGGAATAAGCCGTCACGTCTTGACTGACGCCTCTTCATATCCTGAAGCCAATGGTGTGGATTTATCCCTAGGGAAATTCCCCGACTATAACGAACTGATAATCAGTCCAAATTATGCGCGTTGAGGAATGTTGTCCTTGCCGGCACTCCAGGTGATAAGCGTCAGATGTGCGTTTATGCGCTGTATTCCGCCTACCTGGAATCGTTCGCCTGCGGTGCTGCTGGAGGATCGACAATTTTGCTTGATGGATTATTGATTATTCCAAAAGGAATATGGACGGAGGGTACAACAGCGCTCGTGCCCAGCAAATGCCGAGATTGATCATCAAAAAAGATATGTGGTTTAAGAATCTTTAATACTTTACCCTTTTCAATACCACCAAGAAAGAATGCGTCATTTGCCATAACGCCCCAGCTTTTTAATGTCGTTAATGCTCTTTCATGGGACGGCGCGTTCCTGGCCGTCACTATTGAAATTCTCAGCCGATTCTCATAACCGGGGTGTTTTATCTTATATTTTTCTTCCTCGGATTGGATTTTTGACATCCTGACAAGGAATTCTTTGAGTGGTCCGGGATTATGAGGCTGCATAACGTTCTTTACTTCATTAGCATGGAATTCACCGAGCCCGGAGGTTTGCATGACAGACTCAGAGGCGTCATCGGCCAGAACGCCGTCAAAATCGAAGGCGATTCTAAGAGATGTATCCGTTTCATCGTCGACGATTCTTGAATTTAATACTTGCCCCGCTGGGAATCCTGCCTTGATGGCAGCGTCAACATCAGCTTTATTGGCTGATAAAAATAATGCAATATTAAGTGCAGGAATATACTCATACGGTGAACGGCCTTGCATGAATATCGCTCTGGTCATGCTAAGCCTGTAATGCTCGATGGTTTTCATAACCCTCAACCCTGTATCAGGATCATTCCTTGACAGCAAAACTACTTCAACAAGCGGGTCGTTTATCGGATCAGCGCTGAGGTCATTAAGGGAAAGTAATCGTTTAATGAAGGGAAAGGCAATCCCTGGGGGTAAGGCTTGATTAAGATGTGCCTCCTGAAATCTTCTGTATTCTTCCTCGCCCTGACTTTTGAATACTTCATCGGATTCTTTCAAATCAAAAACAGCGCTTGAGGCGACACCTATGACAAGACGGTGTTCAAGGTCGTAAGCCATTTGATTTCCTTTAAGAATATTTTTCATATAGTACAACAGTTTTGCATCGTGTTCGACCATACGCAGAGAAACCTAAGGGCCAGAACCGATGGGGTGATTTTCTCAAAGAGGCCACAAAACGAGGAGTTAATTGAATGTAAAAGCCCGCTTCAGGGAACTGAAACGGGCTTTTCTGGAATTTTGGCTCCTCTGACTAAACCTGATCCATGCTATAAGAAATTGATTAAATTACTGTTTCATTACCCGCTCCCCGGGACTTCCACCAGGCGGCCTGCATCCAGGTCAGCCTGTATAGCCAAAACCGACTTTTTGCACAGACCCTGTCCCTGCAATGCCCACCGTTTTATGCGCTGGAGGACGGGTGGTCTGGCGCGGAGGTGGCGGCTTATCAACCGATGCCCCCTCCCAGTGCCTGCCATAACGTAATACGATTGTTGAAATCTGTCTGTTTAAGGGCTATCCACTCCAATTGCGCAGTCCAAAGCGTTCTTTGGGCAGTGAGAACCGAAAGATAATCACCTACGCCTGACTTGTAACTATTTAGGGCAAGCACCTGGCTACGCTGGGCCGCCGCCACATATTCCCGCTGGGCATCAAGTTGATCATTAAGGGTGGCCCTGCGCGCCAGCGCATCGGCAACCTCGGAAAAAGCGGTTTGAATGGTTTTTTCATACGTCGCTATATAGCCCTTTTTCTCCGCTTGGGCGTAGTGAAGCGCGGCAAGATTGCTGCCGCCGGTAAATAGCGGCAAGGTCAGGGAGGGGGCAAACGACCATACTCTTGACCCGCCGCTGAACAAGTTTGACAGCGAACTGCTTGCCGTACCTGCGCTGGCGGTCAGCGTCAGCGAAGGGAAAAAACTGGCTCGTGCCGCACCGATACTGGCATTGACGCTTTTCAGATTATGTTCCGCCTCAAGTACGTCAGGCCGCCTGAGCAGAACCGCTGAAGACAGGCCCGCCGGAATCAGCCTGACGGTCTGCTCGGGAAGCGTATCGAGCGCATCCGGCAGGAGCTCGTCAGGCAGGGCATCCCCGACAAGGAGATTCAGCGCATTAATATCCTGCAGGACGAGCGTGCGATAGCTCGCCTCGCTGGCACGGGCGGATTGATAAATCGTCATTGCCTCGCTGACGTCGGTGGCCGCGGCGACACCGGCACTCAGCCTTGCCTGAGTGATGCGAAGCGTGTCAGCCGCGCTTCTCATGGTTTCGCGGGTCAACTGCAGGTTGCTTTTGTCCGCCGCGAGGGTCAACCAAGCGGTGGTGGTTTCGGCTATCAGCGTGAGCCGGGTACTGCTTGTCGTCTCTTCACTGGCAAGCCAGAGTTCCTTGTACCCCCTGGCCAGGCTGCGGTTGCGGCCGAACAGATCGAGCTCAAAACTGCTGATGCTTACCTGGGCCTCCGCGGTGCCGCTTACGCCTGAATCCAGCGTGCGGCTGTGCGTACTGTCCAGTCCGGCATTAAGCGTGGGGAATAGCGTGGCCCGCTCTTCGCCATACTGCGCGCGGGCCGCTTCGATATCGGCAATGGCTTTGCGCAGGTCGCGGTTGCTTTTAAGCGCACGTTCCACCACATCTCTAAGACGCTCATTATCGATGGCCTGCTGCCAGCCAACCAGTTCAGGGACGCCGGCCGCGCTGGACGTGTTTGCGGGCCATGTGGTGGGCACCGGCGCGGCCGGTCTCTGGTAGGCCGGATCTAAAGAGAGGCAGCCGCTCAGCAGCAGAGGGAATATCATCATACCCATTCTAAATATCATGACTTACTCCTTGTCGGCATGGCGGCGGACAAAATGGCGGTTGATCAACACAAAAAAGAGCGGGACAAAAAAGATTGCCAGCAAGGTAGCCGTCAGGGTGCCGCCGATGATGCCCGTGCCAATGGCGATACGGCTGTTAGCTCCGGCGCCGGTTGCCAGCGCCAGCGGCAGTACGCCGGCAATAAACGCGATGGATGTCATCAATATGGGGCGCAGACGAACGCGCGCGGCGCAAAACACCGCCTTCGCGGCGGGCACGCCTTGCTGAACCGCCCGCTCGGCGAACGCGACTATCAGGATGGCGTTTTTCGACGACAGACCTATGATGGTCAGCAAGGCGACCTGAAAATAGACATCGTTACTCAGGCCGCGCAGCGCGGCCGCCAGCGCGGCGCCAAAAATGCCCAGGGGAATGATCAGCACCACGGAAAACGGCACGGACCAGCTTTCATAAAGCGCGGCAAGGCAGAGAAAAACCACCAGTATGGAAACGCCGTACAGCATCGTTCCCTGGCCGCCCGCCATTTCCTCCTGCAGCGACAGGCCGCTCCACGACCAGGTCGATCCCGCTGGAAGGGCGGCAGCATATGCTTCCATGCTGGCCATCGAACTACCGGAGCTGTAGCCGGGCGCGCTGTCGCCGGTAATTTCATAGGCGGCCGCGCCGTTATAGCGCATTAGCGTATCGGGGCCCTGGGTCCAACTGCTGCCGGCGAAGGCGGAAAATGGCGTCATCGTCGTGTTACCGCTGGCATCCGCGCCGCGGACGAACCATTTGCTAAGGTCGTCAGGCTGCGCCCTGAATGGGGCATCCCCCATGATGTAGACTTTTTTCACCCGGCCGCGATCGATAAAATCATCCACATAGGTTCCCCCCCACGCGCTGCTGAGGGTATCCGTCACATTGGCAACGGACAAACCCAGCGCAACGGCCCGGTTATTGTCGATATCGATCTGCAGCTGGGGCGTCTGCGGCAGGTCATTGGCCCGTACCGACATCAGCTGCGGGTCCGCCTGCGCTTTTTTCAGCAACGCATTACGCAGCGCCAGAAGCTTAGTGCGATCCGTGGCGCCGCTGGCCAGCAACTCCAAGGTAAAGCCGTTGGTCTGCCCCATACCGTCAACGGGGGGAGGCGTAGAGACAACCACCTGGGCATCCCGTATGGCTGACAAGGCTTTTGTCGCTTTTAACGCAATGGCGCTGGCGGTGTTATCGCTACCGGAACGAGTAGACCAGGGTTGCAATGAGACGAAAGCCATACCCGCATTCTGCCCGCTACCGCTGAAATTGAAGCCCGTTTGGGCAAAAATGACGCTGGTATTGGCTTTTTCCTCGGTCAGAAACCAATGAGTGATCTGGTCTCGGATCTGGTTGGTGCGGTTTGCGCTGGCGCCGGCCGGAAGGGTGAACTGAACCATCACTTCCCCCTGGTCTTCGCTGGGGAGAAAGCTGGTAGGAAGGTGCCGCATCAGTAACGCGGTGAGACCCGCAAGGAGGATAAAGAAGCACACCATGATGACGGGACGGCGCAATGCCCAATGCACGCGGCCGCTATAACCCTTTTCAGTGCGGCTGTAGAAACGGTTGAAATAGCCGAAGAAACCATGTTGACGGGGAGGGGAGTGCTTAAGAAACTGGCCGCAAAGCGCCGGCGTCAGCGTCAGGGCGACAATAACGGATAACGTCATGGCTGAAATGATGGTGACGGAGAATTGACGGTATATCACCCCGGTAGAGCCGCCAAAAAAGCTCATAGGGAGGAACACCGCGATTAACACCAAGGCAATGGCCACCAGTGCGCCGGATATTTCCCCCATGGATTTTTCAGTCGCCAGCCTGGCGTCGAGATGCTCATCGCGCATGATGCGCTCGACATTTTCCACCACCACGATGGCATCATCCACCAGAAGTCCGATGGCCAGCACCATCGCGAACAGCGTCAGCGTGTTAATTGAATAGCCGAACAGCGTCAGAACGCCAAACGTACCCAGCAGGACGACCGGCACGGCGAGGGCAGGGATTAAGGTGGCGCGTATGTTTTGCAAAAAGAGATACATTATCGCCACGACAAGTGCGATGGCGATAATGAGGGTAAGTATAACGTCTTCGACAGAAAGCTTGATGAAGGCCGTGCTGTCCTTGGCATAGGCTACGTCGTATCCTGCCGGCATGCCGCCGCGGTACTCTTCTACCTTGGCCTTGACCCGTTCGGCGGTGTCAAGCGCATTCGCCCCGGGGGCCATCATAACCGCCACGCCGGCGGCGGGATGATTGTTAAGCATTGAGCTGGATGTATAGTCCTCACTGCCCATTTCCACACGCGCCACGTCGCTGATATGGACCACCGAGCCGTCGGACTCGCTTTTTACAATAATCTGACGGAACTGTTCCGGGGTCTGCAGACGTGATTGCGCCCTGACTGTCGCGGTCAGTTGCTGGCCGTCCGGCGAGGGCTGATCGCCGATCTTGCCGGCGGCCACCTGCACGTTCTGCGCCTCAATGGCCGTTTCCACATCGGACGGCATCAAATCATAGGCCGCCAGCCGGGTGGGGTTCAGCCAGATGCGCATGGCGTATTCGGCGCCGAACACGCGCAGTGACCCCACTCCCTCTACCCGCGCCAGGGGATCTTGCAGGTTGCTCACCAACCAGTCGGCCACATCCGAGGTGCCGGCTTTATCGGTCTTGTCATACAGCGCCATGATCAACAGAAAATTAGACATGGATTTGGTCACGGTTAGCCCGGCGGTCTGCACTTCGCTGGGTAAACGTGACTCTGCCTGCTGGACACGGTTCTGCACCTGCACCTGGGCGGTATCCGCATCGGTACCCTGCGCAAACGTCACGGTAATATCCACCTCACCGTCAGAGCTGCTGGTGGAGGTGAAATAGAGCAGGTTATCCAGCCCGGTGAGTTGCTGCTCAATAACCTGCGTGACGCTATTTTCCAGCGTTTCCGCCGACGCGCCGGAGTAGGTGGCGGTTATCTTCACCGAAGGCGGGGCAACGTCAGGGTATTGAGCGACGGGAAGGGTACGGATGGCCATAATTCCTGCCATCGTGATAAGGATGGCGATAACCCAGGCAAAAACCGGACGACGGACAAAAAATCGAGCTAACATCAGTTGGCGTCTCCGTCTGTGGACTGCACTTCGATGGCCTTCACCGTTTCACCGGCGGTCACTTTGCCGCTGCCTTCCACAACCACGCGCTCGCCCAATTTCATCCCGGCCAGAATCAGCCATTTATTATCAATGACATCTCCGGTCGTCACGCTGCGCTGTTCGATTTTGCTATCGGCAGAAACCACCAGTGCGCTGGCATTGCCCTTGACATCGCGGCTGATGGCGGCCTGAGGCACAAGAATGCCGTCGGCGATCGTACCGTTCTCAACATTTGCGTGAACAAACATGCCGGGCAACAGGAGATGTGCAGGATTGGGGAAGACGGCGCGCATGGTCACTGATCCGGTGGATTCATCTACAGCCACTTCCGTCAGTTCCAGCCGGCCTTTGCTGGGATAGACCGTGCCATCCTCAAGGGTCAGCGTGACGTTGAGACTGTCCCTGTTGACGGCAAGCGCCTGTTTGCGCAATGCCAAGAGTTGCTTACTCGATTGCGTCAAGTCGACATACATTTCATCAAGGGAACGAATGGTTGCGAGGGCGGTGTCCTGCTCGGCGGTCACCAGGGCCCCCGGCGTGACGGCTGAAATACCGATGCGGCCGGAGATGGGGGCCGTGATAGTCGTCCACTGTAAATTGACCCTTGCGCTTTCAAGCGCGGCGGCTTTTTCATCCACGGCCGCTTTATCCACCGCACAGGCCGCCCGCGCATCATCCGCATCCTGCTGTGAAATCCCCTGAAGCTTCACTAAACCGGCATAACGGCGGGCCTTCAGGCAATCGGTCAACACTTGCGCTTTGGCACTTTCAAGGCTGGCTGACGCCTGGTCATAGGTGGCTTTATAGCTCGAATCATCCACTTTAAATAACGGTTGGCCTGTACGGACATTATCGCCTTCGCGAAACAGGCGCTTTTGAATAATGCCGCTGATTTGGGGGCGAACATCAGCATAAAGCGTCGCGGTGGTCCGTCCGGTAAGATTACTGGTTATCATGACCTGCGCGGCTTTGAGCGTAACAACGCCGACTTCCGGTATTGTTACAGCCGCTGGCTTTGTGGAATTATCGCAGCTTGCCAAGCCCAGTATGGCAAGTAAACATAACGCCGGGCATAGAATAAAATCCTTCATAAACATCTTCCGATATACCTGTGGAGTGAATTGCACAGACTGATAATAAAGAGAATAAAATCAAGTCTCATAAAAACGGAAAATTATATTTATATTATCCACAGTGAGAGAAATTAAAAATTTCCGTACGGCTATCCAGCGGGAAATATTTCTTTTAATGGCAAGGGTAATATAATATGTGAGTATCTTATACTGTTTCACAAGATATGTCTTGATGATGTGCGTTTGGTTAAAACCACTTATTTATTAGTATGTTATATGAATAACAATTAATGTCCCCAGTGAAATGAAAGGGGATTGTTAAGGCGAAGATGTTTTTGGTTGATGAATGCTTTCCATAACCATTTGTTTTTTAATATATTATTTTTTTGTTTTAAAAAACTACTTAAAAATCATGGCAATGTGCCTCGTATGAAAAGGTCGTGTAAGAAAAGCGTAAATTATCATTGCAATGTGCTTGGTCCCTTTTATTAATGAGTCTTTAACGTTAGCCAGGCCTTGGGATTCATCGTTAATTGGGGTTGCCACCGCTTTCCATCTGTTTAATTTTGCAGTACCCTTTGGCCAGGCACTATTCTTACAATGATAAAGAATTAGAAATTAGCTGTGGGGGAGGACTTGCCATCGCTCGATATAGGGGTTCAGTAAATGCGAATGTTAAAGCCAGAGCGCCAGCCAAAAAAATTTACCGGTGAGCAGCTTGCATTGCTCGTTTTATATTTGATCAAACTCAACCCCAAACATGGCTACGAGTTGATAAAATCTTTTGAAGATTACTCGATGGGAGCTTATATCCCGAGCTCTGGCGTGATTTATCCGCTGCTGACGGCTCTTGAAGATAAAAAGTATGTCAGGGCAGAAAACACAGTGAGTGGAAAAAAAAGATATCTGGCTTCGCCTGAAGGGATTGGATACCTTGACTCTCATGAAGAAGAACTCAATGCCGCGCTTTTAACGCTCCGAAAAATGATGCATGGCATCAGCACGCAAAGAATTGAAAAAATAGATTTGGCTATGGAGAATCTCAAAATAAGCCTGCGGAAAAAATTACGTGAAAGGTCATTAACAGATGAAGAGATCGAATTATTTTGCCTGATAATATTGAATGCGGCTTCAAGTATTGACAAAATATGACGTTACTTCAACGAATTTGAACCTACCCGGCGCTGCCGGAAAAGCCATTCCCGGATGGGTTCGATAGTATAGGCAATGCGCCAGGTGTTCCGGTGGCCGCCGGCTCCCGCCGATGATTGGCCGGCTGGAATGACGGTGCCTTTGCGTAAGGTCACGTAGTTGATAAAACAACCTTCGGCGTCCACTTTCTCGAAGGCGGTTCGATATTCTGCCGGCGTCCAGGTCCCGTCCCATGTGGCGCGGCTGATTTTTGCACCGCTCTTTTCCAGCGTGGCGGTAATGGCGTTTTGACCGGGCCAGGCTTTGTCATCGTCCTGGGAAACCAGGATCCAGAGTTTCTGCCGCGCGAGAGGTTGCACCAGAGAGGCATCCCACTGGCCTGCGACCAGGAAGGACGCGGCGAAAAAGTCCGGATACTTGATATCCATGGCGATAGACATCATGCAGCCACCCGACTGACCGGTGGTATAAAGCCGGTTACGGTCAATGCTATATTTGCCGGCCAGCATGCTGATGAGGTTAATGGTGGTATCGAGCATGTCCGAGGTATGGGCATCATCGTCAGCGATGATTTCAGCATATTGCGGCGCCAGGACGAAGCAGGGCCGCTTGGCCTGATCCTCCGGACTCGCCCATACCACCGCCCCCAGACCCTGGAACAAAGTGGTGCGCGTCACGTCACTGGTGGCGCCGGCATCATGCATAAACAATACCAGCGGCCAGGATGTGCCCGCGCGATAATCCTTTGGCACGAACAGGTTGTACCGCAGCATTTTCCCCGTCTTCGGGTCATTGAATTCCAGCTGTTGGAAGTCGTCGACAATGAGATTCTCGATCTGCGTTGTTTTCAGCGCCCGAGGGCTCGCGGAGATGGCATGGCCGTCGACCCTGGTCACCGGGCCGGACTGAACGATGTCGGCTTCAGCTCGCCGGTAAACCGTATCATAGACGGGGATATCTCCGGCTTTGCCGGGTCCTCCACCAGCCATCGGCGACAACGGGCTGCCGTTTTTCGGCGCTATTTTTTCGGCAAGAACAGCGTTTTTGTCTTCTGGTGACAGTGTCACAATAATAAAGTGGCCCGAGTTCGCCCGGAGGGCGGGGTCGGCAGAGGTGCTGACGAAGGCCCCGGTGACGGTCCGGCCTTCGACACGGAAACTGGCGGCAGACAGGTTTTTATCGGTTACCGGCGCGTCATATTCCACGGCCACCGCCGTCAGGCGGATACCGTCGCCGAACACCTGCGTGACGGCTATGGCGCTTTTGGCGCGCGAGGCGCCGTTGCGGGCGAAGGCGGGTATGCTGATGGCAAGCAGTGCCCCTGCGCTGGCGATCAGAAAATCACGACGGGATGGCATGTCTTATGTTCCTTTATTTGTAGGATGCGTTCATTCGTTTCAGGCTGCCGACAATCGCGGCGGCGGCAATTTCAGCCGCGCCTTTGGCATAAGGGGAGTTGCGCGCTTCGTAGGTGAAGCGGTCATAGCTTTGCGCATCGGGCAGGTACTTGGCGGCGCCATCGACCATCGTCGCCACTATCGTGGGCGAAGAGGGCGAATTAGCCCGGATGTGTGCGCCGATAATGGCGGCAAGCTCGGGCTGGATACCCACCAGCGTCATGTCGCCGATGCGCAGCAGCACGACCGGGATCATGACCTGTGCTCCGAGCCGGTAATCGAAAGCGGTCACGGGGCCCACCGGTTTGTCGGCCGGTGAAAATTCTTGCGAAGTGACTTCAATTTTCTCCCGTTGTATCCGGAGATGACCTGAGGGTTTAGTCAATATATTTTCGCAGACCTGCACGATATCCGCTCCGAGCCGTTCGCCAAGCAGATCCACCAGCGTGAAACCCGTCTCGTGCAGGTCGCTTTGGCCGAGGCTGCCATCCCGGTTAAAGATCTGCCGGTTCGCCTGAAAATAAGGCGCCTGGTCGCCGGCCGCGCCGACCAGAAACAGCGCCACCGTATCGGCGCCATAATGCGTTTCAACATAGCGTGCCGCCGATCCGGCGAGGTCGGCGGAAATCAGCTTGCCGCCCGCCGCGCGCTGAGAGCCGTCCATGACCGAGGATTGGACGGCGAAGTTCATCAGTATAGCCAGCGGCTTGCCCTCAACATCGTCGATACGCAGCACGCCGAGATAGGGATCCGCGAAGCCTGACTCATTGGCTCCCAGCCACCATCCGGCCGGCGTGGGAAGGTCCCGGTTGACATTGACCCGGCTGGTGCCGGAACCATAACCCAGATGTGCCGGTTGCAAGGCTGCGACCGCCTGTGTTGCGGCCGTTCTGACTGCCGCGCCGAAAGCGCGCGACATGGCATCGTTGCGCGCCATATCCGTGCCGGCGGGAGCATGGCCGGGGGAAAACAGATGCGGGGTAGAGAAGGTATGGCTGGCGCAAATGAGGGTATTTTCGGCCGGGACGCCCGCGATATCGGTGAGGATCGTCTTCATGCCGGTAATCATTTCATCCGACACCGACGTCAGGTCGATGACGACGATTGCCACGCGCTGCCTGCCGTCATCCAGCAGCAGAACACGCCCGAAGAGGGGATCATGTTCACCGGCAAAACCGTCCAGGGGAAAAAGCCCGGCTGGGAACGCCACCTGAGCCTTCCCTGCGCCGGCGCTAAGTGAAGGTGTATCCGCCGCACGGCCTGATACCAGACGGGGCAAGAGTATAGCCGTGATGGCTATTGCACATCCTGCCGCCAGGAACTTCCGCCGTGACCACTTGGTTCTCTTCATGCTACTTTCAGGGCCAGTTCCGTACCGCGTTTAATGGGCAGCGAAATGGAAATAAAGCCGTTCTGCGGATGGCGGATGTAAGCAAGAAAATCCGGCTCGGCGTTATCGTTAAGCACATAACCGCCGATTCGCAGCTGCGGCGCGCCCTGGAACGCATGGGGAGGAGGAGAACGGCGCGAGCTGTACATTCGCGCAATGACGTCAAGAATCCGGGGATCCCGTATTGGACTCGATCCGGTTCCCTGGGACGCTTGATTATGTGGCATATCAATTCTCCTTAACTCAGTTAAACCAGGGCGCTAGCGCTTTGACGAAACGTATAGGCGGCGCGAAGCAGGTGTCAACTTACGCTATCCGCGGGCAAGGTCTGCCGCTGGTATATTCGGTACTTGTATAGTACCATATTGTGAACAGATCATATTGTCAATTGAAAAGCGGAGAAGGGGATGGGAGACGCCGATGACAAGCTTGCCACAAAACGGGGACGGCCGAAGGTTATCGGGGATGAGGAACGCCGACGGTCCATCCTCCGGGCCGCGCACGAATCCTTTGTTGAATTAGGGTTCGCGCGAACGACCACGGCTATGGTTGCGGCCAGGGCGAAGGTCTCGAAGCGTTCCATCTATGAGTCCTTTGGCGATAAAACCGAACTGTTCGCGGCCGTTATCCGCGAGCAGCGGCATCTCATTCTCGATCTGCCGCGCCCCAGCGGCGAGGAGCTTCCACTCCTGGATACGCTGGTCAGAATTTTCCGCCTGGATATCAGCGAAGAAGCCGGCCGTGCCCGGGAAGCGATCCTCAACCTGCTCGTCAGAGAGTCAGTACTGTTTCCGGAACTGTCCGACTATCTGTATGAAAACGAAGTCATTCGTTCCCGTGAAGCGCTGATTGAATGGCTGCAATCGGAGATGGATCGCGGCCGCATGAAGAGCGACGACACGTCGGTTTGCGCCGGCATGTTGATGGACTGCGTCTTTGGCGCGCTTTTGCCGCGAAGAAGGCTGCATAATGCTGC
The DNA here is from genome assembly GCF_047324245.1 of Sodalis sp. RH16. Taxonomy (NCBI): domain Bacteria; kingdom Pseudomonadati; phylum Pseudomonadota; class Gammaproteobacteria; order Enterobacterales; family Bruguierivoracaceae; genus Sodalis; species Sodalis sp. RH16. Next base: position 5,434,498 of record NZ_CP178737.1, on the reverse strand, counting down.
GGAACGGGCCGATAGGACAGAGCACATCAAGAAACGACTTGAGATATTTTTACGGGGTATTCGAAATGATCCGGATGCCACCTCTCAAAATGCACCCCTTTGATGGGCCTACGTCCCGCTAAAATTCAATGCTGGTGGTCAGCACCACATTACGCGTTTGCCCCTCCGCCACACGCAAATTACCGCCGCTAGAGGTGTAGTAGTGCTTATTGAACATGTTATTGAGATTTAATTGCAGGTGCGTTTTTTTACCCAGCAGCTGATTATCCCAAGCGATAAAACTATCAGCGACCGTATAGTCGGGTAATGTGAAACTGTTATCGGGATCGCCCGCACGAGACCCCACATAACGGGCGCCGCCGCCCACTCGGAATCTGCCCGGCAGAGGATGCAGCTCAAGGTTGTGGCTCAGATATAGCGCACCTGAGTGGCGCGGCGCGTTCTGCAGACGATTGCCGTTATTGTCGGCGTTATTTTGGTCATCGATAATTTTCGCCTGATCGTAACTGTAATTGGTGCTGATATCCCAGCCCGGATAGATCTCGCCATTAATTTCAATTTCGACACCATTTGATTTGGCTTTATCCACGGCGTAGGTAGAGCCATTTAATGATAACGAAACATCCCTTTCATCAATGCTGTAAAGGGCAAGGCTGGCAAACAGTGCAGGCGTTGCTTGCCATTTTCCACCGACTTCGTAGGTTGTGCCATGCTCTGGTTTACCGACGTTGCCGTCATCATCCACATTGGTCGAAGGAGTAAATGACTGGCTCATGGTGCCATACACCGAAACATTGGGCGTCACTTTATAAATTAGGCCGGTCTGCGGCAGAAACTTATTCCCCTTATCCACGTAATTATCGGTAACTGAATCAAAACCTTCCGATTCGCGCTGCTCATAATGTTGATAACGCGCGCCAAGTACTGCGATCCAGTGAGACGTCAGGTCGATGCTATCTTTTGTATAAATAGAACGAGTATGAATTCGATTCAGTAAATTACCGGCAGCGGTCTTTTCGGTAGTGCCGTCGGTAACGGGCGTCATGCCATAAACCGGATCGCTCAGCGTAAAATCGGTATTCGTTTTGCCAGTGTAGCTATGTGCACGGTAAGTTTGATCCATTTCATAGTCGGTCCCAACGACCATATTGTGTGTCATACCTGCCACTATCGGCGTGCCGATAGCATCCCAGGATACATACTCGGTTTTATGGTTAAAGCCGCGGTTGGCGTCTGCGCGTCGGGTTACCACTCCCGTGGTCGGGTCAATAGCCGTTACCCTGACTTCGTTATTGCTGTATTGCCGCTGATTAAGCCCCAGGGTAACCCGCGTGCTCCATATATCGTCGAATTGATAATTCCAGTGCGAACTGAAGGTCTGATTTCGGCCCCACGCATGGTTAGCATAATCATCCAGTCGCGTTTTATACCCGACATTAACTGGCTTGCCGTTAATAAAAGCCGTGCCGCGATCATAAGGTATATCGTACTGAAAACTTTCATAGCTGATATCGAAGCTGGCTTTGTCTCCGTACCACTGTAATGACGGTGCGATAAGGTTGTGTTTGTCGTTGCCGAATCCGCGCCAGTAATTTTGCGCCTGTTTTTCAGCGATGAGACGAAAAGCAAAACCATTGCCCAAGGGGCCGGTGACATCAATACTTCCCGCGCCGCCGCCGGTACTGTTGTAATGGCCAGCGACGATAGTATGCCACTGGTATTGCGGTTTTTTACTGATGGTGTTCACCAAACCGCCAGGATTGAGAATGCCATACAATAAAGATGCCGAGCCCTTTAGCACTTCGACGCGCTCGGTAGTGGCATCCAGGTTCAGTCCCTGGCTGCTACGGATACCGTCGCGGAAGATTGACCCATCAGAGTTGGTACCAAAGCCGCGGCGAACCAGACCATCTTCAGTGCCCCCCAGGGTATTGGTCTGGGTAACGCCGCTGACAAAGCGCATGGCATCAAACAGGTTGGTGGTCTGGTAATCGTCGAGCTGCTGCTGTGTAACCACGCTAACGGATTGTGCTTCATCCAGGCGCGAAGTCGGTGTTTTGCCGGCGATGGAACTTGTTGGACTGGTGTAGGCGTTTCTAGCCTGTTTTGCCGCCGTGACCGTGATGGTATTACTCTCTTCGGCGGCATTGCTGTTGGCAGAGGAGATAAGCGCGCTGCTGTAAATCGCGACCAATATTTTTCCCAGATAGATTTTATTACCAGGACCCTGCGTACATTTACTCATTTTGATCAGCTATCCATAATCTAAGAAATCTTTTAACTTTTCGCGAAATAGCGATGGCCTGCGGTTATAGAACGTAGCCCAACCCTGATAAAAGCGGGTTAGACTGGCCTTGACTGACGGCAAATTATTCCCCGCATCTCCATCTCCTTCCCAAATTTCCATCGGCTGGCCGAAAAAAGGCGCCAAAATGTGCCCTACATGTAATTGAGAATCATTCAAACATGAAAAAATGTAGTAGTAAATGCTAAAACAACATTTATCAATTTGCTGGGGTATATCAGGGATTAACGGCTGTTTTCTGAGCAATATTGTGTTTTAACTTATTTATATTTAACAGAATTAAATTAAGACCATCAGACCATTTTTTATAAAAAAATAAAGCAAAAAAGACTTTTTTCTGTTGCTACATTATTCTTGACTACTACATTCCGCTCCCATAAGATAAAAGAGAAATGATACTTATTCCTATTTACCGAGTAGATGGCACGCAGGTAAACCACCGGGTTACGGCGTGGGAGCGAACATGCCACAACAGGTGGAAAACAGCTTGGAAAAACGCGGTTTGATGGTTGAAAATCTGCGTGCGGGCTATCAAAAAAAAGTCATTATCGATGATATCAATCTGGTTATTCCATCGGGCAAAACGACGGTGCTGATTGGCCCCAATGGTTCTGGTAAATCCACATTGTTAAATACCATTGCCCGCATGCTCGCGCCGCTTGGCGGCTGTATCACGCTGGACGGTAAATCCATTCATCAGCAGCCGACCAAGGCCGTCGCGCAGCAGTTGGGGATCCTGCCCCAATCGCCGTTGCTGCCGGAAGGATTGACGGCGATGGAACTGGTCTCCCGTGGACGCTTTCCCTGGCAACGCTTTTTACATCAGTGGTCAGAAGCCGATGAACAGGCGGTAAGACAGGCTTTATATTTGACCGGGACAGAGGCATTTGCCCATCATCCGGTGGAGAGTCTTTCCGGAGGTCAGCGTCAGCGTTGCTGGATAGCCATGGCGCTTGCCCAGGAAACGCCGGTGATTTTACTGGATGAACCGACGACATTTCTCGATTTGCGTTATCAGGTGGAGATCCTCGAATTACTGCAAAATCTGGTTCGCCACCATGGCAGAACGGTGGTGATGGTACTGCACGACCTTAATTTTGCGGTTAACTACGCCGATATGCTGGTGTTGCTTAAGGCGGGGAAGCTGCAAAGCGTTATCCATGACAGCAATGACTGCACCGCGGAATTAATTCGTTCGATATTCGATGTCGAGGTACAGATGTTACGCAATCCGCTGACGGGAAAGCCACTCTTTATGCCGTTCCCCATCCCTGCCGGTGACGTGTAATGTCCATGGCCGCCTTTATCGCGCCTCGCCGCGATAGACGATTTCTGATTGCGCTATGCATTATGCCGTTGCTGGTGTTGGTTGCGGCGGTGTTCCATCTGGCGATCGGCGCACGTTATATACCCGCTCGCACCGTGCTAGCGGCGTTTTTGCATTACGATCCGAATAACTTCTCCCATCGCATCATCATAGATCTCCGCATGCTGCGCTTAACCGCCGCGCTGCTTGTCGGCGCCGCGTTGGGAGTGGCCGGGTTGTTGCTGCAATCGGTGATCCGCAACCCTTTGGGGGAACCCCATATTCTGGGCTTGAATGCCGGCGCCGCGCTGGCCGTCGTTATCAGCGCGCTATGGGGCTCCTCATGGATGACGTTGACATATGCCCGCCCTCTGGCAGCGGCAGGGGGCGCGGCAGCGCTGTTTGCACTGGTGTTAAGTTTATCTTCCGCCGGGCGCAACGGATTAACCTTGTTAAAGTTGACCCTCTGCGGCGTAGTGCTTTCCGCCTTCGCTTCGTCATTGACCGCCGCCATTCTGATTCTGGATGAGCAGACCCTGCTGGAGCTGCGCACCTGGCTGGTGGGCGATCTGGCGGGCTTAAGCTGGGATATTGTGCGTGCCGGCGTATGGCCTATCGCCATCGCGATGTTACTGGGCATTTGGTTGATCCCCTCGCTTAACGCGCTGGCGCTAGGGGATCAGATCGCCAGCGGTCTTGGCGTAAATCTGCTGCGTACCCGATTATTGGCTATTGCCGCCATTGCTTTGCTAAGCGGATCGGCGGTGGCGATGGCCGGACCGATTGGTTTTGTCGGCCTGATTGTGCCGAATATTGTGCGCCGCCTGGTGACCGATGATCTTCGTTTGGCTTTACCGCTCTCGGCGCTTTGTGGAACTCTGGTGCTGCTGGTGGCCGATATCGCCGCCCGTACCCTGTTTATGCCCCATGAACTGGCGACCGGCGTGATGACCGCGCTGGTCGGCGCCCCGGTCTTTCTGTTCATTGTTTCGAGGTTTTTCAAATGAACCGCATACTGCAACGGGCCGGATTACGGGCGATCCGGCCCGCGGGTTACTCGCTGCTGCTGCGGCCCGCCGCGTTGCGTCTGCTGTCTGCGTTGCTGCTTGGCGCGCTGGCGCTACTGCTATGGGGCATCAGCCGCGGCAGCTTGCCGGTTCCGGTTTCTGCTATTGGTAAAGCCCTGTTTTACCCGCAAAGCCTGAGCGCATCGCAGCAGTACATTGTCTGGGATATTCGTCTGCCGCGGCTGTTAATGGCGCTGCTGGTCGGTGCCATGCTGGGCATGGCCGGTGCGGCTATGCAATCCGTCACGGGTAATGGACTGGCTGATCCGGGATTACTGGGGGTGAAAGAGGGCGCCAGTGTGGTGGTGCTAACGCAAATTTTGCTGTTTCCCTCGGTTAGCGAGTTCTGGCGGCCCTTGACCGGCATGGCCGGCGGCCTGCTCGCCGCCTTGATGGTGGCGGCGCTGGCGCGGGATTTTTCCCGCCCCCGCTTTATACTGACGGGGCTCGGCATCTCCTGGATATTCGCTGCCGGTATCGGTGTTTTTATAACTACCGCTGATGCCAGGGATGTGCAAACCGCATTGGTATGGATGGCGGGTAGCCTGAATGCGGCCACCTGGCCGCTGCTGGCTATTGCCGTCTGTTGGGCCGTCCCCGCCGCAATCTTGCTATTTTGCACCGCCAGGGCCGGCGATGTCGCCTTGCTGGGTAATCCAACGGCGATCGGACTGGGCGTGCGTTTGCCGCAACTGACATTACTGCGGTTTATCGCGCCGGTGCTTCTGACCGCCACCTGTGTCTCCTGCGTCGGCAACATTGGTTTTGTCGGGTTGATGGCGCCTCATCTTACTCGTTTGCTTATGCGGGGCGGTCAGACGGCGCTGCTAAGCGGTAGCGCGCTGGTAGGCGCCCTGTTGGTACTGCTGGGGGACAGCGTCGGGCGCTTGGCGTTTGCACCGCTTCAGCTTCCCGCCGGTATTATTATCTCGCTACTCGGCGCCCCCTTTTTCCTATTACTGCTCTGGCAACGCCGAGACAGGTTCTGATCTCTTAAGGAAGGTTATGCGCGTTATTTGTTCACTGTTGCTGGTACTGAGTTTTTTTTCGGCGGCCGCGCCGGCGACCCAACGGTTTACCGATGACTTAGGTCGCGTCGTGGCCGTGCCGCTGCATCCGCAGCGCATTGTCTCACTGCATGACCTCGATATCACCATACCGCTAATTGAGTTGGGCGTATTGCCGGTGGCAAGTCATGGCCGCACAGCGCCCGATGGCGGCCATTTTATTCGTTCCGGCAAACTGTTGACCGGCATCGATTTTGATAACTCGGACATCAAATTTATCGGTTCTACCGACATAGATATCGAAGCTATCGCCGCGGTAAAACCTGATTTAATTATTACCGAGCCGACCCGTAATGTCTCGATAGCGCAGCTGGAGAAAATCGCTCCCACCGTCAGCATCGACCATCTGCAGGGGGGCGCCCCCCGTATTTACAGCAAGCTGGCGCAGCTAACTGGCACTGAGGCACGGTTGGCGATTTTGCAGCGGCGTTACCAGGAGCAGATAAATCAATTGAAACACGCGGTGGATACCCAACATATCTCCGTATCGGTGATTCAGGCCAATAAAGGCAAAATCAACGTGCTGCACACCTATCAGTCTCTTGGACGCGTATTGCGTGATGCGGGCTTCAAATTCCCTAAGCTTATCGATGCCATCCCCGACGGAGGGCGTATGGATGTGAGCGCCGAGCGTCTACCTGAGGTCGATGCTGACTTTGTTTTTGACACCTGGCGCGCTGACACCGGCGGTAAACCCCAGGATGAGATAGCGGCCATGAATACGGCGCTACCGGGCTGGTGTGATTTCCTGACCGCCTGTAAAGGCGGGCGCTTTATTCTGGTGTCGCGCGAAGAAGCCATTTCCAACTCCTTTGCCGCGCTAAGCCTGATGACCGCTATAGTACAATCCCAAATTGCCGGGCGGGCGCTGTCTAAAGTGAAATAAACGGAATCCATCATGCTGCCAGTTAAAAAGACCAAGAATCGAGTAGATATCTATGGCGAACGCTTTCGTACCCGCGCGCATCAGCTATCGCCGGGTTTGCAAACAGTACTGCAATATATCAATGAGAATAGGGAAGTGGTGCTGGAGTGTACGGCAATGGAGATTGCTGCCGCGACCAAAACCTCTGACGCCACCGTCGTAAGGGCTGTCCAGGCATTGGGGTTCGCTGGATTGCGTGATTTAAAGAAAATCCTCAGCCAGTGGTTTGATCCGGTGATGACCTCTACCGAGAAGATGTGCACCACGGTGAGCGAGCTTACCAGCGACGTCGATTCAAGCATTGATTTTGTACTGGACGGGCATAGGCATGCCTGTGATGTACTGTCGGCCCCCCATAATCGAGTCGCTTTCTCTCAGGCCGTCTCCCTGCTGTTGGAGGCTCGACAGGTGGCGATATTTGGTATTAATGCTTCGGGTATTCTGGCCGATTATACCGTGCGGCTATTTAATCGCATTGGTCAGCCGGCGATATCACTCAATCGACTCGGCATTGGGCTGGCGGAACAGTTGCTGGCACTGCAACGCGGCGATGTGCTGGTGATGATGGCGCAAAAATCCGCACACCGTGAAGGAATGACCACGCTACGTGAGGCAAAGCGGCTGGGTCTGCCTGTTATCCTGTTGACCAATGCGATGGATTCACGCTTCTCCCAGGAAGCCAATGTCACGCTCAATGTGCCACGCGGCGGGGAAAATGGCCGCTTACCCTTGCACGGTACGGTATTGGTTTGTCTGGAAATGCTGGTGTTATCCGTCGCATCGTTGGCATCGCAACGCACGATGAAGTCGATGAAACGGTTGCAGGAACTGCACAAAGGACTTAAATCCGGTACGAAGAGGCCCTGACGTCAGCCGTTGAAACGGTGGGCGGCGCCGGCCGGCTGATTTTGGCGGGGACGTACAAACCCGCCATCACCGGAAGGTCATTCTATAATGCCATATAACTATTTTTGATCGCCTGAAAAGCCGATGCAAAACAGGGGAGAATTGCCTGCGGCTGTCAGGGTCCCTGCAGCGCATCCCGGCAATAGGCCACCATTTCATCAAACAGCACCCGCACCTTGCCCGCCACCCGCACGCCCGGGGGACGCAAAATATACAGATCGTGTTCCGGCATGGCATAGTCCGGCAACAGCCGCACCAGCCCACCCCCGGACAGGGCCTCCTTGACCATGAAATGGGGAAATACGGCGATCCCGCGCCCATTCAATGCCCACTTGAGCAGCACCTCCCCGCTATCGGAATGGAAACGCCCCGAGGGCAATAGGGAAATCCTGTTTTCGCCCTGCTGAAAGACCCACTCGGCATGGGTCCGGCCGGAATAAATCAGGCATTGGTGTCCCGAAATCAGATCAGGCGTTTGCAATGTCCCGTGCTTTTCCAAATAGGCCGGACTGGCCACCAGGACGGTAGGTATGGGGCCGATACGGCGCGCGGCAAAGCTCAGTTCGCTAATGGCGCCGATACGGATGACGGCATCAAAGGATTCTTTTAATAAATCCACGTAGCGATCGTTGTATGAGATATCAAATTCCAGCAAAGGATAACGGGTGCTCAGCCGGGTCAGCACCGGCTCTAAATGGCGAATGCCGAAAGAATAGGGCGTGCTGATATGTAAACAGCCGGTGATCTCTTCTTTTCTTTCGGCAACGGCCTGATAGGCGTTATCCAGCTCCCGGAGGATCAACTGCGCCCGACGGTAAAATTCATTGCCCGCCGGGGTCAGCGTGACGCCGCGGGTATTGCGCAGCATTAAACAGACCCCAAGCTCGGTTTCCAGCCGATCAATACGACGGCTGACCACGGAGGTTGAAATAGCCAGCTTTCTGGCCGCGCGGGTAAATCCACCGGTTTGCGCAACGGTGACGAATCCCTTTATATCATCCAGTACCGGCATGATGACTCCCCTTTTAGTCAATGCTCTGTTACCAGGAATGACGGTACCGCATGGCCCGGACAACTGTTAGGTTAGCCCATTGAACACGGCAGTGTAATGTCTCCCGCTTTTTCAAGGAATAGCCATGTCTAATTTAAATTATTATGCCGCTAATAATATTACTTTCATGGCGGCGCAGGCATTACTTAACGTTGGCATCGAGACCGCCATAAAGCAAAACATCTCCGTTAGTATTGCGGTGGTTGATCGCGCCGGACAGCTGGTGGCCTTCGGCAAAATGGACGCCGCGCCGCCGATTTCAGCCAGCGTAGCGGAAGGTAAGGCCCGCACCGCCGCCGCCATTCAGGACAGTACCGAGCTGTTTGAAAGCATGATCAATCGAGGGGAGGTGGCGATGCTTTCCGTGCCGCATCTGGTGCCGTTAAAGGGCGGCCTGCCGCTGTGTGCCGACAGTGAGATTATCGGCGCCGTGGGCGTCAGCGGATCCACGAGTGAAGGCGACCTGAGCTTGGCTAAATGTATTGTCGCCGCGCTTTGAAGCGCTAATGGCCGTGTGCGCCAACCAGGACATTTTATTCCACCGTGACGCAAGGAGTTTTCTTTTGGGTAAAAAAAAGACTGACGATAATCATAGCCGTGAACCGCAGCGCGTACGCCACGAATTGTGTTTCCGACGCATTAAGATTGCCAACAAAACTCGCGTGGCGAAGGACTTCTGGCGCATTGAGTTCGTCGGTTCGGATTTAAAAGGTTTTAACTCCCCTGGTTTTGACGATCACGTCAAACTGTTCTTTCCCGATCCGAAGACCGGTGCCCTGAATCTGCCCCAGGTGACCTCAGAAGGCGTTGTCTGGAAAGACGGGGTGCGTCCTTTGGCGCGCGATTATACGCCGCTGGCATTTGACGCTGAAAACACCCTGACGCTGGATTTTTATATCCACCAGGGTGGTGTCGCCAGCGATTGGGCCGAGCATGCGCGGCCCGGACAAGATTTGGTGATTGGTGGTCCCCGGGGATCGGTTATCGTACCGGATGATTATCTTTTCCAGCTCTATATCTGTGATGAAACCGGCCTGCCGGCGTTCAAGCGCCGCAAGCCCGCCATCAAAGCTGAGCGACTCCATTTGTTTGCCTATGCGAATGAATCCACTGGCCGTGATTATCTGAACGATCTCAATGGCGTCGACGTCCACTGGCTGGGAAGCGGAATGATGCATACCGATAATCTCGGTATGCTTATAGGCGCCCTCGATAAGGTTTCTTTGCCAGCTGAGGACTATTTTATCTGGCTGACCGGCGAAGGAGAGACGGTAAAGATGCTGAGCGATTATTTTACCCAGCGCCGTGGCTGTGATGAGGCTTTTGTTCGCGCGGTGGCTTACTGGCACCATAAATAAGCGCACATTTAATTCGCTGCCGACAAGGCGGCGTTTTGGACGGCGGCGCATGACCAGCAAATTTCTTTCATTTTTATCCCAGGCATGGCCGGTGCCTGGATGGGGCCTACTGGATAAAATATGAATACTATAAAAACGGCTAAACAGCTTGGTAAAGCGGTTTATATCGGTGTTTAAACAAGAACCTATCAGGAATGTATATGTATACCATGAAAGATAAGACGCTGGTCGTTATTGGCGGCAGTTCCGGCATCGGGCTGCGCGTGGCGCATATGGCCGCGGATGAAGGCGCACGGCTGATCATCGTCGGGCGGCATCAGGAACGGCTGGATGCCGCACTTGACTTTCTCACGCGGCGCGGGACCAACGTGCAAACATATCTGGCGGATGCCCATGACCACGACCTGCTTGCAGACCTGTTTGAAAAGCTTCCCGCATTCGACCATCTCGTCTCGATGGTTGGCGATGTAATGGGGGGCGGCTTTGCCCGTTCCGACATCGCGGTCATCCGTCATGTCATCGAGTCAAAGTTCTTTACCAACGTACGCATCGGTCAATTGGCTGCCGGCAAGATCAATGAGGGTGGCAGCATGGTGTTCACCTCAGGAACGGGCGGAAGGGCGCAGGACGCCTGTGCGAGCTACGTGGGCAATATGGGTATCAATGCCCTGGTGGAGGGACTTGCGGCCGAGCTGGCGCCTAAAGTCCGCGTCAACGCGGTCTCGCCGACCTGGACGCTCACCCCTTTCTGGCGCGACGTGCCGCAACGGCAGCTTGATGCCACGCGCCAACATTTTGAACAAAACATCCCCTTGCGCCGGTTGGCCAGTATCGATGAACTTGCCTCAGCATATCTGTTTTTAATGAAAAATGGCTTCGTCACCGGTCAGCATATTGCCGTGGACGGCGGGATCATGCTCGGCGCTTGAGCATCTAATTTATATGCAGACCGCCTTAAGGAGCGTAATAAGAATGAAAAACAGGATTGGATATCTCTTGCTTGCCGCATTTTTCGCTGGCATCCCATTGAGTCATGCGGCAGATGTGCCGATGCCATCAGATTGGCATGGCAAAAAAATCATTGGCCCACCGCAAGGACCAAACGCTTGCGGTCAGGCCCCGGATATTTCTCGGATTAAAAACAAGTATCTCGATGTCAGTTATGCAAATGTTTCGCCTGCGGAAAAGATGGATATCTTTCTTCCGGAACAGTGGAAGTTAAAATACCCGGTCATTATCAACGTCCACGGCGGCGCGTTTTTTGGTTGTGATAAAATGGACAACCAGTTGGTTCCCGCGCTCTATGGTTTACAGAAAGGTTATGCCGTAGCGAACATCAACTATCGTCTCAGCCCTGAAGCACCCTGGCCAGCGCAGATCAACGATGTGAAAGCCGCAATAAAATTCGTTCGCGCCAATGCGAATAAATATAACTTCGACCCGGATAATATCATCCTGATGGGCGGTTCAGCCGGGGGCAACCTGGTGGCGCTGGCGGGTGTTTCTGCCGATGTAAAATCCCTGGAAGATCCTAAACTGGGTAATGCCGATGTTTCAACGCGCGTACAGGCGGTTATTGCCTGGTATCCTCCGATCAATTTTTTGACGATGGATCAACAATGGAAAGAAATCGGCATAGATGGACAGAAGCATTCAACGGAAGACTCATTTGAGTCTTTGTTAATGAGGAAACAGATAACCAAAGTTGATAAGAGCGTAATGGATACAACTAACCCAGAAAACTATATTACTGCAGATGCTCCCCCGTTCCTTATCCAGCATGGCTATTTGGATGACACCATTCCACGCTTGCAAAGCCAAGAGTTCGCTGTTCGCATTGCAAAGGCCATTGGTAGCGATAATGTTGAATATAATTTATTGATGAGCGCTCATCATGCAGAAGATTTATATTTCCATACGACCAATAACCTCGAGCGTAACTATCAATTCTTGGCGCGTCATATCTATTAGCCATAAATGGCATTGTGTTTGCTCATTCTAACACTCAGGGATAGTGCCCAACAGCACCCTCCCTGAATGCGCTCTGGAATAATATTAATAATACATATTGAAAATGAATGTGCTATCAGAAATATTATTATGAGTTAATCCCTTGGCAATGCATGATGATGTGGTCGCCGGCCTGTTGCCGGAACAGACTGGCGAGAAAGGTATCGGCTATGAATGAGCGGGTATTGAGCGGGGATGGCCGATGCTTTCCACTTTTTCGAAAGCGGCCCGCAGGGTCTCCGGCGTCAGCTTCACCGGCAGGTAGTGAATAGATTCCGCCGGACGCAAGGTATGGGCGATGACTTTATCCAGATCCGCGCGGTTATGGATATCCACCTCCAGCGCCGCCAGCGTGGTGGGCAGGTGAAAACGGCGGTAGGCGGCAATCAGCTGCGCCAATACATCGTCCTGGCCGAGCAGGGCGCTTTGCACCAGAATGCCGTAGGCGACCTTGGTGCCGTGCAAGAATTTTTCCGTTTGCGGTAATACCGTCAAACCATTGTGCACCGCATGCGCCGCCGCTACGCGGGTATAGCGCTCGCCCAACCCGCCGACCATGCCGCCGCCGGCGATAATGGCGTCCACCACGTCCCGGAAAACCTGGCTGAGTTCGCCTTGCCGCTGATGTGTGAGCGCCGTTTCACTGCCTTCGAGCAGTACATCGCGAATCGCCAGCGCGCCATTGATGCCAAGCCGCACCGTTAACGGCAGATTCTGCGGCTCGGGCGCCAGCACCACCGCTTCATACCATTTCGCCAGCGTATCCCCGATCCCGGCCAGCAAATACTCCGCCGGCGCCTTCAGGATGATTTCCGGCTCCACCAGTACCAGAAAATTGGCGTCATCGAAAATTTCAAAATGCAGCGCCTGGCCTGCGTCGTTATACCAGACGGAAAGCGGCGTCCAGGCGGCACAAGTGGCCGCAATGGTCGGTATATTCACCACCGGCAGTCCCAAGCGGCGGGCCACCGCTTTGGCGGTATCCAGCACCGTCCCTCCGCCCACGCCGATCACTACCGCGCGGTCATCGCCGGCGTCCTGCGCCAGCCGGGCCACATCGCTCTCGCTGCAATGGCCTTTGAACAACAGCTGCTTTGCCCCCGGCGCAGTAAAGGCCGCCGGCAGATAAGGGCGCGCGGCCTCGATGGCGCGTTCGCCGAAAATCCAGACGGCGCGGGCCAATTGCCCGGCGGAGAAAAAATCGCCCAGCCGCGTCAAGCTGCCGCTGTGCGAATAGTAGTTGGCCGGCCCGGTGACGACGCGGATATCGGTGGTAGTGCTCATGAATCTTGTCCTGTTGGTGTACGGCTAACCCTATGTTATGTCTGGACGCCTGGATGGCTAATAACATTTTGCTTTATCTTATGCATTTTACGTCGTTGCCAGTCAAGGGACACTATGAAAAATTCGTTAAATCAAACCATTAATCACAAGGATTCGCCGCGGATGGTAGCCAACCGACTTGAGATGCGCGGAGTCAGTCTGGCCTTTTCGGGGTTCCAGGCATTAAAGCAGGTGGATTTCACGCTGTCGGGCGGTTCCGTACATGCGCTGACCGGCGCCAACGGCGCGGGCAAATCGACATTGATGGCGGTGTTGTGCGGCACCCACATCCATTATGAGGGCAATATCGCCATAAATAATGAGAGCGTGACGATTCGCCATCCCCGCGAGGCGAAACGGCTGGGTATCCACCTGGTGCAGCAGGAAGTGGATGTGGCCCTGGTGCCGGGGCTCAGCGTCGCGGAAAACATCATGCTCGACCGGCTGGCCGAGGGCGGCCATCGTTTCCACTGGCGGGATGTGCGGCAGCGGGCGAGGGCGGCGCTGGCCCAGCTGGATATGCAGATGGATGTCGGGCGCAAGGCGGCGGGCTGCTCGCTGGCGCAAAAGCAGCACATCATGCTGGCGCGCGCCCTGTCCCATCACTGCCGTTTTCTGATACTCGATGAGCCCACCGCGCCGCTCGATCAGCAGGAAAGCGAACGATTGTTCACCGTGGTGAGACGCCTGAAGGCGCAGGGAATTGGCGTGGTCTTCATCTCCCACCGTATCCATGAACTGAAAGCCGTTTGCGATACCCTGACGGTATTGCGCGATGGGCAGCTGATTGAATCCGGCCCGATGGCCAGTCTCAGCGGCGAGGCCATCGTCGAAAAGATGCTGGGACATGAAATACGCGATATCTACCCCCCGCGCCGGCCGCCGCACAGCAACGAAACGCTGCTGCGGATTGAGGGTTTGCATGACGAAGGATTATTGAGAGATATCTCCCTGCATCTGCATAAAGGTGAAATCCTGGGCATTGCCGGGCTGGCCGGCGCCGGGAAGACCGAGCTGTGCAAGGCGCTGTTCGGCGCCAGTAAAAGCCGTCTGGACCGCGGCGAGCTGCAGGGGCGGACGTGGCGACCGCACGACCCGGCTGATTCGGTCAGTCGGGGCCTCGCGCTGGTGCCGGAGGAGCGGCGTAAAGAGGGTATTTTCATTGATGAATCCATCAGTATGAACCTGTCGGTCAGCGCCGATAACAGCTTCTCGCGCTGGAGTATCTTTGGCCATCGCCAAGCCTGGCACTGGGCGCAACAGGTGATAACCCGTCTGGGAGTGAAAACCACCGGACCGGCGCAAACCCTGCGCCGTTTGTCAGGCGGCAACCAGCAAAAAGTGGCCATAGGCAAATGGCTGCGCGCCGATGCGCGGGTGTTGATCTTTGATGAACCCACCAAGGGCGTGGATGTAAAAGCGAAAACTGATGTATTCAATTTGATCGACGGCCTGGCCAGGGAGGGAAAAGGCGTGATTTATGCCTCCGGAGAGTTCGGCGAACTGGTGGGTTTATGCGATCGCATCTGCGTATTGTGGGACGGCCGCGTGGTGGCGGAAATCGCCGGCGCCGACGCCCGTGAAGACACATTATTGTACTACTCGACCGGAGGCGCGGCGTCGTGAGCAAGGCTCTTACTGCGAAGAAGACGGTATCGCTCCGTCAACTGATGTTCGATTTTCTCTATAAATGGGGCATGTTGCTGACCGTAGTGGCGCTTATCGCCATCTTTGGCGTCGCGTCGGATAATTTCCTCGATCCTTTCAATATCATCAATATCCTGCGGTCTATCGCCATCGTGACGGTTATCGCCATCGGCGTGTCGATTTCATTGACGGTGGGCGGGTTTGATCTGTCGGTGGGCTCCACCGCTTCGCTGGCGAATGCGCTGGTTATCTCGATGTTTGTCTGGCACGGTTTCGGCGCCACCGAAGCCATTGTGCTGACGCTGGCGCTGTGTACGCTGGTGGGATTATTCAACGTCTTACTGATTGTGGTGCTGCGCATTCCGGATATGCTCGCCACCCTCGCCAGCCTGTTTGTGATCCAGGGCGTGGCGATGACCTACAGCTATGGCGGCTCCATTACCGAAAATATGGTGCTGCCGAGCGGCGACATGGCGCAAGGGACCATTCCGCCCGGCTTTGGCCTGCTGGGGCAGGTGCCGACCATCGTCATCGTCATGCTGGCGGTGGCCGTGGCGGCGCAGCTCGGGCTGTCGTTGACCACCCACGGCCGCCGTATGTATGCCATCGGCGGCAACCCGGAAGCGGCCCGCTTATCCGGAATCCGCACCACGCGCTACAAAGTCATTGCCTATGTGCTCTCATCGCTGCTGGCCGGCCTGGGCGGCATTCTGCTGGCATCGCGTATCGGTTCTTCACAGGTCAACGCCGGCGGAAGCTATTTAATGGACGCCGTCGCCGCGGCCTGGATCGGGTTTTCACTGGCGGGGTCCGGCAAACCCAACGCCTTGGGCACATTGGTGGGGGCGGTTATCCTCGGCGTGTTGCAAAACGGCCTGGTGATGCTGTCCGTCCCGTATTATGCCATGGACATTATCAAGGGACTGGTGCTGGCCGGCGCTCTTGCATTGACCTATTTCCAGCGACGTTAACTTCAACAGGGGAAGAATAATGAAACATTTCGCAGGTTCATTGCTGATGCTCGGGCTGCTGGCCGCCATGCCTGGCCATGCCGCCGTGCCGGCGCCGGTACCGTCAGCCATCGCCAATCATAACGGTCCGATACGTATCGCGATTATCCGCAACCTCGGCTCTGACGATAACACCACCCAATTTGTGTCAGGGGCTGTACAGGAAGGTAAAAAGCTGGGCTTCAAAGTCAGTACCTTTCTCAGTAACGGCGACGATGCCAAATTCCAGGATTTTGTGAATCAGGCCATCAGCCAGAAATATGACGGTATCATTCTTTCCCAGGGACGCGACCCGTATTCCACGCCGTTGGTCAAACGCGCGGCGGATGCCGGGATTGCCGTGTCGGTGTTCGACACGGCGGTTAATGGAGATATCCCGGGCGTGACGGTAACGCAGCAGGATGACGTTTCGCTGACGCAGCTCTCGTTTGGCCAATTGATCAAAGACTTCAATGGCAAGGCGAATATCATCAAGCTATGGGTCGCCGGCTTCCCGCCAATGGAGCGCCGCCAGGCAGCGTATGAGGCTTTGCTGAAACAGAATCCGGGCATCAAAGAGCTGGAATCCATCGGCGCGGTATCAAGCGATGTCCAGGGCGACACCGCCAATAAACTGGGCGCGGTACTGGCGAAATACCCGAAAGGAAAGATTGACGCTATCTGGGGAACCTGGGATGCCTTCAGCCAGGGCGCCTACAAAGCGTTGAAAGAAAATGGCCGTACTGAAATCAAGCTTTATAGCATCGATGTGTCCAACCAGGATCTGCAATTGATCCGTGAAGCCAACAGCCCGTGGAAAGTGAGCGTGGCGGTGGACCCGAAACTTATCGGCGCAACCAACGTGCGGTTGATTGCCAATAAGCTGGCCGGTGAGAAAACCCCCGCCACCTATGATTTCAAGGCGGCGGTTATTCCGCAGGCATTGGTCGCCGGCCAGCCGGGACCGGTGAGTGTGGCCGGCCTGGGGAAAATAATCCCCGGCTGGGGACAGACCGAGGACTTTATCGCCCCTTGGTTTGCCACGCTTGAAGAGAAAAACCACTAAGGAGCGGCTATGGTTAACGAATTACCGCGCCCGGACTACAGCCGCAATATGCGGCTTCTAGGCCACAGCGATCAGGGCGGGCGCCCCGACGGCGTACAATTGATGGTGCATCGCGGTTTTGCCTACATCGGCCATATGGTGTCGCAGGGGTTCTCCATTGTCGATGTGCGTGATCCGAAGAATCCCAAGGCGGCGGGGTATGTACCCGCGCCGCCGGGCACCTGGAATGTACATTTACAGGCGTATGACGACCTGTTGCTGGTGATTAACGCCCGAGATCTGTTCGCCGATGTCCGGTTTGCAGATGAAAAGGTCTACTACACCCGGGCGGTCAGCGAGACGGTAAGCGATGTGTGGGATCGGGGCTGGAGCGCCGGCCTGCGTATTTTTGATATTTCCACCCCGGACCAGCCGCGGGAAATCGGCTTTCTGCCGCTCAATGGCATCGGCATCCACCGCATCTGGTATGTCGGTGGCCGCTGGGCTTACGTGTCCGCGTTGATAGACGGTTTTACCGATTATATCTTCCTGACCATTGATTTGGCCGATCCGCGTAAACCGGAGGTGGCGGGGCGCTGGTGGCTGCCGGGGATGAACCAGGCGGCGGGGGAAACGCCGGTCTGGCCGGGAGGAAAACGCTACGCACTTCACCACGCCATTATCAGCGGCGATACCGCCTATGGCAGTTGGCGCGATGGCGGCCTGACCATCCTGGATGTCAAAGACCGTACACGGCCCAGGCTTATCAGCCATCGCAACTGGAGCCCGCCGTTTGGCGGCGGTACGCATACGGCGCTACCCCTGCCGGATCGCGACCTGCTGGTGGTGCTGGACGAAGCGGTGCTGGATAACCAGGAGGACGGCGAGAAGCTTATCTGGCTGTTCGATATCCGTGAACCCGCCAATCCGGTGAGCATCGCCACTTTCCCGCAGCCGGATGAAACGGATTATGTCGCCAAAGGCGCCCATTTCGGACCGCATAACCTGCATGAAAACCGGCCGGGCAGCTTTATCAGTTCAACGCTGATTTTCGCCACGTACCAGAACGCGGGCGTGCGCGCCTACGATATCTCCAATCCGTACCGCCCGGTGGAAACCGGCGCACTGGTGCCCGCGGCGCCGGCGAAGATGATGGATACCCGGCCGAACCGCCCCAGGGTTATCCAGTCCTGCGATGTGTTTGTGGATGCGCAGGGGATAATCTACAGCACCGACTATAACGGCGGTTTGTCGATAATAGAGTATTTGGGATAGAGAAACTTGAGCATTTTTGATATGTCTGGACAGACATTGCTGTTCCCTGATCGGAAACAGCAGATAGGAAGTGATGCCGATAATCAGCGTTCTGGCGGTTATTTTAACCAGCATGGCTTCCGGTCTATCTCTCTGGCGGCCGATATTATCGCTATCGAGCGCGTTAAGCAGGCACCAGTAACAATAGGCATTAAATCGCCGGATGAATTTTTCCCTTGATGACGTTGATAGGCGGCGGCCAGAAAAGAGTCTTGTTTATGCCGGTCGCTTTCTGCCTGGGTGTGCTGGCCAGGGAGCTGGGCTTTGACGACCCGCGGGCCGCTATCGACGTTGGGGCAGCCAATGGCGCCTGAGTCTGAAGAGCCGCATACCATCATGCCGCCGGGAATTTGACCTTGACGGGAACCATTGCCGCAGACCTATCGCAACGTGCGTACCGGCGGGCCATCGAGTTTCTATCCAATCTGGACGAGGACTGGCGCCCTTGGCGCACAGTGGCTGCCTGGTATTTGTGGCGACTACCCAGCCGATGAAATTCATTCGCAAGAATCAGAGTTCTTGCGAATGAAGTCCCGCCTATACTGGCGCAGTGATTAACGAATTCAGGATTACCGCCATGAAAACGACGACTCCTTACGACACGGACGATGCTCGCTGGGAAGCAGTCCGAACGCGGGATGCAGCCGCCGACGGACACTTCATTTATGCCGTGCGCACCACTGGCGTGTACTGCCACCCCAGTTCCACGGCACGGCTACCGAAGCGCAAGAATGTGGAGTTCTTCGATTCGGTCGAGGCGGCTGAAGCGGCGGGCTATCGATCGAGCCGCCGCGCGCACGGCGACCATACCAGTGCCGCGTCAGAGCGCGCCGCGCTGGTAGCGCGCGCCTGCCGGCTGATCGAAACCTCGGAGACGCCGCCCCAACTCGACGTCCTGGCCGCCGAGGTCGAGTTGAGTCCGTTTCATTTTCATCGTTTGTTCAAAGCTGAAACGGGCCTGACGCCCAAGGCCTATGGCTCGGCCTACCGCGCCCGCAAACTGCGCGAGGAGTTGAGCGTCCCAAAAGCCTCTATCACGAGCGCCATCTATGATGCCGGCTTCAATTCCAACAGCCGCTTTTATGAAACATCCGAGCAACTATTGGGCATGCGCGCCCGGGACTACCGGGCGGGCGGTGTAGGAGCGGTCATCCGTTTCGCGGTGGGACAATGTTCACTAGGCGCCATTCTGGTCGCGCAGAGTCAGATCGGTATTTGCGCCATTCTGTTGGACGATGACCCGGACGCTCTGGTGCGCGGTCTACAGGACCAGTTTCCCAAGGCGCAGCTCATTGGTTGTGACGGTGAGTTCGAACAATTGGTGGCCCAGGTTGTAGGTTTCATCGAAGCGCCGGAAATCGGCCTGAATCTTCCGCTGGATGTGCAGGGCACAGCCTTCCAGGAGCGTGTCTGGCTGGCGCTGAGTGAAATTCCCCCGGGCACAACGGCGAGCTACACGGAGGTAGCCGAGCGCATCGGGTCGCCCAAAGCGGTGCGCGCCGTCGCGCAGGCCTGCGGCGCGAACCACCTGGCCGTGGCTATTCCCTGCCACCGCGTGGTACGGCGCAATGGCGATCTTGCCGGCTATCGCTGGGGCGTAGATCGCAAGCGCGAACTGCTGCGCCGCGAAGCCAAGAGCTGAGGAGAATCTTCAAATGACCGCACGCTACACGAATATTGAACGATTGGATTGGGTTGGCATTTCCGCGCAACTGGACATCGAAGGTTACGCCGTGTTGCCGCGGGTACGGCACGCGAACTTGAGCGGTTAAACACTACCTGAAGACCAGCTTTGTCGTTCCCCTGGCGGTGACGCTAAACCATCCGGCACCGACAGCGGATTAATCATATAGCCCGGTATTTGAATAACGCCACAAGCTGATGGCGCAGTGCAACGTCTTTGTAAATTCAAGCGTCAGCGCTAAACCCTGTGGCCGCTTCCGCAGCACGGCGCAATTGGGCCGGTACAGAGATTCCTTGGTGGTCCACGCGAGGGGT
Organism: Sodalis sp. RH16; assembly: GCF_047324245.1. Classification (NCBI taxonomy): domain Bacteria; kingdom Pseudomonadati; phylum Pseudomonadota; class Gammaproteobacteria; order Enterobacterales; family Bruguierivoracaceae; genus Sodalis; species Sodalis sp. RH16. The sequence goes on along the minus strand of NZ_CP178737.1, from coordinate 5,414,187 downwards.
GTAAGGATTTTCCAGCCTCTTCGCCTCATCTTCAGTCAAAGTGATGGAGAGCGCCGCTATCGCGTCATCAATATGCTTGGTTTGGAGCGCCCCTACAATCGGTGCGGCGACTACGCGATTGCGGCGGAGCCATGCAAGCGCTATCTGTGCCTGGTTTACGCCGCGTTCCGCCGCGATAGCGCCGACTACTTCTACGATTTTCTGATCGCTTGCCGCTGTAATCGAGTTTTGCTCGGCGCCCGCCGGTTCGGTTTTTGACCGCTCGGTGGTTTGGCCCCATGGGCGGGCAAGACGGCCGCGCGCAAGCGGGCTGTAGACCATGGTTTGCACGCCTTGATCAGCGCAAAGCGGCAGCATTTCTCGCTCTTCCTCCCGAGCGAGCAAGTTGTAATTGTCCTGCATGGAGATGAAACGCGCCCAACCGTTTTTTTCCTGCAAATGCAGCGCCTTACTGAACTCCCAGCCCATCATCGAAGAGGCCCCGATGTACCGCACCTTGCCCATCTTCACCAAGTCATGCAGCGCCTCAAGTGTTTCTTCCCAAGGCGTCAGTTGATCGCGACGATGAATTTGATACAAATCTATATAATCTGTCCCCAACCGGCGCAGGCTGTGATCCACCTCAGTCATGATCGCCTTACGTGACAAGCCGAGAGCATTGGGACCATTACGCGTGGGCGCGGACAGCTTGGTGGCGATGACCATTGCGTCACGGTTAGCGAAATCCTTTAGGGCCCTGCCCAGGAATTCCTCGCTTGATCCTGTCGAATACATATTGGCAGTGTCGAAAAAATTGATGCCTGCTTCGACAGCATGCCGTATCAGGACGCGGCTTGCGTCTTCGCAGAGGGACCATGCCGGATGCCCCTGTGCCGGGTGGCCGAAACCCATACAGCCGATGCAGATGGGGGATACGTCCAAACCAGAATTGCCGAGTTTTTTGTATTGCATGATTGTGTGCCTTTCGTTGAAAATGAGAGTGCTCTCCGTTTTTAGCGGAGATGTCTCCGTTTAGTCAAGAGGAAAGTTAAAGGTGAACGAAAAACTACGTTCTGACGCGCGTGTCAATCGTGACCGCATTCTTGAAGTGGCGCGGGACATGCTGACTACCGATCCAGAGGTCTCTATGAACTCCGTCGCCAAGATGGCAGGCGTTGGACCGGGCACGCTTTATCGCCACTTCCCGAGCCGGGAAGCCCTGGTACTGGGTGTGTATAAAAACGAGATTGACGCTCAAGTCCAACTCGCACCGGCGTTGCTGGCCAAACATAGACCACTCATGGCGTTTCGTCTGTGGTGCTACCGGCTCGCTAAACTAGGGAGGGTTAAACATGCGATCGCGGCGTCGCTTCACGTGACGCTTTCAGACAAAGATTCCCAGGACGCCTACCTGCCGATGCTTGACGCAGTTCAAAAGCTGATGTTAGCTTGCGAAGCCTCTGGCGAGATTTTGCCAGGAAACAACGCGGCTGACATATTGGTCCTTCTGTCTTGCCTATGGCGCATTCCACCCACCGATGATGGCGAAGCACAGGCGAATAGAGTCCTCACACTCACCTTCCGCGCCATGGGCGCAGAACAGTAACGAGAAATAAACACTTGGCGTCGCCGCAGCACCAAGGATGGGTGCTACCTCCTGCCGTGGCGTGATTCAGCGAATGTTGGTGCTAGCGTCAGGGTTAAATTTAAAATGATCGGTATCTTGACTAGTAGCCTGCTGGCACTGTCACGCTGTTGCCGGGCCTGAACCAACGAAACTGCAGGGTAGGCTCCAAATGCCAGTTTCTTTTTTTTTGCCCGCGTAGCGATATTTAAGATGCCAGAGTTTTGAACCATTGGGTTTGACGAGGAGGTAGAGGCCCTGAGTATCACTCAACTTATAGACTGTTGATCGGAGCTTGGCATAACGAAGGGTGGTATGGGTGAGTGACATTTAGGACTTTGTGAAAATCGAACCGGTCAAGGCCCCCAATAAAGCCCCCAAAATGATGTGGCAGTCAATAGAACAATACGGAACTGAGTGTCACCGTATTAGAATCCAATCTATTGATTTTGAAGCTTCCATGGATTTCAGCAGACATCCACAGAACAGAAATTGGCTCCTCTGACTGGACTCGAAGTCAGATTTATATGAATGAAATATATATATTTTAAATTGAATATATATGTATTTGACCCAAAATGGAAACGATACAAAATTGTGATTTATATCGCATCCAAGTATGTTTCAATTGTCCTCATTTACCATCCAAGTGATAAGCGTCAACTGCGCGTCTGTGAGTTGTTTCTACAGTGGCGCTGGAATATTTGCAATATTAGTGCATAATAAGTGCGCGTTGATTGCATTGAAAGGAGTGGCTATGAGCGCATCACTTCCGAACCCGTTGAGCGTTCAGTTTCGCGAGCCCAACACCGCCTACCTCTCACCCGCCAGGGTAGGGGATTTTTTTGGCTTCCGAATTCAGGAACTGGCTGAGCGTGCGCATGTGCATCGCAACACACCTTCCTCACGGCCTCAAGCACAGCAATTGCAGCAGTATCTGGTGAATCTGGTGCGGGTTCTGGCCGTGTCCACTGAGATGACGGGCGATGCGCAGCAAGCCGTTTTCCTTATCCGCAACGAACCCCTGCGCGCGTTCGGCTACAAAACCGCTGATGCTCTGCTCAGAGATGGTCGGGCCGATGACGTTATCGCCTACCTGGAGTCTCTCGCCGGCGGTGCAGCTGGATGATTGACGTTATTCTTGACGGCGGGCGGTTCCCGGCGTTCTATCGGATTATTGTACCGGCCTTTGCCTCTACGCCCCTTTCCGGCATGGGTGCAGCGAGGCAGGGTGGACGCTTCAAACGTCCTCGGCAGGAAGCGCTATACCTGTCGGCTGACGAGGTCACGGCATTGGCCGAATACAAACAGGATAATCCCTGGCTGCAGCCTGGCACAATTTGTACTTTTTTCGCCAAAGAACTGCGGGTAGCCGATTTGAGTGCAGGATTCGACCCTGAGCACTGGGGCGACCTGTGGGCCGACTTTGCCGTCGACTGGCGCACAGAACGGTTTGGCAACGGTGTCGAACCTCCCAGTTGGTATATGGCCGACGACGTGGTCGCAGCTGGTCTGGATGGCATACTTTTTCCTTCCCAAGCCCGGCCAGGCGGAACCAATTTGGTGATTTATCGAAGTTCCCAACTGACAGACTCACAACTGTGCGTATACGATCCATCCGGTAATCTGAAAAGTATCCTGCCAAACACTCTTATGTAGCGCACTGCATAGCGATGTCGCAGGGGTAAAAGCCTGAAAAATCATTGTATCAGAGCAAAATGAAAGGTCAAAAAAAGTGGTAATATCTAAGAAAGGCGGCGCTAATTCGGGGTTCGGGTCAAGAACCGACATCACTAACTGAGGGTTGTATCTAATCCTAGGGGCAGTCCAAAAGCGAGGCATGCAGAGTAGTATTTTATAATCTTTCATCGAACGACAACAGCATCTCGACGCCTGGCAACACAGTGGACTCACCCAAAAAGGCTATTGCCGCCAGAACAACATTTCGCTCAGCGCCTTTTATTATTGGATGAAGCACAGCAAGGATAATGCTGGAGCAACGCTAACCCCGGCCTTTATTCCCGCCAGACGCGTTACCGTTGACAATACTCATGCCCAGACCGTGACGCTCAATCTACCCAACGGCTGTTCGGTCAGTTGTTTTCCGACTCAGTTAATGGGCGTGATGCAGACATTGTCATTATGCTAACCCCACAGCACATCTGGCTGGCGCGCGAGCCGGTGGATATGCGTCGCGGCATTGATACGCTCACCCAATACATCACCGATAACCTGCACCAGGCCTGGCAGAATGAGGCCGCCTTTGTTTTTTGCAACAAGGCCCACTCCCGCATGAAGGTTCTGCGCTGGGATAAACACGGCGTCTGGTTGTGCCTGCGCCGTCTCCACCAGGGCCATTTTATCTGGCCCAAACAGGGCGATGCCGCCTGGATGTTATCGCCGGAACAGTTCGACTGGTTGACCAAGGGCATCGACTGGCTGCGCGTTGACGGCCTGGATTTAACCCAATGGAAATAAAGGTAAAAATGAATTAATACATTGATTTAAATGACAATATTACAGCATTTTGATAAAATCAATGCATGGATATCGACTCGCTGCTCACCTCACAAAACCCCGATGACCTGCGCTCCCTGGCGTTGAAATTACTCGCGGACCTTGAACAGAAAACGTCGGCGCTTGAGCAGCAAACACAAAAAAACCAGGCATTGGCCCACTATATCCAGCAGTTGGAAGAGGCGTTGAAAAATGCCCGCCGCTGGCGCTTCGGCCGTAAAAGCGAGGCCTTCCAGGACGAGCAGCGCGGGCTGTTCGATGAAGATATCGAGGCTGACGCCGCCGATATTGAACAGCAGTTGTCCACACTGCTACCCGAACCGAATACCCCAAAACCGGCGGTGCCCAAACGCCGCCCGCTGCCGCCGGAACTCCCGCGCCAGGATATCCGCCTGGCCCCGGCATCGGACACCTGCCCGGACTGCGGCCATGCCCTGCGCTTTATCCGTGATGAAATCAGCGAACGGCTGGAATATGTGCCGGCACGTTTTATCGTGCACCGTCATATCCGCCCGCAGTTCAGCTGTGAACACTGCGATACCGTGGTCAGCGCCGCCCTACCGGTACAGTTGATAGAAAAAGGCCAACCTGGACCGGGGCTGCTGGCGCAGGTGGTATGCGCCAAAAGCCTTGACCATCTGCCACCTGGCAGGTGGCTAAAGCAACGCAGAAAGCCTCACTATTGTATTAACCTGTGCCCCCCACTAAAAGCGAATCGACTTTGAGGGTCGGCTGCCCGACACACACCGGAACGCTTTGGCCTGCTTTTCCGCACACAGCATTGCCGTTGTCCAGCGCAAGATTATTTCCCACCATGCTGATTTTTTGTAAGGTATCCGGCCCGTTTCCGGTCAGTGTGGCGTCTTTAATTGGTGAGGTTAACTTCCCGTCTTCAATCAGATAAGCCAATGCGGTCTGGAAGCTGTACTGCCCGCTGACAATATCCACCTGTCCTCCGCCCAAATCTTCCAGGTAGATACCCTTATCGACCGATGCGATAATTTCTTCAGGATCATAAGAGCCATTGCGCATAAACGTATTGGTCATTCTGGGCATTGGCAGATGTGCATAAGATTGTCTGCGACCGTTGCCGGTAGGCGGTACTTTCATCAGGCGTGCGCTGAGGGTATCGTGCATATAACCCTGTAAAATACCGTCTTCAATCAATGTCGTACATTGTGACGGTGTGCCTTCGTCATCGATAGTGATCGAGCCTCGCTGGTTATGCAGCGTTCCGTCATCAACGATAGTGACGCCCGGAGGGGCGATACGCTCGCCAACCCGTCCGGAATAAACGGATGTTCCCAGGCGATTAAAATCTCCTTCCAGACCATGCCCCATCGCCTCATGGAGCAGCATTCCCGGCCAGCCTGAGGCGATAACCACGGGCATCATCCCGGAGGGTGCGTCGATAGCATTCAGATTAATCATCGCAGTATCAACCATTTTCCGCAGCGCCGGAATAAGCTGGTTATCATCAAATAAACTGAAATCACCGCGTCCACCAAGGCCCGTGCTTGCCCGCTCTCTGCGGCCATTTTTTTCAACCACCACTGAGACTCTGAGTACCAACATCGGCCGGATGTCGGCTGATTCATACAGATCGTGACGCAAAATATAATTAACCGAAAAGGATAATTCGATATTTGCCGTCACCTGCACGACATGCGTATCCATGGCACAGACCAGCCTGTACACCTTCTCCAGAAGTGCAATTTTTTGCTGGCTATCGCGTCCGGTGACAGGGTCATCAGCGCTGAACCGGCCAGGAAAGGGCTGAGTGCCTGGGGAGACTGTTATCATTTTTCTGCCGGGGGCTGCGACAGATTTTACCGAACGAGCGGCGTTTTTCAGTGATTGCAGATCAATATGTTGTGACAGGGCAAACGCTGTATGGTCCGTTTCTATGGCACGTAGGCCAAAACCCTGGTCGGCAGTGAACGAACCAAATTTAACCACCCCATTTTCCATCGACCAGGATTCGCTTCGTATTTTCTGAATATAGAGATCGGCATAATCTATCCTGTGTTCAGTTATTTCGCTCATCAGGGAATAGAGTTGTGTAGAGGTAACATTATTGCTGTCGAGCAACAATGATTTAGCCTGCGCGAGATAAGCGTCTGAAACTGATTTGAGCATAATGTTACACCTGATTGCCAGAGATTTGCAGGGAGTCAATTAATACAGAACCCGTGGTGAAAGGGCCTTCAGTAACGGCATCATTTCCGACCGCCAGAATACCTTTGAAAATATCAGCCAGATTTCCGGCGACCGTGATCCCATCAACCGCATATTGTATTTTGCCATTTTCAACCCAAAAACCCCTCAGGCTGCGGGAATAATCACCATTCATCAGATTGGGAGAACCGCCTGAAAACTGGCTGATCACCAGACCGTTATCCAGCTTGTTAAGCATGGCGTTAAAATCATCTTCAGCACGCGTCAGCCCGCTGGTTAAACGAAGGTTTCCCGGGCCCCAGGCATTGCCGGTGGAGTCCATATTCATACGTCGGGCGGAATAGGCAGACAGGAAATAGCCCAGCAAACGGCCATTTTCTACAATCTTGCGCTTTTTACCTCTGATCCCATCACCATCAAATAAACGACTGGCTAATCCCCGAGGAATAAAAGGATCTTCGGTTACGGTGATATGCGCCGCGGCAATCACAGACCCAAGCTGTCCGCAAAGATAGCTGTTACCCTGGTATAGTATTGCGCCACTGGTTGCCTGTACCAGGTGACTGAGAAGAGAGGTTGCCGCTAATGGTGCAAACAGCACCGGCAGGCGGTGATTACCCGCCAGAGGCTGGATATCTAATGCCAGACAGGCACCCTGAGCCGCTGTGCTGCCGACGTTGTAAGCTGGCATCAATGATTCTGCCGCGTTGCCTTCGGATGACCAGAAATCAAGCTGGCTCATGTGATGACGACGGCCCAATGCTTTGGCTGTCATTGCGTGATGGGTTTGTACCGTACCCTGAGAAAATCCCAATGAATTCATCAACCAGAGTTGAGACTGGCCTGCACTGACCCAGGCACCATCGCTGGTGACCTCCGGGCTGACCGAGTGAATGCCGGCTTCAATTTCTGTTGCCAGCGCGATGGCGTCCTGTTCGCTAATACTCCACGGATGATACAGGTCTAATTCCGGCAGTGTTGCCGGAAGGGGGGAAGGCGCAAAGAGGTCGCAGAATTCATCAACACCGGTAAACCGGGCAATACGCATTGCGGCCTGTACTGTCTCTTCAAGTCCTTTATCTGAAAAGTCAGAAGAGGTGGTAGTGCCCTGATGCTGACCGCGGAAAACCGTCAGTGACATCCCGCTGGCGGCATGCAGGGTACGGGTACGTACCACCGCTTGTCTCATTTCGATATGTAATCCATTTGCTTCCGAAAATATCACATTGGCACTGGTTGCACCTGCGGATATTGCCTGAGAAATAACACGTTGGGCTAAGGATTTCAGTTGTGATTGCGAATATGAAAAATAAACAGACATATTATCTCCGATTAATAATTTTCCGCGTCGTGCATAACCCTGAACAGTATTTTTTGCAGATTTTCATTATAAGGTTGCAGTAATTCATCGACGTGTTGATGGAAATATTCTTCCCTGGCAATAAAATCGCTGTGTGCAGCTACCCACTCTTCGCGTAATAACCTGATGTCTTCCTGAGTGAGTGTTCCGGTGGCTGAATTTTCCTCTTTCTCCTGAAACCATGCCATACGTAAGTCTGGCAATTCCCGCTCAGCAGGTGTCCATCCCAGCTGAATCTGAATGTGCTGGAATTTAGCGAAGCTAATGCACCCGGCAATGGTTAACCAGGCGTCATTATCCCGGGTGTCGGGTAGCGGGGAAAGCGTGGAAATTAAGGTCAGTAAACTGATTTCGGGTCCTTTTTGCTGTTGAGAATAATCCGCTAACTTATCCTTTGCCAGCTGTTTCAGTGATGACCATATTTCATCGGACAGAGTTTTACCCTCAAGCCGTTGCCCTAAGGCATCCCGCCATTTTTCAATAATACTTTTTAGCTCTTCGTCTTGTGTATAGGCTGTCCATGGGATGGAATTTTCACTTAACCAGATATTGATAAATTTGTGCGGAACCAGCCGGTAGTCTTTTCCTTCAGCAAGTGCCGTGAATAATGCGGAAACATGTTGTCTGTTCTGAATATCGCAACAGTCCAGCAGGCGGGCAACGGCTATGGGTAAACCGGTCATTCTTTCGAATATTACCGGATCATTGCTGTGGACAAACGCTGCAGAGGTCGTGCCCTGATTATTATCCCAAAAAGCATTGAGAGAAGAGGCGGTTAATTGTTTATTTTCGGCATGGCCGAGTAAACGCTGTCGAAAAAATTCCAGCAGTTGTTTGTCTGCATAAAAGGTTGGCCAGTCGAGGGATTCAGTGTGCTCAACGACAGGGCTTCCTGTCAGATCGATATTAAATTTATTAAGCCACTCCTCCAGTTTTCCCAAACTCTGGATGCCCAGTTGTCGCGATATTTCACTTTTATTTTTAAACAGCAACAGTGTCGGAATGCCGCGGACCCCAAACTCTTTCATGATCTCCGGGTATTTTTCCACGTCTATTTTTGCAATCAATACTTTGTTTTGACTTTTTCTGGCCAGTTTCTCAACGGTTGGCCCCAGCGTTTTACAGGGATTACACCAGGGTGCCCAGAGATCGATGAGTACCGGGGTTTCTTCCTGTCCGATAATCTGATGCAGGCTGATATCCGTCAGCTCAATGGGAGATGTTGACATGTGTTATTCCTTTTCTGAATGAGTGACGACAGGTGTCAGCGTTAAACAATGTGAGTGAAATTGTGTTAATTCAGGGCGATGGGCAATACTGACCATTGCGGAACCGGGCAGTCTGGTGATAACGGAGCGATAAAGATGATTTTCCGTTTCGCTATCCAGAGCACTGGTAGCTTCATCCATAAAAATGAACGCAGGGCGATGAAGTAATAATCGTGCAATAGCTAAACGCTGCTGTTCTCCGCCGGATAAAACCTGCTGCCAGCATTCAACAACAGTCAGGGAATTTGCACGTTCGGTCAGCTGGCAGTCTGCGAGTGCTTGTCGGTATTGTTCATCGGTGAAACTGTCAGGATCGGCCGGGTACGCTAAAGCATTTTTTAATGTCCCGCTCGGGATATAGCTTTTTTGCGGCAGGAACATGGTTGATGATGGCCGGGGGACAGAAATAAATCCGCTGCCATAAGGCCATAACCCTGCAAAGGCGCGTAGCAGTGTGCTTTTTCCGCAACCCGAACGCCCTGTGATTAACCAGCGCTCCCCGGGAGAAACCTGCCAGGAAGAGAGATGGGTGAGTGTGACGCCATTCGGACGGGTGAGCACCAGGTCACGACAGAGTAACGACGTTCCCTCTGTTTTCAGTATTATTTGTGATTGCTGTTGGTCTGCTTTATTCATCGCCCATTGCAAATCCCTCAGCCGGTTGGCCAGTGCCAGCCATTGGGTGAATGACTGGTAAGCTTGTGGGAAAAATGAGAGAGCGCTAAGCACAGACCCATAGGCCATGGTTATCTGTGTCAGCCCGCCCAGGGATATTTTTCCTGTGAGCAGCAAAGGCAGTGCCAGTAAGGTGGGTAACGGAGAGAATAATTGTGAGAAAACACTTTGAAATAAATTTATTTTCAGTGTTTTCCGCATTAACAGAAGCGAGTTTTGACGGATTTTATTAAAACGGGACCTCAGGCTGTTAAGTTCCCGATCCCCGCCATTATAAAAAGCGATTTGTTCGGCGTTTTCACGCAGCTGCATACCCAAAAACCTGAAATCGGCCTCGACGGTTTGCTTGTTCATGTTAATGCCAATCAGGACTTTCCCCAGATAATGCACTAACGCCAGTTGAGCAAATGAGTAAAGATACACGGCAAAAACCATATAGCCGTGAATATTAACACTGATATCTCCTAACGGCAGCGACAATGTGCCTGATAAATTCCATAAGATCAGGGTGAAGGTGACGACATTAACAATGACATTGATAATGTTGGTCGATAGGTTCACCGTTATCTCGGTAAAGAGATTAATGTCTTCAGCAATTCGCTGATCACTGTTGGAAATTAAATTTTCACGCTCAATCCTGTAGTAATGGCGTTTTTCTGTCCAGCGCTCAAGATAATTATTTGTCATCCATGTTCGCCAGCGGAGCGTCAGATATTGAATACTCAACACCCCGACCAGCGGTAATGCGACACTGATTGAACCAATACCTAATGTATCAAGCAGGGTGCTGCGTATTGATGTCCAGTTGAGTGCCACCAGCGCATCCGTCAAATTCCCCTGTAATTTATTTAATGCAACAAAAGCATAAGTGGTGGTGAAATTTATTCCTAAAATAATACTGAGTAATAAAATCCCCGGCCATTTTTCTGATGATGTCCAAAAGGGCTTTATTAAATCCATATTACCGGGTCGTGAATGTTTGATAGAGATTGGTTCTGCCATATTAATCCTGACGTTGAGTCAGCGCTGAAAAAAGAGATGCCAACACCCCCTGAATCAGGGCTATATTCATAAATAATTATCCGGAATATCATTAATGAATAAATTCAGATCAGAATGAATAAGTTGCTGTCAATCTCGCCACACGCCCGGGTTTTACACCAATATAATCTGCTGTGGAAGAGTATGAGAACAATGTACGGTCAAACACATTGTTTACACCCAGCGTGAGGGTATATTTAGGCTGGTGATAAAAAATGGCCATATCAGTTTGCGCCCAGCCACCCATTTTGAAATATTCCCCTGATGATCCGTTCCAGGTGTTACTGGCAGCCTGTACCCCAATCCCCGAACCCAGTCCTTTCAGCTGACCAGACTGGATTTCATAAGATGTCCAGATACTGCCTGAGTGTTTGGGTTGACCTGTTTGCCGGGTATCTGATGACGTTGATTCCGAGCTCGCGGATGTCGGGCTCTGGGCAATGGCATAGGTATAGCTTGAGGTAATATTCCAGCCCGGGAGAATTTGTCCGTTCAGCTCAATATCCCAGCCCTTGCTTTTCTGGTCCTGTATGCCGACGGGCTGACCGGCGCTGTTGTATATTGCAACATTGGTTTGTTCAAGCTGGAACAGATCTGTTGTCAGTGTCAGATTGTCATCAAGGAAATTAAATTTTAAACCAGCCTCTGTCGACTTGCCAGCGGAAGGGGGGATCGGCTGATGAGTGGTGGGGTTAATTGATTCTGCACCCTCAAAAGTCCTTAATAAATTAACATAAGCAGTGATATCCGGGGTGATATCATAACTTACACCGTAATTAGGGATCCATTTTGACGCCGTATATTTCGCATATGAAGTACTGGTATCGTAAAAGACGCTGGTGCTATTCGCATATTCAGCCCGTTTTGCTGATATCTGAAAATGCAGTTTTTTAAACACATCGATCTGATCCTGTAAAACCACACCTTTCTGGATCTGCAGCATTGTATATGATTTTAAATCCGCATCGGGTATCGCGGGGTAGGACATCGAACCAGGATTAAAAACATTACCATTGGTATAAATATCAAATGAAGAAGTGTCCCAGCTGGTCGATACACTGTGCTGGTAATCATAACCCAGCAGAATGTTATGGGTCACTGCGCTTCCTGTAGTAAACTTCCCGCGAATGTCATTTTGTAACGAATAGGAGTTCACTTTAATCCGATTGGAAAGGGCATGCGCCGTATAATCCCCGTTATCGCTGACACCGTAGTTCTCGTTGATTTTCACTACACTGGTATCATTGTTATAGGTGGCTTTACTGTTAAACGACCAGTTGTCGCTCAGATCTTGCTTAAATTCGTAATAGACCGTCTTATCGTTGCCACTGAAATGGTCATCCTTATCACCCATTCTGTATTCTGGAAGGTGATGAATCGTACCATTACTGTAGTAGGTTGCTGCCGGGCCTGAATTCCTGTAGCTGTTAAATTCAGCGCCGACTTTCAGATAAGTTTTATCATTTTGCCAGCTCAATACCGGGGCAATGTAATCACTATGATTACCATTGAAATCCGGGAAAGCATTATCGCTGCGCATCGTCGAGGCATTCAGACGATATCTGAAAGATTTATCATCATTAAGTGGACCGCCAAGATCGATAGCATTTTTTAATTCGCCATACTTTGAAACTTCCACTTTGTAGGTATGAATAGGGTCTGCTGTCGGTGCTTTGCGCACAACATTTATTGAGCCCGCAGGGGACGAACTGCCGGCAAGTACTGCCTGAGGCCCTTTTAACACCTCAATGCGTTCTATTCCATCGATGTTTGCATTACCGGTAGCAGTACCAAGCGCGGTGGTATTGGTGTTAGCAACACCGTCGGTAGAACCTGAGGTAACGGCGAAACCACGGATATAAATAGTGTTTACACCACGGTTTGCGTCCTGAATATTCACCCCTGCGACGTTTTTCAGTGCATCTTCTAATGACGTCGCCTGGCGGTCATCTAAAACTTTACGGCTGACCACATTGACGGACTGAGCCGTGTCCTGCAATGAGAGAGTCGTGCGCGTGGCTGAGCTGGATGTCGAAGGGTTATAGGTCGTCGCATCTTCACTTTGATCAGCCGTACCATTCACGGTGATTGCCGGTAAGCTTTTAGCGGTATCCTGGACGGGGTAGGCTGCTGACAATTTCCGGATAGTCAATGTGCCGTTAGCAGTAGACGAGACCGTCAGTGAAGTCCCCTGTAGTTGTTTGAGAATGATGGCCCTGGTCGAAAACTTACCCCTGATTGCTTTGGCCTGATAGGGGGCTACCAGCCCGGGGTCAAAGGCAATCGTCTGATTGCTTTGCCTGGCAATGTTAATTAATGAGCTTTCTAACGACCCGGATGGAATAGAAAAATTTACCGGCACTTCGTCAGCAGCATATAAGGCGGATGAATAAACTGATGTACCCGCGATGAAAGCAGGTGCCATGCTGATTGATAATGCCAATCGGCTGATGCTCGTGCCTTTTTTCCAGCCGTTTTTCTGTTTGCTCTGCATGTCTATTGCTCCCCAAATAATATCAATACTGCTTAATGGTTATGCGCGTGTTTTTTAATGATTCCTGATGTATGTGCGATGAGGATTTAAAAGTGTCACCCTGTTTGTGATGTTTTCTTTAACAGGGTAAAAATCGGGGGCAGGTAAGAAGTGCCGTTGTGGTTTAGCAACCAGATTGCTATAGATTGCAGTAAAAGAGATATTGCGTAAGCTTGCAACATCAGACTAAATCGATATAGTGCAGTCAGTACAGGCCACACAGAATGTGGTGAGGAATCACATTTTGTAACATGTTAAACACATTTTTAAATATCAGACATACAACAGATATGTTAATAAATTAAAGATGTGATTTTCAGTTTTTGGTTGCCCGTTATGACAGATGCCTGAGGGTGGTTTTAAGGGATAGGATTGAGTGTTAAATATGTTATTTCATTCATATTTAATGGGATTATCGATGTCATCAGGAGGGTTTTGACTCGGTGAGTAAATAGTTGATTCATGTGATATGGGGATCATCATGGCGGTAGATTCCGGTGCACGTACCGAGGCATTAACCCTTATTTTTCGTAGCGATTATCGCTGGCTAACTGAGAAGCTCAGAAAGCGTATAAGCTATGGGACGGGGGCTGAAGATGTGGCTTCAGAGGCGTTTCTTCGCCTGGCAGAAGTTCCAGAGCTATTAAATATTCGTGAACCCAGGGCCATGTTAACCACGCTTGCACAACGTGTGTTATATGAAACCTGGCGCCGACGGGATTTGGAAAGGGCATACCTTCTGGCTCTGGCCAGCCATTCTGAACTTAGTCATCCTTCACCTGAAGAACGCGAAATGGTGCTTGAATCTTTGCTGGCTATCGACCGTGCTCTGGATGGTTTATCAATAAATGCACGTAAAGCTTTTTTATTTAACCAGCTGGATGGCATGACATATAGCGAAATTGCTGAAAATTTAGGGGTGTCAGTCAGTATGGTTAGAAAGTATATCGCCAAAGCATTAACAAATTGCTATCTGTCGATAAACTCTGATTGAGTATTTAAAATGAAATCGACTTCCTCAACTGAATCCATAGCTAAACAAGCCATTGAATGGATGGTATTTCTCCGTTCCGGCGAGGCCACGCACGTTGATTTTGAAAAGTTTGAAAAATGGCGCGCTGCAGATGAGGGTAATAACCATGCCTGTCGTCAGATAGAAGCGGCACTGGGAAAAATAGAGACGTTGTCTCAACTCATGCCTACGAAAGATATCCATCAGACGTTGTTGGCGCCCTCAAGCCGGCGTAAATTTATCCAGCATAGCTTGTGTGTGGCGGGCCTGGCAGGATTCAGTGGCCTGTTGGTCAATCAGCAATATCCGCTCGCCTTTACTTTTTCTGATGCTCATACAGATACGGCACAGCGGAAAAATATAGAACTCGACGATGGCAGTACCATCAGTATGAATGCGCGTACCGCTATCAATATCAGCTATTCAGATTTGGTAAGAGGGATAACATTAAAAGCGGGAGGGATCATTGCAAATGTCGTCAGCGATGCCAGGCCTTTTATTGTCGATACTGATTTTGGCCAAATCATCGCGTTAAATAGCCGCTGGCATGTCAGACAGGAAAACCAGGGCATCCACCTCGCAGTGTTAGATTCCGTGGTAAAAGTAAAAAATAATAGTGGCGCGACGCAGATTGTTAGGGCCAATCAGGGGTTATGGTTCAATGAAAATAACTTCATCCCGCAGACCATTTCGCCTTCGGCCGAGACAGCCTGGTTGCAGGGACGGCTTGAAGTCAATAATTCCTCACTTTCTTCGGTTATTAATACCTTACGTAGCTATACGCCTGCCTTTATCCACCTGGATTCCGCAGTGGCCGATTTGAGAGTCAGCGGGGTTTTTCCACTGGAAAACGTCCCTTATACCCTGGACTCGTTGGCACAAACGATGCCAATTGCAATCACGCGTACTACCGACTACCTGATCCGGATACACCCGGCCACCGTCTGATTTTTTTAAGGAAATTTTCTCCTGACGGTGTCACTTTTTCTTTCTTATTGTACAGAACTAGCAGGGCATTATGAGATTGCTCTGAACAGTGTCCTGGCAATCAGATGTATCGGAGAGGTTCGGGTGAAAGCACAGCAACTTTACGCACAAGGTACTATTGCAGTAGCGAAAAAACGAGAGTCTGTAATGTCGTTATCGCCAGTTCGGTTATTTGATATGAAAAAAAACAGACTGATCATCGCCGCGGTTATTTTGGCACATATCGGGATATTGGCGATTGCTATCACTAAAACCACGCAATATAAACCATTAAATATTATTAATCCGGCAGATCAGCAAAGCATTCAGGTCACGATGGTTGAATTACCGGAGCCTGAAGTTATTGCACCTGTTCAGACGCCGGACCCCGCGCCGAAAATTCTGGCCACGGAGAACAATGTCCCTGAAATAGTTGAGAGCCCGCCCGACATACCCGCAAAACCGGTTGAAAAGAAGCCGGTTATCCGGAAAGTCATCCCCAAACCTGTAGCAAAGAAAGTCGTGAAACCTTTGGTATCAGATAAACGACCCAGTGAACATAAAGCGGTTATCAGCCAGGAGAAGCCGCATCAGATTGAAGATGCCAGGGTAAGTGATAAGACAGCACTTCCGGCAACCGCGTCAGGACCTATGTTACAAAGTGCGCCACAGGCAGACCCTAAATCCGTTTTGACCGTAGGATGTGAGGTGCCGGCCCCGGAGTATCCGCGTCGTGCAAAACGTTTACAACAGCAGGGTCAGGTGCTTATCCGTCTGGTTATTGCCGCTGATGGAACCTTAACGCACAGTGAAATCGCACGCACCAGTGGCGTTGATGAGCTGGACCGGGCAGCACTTGCTGCTGTTTCCCGTATCCGTTGTGAACCTTATATAGAAAACGGACAGAGAATTTCTGTCATGACAATACAGCCAATAGATTTCAAAATCTCCGGCAACTAAAGAAATTATTTAGTTCATAACACTATGAAAAAGAAAGAGGCAATAGAATGAGTGAATTTGGTATTGAGCATGTGTGGAATCAAGGGGACTTCGTTACCCGTGCCGTGGCGGTGATATTAATGGTCATGTCGATAATGTCCTGGTGTGTAATTATTATTAAATTTACTCAGGGCGTCGGGCTGAATAAAGTGATAAAACGCAGTAAAGCTAAATTCTGGAAAGAAAAGAATTTAACAGCCGCAATAAATGTATTAGGTGATGAGCATTTTAATCCGATGAGGGAGCTGGCGATGTCCGGCCATGCCGTAATGTCTCATCAACACCACAAAGCGTCGGGTATCAGCCAGCAGCTGGATATCAGCGATCTGCTGGCAAGAGCACTGAAAAATAGTATTGATGATACGGTCACTCGATTGCAGGCCGGAATGGGGATTCTGGCCTCAATAGGGAGCACGGCACCTTTTGTCGGATTGCTGGGCACCGTCTGGGGAATCTACCATGCACTCGAGTCTTTAAGTCTGTTGGACCAACCTGATATCGCACATATTGCCGGTCCGGTGGGGGAAGCATTAATTATGACCGCGTTTGGCTTGTTCGTCGCCATTCCCGCGGTGCTGGGTTTCAATGCGATCAGCAGACGTAATCGTGGTTATCAACATTCCATCGCCGTTTTTGCGCACGACTTACATGCCTACTATCTGACAGGCGCACGGATGGTGATTGATCCGGCTGATTTGCAGAGAAAAAAATCCGTAAGTACCGGTCAGGTGCAACCCTTTCATGCAGATCAATCCCTTTAGTTGATGTACGGAGAGTATGGGTATGAGTATGTCATCGGGAACGCAATTTGAAACTGAAGAAGATTCATTAGTGAATGATATCAATATGACACCCTTTATTGATGTCATGCTTGTTTTATTGATCGTATTCATGGTGACCCTGCCGGTGGTTAACCATGCAGTGAAAGTCAATCTGCCTAAAGCCAGCGCAGCGCAAGTGGATAAAAATGTGCATTCTGAAGACATTTCTATTCTGCAAAACGGGGAAATCGCCTGGAATAAACAGCCGGTTGACGATATCACCTTCAGGCAAAAACTCGAAGAGGCGGCAAAGTTGCCACAGGCTCCCGGGTTAAGAATTTACGCCGATCAGGGGGCACAATATGGGCGTGTGGCGTTTGTAATGACAACTGCGCAAAGCCTGGGGCTTAATAAGTTTGAGTTTGTGGTGGACAACCCGAAATAAATGACTTCCAACGGCCATTATTTTAAAACTCTCTTCCCCGGCATTGATGATGATATTCCTATGCATGGCCGGATGGAGAAAAAGAAGAGGTCGGCAGACGATATTCCGAAACCCTGGAAACGAAGTGCCCTGCATGGATGGTGGTCCGGCAATCCTGTTGAATCGACATCAGATGAGGATTCGAAGGGAGGCATGAACACAGGAAATTGGCTCCTCTGACTGGGATCGCCTTAGCCAGTAAGTGGCTAATACATAAGCTATCTCAGTGGGGCAGTCCTGTCAAGATCACCAGAATGACCACCAATTTTTATTAATCTCTCGGTGGTAAATGCCTGCTATCACACCTGCGGTGATATCGGATATTTAGGTTCGATGTAACAATACTGTTAAGTTCTTTTATACTGTATTACTTAAAGCACCCTCAAGAAATTCAAAGTAGGGTCTATGTTACTAATTCTAATGTTTACTCTGTCGTGAAACATCTAAAACGAAAACATCGACTAAACCACGGAGATCAACCGCTAACACTGCTTCAATACTGGTTTTAAGTTCCTGAGCGGTTTTGATACCGTGGAGCTTGCGGCCTGCAACGGTCCCACTCTCTCCAAACCATATAACAAGAAAAATACCCTGCTGATCGGCATCTAGGTGGATGGAATAACGGTCATAGAGTTGGGCTGAAGCGGCAGAATATAACTCTCTGTGCCACTGGCCTTTGACTTCCGTAACCAGCAGCCGTCTTTTTCCGCCAATCAACTTAGATGCCGTGAAGTCACTCCTGTTTTGACCTTTCAACTGATGCTCAGGCGTTATCGATATGCCCTGAGGTTCGAGTCTTAAATTGAGACGTTCAGCAATGATCTCCGTAGACTTTACCTCATCAAGGTGTTCATTTTTTTCATAGAAGCGATCTGCCGAGTTAAACTCCCCGCCATCAATCGCTTTCTGGAAATCATGAAGCTCCTGAAGAACTAACTGACGCTGGCCTTCAACAGTAACCACTGAATCACAATCCAGATGTTGGACTATTTCATCTGGCGTCGGTGGTCCGGTAATCCCCCCGAAAAACTGGGGTACTCATAAGTAGAATTTTCTCGTAACATGAATCGAGGAGATTCGGATGAAAAAATCACGTTTTAGCGACAGCCAGATCATGACCATTTTGAAGCAAGCTGAGGCAGGTACACCAGTTTCTGAGCTTTGCCGCGAGCATGGTATGAGTAATGCCAGTTTTTATAAGTGGCGCTCACGCTTTGGCGGTATGGATGCCTCAATGATGGCCCGCCTGAAAGAACTGGAAGATGAAAATCGACGGCTCAAAAAGATGTATGCCGAAGAGCGTTTAAAATCCGAGATCATCCAGGAGGCCATGCAAAAAAAGTGGTAACGCCATCCCGGCGACGCGAGATGGCGCGGCACGCAGTCAGCGTTAAAGGTATCTCTATCCGGCCTGGCCTGTTCCATTTTTGGCCTCAGCGAAAGTGGCTACCATTATTGCACTAAATTGCGTGATGAAAATGTGCAAATAGCCAATTGGCTTACCGATTTAACGGCACGACACCGTAGTTGGGGATTTGGGCTGTGTTATTTATTTCTGCGTAACGTCAAAGGCTTTCATTGGAATCATAAACGCATTTATCGGATTTATTGCGAACTCAAATTGAATTTGCGGATCAAGCCAAAACAAAGGATTATCCGGTCTCATCCGGCCCCGTTAGTTGTGCCTGACAAGACCAACCATACCTGGTTAATGGATTTTATGCATGATCAATTAAGTGATGGCAGAAGTTTCCGCACATTCAATGTGATAGACGATTTTAATCGGGAAGGCCTGACCCTGGATGTTGATTTTTCCCTGACGTCAGAACGCGTTATTCGTTCACTTTAACAGCTCATCGAATGGCGCGGAAAGCCGGCCTGTATACGGTGCGACAACGGCCCGGAATACCTGAGTATCCAACTGCAAAAATGGACGATTAAACATCAAATAACCTTGCTTTATATCCAGCCGGGCAAGCCCCAGCAAAATGCCTATATAGAGCGCTTTAACCGCACGGTACGTTATGACTGGCTAAATCAATATATGTTTAGTTATATTGCCGAAGTACAAGATTTCGCAACGCGGTGGCTTTGGACCTATAACCATGAACGTCCCCATATGGGGCTAGGCGGCATAACGCCCATGCAGAAGCTCGCATTGGTGGCATAATTCTACTTAAAGCTCCCGTTGAAAACGGGGAGATTACCGCACGGGCTATCGAGGAATTCGATATATTTTATTACGAAGAGATCAATACTCCACTTAATCCGGAACTCCATAAATTAGCCAAAGAAAAAATCAATATTCCTATCGCTTCCGGCGAACGCATTTATACCCGCTGGGGATTTCTGCCCTTTCTGACCGAGCGTTCCCTGGACGTGGTACAGCCCGATTTGGGAACCAGCGGGGGGTTAAGCGAGCTGAAGAAAATAAGCGAATTAGCCCATATCTATGAAAGTACCGTCCAGGTCCATATCGCGGGTTCAGGGGTTATTGCCGCCGCCGCGCTGCATCTGGAAGCGACTATCCCCAATTTTATTATTCATGAACATCACCAAAAAACGCTGATACCCGGTTATATCGAATTATGTGAGCACAATTATCAACCGCTTGATGGTTTTCTTACCGTACCCGAAATACCGGGCATAGGTCAGGATTTGACCAAGACGGCATACCAAAAGTCCGATCGTGTGACGATCAAATAACCTATCCGATCATCTTGCTTCCGAAGTGGAAAAGCTGCGCGATACGCTTGGCCTGACGGTGGTTATTTCCTCATTCACCGATACCCAGGTGATAGTGACCAATATTATGAATGGGACGAACCAGCTGGGAATTTCGCTGCGGCTAGGCTCAAGAATTGAGCTGAACTCGGTGGCGCAGGGGAGAATCGTGCTGGCTTTTGGGCCGTCCTCGCTGGCCGAACATTATCTTTCCATGCCGCTTCCTTTCCAGACCTCCCGCACGATTACGTCGCCGGATAAATTGCGCGAAGAGTTGGCGTTGATTCGCAAACGGGGCTAGGCTGATGCGCCGGAAGAACTGTACGTGGGAATCAATGCTTTTTCGGCGCCCCTTTTCCAGGCTAGCGGCCGCCTGTTCGGCATTATTGCCATCATTGGCTCAATCCATTATTTACCGAAATAGCACAGCGACAAAAATATCGCTGCCTTACTCAATGCCGCGCGTGAAATTTCCCGCATCATGGGCTACAAATGGGAATTCAATTTCTGAATAAGGTTTCCGAGCACGTATTGAAGACCCATAGGCCTATGCTCATTGACCGACTCGTGACGTTTTAATCAACGCCAGGAAAGCGCGTAAAATAGGAGAATTATCTTCCCGGCGATAGAGGCAGCTCAGCTCAATATCTTTTAAATGCGCTGATTTCAATGGCCGGTACACTACGCCGGGCAAACGCAAATTACTGGCTGAAGCCGTTGTCACGCAGATACCAAAGCGGCTGGCCACCAGCGCGATGCAGGTCACCACGTCCTCCACTTTTTGCTCGATACGCAACGCTGCTTTTTCGGCCCGGAATGCGTCCGCGATCACGTCGATCAAACCGGCGACCGGCGCATTGGGATAGAGGATCATCGGTTCATTGTCCAAGTCGCGCAGTGTGAGCACCTTCTTTTTGCACAGGGGATGCTCTTCATAGAGCGCGACCAAATAAGGCTCCCGCTGTACCCAGTCCACTGCGACATCTTCGTCATAAGGCACTAACCGATTAAAGCCGATGGTAATGCGCCGTTCATGCAATGCGGCGATTTGCTCGGTTTTCGACATGCTGTACAAACCGATCTTCACTTCCGGGCGCAACGCATGGAAATCAGCCAGTAACCGCGGGATGATGTTCAGCACCCCGGAGGTAAAAATGCCGACATCGAGCCTGCCGATATACCCGCTGCCGGCAAGCTGTGCCTGTTGTTCCGCGCGCTTGGACAGGGCGAGAATATTCGGCACTTCCGCCAGCAGGGCTTGTCCGGCTTCGGTTAATTCAACCCCTTTATTGGTACGGATGAATAATGGCGTGCCTAATTCTTCTTCCAGCGTATGGATTTGCCGCGTCAAGGGTGGCTGGGTGATATGCAAACGTTCAGCCGCGCGACCGAAATTATTTTCCTGCGCCAGGGCAAGAAAGTAACGCATCTGTTTAATTTCCATATCTTTTCCTTTTCATCCACACATTCCGGCCTTCTATTAAGCTCATGGCATAACCCATGACAGGCCTTGAGATAGAAATGTTAACTACTTCACAATTTTGTCGACCTGATTTCCAGCCTCAATCGGATAAAAATGTGACATAGCACCGGCATATTTTATTGTCTGTCGGACTGTGCAGCATTCCTCGATCAGGTCTCACGCAGCGAAATTTTTATTACCCATCCGTATCGACTTGGACGTTCATAACGTTAACATTTTGTTAGAAAAACCATAATTTACCGGTGAAGCAGGCTGCCCCGGCGAACCACCGCCGGCATTTCTGCACGTCCGCGGATAGGCCTGATGGCTGTCTTCAATGTGATCCCAGAGCAATACTCAACCCGTATCGTAAATCATAAATTCGGTATTGGTCGCAGGTTAACGCCCTCACTATGATTCCACCATAAGGATCCGTCAAATTACTGATAACAAGGTCAGGATTTAACATCCATGGTAAATGGCGGATAGGTCTAATCGCTACAGATAAAAGGGGAATTACCATGCCTGTTGTTCATATTTCTTTTGTGGAAGGACGCAGCGATGACGTCATTAAAACCTGTCTGAAAAGCGTTGCCCGCGCGGTGCATGAAAGCACCGGGGCGCCGTTGGAGAGTATTCGAGTGTATGCCACGGTCGTCCCGGCGACGCATTGGGCCGTCGGGGACCGCACCAAAGATGAAATGCAACCCGTGACCGGAGGCAATACTAAATGATATCGCGCGACATGATTGAAGAGGCGGCGAGAGCACTTTTCACCGCCGGGGAAACGAGGGAATACCTCTCTCCGCTCAGCGAAAGGTATAGCGATTTATCAATTACCGACGCCTATGCCATTCAACAGATGAATATCGAAAGACAGGTCGCCTCAGGCCATCGCATAGTGGGCTGCAAGATTGGCCTGACCTCCAAAGCAGTACAGCAGCAGCTCGGTGTCGACACGCCGGATTTCGGCATTTTATTGGACAACATGCAATACGGCGACGGCGAACCCATCCCTTCATCGATTTTGGCGCAGCCCAAGATTGAAGCGGAGATTGCTTTTGTCATGGGGCGCGATATCACGGTGACCCATCCCGGCCATCTGGATGTGATTAACGCTATTGAATATGCGTTGCCGGCACTGGAGATTGTCGGCAGCCGCATCGCCAACTGGAAAATCCGCATCACGGATACGATTGCGGATAACGCTTCCTCGTCCGCTTTTGTATTGGGTACCAGCCCGCGCCTTATCTCCGAGTTCGATCTGCGTTTGTGCGGCATGGTGCTGGAGCAGCATGGTAATCCGGTCAGCGTAGGCGCCGGCGCCGCCTGTCTCGGCAACCCTATTAACGCTGTGGTCTGGCTGGCCCGGACCATGAGCAGCCTGGGGACCCCATTGAAAGAGGGTGATGTCGTACTTTCGGGGGCGCTGGGACCGATGGCTCTGGTGGCGCCGGGTGACATTTTTACTGCGCGCATCAATGGCCTGGGTACGGTTCGGGCGGTATTTGAGGCTCGGGATAATGAAGAAAATCATGAGGTGGCGGCATGAGCCAGGTAACAGAAATCGCAACGCTGCTCGATCAGGCCGCGCGCAACGGGACGGCAATCGGCCAGTTTGATCCCGAGGGGCATTTATCTCTTGAGCAGGCCTACGCCATTCAATCTGCGGTGGTTAAATGCCGTGAAGCCCGAGGGGAACGGCGCGTCGGGGTAAAAATGGGCTTCACCAGCCGGGCAAAAATGCTGCAGATGGGCCTGTCCGATGTGATTTGGGGCCGGCTCACCGAAGGGATGCAAATCGAGGAAGGTTCAGCAATAGACATTTCACGGTTTGTGCGCCCGCGCTGTGAACCGGAAATTGCGTTTATTTTGAAAAAAAACCTGGCGGGCAACGTAACCGGCCCACAGGCGCTGGCCGCGGTAGAAGCGATAGCCCCCGCGCTGGAAATTATCGATTCCCGCTATAAAGATTTTCGTTTCACTTTACCGGAAGTGATCGCTGACAACGCCTCATCAAGCGGTTTTGTCATCGGGCCCTGGTGCGATCCGCATATCGATTTTTCCAATCTGGGCCTCACGTTGAATATTAACGGACGTGTGACGCAGGTGGGTTCCACCGCGGCGTTGCTCGGCCATCCGCTACGCTCGTTGGTGGCCGCCGCACGCCTTGCCGCGGAGGCGAACGAACCCTTGCAGGAGGGCTGGATAGTGATGGCCGGCGGCGCTACCTCCGCAGACTGGATTGAAGCGGGACAATATATTTCAGTTGATATGGAACGATTGGGCAGCGCCGGATTCCGTCTCTCACCTTCGTCTGATGCTGAATGAGTAGCGCGCCCAGCCAGGTTCGACAGATAGCATCATATCAGCCGGCTGAATAATAATATGGAGTGGACATGATAAAAAAAGTGAAAGTGGGCATCATTGGGCCCGGTAATATCGGTACCGATCTGATGATCAAAGTGTTGCGTAACAGCAAATACCTGGAAATGGGTGCCATGGTCGGCGTGATTGCCAGCTCCGACGGCCTTGCCCTGGCTAACAAATGGGGCATTGCCACCACGTCCAAAGGCATTGAAGGCCTGCTCAAGCTTGATGTGTTCAAGGATATCGATATTGTTTTTGATGCCACCTCAGCCAGCGCCCATCCCCATCACAATGCGGTTTTACAGGCCCATGATATCCAGGTGATTGATCTGACGCCGGCGGCATTAGGCCCCTATGTAGTTCCCGCCATCAATCTCGATGGGGAAAATGCCTCCAACATCAATATGGTCACCTGCGGCGGGCAAGCGACTATCCCCCTGGTTGCCGCGGTATCCAGGGTCGCCAAAGTGCACTATGCCGAAATCGTCGCCTCCATCGCCAGTAAATCAGCGGGGCCAGGAACCCGGGCAAATATTGACGAATTCACGGAAACCACCCGCGCGGCAATAGAGAAACTCGGCGGCGCAACACGTGGCAAAGCAATCATTATCCTCAATCCGGCCGAACCGCCTTTAATGATGCGCGATACGGTCTATGTGCTTTCCGAGCCGGCCGACCAGCGGAAGATTGAAGAGAGCATTGACCTGATGGTCTCCCATGTACAGGAGTACGTACCGGGTTACCATCTCAAACAAAAAGTACAGTTCGAGATCATCCCGCCGGAAAAACCGGTCAATCTGCCGGGCCTGGGCATGACCCATGGCCTGAAAACCTCCCTTTTTATCGAGGTGGAAGGCGCCGCGCACTATTTACCTGCCTATGCGGGCAATCTGGATATCATGACGTCCGCCGCGCTGGCTTGTGCCGATAGGATCGCACAGCGTCGTATTGCCGCCGGTGTGGCCCGTGGCCAAAAGGAGACACTCTGATGACTGCCAGCACAAAAAAACTCTACATTTCCGATGTCACTCTGCGTGACGGCAATCATGCCGTGCGCCATCAATATAGCCTTGATAATGTAAAGGCCATTGCCACCGCCCTCGATCGCGCCGGTGTGGATAGCATTGAAGTGGCGCACGGCGACGGTATCGACGGGTCGAGTTTCAACTATGGCTTTGGTAGGCACAGCGATGTGGAATGGATCGCCACGGCTGCGGAAAACGTTAAGTCCGCCCGTATCGCCACGCTACTGATCCCGGGCATCGGCACGGTAAAAGATTTACGCAATGCTTACGATGCCGGCGCTCGCATAGTCCGTGTCGCCACCCACTGTACCGAAGCGGATGTATCACGCCAGCACTTGGAGTGCGCGCGCGAAATGGGTATGGATCCGGTGGGTTTTCTAATGATGAGCCATATGAACACGCCACAAGGTCTGGCTGAGCAAGCAGTGCTGATGGAAAGCTATGGCGCGAGCTGTGTGTATGTCGTGGATTCCAGCGGCGCCCTTGGCATGAGCGGCGTGCGCGATCGGGTGCGGGCATTGAAAGACCGGCTTAAGCCCGAAACTCAAGTGGGTATCCATGCCCATCATAACCTCGCCCTTAGCGTCGCCAATTCGCTGGTGGCGGCCGCGGAAGGCTGCGAACGCATCGACGCCAGTTTAGCCGGTATGGGCGCCGGGGCGGGCAACGCACCGCTGGAGGTATTTATCGCCGCCGCGGAACGTGAGGGTTTGCGGCACGGATGCGATCTCTATAGGTTGATGGATGCCGCGGATGAGATAGTACGCCCGCTACAGGAACGCCCGGTCCGCGTCGACCGTGAAACGCTGGCGCTGGGTTATGCCGGGGTTTATTCCAGCTTTTTACGTCATGCGGAAGCCGCAGCCGGCAAGTACAACCTCAAGACGGCGGATATTCTGCTGGAACTCGGCCGCCGCCGTATGGTGGGCGGACAGGAGGATATGATCGTCGACGTCGCCCTAGACCTTCTTAAGGACAAAGCGTCAGCCAATGAAGGAGGTTCTTAATGACCAAAATAGAGGGAAACCCGGTAGATCGCTTTTTATTTCCCCTATTGAATAGATAACATAATACAAGTTGAAATATGCTCGCAGATTGAATGACTTGTCTCATAGCTAAAGAATAGGTTGCATCTGTGTAATCGATTAAGTGCCTGATTATTTTTAATTCATCAATAGGTTTTGTTTGCCGTAAACCCGAACCCTGGGGATTCTTATTCAATGGCAAGCGGACTACAGATGATAAAAATAAAGTCAAAGACGCAGGAACCGGAGACAATATAATGAACATACTTACCCTACAAATTCTTCTTACCATAAGCACGCTGGGATACAGTGCTATCCCGGCGATATTCGATACTAACGACACGCATATGACTAACCCAAGATGGGTGCCCCATGCGCGTTTTCATGTTGTCTGGCAGGTTGCAAGTTATGTCGGCTTTGCCCTGATTGCCTTATTCTTTATTTGGGCGCCCAGTGATGAAGCAAGACTGCATTTATGGTTTGCCACCGCCATGTCGATTGCCGCCTACGGCGGCTTTTTCTTCGCGGTCCTGTCAAGGGCCTTTTACGACGGCGCCAATTACGACGAAAATGGCGTGGTTCCCTATCGCCCGCCATTTATTGGTAAATGGCTGGCGTTTGAAGTGAATATCACCCTTTTTAGCGCGGCGGTGCTAATCCTTACCCTGGCGGTCATTGGCTTATTGCTGCCGGAAAATGCACAAGGCGCGGCAATAAACGCTGTGTGGATCGTCATGGCTATTCTGTTCTTCATTCTGCTGAGCATTTTGATTGTTTTTGTCGGCGCATTTATTCTCGGCCGCAAGCACCCGCAGGATCAACACAACCTTTATCAGGTACAAAAAAAGTAACGTAGGGCAGGCCGCCAGGCTGTCTTGTCAGGGCAAAAGTGTCCGGGCAGTCTGGCCGCAGGGCTAACAACCTGCAATCCAGGGCGGCCCGTATGGATGTGGCACAGAAAGTAAGACCGGCGGCCCAATCACGCCAGATTCGCCCAGTGCGCTAAAGGCCGTCTTTCTGCGGGCGTAGCCGCAAACCCCAGTTTAGGCGCCATAATCAAACACTCCCAGGTAATAAGGTTTTCACCGACTTCCGCCATATGCACATCAGCGCCAACCAGTCTTTTTCGGGGAGCACTAATGTGGTTATCATTGCGTGGATTAATAGCTCATTATCTTTCTATGAACTCTCGCAGAGAGAATTTTGAATAGCGGGCTGATATGTAAAAATTCCATTTACTTTCCCTTATATGACCTAGACGGCTATAGCCTGTTAATAACTTAGCTTATGAGAATGTTGATAATATCAATATACCGAAATGGTCTTTTGGCGAGTTTAATTTCATTCCTATGATGTTTGCATGACAGCCGCGAAATAGCGTGTATTTTCGAATCATTGCAAAACCGTATTATTCGTCTGGCAAACACCGTGCGTTGGCAGCTGCGCCCTGCTGCGCCAGACGAATCCATCAATTACATCAAGGAAGCGGATAATGCAACGTCGTGATTTGTTAAAGGCAATGGCGGCCTTTGGTGTTTACGCCATGGTGCCCGCCATTGCGCGGGGTGCCGATAGCGCAAGGAAATACGAAGGGGTGACGCTCAACGTTTCTACCTTTAGCGCGGCCTGGCCGGCGCTCATACGCCGCTCCTTGCCGGAATTTGAAGCGCTGACCGGCGCTAAGGTTCAACTGGATACGCCGTCTTTCCCGGTGTACAACCAACGCGCCGACCTGGAGCTGTCCACACAAGGGTCGGCCTATGATGTGGTAAGCGTCACCTTTATCTACACCAGCCGCTGGATTAACGCCGGCTGGTTGACTCCGCTCGATGAGTTCATTGCAAATCCGAATCTCACTCCGGGCGATTGGGATCTGAAGGATTTTCTGCCGGGCACCTTGGCGCCGGAAACCGGGCGCGACGGCAAGCTGTATGGCATTCCCTGGGTGGTGGAAGCCATGCTGGCCGGGGCATCGCGCTACGACTTGATCCAGCAGGCCGGACTGGCGTTTCCACAAACCACAGATGACCTGCTGACAGTGCTGCACGCGATTAATAAAAAAGAACGGGTGGCAGGCTATATTACCGATAACCACTATGGTTGGACGTTTATCCCCTATCTGCAAGGGTTCGGCGGCAACGTCTTCCATTCCGCGCCGGATGATTTATTTCCCACCCTGGATACGCCGGAAGCGGTGGCGGCGGCGGATTATTTCGCCAATCTGATCCGCGAATTTGGCCCCAACGGCGGTATTACCTATAGCGCCGATCAGGCGCTCCAGGCACTGAAGCAAGGTCGGGTCAACTTCACGGATGCCAGCCAGACCTATCTCGCGCAATTAGGCGATCCCGCCACCTCCCGCACACTGAAAACCGCTCATTTCGGGCCGATGGTCAGCGGGCCGAAAGGGCGCTTCCCCGGGATGGCGGTACATGCGCTGGGAATCCCCGCCGGGTCGAAAAATAAAGAAGCGGCATGGGCCTTTATTCAATGGGCGCTGTCGAAGCCGCTTACGCAACGGGCGGTACAGGCAGGGTATGGTTCCCCGACCCGGCGCAGCGATATCGATTCGGCGGCATACCGTAGCAAACAGGTGATAAACGGCGTCGATCTGGCGCAGTTATCACTGGATGCCATTGAGCAGGCCGGTAAGGGCGGTTACATGAAGTACCGTACCGTCGACGTCTATCCTCAGGTAGACCAACAGCTCAATAAAGCCATCGCCTTGATTGCGTCCGGCCAGATGCCGGCGAAGCAGGCCATGGCGCAGGCGCAGGCCGGCACTATCGCGGACCTGAAACGGGCCGGCGTCAAAATATAATCGGGGCATGTGATGCAACAAACAAAAGTTACCTGGCATACCCGGCAGAGGAATGCATATCTGCTTGGATTGGCGCCTTCGCTGGTGGTATTGGCCGCGCTGACGCTGGTGCCCGCATTGGCGCTGGTGATCACCAGCTTGACGCCTTTTAGCCTGACCCATCCGCAGACATCATTTAATTTCGCCCATCCGTTGCAAAATTATCAGCAATTATTACATGACGATCGTTTTCTTCATTCTCTCGTCACGCAAATCAAGCTGTCGCTCTTTAGCGTTTTTTTTCAGGTGCTGACCGGTTTGCTGCTGGCATTATTGCTCAATGGCCGGACATGGATATTACAGGGCGCCCGCACATTGTTATTAATTCCCATGGTGTTGCCGCCGATTATTGTGGCGCTGGTTTGGAAGATTATTTACACCCCGGATATCAGCCCGCTGCATCAGGTTTTGGATAGGCTCGGTTACCCGCTGGACTCGCTGCTGGCCAATCCTTCCACGGCGCTGTGGGCCATTGCGGTGGCGGATGTCTGGCAGTGGTTTCCTTTTACCATGCTGATGGTGCTGGCTGCGTTGCAGATGATCCCGAATGAGCCTCAGGAGGCGGCCAGCCTTGACGGCGCGCGGGCATTCAACATTTTCCGTTTTATCGTTTTCCCCTATTTGAAACCGGTGCTGGCGGTATGCGTGCTGTTTCGTTTGATCGACAGTTTTAAAGCATTTCCGCTGATCTACGTGCTCACCGACGGCGGACCGGGTTCAGTGACTGAAGTGACCAATTATTATGGCTTTATCCAGGCGTTTAACTTTTCATGGTGGGGATATGGTAGCGCCATTGCTGTAGTCATCCTGGTGGGCGTCTTTGTACTAAGCTGGCTGATTGGCCAGGCGGGGTGGAATAATGACTATAAAACAACCTGATGGCGAAGCCAGCGCTGCGCTGACGCTAAACATGTCACAAAAGCGCTTGCGGCATCGTCCCCGGCGGGCGTACCTCAAAGGAGGGCGGGAGCTATTGACCCTTTTTCTGGTACTGCTGCTGCTGTCGCCATTTTTGTGGATGGTGATCATGGCGTTTCGGCCCGCCGCCGACGTCTTTGACCTGACGCTGTGGTTTCACCCCACCGTTGATGCGTTTAGGGCGCTTCGGGACGGCAATTTCCTTGCATCGTTCAGCAATAGCCTGTGGGTGAGCGCTATATCAACGGTATTATCTCTGGTGCTGGGCGTCCCCGCCGCCTGGGTATTGACCCGCTGGCGATTTCGCGCCCGAAGCCAGGTCGCGCTGTGGATACTGGTGACGCGCATGGCGCCCCCCATCGCCTTCACCATTCCGTTTTTCCTTGCCTGGCGCTGGTTGGGGCTGCTGGACACTGTCATCGGGCTGTCCATCGTCTATCTCACTTTCAATTTGGCTATTGTGATTTGGCTGATGCAGACTTTTTTTGCCGCGGTGCCGGTGGCGTTGGAAGAAGCCTCCTGGTTGGACGGCTGCGCGCTATGGCGCAGCTTCTGGCTGATATCCCTGCCGCTGGTGAAACCCGGTTTGGCCGCCACCGCTATCCTCTGTTTCATCTTTTCGTGGAATGACTTTTTTTACGCGCTGATTTTGACGCGCACTCACGCCATAACCGCGCCGGTCGCGATTGTGAATTTTCTTCAATATGAAGGTTGGGAGTGGAGCAAGATCGCCGCGAGCGGCACGCTGGTGATGTTGCCGGTGGTGGCGTTCACCCTGCTGATGCGCCGCTATCTGGTGCATGGCCTGACCGCTGGTGGACTCAAGGATTAACCCATGGCTACCCTGACATTACGACAGATAGAAAAACGTTACGAAGATAACCAGATTATCCGCGGTCTCGACTTGACCATCCTTCCGGGCGAGTTTGTCGCCCTGGTTGGCCCTTCCGGCTGCGGTAAATCGACTTTGCTGCGCATGATTGCCGGACTGGAAAGCATCACCAGCGGCGAAATCGCGCTGGATGGCGAGGTGATCAACGATTTGTCGCCCCAGGACCGCGATATGGCGATGGTGTTTCAAAACTACGCCCTGTACCCCCATATGACCGTGGCGGAAAACCTTGGGTTTTCGCTGCGGATGCAGAAGTTGGCCAAAACCGCTATTCAGCAGCAGGTAGAGCGGGTGGCCGTCACCCTCGGCTTGACGCCCTTGCTCAAGCGCCGGCCGGCCCAGCTGTCTGGCGGGCAGCGGCAACGGGTCGCCATGGGACGGGCTATCCTGCGCCATCCGCGCCTGTTTTTGTTTGATGAACCGCTCTCGAATCTGGATGCCAAGCTGCGTGTCGAGCTGCGTACCGAGATCAAAGCGCTGCACCAGCGCCTGAACACGACCATGATATACGTCACCCATGACCAGGTGGAAGCCATGACCATGGCGGACCGCATCGTGGTGCTGCGCGAGGGAAAAATCGAACAGACCGGCGCCCCGCTGGAGCTTTACGACCGACCTGCCAACGCCTTTGTGGCGGGGTTTATCGGTTCACCGTCCATGAACCTGTTTGCCGGACGGCTGGATAACGCCGGCTGGGTGGTTACGGATGACGGTATTCGCCTGCCGCTGCAAGAAATGCCTCGCCAGCCGGCGGGGCTGCGGGTGTTATACGGTATCCGTCCGCAGCACTTTGAGCTGCAGCAGCCGGGGGGGCTGCATGCACAGGTTAACGTGGTTGAACCCACCGGCAGCGAAACCCAGATCATGCTCAATATTGGTGACCAGAAAGCCACGGCATTATTTCATGACCGCATCACGGCGCGGCCTGGCGAAACGCTGAGCTTGCTGCCGGATACGCGCCGGGTGCATCTGTTTGATGACAAAAGCGGATTGCGGCTGAACTGATTCCCCCCAAAGGCTTGGGATAAATGCGCGAGAGAAGAAACCGGAAATGAGCAAAAAAGTCATTGTGTTCGGCGTCGATGGGCTAATGATGCCGCTTATCCAAAAATTCGCGGCCGAGGGCGCGCTACCCCACATCCGCACCATGCTGGAGCAGGGCGCGGCGGCGGAACTGTTGCCGTTTATCTCCGCCTGGGGGGACGTGAACTGGGTGTCGTTTTTATCAGGCCAAAGCCCGGGCACCGCCTGGGTGGGGCAGGCTATTCCCGCGGACAACGCCAGGAACGCTAATTTGCTGTATCAGCTTGAGCGCAACGGGCTGCGGGCCGCCCTGGTGCATTTCCCGGAAAGCATTGCCGCCCCGGCTCCGCATTTTACCTTTTCACCTTACTGGGGGCGCGCCGAGCCGTGCCCGTGGGAGCTATACCCGCCCGCCGTATTTACCACCCGCTATGAGGCTCGCCGCCAGGCACGAACCGAACGCAGCCAGACGCTGGGCTGGCCGCCGTCGTCGCCGCTGGCCTATCACGATAAAGGGCTCTGGCGGCCGCTGAACCCGACAGATGAAAAGAACCTCTATCGACTGGATTATCCCGCAACCGGTAAAACGTTTTTGCTGGACTGCCGCCATGCCACGCCGCTTATTCGCGACGGCGAACGGGGGACCGAGCTGGTGCCAGGCCGATGGAGCCCGTGGCTGGCACTGGGGCCGGATGAGGACTATGGGCAGGTGCGTTTCTACCCCGGGCGCTACGACCCGGAGCACAACGATATCGAAATCATCCAGAGCCAGGTTACGCTGCCTGGGCGCATGGCTTCTGATGCTCAGCTCGGCAAGGCGCTGGTGGGACAACTCGGTCCGTTTATCAGTCAGTGGGCGGTGAAAGCCGCGGTGCAGGAAACCTATATCCGCTCAACGTATCGGGATGCGGAAGATCAGTCGCTGTGGCTGGCGGACAGCGCGTTGTACCTCACCCATCAGCAGGGTTATGCCCTGTGGATCGCCGTACATCATCTGATTGATGAGTCGCACCATCTTTGCCTGGGCCAGTATGATCCGCGTTCGCCGTTTTACGATGCAGCGCAGGCGCCGCGCTACGAAGCGGTGATGCGCGAATGCTATCAGATTCTTGATCGCTCTATCGGCAAAATTATTGCCGCCATGGATGACGACTGCACGCTGCTACTGGCTTCCGATCACGGAGCGGTACCCAATGAGTACATGTGCGATATTCATCGTTACCTGGCGCGGCGCGGGCTGGTTACCCTGGATGCGCAGGGGCGGCCTTTGGCGGCCCGGAGCCAGGTCTATCTAAAGGACGAGCGCGGCGGTCTGGAAATCTTCATTAATCTTGCCGGACGCGAAGCGGGGGGCATTGTGCCTGCGGCCCGTTATGAAGCGGTGACGGAGCAGGTGCTGAAGGCGCTCGGCGAATGGCAGGTGATGCATGACGGCCAACCGCGCAAGGCCGTGGCCTGGGCGCTGCGCAAAGCCGATGCGGCGAGTGTGGGCTATTGGGGCGACCATGCCGGGGATGTGTTGTTTACCTATAATACGGGATTTGTCTGGGGTACCAGCCGCCATGGCGAGGATATCTGCCCGGTCAACGCCCCCGGCGCCAATCATGGTCCGCAGAAACCGACGGCGGAAACAGAGCACAGCGCTAATTATGGCGTGATCCTGGCCTATGGGGCGGGCATCAGAAAAGGCTACTACCGCGATCGTCTGCAACGGGGTCCCCATCGCATGACAGATCCGGCTGCCACCATCGCCCACTTGCTGGGCATGGAACACGACGCGCTGGATGGTAACGTTATGTATGACTTTCTGACGCGCGACGCGGCTCAGTGACCTTCGCCAGCGCGGCCGGGCAGCATAATCATAATAAGGAGTGCGCATGAGTGAACATCTTTATACCCAATACCAGAGCCTGGCGGGGAAAACGGTGCTTATTACCGGGGGCGCAAGCGGTATAGGGGCCGATCTGGTGGCGGCGTTTAGCCAGCAGCACAGCCGGGTGCATTTTCTCGACATCAATACCGTCGCCGGCGAGGCGCTGTCGGCGGTACATGGCGCGGTGTTTCATTATTGCGACCTGCGCGACATTCCGGCGCTGCGCACCGTAATTGGCGACATTGCTGCTCGCGAAGGGGGTATTGATGTGCTGATCAATAATGCCGCCGACGACGACCGACATGACATGTTTGCCGTTGAGCCGGAATATTGGCGCAATCGGATGGCGGTCAATCTCGATCACCAATTCTTCGCCACCCAGGCAGTGGCGATACCGATGCGTGAACGTCAGTCCGGAGCCATTATCCTAACCAGCTCCACCTCGGTGATGAAAGGACGTCCGGGCATGGTGGGCTACACCACCGCCAAGGCGGCGATCCTCGGCCTAAACCGGACCTTGACCCGAGAACTTGGGCCCTTTGGCATCCGGGTAAACTGCATCGTGCCCGGGGCCATCTCCACTCCACGACAGCAGGCGCTTTGGCGTACCCCGCTGGTTCAGCAGGAGATTATGGACATGCAGGCCATCAAGATAGATCTACAGGGCAGTGACATTGCCGCCATGGCGCTGTTTGTGGCCTCAGATGATGCGCGCGGCTGTACCGGCGCGCAGTTTGTGGTGGATGCCGGGATACGGCTGAATTAGGATTAGGGCACTCTGGTTATTCAATGGTCAAATGTTTTCACTGTTATAGTCATTGCCCCCTAGCGACTATAAAATAAAGCCTTATTTTTCATTGTTGCTGAAATGGCTGACGAAAGCAACGAACGCCTTGAGCTGTCCCGCGATGAAGTCGCGTGTCGTTGTATCAGTAAGTTCCAGCGTTTCAGAGTTCACCTTGCCAGCGACCTGTCCGATCATGACCTCAGGCTTATTAAGCACCTGGGCGTCAAGGAAAACAAGGCTTTGCCGCAGGTGATATTGCGCCCGCGCACCGCCGATCACCCCCTGTGACGCCGTTTGAATGGCAATCGGTTTGCCGGCGAAGGGTTGCGGAGTTAGACGGGACAACCAGTCGAGGCAGTTCTTAAGCACGCCAGGGACGGAGTAGTTGTATTCGGGCGAAACGATGATGACACCATCCGCTGCCTTGATTTGTTCAGCCATGGCTAGCACCGGCGCCGGAAAACCCGCTGCCTGCTCGTCGGCATCGTAATGCGGAAACTCGCGGACCGAACCCAAGGCGGTGATGTTTACGCCGTCAGGCGCCAGCGAGGGCAGGGCGCGTGCGACCGCCGCGTTGAAGGAACCTTTGCGAAGGCTGCCAAGAAGTGTGACGAAGTGAAGCGGAGTTGAATTGTTCATTTGATTATCTCCATGGGATGTTTACTGCTGATATGCATAAACAGGTAATTCAATAGACCCGTTCCATATGCGGCTAACGATGCCCACATTTGTGATTACGACAATGGGCAGTGTGTAGCGTGGGCGCCTCAGTCATACAGAATCCTTCCCGAAAAGGGACGGCGCCCATAGACTGGGGTCAACCTCCTTGAACTGCGCGCGGACGAAATGCTTTTTCAGATGGAACGGCACCGTGCAGTCGAAGATGGTCTTCGTCGTAGTGCCTTTGGCCGTCACTCGCGGGTCGTATTCCGGGGTCTGGGAGGGATCGAGCACGTGGCCCGCCAGTCCCGGTACGAAGATCGTATCCAGATCGCCTGAGAAGCGCGTCTGCATTGCCCAAAGCACGTCATTGGTATCGAACAAATCGACATCTTCGTCGACGAGTATCACGTTCTTAAGTTCGCGATAGACGGCGAGGGCGGTCATTGCCGCCTGTCTGGTCATCCCATCGTCGCCAGCGTTTTTCTTCTCCACCTGGAGGATGGCAAGAAACTTTCCGCCGCCGGCGCTGTGAGCATATACGTTCTTAACCAGTCCCGGCAGAGCGTCATGACATTCCAGATAAATGCTGGCTTCGGTCGGGATGCCTGCCAGGCTGACATGCTCTTCCCCGGGCCCAACCAGGGTTTGCAATATCGGGTTCTTGCGGGTAGTGATCGACTTGACCTTGATAACGGGCAGGGAAGGATTGGCATCGCCGGTATATCCGGGAAATTCCGGCATCGCTTTGCCGGTCTTGCTGTTTTGATCCTCGGCGACCCGCACATTTGGCAGAATCTCCCCTTCGATAACAATTTCGGCGCGGGCGATGGCCCATTGCGGCACGGTCAGGCATTCCACCAGTTCGACGGGACGGCCCCGCAGGCCGCCGGCCACACACAGCTCATCGAAACCGAACGGAGTCGTCGGCGCTTCAAAGGTTGCCCCGATGGGGATGGCCGGATCGAGCCCCATATTGATCGATACAGGCAGCGGCTTGCCATGGGCCTCGGCTTTCTGACGGAAGGCGTCGATATGGCGGCCGGGTGCAAAGAAAATCGACAATTCGTCCTTGCTCTGTACGCAAAGCCGGTGGATGGTTACATCGACATTGTCACGGTCATCAGGATCGCTCCCCAGTACCAGTCCCAGGCAAAAGTAGGGGCCTGCGTCCTCAGTGGTATTGGTTGGCGCGGGTAGGAGTTTGCGCAGGTCGAAACCTTCGTCATCGGCGCGATAGACCACTTCTTGGCAAGGCGCATCTTTCCTGTCGATCACCACCGGCGGTATCACGTTTTGTCGGGCCTGCGCCATTTGGATGCCAAGTTCCCGCACTGGCGCGCCGAGCAGGGCGCTGACGCGCTCTCGACTTGCCAGCATGCCCACCAGCACGCGCGAACCGGGATAACCTTTGATGGAATTGAATGTCATGGCTGGACCGATGCGCGTCGGTCGCATCACCGTGCCGCCGGCGCCGATATATCGGTAGACCCCGGCCAACTCGTCTTTTGGGTCCACCTCCCGGTCGGTTTCAATGTATTGACCGGGCAAGGTCTTAAGGAGTTCGATTGCCGAGCGCAGATCGTTCACCGGCGGGACCGTCCAGCCCATCGGATGAGGATCTCCCGGTTTTACGATGTGGTAGGTCGTTGCGCGTTTCTGCGGCATGTTTTTATATCCCTCAAATTTTTTCGATGTGAGTTTTAAGGCGATGCAGAACTTCGCCCCAATGTGTATTGCAGAATGCCCTGTGGGAGTCGTCCCGGGACCATTCACCATCGGTTAATTCAACAAGGGTACGGCCATCGTCCGCATCGGATATTTTTATGGTGAGTACCTTGCCGGGCGAGGTGCCCGATCCCTCGACGCAGGTCTGAACAATAGAGATATCGTGTTCGAGTTTATCTGTGCGCCAGCTGAAGCGCATGCCAGGCTTAGGCGCCAATGTCAGCACTTTGCCGGGTGTGATCTCACCTTCGATTCTGCCCAGATGCCAGGCGGCCATTTCAGCAATATCGGTGAGCGCTCGGTAAACTTCGGCGCGTGGCGCAGTAATCTTGATAGCGTGGTGAAGGGTGATCATGGCATTCTCCTTTGGGTTTCTTTGGGTTTCAGAAGCCGCTGACTTAAAACTATCCACTCCTTAATTTTTCACTGTATCTATTTTTCGTCTTCTCACGGGTTTTACGCCTGAATAAAATTACCCCCGGCTCCAATCAGGACGACAGCTGACATCGGAAGTGGAAATGGTTAATTTTCTCGCTGCATGAGTCATTCCCCGGTTTCAGCGATGGTCTTGTAACCCTTTATATCACCAAGTACCGGCATGGTGGGCCCCCGTTTTAGTCAATGCTCTGTTACCAAGAATAGAAGTACCGGCTATTTCAGTCTGCTGTTAGGTTAACGATAATGTTTACAATTTCTTCACTACGGTGCTGACATTACTCAACTTATCGATTTAGCTGTGGGCATTTTCATGCCCGGACCGAGGAATTGCTGATGTTCGGTTTATTAACGCTGGATTCGGTTCCGTATCATGAACCGATCATTATTATCACCGTGGCCGCCATTGTCGTTATCGGGCTGGCTCTGGTGGCGGCCATTACCTATTTTGGCAAATGGCAATATCTGTGGAATGAATGGTTTACCTCGGTGGATCATAAAAAAATCGGCGTAATGTACATGATTGTGGCCTTCGTAATGCTGCTGCGCGGCTTTGCGGACGCCATCATGATGCGCTCGCAGCAGGCGCTGGCCTCCGCCGGCGAAGCCGGTTTCCTGCCGCCCCACCATTATGATCAGGTGGTCACCGCTCACGGCGTCATCATGATTATCTTTATGGCGACGCCTTTCGTAATCGGATTGATGAATCTGGTTGTGCCGCTGCAAATCGGCGCCCGCGACGTGGCCTTTCCCTTCCTGAACTCCCTGAGCTTCTGGTTCTTCGTGGTGGGGGTGATACTAATTAATGTTTCCTTGGGGGTGGGTGAGTTTGCCCAAACTGGCTGGGTGGCATACCCGCCATTATCGGGAAAAGAGTATAGCCCCGGCGTAGGGGTGGATTATTGGATTTGGAGCATCCAGTTGACGGGTATTGGCACCACGTTGACCGGTGTGAACTTCTTCGCCACCATCATGAAAATGCGCGCGCCGAACATGCCGCTGATGAAAATGCCGGTGTTTACCTGGACGGCGCTGTGCACCAATATCCTGATTATCGCCGCATTCCCCATCCTCACCGTCACCATCGTTCTGTTGACCCTGGATCGCTATCTGGGCACCCATTTCTTTACCAATGACATGGGCGGCAACATGATGATGTATGTCAACCTGTTCTGGGCTTGGGGCCATCCGGAAGTCTATATTCTTATCCTGCCGGTGTTCGGGGTCTTTTCCGAAGTGGTGGCTACCTTCTCGCAAAAACGGCTGTTCGGCTACACCTCCCTGGTATGGGCCACCATAGCCATCACAATATTGTCGTTCTGTGTTTGGCTGCACCACTTCTTCACCATGGGCTCCGGAGCCAACGTCAACGCGTTCTTCGGCATCATGACGATGATTATCGCCATACCCACCGGGGTGAAGATCTTTAATTGGTTGTTCACTATCTATCAGGGCCGCATCGTTTTTCATTCCGCCATGCTGTGGTCCATCGGTTTTATCATCACTTTCTCCATCGGCGGCATGACCGGGGTGCTGCTGGCGGTGCCCGGCGCCGATTTCGTCCTGCACAACAGCCTGTTCCTGATAGCGCATTTCCATAACGTTATTATCGGCGGCGTGGTGTTCGGCTGTTTCGCCGGCATGACCTACTGGTGGCCGAAAGCCTTCGGTTACACCCTGAACGAGAAATGGGGCAAACGCGCCTTCTGGTTCTGGATTATTGGTTTCTACGTTGCGTTCATGCCGCTGTATGCGTTGGGTTTCATGGGCATGACCCGTCGTTTAAGCCAGCAAATCGACCCGCAATTCCATCCGCTGCTGATGGTGGCGGCCGGCGGCGTAGTCCTTATCGCCCTGGGCATTTTGTGCCAGGTGGTGCAAATCGTTCTCAGCGTCATCCAGCGGGATCAGAACCGGGATCTCACCGGCGATCCGTGGGGCGGACGCACCCTGGAATGGTCCACCTCCTCACCGCCGCCGTTCTATAACTTTGCCCTGGTGCCGGATGTCAACGATCATCGCGACGCCTTCTGGCAGATGAAGGAAGACGGAACGGCTTATCAGAAACCGCTGGCCTACGAACAGATCCATATGCCGAAGAATACCGGCGCCGGCGTCATTATCGCCGCCTTCAGCCTGTTTTTCGGCTTCGCCATGATCTGGCATATCTGGTGGCTGGCGATTGTCGGCTTTGCCGGCATGATAGTGACCTGGATTATCCACAGCTTTAATGAAGACGTGGACTACTACGTGCCCGCGGCGGAAGTGGAGCGTATCGAAAACCGGCATTTTGGGAAAATGAATGAAGAGAGCCTGGATGATGTCAGTATAAGAACCATCAAATCATGATAAACCGCCGTTCTCTGAGCGGGTTTAATTATTTGATCCCAGCATGGTAATCTGGCCAGTCCGCGATCTATAGGTTCTAAAATAGCGCTTCTGGTGGAAATCGGGAATTAGCGCGGGCAATCTCGTTTGTCCCCATTTATCCCCGCGTTCTTTGGATCGGTGTCGAGTAGTCGCGAAATGTGCGAACCAGTAAATGGGGAAGTCGTCCTTGGGGGCCTGGTTGATGGAAATGTACAGCTGGAATGGACACGATTAATTAGCCGTTAACATGTGTTCGCGATATTCGCTTGGGGTTGTTTATGCAGCTTAAAGTCTTTCAGAATATCCTTTGAAAAAAAACCTTAGAAAGACTTGAATATAAACTCATGTCAGTTTATTACGGTATAACCGATCAGCATTTAAGAGGGTAGATCATGTGTACAGAATTCAACATGGTCCGTATGCGCCAGCTTAGTAAATTCGCTATGACCCACAGTGCCGCTGGCGAATTTATCGTACTCCAAGTCTCTTACATCGATAGCCTCACCGGGACCAAATGGTTAACGTTGAAAGAGTTTCCCGATCAAATGGTCACTATTAAGCTGGTCGAAGCCAAGCGACTGCTCTCTGCACTGAAGAAATCAATTGACTACATTGAGGCCGGTATTGAGCACCCTGCCGATGAATTTCTTGACTGAGGATTGAATTCATTGAGGAAAATTTATGGTCATAGGAACATGTCTGTTCCAGACGAAAGGCAGATAGATTTATAGGCTGCTTGCGACTATAGGACACGCTGAAATAGTTCACCCAATATTATGGAATAGATTCCAACATCGACTTGGAAAATATAATGAAAAGAGAGAAATTTCAGGATATATGCCGCACCCTCTTATATCAATTAGTTATGTATTAGTGTAAATGACTTGCAAAATATATTTTTACCCTGGTAGTACTTCACCCGTTTATTCGTTACGGGATTTTTTTTCATTTAAAAGTCATCAGGTTATTTTGGTAAGGAAGTTGCGTTACCGGAGTGCAGATCGGCTTCTACATTCTTACGCTATACCGCGTTTCTCAGAGTATAGGGGAAATAAAACGATGCTACTTGTAAGGCGGCTCGGTTTGGGCAAATAATCCGCCGGGCCAAATATTGACCGCATTGATAGGACTTTTTTGACTAACTGTATCAGTTAATTTGATTATATTAGTTGGCGGATGTCGAGTAAATTAGTAATACACTCACGCATATATGAAAGAGAAGCTTTTATGTTTACGACAATGAATAATAAATTTGCCCGTTTTGTAGACGCTTCAGATGCGGGTAAACTGCTGTTAAGGTTAACTTTTGGTATTTTAGTACTGTTCCATGGTTATGCTAAAACCCAGAATGGTGTGGGTTGGATTGCCGGACTTTTGCAAACTCACGGTCTGCCCGGTTTTATTGCCTATGGCGCTTATATTGGCGAGATTGTGGCACCGATAATGATTATCGTCGGATTTCTAACCCGTTTGGCCGGTCTGGTATTTGCCTTTAATTTATTAGTTGCCACCCTGCTGGTCGGATTAGATCATTTTTTTAAAGTAACCGAAGTTGGCGCTTGGGCGCTGGAAACCGAAGCGCTTTATTTCTTCGGTGGCCTGGCGATTATGCTGATTGGCCCTGGGAAATACGCCATAATGAAAAACTGATCTTGACCTGCCGCCGGGTGGTTGACTACTGACTACCAGAGTGGTGGTTCGCCTGGAATGGCCCGCCTGAGTCCTGAGGAATACTGAGAAAGAAAGACAGGCATTGAGTTTTG
Source organism: Sodalis sp. RH16 (assembly GCF_047324245.1). Lineage (NCBI taxonomy): Bacteria > Pseudomonadati > Pseudomonadota > Gammaproteobacteria > Enterobacterales > Bruguierivoracaceae > Sodalis > Sodalis sp. RH16. The sequence continues at coordinate 5,372,875 of NZ_CP178737.1, read as the reverse complement.
TGATCTACTGATTATGCAACCAATTCAATGTGATCAACCCTATGCCTGCCCGCCAATTATACCTATGATTATTCAGAATTGCATTAGCTCCATTTCATACATACCGGCAGAATGCTCTGCGGGATGCCACCGTCGCGTTAATGAACGACGCGTCACGGACGGTCAATAGTGTCGGACGATTTATACCGAAATGAGCTCAGGTCAAAAACAAAATTACAGGTGTTGATCTTCCTCTTGGCAATAAGTCACTCCAGCAGGGGATCCCTCAGATTTACACCCGAATTATCGCCATGCTAACCCGTTATCTTCCGCTTTGCGTTATAGCCGCTGACTGGCGTGGATATCGTTGAATTCGGGCGGCACTGTGCAGGCCGACTTCCACGCGGCAGCCCCGAATGAGAAATGGCTCACTGACATCACAGAGTTCCATATCCCGCCCGGCAAAGTGTATCTATCGCCCGTGATCGACTGCTTCGACGGGTTGGTCATCAGCTGATCAATAGGTACGCGTCCGGATACCGAGCTTGTGAACACCATGTTGGATGCCGCCATCAAGACGGTGGCCAACAGCAACGACCGGCCAGTCGTCAACGTTGGCCTGTTGAAGCGATGTTACGCACATGCTGGCCCTGTTGGTTCAACGTTCTCCACAGGACTTTGGTTATCTTCGTTCACCCTGGGGTAGTGATATATTATCCATTTAAATCAATAATTTATTTAATAATGCTTCTCATCCGGCAACGCTGCTCAAGTGGTTGCCGAAAGCGGGTTTGGTCTGACGCAGGTCGGTCCTACCTTGCACTTCAGGCCGCTATCGAAGAGGGCGTTAGCCAGGAACTGTGCGGACCATCCAGTCTTTTATGAAGACGAAGTGGACATCGCTCTCAATCCAAAAATCGGTGCTGACTGGTAAAAGAAAAGACACCAAAAACGGATCCCGACACCGGATCGGTGAGTTGTATGCAATCGAAGCTGAGATCCGGGGGCGTCCGGCCGAAGAACGACGAGAGGTACGTGAAGCGCGAACCCGCCCGTTACTGATGAGCCTGGAGAGCTGGCTCCGGGAGAAGTTAACCACGTTATCTCGCCAGGCCGATACGGCGAAGGCTTTCAACTACCTGATGAACCACTGGCGGGCGTTGTATTATTACAGTACCTATGGCTGGACGGAGATCGATAACTACATCGCGGAAAACGTGCTTCGGGTGGTGAGCCTTAGCAGGAAAAATTATCTGTTCATGGGGTCTGGTAGTGGCGGTGAGCGAGCGGCGTTGATGTACACGCTGATCGGCAGTTGTAAATTGAACGGCGTGGAGCCGGAAGCGTATCTGCGCCATGTGCTGGCCACTATTGCAGATCACCCCACCAATAGGATCAAAGAACTCCTGCCGTGGAACCTCATAATACCTGCTGAATAAGCGTCAATACGTCACTGAGTTGACGCTTACGGCGTGTTCTCACTAATGTTTTTTTAACTGTTTTACGTTATCCGGCGGAATAAACCATAAACCGCGCGCCAGATCAAACTGCTCAGGTGTAGCCAGGCGTAGCTCGCCAGTGCGAACACCTGTCAGCAGCAGCAGGTGAAGCCCCAACTTTTACTAAAGCAAAGCGGAATAACTGATTCAACCAGCCGCGGACTTTTTCGGCAACGGTGAATGCGCCGCGATGTTCAATTCTGCCCAGGATTTGTAAGAGGTGGGTCCGGCGGAGATCATAAATAGATGTCTTCCCAATTCTCGGCAGGACATCATTCTTGAAAACTCGCTTGCATTGAGAAAGCGGCGACTTTCTACCTTCTTTCGACGTCAGTGCCTGGTATTCAGTCCATCATCGAATACGGTTTCAAAGCTGTTCTCAGAGGGTAGCAAGGTGACATAACGCTGCTGCTCGCGGGCAGCCCACGGATTAATGCCTTTCGCCAACAGGGCAGGCGATAGTTTTTATCTATCTTTCAATGACCTGTGGACATCAATAGACATCCACAGAACAGAAATTGGCTCCTCTGACTGGGATCGCCTTTGCCAGTAACTGGCTAATAAGTAAGCTAAACCTGAATTGCCGCTCTGTCAAGACCACCAAAATGACCACCTTCCGTGAAAGCTGTAATGCAGTAGCATTGTGGCTATGGTTGTAGAAAGATCACTGAAATGTCAGGGAATTGAACGTGGGCTACTGGGTATTACCTAGCTTTTCTCTATTGGCTTCTTGTAAAGTGTAGCAAAATGTGTGAGTTGGTATCTATTTGGAGGAAACAGGATGACGACTTCAAGAACGAAAGGTCAATCTCGAGCCAAGCGTAGAACCGAGGTTCCGGGCCAGGCGTTAGGATACAGCCTTCAATTTACACGACTTACTCATTTGTTGCTCCAAGCACCCGAGGGGAGTTTGTGCAGTTTGGAGCTTCTTGACGATGTAGCCCAAGAGGATGGCGCTGGCGGCGTTATACTGGTTCAGAGTAAAAGCGCACTTACAGCTAATCCTGTGGCTGACCGAGCAAAATCACTATGGAAAACGCTTTCAAATTGGATTGAGCTTGCAGCATCACCAGGGTTTGAAATAGACAAAGCTATTTTCGAGCTTTATGTTTCTCGCCCAGTAGAAGGGTCGATCGTTGAAAGTTTCGCAAAGGCTGATACTCCTGAAAGCGCTAGATTAGCCATCGCACAAGCTCGCACTTTGTTATGGGGGAGTGCTCCAGATTACAATATGAAGAAAAGAGTCTCTGTAGAAATTGCTCCATACGTCGAAAAGGTGTTTACAGCCGACCCGGATCTTTCAGAACGACTTATTTGCAATTTTCAGCTGACGCAGGGCAGTGGCAGTCCTCAGGCAGATCTTGAGGCGCTAGTTCGAAGTCACCCCGTATCACCATCTAAGGTTGGCGATATCACCAACCATCTTTGCGGTCAGGTGAAGCGCCACATCGATATGCTGCTAGAGACGGGAAAGCCTGCAGTCATTGCACGCAATGACTTCCATGTCTGGTACACATCGTTCGTACAAAAAATTGATCGACAAACAGTCCTATCGAGTCGTGCGCATCCACCATCAGAGGAAATATCACGGGAATATCTTCCTGATAATTTCATTCGACAACTAGATATCATTGGTCTGCCATACGAAGAGAAGCTCGAAGCTGTTAGCGATTACTTAATGGCTTCCTTCGATCGGACAGATTGGGCTGTTCGGGGAGAAGTTGACGAGAGCTCTTTTGACGATCTAAATGATGTCCTTAAGCGTTCATGGAAGAATAAACAGCGGGTTTGTAGGTTGAATCACAGAGAAAGATCCGAACAGGAGCAAGGGCAATTTCTTTATTCAGACTGCATGCAGTTCGCTGCCCCAGTGCAGGCAATGTATACGCCGGGGCACTTCATTCCTGGTTGCTTCCACATGCTTGCCGATGAGTTGGTTGTAGGCTGGCATCCTAACTACGAAACTCAGTTGAAGGGCAAGAAGGTGGCGTAATATGCTGGCAAGAGAAGTGCAAAATGTTCAGAATCCGGCACTAGGCGCTGCAATCGTCTGGCGTTTTTGTTGTGGATATGTCGAGACAAATCGTATAAGTGCCTCACCCCCTCTACCTCTTCTATTTCTAGTGCTCCCTATTATTCTTCATCAAGCAACCTCAGAATTTGTAAAGCGTACCTTCAAAAGTTCTGGCTTACGGGCGTTTGCGGCAAAGTTCGGGGACTCATCTGTATCCAAACAGGACTTGTTGTTGCAAATTCAAGAGCGCGCTATTCGTTGGCGTAAGCTCAGCTTGCTGTCCATTGAGCTCGCGGTTGCGGGAAAACTGATCAAACTTGAAGAAAACGGCGAAGTAATTTCATTATCGCAGACTAAGGCGAGGGGGTTATCCGATGAGGTGAGGCAACTTATGGATTTGGCCGAAAAACTTGGTGCTTGGTTCGGTGAACTCACCGTGCATGAAGTCGTAACAACATTGAGGGTGAAGCTCTAATGTATTTTCAAATTCGAGGTATCGTGCTTTGGCCGCGGAACAAAAAATTCCAACCTCGCAAATTGCGTTTTGAACTTGGTAAAGTCAACGTCATTAGTGGCGCCTCGCGCACGGGTAAATCAGCGGTCATTCCAATCATAGACTACTGTCTCGGCGCAAGCACTTGCTCTATTCCTGTAAATACCATTCGCAAATACTGTGAATGGTTTGGCATCGTTGTGGCGACCGAGCAAGGTGACAAACTCTTGGCCCGAAAGGAGCCAGGGTCTCAGCGTAGCACCAATGATATGTTCCTGTTGGAAGCAGAGAATATAACTAAGATTCCCAGCCGTCTTAGTAAAAATACAAACGTTATAGCAGTCAAAAGGCTACTTGATGACCTAGCCAATCTGTCTAATCTAGATTTTTCTGGTGGAGAGGATGTCTCGGGATTCGATGGGCGTCCGGCTTTTCGAGATTTGGCTGCTTTCACATTTCAACCACAGAACGTAGTTGCCAATCCGGATGTTCTATTTTTTAAGACCAACACTTACGAGCACCGTGAAAAATTGAGGAAGATCTTCCCCTATATACTTGGTGCAGTCACATCAGCATTGATGGCTAAGCAGTTCGAGTTGAACAGAGCCCGCCAACTTCTACGTCGTAAAGAGCGAGAACTCAGGGACGCCCAAGATGTCTCCGCACGGTGGCTTGCCGACTTGAGATCTAAGTACAGTGAGGCGCAGGAACTTGGTTTGATCCCCAAGCTGGAGGATGAAATATCGCGAAACCAAATGATTAAACATCTTGACGAAATAATCGCTCGAACAGACCTAACTTTGGCTGTTAGCACATTAACTATTTCAGATGCGCTAAGTGAGCTGAATGATTTGGAAAGTGAAGAGCGAGTTGTTTCGCGAGAACTTACTACGCTTCGTCATCGGCTGGAAGAAATGAACCGAATGCGAACTGGTGTGCAGCAGTACCAGACTGCATTATCAGTGCAGAGGGGGCGGCTTCAACTATCGAGTTGGTTGGTGTCGCATGCAAACGATGAATCGGATTGTCCCATGTGTGGTAGCCATAATGATTCAGCCAAACGAAAACTGCGGGTTCTGGCTCATCGTCTGGAAGAAGTCGAGTTGGCTGCGGGCGCAGATAAGGACAAAGAAGTACCTGCCGCCTTCGATCGTGAGTTTCAGCGCGTTACTGCAGAGGTTGATAGCGTGACCGAGCGACTGAGATCCGTACAAATCCGCAAAAGAGCGTTGACGAGTAGATCGAAGGAAGCTAATGACCAGCAATTTTCTGCGAAGCGTACCGAGCGTTTTATAGGCAACATTGAATCGTCATTGGATCTACATCGTAAATTGGGCAGCGACAGCGAACTTGTCGAAGAGGTGCGGATGCTCAAGGAATTGGTACAAACATTAGAAGGGGAACTCCGCGAACAAGATATCGAGGCTCGTAAGCATAAAGCTCTGCGAATTATCAACACAAACGCTGGGAAGCTTCTCCCCTATCTAGATGTTGAGAATCCACACGACCCGATTTCTTTAGAAGTCAATGATCTAACTATCAAAGTCCTTGGGGCTGAGCGCGATGACTATCTTTCAGAAATAGGAAGCGGTTCGAATTGGCTTTCCTATCATTTGGCAGTATTGCTCTCTCTTCACCAATTCTTTTTGGGCCAACGAAGCAGCCCTGTACCAGGATTTCTTGTGCTTGATCAACCTAGTCAAGTTTATTTTCCAAAACCCACGGTACATCAAGACATTATATTAGACGAAGAACCCAAGGTTCGGGATGAAGACGTGGAAGCTGTCCGGAAGGCATTCGAAGTTATGGGCAATGTCGTGCTTCAGGAAAATGGAAATCTCCAACTCATCGTTCTAGACCATGCTTCGAGTGTAGTGTGGGGAGAAATTGCTGGTGTTGTCGGCTTGCCGGAATGGCGTGATGGTACTAAATTGGTCCCAATGGAATGGTTTAGTGAAATTTAGCGGCGAAAATTTCCACTTCGAAGAAAGATGTCATTCGTATATATGAACATAGGACTTAACGATGATGATATGTCGGTGTTTATTCATAGAGAAAATTTTTTAGGATGTCCATGTAGTTACTTTCCTCTTCTTTAGTCAGTTGGATATTAATTCACTATGCCGCTGGATTTTAGTCGGAGCCAATCAAGTTAAGGAGCTATTTTGATCGAATCGCTGATGAAAAATTTAAATCAGGATATTGCTATTCTTCAACTTCGTATCGAGAGAGATAAGGACACGGGTTTTAACGATATGTCACGGCTACTTGAGGCAATTTCTATACAGTTATTCAAAGCATTAGGTATTGCTAACCTCAAAAGTAAAAATCAGATTAGAGTTAACTTTCCAGCCATTGATGCTGCGGAGGATAACAAAAATGGCGGAATAGCTGTCCAGGTTACCTCAGTAGCTAATGCAGCGAAGATAAAAAAGACAATTGAGACTTTCGAGAAAAAGGATAAAAACGGTAATTCCTTAAGGGACAGTTACGCGGTTCTTTACATTTTCGGTTTCTGTAAGATCTCAAAGGATGTGATAGTTCCGAATTATTGTAAAGTTGTGGAGCCGAGTTTTTTCCTTAACAGGCTTATTGACTTAAATGATGAAGAAAAGATACAGGTGGTTATCGATTCTATCCGTCGCCATGTAGACTATTCTTCTATACACCCCTACGATGATATTGACTGTTTGAAAATCATATTAGGTTATGTGAGCCGAAATGCGGTCAGACACTACATGTCCTGCGAAGGAAGTATTAATGATATGACAAAAGGACTTAAGGAAATCTCGGAGCTAATCGGAAAAGGTACTGTTAATGGTAGGCAGAAGTCAAAGGCCCACCACGAATTTGAAGATCAGAATATCGGGAGTTTTTTGAGGCAGGTGCTAAGCGAAATTGGTAGCATAATTGCGGTTATCAATCATGCGAGCCGGGATGGTTTTGTCTATCTTGACGAGCGTGATATGAAGAAAATTGATAATCAGAAGCGGGAAATTACAGTTGCAGCCCAGCGTGTAGCTGTTAACTACGGTATTGATATACAATTGGGAATGCATGAATTAGATTGATTTTCGTTGACGTGTGTAACAATAAGCTAAGCCCAGCTCTAGAGGGGGATAATCAGTTTTGAGATAATGGCGATACTTAATTTACAGCTTTCTACGAGGTTATAAAGAATATCAACTATGATTACTCTTGGAGTGGAGTGGCGCTTGAAATATTTTTTATGCCTTCTTGGATTTTAATGTTTTAATCAATCTTCTTTTTTGAAGTATCTAAATGGGGTATAAGTATTTCCGAAGAATTTATTGGTAACGCTTTAGGTTTTACCTGTTCTTTCGAATTGTCGGTAGAAACTTTATTTTTAATATTAGAGCTAGGTACAGCTACTTCTGTTGTTTGTGTGGTGCTAGTAATGTTAGAACTTGTTTGAGTGTTTTTACCATAAAAATATATTGCCGTAACTGTTAAAAACATCACTATATTAAATAAAATCCATATAGTACGATAAGTTCTTCTTCTATTCTGAATATATAACTGATCTTTTTCTTTTAATTTCTCGGTGTCAATTACCTTTTTTAAATCATCCTCATTAAGTAAGTCTTTATAACGATCTTTAATTGTAGTATATCGGTCAAAAAGGCGGGCTTTATCTTCATTAACTTCACACTCGGATAACCAGTGATATATGCCTGAGAAAAATATGAATATATATGTCATTATGGCAATTTCACCAGTGAATATGATACCTTCGCCTTTCGAAGTAATCAATCTAACTAATATGACTGTAATGAAAAAAGTAACAACACTCCAGAAACTCGTTTTTAATGTCCCGAGCATATTTTTCGTAATGTCAGATGCCTTATCAGATTGAGAAATTAAAAGTTCAGAAATTTTATTTTTAATCTCAATATACTGTTTTACATTTTCTTTAAGATAAATATCATAACCAGATTCAATAGATCTTAGAGCTCCACTTGAAAGTGAGGCTATGTCATTATTTGTCATGTGGATTGATATAATATTTTTTGCTAAACCTATTTTATCTACAAAATTTCCTTGATTATATATCCATTGATATATTCCATAAAGTTCCTTTACGGCTCTCAAATTAGCAGTGGAAAGGTCCATTTTATTACTAATGAGGCGGTAGCCTTTCATTTTATAATCAATAATAATTTTACTATCAATGTTAATTATTTCAGAATAATCGGAAAGATAGACTAAAGAAAACAACAATGTAAGTCGTTCTAGTTTTTCCTTTATTTCAGGGTATATACATTCAGTTGTTAAATTAAAATCATCTGGTGTGAATCTATATTCTGCATCATTAGTAAAGTGACAGCATTTATTTCGTTTGCTAATAATTGACTGCCTATCATCTAAGTTGTCCTCTGTTAGTAAAGGCTTATTTGAATCTTCAAAAATAATAGAGCTAGTCGAAAATTGGTTTAAAGACTCCCAGCATTTTATTTTGATTTTCTTAGATAAATCGAACTGCTTAAGGAAGTTTATGAATTCAAAATCTGATTTTAATATTGGACCGGAAATATAGTTTTTTAAATTAAATATATGAGACGTGTTGAGGTTGTTATGTGAGTTAGACTTATATATCTTAATGTCAATTTCAAGTTTGCAATTATCTTCAACAAATCGGAGTTGATTTACTATTTCAGTATGAATTTCCTCAGGGATACTGGCTTGGCTATAGGTGACCAGAGAGATACCATCACATTTTATTGCTATATCATAAGTTAACTGATGCAAAGCCAGCTGTTCTTTGACATAGTTAGCGCGAACAATATAATCATGTGAAACAGTTGTTTCATGCACCTGATAGATGGCACTGCAACGATTAAAATCATCGTTAATGTAAATTAGTTCAGCATTGAAGAATGTGTTTGCAATGCCATCCAAAAATTTCATTTGTTAATTACCTTGCCTTACAAAAGCATTATAACCAGTATCAGAGTATATTTTTATAAATTTACCATCCTGATCTGTCCCTGTGCGAATAATTTCTTTAATGTTTGGAATGTCTCCCATGATTCTTAATTCCAAATTTTCATCAAGAAATATATTGCTTTTCAATTTTGTCTTAATGACACTTTGGTCAAGATCGAATTGTGTGTCAAACTTGGCTTTCGGATTGGCGGGGAGTTTTTTTAATTTTTCAATAAAATCAGGGAATTTATCTTTAAAATCTTGGCTCTCAATATTGTGCGCTTCTAGGCGTTCAACTAACTCAGTATGTATAAAACTTTCATTGTTACGGAAATAAGAGTTAACGTCATTCCTCATGTATATATAATCAGGTTCAGAGAATTTTTTCACCGTTTGTTTCAACAAAAAATCTAGAGCATCATATGCAGTTTTAGTATTTAATCCGGCAGTCGTCATCTCCTTTGAACTAAGAAATCCTTCCCACCAATATTCACGTATAGTTCGACCACTATCAGAAAGGAGAAGCTCAGTTACTTCTCCGCTACTATTCAATGTAACAAGGCATGATTTCTGAAGTCTTTGCTTATTTAAGGGCAGTCCTCGACGGATTCTAGCCTCTATTTCATCAAAGAATGAGTCGACTTCTATTTTTAAAATAACAAATCGAGTTAACCCGTCATGCTCTAGGTGTAAAATTAGCAATGATCCTTTCTTTATTTTTTTATCCATTGCCGCGATTCTTTCTTGAGCTTTTATTTCTACTTCCAGCAATTTAAGAGCAATGCTTTCTGTTCTTTTTAACCAATTAGATTGTAACGAACTAGTGTTTTCAAGAAGCTCATTTTTCGTAATAGAACGAACATGAGAAACAACAAGCTCATTTTCATCAGTAAAAGAATACTGTTTACTTTTTTCATTTGCTATTAATTCGGTTAGCATTATCCTGCTAAATTCATCAAAATCCCGTCCATCAGCATCGGGTTCGACCAACTCTACACTGCAATCTTCAACACTAACGTTAAACAAGGCATGATTTAAAACAGCTGGGTCCGCCATATTTTTATTCCTTATCACTGTTCTCGCGATACTGTTTTTATATACAGTACCGCATGTTGCTGCATAGTCAAGATAAATGTTAACTTATTGTTTTTAAAGTAAATAAATATCACTGTCTCTGACATGTTACTTCATCTTCATACAGCATTTTATCAGCATAATAATTAAACTTTTTGCGGAGATAATCAATGGGTTATTTAAGATTAACTGTCAGTGATGTGGCGATAGCATGTTTTTTTTCGCTTACTCGAAAGTTAGATAACATTTTAAACTGCCTCGTTAGTCAAGTCCTTATTTTATGTCGTAATAGTTATGCCTAACTCGGGTAAACAGAACTTGATAACGAGATTTCCCTCGAGAAATTTGTGAGCCCCGCTACGACTAAGTTCTTTGTATCCTTGAAATAGCCCAAGCCCCTTTCACCGTTGCGGAGCAAGGGGTGCTATATCCGTGTATACAAAAACTGATTTTTTCTCCTGCGTGCTTTTCGTTCCCCGTATCTGCTTCCGGTTAATCGTTTCCCAACACAACCCGTCCCGCAAGGGTAAATGGCACGCATGCTGCGCCCTTGCGGGCCAGAACGATGCCGGAAAAGCGAACCGTCAGGCGATACGAAGACGAAAATCACACCACTGAAGGAGAAAAAACCATGACTATTTCCCTGCATACCCGGACTAGTGCCCCTAACACCGCAGCGGCGACCAGCGTATCCCCGCTGGACCCGTCAGGCTCCTCAAAAACGAAATTTTCCAAAACCACAACTGATATTTATCAGACCGTCACTGACAGCATCATTGCGGCACTGGAAGCTGGTGTTAAACCCTGGGCGTGTCCGTGGCAGCGTACCCCCGGTATGTCTGGTTTACCGTCCAATTACGCAACTGGCATGACATACAGTGGAATGAATATCATGTTGTTGTGGATCAGTGCGTCAGAACAGGGATTCAAAGATTCGCGGTGGATGACCTACAAACAGGCAAAAGCGGAAGGCGGGCAGGTACGCAAAGGAGAACACGGTACTACCGCCATTTTCTATACCACGCTGGAGAAGGAAAATGACGACGGAGAAACTGACTATATCCCGATGCTAAAGACGTTCACCGTGTTTAATGTTGAGCAAATTGGTGGTTTGCCCCTGAGGGACGAAGCAGTTTGCCCGGCAGAGACCTTTGAGCCGTTAGTGCGTGCGGAAGCGCTTTTCCGAAACAGCGGTGCAACCATCATTGAGAAGGGACAAAACGCCTTTTTTGCACCGACAACCGACGAAATCCGCTTACCTGAGCGTTGTCTTTTTACCGATGCTGCCAATTTCTACGCCACCGGCCTGCATGAGCTGATTCACTGGAGTGGGGCAAAAAGTCGACTGAACCGTGAAATGAAAGGGAAGTTTGGCAGTGAGGGGTATGCGTTTGAGGAGTTGATCGCCGAACTGGGAAGCGCGTTCCTGATGGCGGATCTGGGAATCGCTGGAGAGGTGCAGCATGAAAGCTATATCGCTTCCTGGCTGAAAGTACTGAAGAACGACAAACGCTATATTTTCAAGGCCGCCAGCGCGGCATCCAAAGCGCATCGTTACTTGATGGATAAAATCTGATCGGGAAGAAGCTGCAAAGGAATGCAGCTTTGTGTGTATAGGCAGGCTTAACAAGTATCGCTGTAGGGGCATGAGTGAGGCGGAGCGCAGCCAGGGCGAGCACCGAACAGTCATGCCCCTACAGCGAATAAAAAAGCTACGCTGTGTACTAATAATGTAGAATGGTACTCGCTGCTTAATGCAAAATAAGGGTGAAAACGCACGCCCCGAACTGGAGATAAAACGCTCGGTCCAGGATGTGGTCATCCTGATGGTCAGCTAAGTGCCACAAGCGGAAGTTGCTATAGTAGGTCAGCATGGCTTCAAATCAGCCAAAAAAAGCATTATGATTCATAAAGTTTAGTCTTTTAGCTTATAGAGAAAAAAATGATAAAAGATAGCGGAAGAGAAAAGCTGTCAGACAAAAGATTTGACTCTGTAGTAGCCAAGGATAAGTTTGTTAATAAATTATTTGAACGATTAGTTGCATTAAATATTGAATTCAAAAATGTGAACTTCAGCTTCTGTATTTTCGATGCTGCTTACATCAGAAACTGTAGTTTTCAGGACTGTGACTTTACCGGTTGCAGATTTTTAAATTGCAACTTAATGGGGTCAAGTTTTAGTGGCTGCAAATTTGACTATGCCACTTTTGATAAGACCCACATTGATAATGACATTCTCGAAAATGGGTGCCCTGGACTGGACAACCTTAAGCTCAAGTTTGCGCGTTCGTTACGCTTGAATTATCAGCAAATAGGTGATTCAAAATCAGCAAATAAAGCCATAGCAATCGAACTACAGGCTACAGGAGAGCACCTTCATAAAGCATGGAAATCCAAAGAATCTTATTACCGAAAGAAATATAAAGGATTTGACCGCTTAAAAATGTTTAGCGAATGGTTTGAGTTTAAGGCATTAGATCTTATCTGGGGAAACGGAGAGTCTGCTTTTAAATTATGCAGAGCTGTCATTGTTATTCTGTGCATAATAGCTTTACATCACGTCCTTAACTATGGTGATCCAAAACTAGTTAGCTCATATTTTGACGCGTTAGCAATGTCCCCACAGGTATTTTTGGGGACATTATTACTCCCTCAATATTCAGCATCGTTTCTGACAATGGTCGTTTTAGTAAGATTAATTATGTTTGGTTTCTTTATGTCCATAATAATTAAAAGGTTCAATAGGCGATAATTATGCATATCTATGCTTTTGGTTCGATATGTCGCGGAGAGGTTGATTCATTTTCAGACATTGACATGTTGGCTATTGTCAGTGGTCGGGATGAAAGGTTTAATCCGAGAGATTATTCGATTTACTCGTATGAACGGATAAATGAACTCTGGAAAGAAGGTAATCCATTCGCTTGGCATCTTTTTTTGGAATCCAAGCTCATTTATTCATCCGATAACGTTGATTATTTACGGAGCTTAGGTAAACCGAGCAATTATAATTCAGGCTTAGCTGATTGTGAAAAGTTTCTGGAGATATTTATCAGCGCTAAAAGCTCGATTGAAACATCTGATCTTACAGCGATTTTTGATCTATCTTCAGTGTTTTTATCGATACGAAATTTTGCGACATGTTTTTCTTTAGATTGTGATGTAAGGTCCGACTTTTCGCGAAATTCCGCGCGTAATTTGGGCATTCATAGTATACCAGTTTGTGATTTGACCTATCAATTATTAGAAAGGGCCAGAGTGCTTTGTACCAGAGGTACTGGTGAAATCCTGAATACTGATGACATTAAAAAAGTCAAAGCGCAATTACATTTGATTGAGCTTTGGATGCGAGAAAAACTAAAAATTATTGGCGGCAAGCATGAGTGAGTTTAGTAATAGAATTAAAGCTCAAAGAGAAGCATTAAAAGTAGTCAATGGTTCAGGATTATTCCGTGAACCGCTATTAAGTCTGACCGAGAAAGCCATAGACCGATGGTCTAATAACAATGATCTCAGCAATACAGATCGCGCTATTCTCTTGCTGAAAGCGATGTCAGGTACCTTATTTTTCCTAGCAAACAAGAGCCAAGAGCAGGTTACTGAAGACTATAAGACTCTTTCTAAAAAAGTAAATGACCAGTTATCTAAATTGGAAATTGAATTGAAGAATAGAGTTGTTTCAAAGACAATTCGTTGAGAACTGAATAACACATTCCTAGTGTAGTCAGTTTTGTTGAGGTTAAAAGTGCTAACCTCCGCTTCTAGCTCGAAGCAGACCTGACAGTAATTTGGTTTGTCTGCTCCGTACCATGAGCAGAAATTGCAGATTCCAGCGAAGCATCAAAATTAATAGGGCAGGATGATGCAGATCATTCTGCTGCAAAAGCCGTGACTTTTTTACAATAAGCATATGGTTTTAAACATTTATGAATCTTTAAATGTGACTTAATTCAGAGGTGATAATGGGTACCAATGGTTCATTAGCAGTCTTTGCCATACTTCTTGCCTGGTACACTCTCTTAACAGATGAGAGGCGAGTTGATTTAAAATTAAGAATATCTAAATTCAATATTCTATTTATTATCTTTTCTATATCAATAATCTTGGTGGTTATATATTCTAAGGTCTTACTAAGTTTCATCCCAATAAAACCAATCCCTTGGATATTGGGTTTTAACGAAGATACATTATCTTTTACTTGCCTTTGCATCATGATTGCATTTTTTGGCATTAAGATCCTAGGCAATAGAATACCAAAAGCAAATCTTACATATTGGATCAGTGTTTCAGAAAAATATTTGCGGGCAAAAAAAGTAGAACAACTGGGATATCTTTTTGATAAATACCATGAACAACTATTTAACATTATTAGTAATAAAAAATGGTATGTTCGCGTACATGATTATTTAAATCCTCCATTGCTGCCCTTGATAATAGACAAGGGTAATATCAAAAAAATACGATTTAAAAAAATCAGAAGATTTCTGTCAAAACCGTTTCCTTATAAAGACAAAAACCAAGAAGTCATTCAATTAAATATTTCTAAACTTCTTAAATCAAAACCATTCGCCCATCATTTAATTGATGCTCACCCTCATGTAGCAATGAAAGCTACCTGTTTACGGTTTAGGGATAATGATGAATATAATACAAACTTCTTTACGTATTTAATATCTAGCCAAAATAGCAATATTTATAGAGAGTTACGTGATAATCAGAATCGCTCTTATACTGGAGAGTATGCACTCGACGAAAGTAATGCCTTGCTCAATTTTTATTTAAATGATATTCGTACGGCGATAGATGTAGGGATATGGAAACCTGTGGGTGATTATATAGTTAGCTACATAAAAAAACAGAAAGGAAGTTCTAGTTTTTACAATCAACCGGATAATTACTTTTCGAGTAGTAATGAGCGATGGGACTGCCCTATCTTCGTTGGATTGGTATTTTTCGATGTCATGATATCTACAGCCATATTCAAACGTTCAAAACATCATATGTGGCTCATGTATTACCGTAATTTCCTAAAGGAAATAATTGAGAGTCATGAAATGTCGGGTAGTATAGATATAAATAGAGAGTTCCCAATACGATTTGATTATCTGATATTTGAATTAATCTATAACTGTAATATATGGGCAGGTGCAACAGAGCACCTTAGCTATGATGGTTGGACAACGGAAGATAAAAAACAATCTCCAGAGTACTTTGCCTCAACTACCTTGGGGGGAATGATGTATCTGATTATTACTTCAGACAAATTGCAGAGGAAGCAAAAAACATATCTTCTAGAAGTCATCATTAAAAGAATGAACTCCCTTGATCAAGAAAACAGGTCTTTTTACTCCGAGGAAATTTTCAACAATCTTATCCGACCGTACTCTTTTTCAGCCATTGATGCAAACGCAGTAAATGAATTGCGAAAACTTTATAAAGGTGTTGATCATGTTCTTAAGATAAACACGTCGACTTTTGAAGTGGAACTTTCAAAAATACCTTAGTCAATAAATTAACTTTTAATACTCTGTTCATTCATCACCTGCAACATAGGCAGGTGGTGACCTGCTTCCAGTTGGTCTATAGACCAAAATTTGAGTCATATAGTATTCAGATCTAAGAACAAAGGCAACTTCCGCTATTCACTGTGAGTACAATCGATGGTGATACCAAAATTGAGTGTTCCGATTATGCGAGATACTTACACAGCACTGTACAATCACTGGTAATAGTGAATATAACTTCACATGACTATAAAATTCATCAGACTTTAATTTAACTAGTTGATATCATTGTTAAATAATGATAAAAAATAACTTTAACGCAAAGATGGAATTTTAAAATGGAATGGAGATTTTTAGGTTCTATATCAGATGCCAGAAAGTCTGGCTGTAGTGGAGTTTATCTTATCGTTCATCAAGGGATTTTTAATCGTGTTGTGTATGTTGGAGTGAGTTGTAATGTAGGGAGAAGGATAAATGAACATTATGAAGGTTATCTGAGAGGAAATCGAACAATTTACAATGCAGGTCACAATGATGACGTCTATCGTCTTATGTCAACTTACAAAATTCGAAACCATATAAAATACTATCAGTCCTTGGCAAAGAGTTATGAAATATGGGGTTCAACTACACTGTATTTTGATTCACCTAAAAATATATTAGCAAAAAACCAGACTTTTGATGCTGCATGGGAGAGTATTGCATTTGAAAAGTATATCCCTCAACTGGTAGTGTGGGCCCTTCCAATGGCCAATTACTCTTATTCAAATGCAACTAAAATTGAAAGTGTAATCCAATCAAAGCTCATTAAATCTTTTGATTTAAGGGGCTTTTTTAATGCTACAGACTTAAGTATTTTGGGTAAAATTGAAAAGCCTTATTTAGAAAATATTAAATGTTTTATTATTGATTCTCCTGATGTAGACGCGGCGTCCAAAATTATTTTTAATAATTTATTTTCTAAAAAAATTGATGAAAACTTTAGCAAAGAATTCCATTCACAATTTGAAAGTGAGGTTTTTCAGAGAGAAAAAGAAACTCTGAGAAAGCGAGAAATTAGGAACCATAAGATTTCTCTTTATGAAAATCATGGCAAACCTTGGACTTTAAAGGAAATGGAAAAACTAAGAGTCATGCTAGTAGATTTTGACATGTCCCCAACAGAAATATCTGATTACCTTGGAAGGGAACCTCGCTCTATTTCTAAAAAAATAATCGAAAATGATAAAATTACTAATCATAAGTGGCGAGAGAGCGTCGGATGGTTGTGATGTTGCATATTGATAAAATAAACCAATCTAGCAACGTCAGCTCCTGGCACAGAGCTGCCTGTCAGATTAGGTTTGGCCCTGTGTCGTAGTTGTGCCAAGTCAAGTCTGAGCTAATACAAAATATCAGTATCTTTCTGAAGCGTCTGAAGGCGCTGTTCCAGGCTATCCAGTCTTTCTTCGAGGTCATGGCTCTGCTGCTCAATATCTTCCAGCGTTTCTGACAAAACATCACGTAGCAGCACAAAGTTTGCCTGTAGGGCGTACACAAAATCGCTGCCGCGAACCAGTAATGCTTCGCGCGGTATGTCGCGCAATGCGGAATGCGTCATCCATGTCACCAGCGCTTTTGCGCTCATTTCAGTTAGTACGTCCGAAAGTCGGTCAGTTTCTCTGTTCATTTTGGTGTCCTGTCTGTTCTGATTTTGGATGAGTATTTCGAGGGGTATTCTTTCAGGTCGTTGCGCTGCCGGTGGGCGGGGTGGGGCTGTAAGTGATACATAAGAACTATATGCAGTGGTGGCCTACATCGAGCCGTTGCAGCTCGTCTAGCGTGTAGATGCGAAAGACATTCCGGTGGCGGTTTTCCAGCGGGATGTGCTGATGGTTAACGATGACGTGCCGGATGCTGTCAAACAGCCGTTCAAGACCGCGCTTTTTCTGCGGGTCCGGCACGATATAAAAAACGTAAATCCAGTCTTTACGGGTCCGGGCCAGTAAATGGCTGGCGATGATTGACTGGTAACGGGCTTTGGTTTTCAGACGGCGCTCGGTCTCAATGGCGATCACGGTGCCGCCGGGCAGGGTGATCAACCCGTCCGGGCGGTGACTGACTTGATAACGGCTGAGGAAGGTTGTGCGATCGCCGTTTATCCATCCGGATGCGCCTTTTTGCTCAAGAATGATGCGGGCTGCCTGATTATCAAGGTGATGTTCCAACGTCCAGCCGGTGATTTTTGAAGGCTCAAACCGTGCCGGGAAAAGCGCATCGTCGGGGGTTAACACTATGGCCAGTCCGTCACTGGTAATGCCCCATAATGAAATTTTCATCGTGCGCGATACCAGGACATGCTTTTGTATCAAGCCCATACCCTCGACTTTTGAAAGCAGGGAATACAGCGATTTATGATCCCGGAAGCCGAACAGCAGCATCAGCGTTTTAAAGTCACTGTACGTTTCCTCCTTTAGAAAATTCAGCAGTCGTTGTATTTTTTCACGGTGTCGCCTCTGGCGTTCGCGGTATGCGGAGATCAGCATCGTTCCCCCTTTATATATCCAGCAATGGCGGTTTTTCCTCTTTATCGGCATTCGGTGTTGTCGTGTCTTTTTCGTCCGTATTATCAAAATAAAGATCGGATCGAGTTGTTGAGATATCCGGTGTTGATACGGGTTCGGGGGATGTTTCCTCCTCGTTAAAATCCAGGGATATGTTTACCGTTGCGGCGGTGGCGGCAATCGCGGGCGACACGGCACAGATCTTCAGTTCGCGTTTTTTCACCCTGATGGGCGAAATCAGAGAAGCAGAGGGGAGAGCCTTTGTCGTGAAGATGAAACTGACAAAATCGGGCAGGTTCAGGATCATATTGCTGTCGGTAAAGAAGCGCTCGGCCTGCCTGATGGTGCGTTCATCGTCGATAGTCTCTGTCAGCACGGCATCGGTTTTCGCTTTGCGGACCTCATCATCGACTAATATAGTACCGGACATTCTGGCCACCCATTCAGCGGTGTCCGGATCCATGACACGATAAACCAGTTTGAATTTGGCGTTCTCAACGACAGCGCCGACAACGGCGTCACCTTTCAAATCTGCCGGGCAGTCTTTTAAATCGGCAATAGACTGATGGTCCATAATAATATGCACGCCTTTATCGCGTGCCGCGCCTAAACCTTCCAGCGCGGGCCTGGATAAATGGTATTTCAGTTCGGAAAGATAAATAGCAATGGGGCGGGGCAGGTCTTTCACTCGCTCGCGCCTTTCTGCCAGCTGGTACAGGCGAACCAGCAGCATGCGCTGCGCGGTAATGATTTTGCTGTTGCGCATTGAGCCAATCACATAACAGCAACCGCCTTCCTCAAATATCTTTTTAAGCGAAAATCCGGTGGGGGCATTAATGGCATTGAGCAAGGCCAGTTCTTCAATTTTCCCGAAAAAGGCTTTTATCTTATCGGCAATACCCTGAACGTAGTCTCCGTTATAAACATCACGAATAGTTGCGGTGACATGTTGATTAACAAACTGTGCGGCTATCCGGGCCGCTTTCCGGTCGTCAATCCGGTAAAAGTCTGACTCCTGACCTTTCTCTGCCAGACTGAAACCAGCAACGAAAAGCTCTTCCAGTTCATCGGCGGTGATCTCTTCAATCAGGTTTAACTGGTATTGCGATTTTCGCAAGTCAATCAGGGCAAAAGGTTTTCCTGCATCCTCACAAGCTTTGCGGTAAAGGTGCGGAGCCCATTCATCATCCTTGGGGTCCATCACAAATACGCCTTCACCGGCCAGAATACTTTGGTAAAGCAATAACCCGGTGGCCACCCCTTTACCGGCGCCGGTGGTGCCGATGATATCCGCGTGTTGTTTTTGCCAGTCTTTTAACGGCAGGTACATCGGCTGAATATCGCGGTCCATGCCAATAAATAACCCTTTGTTCAGGTCGATATAATCCAGCGGGTCATAATGCAATGTTTCCGGCAGCAGTGATTTCACCGTACGGACATCGGTGCGTAATTCCCGTTCAAGCGTGGTTTTTCTGACGAGGCGTTTCTTTATTTTGTCTAATTCAGGTGTTAATACCCTGCGCAGCAGAATATGCAAAATAAAACCCGTTACGGTAAAAGTAATCAGGACCGGCCATGCCAGAACAGGAATGCTGGTGACTACACGGCCTTTATAAAGCCACTGGAAAATCCAGATAACAACCGGGGCCATCGTACCGGAAAGAAAACACAGCAGGGAAAAAGCAATCATCAGCTTTTGCCACAGCGGGGCTTTTTGCCGTTCATCGCTTTTCATCGACGCGAAAAATGGCATCGTCAGCCCCGATAACAGCGCCAGCATCAGCTGATGCTGTTTCATAAAAGCAATGAAGCTCAGCGCGCCATTCACTATCGGCGACAGTGAAACGGCCAGCTTATTCAAAATCACGATGCCTCCTTTGTCAGCAGTTCGCCCCATGACATCGCCCCATCAATTCGCCCCACGGTGTCGGGCGAAAAGGCGGGGCGAGCGTCAGGGGCGAAGAAGGTGGCCGCGTTGCGGCCATGTGCAGGAAAGCATGCTTTCCTGCACCAAACGGCGTGCGCCAGTACATGCGGGCTGGACGCCCTTATTGCCTGCCGCATGGGGGTAATGTCGCGGCTGTACGCCGCACCAAAACCCCCAGAGTCAACGGCGGCACACCGTCGCCCGCTACGCGCGACCACCCCCTTTAAGACGGTCGCTTTGACCCTTTTCTTCCCTTTGCTCGTTCCTCGCAGCGGGAATAAACGGGAAGCTGACCTTTAAAGGGGGTGGTCACGCCACGCTACCGGCTTCTGGCCGGAGACTTAGCCGCGACGGTGTGCGGGGCTGACGCCCCCCAAATAAACCGCTGTCGTGGGCGACAGCTATTTGCGCACTGGGGTGGCAAATTTTATTCGGCTCCCCCCGGCCTGCTCAGTTCGCGTGGGCGCGAATGTTCGCAGGTGGGTTCGGCGACGCAAATTAGCCATTTCTCTGAAATGGAATTTACTCGCCTTACGCCACGTTTTCATTCCTGCTGGCGCAGGCATGAAACCGCCTTAACCCCGCCACGCCCTGCGCCGGACTCGCCCAAATTACCCCCGTAATTTGCCCCGCCCCTGACGGGGTGACTGTCGTCATCCTTTGCTGCCGTATTACTGTTCACCGTGACGAATATCAGCCAGTGTCTCCAGACAACTCTGGCGACTGTCCTGAATACTGGCTTCATCCAGACTGAATCCGTGTCGGTCGGCGGCGTGGGTAAAAATAATTCTGTCAGCGGCGTTCATGTTTTCCAGCAACTGAAGTAGCTGACATAACACACGGTAGTGATAAATTTCGTAATACAGGCCACATCCGGGCATTGCATCATTTTCAATACGCTGAATAACACTGTCCGCGCAGAGTGAATCCCCGCGTTGATTCGTCCAGGGATGCTGTATAAAACCGGGCTTTGTCATTATCTTTTCCTTATTCAGTGGCGTATCCGGCCAAACTGGCTGATTATTTTGTCGATAATCGCCGGGTCGGCAGAAGTACATTGGTGAAGAAAGCTTTCACGGGCATCGGCGGTATGATCAGGCAGGAAACCGTATTTGTTCTTTCTCACAATATTAAAAAAAGACTGTTCAGCCGGGCGACATTCACTGCCACCGCCATTTTCGGTTGTTTTACCGTACAGGCATAAAACCATTTCGCAGGCATCGGCAGCCATGGCCGGAGACGAAAGGGGGAGGGCGAGAGTGATAAATAAAAGGGAGGTGATGCACTTTTTCATATTCATGACCGTTGGGGGTTGGATGTAATAAAGGCTGCATGGTGAGGGCGTGTTGTTATTAATGACTGGGATAATATGGTTGGTCTGTGATTACCGGGAGAATGTGATTACTGTTTTATGACAAGTCAGGCAGGTATTCTTCTCAGGCATAAAGGTAATGACGCCGGAATATCCCTTTTTTTGCAGCCATGATTTTGCGCGAAAATACTGTGCGCCATCAGGGGCGCTGACGATAACCTGGCGGGAATGGGCAAGGGCATACCCGATATCCGGGTGGTAGACATCATCCGAAGGGAAACGGATGCTGACTGACCCATGGTCCAGAATGTCAGGAGACGGGAAAATTGCATGGTTTTCTGACCATCGTGGCAGTGTGGTATTGATATTTTTCGCAGGTGTATTCCAGTCCGGTTGTGCAGGCTTGGGGGGAGAAGAACACGCGGAGAGAACAGCCAGTGTGGACATGGCGAATAAACCATTAACGGTGCGCATAGCCGAAGGCCTCCTTCATTTGAGTGAGGTGGACCGGTTTGAAATAAATATCACCCATCCGGCGAATGTCGCCGTGAATATCAATGCTGACGATAATGTCCACGCTGTTAAGCACCTTGCGTAACAGCACGTCAAACGGGATATTCTGGCAGTCGGGATGTTCATAGCAGCGGTCGATTATCCCTTCAATACATTCTTTTGCACTGCCTGCGTGCAGGGAAGTTATCAGCCCCTCATGACCGGAGCCGATAATTTTCAGCGCATCCCAGGCTTCCCGTCCGCGAATTTCTGCCAGCAGAATACGGTCCGGGTTCATGCGATAACAGGCCCGGATCAGCCGGCCCGGCGTGATAATGGCTTCGTCCCCGGCATCAGCCGGATAAAACAGATGCACATAATTGGTGTGGCGATAAAATTTTATTTCGGGATTATCTTCAATCGTGGTGAGCCTGAGAGTCAGGGGAATAAAATCCAGCAACGTCTTCATATAGGTGGTTTTACCGGAGCCGGTTTCGCCGACAATAAAAAGGGTCTTGCCGTACCCGACGGCCATCTCCATAAAACGGGGAATATCCCCGCTGTGATAGCAGCGGATGAGTTCATCCTCTTTGCTTTCGGCCCGCTCCCGGCCGGTCACCCGCTGATAAAATCCGGCATCGATCCAGGACTGATGGGTTGTCTGCCCGAATGACGGTTTGCGCAGCGTAATGGACACCGTATCCCGCTCGCAGGCCGGAGGGATCAGGGTCTGGATACGTTCGCCCGATCCCAGCGTGGCGGACAGGACGGGGGAGATATCGTCAATATTGTCCTCATGCCAGGAGGCCAGCGCCTTTGCAAAAGCATGGCACTGCCGGAGCGTGATCGGGGCATCATGCCGTTGCCACTTCCCTCTGACTTTGGTGTGGATCTCCCCTGGACGGTTAATGGCGATTTCCGTCAGCGCATCCAGCGGGAGAAAATCCCCGAACAGCTGATTTTTCATGAAATCAAGCGACAGGTTTTCAGCAGACATAGGGCC
This sequence comes from Sodalis sp. RH16, assembly GCF_047324245.1. Classification (NCBI taxonomy): domain Bacteria; kingdom Pseudomonadati; phylum Pseudomonadota; class Gammaproteobacteria; order Enterobacterales; family Bruguierivoracaceae; genus Sodalis; species Sodalis sp. RH16. Next base: position 5,350,088 of record NZ_CP178737.1, on the reverse strand, counting down.
TCTATTGCATATGCAGTTGCCAGACGGAAGAGAAATCAATATCCGTACCGGTCATGATGCCGATAACGTCACCCTGGTTCAGGTACATTGTGGGCGGGATATTGATGCTGTTTTCCAGCGTGGTTTTCGCCATTTCTGACGTGGCGGCGCGGGTATTCTCGGTGTAGTCGGTGTTGCGATCTTTCCCCGGCGCAGAGTCCGCGGCGGCAGCGGCCACATCCTGCACGGTGCTCAGCATCAGGGCATTGCCGAAACGCTGCCAGAAATGGGTGTCGATCCAGCCTGCGATCCCGTTCTCACCGAGCGGACCGGTGGCGGCGGTCTCTGTCAGCGGTATCTGCAGGCTGCCGGGTTCCGGTGTGCGAAGTTCCGTCCAGATGACAAACAACCGGCTGCGTCCGTGTTGCAGTGCCCCGGTACGGTAGACCCCTCTGGCGACGGTGCCTGCCGGGAGCAGCTTCACATGGTTGCTGGCACTGTAAACGTCTTCGCCAATCAGACAGGAAAGCGTGCCGCCCACATCGGACACAAACCGGCGCATCATGGCGCACGGGATATACCGATCCACCGGGATATACAGATCCGGATCGAGTCCCAGTCGCCTGACGTCGGTCACACGGGCGACGCCCGGATTGTGGTCCCCGCTAGGCGACGTGACTGGCGCAGGGCACTGCAACTGCCCGTCCTCGCCGTTGACCATCACGGTAGTGCAGGGCGTGTACGGGGCGGGGGCCGTCGGGTCGCCGGTGGTCTCCGTGTCGTCGCGTGGGGCGCGCGTGTCGCCGTTCTGCGCCGTACCGGCTGTGCCGCTCAGCCCGTCGGCCAGTGCCGCCGCTTTGTTCAGCGCGGGCGGAGGCGTCGCCGCGACAGTCTGCACCGGAGTCCCGTTTGCTGCCGGTTCGGGCCTGTTCTGACTGAACAGACCGAACGGGTTGCTGTCCATACCGAGATTTTGGCGTTCATGCTGTACTGTGCCGGTTGCGGGGGGCGGAGCGGTGTCGGCTTCCTCTTCATCCCCCCTTTTCAGGGCACCCAGCAGGCGATCCCCGCCCAGTGCCAGCGCCATCAGCAGGATCAGACTCAGCAGGCTGACCATCAGCGTCCGGCGACCGGATGCTTTGCGAAAACGGGTCACTTCAGGCTGGCCGGGGGCGGCTTTGGGTTCCGGCGCCTGTGCTGCCAGGGCAGATCGGGCGCGTTCGCGGGCCTCTGCTTCCCGCTCTGCCGTTGTTTTTTCCGGTTCTTCAGGGAACGGTGTCGTTGTCATCGGGCCTCCAGCGTGACGGCGGGTGACACGGTGTCGCCACTGGCGACCGTGGCCTGCCCGAAAGCCGTGTTTTCAATACCGACCACCGCGCTGCCGTAGCGCAGGATCAGGCGTGGCGACAGCGCCTGTATCACCATGACGGTGTAATTTCCCTGTCGGGTGATACGGGGCGTAACGGCCTGCTCCTGACCGTTCACCTCCCGGACCGCGGAGGGCAGGATTTTGACGGGAGAAAAGCCGAGGTACATAAAGCGACCATCGTCGTAGGCGAAGTCGGGCGTGATGGACGCCGATCCCGCTGCGACCCGCTTGGTATAGCGCCAGTTGCGCGGTGCGGTGGTCTGCCGGAATGCCGCTGCTATCTGCTGTTTTTCCTGCGCTTCCTGTTGCTGTTTCAGGCGGACGGCGCGGGCCGCTTCTGATTGCATACGGGCATCAACCGGATAGCGGTAACGAATGACGAAAGCCTGTGCGGGGGTATCGCGGTCCAGTACGTTCAGCTCCAGGCTGTAGTTCCGCTTTGATGTCACCACAAACAAATTGGTTTTCCAGTCCTTTGCCGTGGGGAGAAATACCTGACTGACGTTATTACCGCTGGCATCGGTCACCGGCTGGGTGATGGGGTTCGGGCTGACCCCCACCCGGTTAGCGCTGCGGGTCACAGTCCAGCCTTTTGGAAAGCCCGCCTGCGCATCGACCACCTCTTCATCGTCATCAAACAGCAGCGTGGTGACGTAGCCGGGGCGGGTATTGGCCACCGTGGCGTTCTGGCTGTTGTACGTGACGTGCTGTATCCGGCTGTCATACGCGCTGCCACGGGGGACGGATGCGCCCCAGGCGGTGCAGGACGCCAGAAAAAGCCAGACAGTGAGTATCTTTTTCAGCATCATTCACTCCTCAGTTCTTTATCGCGCTGGTAACTGGTGACGATGAACCCCAGCGGATTGACTTCGCGCTGGCTGTCTGTCAGCTGCTTGCGGGGGAGATAGCGGTACGTCAGACGAATATTCCAGATATCCGTCTTCACCGAATTGTCGGCAATGCGGCGCAGGGTCCGTTTGATCCGCAAGGTTGCCAGATGATCGGGGGCCGTTGCGGGAGCGTGGACGTTGGAAATAATATCGACCGACACGACAACGTCCGCTTTATTAAAAATGACATCCGGTGCCTGACTGCCGTTAAATTCGTCGAGATAATCTTTATTAACGCTGTCGCTGTTAAATAACTGCACCTCGTCATAATCCCGCTGAAGAGAAAAGTAGTTATACCCTTCGCGGATTTTGACGTAACGGGCGGCGAAGGCCTGCGCAAGTGCCTTTTCTGAGGCAATATCCCGCGCTTTAATCCGGTTCATATAGTCATAGCGCCCGGTTTGCTTATCCACCGACCACAGTTCAATGTCAGTGGTTTTCAGCGGCAGCAGAATAATCAGGGCAGTGATGGCCATCGCGGCCAGAATAAAACCGAGCGAGGCCATCAGCCAGGCCACTTTTTTTTCGCGTGCATCCTTTTCCAGCATCACCGTCTCAAATGTCCGGGAGGCGGCAATGACGTTTTCTGTTTCAGACATGGCGTGTCAGTTCCTGAATGAGGGAGGGCGAATTTACCGGTTCGGGCGTGCCGGAAACGGCGGGGAGCGGGGCGGTGTGGTGTGCGCAGCCCGTGAGCACGCACAGCAGCAGGAAGAGGCTGAATTTCATGGGACACCTTTGGGTTAACGAAGACAGTACCGCCGCGCCGGACGGCGTGACGTGATAACGGGAAAGAGGGGAAAAAGTTTGTGGAGAAAGGATCAGCGGTGACGCTGCTGATTAAAACGCTTCATGCTTTCGATGGATGCCGCGCGTTTCTGCCAGGCGGTCAGGACCCTGTTCGCGCCCGTACCGACCAGCCTGCCTGTGGCCGTGGCTGCCGCCATACCCCCTTTGGCCGCCAGCCGGGCACCCGCCGCTCCGGCTTTCATGCCGGGTCTGGCGGCATCCGAAGATTGACGCATCAGCCCGCTCAGTCCACTCATGGCGGCCCCCTGTAAGACGGCCTGAACGGCCGCACCGCTGAGGGCACCGGCAATTTTTGCCGAGAAATACACCACCACACCGGTGGCAACCCCGGCCAGCAGGCATTGTGCCGCCAGTGTCACCATGTTGCTTTCATCGGCAGCGTTGGTGGCAGCGTCCAGTATCTTATTCAGGTAGTTGATGGCGATCCGGATAGATAAGGCGGAAAACATGATCGTCAATATTGCCGTGAAAAGGGTTTTCAGCCAGTTATCAAACATCGGCTTAAGAAAACCGTACAGCAGACAGAAAATAAAGAGCGGTGCCGTGGTGGTCATTAACAAAATAGTGATTTCGGCGAGCAGATTGACAAATGTTGCGGCCAGTAAAAGCACCGTTGCGCCGCCCCAGACCAGCACTTCGGCAAAGCCACCGTTCAGTTTAACGTAAGTTGACGTATCCTGATTAAACAGCGTTTGTCCGAGTGTCTGGGCTTTTCCCCAGACGGTATCGAGTAACGCCCAGACATTATCATTGCCGCTGACACCTTCTTTAAGTCCCTCGATCGCGGTGATGGTGGCATCCAGCCAGCCATCACGGTTTAAAATAAACGTGGTAATGAGCAACATCCGGCCCACATCCCAGGCGACATCTTCCACTGGCGTCTGGAGTTTACCGCCCAGGGTCTGATAACCGCGATACAGAATAAATAATGTGAACGAGCTGACAATAATAATGCTGATCATTGAACCGTACACAGAGGACTGTCCCTGTAATACGGCATTGAGTCCATCCATGATATTTTTGTCCATACCAACAAAAATGCCACCGGACATGGTGCCTCACTGAAGTGTTAAGCAGACTGGAATAAAAAACAGGAAGGGATCCTTGTTTTATCGAAGGAGGGGGGAATTACCCGGTGAACGCTTTTCTTTTGGCCGCTTCCTGCTGAAACAGTGCCTCGAACTTTTCCTTTATACCTGGCTTGCCTGTCTGAGCGAACATAATGGCTGCCCGATGGGCAAATTCACAATTATCACTGGTCTCACCCTCTTTAAGGCATTGCGTATAGACGTTATAGGTTTCATCGGGGTGTTGCTTATACCAGGCTTCGGATTTCGTCTCTTTACAGCCGGATAATATGACCGCGCCTGACACGACGCATAAGGTTAATAAACGTTTAAACATGTTAACCTCCCTGGATATTATTCAAATCGGCAACCGGAGCGTGCAGCTGCTGTTCCCTGAATGCATTCTGCTTTTGCTGCTCCAGCAGTTTTGTCCGCTGTTCAGCCTGTTTCACTGACATCTCCCACTGGCTGGTCAGTGCATTTAATTGTACGCTTTTTGCCGCAATGGCGTTAGCCAGGTCCTGGGATTCTTTGGCGTCCCAGGCGTTCGCTATCCGCTCAGATAAGTCTGATATATCGCTAAGTGTGCTGCTGATCCGGTTTTCAACGTCGGCCGTATTTTCGATGGCGACCGCCTGATTAAGGACCAGCTGTTTGCAGCTCGCCAGATAACGCGGTGAAGAACGGGACGGGGGGCAGGTATCGAAAGCCTGATATTTACTGTATAAACGCTGAAGTTCAGCAGAGTATTCCCCGTTCTGATTTGCGAGCAGATCATCCAGTGAAATACCGTTCCTGCGCAGTTGTTCAATATCCGTTTTAAGGCTTCTGGCCTCGTTGAGAAATCCCTGAATATCCCGGATGCCCGTTGCCGTCGCTAATTGTCGTTTATACGCATCCAGCTCGCTTTTATAGTGGGTGACGGTATCCTGCCATTGCTGAAGTTTCTGTATCCACTGATTAATGGATTCGGTATTTTGTATGCCATCGAAAACCGGTATTCCGGCACTGATGGCCTGCGTGGAAATAAAAAACACGAACGTCAGTATAATGTGTCGGGTAGACATCGTCGTGACCTCATCAGTCTATGGATTATATTGCCAGCTCAAGGAACTTCTCTTTCCATTCGTCGGGTGGCATGCCCTCCTGAAAGAGGGCATCAAATATTTTCAGGTTGTCTTCACTACCGCTCAGGATGCGGGTCAGTTTTCCCAGTCCCGACAGGTCCATTTTTGCCAGCGACATGAAGGGATGGGTTTCACCGGCACGCAGAGGGGTTTTCAGGATAACCATGTAGTATTCCCCCGGATCGAGTCGCCGGACAATGTCGTAAACCGGCAGCGGGACGTGCATCTTCTCCACATAATCCGCCTGGCTGGCCTTCGGGTTGGCGAGGAAAATCTGCGTACTGCACTGTTCGATAATGGCCGGGGCGATGGGATGCTTCACAATTTCATCCGGTGACTGGGTGGCCGGGACAAAAATACCGTTCAGCTTGCGAATGACTTTCAGCATGTTGAGCGAGAACGTAGAAAATTCCACGTCGGCCAGCCATTTCCAGAATTCATCCATGAACATCACCAGCCGCCGCCCGTCCAGCAGGCTGGTCACGCGATACAGCAGGTAAAAGGTGACGGGGCCGCGTATGTCGTCGTCATCGAGAAACTCCGTGCCGTCAATGCCGAAATTATCGATGTCGCCGAGGGTGAACGTGTCCTCTTCGTTATCGAATACCCAGCCGAACTCGCCCCCCTGCGCCCACTGTTTCAGCCGGATGCGCAGTCCGTTGGTGCGGGCCTCTTTGGTCGGCGGCTCCGGCAGCACCTCCAGCAGGCGGGTGATGCCATAACGGCGGTATTCCCCGGGGTAGTCCAGCATGATGGTGTCCACGGCGACGCTGATGCGCTCTTCATCGCGCGGATCGAGCGGTTTGCCGTCGCGGCGGCACAGCATTCGCACAAGTCGTTTGATAAAGTGGATATTTCGCCGGGTGGGCGGCAGTGAAAACGGATTAAAACCGGTGGGGACGCCGGTACGCAGGCGAAAGTAGCGGCCCCCCATCTGGCGGATCGCCATCTCTGCCGCCCGGTCTTTATCAAAGTAAATGGTCGTCAGCCGCTTGACGGTGGACGCGGCGGCGAAGGTGGCCGGATGGCGGTACTTCTGCATCAGTTGCATCATCATTGTCATCAGCAGGGTTTTGCCCGATCCCGTTTTACCGATAATGGCCGTATTCCCCGGCGTTTTTTCGTTGAAGTCATCCCGTCCGGCCTGGCTGTCATGCAGATTCAGGTAATAACCGCCCCCGCCGGGGGAGGTCAGAATGGCGATGGCCTCGCCCCAGGGATTGCCGTTCCGCTTGTGGGGATGGAAGTTATGCAGACCCGCCATATCCGCATAGTTCTGGCTGCTGATGGCAACCAGCCGGGGACGCAGGGTGTATACCCCCGGCAGTTGCGCCAGGTAGGCGGCGGGTAATGACAGCGTGGACAGGGTGGTCATGATGCCAAGGTCGGCAAAGGGTTGTGCCAGGGCGTTGGTCTCCCTGACCACCTGGTCGGCACTGTCTGACGAGACCAGCAGAGAAAAGTGGTATTTCCCGCACGACACATGCCCGGACTGAAGCAGGTCGCGTAACACAATCAGTTCTTCCCGTTGTGAAAGGGCGTCATCATCCGCCGAGTTCAGCCTTTTTTCCGCCAGCCGGATGTGCTTCTGTGCTTCATCCCGCGCCATACAGGTGAAGGACTGCGTCAGGACATACTCGCTTTCGGCATACAGCAGCGCATCCAGCAGGCCGGTATGGGTCTCCGGCGCGTAGTCCTTGATTTCCAGACTGCGGAAAAAGCGGGAGCCGCCGACCGTCTGACATTCGGCCGTATCGGTGGTAAAAAACACGTCCGGGGTACTGAGCGTCTCGTAAAACGGCGTGCGCGTGACCGCCACACGCTGCCAGTTGCCGGTGATGAGACGATGAAAGAACGCCAGCTGTGAGGAGTACACCCGGCCCTTTTCCTCAAAAACGCCCAGCGGGGTGGCCATATAGCGGGACAGGGCGGCATTCAGCGTTTCCCGGTGCTCCAGCATCACCAGAAGGGCCTCATCCAGCGCGGATTTGCGTTTACCGACCGGCTGCGCTTTCATGGCCTTTTTCTCCAGGACTGAGAATGGCGCATAACAGAGGGTAAAAAACAGCCGGTGCCGCCAGAACGGCCTTTCGTTGGCTGGCCGGTAATAGCGCCGGGTGACCTCATCGGCAAAGGGAATGCCCGACCCGGCGTCGAAGGCGTCATGGTACTTTTCCCGGAGGCGGTGAATATAGAAAGTGACCGGCAGCCCCTCAAAGGAACGAATGACATTATTGAGGTGGCTGGTCATTAACGTCAGCTGATGTTCATCCTCGCACTCAAAGACGGTGCCCCCCAGTTCCCAGGTGGCGACGAAATCCCGGTGGCGGTTCAGGATGACATACGGATGAATGTGAGAGGAACAGGGGATATATTTCTCCAGCGTGATGCGCTCGTTCAGTTTCATCTTGTCAGTCAGCTCCGCAATATCGACGGCATCATAGGGGCTTGCCAGCAGGGTATTCGCGCCAAAATGCCGACTGGTGGCGACGCGGCCACGGGTTTTAAAGGCCAGCCAGAGGAGGCCAAAGTAATGGCTGTCGGTTCTGGCTTTTGCCTTCATCTCCGCCCAGGCGGGGATCAGCAGTAACATCAGGTAATAGCTGATATAGACCGACAGCAGGACAATCGTCCCGCTGACGATCACGAACGGCACCAGGGGGATCCCCATGATGGCGGCGGGGCGCGTCAGCGCCTTGTTCAGCGTGGTCATCGGCGCCTCCTAGGCTGCCCAGTAAGCGCCGAAGCCCGAGGCACCGACAATCAGGATCGCGCCGATAATCACGTTACGCATGTCATGCAGGCTTTTGCCGTCAAACAGGACCTTGTAACCCACCCACATGGTTGCCAGCGTGATGGTGACGGCGGCCAGTCCGAGCAGACCGGAGGAGGTATTGCTCAGCGTATCGTTGGCTTTATTAAACCCACTGTCGGCTGCCGGGACGCGGGCAGACAGAAATGCGGCGACAGCAGGCCAGTACTTAAGTTTTCGCATAATCATTGCTCCTCTTGGGTCACTGTGGCGGACACCTCGCCACGAATAAGCGTGTCGGGATAATGCAGGTGCAGGGCGCTCTGCGCGGGGGGAGGCGTGGCGGGTTCACCGCGCAGCACCGCAGGGGGATAGTGAATGGCCGGTAGTGTGCTCAGCGCAGAAGGTCGTTGCCGGTCCTTCCGGGTTGACGGCACGACATAGCCGATACGTTGTACATAGCTCGCGTGGTTAAAGGCGGGTTCCGGTCGCTGACCGGTGGTGAAGTTGCCGGAGTAGTAGCAGCTGAGCGCACGTTTCAGGGTGCCGCCGCGCCGGTAGCAGTCGGTCAGGATGCGCTCAAACACGGACAGGTTCGTGCAGGGATCAAGCAGGTCGGCGGCGCTCACGCCATACTGGCGGAAATTGGTGCTGGTGATCTGCATCAGCCCCACCGAATAACGCCGCTGTTTCGCCGCCAGTCGCCTGACGAGTCTGAGCGCGTCATTCCGTGTCGCAGGTCGATGAGAAATGACCCCGTGACTGCCGGGTGCACGCTCACGTACCGGAACAATTTCTGCGACAGCGTACGGGTGAAAGCCGGATTCGACCCGTGCAACGTCAAGTGCGGTATCCGGATGAATGCTGGCGGCGCACTGCATGGCCGCCGCCAGAAAGACAGAGGTGGAAAGCATGGTGGCCCCGGAATTGTCTGCCGGTCAGCGCACCGCCTGCTGGCGGTGCTGTACCGAAGGAAGGAACACAGAGGTTTGCCGTGAACCGGGTTAACCGGGCGGGGCTTCCTGTGACGGGGGGTTATCCTCACGGGGTTCGAGCAGGACCAGTTTGCCGGAGACGGCAATACCGGGTGTCAGCACAATATTCAGACCGGGTTTGCCGTGATGAGCGAAGGCCACGCCGACTTTTGTCCAGTACGTGGTTTTTTCGCCGTCCGGACCGGGCGGGCTCTCCTGGGCGACATACGCGAGATAGACCGGTTTTCGCATGGCATTTTCCTGTTTACAGGTGGAAGCAGTAAATAAAATACGTCGGTCACATCCCGATCCTGCATTCCGGTTTTAACGGGTCAGCGAGAACATTCAGCGGCACCCTGAATTATGGTTGCGTGACAGCCCGATCCCTATTATTAAAGAGCGATACCCGACCCGGACGAATAAACGTCCATCAGGTCTGCCATTGAATAACGGCGTGCTCAGGGTGCAATTTCAGACGGGCGTTTAGAACAATAAAATCAAAACGCAGGCAGGAGAAAAAAATGAAAGATCACTGGGCTGGGCTTTTATTTTTATATTGCGGACCGTGAATGCCATCAATAAAGCACACGGGATGGTATTGCCCGGAATACAGAAAGACGTGTGGAGAAAACCCGTTCTCCACACGTCATATTGATTGTTTCTTAGCGCGGGTGGCGTTCAAGTCGTGACTGGCATTCCGTGCAGGTGGTCACACCCGGTAATGCCTGCCGACGTTTATCGGGGATGGGGCTGCCGCACAGACGGCAGTAATACAGGGAAGGCGTGGCAGCCGGTCTGAAACGGTTCTGTTCAATCATGGCCTCCAGGCACTGTTCATTAAATTCCTGATCGCGATCGATCTCATCCGGCATGGGTGGCCCTCCTGTTCGTCATGTCCTGTTCGCACAATGTGATACGGTTGTGGACTGCCGTAAGCGAGGGGATGTCGGGCCGGGAAGCCAGCGCCTCGGTGACCTGCATCATCGCTTCCAGCGCCTCGGGCGAGTCGAGGTTTTCCTGACGGCGCTGTTGCCACTGTCGCCAGATTTCGGCATCGGTATCTTCATCCGGGATCGGTGTCCGGCCATGCGGGATAGTGACTCCCAGTAACCGGCGGCGCAGGCAAACGTCATTGGAGGTGAGACCAAAGTACTGATTCAGCAGCGCAATGGAGCCGCCCAGCCGGACAGCCCGGTTGATCCGCTGCTGGCGGAGTGTTTCCTGGCGGGACAGCGTCAGCAACTGACGGAATACGTCATGGCGTACAGAGATATCCATGAGTGGTGCCGATGCCCGGCTCAGGGTAAAGAGTTCGTCCAGTGACAGCTGACTGAGGGCGTTCATTTCGTCGAACGTGAATCCCAGCGCTTCGCAGTGACGGATATTGCCTTCTTTCAGGGCATGCAGGGCGTCTGTTAGTACGGCGTAATTCAGTGACGGGATCATAATAGGTTCCTCACGCGTAACTGTTTTCAACGGCGGGTTAATTTAAGGTTGATCCATTCGTCAATTTCAGATTCGAGCCAGGCCACACTGGCGGGTCCGATTTTTATTGAGCGGGGAAAGTCGCCGCTTTTCATATACAAATAAATCTGTGAGCGTTTCAGACCGGTTTTTTCTTCAACCTGTCTCAGACGTAATAACTGATGGGATGTCATGATTTTCTCCTGTGCCGGAAATAAACGGGGCAGACCCGGAGAGGACAAAAAAACACAGGAAGGGTGGGGGAGGGAAGTGGTTAAGCCCGTATTACGGATGTCGTTATCCTTAATACGGACTTCTGTGCTGACAGATAACTATCATATTATTTTGAAGAAGAAGAGGAGTATGGAGAGCCACGCTCCAGTGCGGTTTTCAGCGTGTCGCCGCTGAGCCGGTCAGTGATGCCATCATCGGAGGCCCATTGTTCGAAGATGGACAGGAGCTTGTAAGGCTGCCGAATTAAGGGACTAATCTCCTCATTATGTTTGCAGGCAAGCCAGAACAGTCGGGATAAGGGTGTAGATATTCGTGTAGAATAGGGAGGGGGTGTTTTATTTATAAACGGGGTTTTTATTAATTTATCCAGCTCTGTATTCTTGATGACAAAACAGGCATCATTAGGTAGTATATGTATTGGAAAGTACCCTTTGCGATGAAGCTTACTGATCGTCTGTGAAGTAATGAGTTCATTAATGTCCAACGCTAGCTCTTTGGGTAACGACATAGCTTGCTGTTTTATCCTTTCTGCCCATGTCTTTCTTTCGAATATCTGAAATACCTCTCCTGAAAAAATTACAGTAATTCCATAATTGATCTCATTAGCACCTGTGATCGGTTGTGGTATACCAAGAGAATGAGCCAGTAATCTCTGGGTAAGGACATACTCATATCCGGTTAAAGTGGTATCAAGAATTCTTAGGGAAGGGTAAATATATCTACCTTCAGTGCTCAGAATTAAATTCCTTCCATTGAAAAAGCATTTTTTTTCAAGCTGACAAATTCGATTGATAGGTGAGGCGGTTATCAGCCGTAACTTTGCTTTATTGTCTGACATTCTAACTTTGCGTAATATTATTGGAGACTGAAAGTAGATAGAAAGGAATATATCACCACATAAAGCATGGCGATAAATACATCCTTCCGTCAGGTCAACATTTGCAGTTTGCTTAGCTATTTGGACAGCCTCCTTTATAGTAAGCCAATCTTTCATATTATTTTGGATATTAAATATGTTGTTATTTTTTGACATGATACATCTCCTTATACGAAGAAAATGTTTTTGAAAACTGACGGGGTTATTAGGTGGGTATTGATTAGTGTCAGTGCGGATTATATGAGGCTGCGTATATGGCTGGAAGGGAGCGATTTCTACTGTTCGCATAACTACACTATTACTATTTTTTACTCATGATTATTTTTTATTAGAATGCATAAGTAAGTGTCATCGTTCGAATCAGTAGTTGCATAAATATGAAGTAAAAGAGAGGTAGGACTAAATATAATAATAAAATTGTGAGTTAGTTTATTGTGTTAATGTGAGATTAATAAAGAGCGTTGCATTGGGCGACAGGAGTCTCCCGATGCATATAGAGAACAATTCTTAACACTTACTCTTTATTCTATGAAAAAATCAGCATTGTGAAGTGGCTTGTACTACAATATTTTTTCTCTGAGAGTGAGATAGCCAACAAAATATCAATCCCAGTAGGGTTCCGGTATAAATGGCGTAAAACCCACTGGCCCAACCAAAGTTATCAACGAGGAAACCAAATAATGTTGTGCCAAGTGAAGTACCGACTATATATGCCATAAAACCACACAGACCTACAGCTGAACCAATAGCAAAACTAGGAATAACTTCCATCGCTTGGACTCCTGCTAAAGCATGTGGAATGTAAATAAGACAACCAATTGCTGCTGCAAATATAGTTGCGATTATAATTGAATCTGTTGATACGTAACCGGCAACTGATACTCCCACAATACAGAAACAGAAAAAACACAGTTTCATAACCTTACCGACAAAAAATCGGTCAACCAACCATCCGGCAATTAACGTTGATGATATTGCTGCGAACTCAAAGAACATAAAAGCGGTACTCATCTCTGCTTTTGAGAATCCTTTTACATTAAGAAGATAAATTGGGATCCAGGTTATTGTCCCGAAACGCACCATATAAGTGAAAATAACCACACCTACTAAATACCAAGCATGAGGACTTTTCAATACATAGTGATAAAATATTTGGAATGCACTAAAACCGGGCGGTGCAGACTGCGTTGGTATGTAAATACCATGTACCGAATCCTCGACCTCGGGATAAATATCTTCAACTGGAGGCATACCAACACGAAATGGACGTTCCTTGATGAGGATAAAAGCTAGGACAACACCAACCATAGCAAAACAGGCCGGTACCAAGAATATTGCTATACGCCAGTGTTCGGTTCCTAGCCATGCGAGGGCAACACCAGTAATAGGGGCAACCAGGCCACCGCCTATGTTATGTGAGATGTTCCAACCTGTATTTGCTCTACCACGTTGATTGCGTGGGAACCAGTAGCTAATCACAACGAGCGCGGGTCCGGCCCCAGTACCCTGAAATATGCCAAGTAAGAAGACCAGCATGAGGAATAGATAGAATGACTCTGAGAAACCCATCACAATATTTATCAGTACACATGCAAGTAAACCAAACCCATAGAAATACTTAGGATTTCCAGTATCAGCTAAGACACTGAAAAATCCTTTACTCAAACCATAAGCAATGAACATCAAAGAAGAAATAAATCCAATTTGGGTAATTGATAAGTTCAACTCACTTTGTAAATAAGGAGAGCTTAAGATGAAATTATTTCTCACCAAATAGTAAGATATGTAACCCAGAAATATCCCTACAAGTGATTGGTACTGATAGGAGATAAATCGCTTTTTTACCTTAGCATCTACTATTAACTGTGTCATGCTAATAATTCCTCATATTAATTACTGTTGTGGTGTGTTTTATTTTTTTTGTGATTTTCGAGTAAATTAAATGGTGTGTTTACGAAAAGTATATAAATGTGATTTAATAACAACATAACACATCAATTTTAATCTAATTTATTACACCTTTTAAAAATACATTACATGGCAAGTTAGCGTAAAAACCTGCGGGACATCACATTTATCTTTTTAGAACTATATAAGTCGAAAGTGTTTTTCTTTCGTTTTTCGTTCTTGAATGGTATTACGGTCTTGGGAAGAGAGACGGTTGAGTTGTGTTCATTAAGGTTTGGCAGTCTGAAAAGTATAAATACTTTACATCTGGATTTACTTTGGAATGAACAGAAAAAACTAAAGAGAAAGATTGCTAGCGATACCAGCATAATAGTAGTGAAGATAAATATTCACCCGCTTATATTTCAAAAGGCATGTTCAATGGATCTTCTTTTTGTATACATTTTTGTTGTAATTCATGGATCATTTTATTATCTAATTTCGCAAGGATCGCAGATAACTCAATACGATGTGGATTTACTATAAAAACCCCAGCTGAAAGAGCATCATGTGCCTCTAATGATTCTTTCCTTGATAAGAGTTGACCTCTTAAACCTGCCTCCGATAACGGTATGGGGCTAGATGTCATGTGCCATAGACCAGCATCAATCTCTCCTTTCAGAATTTTAACTGGGATATGTCTATATTCTGTTTCTACATAAGAAAAACCATCTTTCTCGGGAAACTCAAGTTGCGTAAGTTTTAGATGGTCTAAAGACGAAGAATCAATTCCTATTCTCTGTGGAGGAAATAAATCATTTAAAGTCCTTGTGACTACTATAAGTCTGTTTATTGCATAATAGCTTCCCGTGTTTAGGATTTTTATTGTGTTATTATCAACGGGATTATAATGAGAATTTATGACTCCCAGAGAAGTTAATACAATATCAGATTTTCCCGATAATACTGAGTTTAAGCGAAAAGCTCCACCTGCCGCATAATTAATGAAATAGGGTATATTTAATCTACCAAGCTGTTGGGTGATAATTGACACAAGAGTATCCACTTCGACGGAACCGCTGTGTGGCATCAATAAATGAACTGGATTAAGTTTCGCGAGGTTCCAGCATAATCCAACATCAATGTATTCTATTATCCTACCTAAATGCCCCTTGGATACAGTTACGAGCGCACCACTATCAATTAGATTACGTAGAGCACGTTGTACGGTTCCTGCAACGATTCCATACTCGTCGAATAGCTGAGCATTAGTAATAAGTTTCTTGCCACAGCCAGAACTTAATGCATGCACAGCTATAACCTTTTTTGCATTCACTATAGCTTGCTGATCAATAACTTCTTTATTCATATTTTTGCCATTTATGCCTTTGTCACTACATCCATAAAATCAGCATTAAGTTTATTGAAATTAACAGCAGCATCGTAACGAACACCCATGAATATGGCAATCAACACTTTCACTTGGGGTTTTAGGTTGAAAAGCCAATGACAATTGTGATTAGTGTCGATGGAGAGAGAAATGAGCATTAATTGAATCTATCTTTTTGAATTATATGTATTTTATTTATTTTTGTTATTTTTTATTAGATCTAAATCACATACTGGAAACTTATTTTTGACATTTCCTGACTGATTAACAGATAGTCAATCGAACTAATACTCCATTTATGGATTATTGAGGCTTAGACGGAACAATCAGGTGTGTAATCAGAAGAGGATTTATGGATAATTATCAGCAAGTTGAAGAAATTTTAAAGTTATCAGTTGGCGGCGATAAGGTTCTAACCACTCAGGCGGCACTTGACGCTAGCAGTCACGATACATGGCCGTTAATGACCAAGCTGGATATGCTTGGACAGCATCCGAACAAAGCTGACATTGTCGTAAAAGCCACCCAAGTCGAAGACATCAGAAAAGTGCTTGAACTGGCAAATCAGAAGCTGGTTCCAGTAACAGTCCGCGCACTGGCATCTTCCGTTACTGGTCAACCATTACCTACCAAGGGTGGTATTGTTCTCGATATCTCGGGATTACCAGCTTCATACTCTGTAAATGAAAAAAACATGACAGTAACGGCAACCTGTAGTTTCAATGGTGGGGAGCTTGAAGATCTGCTACAAAAACAGGGGTGGACGATGGGGCATTCTCCCCAGTCTCTTTACCGTTCAACAGTTGGAGGATGGTTGGCGACTCTTGCGACTGGTCAATTCTCTTCGATGTATGGAGGCATAGAAGATCTCGCAGTGGCCTATGATGTCCTGCTTGCTTCCGGAGAAGAAATTAAATTACAGGCTAATCCACGAGCGGCCATGGGTCCAGACCTGCGACAGGTGTTCATTGGTTCTGAAGGTACTCTGGGCGTAATCACTTCGGTCACCTTAAAAATTTTTCCTCTGCAGGAAGCTGAGTCGTTAATGACATACTCGGTACCTAGTGTCGAGAACGGTCTGGAATTGATGAGAGAAATCGTGGCCTCTAATCTAAAACCTTTCTTGGTAAGGTTCTATGATACTGAGGAAGCTAAGCATGCTATGCAGGATAAAACGTTCAACTCACCTGTACTGTTTCTTGGAAGTCGAGGGCTTTCTCAGGTTGTGGAAACAGAACAAAACGTTCTCGCGAATATTGCTATTAAACATGGTGCAAAACCACTCGGACCGGAAGGTGCATTGAACTGGATGAATCGTCGCTTTGACTTTTCAACTGTAGAGAATTTACTGGCGAAGAAAGGTTGTTTCGGTGAAACAATCGAGATTGCCCATAACTGGGATTCAATTCATGAGCTATGGAAAGATCTAAAAACAGCCCTGTCTCCGTTCGCAGATGAAGTACTATCGCATTTTTCGCATATTTATACTCAGGGAACCTCAATGTATGTGATCCTTTTGGGGAAAGAGAATAGCGATGAAGAAGCTGTAGAATGCCTCAAAAAAATATGGGAAACGGCAATGGAGGTCTGCATCATACATGGTGCTGAATTATCACATCATCATGGCGGTGGACTCGCACGCTCTCCATACAGTCGTCGCTCATTAGGCTCTGCTCATACGGTGTTGCAGAAAATTAAAAAAGCATTGGATCCTAATGCGATTTTAAACCCGGGTAAATTAGGTCTGGATTAATTTATTGTATTTTAAATACTAAAGATGGATAAAATCGCTTTTATCCATCTTTGTTACTTACGTTTTAAGTCGTACTTATCACATGCAAAAAAAAATCAGAAAGGACAATAAGATGACTCCCTATATTTTAGTAATAGATGCCGGTACTACAGGGATCAGGGCTCTGATATACAATGACAGAAGTCATATCTTATCACAGGCTTATAGTGAGTTTCCGAAATATCATCCTGATTCAGAGTGTGTAGAGCAGGATGCTAATGAAATCTGGAGCACAACCTGCCGAGTAATTGGTGCAGCTTTAGGTAAACTACACATCACTTTAGGTGACATCAGTTGTATTGGTATTGCTAACCAGCGAGCTACTACTGTTGTCTGGGACCGAAAAACTGGGGTTCCTGTTTCCAGGGCCATCGTATGGCAAGACACCCGAACGGCCAATCGGGCTAAAGACCTTAAGCCTGTTTGGGGGGAAAAGGTATACCGAAAAACAGGATGGGCCTTAAGTCCTGTTTTTTCTTCTCTTAGCCTAGAATGGCTCCTGAATAATGTTGACGGTCTACGGTTAAAGGCTGAGAAAGGTGAATTGGCATTTGGCACTATAGATTCATGGCTTGTTTATTGCTTAACCGGTGGAAAAGAACACGTTATTAGTGCTTCTAACGCTTCTGTAACGGGTTCATATGACTTAGAAAATGATGAATGGTATTGGGAATGGCTAGAAGAGTTAAATATTCCTCTGAGTATGTTTCCAAAGGTGTGTGATGATTCTGGTATTGTAGGTTATACGGACGAATCAATAATGGGGTTCAGTGTTCCTATTTCTGGTTTAATAGCGGACCAGCATGCAGCGTTATTTTCTCAGGGATGTATAGAACCTGGAATGATTAAATGTACACATGGAACAGGTACATTCCTTGATATGTTGATTGGTGAAAAACCAATCGTGAATACCGAAAGCGGGATATGCTGTCAGATTGCTTGGCGAAAAAACGGTAAAACAAATTATGCCCTGGAAGGCTATGTCAGTTCGACGGGAGCCGCTATTCAGTGGTTACGAGATGGATTGGAAATTATCGACTCATCAGCAGAATCGATGGTGGTAGCATCACAGGTTGAAGATACTGGTGGCGTCTATTTTGTTCCTGCACTGACTGGATTGTCTGCACCTTACTGGGACCCGTATGCCCGTGGAACTATGTTTGGAATATCTCCAGGTACTACAAGAAGTCACATTGTGAGAGCAACGCTCGAAGCCATTGTTTACTCGGTTCGTGATTTTTTACAGACAATGGAGTCTATTTCTGGATTCAAAATAAAGAGTATTGCTGTAGATGGTGGTGCTTCAAAGAATGATCTCTTATTACAATTTCAGGCAGACCAATTAGGTGTTGATGTAATTCGCCCACGAAATGTAGAGGCTACAGCTCTTGGTGCAGCGTTAATGGCTGGGCTGGGAATAAAACTATGGGAGAATGAAGAGTCAGCTTTCCCTGTAGAAAGAAATAAAACAGTTTTCAGACCATCAATGGATGAAACATTACGTCAAGATAAATATGAAATGTGGATACGTGCTGTAGACAGATCAAGAGAATGGAGTAAAAAATGAAACGAGCTCGGCTAGAGGAAGTTAATAATAATGTCTTTGACATTATTATTATCGGTGGAGGTATTACGGGGGCGGCTATCGCTAGAGACGCTGCATTAAGAGGGTTAAAATGTATTCTTCTTGAAAAAGAGGATTTTGCTTCTGGAACCTCCAGCCGCTCATCAAAACTTATACATGGTGGGTTACGATATCTGGAAACTCTTGAATTTGGTCTTGTTGCAGAATCAGTGAAAGAGCGAGAATTAGCTTTAAAAATGGCGCCACATTTGACGAAAGTAGAATCTTTCATGTATATGTTTTATGACAATTATCCTGATAAAAAATGGTTGATGAATCTGGGATTATCATTTTATGATTTTGTTTCTGGTGACTGGAAAAACCGTAGACACAAGATGCTGAGCAGTGAAGATGTACTCAATATACAACCTCAATTTAAAAGTGAAGGACTAAAGGGTGCTGCATTATTTTATGATGTAGCAACCGACGATGCCCGTATTACCATGGATACAATAAAGAGTGCATACGAAAATGGTTCGATAGTCATGAATCATTGTGAAGTGGTAGGTCTTATTTTTGATGATAACAAATGTAACGGAGTCAGGGTCATTGATCGTATCACTAGGGAAGAAGGTGTTATTTATGGGAATTATGTCGTTAATTCTACCGGACCATGGAGTGATACCATATTAAATATGGAAGAAAGAAATGAAAGAGTCCTTAGGCCGACTAAAGGTGTCCATATTGTCCTCGATAGAAAGGACTTCCCAATAAAAAATGCTGTTTTTATGCGTTCACCAGATGATGGTCGTGTGGTTTGGCCTGTCCCTTCGA
Source organism: Sodalis sp. RH16 (assembly GCF_047324245.1). NCBI lineage: Bacteria > Pseudomonadati > Pseudomonadota > Gammaproteobacteria > Enterobacterales > Bruguierivoracaceae > Sodalis > Sodalis sp. RH16. The sequence goes on along the minus strand of NZ_CP178737.1, from coordinate 5,331,078 downwards.
TGGAAGAAGATCGCGTATATATTGGAACAACAGATTCAACCTTTGAAGGAGATCTTAATGACGTATATCCAGATAGAAGAGATGTCAAATATTTGCTGAATGTAGCAAATAGTCTCATGCCGAAAAATAAATTAACTGAAGAGCATATCATCGGTTCCTGGGCCGGACTTAGACCATTGATAGCACCAGGAAGTGAAAAGAATAACAGTAAAATATCGCGTGAGCATCAGATACTGCAGAGTAAAAATGGTCTTTTTTCAATTATTGGAGGGAAACTTACAAGTCATAGAATAATGGCAAAACACCTTCTTGATGCAATTATTGAAAAGGATAGAGGAAGCCTTCTTAAACATTCATTGGCAGTTTATAAATATGATACATCCCCAATTTCAGGGGGCATTGATGAACGGGGAAGGAAGTTTAACAAAACTGTGATAGTTAATGAACTAAAAGCAATGGGAATTGATATTGAACTTGCAGAACGATGGGTCAAACGTTATGGATGCAATGCATTAAAAGTATTAAAATATTGGATGAGAAATGACTTAAATAAAAAAATTCTGAGCAAAAGATTATTAACCGTAGCAGAAGTACATTATTGCGTGTCCGAAGAATCCACCTTTACAATAAATGACCTGATGATCAGAAGAACGTCTAGCTTCTTTTGGGAAAAAGATGGAGGTATGACTGAGTTAAATATAATAGCAGATGAAATGCAAAAACTTCTAGGCTGGAGTGATGAAATTAAGGAAGATCAAATGAAAGCGTATGAGATCGTTGTGAAAAAACACAGATGGGAAGTATAAGAAGAATAATCATCTCATGAATTTATACAGATAAAAGGTGGTATAAATGGCTGCCTTTTATTTGTATAAATATATTATTCATGCTCTGAATTTTATCATATATCTGCATGTTTAATCATCCCCCTTACAAACCTGCTAATTACCCCTCTAATTTTTTTGTCTTATATGAATCTTGGAAGCTGCTCTGCTAAAGCAGTGATGTCTGTTATCTAAGGATCCCGCAAGAAGATCATCCCCATACAGGATCGTAGATCTGTGATCAAAGTCTCTTTTGAACTTCAAAACAGGCGTTAGAATGCACATAAATGACAACGATGTCATTTGATTTTTACTTTGCGATATCAATTTATGTAATTGAATTGTATCATGTATTATATAATTTATATTTTTATTTTTTTATAAAATGACAACGATTGCATATATTTAGGAGCCTGAAATGACAAACACGATTACCATCCCCATGATTGCTGCAACACCAGAGAATCTCGCCCCATATGCTAAATATATCGGCTTACCGACCAGTCGTACTCCTTCGGTTGACCGTCATGACATCACCTATTTTCATGACATATGTGACACAAGTGATTTCACTGATAACCCTGTAGCAAGTTTTCTAAAAGCTAAGCCGCACGAGTTTAAATTATCAAATATTGAGCGCCATATGCAGACAGAAGAGGCCGTGATCCCCCTTACAGGTGAAAGTGTGATGATCCTTGGGCCCGCAGGCGAATTCGATGCTAATAAACTTGTTGCAATTCATCTGGACGGTACGTACGGAATTATCATGAACCGCAACACTTGGCATTTTGCCCCGTTTCCTTTGAATAATGACAATGCAACTTACATGCTGCTTTCTGGACGACATACCCCTAAAGATATTGAAGTTCTGGATATTGAAGCCGTACTTGTCCCTGAAGTAAAAAATCGGGAGGTTGCTGGTGTCTGATAAGAAACCTTCATCTCTACTTGCATGTGAAATTCTGTGGGACTGTGTTGGGGATAAACCACCCCTGTTGGGAGGAGCAACGCTGAATGTTGCATATCATTTAAATAAACTGGGCTGCAAAACCATTCCAGTATCAAGTGTAGGGTCCGACCAATTAGGCGATCATTCGCTTAGAGTTATCAAGAATGAATGGGGTTGCGATATCAGTGAAATTGAAGTTTTGAAAGATGTGAACACGGGGATTGTTAATGTAAACATTAACACTGAAGGTGACGCGACTTATGTGATTCATTCTCCAGCGGCATGGGATTATATCAATGTAAAGCCGTCAGCAAAAAATCTTGAGTGTGAGGCATTCATCTATGGTTCAGTTGCACTTCGTAGTACCTATAATCAGAAGTCATTTGAGAATTTTCTAAAAATTTATCAGGGGTTTAAGTGTTTTGATGTAAATCTGCGTGAAGGCCAGAATGATATTGCTGTCGTATGCAAGTTTATGCAGTCAGCAGACTTTATAAAATTAAACGAGGATGAGTTGAGTAAAATTGCAACTTTCCTCGGATTGAAATCGGGTAGTACTGAAGGTTTAATATTGTCTCTTATTGAGGCAACAGGCAATAAAATTATTTGCACCACACGAGGGAATAAATACCCTGTCCTCTACTGGAAAGGTAATCTTTACAGAGGTAAAGTGGTGTCAGTAAATGTTAATAATACTATTGGGGCAGGAGATGCGTTTTTTTCATCAATGATTCATTCATTGATAAGTTCTGATTTCGAGCCCGTCTTAGCTTTATATAAAGCTTCAGAATTAGGCTCTTGGGTGGCCACCAAGAAAGGTGCACAACCGGAATACGATGATTATATATTGAAAAGACTACTCAACCATGAGGCGTTACAGCAATGACTAAGCAAGGGTTATTCATTTCTTCGGATGGATGTAATCAATTAAAGATTTTCTGCCTCATCTCCTTATTGTTTCTTGTTCTTGGATTCAGTACGGGAATGATAGACATTCTTAATAAACATTTCCAAAATACACTTGAAATTACTAGGGCAAAATCTGCCCTGATACAATTTGCTAATTATATAAGTTACTTTTTTGTTGCTATCCCGGCTGGTATTCTTGCTCAAAAATATGGGTACAAGGCAGGGATAATTGTTGGTTTGTCTTTGATTATTTGTGGTACGAGTACATTCATGGTAGCAACTACAATCGGTGAATATATATTCTTTCTTGCTGGTATATTTATTCTGGCAGCTGGTTTGACCTTCATTGAAACCATCGCTAATCCGTACGTCATTATACTTGGAAGCAAGGATGGTGGCGCTGCCAGACTGAATATTTCACAATCAATAGCCGGTCTTGGTCTAATTTTTGGTCCATTGATTGGTGGTCATTTCGTTCTCTCTGCAACGGGAGAGGTTTCCAAAACAAATGATGGATTATTTGTACCTTATCTTGGTATTTTTATTGCGGTAACTTTAATTCTCTTGGTCTTTTCAAGAACGAAAGTTCCAGAAGTCGTACCGGAAGCCGATGAGAGAATTCGCATTTCTGATAGGACCTTCTGGAAATATCCACACTTTGTTTTTGCGGTTATAGCTCAATTTCTTTATGTGGCAGGGCAAACGGGGATTTTTAGTTTTTTCATCAACTATGTAGTTGAACATTCACCAGCTATGAGTGCAGAGGTAGCAAGTATACTTCCAGTAACATGGAGCTATAATGCTGCTGATCTTTATAGAATAACAGAGCGAGGTGCTTCGCAAATGCTGGCCTTCGGTGGTTTTGGTCTATTTATGATTGGACGTCTGACTGGAGGGATTCTCCTAAGTAAAATAAAAACTCATGTGGTTTTAACAACATTTGCACTTATTAATTCAGTACTGATGGTTGTCATTATTTATTCTGACGGTTATGTGGCTACGATATCTTTGATTTTAAGCTTCTATTTCATGTCGATAATGTTTCCTGCGATTTTCTCCCTTGGTATTGCAGGATTAGGCGGGCAGACAAAAAAAGCGTCATCAGTAATTGTAATGTCCATTGTTGGCGGTGCGGTAATGCCAATTGTTATGGGAGCTATTGCTGATCATTATGATATGGCTGTCGGCTTTATTATGCCGCTGCTTTGCTTCTTATTCATTCTTTTTTACGCGATAGTCTGGCCGAAACTCTATCGAGGCCCGAAGTCATTAGGTGGTGAAGGCCGACCAGCTACTACGCACTAAATCAGCAGTAACATTTTTAATAGCTCCTATGAATCAGAGGAATCAAATATGAAAATTTATGTAGATACAGCAGACCTGAACAAGATCACCGAGCTTGAAAAAAACCTGCCTCTTGGCGGCGTCACAATGAACCCCAGCATCACGGCAAAGTCAGGGCTCGCGCTCTCTGAACTCGTTCCGCAGATCCGTACTGTATTGGGTATGGAACGGCTGATTTTCGCGCAGGTTATCGCCTCAGATGCGCCAGCTATGATTGAGGAAGCCAAACATCTGAGCGCGCTGGACGATAATATTGTCATTAAGATTCCCGTAACAACGGAAGGCCTGAAAGCTATCAAGGCACTTAAAGACAGCAATGTCAGAACCCTGGGGACAGCGGTTTATAGCGTCACTCAGGGTCTTCTGGCTGCTCTGGGCGGTGCCGAATATGTGGCGCCGTATTTCAACCGCATTGATGCGCTGTCCGGTAACGGACTGGAAACAGTGAAGTCGCTGGTCAGTATCCTTGAAATGCACGCACCGCATTGCAAGGTGTTTGGTGCCAGCTACAAAAATAATCAGCAGTTCATCGACAGCCTGCTGGCTGGTTGTGAATGTGTGACGCTGTCCACAGAACTGGCAGAGAAGCTTCTTGATAACCCTTCTGTGGATGCGGCTGTGGGGCAGTTCCAGCATGACTGGCAGGCCGCCTATGGAAGCCTTGAAGTCAGATAACAATTGGATTGCCCCTATCCGCATATAATTTCTGTCCTCGTGGCGAGGCCTTTTCAAAGGCCTCAGGACTGATACTACCGTATCGAGTAATTCAAGGTAATGCCCGAGCCGAGTCCCGGGTTTTACATATCTGTCGCTACCGATGTAATTATGGGTCTTCCGCAACATAAGTGGAGAAATATTGATGACACTTTCTAACTAACAAGGATCTAAGCTGTTTTAAGTTATGCACAACGCAATGCTCTCACTTAAGACATTTTTTCAACTGCCCTGCGGATGGTTATTGACCCAACAATCCGTTGGTTCTGTTAGGGTTACCATCAATCTACGGTCCTCTCGGCAGACCGCTCACTTCCCGAATGCCTTAAACGCAGCAGTTCCGTACACAGCTTCCGACGGCGTCGGATACAGCATTTACCCTGTTCAGGCCAGACGCTCTGGCTAGTATTTGCCGTCCGCCACTGGTACTGCCGTAATCCATCCTGTTCGCGCAAAATTTTTGCCGAGTCGCTGGCTCCCCTTGCAGGTTCACGGCAGCAGTCTTCGCAGGCATTGCAAAATTTACAGCGCCAGTTGGGATTAATCGCCGGTGGTGAGGCTGGAAGACGGACTGCAACGGCAGTGGGCCTCCAAACCAGCGCAGATACTATTCTACGCCGAGTGATAAATATCCCGTAGGCAAAACCTCTAGGTACGCGCCACGTCGGTATTGACGTGTGGGCATGGCATCGGGGCTACCGTTACAGCACTTTAATCGTCAATCTTGATACTCACCGTCCCCTCGTCCTGCTTCCCGGCCGCGATCAGCTTACGCTGACTGCCTGGTTCTGGTTCAGAAAATATCCAGAAATACAGGTTGTCTGGCGCGATCGTGGTGGTATCTATGCTACAGCAGCACGCGAAGGTGCTCCTCAGGCTAGTCAGGTTGCAGATCGTTGGTACTTGCTGAAAAACATTGGCGATGCGCTCGAACGGATGATGTACAGACATATGCCTCTGATACGTCCTGTCGCCAGTGAGTTGTAGCCCAAGAAATCACCTGAGCCAGCACTGGTAGTACCGGCGCCATATATCCGTCGTCCGGAACGACTTAAGCAGCAAACACGTAATAAACGCCATCAACGCTGGGTGGAAGTAATCACTCTGCGTAAGAACGGATGTGGGCTCCGTGAAATATCCCGTACCACCGGGCTATCACGCGTAACGGTCAGGCGCTAGCTTCAGTCCGGTACATTCCCTGAAATGTCGACCCGACCTCCAAAACTAGACCTTCTGGAGCTTTGCGTGGGTGGCTCGAAGAACGGTGCGAAAGCGGGGATCATAATGCCAGCCAGATCCAGATATGGAGAGAAATGGCGGCAAAGGGCTTCCTTGGTAGCGAAACAACCGTCAGGGATGAGGTTGCCAAATGGGGTAAGGGTGGGGCAGCCCTGGTAACTGCTCCAGCTCGTCTTCCGCCAGCTTCGGACGTAAGTCGTTGGTTGATGCCCTGGCGAATAATAAGGGGTGAAGAAAATTATGTCTCCCGCTTCATCGGGCTGATGTGTGAAAAAGAGCCGCAGCTGAAAATAGCACAGTATCTGCCGCTGGGCTTCTACAGGATCCTTAAAACCAAAAACAAGCCGCAATTAAGCAGGTGGTTCACCCATGTCAGCGAAAGCGGTCCTGTTGAGATTCAGCGCGTTGCCGCCGGGATGGAGGCTGATGCAGCAGCAATATGTGAAGCCATTACCAGCAGATGGAGTAACGGTATAGTCGAAGGGCATGTAAATCGTCTGAAGATGCTGAAGCGGCAGATGTATGGGCGTGCCGGGTTCGAGTTACTGAGGCGACGAGTGATGAGTCCCCTAGATTGAAGGGGGGTACCCAAGTTTGAAGGGGGGTACCCAAGTTGCGGAAGACCCACTTTTACTTTGGCAGGGGACACAATTCAATCAATATTGACATATATCTGCTTTCTGATATGTTTTTTTGAGTGAACTGAAGAATGATATTGCCACCGCATTATACTAGCAACAGTCTGGGCAGCTCATATTCGGCCAAGTTATTGGTCCGGCAGAACCGCTGCCGGTCATTACTGCCATACTGGCTATCCTAGCCACAGGTTTCTAGTTACGCTCTGCGGATTTGTCGTAACCACGAGTATACCCCTTGACGGCTGCGTTTGCGAATGAGCTGGTGACCCAGGAAGCTAAATCCGTCGTTTACATGTCATGACTGGTCCGAATATCAGCCTGTCTTCGAGTACGCCCCGGAGCTCCCCCTGCTGGTTTCCTGATATGTTTTAGTACTTTTGACGGCGAGTAGGAGTCATCGGTGTATCGGCAGTACGCGATGGCGGGTTTGCATTGCTCGTTTTTCCAGATGGTGGTATCTCGGCGTCTCTGGATACTGTGATTCCAATAGCACTGATCCTTTCTGGCTTTCCCTCATAGGTAACTTGAAGATAAAGCTTGTCTATTGAACACTGATTAAGCACAAATTGATGCCTGTAGGATGATGTCGTGATAGAATCATCAAAAAGATAAAGGAGGGGGCATGTTTTTTATTTATTTCATTATTGATGAACTACACATGTAAAATTTAATTCTGGCAACGTTTTTTGAATGCGGTGTATAACTAAAAGTACAAGGTGATAATTGCATTTAATGTTGATTGAAATGGATTGAGGAAAAATATGGCAAGCATCGCAGATATAGCCAAAAAGCTTAATTTATCGAATTCTACAGTTTCACGAGCTTTACGTGATTCTGAGTTGGTAACTAAAGAAACACGTGAAAGGGTATTATTTGCGGCACAAGAGATTGGTTATGAAGTCAATGTAATTGCAAGAAATTTGAGAAGTGGGAAATCGAAAACAATAGGGGTGATTGTATCTGATATTACAAATCTCCTGCATGGTGAAATAATCACCGCCATACAAAAAGTTGCCATTGAAAATGGTTATACTGTAATTTTTGGAACTTCCTCCGAAGATGACAAAATTGAAAAAAAGTTATTAGATCTTTTGAAAAGTAATATGCTCCAAGGCTTGATTATTGTACCAACCTATAAGTCTATAGATAACCTAAAAACGCTTACACATTTGCCAATTGTTGAAGTTGATAGATTGTCGGGTCTTGAGTCAAGTGATCAGGTTTTGATTAGTAATAATGAAAGCATGAAGCTTGCGACTAATTATATTATAAGTCAAGGGCACAGGCATATTCTTTATTGTACTGGTGACTTGTCAATCACAACGTTTAATGAACGTTTAGCCGGTTTTACGAGTGCATTATCTGAATCAGATCTTAGTATTAAAAAAGATGTGTTGTTGATTCAAGATACTGAGAAGTTACAAGCAAGAACTTGTAGCGAAGTAATTAATTACCTCACAAAAAAAATCAAACCAACCGCAATTATTGCCGCTAATGACTATATTGGAGAAGGTGTTATCTCTGCAGTTTATAAATGTGGCTTCTCTGTGCCAGATGATATTTCATTTCTAATGTTTGATGATCCAAAATGGGCAAGTTTTTTCCCTACGGCATTAACCGTTGTAAAGCAACCGGCCTATCAGTTGGGACTAACTGCGGCACAACTGTTAATTTCAAGAATTGAAAAAAAAATTAATAAGAATAAAAAAATAATGCGTTTAACCGCAGATCTAATTGTTAGACAGTCAGTTACAAAAATTTGATATTTATAAGGGGCATATGCCATGAGCAATCCCCAGAAAAAAGAAGGATAAACGGGACAGGCATAGACCAGTGTGATCTACTATTTTTTCAACAAATTCAACAGGATCATTGCTATGCCTATCCGCCGCTTATGTCAGGACTTTTTCAGAGATGCTCTGGGGTCATTTCACAAATACCATCAAAATGCCCTGATAGATGCAACGACAACTCTGGTTACCGGCGCATCCCTCACCTTAACTAGTATTGGCCACTTTCTCCCGGTGGGGCCCGGGTTAAAAACAAAATTAAACGCGTTGACCGTCTGCTGGGCAACAAATCTCTTCAGCAAGATATTCCCATGATTTCAACAAAATTATTTCAATGCTGACCAACAGGTTCTCATTGTGCGTTATTGCCGTTGACTAGAGCGGCTATCCTTCCCAGGAATACCATGTGCTTCTGGTTGGTCTGATTTGTGATGGGCATTCTATTCCTTTGCTGAGCCATATTGCTCCGCCGGGCAAACAGAATAACGGTGACGTTCAGAAGGCGTACCTGAGCACACTCGCCAGAACAATAAGCCCGGATAAAAAAGTCATTATCATTACTGACGCCGGATTCAAAAATGCCTGGTTCAGACATATAAAATCACTGGGATGGGATTTCGTTGGTCGTATTCGTGGTAATACACAACTCAGACTGGAATGTAAAGGCGATGCCTGGTTAAGACCCGGAGATATTTTAGCCAGCAGCAGGCCAGAGCATTTGGGGCCCGGAACACTTTCACAGGCCGCTTATGCTCGATGTGACGGCCATTTTATCTTCAGAAGACAAAACCGAAAGGGCGGAATACGAAGGAGCAAGCAGGTTCGCTGTGGTTGCTCAGCAGCGAAAGAGCCCTAGTTGCTGTTCAGCAGTACCGCCGAGTTTAAGCCTCGTGAAACTATGAAGTTATACAGTCGCCGCATGCAGATAGAGCAAAACTTTTGTGATGAGAAAAGTGAACGCTTTGGATTTGGTCTTCGAGCTAAATACAGTCGTACCGAAGGGAGGATTCTGGTCCTGAGCCTGCTTGCGACACTGAATACGATAGTTTGGGCTACTACGCAGAAAGTAAAGGTCTGCACCTGAGGTATCAGGCCAACAGCATTAAATCGAGAAGGGTAATCTCATTCCTGACATTAGCGGAGAATGTCTTGAGACACTCTCCGCTAGTTTTAAGACGAATATCACAGTGTGATGTTCTCATCCATTTAACAAGGATCTACCGTAATATGGTGCTGATTTATTAGCTCCGGTTTATGGGGATCCCTCAGGGCATATGTCCCTAATGTGATACTAAAGGATCCAATTGTTAACTGACTTCAAGGCTTCCATAGGCGGCCTGCCAGTCATGCTGGAACTGCCCCACAGCCGCATCCACAGAAGGGTTATCAAGAAGCTTCTCTGCCAGTTCTGTGGACAGCGTCACACATTCACAACCAGCCAGCAGGCTGTCGATGAACTGCTGATTATTTTTGTAGCTGGCACCAAACACCTTGCAATGCGGTGCGTGCATTTCAAGGATACTGACCAGCGACTTCACTGTTTCCAGTCCGTTACCGGACAGCGCATCAATGCGGTTGAAATACGGCGCCACATATTCGGCACCGGCCAGAGCAGCCAGAAGACCCTGAGTAACGTTATAAACCGCTGTCCCCAGGGTTCTGACATTGCTGTCTTTAAGTGCCTTGATGGCTTTCAGGCCTTCCGTTGTTACGGGAATCTTAATGACAATATTATCGTCCAGCGCGCTCAGATGTTTGGCTTCCTCAATCATACCTGGCGCATCTGAGGCGATAACCTGCGCGAAAATCAGCCGTTCCATACCCAATACAGTACGGATCTGCGGAACGAGTTCAGAGAGCGCGAGCCCTGACTTTGCCGTGATGCTGGGGTTCATTGTGATGCCGCCAAGAGGCAGGTTTTTTTCAAGCTCGGTGATTTTGTTCAGGTCTGCTGTATCTACATAAATTTTCATAAAAATTTCCTCGTATTATTTAAGTTTCGGATCAGTTATTCAATTAAGTGAATGGCTTAACTAAAATATGCCTTCGTCATGGATAAGATGTATATTAATAGCTCCTATTATAAACCCACTATCATCTATAACGGGAGCTGCTGATATTTTATGGCTATGTAATAAGGTCAGTGCTTCAGTTGCTAGTTTATTCACAGAAAGAGTTTTGGGATTTCTGGATATTCCTTGAAGTATATTTTCTTGAATATTACCTCCTCGCATGAGCCAACGGCGTAAATCCCCGTCAGTAAAAACACCTATTAATTTTTCTTCATCATCTGTTACTGAAACCAATCCAAGACCAGTTCGAGTTAATTCAAAAAGAGCATCTCTTATTTTTAGATCTGAAGTAATTTTTGGGGTTTTATCTCCGCTTACCATAATGTCACTAACTCTGCATAGCAGACGAGTACCTAAATTTCCCGCAGGATGGGTTTTGGCATATTCATCCTCACCAAAATTTTTGGCTTGCATTAGAGCCATAGCTAAAGCATCACCCATGATTAATGTATTTACTGCAGATGAGGTCGGAGCAAGGCCAAGTGGGCAAGATTCTTTATTAGTATGAATATTAATAACGAAATCTGCACCTTGGCCCAAAGGGGATGAAATATTGCCAGTAAATGCAATAATACCAACTTTCATAGATCTTAATAAAGGTATTATGCGAATGAATTCTGTTGCAAATCCAGAATAGGATATAAGGATGACTACATCTCCAGGAGAAACCATTCCTAAGTCACCATGCAGGGCTTCTGCTGGATGCATATAGAATGATGATGTACCAGTACTGGATAAGGTTGCAGAGATTTTTCTGCCTATATGGCCCGATTTCCCAATACCACATACAATAATTTTTCCTGGGGCAGAAATTATCATTTGGCAAGCGTTTGCGAAAGATTTATCAATTCTTTCTGTTAATTCTGAAGCCCCGATGAGTTCAGTTTTAATAGATTCTCTCGCTGTTTTTAACATTAACTCTATCATATTTAACTCTTTGTTAATATTATAGCAAAACGATGTGTTGATAAGTTGTTAATGTTATTATTATTTTAATGCTGTCAGAGCTTGTTGGAGTTTTCTATCCTTTGGAAATAACTCCCTTGGTTTTATTTCTGTAATCATCTCTCCATTTAGTTTGCTTTCAGTAAAAGAACGAGAGAATACAGTCAAACCCTTCATTATAAAATTACCGGTCACTCGCTCTTGCTCATCCACACTTACTGCTACCACTATTCTAGGTGAGAAGCGACCTGTTGAGCGTCCAATATATATTTTACCTTTCTCCGAAAGTCTAGCCAAGGATTTGTTAAAGTGTTGAATTTGAAACCATCCTAATATAATTTGTACAACCCAAGAAAATAAGGCTAAAAAAATCAATATATTAATGGTGTGCATGTTATTCTTTTCCCTTTTATTTGGCTGGCAGCATAGCTGCCAGCATGTTTCAGAACATTACTTGTCCACCAGTAACATTTATTGACTGACCAGTACAATATGATGCTTTGTCACTTGCATAGAACAGTAGAATATCTAATACGTTCTGATATTCTAATCCTCTCTTCAATGGAACTTTATCAATATAATACTGTTCAACTTGTTCAGGTCTGATCCCAAGTTTTTTTGCATATTGAGGTAGAACTGACTGGAACATCGGCGATTTAAGCATATTCCCGAGCATGAGAGAATGCACGGTAATGCCGAATTCTGCTAAATCAAGTGCTAAGGATTGTGTTAAGCCAACACCACCGAACTTTGCTGCACTATATGCTGTGTTATGTTTGCTACCTACCTTACCGGATTTTGAGTTAATCTGAATAATTCGGCCTTCAATACCGTCACGTACCATCAGTTTTGAAAACTCACGAGAGCAAAGGAAATACCCGGTCAGGTTCACTTTAATTGATAAGTCAAAATCACTGAGTAATACATTAGAAATCGGTGACGATTTCGCCATCCCTGCACTATAAACAAGGAGGTCTGCACGACCAAATTTTTCGTCTACAGCGTGGGCAAGCTTTTCTACATTTTCTTCGTTTGTGGCATCAACGATGAATCCTGAAGCTACTTCCTTCCCCGAAATGTTATTGATCTTGGCGGCGACATTATTTGCATTTTCTCCATTAAGATCTGCAACAGCCACACGATAACCGGCCTCTGCAAGACCTTCGCATAAGAAGGCACCTAAAGTTTGGCCTCCACCAATTACAACAGCAACTTTATTCATTCTACATCTCCTAGCTAGTCACATAAAACACGAAATTTTTGGCCGGACTCGATACCTAGCGGTATCATGCCGGACACATGTATTGTTCCTGGAAACTCAGCAATTTCAGCGTTATCGAACCGAACAGTAATATGTCCAAGCTCACGAAGATTTTGTGAGGCAACATCACCAACAGCAGTAACGGAATATACAGAGTCTCCGATATTTATAATTGCCCCTACTTTAATATGGTCATCATTTTTGAAAATATTACGATGTATATAACAATATTCGACAACGTCTTTAGGGGCTCCCTCACCGAAAAGAATTATGAAGTTATCTTCAAGCGATTCACTAGCTAACTGACCGCTATCTGTAAAAGTAGACTCATATATAATTTTCATATTACTCTCTGTAATTATTGATAAATAAAACCTGATGCTACCCAGGCAATAAGTACTGTTGGGGCGCCTGTGAGGAAACGACCTACGAGAACAGAGGGAACTCCGACACGCACTGTTTCCTGTCGTGCTTCACTTAACGAAAGACCTACAGGAATAAAGTCACATGCTGCTTGAGCATTGATTGCAAAAAGTGCAGGAAGTGCCAGATGTGGAGGAATTGAACCTTGGCCTATCTGTACACCAACTAGTACTCCAATGACTTGCGCAATAACGGCACCAGGACCAAGAAAAGGAGACAAAAGTGGAAATGAACAGATTAAAGCCAGAGTTACCAGACCGATTGGACTATTTGCAAGAGGTGTCAGACCATGTGCGATAAAATCACCTAAACCGGACGCCATAATAATACCGATAAGTGCAGATACAAATGCCATAAATGGCAGGATAGTCTTCAGTACGGTATCAATCGTATCACGGCCAGCTTGGAAGAAAACCGCAACAACAGAACCCATACCCATACCTACTTTGGCTAGAAGTCCATCGCTTTGTTCTGTGATTTTCTTACTGCTATCATAGTTTCGTCCCCCAGATGAGTCAGAATTTGCGGAGGCATTTTTTGGCTCATTCTGGACTTTAATTTCCGGAATTTCCCTGTCATTCTCGTCAACTAATTGAATATTTTCAACTTTCACACCAGATACATAAATATCCTCAGTGATAAATTGAGCTAGCGGACCTGATTTTCCAGTGGCATGGATGTTGATAGTCGGAATACGCCTCTTTGGGTAAAGCCCACAACGCAAGGTCCCTCCGCAGTCGATTACAGCAACACCAATCTCTTCTGCCGGTGGTTCCCCTTCTTTAAAGCCATCAACTGCTTCCCAGCCTGTTAGTTCTTTAAGACGATCAACGATTGCAGGACGAGTTCCGGCTGTTACATAAACAATTTTTTTACCTAGTGTGGCAGTTAGCAGGAGAGGGCCACCCCATCCACTTTCACCTTTCTTTATTTCGATTCTGCTATCCATCTCTAGCTCCGCTTTTTATAAACGAACTTCACGATCTAATTTGATTCCCATCTTCTTCTCGAAGATGCTCGTAGTAAGGTCTGTTATCCAACCTCGGAAGAAATTCGTTAACATTCCAACTAATAAATAACTCACAGCTAAGGGGCCGAGTGGTAGATTAAGTGTCGTAAGCCCATTAGCTATGCCTAAATAAACGAATAGTTCACCGGGGTTTATATGCGGGAACAAGCCATTCATTGAATGACAACTATACGAAGATGCCGCATAGTAGCTTGGTTTATATTTTTCCGGTAAAAAACGGCCTAAACTAAGAGTCATAGGATTACAGAAAACAAAAGTACCTATTACTGGCAGGAATAGATATCGTGATACCGGATTGCCAGCACATCGCTGTGCTAGATTTTCAATGCGACGTTGTCCCACAAATACTATTAATGCATTCATTATAACCAGTAAACTGATGAGAAGGGGTAATATTCCTGTCACCATTCCTACAAACGTTTCACCACCTTTCTGAAAAAGGCCAATGAACCATTCAGCACCATGAGTAATGCCTTCGATCATTATTATGTCTCCTAATGCAGGGTGCTCTTAAATAATTATTTGGGTGAGTTTTAATCGCCAAGTATATTTTGGGTTTAACACGAAATATATCTATCAAAAAGAATCGTTAACATTAGTGCTGGGCGTTAACTTGTTTGAAACAGTAGACTAAAATAAACCTTTAAAATCCAATAGAGATCACAAAAAAATCATGTTTTCTTTCGTTTAGAGAACAATATGAAAGTTTTTTTGTTTCGTATAGGTGGGGTGTGGGATAAGGTAAGTTCACTTTGTGTTGTTTAACTATCTGATATTTAATAGTTGTTTATTTATAGTGAATCGGCATGGAGTACAAAGTGCCAAAAGCTTCTGGGTTTTTAGTGAATATCTAATTCTTGTTTTCAAAAATGAATTTTTATATCTAACGTCGTAGGTGATATAAATACCGAAAGATAAAAACTTTCGATTTCATAACCTGCCGGGGCATAAATGTGAACTTAAGCAGGTTTTGGATTTACATCATCTTGTAACGTTTTGTTTGAGGCGATGGTATTAATAATTTCTTGTGATTTTTTTGTATATGCTGCAAAGGAAATATTAATCATTGTGTGAATTAGTCAAGTGTTAGAAATACTTAGATTTTGGTTTATTTGACTGAAATGAGGATGTGTTATGAATGCAAAAATTATCCAGGCTCCAGGTAAATATATTCAAGCAGCTGGGGTGCTAAATACAGTCGGTATATATGTTAAACACCTGAATGCTAAGTTTCTTATTCTTGGGGATGACTTTGTTCTTGGGTTGACGAAAGATGTGTTCAAAACTAGTTTTGACAAAGAAAATATATCTTATCATTTTTCAACCTTTAGCGGTGAATGCTCAAAAAATGCAATTAGTAATATTAAATCTGATGCTGAGGAAAATAAATGCACTGCAATAATTGGTGTCGGGGGCGGTAAAACGATCGATGCAGCTAAAGCTGTAGCGTACTATCTTAATATTCCTTTGATAATTATTCCTACTATTGCATCAACAGATGCCCCTTGTAGTTCATGGTCAGTAATATATACAGATTCAGGTGAGTTCGATACTTATCTTGATTTACCGTTTAATCCAGCATTAGTTCTAGTGGATACACAGATTGTTGCAAATGCTCCTGCTCGGCTGTTGGCTGCTGGTATTGGCGATGCGCTAGCTACTTGGTTTGAAGCCAGAGCTTGTCTACAGCGGGGGGCTTTGACGATGGCTGGAGGTCTTCAGACGCTTGCCGCCGTTGCTATTGCGAAACAATGTTACGCAACCCTTTTAGAAGATGCTAGAAAAGCTATGGTTGCCGTTCAGCTTAATGTAGTTACCGAAGCTGTTGAACATATTGTTGAGGCAAACACTTACCTGAGTGGTCTAGGTTTCGAAAGTGGGGGGCTAGCTGCAGCACATGCTATACATAATGGCTTTACTGTATTACCTGAAACCCATCATATGTACCATGGTGAGAAAGTTGCTTTTGGATTATTAACTCAATTGATCCTAGAAAATGCTTCTTCGGAAGAACTAGAAACAGTAGCACAGCTTTGTACTGATATTGGTTTGCCTGTGACATTGAAACAATTGAAAGTAGTTGATAATATTGAAAATAAAATGAGACAAGTTGCTAAACTGGCTTGTACGCCGGGTGAAACAATTTTCAACATGCCATTCGAAATTAATGAAGATAAAGTATATGCCGCTTTGTTAGCTGCTGATAGTTATGGTTCTTTATTTGCTTTCGAATAATTAAGAATTTTAATGACTTTTGGTCTGACCAATTATATTGGTTGGGCCCTTTTTTTCATTAATTCACTCAATTATTTCAAGTTTAGCTAATGATTATGTTCTTTTAAAAATTAGTAGGTCGACTTCTGTCATTTATTGTGTATTTTTTCTATTTAAATGACTGTTTCATTTATGTGTTAATCTATGATATTATATGTTGGTTTTTTGATTGGGGGATATTATGAAGCCCAGAGAACGGCAGTTAGCAATACTTGAATTATTACAATCTAGAGGGCGGTGTGTTGTTTCTAATCTTGCCCGGTATTTTGATACTACCGAAACGACTATTCGTAAGGATCTAACTATTTTAGAAAATGATGGGTCAGTGGTCCGTACTCATGGCGCCGTTGTTCTCAATAGAGAGTATAGTGAGCTCACCTTTTATAACAGAAATAATGTTAATCTAGATAAAAAGAAATTGATAGCATCTGCCGCATCATGTTTAATTAATGACGGTGACTCAATGATATTTGATGTGGGCAGTACTGTATTGCAATTGGTTCCCTATGTTTCGAATTTTAGAAATTTAACAATTATGACCAATAGCCTTTATATAATTAATGCATTGGTGGAGCTTCCTGGAGATCATAATATACATGTCCCAGGGGGATCTTACAGAAGAAAATCATCTTCTTTTCACGGTAGCCTCGCAGAAGAAACTTTTAAGCATTTTAAATTCAATAAGTTATTTATTGGTGCGGATGGCGTAGATCTCACTACAGGTGTAACTTCTTTTTTTGAGGGGCATGAGGTTAGTCGTGCAATGTGTGATGCAGTTGAAGAAATAATTTTACTGGTTGATTCTTCAAAGTTTGGAAGAAAAGGTCCAAATGTAGTCTGTAGTGTTGAGAAGGTCGGAACGATTATCACGGATAAAGATATTACTGAAAGTTGTTTTTTAGATCTCAGAAAAAAAGGAGTAAAAGTACTTATTGCACGTGATTAAACATATTTATATTTATATTTATATTTATATGGTTTTTTAATATTTTCGAATTAATTGTTGTAATATAAAATTTCTCTAATGTGAAAAGTATAAAGTGGCCACTTCCTTAGCATAGAATGCATAGCATCACTGAAAGGCTGCAATTTTTAGTTGGGGCTTTCTAACCTTCCAATCATGATGGTTGAATCAGTTACTATACACACTAAACAAAAAAATATAGCCTGGTTCAATATTTTAGGATATTACAGTCGCCGTAATGATAAGTTATTAATGTATTAAATGATTAAAAGCAGTACCTGCGTTTGTAAATACTGCTTTTATGTTATTCTGGTCGGGGTCCTGTTGACTCAGATAATTCCATGGCTATTTCTGCAACTTCGGATATATGGCGGGATATAGGTTTTTCGACAAGTGTCCAGATAATCCGACCACCACTGCATCATCGCCTTGCGGGCTTCAAGGTGTTCCGCTTTATGGATGTAGGCCAGCCGCACGCTGTTGCGCTCCTGATGGCTCATCTGGCGTTCTACCGCATCCTGTGACCAGAGTCCTGACTCCATCAGGGCGCTGCACGCCATCGTCCGGAATCCGTGTCCACAGATATCCGCTTTCGTGTCATAGCCCATCAGTCGTAGTGCCTTGTTGACCGTATTTTCACACATCGGCCTGTAAGGGTTATGGTCACCGGGGAATACCAGTTCCAGATGGCCGGAGATTTCCTTTATTTGTTTCAGTATACCGATGGCCTGCTGGGACAGAGGCACGATATGCGACGTGCGCATTTTGGCTCCACGTCCGGAGTAACGAACGCCAGGAAGAGCTTCACGGATGGCGGGAAGAGTCCAGATTCTGTTTCTGAAATCAATCTCACCCCATCGGGCGAAACGCAGTTCACTGGAGCGGATAAACAGATGCAGGGTGAGCAGGACGGCAAGCCGGGTGAGTTCACGGCCCTGCTGATAGCCTTCAATGCGTTCCAGCAGTTCCGGCAGGCGCTCCAGGGGCAGGGCGGGATAGTGATGCTTAGCGGGCGGAGCCGTCACCCCATCCAGATTCGCCGCCGGGTTGTTTTCGATTAACCCCTGATGCACGGCATAACGCATGACGTTACACAGGTGCTGCCGCGTGCGGGACGCGACTTCCAGCAGACCTTTTGCCTCAATACCTTTCAGCAGGTCGATGAAATGACGGGGTTTCAGTTCCGTGACCGGCAGATGCCCAATCACCGGAAAGATGTGGTTGTTCATACTGGCAAGCAGACGGTCGGCGGTATTCTGCGACCATTTATTGTTGCTTTTATGCCAACCCAGCGCCACGGACTTAAAGACTTTATCCGGCGAGCGGGCGGCTCTTTCGGCGATACGTTGCCGGGCGGGGTTAATGTTCTGCGCCAGCAGCTTGCGGATACCGTCACGTTGTTGCCGAGCGCCAGAAAGGGATACATCAGGATAAGCGCCTAAACCAAGACGAGATTCTTTACCGTTGATACGGTACTTGAGATACCAGAGACGTGAACCGCCTGGATTGACTAAAAGGTACAAGCCGTGTGAATCGGAGACTTTGAAGGATTTATCTGAAGGCTTGAGACTGCGGATTTTTGTGTCGTTAAGAGACATATGGGGGTCACTCCATAATCGAACCAACATGACCCCAAATCTGACCACCAAATTCTCCCGATGCAGAGGGTAAAATCAAAACACATCGGGAAGATTTTTCACGCTAACTTATTGAATCTAAATCACATAAGGATTCGCAAAGCAGCATGAAAACAAGAATTTGGCTCCTCTGACTGGACTCGAACCAGTGACATACGGATTAACAGTCCGCCGTTCTACCGACTGAACTACAGAGGAATCGTTTGAACGGGGCGAATCATATCCGGCCCCTCCAAAGGTGTCAATGCAAAATAAAAACTTGCAGCGTGATTGCCTAACCCTTAGCCAAATTGTTCATCATTGGCGCTGTAAAGGGGGGTTTAGGGCGCTTAGACGGCTGTTTTAGTTTTCCGGCGCGGCTAAATCGCCGGGAGAGGCTGTCGGAGAGGAACGCTGCGCGTTAAGCCGCGCCAACGGATCCTGGCGGTAAAACTGTACAAAGCAGCGATAAAGTTCGGGAAACCTGTCGGAAAACAATTCTGTCGAACTGAAAAAATACTCCGACAGCACGGCAAAACATTCCGCCGGATCGCTGGCGGCATAAGCATCCATACTGGCCGCGTCTTCTCCCACCAAATCCACTTCGTCCTGCAAATCCTCCATTGCCGAGCGCAGGAGATTTTCCCAGCGGGCCACCTCACGCAGGGGGATCAGCGGCATACCGTTCACCACGCCGGTATTGCGTCCATCCAGCTTATGCGCGGTTTCATGGATAATCAGGTTGAAGCCGGAAAGATCGAACGAATCCTGAATTTCCTGCCAATTAAGCACTATCGGCCCCTGATCCCAACTTTGGCCGGAATGCACCATCTCGCCGCGGTGCACCAGTCCCGCGTCGTCTTGCCACTCATCGTTAACCACAAAGGGCGATGGATAAATCAGTATTTCATGAAAACCATCCAGCCAGTCCAGCCCCAACCCCAACACCGGCAACGAAAACAGCAGGGCAATTCGCGCCTCCATAACATCATTGAGCACCAGCCCCTGCAGGAGGACCAGCTTTTTTTGCTCCAAGAATTTGTCGGCCAGCAGGACCAGGCGATGCCGCTCTTCAGCAGACAAAGGCGAGAATAACGGGATCGCCAAGGCCTCTTGCCATAAGGCAAGCGTCTCCGGCGAGGGGGCAGAGCTTTTCCAAGGCCATTTCATCATCTACTTGCTCGATAAGTCGTCACTTGAATCGTCAGGCGCGGTTAAACACTATTAAAATGCCGCAAAACAGGGCATGATAGCAACCGCTAAAAAGGAGAGATGCCGGAGCGGCTGAACGGGACGGTCTCGAAAACCGTTGAAGGAGTAATCCTTCCGAGGGTTCAAATCCCTCTCTCTCCGCCACTATTCAAGCACTTATCCCCTTTGTTTTTTGTGACGAAAAGCCCGCGGAACGATTGTTTGTCCTTGTTTCCCCACTCATAATCTCACTTCACAAGCATATCAAACAGCAGCGGCGGCGAAGGCGCGCTACAGGACGAAAGCTAGGGGCAAGTGTAAGTTATCCATCTATCCTTGCGTGAATCGATAAGCGTGAATTTTTTATCTGAAACACGTTGAGCCAGATAACCTTCTGTTGTAACGGCGGAGGGAATATAAAGGGAGCGATCGGCGGACTGAAGCGTTCCGCTTTCAACCTTTTCTTGCGGCATAGCTACCGAAAACGAATTGTATCTGTCCTCAATCAATGCGCTGGTAGCCCCCAGCGGCTGGCCTGCCAGACTTTTTATATCCCCTTGGCATTGCACCCCCCGATAATGTGGCGAACAGCCGGAAATCAGCAATAAAATCGCCGGAGCTGATATCCATAACCGGTTCATAAGCTCATTTCTTCCTTAGACGGATTAGAGGATTGATTAAATATCTTGATTAATGAAGCAATTATAGTCCGGTTTTTTTAAAGTGTGCCGCGCTTAAGCGAAACGCTGCGGCACGGTGCGGTTGGATGTACATAAATGATAGCCTTCCCTTGGCGGCATCGGCCTGCCTGCGCCGGGCCATAATTTTATCCGCTGGATCAGTCGGCTATACTTTTACCGCCAAAGAACCCTTCACAGGTTGGGCAACCGTGTTTATACTGTATAAAAAATCAGTATTAAGGTGTTTGACCATGGGCTTCCCTTCTCCGGCACAGGATTACATTGATAGCAGGATCAGCCTGGACAAAACCTGTATTCTCCGTCCAGCCTCGACCTATCTGGTGCGGGTAGAGGAGGGCTGCATGGCGGTGGGCATTTTGCACGGCGCGATCCTGGTGGTGGATGCGGCGGTAAAAGCGGCCCATGGCAGTATCGTTGTTGCGGTGATCGACGGGGCTTATGTGATTCGGCGCCTGCGTTTGTTTCCGTTGCCCGCATTGGAAAGCCTGGGAAAACGCGGCGAAATCACCACCATCGATCTGGAGGAGGGAGAGCTGGTGATTTTCGGGGTGGTCACTTTTGCCATAAACGATCTGCAGGAGGTAAAAGACAAAGAGAATCCGTGTTTATGATGTGCGTCCGGCATCAGATAAATTTACATAGACTGAAAGACATTGATTTTGATAATATATTGCACCCTTGTTGAAGTTGGGCCATGTAAATCCTTCACATGTCTTCGCTGGCTGTTTTAGCAACAGCGAATTTCATCCAATATATTCGCTTTCGCAGCGTGCTATTTAATCGGTAAACATATGAATGTTAAAACTGATACTTGGGGATTCGCCAATGCTGTTTAATCTCCCAAGCAAAAAGCTCACGCGCCTGGCCTCATTAATATCTCTTAGCGTTGCGCTGATGCTCGTGGGCATTAAAATCTGGGCATGGCTGCTTACCGGTTCCATTTCCATGCTGACTTCCGCGGCGGACGGTTTGGTTGACGTGATGGCATCCATCGTCACCCTGGCGGGGGTTTATTATGCGCAGCGCCCGGCGGACAAGGGGCACCGCTACGGCCACGGCAAAGCTGAGGCGGTGGCGGCCTTTGTCCAGGCGCTGCTGCTTGCCGGGGCCGGGCTGGTGCTGGGTATTGAATCCGTGGGACGCCTGATCCATCCTCAGCCGCTTTCGCAGCAAGGCCTGGGTATCTGGGTCAT
This sequence comes from Sodalis sp. RH16, assembly GCF_047324245.1. NCBI lineage: Bacteria > Pseudomonadati > Pseudomonadota > Gammaproteobacteria > Enterobacterales > Bruguierivoracaceae > Sodalis > Sodalis sp. RH16. The sequence continues at coordinate 5,309,001 of NZ_CP178737.1, read as the reverse complement.
AGTCGGCAGTACTTTCTGCGCCGGCGTACTGGTGACCATGCAGACGTTTGTGGTCAAGAGGACCGGTTCCACCGCCATAGCCGCCGATCGCGCGCATTATGTCACCGATATCGCCGTCAATATCGCCGTGCTGGCGGCGCTGGTTCTGGACGGCTTGTTCGGCTGGGCGCGCTCCGATGCGGCGGGGGCACTTGGCATTTCCTGCTATATGCTATGGAATGCCCGCGGCATGGTGCTCTCCGCGCTTATCCAGCTTTTGGATCAGGAACTGGACGTGAAGGACCGGCGGCGCATTCGGGCTGCCGCCCTGAGCTGCGAGGGGGTGCAGGGTGTCCATGATATCCGAACCCGTAACGGCGGCGATCGGGTGTTTGTTGAATTACATGTGGAAGTGGACGGCCAGCTTACCGTCGACGTGGGCCATGAAATCGGCGATGCCGCTGAAGCGGCGGTGAGAAAACTTTTCCCGGCGGCGGAAGTTTCAGCCCACCTTGAACCGGCGGGTATTGACGATGAACGTCTCGACAATCTGGTGAAGTGAAACCCCACCCCCGGTCTTCAGGCAAAAAAAACACCCACACAAAACAAAAGTGGGTGTCCAACATCACATTACCCCGCTCTGGAGCGAGAGGGGTAATGGCAAAATAACATCTGGCCTTCAATGCATCAAATCATAATGATTAATTATTATGTCAATAATATTCATATATATTATAAGTTTACACAACCTTTCAAGACTTTACCAAACCTTAGCATATCAACGGCAGCTTTCCGTCATTCACAATTGCTAATGAAAAAGTCATGGTTTTGTTCAGGCTTTTATATCCGCAAAGCTTCGCTATCGACTAAAATTCAGATAAAGCCCGGGGCAAAGGAATGCCGCGTGTTTACCGCTTTCAATGAGGGTGAAACACAGGGATGGTATTGATTTGCAATACACTTTTACGTATAGGTAAGGATTTCGTTAAACCTGACAAAAGATGCGTAAATGGTCTTGCATAATGGTCAGGGAAGGTCTGTTATGAAAGCATCGGCATGTATTAATAGGTGAGAGTCTTAATAGGTAAATTATGATGAAAAAAGTTCTGATTCTTTTATTTTCCCTTAGCCTGGTTATGCCGGTAGCCGGTTTTGCCGCGCCCGGCTGGCACGGCGGTCATTATCCTTATCATTACGGCCCCCATGGCTGGATAGGTGGCCGGCCTCACTATGGCGAAAGGTTTGGTTTTTTGCCTGGGGTGGCGGCGACCATCTTAGCAGCGGGTCTGACCTATTATGTGTTGGACGGGGTTTATTATCAACGCCAGAACAATGAGTATGTGGTAGTCAATCCACCGGCCGTAGTGCCCGCGCCGCAGGCTTATGTTTCCGGACCCGGCAATATGACGGTATTGGATATGAATGGCGAAAGATATTATGTCAATCAAGGACATTATTATCGTCGCGATATTAACGGCCAATATCTCGAAGTGCCCAGACCAGCCGGTCTTTAAAGCCACTTTATCCACAATGCCTGCTCAACGCAGGCATTTTTTTTAGCCATGCTAACGCCATTCATTATCAATATACTTAATACGCTAATGAATAAATAATAATAAGTTATTGACTGATTGTTGGTTTTTGCCGATTATTTCCGCTATCTTGCAATAATGGTTAATAAATCACGATAATCAAAGGGTTAAATTATTTAATTGAATATTGCAGTTAAAGCTTAGATTCTTGAGTGTATTAAAATATATATTCTTCAATGCGTTATAAATTAATCTATGAATGTAAATGACGCAAGGTGATAGATGTTTGGCTGGTTTTTCGTTTTTAAATGAGAATTAGGTTGAGAATCACTTTGGCAATAATAAGAATCATGTTCTAGGATAAAAACGTTGAGAGGCATAACATCACGCTTCTTCAATGTCTTGGCAAAAGACCTGGTGAAATATCAATTTATTGATTTCGACATTCACGTTTGGAGGTTTACATGGCAGATCAACGTAAAGGTTCTGGTAATTTTGCGGACGATAAACAAAAAGCATCTGAAGCGGGTAAAAAAGGCGGCCAGCACAGCGGCAGCGGGGGTTTTAAAAACAACCCGGAAAAGGCGTCAGAAGCCGGTAAAAAAGGCGGTAAAAGCAGCAATAGCGGCAACCACTCTTAATTGATGGTTCCACCCGATAAACTGTCGTGACCTGTCACGACAGTTATTCAGTTCTCACCCGCGCTTCGCTCCCCCGCGATCTCTGTATCGGGCATTTGTTGTATACTCAGTTTTTTAGCCGGCGTGATGCATATGCATACATTGCCTCGTGCCGGCGCCGGCTCTACCAGGGGGAAGCCGAGATGGATAATGATCCGCACTATCTAGCACTGCTCGAACGCATTAAAGTATTGGAGGCCCGCGAACGGCAGTTAACCGTAACGTCCCATGCCTACCAGGTAGTGATCACCACTATTTTGGGTAATCTGGATGCTGAAACACGCGGCCGTATTATCAGCATGGTGGATGAAGCGCATGAAATTGCCTATTCACAGGCGGTCAACCGCAGCGACAAGAATCTGTCGGAAATTATCAAAGGCGCTGATGAAATCGTGCAGCGAATGTTTAATTATGCCCAGGGCGGGTCTCACTCCGACCTGTCGTAACCTCATCATCCCGGGGCGGCATACGCTTGGGTTAGTGATGGTCCTTATCTCAAGCATACTCCTTTGCCTTCACCGTGCCTGGCAAGTCCGGTGACCCCGTTATTTCCCCGTCAGCCTGCCGCTTTAGCTCCGCGCATCCCTTCTTCGTTCCGCTCGCTGCGACTCCGCTGTGCCTTTAGGCGGATCGGTCTGATTTTTGCAAAGCCCATAATAGGTAATAATAGGGTGCTGGCTGCATGGCCTGATGTGGATTTTTACAATAGGGAAGAACAATGAACAAGTATGCGGTGATTATAACCGGCGCAGTGATGTTATTGGCCGGCTGCGATAAACCCTCGCCGCCCTCGGCGGACAATCAGGCCTGGATGGCGGAAGGGAAAACCATGGGCACGTTTTATCGGGTTACGTTGGCTTCGCCGCCGGCGGACGCGCTGGTGGGATTGAAGGAGCAGATAAGCCAGGTGTTGGAACAGGACAATCATGAATTGTCTACTTACCGACAGGATTCGGTGTTGTCGCGGTTTAATCACTATAATGGTACCGCGCCGCAGCCGATTTCCGCCGCTATGGCCGACCTGATAGCCACCGCGCTGCGCATTGGCGCCAAAACCGGCGGGGCAATGGATATCACCGTGGGTCCCTTGGTTAATCTTTGGGGGTTCGGGCCGGATAAACAGCCGGTGTTGATGCCGACCCAGGCCCAGATCGACAGCGCGCGGGCGCGGGTGGGGCTGCATCATCTCCGTCTGACCGAAGAGGTAAGCGGACAATGGCTGCAAAAAGATTTGCCGGACCTGTACGTTGACCTTTCAACGCTGGGTGAGGGATATGCCACCGATCATCTCGCGGCTTTGATGGAACGCCGGGGCATCACCCGCTATCTGGTCTCGGTGGGCGGGGCGGTAATTTCCCGGGGGCTGTCGCCACAGGATAAACCCTGGCGGGTGGCCATTCAAAAGCCCACCGATCGCGAGGTGGATGCACAGGCCGTTGTGGATTTACAGGGGCACGGCATCAGCACCTCGGGCAGTTATCGTAATTACTATGAATTACAGGGTAAACGGTTGTCCCATATTATCGATCCCGCCACCGGGAGGCCCATTGATCATAAATTGGTGTCCGCGACCGTTATCGCCACCACCGCGATGGAGGCCGATGGCTGGGATACAGGCCTGATGGTGCTTGGCACTGAAAAGGCAAAGGCACTGGCGGAACAGCAGGGATTGGCGGTGTATCTCATCACTAAAACCGAGACGGGATTTGAGACCTGGATGTCGCCGCAATTCAGGCCATTTATTATTCAGGCAACGGATACGCAGCCGGAGAAGCGTTGAATTGTCGCCGGATCGACGTTACCCGGCCGGCGTTGCGTTAGGCTATGGTTCTTAAGGCGAATCAAGCGGATGTTGTGATGCGGGATGCCGCCATAGCGGACGCCTTGGTGTTCGGAGCATGCGGTATTAGACAATAAACAGGAGAAAATCATGAGAAAAAGCATGGTCGGATCGTTAATGGCTATCTTGTTCCCCCTGGTGGCGCAGGTCGCCGTGGCCGACGATAACATGGCCGGCATGAAGATGGATAACGCGCAGGGATTAAGTCCCGCCAGCCAGTCTTATATGAATTCAATGAAAGACATGCACGCTAAGATGGCTGAGGGGGTGAAAGCAAGCGATCCGGACGTTGCCTTCGCCCAGGGCATGATTCCTCATCATCAGGGCGCTATTGAAATGGCGCAAACCGAATTGCAATACGGTAAAGATCCTCATATGCGGCAGTTGGCGGAGAATGTGATTAAAGCGCAGAAAGGGGAGATCAAGACCATGCGGGACTGGCTGGCGGCACATCCAAAGGCGGCGGACTGACGAGACGTACAGCCGGCTTGCAATTCGTCCCCAGGTTTGGTAACTCTAGAGTACCCAGGTGTTATCGGGGAGCCTTTTGGACTAACCACCTAATCTGACAAATAAGCGAGGCGTTTATGAGTAGAGGTAAGGATAAGTCAGCCAAGAAGAAGCCGGAGAAAACACTGAAGGAAAAACGGGCAGATAAAAAGAGCAAAAAGGGGCTTGAAATATAGTCTGATTTTTTTGCTGCCCAAACCCCGCCATGCGGGGTTTTTTTGGCCCGACAGGCCGCCGTCGTACTGAACGTGGCGCTTTCACTCAACTCAAGACCCGCGTTCGCGGCGCCTTTCTTGCTCCGCCAAAGGCCATGATTGTGTCTCTTTTACCCATAAAGTCGTTATACTGTACCGACAGTTGAAAAGGAGGCTTGAAGCCATGAATGACGACGTATTTGAATTTGATATTGATGCCGAATTGGCCGTAGCGGAAGAAAACGCCAGAAAAAAAGCGCAGGCAATACCGGAACCGCCGGCAGAAGAAGAGGATTGTGAAGGCTGCAAGATTTAACCTTTGCCCACCGGAGACATTAATATCACCAGATAAAAGCGCTCTTGACCTTGGGTAGCCGATCATATCTAGGCAACACAAAAAGGCCCGCTAAAAACGCGGGCGAATAATTGCTTAAGTTACACCAGGGAAATTGGAGATATCAGGGTATACTACGCCAAATTTTCAGAATTACTATAGGACCTCGTGAGGTTTGTGCTGTTTTATATCATTAATTTTTAATAATTTCTTGCTTGATCAAAACACAAAACTGAACAATTCTGGTTAGCTGATTGATTATGTTGATTTATAATATGATTGCCGTAAAAAGCTAAAGAGGATCAATCAAAAAACTATATAACTAAAGTAAATAACATAAGTTATTTACTTTTTAGATCATTTGAAACGAAGCGGGTGAGTTAAGTTAAGGGGTAATGAAGGATCATTACGGCACAGTTGAGGCGTCACGCCAAAATATTTTTTGAACAAGGTAGTAAATTGAGATTGTGAATTAAATCCATAATCCAGCGCTATGTCAATTATACGGTGATCGGTATTGCGCAAACGCAGCACGGCCTCGGTCAGTTTACGTTCCCGTATATAGCGGCCAACGGCGATACCGGTGGTGGCACGGAACACGCTTTGCATATGCCAGACCGAATAGCCGGACCGTTCCGCCAATTCCGGCAGGGCTATATCGCGGTCCAGATGATCCTCTATCCAGCCGGCGAGGGCCGCCGCCAGAGGTTCATTGGGTTTAAGTTCGCGCATATCGGCACTTTCCGCTATAGCGGCTACTGAAGAAAGAGACGTTCATTCTAAAGGTCATCCCGTCAGGAGCAAGTTAAAACATCGTCTTTTTCAGCGGCATCACGAACTCACCGTGGGAAATATCCCCCGCCGGGCAGGGGAGTGATTTACGACAGCGGCGCAGCCGCCAGCCCTATAATGTCGCGCCTGCGCCTTCCGGGGTCAGACATCCCCTTTGTTGTCTTCTTCCACTGCGTCGTAGATGCGTTGCATAATATCGGGAAAGGCGGATTGCACCCGGCTCCAACTGGGAATAAAGGGCTTATCGTTGGGCCGTTCGATAAACGCCTGTCCCGCATCCAGAATACATTGCATGAATAATTCCACCGCCGCTTCCTCGCTGTGCTGATCAAACTTGAGCCCGTTCATAATGGCATCATGGTGATAGAATTCCAGAATATCGAGAGCATTGCGGTAATAGGTGGCTTTTAGCACCCGGAATGAATCGCTGGTGAGATTGACCCCCATGGTGGCCAGCTTACGGTACAGCGACTGTATAATATCGTTGCTCATGCGTTTTAACCCGCCCGAGCCATCCTCTTCCGCCAGGGGCTGGTGTTTATGGTCGTAGTTATCGGCGATTTCAACCTGGCAAATATGGTTCGGTGAATAGTTGCGATAGATCTCCGACAGCAGGCCGATTTCCAATCCCCAGTCGCCGGGAATTTTCATGTCATGCATAACCCGGGTACGCATGGCAAACTCACCTGACAAGGGATAACGAAAACTATTGAGATAATCGAGATAGGGCGACTGACCGTAGACATTCTCCAGGGAACGCAATAACGGACCCACCAGCAGCCTTACCACCCGGCCGTTCATTTTGCCGTTGGCCACCCGGGCATAGAATCCTTTGCAGAATTCATAGCTGAATTTGGGATGCACGACCGGATAAAGCAAACGGGCCAGCATGCCTCGTTCGTAGGTGACTATATCGCAATCGTGCAATGCCACCGCCAGGGTACGATCCGAGGCCAGAGTGTAGCCGGTGCAAAACCAGACGTTCCTGCCTTTTCCCGGTTCGGTGGGTGAAAGGCCCTCTTTTTCAAGCTCGGCGTCAATGGCTTTTAAACGCGGGCCGTCATTCCACAGGATGCGATGATGCTGAGGCAACCGGGAAAAAAATTCACGGGCATAGAGGAACTGATCGCGGTCGGCGCGATCGAGCCCGATAACTATTTCTTCCAGATAGGGTACTTTTGCGATCTCATCGATAATGTTGGCCAAAGCCGGACCTTCCAGCTCTGAAAACAGCGAGGGGAGTATCAATCCCATTTTGCGTTTTTTGGAAAATCCAATCAGTTCGGTTTCCAACTCGGTGACGTTGCGATCCGATAGATTATGAAAATTTGCAATGATCCCATTTTGATGAAAATCACTCATAAATATTCTCCCCAATCATAAAAATTTCTTTTGAATTATTGTCAATCACTCCAATCCGTCTGAAGTGATAAAATGTTCCAATCCTTCGCTCCAGCCTTCGGGGCCATAGGCAGCGGTTCTGTAGACATTTTTTTGTGATGGGCCGAGATCCAGCGGGGTTTTGCTGTAACCGCGGATAATAACCGCATAGTCCACCGCCTGCAGCATCAAGACGTCATTAGGGCCGTCTCCCAAACCCAATGATTGCCATGGGCGTCCGTCATTCCGGCGAAACAGACTCAATAGCCAGCGTACCGCGGCGCCTTTGTTGCTGCCTTTTGACAACACGTGGTAAAAGCGTCCGCCTTGAATCAGCGCCAGGGACCGGGCTTCAAGCTCCTGGACGAATTCGGTCATCCTTTCGTCACTATCGCGCCAGATCAATGCTTCCGAGGCCTGGCGCTGTTGAGCCAGGAGCGCATCGTGGGGAGCCAGACCGGTCCATTCTCCAATCAATTGTTCATTAACGTCGCCGAAGCCAAAAAATTTAAATCCATGGGATCGGCGCAGCGTTTCCAGCGCCTCCCTGATGGCGGCATAATCCTGCCCCAATAGGGTGGTTACCGGTTCGTCGGGCTGTTGCCCTTGTCCTAAGGCGCCGGCATGCAGCAGAGCGCCGTTTTCAGCGATAAAAGGCGCGCCTTCCAGGCCCATGCCTGTTTGCAGCGTTTTTATTTCCGCCGAGGTCTTGCTTGAGCAGATAACCACCGGGATGTGGCTGGCCTTGAGTTTTTCCAGCCAGCCCGCGGCGGCTTGCCAGCTATAGGTATGATGGTCAAGCAACGAACCATCCAAATCGGTCACGACTAATAAGGGATCTTTTAAGCTGGGCATTTTGAGTCCGCCTTGTCCGTCAATAGTGACAATCTTTCTGTCACCTCTATTACTCATGAGTATATACGATGCTTCGCTATACTATGGGAGATTATGCCGGGCCGGTCACGTTTCTTGCCTGACGCTTGGGAAATACTGTATTTTAGCTAATTAATATTGGGAAAAATCCTAATTATAAATTGCCTGAGCGTTATGTTTATCCAGGATGATAACCGGAAAAAATCAGAATGGTGGGAATGTTATACATTGATATACATGTATTTTATTTTCTTTCCGCCAGGTTGATTCCCGTTTGCCGCTCCGGTGGTAGCCTTAAACGATTCAGTAGCTGGCGTAATCAAACTTGCCAATCCCTCTTGGCTGATTATTATTAAAAAGCAATCTGATTTCCCTGTGTAACGAACTTTAAAATCATCCCGCACGGCGGGCAGTTTCCCCGGAGCTTTTTGCCGGGGATTTTTTTGCCCAGGGCGTGGTTGCCTGGCGCAAGCGGGCATAGGTGACCGCTAACGGTTAACTTCCGTGACGGTATAGTTGCGGATGTCCAGATGGTAGGCTTCGGCCAACGCGCCATAGTTGTTATAACGTTTACCTTCAGCCGTCACCATATGGGCGTGATCGTTGCTTTGATGCTCATGCACATCATGGCCGGCGGCCTCTCTTACCGCTTTAAGCAATGAATCCACATCAATGCTGATTTCCCGCTGCAAATGTTGGTTATACTCTTTCGCGAAAGGCATGGTATTTTCCTCATCTTAGCTGTCATTTTGCCTATTGTTCCCTTTATTAAGTATAGCGCCTAGGCTCGCGGGCGCATGACCGCTGCGCGTGAGATCTCCGTTTTGCCAAAAAGCGGAAATTTACAGGTATAAAGCCATCACCGGCTGACCGCTCGGGGCCTTTTGTACTAAACTATTAGCTTGGCATATTATGAGGTAAGTCATGAAATTACATGATCGGGTGTCGGTCAAAACCGACGGCGGACCGCGCAGAAAAGGAACCATCCTGGCCATTGAAGAGTTCAGCGAGGGGACCATGTATCTTGTGGCGTTGGATGATTATCCCACCGGGATCTGGTTTTTCAATGAAACCAGCCATCCAGATGGCATTTTTGTGGAGCAGCTGGCAGGCGATGCCTGAACGGATTCCCCTGCGCCCTGATCACCAGGGCAAAGAGGTGGAAAGACAACGGGCCGGTATCATGTTAAACAGGATACCGGTTTTTTCAGTTCCCTTCGGCCAGCGGTAGTCATGGCGCACTCTATCGCACATTGACATAGATGCCGCTGGTGACGGTATCGGTTAACCTGACCACGTGATAGATGACCTGTTTGTTATGCGTCTTGATTTTCCGTTTGATATTGCCTTTATGGGAAGAGACCGTTTTGGCTTTGATTTGCATACTGTCGGAAATCTGGATGGTATCGTGGCCGGACATCCACATCCGCAACATATTTGACTCGGTTTGACTTAAACGGACCGGGTTGAGATCCAGCGGGGATTTATGGGAATTGTCCGCCGCTTTGTTCTTGCTGCAGCCCAGGATCAGCGAGTTCAGCGTCTCGGGTTTGATGGACTTGGAGGTGATAATCAAGTTCTTGCGCACAAAAAGAAAATCTTCAAAATGAATATTGGTCATGGCCATAAAGATGAAAAACAGCGTGTCGGGATGCTGGGTGATGACCCTTTTGATCTTTTCCGTGGCGTCAGGCTCGTTAATAAAACACTCTTCGTTAACAAAAACCACATCGGGCTTGATACGAGCACATTTGCTTTGCAACTGGCTGAAGTCGTTTACCGTGTTGATATTTCGCTTTTTTACGCCGGTATCGGTTAGAAAACCCGTTAGACCGAGGCGGGTATAGCTGCATGAATCCATGATGATCGTTGGCATAGCGCACCCTCATTTAAATTCGTTTATCTGTTTTAATCAACGATAAAATGCTTCTCTCTGGCCTGAAAATTTCATAAAGCGTCACAGTTAGCCAATGTTTTATCAACAATCTATAAGCGAGTTCAACGACATTTTTTTGGGATCAGTCTCCCAAAAGAAGATCTATAAATTTGACTTAAGTCTGAAGTGGGCGCTTTTAGAAACTTACCCTTTTGCTACCTCTACATGACGGCAGGGGGGTCGAGAAAATTATCAAGCCGTGCGCGCTTTCATGTAAAGGCAAGCAGATTTTATACGCAATCATATTATAAAATTATCTAACTAAACATAAGAAAAATTCACCTTTTTTGGATGGGCTTTTCTTTACATATCTGTCCAACGGAAATCGCTTGTAACGCTTTTGACAGGATGTTTTTTTTAAATTTATCAATTTATTAATGAAGAATGCATATCAAACGGTATTGATAATCATTTACCATTGCTCAATAAACATCCACATAGGCTAATTATTACGCAGATATGTAAATAAAATGACAAAATTTTAAACATTTTTTTCCTTTTAAAGCGTGGATAGCATACAAATCATCTGTGCTAAGTGGCACAAACTGTGTGGACTTATCGGAATTATTGAAGTATCCGGACGGCTTAAAAGGTGAAGGGCGGGGATTTATGACATACCCTACATTATTGTCTATACTAACTAATGTCTTTAGCCGTCCGAGGGATAGGCGGGATAGAAAGCGGTTTCAAAGCTGGCTTCGCGTCATGACGGCGCTGTTTCAAGGAGAATGACGATTATCAGAATTCACTCCCTTATCATGTGTACTCCTTTGTTACCCGCTTACCTTTTCACCTATCTCCGTCGGGCTGTTTGCGTAAAACGATAGCGCGCCAATAATTAATCTGCGAAGCGCCTACAGCGCTGCGCGCTTATCCAGCGAGGTGCACCAGCGCTGTCCGCTTGTTCGCGAGGCGTTTGGCACGCTGTTCGCTTGCGGTTTTAAACGAGGATAAAAGGTATGACTGACAGTGAACCATTACCCCCGATCCCCCTGAAATCATTTGCGCTATTTTTTGATTTGGACGGCACGCTCGCCGGTATCGAAAAACGGCCTGAGTGGGTGTCCATTCCCAACGATATCAAGCAGGCATTAATGGAACTTCTCTCTTTAACGGGCGGGGCCGTAGCGCTGGTCTCCGGCCGCGCCTTGCAAGAGCTGGATGCGCTGTGCGCGCCGCTGAAGTGTCCCGCCGCGGGAGTGCACGGCGCTGAACGGCGGGATGCACGGGGGCATATCCATCGGACCGAATTATCGCCGGCGTTAATGGCAACGCTCGGTACGGAACTTAACGTGGCCATTGCCGCCTATCCCGGGTGCCATGTGGAAGGAAAAGGCATGGCATATGCGTTGCACTATCGGCAGGCTGAGGCTTATGCCGATGAGATACTGGCTCTGGCTGAAACCTTTACCCAACGCTACCCGGAACTGGCCTTGCAGCCGGGAAAATGCGTGGTCGAACTTAAACCCCGTGGTGTAGATAAAGGCGCCGCCATTCACGCTTTTATGCACGAAGCGCCTTTTGCCGGCCGAACACCGCTTTTTATCGGCGACGATCTCACTGACGAAGCCGGTTTTTCGCAGGTTAACGCCCTTGACGGCGTTTCCATCAAGGTAGGGCCAGGAGAAACCACCGCGCGATATCATTTGGATGATGTTGGCCAAGTCCATCAATGGCTGTTGTCATTGGCAAAACAACAAGAGAGTCAATCTATTAAAACCATCATCTCGGTTGGGGAGGATTTATGAGTCGCTTAGTGGTCGTTTCAAATCGCATTGCCGCCATGGAAGGCAAAAAAGAAAGTGCGGGCGGACTTGCTGTTGGCATTATGGATTCATTAAAGGACGCCGGCGGTTTGTGGTTCGGCTGGAATGGGAATATCAGCGAGGAGGAACTCCCGCTGGAACATCATCAACAGGATAATATCTCGTTTGCCGCTTTTAGTCTCAAGCAGAGTGAATACGATCAGTATTATTTGAATTTCTCCAATACGGTGATTTGGCCTGCTTTCCATTACCGTCTCGATCTGGTGCAATATCAGCGGGAGGATTACGATGGTTATTGCCATGTTAATGAAAAATTGGCAAGACGTTTAAAACCTTTGGTTAAAAAAGATGATATCTTATGGATCCATGATTATCATTTATTACCCTTTGCCGCCGCGTGCCGCAAATTAGGCATGACCAATCGTATCGGCTTTTTCCTGCACATCCCTTTTCCCACCTCGGAAATATTCAATGCGCTGCCGCCGCGTAAAGAATTACTCGAAATGTTATGCGAATATGACCTGATTGGTTTCCAGGCCGAAACCGATCGTTTGGCATTTATTGAAAATTTATCGTTAGTGACCGACGTGGAAGAACTTGGGGAAGATCAATTTTCCGCATACGGGAAATTTGTTACTGTCCGCGTTTATCCCATCGGCGTCGAGCCGGACAGTATTCGCGAACTGGCGGAAGGGCGGCTGCCGCCCAAACTGGCCCATTTGCGGGATAAGCTCAACGGGCAGCTGATTATCAGCGTCGATAGGCTTGACTACTCGAAGGGCCTGCCGGAGCGATTCCAGGCTTACGAAACCCTGCTGGAAAATTATCCTCAGCATCGAGGCAATATACGCTACTTCCAAATTGCGCCGACTTCCCGGGGCGACGTTCAGGCCTATCAGGATATCCGCCACGAGCTGGAGATGGAAGCAGGGCGCATTAACGGTCATTTCTCCACCCTGGAGTGGACCCCCCTGTTTTACCTGAACCAGCATTATGAGCGCAGCCTGCTGATGAAAATTTTTCGGCATTGCGATGTCGGACTGGTGACGCCTTTACGCGACGGCATGAATCTGGTGGCGAAAGAGTATGTGGCCTCCCAGAACCCCGCCGATCCCGGGGTATTGATTTTATCCCGCTTCGCCGGCGCGGCCAATGAATTGACGTCGGCCTTGCTGGTCAACCCTTACGATCGCGACGGTGTCGCCTCCGCCCTTGATAAAGCGCTCCGTATGCCGCAGGCGGAAAGAATCGAACGCTATAAGGCGATGATGGACGTCATTACCAAAAATGATATCGTCCATTGGCGTAAATCCTTCCTGAATGATTTGAAAGCCGTACCGCACCAGCTTGAACCCGGACGGCAGCCGCTGAAAGAAGGGTCGCTGCCTAAACCTGCATAAAGTGTCTTCTATATAAAGAGGCTTTCACGCCGTGTGCCGTCCGTCCTGTGGCTACAGGACGGCGGTATGCGCCGTATCCGCCGGGCGCCTGTGGCAAGGTAAAATGATGCCCCTCTCTGCATAGCCTACGTGTTCATTTCCAGGCGCTGTAATACCGTTCATACCGGCTTCCGGGAAGCTTTAGCCAATAAATCCATATCCGATTGTTGAGTGATGGCAAGGATTTACGACTATTGATGCATTTCAATCGATAGGCCTTCTTTTATTCCGTCTTTGGTATAAGAATTAAGCTAAATTAAATTTTCCGCCTGTCCGCTGCTAAAATATTGATCAATTTTTGACTCAAGTTTTGGTTATCAACGCCGATGATAGAGTGACACAGCTAATTTCTGCCGTGGTATTCATTACGCCTCCGCTATCTCCACACACTGATTTACCATTGATTTCACCATAATGATTGAATATGAACAGTCTTAACGTTTTTTGGTAAAGAGGTTAAAAAATGTACAACTCCCAGAGGTCAATTCCTGTCGCCGGTAAGCATATGTTTCATGAATGTTATTGATGCATTCAAAGTAGAAATCAGCCATAAACAGCATATCTGCTGGAAATTCATTTTTAACAACATATTTTAGGCCGAGAATTTGAATAAAGGAATGATATTCTGTCATTTTGCGTCAATTTGGCATAAAGCGCTGAGGAAAACATCGTAAATGATAATTATTATCATTTAAAACGGTTATGTGCTTATTATTTAATCACTCATCATGTCTGACCAGTAGCAATTCTGATCAAGTAAACTCATTTTCTGTGATGTAGATCACACTTTATCTAAAATTTGCCTGGGGGTAGATTGTATGAACGACGGATTCAGCGTTAGAGTTGCGGCGCTATTAGGAATAATCTCACTAAATTGTAAATATGTTTCAGGGAAGAAACCCTAATGAACCAGGACGATTGTGGGCAAACTTATTCGGAAGACTATTAACGGTTTGGCTTTAAAAAATTGGCCGTTGGGCTTGCCGGATAATTAAATCATCGTCTGGTACCGCTGATTTTCATTAGCCACCCAGGGGAAAGATCCCCGGATACCGGGCGATATTTTTATCACCCAAGTTATGTTTTTAAACATAGTCTAGAGGGATGGGAAAATGAATACGAGTGAAATACGCAAACATGTTTACGATATTAATTTATCGTATCTTTTATTAGCGCAACGACTAATCAATCAAGAAAAAGCATCAGCTATGTTCCGTTTGGGTATAGATGAAAGAATGGCGGATGTATTACTGCAATTGACTTTGCCGCAAATGGTCAAATTGGCTGAAACGAATCAGTTATTATGCCTGTTCCGCTTTAACGATCATCAAACCATAACCCAGCTCACGCAAGATTCGCGAGTGGACGAATTGCAGCAAATACATACCGGTATTTTATTATCGAGCCAATTACAAGAACGGCTGGCCTCGAAAGAAAGTCAAATGCCGAAAAAAAGGGCTTAGCGATGGTCGGAAAAAGTATTGTGCAAGAGGCGAAAGATATCCAGCTTGCAATGGAGTTGATAACGCTAGGGGCAAGATTGCAAATGCTGGAAAGCGAGACGCAGCTGAGTCGCGGTCGGTTAATCAAACTGTATAAAGAACTGCGCGGGAGCCCGCCGCCCAAGGGAATGTTACCGTTTTCAACGGATTGGTTCATGACATGGGAGCAGAATATCCATTCTTCCATGTTTTATAATATCTATCAGGTTCTGGTGCAGAATGGTCAGTCACTCGGCGTCGAAGCTGTCATCGGCGCCTACCGCCTGTATTTGGAACAATGTCCGCAAGCGGACGGTGAAGTGCCGCTGCTGGCGCTGACCCGTGCCTGGACGCTGGTAAGATTTGTCGATAGCGGAATGCTGCAGTTGACGCCATGCAGTCATTGCCATGGCCATTTCATCACCTATGCCCACCAACCAGAATACGGGTTTGTCTGCAGTTTATGCCAGCCCCCTTCACGAGCAGTAAAAAGACGTAAACTTTTGCCGAGCACGGCCGATATTAACCCCAAGCTGCTGGATGAACCGGCAATACGCGCGGTCTGAACGGGTCGTTTTCCCTGGATGACAACACTCATGGCGTCGCCTCGGAAGGAGGTCGCCATGGTTAACGTCTTTCGGTTCCGGCCGATTTGACTACGTGTTAGCCGACATCTTTTTACCGGGGGATCAGGCGTGTTAGTGATATTGGGATACTTAGTCGTCATTGCCGCGGTGTTTGGCGGTTATGCCTTGGTTGGCGGTCATTTGGGCGCGCTGTATCAACCTTCCGAATTTTTGATTATCGCAGGCTCGGGAATCGGCTCGTTTATCGTCGGTAACAATGGGAAAGCGATCAAATCAACGTTTCATGCCCTTCCGCTCCTTTTCCGCGGCTCAAAATACAATAAATCTCTTTACATGGATCTCATGGCGCTGCTGTTCCGATTGATGGCGAAATCGCGTCAGCAAGGAATGTTGGCGTTGGAATTCGATATCGACAGTCCGCAGAACAGTGAAATATTCAAGCGCTATCCGCGTATTCTGATGGATAATTTACTGGTTGATTTCCTTACTGATTATTTGCGGCTGATGATTGGCGGCAATATGAACGCCTTTGAAATCGAATCGCTGATGGATGAGGAAATCGAGACCTATGAGCATGAGTGCGAGATTCCGGCCGGGAGCCTCGGACAGATGGGGGATTCGTTACCGGCGTTCGGTATCGTTGCCGCCGTGCTGGGCGTGGTGCATGCGCTGGCCTCGGCCGATCGTTCGGCCATTGAACTGGGTGCGTTAATCGCCCAGGCGATGGTGGGGACGTTTTTGGGCATTTTGCTGTCTTATGGTTTTATTTCGCCCCTGGCGTCGTTATTACGGCAAAAACGCGCTGAAACCACCAAAATGATGCAATGCATCAAGATCACCTTGCTCTCCAGTATACATGGCTATGCGCCGCAGATTGCGGTGGAGTTCGGACGCAAAACGCTTTATTCCGCGGAACGTCCTTCGTTTACCGAACTTGAGGAACACGTCAGGCATGCCAGAGAGCCGGTGAAGGCTGCGGCGGAAGAAGATGCATGAAGAACCAGCCGGTAGTGGTGATACGCAAACGCCGATCGTCCCATGGTCAAGCGCAGCATGGCGGGGCCTGGAAGATTGCCTACGCCGATTTTATGACCGCCATGATGGCGTTTTTCCTGGTGATGTGGCTGTTGTCCATCGCCAGTCCGCAGGAATTGACCACCATAGCCGAGTATTTTCGTACGCCGCTTAATGTGGCCTTGACCGGCGGCCCGCGAAGCAGTACGGACAGCAGCCCGATTCCGGGCGGTGGCGACGATCCGACCCGCCAGCAGGGGGATGTGCACAAGAGTCTCGATAATCTGATGGAAAAATTGGAAAAGAAGCGGCTCAATCACCTGCGTGAACGGCTTGATCAACTTATCGAATCCGATCCGCGCCTGCGGGTGTTGCGGCCTCAATTGCTGATTAACATGGTGCAAGAGGGATTGCAGATACAGATTCTGGACAGTCAGAACCGGCCGATGTTTGAAACCGGCAGCGCATTGGTAGAGCCCTATATGCGCGATGTATTGCGCGGCATTGCCCCCATTCTTAATGATATTCCTAATAAAATCAGCATTTCCGGCCATACCGATGCCGCCCCTTACGCTAACGGCGAGCGGGGTTACAGCAACTGGGAATTGTCTGCCGACCGCGCTAACGCTTCAAGGCGTGAACTGATTTCCGGCGGGTTGGCCGAGGGGAAAATTCTGCGGGTGGTGGGGATGTCTTCCACCATGAGTATTGCGCCGAAACAGCCCTATGCCGCGATAAATCGCCGTATCAGCCTGGTGGTGTTGAATAAGCAAACGGAAGAGATGATCGAACATGAAAATGTGCAAAACCCGGCGGTAGAGGTAACCGGATCTGAAGAGCTCTCGGCGCAGCCGGCCCTCAAGGAAGCGGCCGATGCCCGCAGAGGCGCGTCGCCGGCGCCGCAGGCCCAGCCGTCGGTTCCGGCAGCGAATCCGCCGACGCCGCAGGCCCAGCCGCCGGCACCGGCAGCCAATGCCCCGGCGCCGCAGGCCCAGCCGTCGGTTCCGGCAGCGAATCCGCCGGCGCCGCAGGCCCAGCCGTCGGTTCCGGCAGCGAATCCGCCGGCGCCGCAGGTCCAGCCGCCGGCACCGGCAGCCAATGCCCCGGCGCCGCAGGCCCAGCCGCCGGTTCCGGCAGCGAATCCGCCGGCGCCGCAGGTCCAGCCGCCGGCACCGGCAGCCAATGCCCCGGCGCCGCAGGTCCAGCCGCCGGTTTCGGCAGCGAATCCGCCGGCCGCGGCCCGCGCCAGGATAACCACGGACATTCCCCCGGCGCCGAATGCTTTTCCGGCGGCGCCGGCCAAACGCCAAAGCGCTCCGGTGCCCTCCGCTTCAGGTGCCCGGGTCAACAGATTGTCAGGTACCCTCTACGGAGTCAGGGTTCATCTGCCTAACGAGGATATAACAGCGTCGCCGACGGCCTTGTGGCCTAAGGGACGTGATTCAGCAGGGGTAATGTCATGAGCATGGATATTAGCGCATTTTACCAAACATTTTTTGATGAGGCCGCCGAGCTGCTGGCGGATATGGAGCAGCACCTGCTGATACTGGATCCGGAAAATCCGGATAGCGAGCAGCTGAATGCGATATTCCGCGCGGCGCATTCCATCAAGGGCGGGGCGGGGACGTTCGGCTTTACGGTATTGCAGGAGACGACCCATTTACTGGAAAACCTGCTGGATGAGGCGCGTCGGGGTGAAATGGCCCTCAGCACGGCAATCGTTAACCTCTTTTTGGAAACCAAAGATATCATGCAGGATCAACTAGACGCCTACAAGACGGCTCAGGAACCGGATGCGGCGAGCTTTGAATACATTTGCGCCGCGCTGCGCCAGCTGGCTTTGGAGGCCAAAGGCGTGGCGGCTGACGACGGGTCGAAAAGCGGTGCGGAACCTGGCGCGCTGATATCGTCGGACGCGGTGCTGCATATTCGCTTGAGCGCCTTGAAGGAAACCGAGATCCCCCTGATGCTTGATGAGCTGGGCAATCTGGGCACCGTGCTCGAGCACGGTCAAACCGGTGACAGCCTGAGCGCCACGCTGCAGACCACCGTAAGCGAAGACGATATCTGCGCGGTGCTCTGCTTTGTGCTGGATGCGGAACAAATCCATTTCGATGAAGCCGCTATCGCGGATGAGACGCCGGAGAAGGGCGGCAATACTGCGTCCGAGGACGATGGGGACTTACCCGTAAGCGCCGCGGGCGGGCTTGAAAACACTACGGCGGAATCCTTGCCCGAGCACGGCGGCGCCGTGATGAATGATGCCGCCGGCGACACGGCGGCCGATGCTATTACGCCGCTGAATCCGCCAACGAACATTGCCGCCGGCGAAGGCGACGGCAGCCGTGATAACGTGACGCCAATCCATGCCGCTGCCCAGCAATCGGGCCGGCAGGCGGACACCGCCGTTGCCGCGCCGCGCATAAAGCCGGCTGATACCAGTATCCGGGTGGCGGTGGAGAAGGTGGATCAGCTCATCAATCTGGTGGGGGAACTGGTTATCACCCAGTCGATGATCGCCCAGCGATCCGGCAATCTGGATCCGGCCCGCCACAGTGATTTGCTCAACAGCATGGGCCAACTGGAGCGCAACGCCCGCGATTTGCAGGAATCGGTGATGTCCATCCGTATGATGCCGATGGAATATGTCTTCAGCCGGTTCCCCCGTCTGGTGCGCGACCTGGCCGCCAAGCTGGATAAGCAGGTACAGCTGACTCTTGAGGGCAGTTCCACGGAGCTGGATAAGAGCCTGATTGAGCGGATCATCGATCCCTTGACCCACCTGGTGCGCAATAGCCTGGATCACGGTATTGAATCCCCCGATATCCGCAGCGCACTGGGTAAAAATCCCGTCGGTAATCTGTTGCTGCGCGCCGAGCATCAAGGGGGAAATATCTGCATCGAAGTCATTGATGACGGCGCCGGACTGAACCGGGAAAAAATTCTGGCCAAGGCGCTGTCTCAGGGCATGGCGGTGAGCGACAGCATGACCGACGAGGAGGTGGGTATGCTGATCTTCGCGCCGGGGTTCTCCACCGCTGAACAGGTCACTGACGTTTCCGGGCGCGGCGTCGGCATGGACGTGGTGAAGCGTAATATCCAGGCGATGGGCGGCCATGTGGATATTCTGTCCCAGGCGGGCAAGGGCACCACTATCCGTATTCTGCTGCCGCTCACCCTGGCCATCCTCGACGGGATGTCGGTCCGGGTCAATCAGGATGTCTTTATCCTGCCGCTGAATACGGTGATGGAGTCCCTGCAGCCGCAGGCGGAGGATTTGCATCCCCTGGCCGGCGGCGAGCAGGTGTTGCAGGTCAGGGGGGAATACCTGCCCTTGGTTGAACTGCATCGTTTGTTTGATGTTTCCGATGCCAAAACCGACCCCACCGAGGGTATTGTGGTGATTTTGCAAAGTGCGGGCCGTCGCTACGCACTGCTGGTGGATCAGTTAATCGGCCAGCACCAGGTGGTGGTGAAAAACCTGGAAAGCAATTACCGCAAGGTACCGGGCATTTCTGCCGCCACTATTCTGGGGGACGGCAGCGTGGCGTTGATCATTGATGTATCCGCATTACAGGCCCTGAACCGTAATAAACGGATGGCCGGTGCTGCTTAATTTTTTAAATTTATACCCTAAATAACTCGAGTTGCAGGAAGGCGGCGACGCAGCGAATCCCCGGGAGCTTACTCAAGTAAGTGACTGGGGTGAGCGAGAAAAGCCAACGTACCTGCAACTTGAAGTATGACGGGAATAGCCGACTGATTAAAAGGTGAAAACCATGGCAGGACTCGCAAACGTCACCGCGCTGACGGGGGAAACCGTAGGGCAGGAATTCCTGATCTTTACCCTGGGCGATGAAGAATATGGCATAGATATACTTAAGGTCCAGGAGATCCGGGGTTACGATCAGGTTACGCGTATCGCCAATACGCCGGCCTTTATCAAAGGCGTCACCAATCTGCGCGGCGTTATCGTGCCGATTCTCGATTTGCGGATTAAATTCGCGCAAACAGACGTTTTGTATAACGACAACACGGTAGTTATTGTACTGAACCTGAACCAACGGGTAGTGGGAATCGTCGTAGACGGCGTCTCGGACGTGCTCTCCCTTACTGCCGATCAGATTCGTCCGGCGCCGGAATTTGCCGTTACTCTGGCCACCGAGTATCTCACCGGTCTCGGCTCGCTGGGGGAACGGATGCTGATTCTGGTGGATATCGAACGTTTATTGAACAGCGAGGAAATGGCGCTAGTGGATACCGCCGCCGCTCATTGAGTGTTTGCCCGCCGGCGGAATCGGCTGAATCCGCCCATGGGCGCTTATTTACCCTATAGCTTTCACGCTGCAGCAAGGCGGCAAACTCGCTCACCCAAGGAGCTTAGATAACTAAGTAACTGGGGTGCGCGGGCGCAGCCAACACCGCTGCAGCGTGAAAGATGACGGGTATATGCAATTAGCGATAAAGTTTGCCTGCCCCCTGCCGATAAAAATAACACCAGGTGTAGTGGGACTTCAGGCATGTTTAACCGAATAAAAGTTGTTACCGGCTTAGTTCTTATATTGATCATTTTTGGTTTATTGCAAATCTCATCGGGAGGCGTGTTTTATCGCTCGCTAAATAAAGATCAACAGTATTTTGATATCTATCAGAATATCCGTAAGCAGCAAACCTCTCTCAGCGCAAGCTGGGTGGCGCTGATACAAACCCGCAATACCTTGAACCGCGCGGGCATACGTTTTCTGCTGGATGCCAACAAGATGGGCAGCGGCCCGACGGTGACCGAACTCTTGACGGAAGCCCAGGGAACCCTGACCCGCTCTGAACAGACCTTCGCCGCTTTTGCGGCTATGCCCCCGGTTGCCGGGCAGGATGAAGGCACGCTCAAGTCGCTTAAGCAGCAATATGACCTGCTGCATACCGCGCTGGCGGCGCTGAATACCAGCCTGAGCGGCGGCGATATCAATGCATTTAATGCCCAGAGTACGCAGGATCTGCAAAATAAATTCGAGGATTATTATAACCGGTTTCTGGCGGGTAATATCCAGCTGTACAACGATGCGGTGGACAGCAGCAACCAGGCTTATACCCAGTCCATCAGCGTTTTGGCGGGAGTATTGGTTTTGGTGGTTTTGATCTCCCTGCTGGTTTGGTTGGGTATCCGCCGCCTTCTGCTGCATCCGCTGAATTATCTCATTAAACATATCCGCGGTATCGCCGATGGGGATTTAACCCATGAGCTGGAAGTGCAAAGCCGTAACGAGATGGGAAAACTGGCGGAAAGCCTGCGGGATATGCAGCAATCGCTGGCCGGCACGGTACAATCCGTGCGCCTGAGCGCCAACACCATTTACAGCGGCGCCACCGACATTGTCGCCGGCAATAACTCCCTTTCCTCTCGTACCGAACAGCAGGCTTCCGCACTCGAGCAAACCGCCGCAAGCATGGAACAGCTTACCGCTACGGTAAAACAGAACGCCGAGAATGCGCGCCAGGCTAAACAGCTGGCGTTGAACGCTTCCGAAACCGCGCAAAAGGGCGGCAAGGTGGTGGATAACGTGGTGAAGACCATGCATGAAATTGCCGGCAGCTCGCAGAAAATCGCCGATATTACCGGCGTGATCGACGGTATTGCCTTCCAGACCAATATCCTGGCGCTCAATGCAGCGGTGGAAGCGGCACGGGCCGGTGAACAGGGCCGGGGATTTGCGGTGGTGGCCGGTGAAGTCCGCAGTCTGGCGCAGCGCAGCGCCCAGGCCGCGAAGGAAATCAAGGGGCTTATCGACGACTCGGTGAATCGGGTGGATGTGGGGTCGACATTGGTGGAAAGCGCGGGTGAAACCATGTCGGAAATCGTTAACTCGGTGACCCGCGTAACCGACATCATGGGAGAAATTGCTTCTGCTTCAGATGAGCAGAGCCGTGGCATCGATCAGGTGGGGGAAGCGGTGGCCGAAATGGATCGCGCCACCCAGCAAAACGCTGCCCTGGTGCAGCAGTCCGCCGACGCCGCCGCGGTACTGGAAACCCAGGCCGGGCTATTGACCCAGGCGGTTTCCGTCTTCAGCCTGGCTGATAACACGGCGCCGGCGGAAGGGAACGCGCAAGCAGACGCCCCTCGCCCCGTTCCCCCCGCCGGTCCGGCCAAAACCCCGGCCCGGACGCCGATAAAAACGCTTGAAGCAACGTCTCAGGAAAATTGGGAAACCTTTTAATTACGCATTGTATTAGTTAAAAAACCAGCAAGAGGTTAATGATGTTAACGCGTATTCGGATTTCCACCAGCCTGATCATGATTGTCCTGATCTTTGGTTTAATGCAATTGTTAAGCAGCGGACTCTCCTTTGAAGCATTCAGACACAGCAAAGAAAATTTCACTCACGTTGAGACGGACAACCTGAAACGGAATTCCCTGAGTCTGAGCTGGACGGAAATATTGCAGACCCGTAATTCCCTCAACCGGGCCGCCACCCGCTTTGCGTCCTATACGCCGTTGGAGCAAATTACACCGATTATGGACGAGGCTAAACGGACCCTTGCCCATTCACAAACGGTGTATAAGGAATTTAACGATTCACCGGTAAGCAACGATACGGAACGAGCGCTGCGCGCCCAGACCGCCAAACGTTTCAATGAATTGATCGGCGCGCTGAATGATGCGGTGGGCATGCTGGATAACGGTAATGTCCAGGCCTTTATGGCGCAGCCGACCCAACAATTCCAGGACGCTTTTGAGCAGCAGTATACTGCCAACATGAATTATCTCTCCGGCGTCATTGCCGATTCCGGTGACGACAATCTCCATGCCTACCGGCTGTCCGGCTGGATACTTGGCGGGGTTACCGGGGTTACCCTTGTCCTTATCCTGCTGTCCCTGGTATGGCTGAAAAATATGCTGCTGCGCCCGCTGGCGGTGATGAGCGGGCATTTTAACGCCATCGCCGGCGGCGATCTGGGCAATCCCATCGTCGCGAGCGGACGTAATGAAATCAGCCGGCTGTTCCATCAGTTGGAAGCCATGCGCGACGAACTGGCGAAAACGGTATACGCCGTACGCGAGGGAACCGATTCCATGCTGAGCGGTATTCAGGAGATAGCCAGCGGTAATAACGACTTATCGTCTCGTACCGAACAGCAGGCGGCATCGCTGGAAGAGACGGCCACCAGCATGGAGGAGCTGACTTCCACCGTGAAACAAAACGCCGAAAACGCCCGTCAGGCCACGCAATTGGCCCGGGATGCTTCCGCCACCGCCCATAAGGGGGGCGAGCTTACCGGCAACGTGGTGCAGCGCATGGCGGACATAGCCACCAGCTCACGTAAAATCAGCGATATTACCAGCGTTATCGACGGTATTGCCTTCCAAACCAATATCCTGGCGCTGAACGCGGCGGTGGAAGCGGCGCGGGCCGGCGAGCAGGGCCGGGGATTCGCGGTAGTGGCGGGAGAAGTACGCAGTCTGGCGCAGCGCAGCGCCCAGGCGGCCAAGGAAATCAAGGGATTGATTGACGAATCCGCGTCACGGGTGCAGCAGGGGTCCGAACTGGTGGCCTCCGCCGGCAATACCATGGACGAGATTGTCCGCTCGGTAAGCCGCGTCACCGATATTATGGCTGAAATCGCCTCGGCCTCGGATGAGCAGAGCCGCGGTATCGACCAGGTGGCCGCCGCCGTGAATCAGATGGACGCCGCTACCCAGCAAAACGCGTCGCTGGTGGAACAATCCGCCGCCGCCGCCGGGGCTCTGGAGTCGCAGGCGGAATCCCTGATGCAGGCGGTACGCGTTTTCAGACTGCAGCATCATGACCAGCAGGAAGACGCCGGCGAGCAGCAGGCAGTGGATCTCATTTCCCGTCCCATCGGGCAATCAACCTAAGCCCGGCGCAAGCATGGCTCAATGAGAAAGCGTATGCCTAATCAGGCTGAAAATGCCGCACCATGGTCAAATTTGGCACTTCCTGTGCCCTTATCCGATGCGCATTTCCAGCGCATCTGCCAGTTGATATATCAGCGGGCCGGCCTTGTCTTGGCCAGCCACAAGCGGGAGATGGTTTACAACCGCCTGGTGCGGCGGTTGCGCACCCTTGGGATGTCCGATTTCGGCACCTATCTGGCGCGTCTGGAAGCTGACGCCAACGGTGAAGAGTGGGAGGTGTTCATTAACGCCTTGACCACCAACCTGACCGCTTTTTTTCGCGAGCTGCACCATTTCCCGATCCTGGCGCGCCACGCCAAGGAGCGGCCGGGGGCCTACAGCGTCTGGAGTACCGCGGCCTCCACCGGCGAGGAGCCTTACTCCATTGCCATGACGCTGTTGGAAACGCTGCCGGGTTCCCTGAGCCAGGTGCAGGTCATCGGCAGCGATATCAATACCCAGGTGTTGGAGAAGGCCCGGGCCGGGGTTTATCGCCATGAGGAGCTGCGGGGGCTCAGTACCGCGCACCGGCAACGGTTTTTCCTGCGTGGTACGGGTCCCCATGACGGTCTGGCGCGGGTTCGTCCGGAAGTGAGCGCGCTGGTGCGTTTTCAGTACCTGAATCTCCTGGCCTCGGACTGGGCCCTGCCGGGTCCTTTTGACGCTATTTTTTGTCGTAATGTGATGATCTACTTCGATAAAGTGACCCAGGAGCGGATCCTGCGCCGTTTTGCGCCGCTGCTGAAACCCGGTGGCCTGCTGTTTGCCGGCCATTCGGAAAATTTCAGCCAGATCAGTGATGACTTCAAGCTGCGCGGACAGACGGTCTATCAGCTGACTAAGGAAAGAAGATGAATAAAATCAGGGTGCTGTGTGTTGATGATTCCGCATTGATGCGTCAATTAATGACTGAAATCATTAATGGTTTTCCCGATATGGAAGTAGTGGCAACCGCCCCTGATCCCCTGGTGGCGCGGGAACTGATTAAAAAACTCAATCCGGCGGTATTAACGCTGGATGTGGAAATGCCGCGCATGGACGGGTTGGATTTTTTGGAAAAGCTGATGCGCCTGCGGCCGATGCCGGTGGTGATGGTGTCATCCCTCACCGGCCGCGGATCGGAAATTACCCTGCGGGCGCTGGAGCTGGGCGCGATAGATTTTGTCACCAAACCGCAAAGCGGCCTGCGTGACGGCATGTTGGCCTACAGCGAATCCATTGCCGAAAAAATCCGCACCGCCGCCCGCGCCCGTTTGCCCAAACGGCAGGGGGGCAGCGCGCCGGCGGTGCTGAACGTTCCGCTGCTGAGCAGTGAAAAATTGATCGCCATCGGCGCGTCCACCGGCGGTACGGAGGCCATCAGGCATGTGCTTGAACCGCTGCCCGCCACCAGTCCGGCGCTGCTCATCACCCAGCATATGCCCCCCGGATTTACCCGATCCTTCGCCGAACGCTTGAATAAGCTGTGCCAAATCACGGTAAAAGAAGCGGAAGACGGGGAACGTATATTACCGGGACATGCCTATATCGCCCCCGGCGCGCGGCATATGGAGCTGGCGCGCAGCGGCGCCAATTACCAGATCCGACTGCACGACGGCCCGCCGGTAAACCGGCATCGCCCGTCGGTGGATGTGCTGTTCAAGTCGGTGGCGCAATACGCCGGTCGTAATGCCGTCGGCGTCATCCTGACCGGCATGGGCAACGACGGCGCGGCCGGGCTGCTGGCCATGCGCAATGCCGGCGCCTATACCCTGGCGCAGGATGAAGCCAGCTGCGTGGTATTCGGCATGCCCCGGGAGGCTATCGCCATGGGGGGCAGTAACGAAGTCGTGCCGTTACATCAAATGAGCCAACGGATGATGACCCAGATAAGCGCCGGCCAGGCATTACGTATTTAGCGACCCGATAGCGGGCAATATTGATAACAGGAGTAGGTATGGCTGATAAAGAACTCAGGTTTCTGGTGGTGGACGACTTTTCGACAATGCGTCGCATCGTTCGTAACCTGCTGAAAGAACTGGGCTTCATTAACGTGGACGAAGCTGAGGATGGCATTGATGCCCTCACCAAGCTGCGCGCCGGCAACATCGATTTTGTCATTTCCGACTGGAATATGCCGAATATGGACGGTCTGACATTGCTGAAAAGTATCCGCCAGGACGGAGCCCTGGCTTCGCTGCCGGTGCTCATGGTCACCGCGGAAGCCAAAAAAGAGAATATCATCGCCGCCGCCCAGGCGGGGGCCAGCGGTTATGTGGTGAAGCCCTTTACCGCGGCCACGCTTGAAGAGAAGCTGAATAAAATATTCGAAAAGTTGGGGATGTAATCAGGAGAGAGTATGAATAATACACCAGCCATGCCGAACGCCAGCGCCACGGATCTTATTGCCCGCATCGGGCAATTGACCCGCATGTTGCGGGATAGTCTGAAGGAATTAGGTCTGGATCAGGCTATTGCCCAGGCTGCTGAAGCCATTCCCGATGCCCGTGACCGGCTGGATTATGTAGTGCAGATGACCGCTCAGGCGGCTGAACGGGCGCTTAACAGCGTCGAGGCGGCCCAGCCCCGGCAGACTGAAATGGAAAAGGGCGCCAGGACCCTGACCACGCGGTGGGACGATTGGTTTGAAAATCCTATTGAACTGGCGGATGCCCGTGAACTGGTGACCGATACCCGCCGTTATCTGAAAGAAGTGCCTGACCATACCGCTTTTACCCATAAGCAATTGCTGGAAATCATGATGGCGCAGGATTTTCAGGATCTCACCGGCCAGGTGATCAAGCGCATGATGGATGTGATCCAGGAAATCGAAAAGCAGCTGCTGATGGTGCTGTTGGAGAATATGCCTGAGCCGGTTCAGGCCAAACGCGCCAGCGACGGTTTGCTTAACGGTCCGCAGCTCGATCACAGCGTCGACGGAGTGGTGGCCAATCAGGATCAGGTGGACGACCTGCTTGACAGCCTCGGTTTCTGACAGGTTCTGACGAGCGTCTCGGTCGGGCGGGAAAACCACGCCCGATTCGACCCCATCAGCACGATTTCCCTTTAACAGGTTTGCCGCACGTTAGGCGATAGCGGGCTTACCGCGCTGTCCAGGCGCGGCTATCCGTTAAATAGCCCCCCCTTTAGCCCGTTGTTCACGCCATAAGATCGGGGCGTTTTTGTCATGCTATACAGCGAATTTGCATGCCAAGGGCTGACCGGGACAATTGATGGCGGACGACAGCGATCTGGAAAAAAGCGAGGCGCCCACCGCCCACCGATTGGAGAAGGCCCGCGAAGAGGGGCAGATTCCCCGATCCCGTGAATTGACCTCGGTGCTGATGCTGCTGGCCGGGCTGGCCATACTGTGGATGGGCGGCGAATCATTGGCCCGCCAGCTGGCGGCGATGATCGCGCAGGGAATGCGTTTTGACCACGGTATTATCAGTGACGATCGCAATATTCTGTTCCAGGTCGTCTCGCTGCTCAAGCAGACGCTATGGGCGCTGCTGCCGGTGTTTATCGGCCTGGTGATTATGGCCTTGGCTGCGCCGACGTTGCTGGGCGGCATTATGTTTAACCCCGGATCGATTAAATTCGATCTGGCCAAGCTCAATCCGCTGCCGGGACTCAAACGCCTCGTCTCCTCCCAGTCCCTCTCTGAATTGTTCAAAGCCGTCTTAAAATCACTGCTGGTGGGGTGGGTGACCGGATACTATCTCTGGTATCACTGGCCGCGCATGCTGCATCTGGTGATGGAACCGCCGGTAACGGCCATGGGCGATGCGCTGAAGCTTATCGCCGTTTGCCTGCTGATGATTATCTTGTCCCTTACCCCAATCGTGGCATTTGACGTGTTTTGGCAAATATGGAGCCATAACAAAAAGCTGCGCATGAGCCGTCAGGACATTCGGGACGAGTTCAAGGAACAAGAAGGCGATCCCCATGTCAAGCAGCGCATTCGCCAGCAACAGCGCGCCTTGTCTCGCAGGCGCATGATGAGCGATGTGCCGAAGGCGGATGTTATCGTCACCAACCCCACCCACTATGCCGTGGCGCTGCGTTATGAAGACGGTAAAATGAGCGCGCCGAAGGTCATTGCCAAAGGGGCGGGAGAAATTGCCTTGCGCATTCGCGAATTAGGGGAAAATTACCGTATTCCGACGCTGGAAGCTCCGCCGCTGGCCCGAGCGCTCTATCGGCACTGCGATATCGGCCAATCGATCCCGACCACGCTCTATGCCGCCGTGGCTGAAGTGCTGGCCTGGGTTTACCAGGTGAAACGCTGGCGCCGAGAAGGCGGATTGATTCCAAAATCACCGACACATTTACCGGTGCCGGCGGCACTGGATTTTGCTCACGAGAAAGAGTGACATGGCTTACCTGATAGCGTTATTACGATTGCCCGGCGACATCAAATCCATCCAATGGCAAATATTGGCAGGTCCGGTATTGATCTTGATGATCTTGTCGATGATGGTGCTGCCTTTGCCGCCCTTCGTCCTGGACCTGTTGTTCACCTTTAATATTGCCCTGTCGATTTTGGTGCTGCTGGTGGCGATGTTCACCAAACGTACGCTGGAGTTCGCCGCGTTCCCCACCATATTGCTGTTTTCCACCTTATTGCGCCTGTCTTTGAATATCGCCTCTACCCGTATCATTTTGCTGCATGGTCATACGGGTACCGCGGCGGCAGGACGGGTGATTGAGGCATTCGGCCATTTTTTGGTGGGCGGTAATTTCGCCATCGGTATCGTGGTATTCATTATCCTGGTGGTGATTAACTTTATGGTTATCACCAAGGGGGCGGGGCGGATCGCGGAGGTTGGAGCGCGATTTGTCCTCGACGGTATGCCGGGCAAGCAAATGGCCATTGATGCCGATCTTAATGCCGGACTTATCGCCGAGGCCGAGGCAAAAAACCGACGCAGCGAGGTGGCGCAGGAAGCGGACTTTTACGGTTCAATGGATGGCGCCAGTAAATTTGTCCGCGGCGACGCCATCGCCGGCTTGTTGATCATGGTGATCAACCTAATAGGCGGTTTGCTGGTGGGGATGATTCAGCACGGCATGGCCTTGGGCGACGCCGCCTCGAGCTATACTTTGCTGACCATTGGCGACGGACTGGTGGCGCAAATCCCGGCGCTGGTGATTTCCACCGCCGCCGGGGTCATTGTTACCCGGGTGGGCACCAACGAAGATGTCGGCCAGCAGATGGTCGGCCAATTGTTCAACAACCCGAAAGTCATGGTGTTGTGTGCCGGCGTTCTGGGATTGCTGGGCCTGGTGCCCGGCATGCCGAACATGGTGTTTTTGCTGTTCACCGCCATGTTGCTGGGTCTGGCCTGGTGGTTGCGGGGTAAAATCACCACCGAGCCGGCGGCCGGGGCCCTTCCCGCCAAGCGCGACGACGCCCAGGCTAAGGAGGCCAGTTGGAATGATGTCCAATTGGAGGACCCGCTTGGCATGGAGGTGGGGTACCGATTAATCCCTATGGTGGATTTTCAGCAAAATGGCGAATTATTGGCCCGTATTCGCAGTATCCGGAAAAAATTCGCCCAGGAGACCGGCTATCTGCCGCCGGTGGTGCATATCCGCGATAATCTGGAGTTACAGCCCGCCAGCTACCGGATCCTGCTCAAAGGCGTTGAGATGGGACATGGGGAAGCCTATCCCGGGCGCTGGATGGCGATTAATCCGGGTAGCGCGGTAGGAGAGCTGGCGGGGGATAAAACCCAGGACCCGGCCTTTGGTCTGCCGGCGGTCTGGATTGACAGCGCCCTGAAAGAACTGGCGCAGACCCAAGGCTATACCGTGGTGGAAGCCAGCACCGTGGTGGCCACCCATCTTAATCACCTGATCAATTTACATGCCAGCGAACTGTTGGGCCGGCAAGAGACCCAGCAGTTACTGGATCGGGTAACCAAGGATATGCCCAAGCTGACGGAAGATTTTATCCCCGGAGTGTTGACGCTGACCATCTTCCACAAGGTACTGCAGAATTTGCTGGCGGAGAATGTGCCGATCCGCGATATGCGCACCATTA
Source organism: Sodalis sp. RH16 (assembly GCF_047324245.1). Taxonomy (NCBI): domain Bacteria; kingdom Pseudomonadati; phylum Pseudomonadota; class Gammaproteobacteria; order Enterobacterales; family Bruguierivoracaceae; genus Sodalis; species Sodalis sp. RH16. The sequence goes on along the minus strand of NZ_CP178737.1, from coordinate 5,278,721 downwards.
TCGAAACCCTGGTGGAACATGCGCCGATTCAAAAAGACCCGGCTGAATTAACCGTGGTGGTGCGGGTTGCCCTGGGCCGGGCCATAACCCAGCGCTGGTTCCCAGGGGAGAGCGAAATACAGGTTATCGGTTTGGATCTGGCGCTGGAACGGGTGTTATTGCAGGCACTGCAAAATGGCGGCGGTCTGGAGCCCGGCATGGCGGATCGGGTATTGGCCCAGGCCAGAGAGGCGCTGCAAAAACAGGAAAGCCTCAACGCGCCGCCGGTATTATTGGTTAATCACAGCCTGCGTCCGCTGTTGGCCCGTTTCCTGCGCCGCACGCTGCCGCAGCTGGCGGTACTGTCCAATCTGGAAGTGAGCGACCAACGACAGATCCGCATGACCTCCATGCTGGGGGGAAGCAAGTGACGGATCGGCAATGGTGCGCATACCGCATCCGCGAACGCCGGAACCGCACGGCCTTTGCCGGGCGGAAGCATACGGCAGGCGACCGTTGCCGCAACAGGGCTTCACTAAGGCCCGGTCCGGACGCCGGACCGGGGTACCGGGATGAAACTTAATAAAACGCCATGCCATCATTCAAGGCATCTGCTTTTTTTATTTTACTCGATTTTGTTCCTCTTGCCGCAGCGAGTCGCGGCGCAGGAGACGAATCAGCAACTGCCGCCGGGTATCAAGGCGCTGGTGAGTAACGGCAGCAGCACAAACACACTGGCCGCAAAATCACCTTTATCCGGAACCGCAAAATCGACCTTGTCCTCCGCCCTGGCCGCTAAATCACATCCAATCTTATCCGCCACCGGGTCCGCCAAAGCAGGCCTGCCCCCCGCCTTGACCTCAACATCAACGTTGGATTCGACATTAACCACCTCTTCGCCCCCGACAGGCGCCGCCGTTGCCCCCAAGCGACATCCGATCTCATGGGCAAAAGGCATCATGTCAATAGAGCGCAGCGCTGACGGGGGGTGGTCCGCAGAAGGGCATATGTTGATATTGAGTCAGCGCGGGTATGTTAAAAGCAGTCCGCCGATGCGTCCGCTAAGCCATCTGCCCGCCGCCGCGCAGGTGACGTCGGTGTATTGGCGGATTAACACGGACGGCGCGTTGCCGCCGGGAGTGTCCATGATGATTTGCATGCCGGGTAAATGCTTGCCGCTGGATGGGCTGGCGGGACGAAGCGATGCCCTGGCCGGTATACCGGCGGATAATCCGCTGGTGCTGGAGCTCAATATGGCGGGCGGCGGCGCTATCGTCCCGCCGGTAATGCTGAAATCCTACCAGATACAGGTGAATTACCGCACCGGGACGATACGCTAAAGCATGCGTTAAACGCTACGCAACAAGCGGTATGCACTCAATAAGGTGGGTCTACACGCTGAACTTGCGGCCGAGAATATAGCCGCCCTGGGCTTGTCCGTCCGGTCCGTAAAGGCGCTGGCGGGATTGATATTCTTCCAGTACCGCCATGATTTGCCGGTTTTGTTGCATATGCTGATTCAACAACATACCGTTACGTGTATTGCTGCGATGTAAACTTGCGGTCAATTGGGTAATGGTCTGCCATAACTGATGCAATTCCGGATAGCTGCTGTAGGGAGGAGCTCCTGCGCCCAAGGATTGCGCCGCCTGTTTCCGTAGCCCGTCCGCATATTGCAGGGTCGCCAACTGCTCGTTTTTATTTTCCGTCACGCGATGCAATAGGGCAGAATTCACCTGACCGGCGCTAAGCAAACGCTGTTCTTCTATCAAAATCAATTCCAGCTGTTGCAGGATGCCTAGCATTCGGCTGCAAAGTTTTTCCAATTCGTTCATGGGTTTGCTTATTTATTCCGGGTCATTCAGCATCTCTTGTGTCTGGCTGATGAGCGCATCGGCTATTTTACCTGTATCCACTTTTAACTCGCCGTTGCGGATGGATTGTTTTAGGCTTTCTACCTTTGCGCTATCAATATCCAGGCTGCTTGACTGGCGCAAGCTGCTTTGGGCGTCGCTGAGATTAACCTGGGTCTCTTCGCCGGTGGCCCCCGTACTGCCGGTCGCTTTGTTTTTTTGCGGCTGGAGAGTACCTATTTCTGAACCCTGTATCGGGGTCAGCGGGGTGATTGGACGGGTACTATCAATACTCATACAGCCTCGCTTATTGCCATGTTTTGTAATACTGTTGGATTGCTTAGAGTTATCGGTCTTAGTAAGGGAAACTTTAATGTTTTATAGCGTTACCAGAGAATAATAAATATAGCATTTATTCATAACAATGCGTGTTCATAAGCCCATCCGGACGCTGCCGTCGGGCATCAGCCGGCCGTTGACTACCTGGCCGGAATCCATGCGTACTTGCAAGGCATCGTTAACCGCCGCGTTATTCATCGCCTTGCCGGTGCTTCGTATGGCAAAACCCTCGCCCTGAGCCGACACCTGTACCGGCTGGCCCATCTTTATTAGCCAAGGTCGCCGCAACATGGCGGCGGTGAGGGGCTGGCCGCTGCCGATGGCTCTTTCGGCGACGCTGCCGGTCGCCCAGAGCTTGTCGGTTAACGGCAGCGAAGAGAGCAGATCCAACCGTCCGGTTTGCCAGGCGATATCATCCGCCGACAAGGTCTCGTTGCCGGAGATGGGCCGTGCGGCCACCAGGTAACGATCGGTCACTTCAACCTCAGCCTGCAGATAACGCTTTTGCGTGCCGCAGACCACGGCGATACTGATATTGCCCCAAACACGATTGCGGGAGGGCAGTGAAAACTGCGGCGCCTCGCAATCCGGTCGTTGTCTGGCGGGAGTTTTAACCACTACCGCTAAAGAGACCGGCGGAGTGGCAAATTGCCTTTGCATAAACGTGGTTAATTGATCGGTTAATGGATCCGCCGCACTGATCGCCGAGAACAGCAGCAGGCAAATCGCCGTAAGTTCCCGGCAGCGAAAGGAAGCAAGTCGATGCCGCGGAGCTTGGCCGTTTTTGGCCGGGGTCATAGAACTTATTAATTGCCGGCCGTCACTGTTGACACCTGCATCAAATAGTTTGATTACGCTCACGTCTTGCCTCTGATCGGTTATTTCGCCTGAAGGTTGCCGCGTCGCTCATATAACGCGTCAATGCGATCGGGCAATCATAGTGTACTGATTCCTTTTCCGGCCAATGGCGAAAATAGCGCTGCAATTAATGCTTATTCCGACGATAGGTAAGAGGGTGTTGCGTCTAAGCTGACATCCAATAATTATCACTGTCTCGCGGAAATACCATGCTTGATAAACTCGATGCCGCCCTGCAATTCCAGCAGGAGGCCCTTAACCTGCGTGTTCAGCGCCAGGATATCCTGGCTGCCAATATTGCCAATGCAGATACCCCTGGTTATCAGGCGAGGGATATCGATTTCGCCAGCGAATTAAAAAAAGCCCTGACACAGGGCCGAGACAGCGGTAGCGGACTCTCTTTAACCACCACCTCTCCCCGTCACATTGAGGCCTCCGGCGCAGGTGAATCTTTCAGTCAATTGCTTTATCGCGTGCCGGATCAGCCTTCTCTTGACGGCAATACCGTCGATATGGACAGGGAAAGAACCGCTTTTGCCGACAACAGCCTGCAATATCAAACCAGCCTGACGGTATTGGGCGGCCAGATTAAAAACATGCTCGCTGTCCTACAGGATTCATAAGCCATGAGTATGACCTCCATTTTCGATATTTCCGGTTCGGCTTTGACCGCCGAATCGCAGCGTATGAACGTGGCCGCCAGTAACCTGGCCAATGCCGACAGCGTTACCGGACCGGATGGCCAACCCTATCGAGCTAAGGAAGTGGTTTTTCAGGTGGCGGCGCCCGCCGGACAGGAGATTGGCGGCGTACAGGTCAGCGGCGTAGTGGAATCACCGGCGGCGGACAAATTGATCTATGAACCGGGCAATCCGTTGGCCGACGGTAATGGCTATGTCAGGATGCCGAATGTGAACGTGGTGGATGAAATGGTCAACAGCATGTCGGCATCGCGCAGCTATCAGGCCAACGTCGAAGTGTTGAATACCGCTAAAACTTTAATGCAAAAAACCCTGACATTGGGCCAATAACCGGAGGATCGAATGGGCGTCTCAGTCAGTCTTAATGACCCGGTGGACAACACGCAAGTTACGAATACCAGCAGCACCGGTGACAGCAGCGCGGATTTGCAAAATCAATTTTTGACCTTGTTGGTGGCGCAAATGCAAAACCAAGATCCCACCAACCCGATGGACAATTCCCAGCTCACCAGCCAGCTGGCGCAAATCAGCACCTTGAATGGTATTGAGAACCTCAATACCACTCTGGGTTCCATTTCCGGACAAATCAATACTTCCCAGTCGCTGCAGGCCGATACGCTGGTGGGGCATGGGGTAATGATTGACGGGACGTCCATTCAGGTAGGCAGCGACAGCTCCACGACGCCCTTCGGCATCGAGCTTGATTCCGCCTCAGCCAATACCACCGTGACCATCAGCGACTCCACCGGCAAAGCGGTTCGTACGGTACAGCTTGGCGCGGTAGGCGCGGGCGCGCACAGCTACACCTGGGACGGTACCGACGATTCAGGCACGGCAGTGGCGGCGGGCAATTATACCGTGTCGGCAACCTCAACCTCTTCCAGCGGCGGCACGGTGGTAACCACGCCGCTGGAGTACGCGGAAGTATATGGCGTAAGCACCGACAGCAGCGGCGCAACGGAATTGAATCTCGGTCTGACGGGTAATGTCACCCTCGATAAAATCGTCCAAATCATTTAACCGGTAACCGGCACAAGTGCCCGGTCGCGGCATGCCTGCCGTTATCACCACAGGAGAGTATTATGGGTTTTGCACAAGGTGTCAGCGGGCTAAATGCCGCCTCCAGCAATCTTGATGTGATCGGCAACAATATCGCTAACTCGGAAACCACCGGTTTCAAGGCCGGCACCGTCTCGTTTGCCGATATTTACGCCGGTTCCCAGGTGGGGTTAGGGGTGCAGGTCACTGGAGTGACGCAGGATTTCAGTGACGGCTCGGTGAATTCCACCGGTGAAGGGCTGAATGTCGCCATTTCCAATAATGGCTTTTTCCGGGCGGTGGACTCCAGCGGCACGGTGTATTACACCCGCGACGGTGATTTCCAATTGGATGACAATCGCAACCTGCTCACCAGCACCGGCATGAACGTGACCGGGTATCCCGTCAGCGGCACGCCCCCCACCGTTCAACAGGGCGCCACGCCGGTGAATCTGAGTATCCCTCTGACCGGCATGTCGGCTACCGCCACCACCACCGCCACCATGGCGCTGGATCTGGATTCCGACTCCACCACGATTGACACAACCGCGACTCCGTTTGACGCCAATGATTCCTCCACATACAGTTTCTCCGAGCCGTTGACCACCTATGACAGCCTGGGCAATCCGCATAATATCAGCCTGTATTTTACCAAAACCGCGGACAATACCTGGGATGTTAAAGCCGTGGACGGCAGCGTTTCCCCCGCCTCGCAACAGGATCTCGGCACCCTGAAATTTAATACCAACGGCACGCTGGACACCGCTGACTGTACCGATGCCGCCGGCGATGCTAATGGCGGTATCAGTACCATTAGCATGGCCAGTCTGGACGGTTCCGCAGCCTCCACTTTCACGCTTAACTTTGCCGGGAGCCAACAGCAATACAACTCCGCCAGCAGCGTCAGCGCCCAGAATGCCACCGGCTACCCCGCCGGTGATTTGACTAAATATACCATTAACGACGACGGAACCATTACCGGCACCTATTCAAACGGTCAGACCCAACTGCTGGGTCAGATTGTGCTGGCCAACTTCGCCAACCCGCAGGGCCTGACTTCCGACGGCAATAACGTCTACAGCGCCACCTCCGCGTCGGGCCCGGCGGTACTCGGCACCGCCGGCACCGGTAATTTCGGCACCATGACCAGCGGCGCGCTGGAAGGCTCCAACGTCAATCTCAGCAACGAGCTGGTGGATTTGATCGTCGCGCAGCGTGATTACCAATCGAATGCGCAGACCATCAAGGCGCAGGATACCATCATGCAGACCCTTGTCAGCATGAGCTGATAGCCCGGACGGACTCACCATGGATCACGCAATTTATACCGCAATGGGCGGGGCCAGCCAGTCACTTGAACAGCAGGCCATTATTAGCAACAACCTGGCTAATGCCTCCACCACCGGGTTCCAGGCCCAACTGTCGGCCATGCGGGCGGTACCCATCCAGGGAGAGACCTTGCCGACGCGTACGCTGGTGGTGGCCTCAACCCCCGGCACGCTGACCACGCCGGGGCCGCTGGACTACACCGCGCGACCGCTGGATGTTGCGGTGCAGGATCAGGGCTGGCTGGCGGTGCAGTTGCCCAATGGACAGGAAGCCTATACCCGCAACGGCAATATCCAAGAGGACAATACCGGCCAATTGCTGATCCAGGGTTATCCGGTGGTGGGACAAAACGGACCGCTGGTGGTGCCTACCCAGGCGTCCCTCACCGTGGCGGCCGACGGCACGGTGTCAGCGCTGGGGGCCGGGGATCAGCCCAATACCGTCGAAGAGGTGGGACAGCTGAAGCTGGTCAAACCCACCGACGGTCAATTGGTGCGCGGCGATGACGGTCTGTTTCATTTGACCGCCGCCGCCGCGGCGCAGGTGGGCCAAGCCTTGCCGGCGGACAACACCGTCAAGGTGATGCCGGGGGTACTGGAAGGCAGCAATGTGAATACCGCTGAATCGCTGGTGGACATGATTGGCACCGCGCGACGCTTTGAAATGCAAATGAAGGTGATTTCCGACGCTGATGATAACGCGGATAAAGCCAACGAACTGTTATCGGTGAGCAGTTAAATTACTCGGGAGTACCAACGGATGATCCGTTCACTATGGATTTCCAAAACCGGTCTGGACGCTCAGCAGACCAACATGGATGTTATTTCTAACAACCTGGCTAACGTTAGCACCAACGGATTCAAGGCCCAACGGGCGGTGTTCGAGGACTTACTGTACCAGACCGTGCGCCAGCCCGGCGCGCAATCCTCTGACCAAACCACGCTGCCCTCCGGCCTGCAACTAGGCACCGGGGTCAGGCCGGTTTCCACCGAGCGGCTATTCAGCCAGGGAAACCTGCAACAGACGTCCGAGTCCAAGGATTTGGCCATCAACGGTCAAGGGTTTTTCCAGGTACTGCTGCCGGACGGCACCACGGCCTATACCCGCGACGGGTCGTTTCAGGTGGATGCCAACGGGCAATTGGTGACCTCCAGCGGCTATACCATTCAGCCGGCCATTACCATTCCGGCCAATGCACAAACTATTACCGTCTCCCGCGACGGGGCGGTGAGCGTGACCGTTCAGGGGCAAACCAATGCCCAGCAGGTGGGACAACTGACCTTAAGCAACTTTGTCAATAACGCCGGGCTGGAAAGCCTGGGTGAAAATCTTTATCAGGAAACCGAAAGCTCGGGGGCGCCAACGGAATCCAATCCCGGCCAAAATGGCGCCGGTTTGCTTTATCAGGGCTACGTGGAAACCTCCAATGTCAACGTGGCCGAAGAGCTGGTGGATATGATTCAAGTGCAGCGCGCTTATGAAATCAACAGCAAAGCCATAACCACTTCCGACGATATGCTTGAAAAGCTGACTCAGATGTAATGGCTGAACAAAGCGGGATTGCCAACCGCGTTTTTGCGATAGAGCGGCGCTAGTGCGGCGGTTGTCTTGGAATAATTCACGGCGATCATGGTCAGATAAAGTGACGCTGTAACATATGCGCGTCTCTGGTGGGTATGTCTGCCGATCAGGACGCAACGGGCCTTATGAAACAAAAAGAGACGATTTTCACCACGCCGCCGCGCGGGGCGCGATGCGACGGTTTATCCACGACGGGCGCCTTTATGGCGCTGGCCGTGCTGATATTGGCCGGGTGCGGCTCACACCACGAAACTCTGGTGCAGGGGCAGACCACCGCGCAGCCGGCACCGGCGTCGGTGCCGGTGGCCAACGGTTCGATTTTTCAATCGGTACAGCCGATGAACTACGGCTACCAGCCGTTATTTGAAGACCGCCGTCCGCGCAATGTCGGCGATATTCTGACCATTACCCTGCAGGAAAATGTCAGCGCCAGCAAGAGCTCCACCGCCAGCGCCGATCGGGCGGGCAGCGGTACCCTGAAAGTCACCACGGCGCCGACGGCATTGAATGGCCTGATAGGCAATGGTAAAGCGGATGTCAATACCAACGGCACCAATGACTTCTCAGGTAAAGGGGGCGCCACTGCCCAGAATACCTTTACCGGCACGATCACGGTAACCGTTGACCAGGTCATGTCAAACGGCAATCTGAGGGTGGTGGGCGAGAAACAAATCGCTATCAATCAGGGAACGGAGTTTATCCGTTTCTCGGGCGTGGTTAACCCGCGCACCATCACCGGCGATAACTCGGTACTGTCGACGCAGGTAGCGGATGCCCGGATCGAATATGTCGGCAAAGGTTATATCAATGAAGCGCAGGAAATGGGTTGGCTGCAACGCTTTTTTCTTAAATGGTCGCCTTTTTAAACAGGTAACGATAAGCATGTGGATTTCAGCCTTGATATTTTCCCGGCGCTACCGTGGGATTTTTTTGCTGGCGCTGACGGTGCTGGCCACCCCCGCCGGCGCGGAACGGTTAAGGGATCTGGTGGATATCCAGGGCGTGCGGGGGAATCCGCTGATTGGGTACGGGTTGGTGGTGGGTCTGGATGGCACCGGTGATCAGACCACCCAAACGCCGTTCACCACCCAAAGTCTGACCAATATGCTGTCGCAATTGGGCATTACGGTCCCCACCGGCACCAATATGCAGCTTAAGAACGTTGCCGCCGTGATGGTGACCGCCAATTACCCGGCCTTTGCCCGCGCCGGGCAAAATATCGATGTGGTGGTGTCATCCATGGGGTCGGCCAAAAGCCTTCGTGGGGGTACCTTATTGATGACGCCGCTAAAAGGCGCGGATAACCAGGTCTATGCGCTGGCGCAAGGCAACCTGCTGGTGGGCGGGGCGGGGGCCTCATCCGGCGCCAGCCGGGTGCAGGTCAATCAGCTGGCCGGGGGGCGCATTAACGATGGTGCCGTCATCGAGCGGGAACTGCCCAACACGTTCGGCAGCAGCCGTCTGCTTACGCTGCAATTGAAACAGGAAAATTTCAGCCTGGCGCAGCGGGTCAGCGATACCATTAACGGACAAGGGGGCATGGGTTTGGCCAGAGCTGTGGATGCGCGCACCATTGAATTGCAACTGCCCGCCAATAATAGCAGCCAGGTACGTTTCCTATCGCAAATCGAAGATATCAATATCGATATCGGTGAAATAGATGCCAAGGTCATCGTCAATTCACGCACCGGGTCAGTGGTGATGAACCGCAACGTGATGCTGGAAAACTGCGCTGTGGCCCAGGGTTCCCTGTCGGTGGTGGTAGATAACCAGCAAAACGTCAGCCAGCCGGATACGCCGCTGGCGGGAGGACAAACGGTGGTGACCCAGCAAACGCAGATTTCGGTCAACCAGGGTGGCGGTTCGTTGAAAAACGTCAGATCCAGCGCCAATCTCAGTAGCGTGGTGCGCGCGTTAAATGCCTTGGGCGCGACGCCAAACGACCTGATGTCCATCCTGCAAGCCATGCACAGCGCCGGGTGTTTACAGGCCTCACTGGAGATCATCTGATGCGGGTGAATGACCCGGTCGATCCCACCTCCGCCGCCTATGACGCCAATTCATTGGCAAAGCTGCATACTGCCGCGGCACAGTCATCTCCGCAGGCGCTTAAGGCCGTGGCGAAGCAGGTGGAGGGGCTGTTTGTGCAGATGATGCTCAAGAGCATGCGCGAGGCGTTGCCAAAGGGCGGATTGACCGACAGCAGCCAGGCTGATCTCTATACCAGCCTCTACGATCAGCAAATGTCCCAGCAGATGTCTTCAAAAGGCCTGGGGCTGGCGGATATGATGGTCAAGCAACTGAGCCGCAACGGCAGCGGACCGGACGATGCCGGGGTCGCCGCCGCCGGGGACTCCGCCAAGGCGGCGCCGATGGATATGACCATCGTCCATGGTCACGCCGCCGGCAGCGTGGCCTACAGCCCTTGGTCGATGCCGGGGGGATCCTATCAACAGGGACAGCGCCAATCCCGGCAGGGTGAAGAATCCGGCAATAACACCGCCGGCGGACAGGGTTTTACCGACAAGCTCACCATACCGGCCATGGTCGCCAGTCAGCAAAGCGGTATCCCGCACCATCTGATTTTGGCCCAGGCGGCGCTGGAATCGGATTGGGGACGGAGGGAAATCCCCGCCGCCAACGGCCAGCCCAGTTATAACCTGTTCGGTATCAAAGCCTCCGGCGATTGGCATGGTAAAACCACCAGCGTGATGACCACGGAGTATCAAAACGGCCAATCGGTTAAGGTCATGCAGCGCTTTCGCGTGTATGACTCCTACCTGGACGCCATCAAGGACTATGTCCATGTGCTCACCGATAATCCCCGTTATCGCGAGGTGGTGAACGCCGTTCAGCCTGAAGCGGCCGCTTACGCATTGCAGCGGGCGGGTTACGCCACCGATCCCGACTACGGCGCCAAGCTGGTGCAGATCATCAGTCAGTTGAAGAACGCCGCCGCCCGCGGGGCATCCGCGTATACCCGCGATATCGGCGGGCTGTTTTAGCGCCGCCGTGAAATCACAGCAAGCAGCCACTGCCGGCCACGATTTTTTTTTCCGACACTCAAGTTTGGCCCGGCCGGGACGATATAACAAAAAAGGGTGTGGCGGATTGCCGCGATTGAGAACGGCGCTATAAACCCTGGATAGTTCGGCTGAGGGATACCTACGTACCCACAGCTTGAAGTATGACGGGTATACGCTCCCCGGAATAAGGAAAAACGATGTCCAGTTCATTAACCAATATAGCCGCCAGCGGTATCCAGGCTGCGCAGATTGCTTTGAATACGGTGGGGAACAATATCTCCAATGAGCCGGTTGCCGGCTATAACGAGGAAAAAACCCAGCTTTCCGAAAGCCTGGGATCCGGGTTGAGCGGTAATGGCGTGACGGTCACCGGAGTGACCCGGGTATATGACTCGCTGGTGGTGAGTCAGTTGCAAACCGCGTCGGCCACTGCCGATGCCACTACTACTTATTACAATCAGGTGTCTCAGATAGACGATATGCTCTCTACCAGCGATACCGATTTGTCCTCGGCGATGAGTACATTTTTCACCAGCATCCAATCGATGAGCAGCAACGCCTCTGATACCTCCGCGCGGCAAACCGTCATCGGCAGCGCCGGCAGCATGGTGGATCAGTTCCAAAGCGCCGCTACCTATCTGCAAAGCATGGGTACGTCGGTGAATCAGCAGGTGAGCACCAGCGCGGCTGAAATCAATAATTACACCAAGGAAATCGCCAGCCTTAACAGCGAGATTGTCAGCTCCGGCGGCAGCCAGGCGCCCAATTCCCTGCTGGATCAAAGGGATGAGCTGGTAAGCGAACTCAACGGTATCGTCGGCGTGACCTCCAGCGTGCAGGATAACGGCTCCGTCAATCTGACCTTTGCCAACGGCATGACGCTGGTGCAGGGCAGCAGCGCCTATCAGGTGCAAGCGGTGCCCTCCAGCGCCGATGCGTCTAAAACCGTTCTGGCCTATGATCGGGGAACCGGCACCCCGGTGCAGATTAATGATGCCAGTATCACCACCGGCAGCCTCGGCGGGCTACTGTCGTTCCGGGACGGGGCACTGACCGATGCCACCAACGCACTCGGCCAGTTGGCCCTAAGCCTGGCCAGCAATATGAATCAAACCAACGAGGCGGGGGTCGATTTGAACGGTGACGCCGGCAGCGCGTTTTTCACTTATGCCGATCCTACCGTTACGGCCAATAGCAAAAACAGTGGCACTGCTCAGGCCTCCGCCACTTATGACGGCGACAATACCGACCAGGTGCAGGCCAGCCAATATCAGGTCAAGTACGTTAACGGCAACTGGCAGGTAACCCAAAGCAGTACCGGCACTGTCCTCGCCGCGGCCGATGTCCAGCAGGTTACCGATAGCACCACAGGGGTTACGACCTTGACCTTTGACGGGTTGAACGTGGCCGTAACCGGTACGCCGGCCAACAACGACAGTTTTACCGTCGATCCGGTGTCCAATGTGATCGGCAGCATGAAGGTGGCGATTACCGACCCGGGGGATATCGCCGCCGGCCTGCCTGATGATGACGATGACGGCACCGAAACCGGCGCCAGCGATAACCGCAATGCCGAAAACATGTTGGCGCTGCAAAACGACCAGATCGTCGGCGGTTCCGCCACCCTGAGCACCGCCTATGCCACACTGGTAAGCAATGTCGGCACCGAAACCAGCAATGCCGAGGTCACCAGCACCGCCCAGGCCAATATCGTTACCGCGCTGACCAATCAGCAGCAATCGTCATCCGGTGTCAACCTTGATGATGAATACATTGATTTGACGCGCTATCAACAATATTACCAGGCCAATGCCCAGGTGATTTCCACCGCCAGCGACTTGTTCAACTCATTGTTATCGGCGGTGGCAGGTTAAGCGGCCGTCCGCTTTTTTCAGTATTATCGTAAAGGATAAACGCCATGCACATGAGCACCAGCATGATTTATCAGCAAAGTTTAAATGCCATTGATAACAACTACAGCTTATTGCAGTCCAGCCAGATGCAGCTTTCCACCGGCAATCGGGTTAATGTGCCCTCCGATGATCCCATCGCCGCGTCGCAAGCGGTGATCATAAATCAGACTCAATCGATGAACACTGAATACAGCGCGGCGAGCACCTCGGCCAACAACAGCCTTTCGCTGGAGAGTTCGGTGCTCGGCCAGATCACCACCGTGATCCAAAATGCCCAAACGCTGATCATCCAGGCGGGAGACGGCACTTTGAGCGACTCGGATCGCCAGTCGCTGGCGACCACGCTTGAATCCTATAAAGCGCAGCTATTGTCACTGGCCAATACCAAAGACAGCAACGGCAACTATATCTTTGCCGGTTATGACACCGGTTCCGCGCCCTATAGCGAAGCTGCGTCCACCGGCGCCATCAGCGGCGTCGTCAGCTACAGCGGCGGGAACCAGGCCATCACCCAGCAGGTAGATGCCACCACCAGCATGGCGGTGGGGGATGTCGGCTCGGATGTGTTCGATCGCCTGCAGGCGGGCGCTACGCCGGAACCGGACGGCTCGGACAGCGACGCGGATATCTTTAGCACTATCGACGATGCGCTTACCGCGCTGACGACGCCGCAGGATGACGCGGATTCGGACACCACCGCCGCCTATACCGCCGCCATGGCCAAAGCCACCCGCGGTTTGGGCAACTCGCTGAACAATGTACTGGCCGTCCAGTCATCCGCCGGCACCAAGCTGAATCAATTGGACGCTATCGACAGCATCAGTACCGATCGTTCCACCATGTATCAGACGCAAATCGGCGATTTGACCGGGACTGACTGGTATTCGGCCATCTCGGCTTACAGTATGCAACAAGCGGCCCTGCAGGCCTCCTATACCACCTTCAGCGCCATGAGCAAGCTGTCTTTATTCCAGATGAACAGTTAAGCACTGCGCCCCAACCCGTCCGGTGGCTCTGGCGGGTTCTTTGGGAGGCTAACGCTTACGCCTCCTGTATTATGCCGCGCGTCTGGCGACGGGCGGCACATTTTTTATCCCTGCGGCAATTCCCGCAACATGCCGGCCATTAAATCAAAGGCTTCCCCCATTAGCCTTTCCCAAAAAGGCACCATCAAGGGCAGCAGCAGGCTAAAAACCAATATGCCGATGGTCAGGGTCAGCGGAAAGCCGATGACAAACACCGTCAGCTGCGGGGAGACACGGTTCAACAGGCCCAAGGCGATATTCATCGTCAGCAGCAAGGTTATCATCGGCAACGCCAGCATCAGGCCGTTGATGAAAATCATCCCACTGGCGCGGCACAGTGCCATAAATCCCTCGGCGTTCAGCGGCAAGGCGTTAATGGGCAGCGTTTGAAAACTATCGGCCAGTAAAGATATCATCCACAAATGGCCGTTCAGGCTAAGAAAAACCAACAGAGTAAGCATGTTCATGAACTGAGCCAGTATCGGCATATTCAGGCCGCTGGCGGGGTCCAAAAAGGTGGCGAAAGAGAGCCCCATTTGCAAACCGATCACTTCCCCCGCCATTTCAATGGCGGCAAACGCAAACTGCATCATCAGCCCCAGGGCGGCCCCAATCAGAAATTGCTGGATACCCAGCCAGAAACCGGCCACCGAATAAATCGGCGTCGCCACAGCGGGCAGCAACGGCGCGAGAAGCGAGGTTACGGCAACCCCCAATCCCACCTTGACCCAGGAGGGAATGCTGGCCTGGCTGAAAAGCGGGGCGGTGCCGATCAGCGCCAAAATGCGGACCAGCGGCCAGAAACCCTGGGTGATCCAATGGGACAACTGGGCAATATCAAAGGGCATCATCGTTAACCGGCGAGGGAGGGCAGGCTGGCGAACAGGGCGCGCATATAATCCAGTATCAGGTTGAGCATCCAGGGACCAGCGATAACGCCGGTGGCAACCACCGCCAGGATTTTGGGGATAAACGATAGCGTCATTTCATTGATTTGCGTGGCGGCCTGAAGCAGACTGACTATCAACCCGCTGAGCAGCGCGGCGATCAATAACGGCGCCGCCAATGCCAACGCCACCAATATTGCCTGATGGCCCATGGACATCACTGATTCCGGTGTCATTTTTTTGCCTGGGTTATGGGTGAATATTCTGGGTTAGGTATAAAAACTTTGCGCCAGCGAACTGAGCAACAGCTGCCAGCCGTCCACCAGCACAAACAGCATAAGTTTAAACGGCAGTGAAATGGTGGCCGGCGGCACCATCATCATCCCCAGCGCCATCAATACGCTGGCCACCACCAAATCAATAATCAAAAATGGGATAAAAATAGTAAACCCGATTTGAAAGGCGGTTTTCAGTTCACTGGTGGCATAGGCGGGCAACAGAATCCGCATCGGCACCGCTTCCGGTCCCTGCAGCGGGCCCTGATTGGCTAAACGGGCAAACAACGCCAAATCCGCCTGCCGGGTTTGCCGCAGCATGAAGGCTTTCAGGGGTAGCGCGCCTTTATCAATGGCGTCCTGCATGGTGATTTTGTTTTCGCTCAGGGGCAAATAGGCCTCGGTATATATGTTATCGAATACCGGGGCCATCACAAAAAAGGTCAGAAACAGCGCCAATCCCAATAACACCTGATTGGGCGGCGCAGAGGGCGTGCCCATGGCGCTGCGCAGCAGGCTCAGCACAATGATGATGCGGGTAAAGCTGGTCATCAACATTAACGCTGCCGGGATAAAGGCCAGGGACGTGAGAAAAACCAGCGTTTGTACCGGCAGCGACCAGCTTTGACCGCCGCCGGCCAAGGGATGGATGGCGATGCCCGGCAATTGCGCCCAACCGGCGGGGGACAGACTCAGTAATCCCACGGCCAGGGCCGCAAGCGCGACGCCGCGGGACGGTAAAAATAGCCGAAGCCGTCTGTTGCTCATTGATCCTTTCCTGTCCGGCGCATGACCTGGCGCAAACGCCGGCGAAAATCCCCCGCCAGGGCGGCGGAGCGGGCATTCGCATCCGCATCGGCAGCCGGCGCGGGCAGGCTGTGCAGCGGGGTGATGTTCTGCGCCGTCACCCCAAGCACCAGCCAGGTGCCTTCCACTTCCACCACCACCACCCGCTCCCGCGGTCCCAGGGAACAGCTGGCCTGCAGCGTCAGCCGCTGCGACTGTTTGGCCGCCGGCGCCAGGCCGAGCTTGCGCACCAGCCAGGCCACGATGATGATTACCAAAAGTATGCCGCCCAGCGCGCTGCCCACCTGGGTCAAGGCGCCGGCGGCGTCAAATCCACGGGCAACGGGTACGGCGATTTGGACGGCGGATTGGGGCTGCGCGTCGCTCATTTAGCGGCTTAACCGGCGCATACGTTCGGAGGGAGTGATAATATCGGTAATCCGCACACCGTATTTGTCCGCCACCACCACTACTTCTCCCTGGGCTATCAGATAGCCGTTGATGAGAATGTCCAGCGGTTCTCCCGCCAGGCCGTCCAGCGCCACCACCGAACCCTGCGACAGCCGCAGCAATTCCTTGATGGTCATTTTGGTGCGCCCCAGCTCGACGGTGAGCTTCACCGGGATATCCATAATCATATCGATATCCTGCAACGGTCCGGCGCTGTCTTCCGCGGTCAGTTGATGAAATATGCCGTCAGTGGACGCCGGCCGTTCTTTGCTCACGGCCTGCTGTTCGTCAAACGCCTCTGCCCACAGATCGTCGGCGGATGGCTTATCTTCACCGGACGGTTTCTTTGGGTCACTCATCGGGCAGTTCCTCATCAAGGGAGTTCAATACGGGATTAATCAGTTGTTTTACGCTCAGTGCGTACTGACCGTTCAGGGTGCCGTAGTTACTGGTCAGCACCGGCACGCCGTCCACATGGGCAATCAAATAGTCAGGTTTATCTATGGGCAGTACATCACCGGGCGTCAGTTTGAGAATTTCCGACAGCCGCAGGGTGACTTCGGCGAAGTTGGCCACCAGCTCCAGTTCAGAATGCTGCACTTGCTTCACCAGGTTTTCGCGCCAGCCCTGGTCTTCCATACGGGAGTTTTCCAGCGGCGGATTGGTCAGCAATTCCCGCAACGGTTCGATCATGGAGAAGGGTATACAGATATAAAACTCACCCACCATCGAACCGATTTCCACATGGAAGGGGGTGGTGACCACGATATCGTTGGGAGAAGTCGTGATATTGGTGAATTTCACCTGCATTTCGGCGCGAACGTATTCCACGTTCAGCTTGTAGATGGCATTCCAGGCGTCTTCATAGCCGTCCAGCGCCAGCTTCAGCATCCGGCGGATGACCCGTTGTTCGGTATGGGTGAACTCACGGCCTTCCACCTTGATGGGGAACCGGCCGTCGCCGCCGAACAGATTATCCACGGCAATAAACACCAGGCTCGGTGAGAAGACGAATAACGCAGTGCCCCGCAGCGGCTTGAGGTGGATCAGATTCAGGTTGGTGGGCACCGGCAAATTACGGGCGAAATCATGGTAAGGCTGGATCTTGATGGCGCCGACGGTAATATCCGGACTGCGGCGCAACAGGTTGAACAAACCCATGCGAAAAGATCGCGCAAAGCGTTCATTAATGATTTCCAGCGCTTGCAGCCGTTCGCGCACCACCCTGCGCTGGGTATTGGGATCGTAGGGTTTAACGTCATTGTCGCTGCCGCTGCTCACCGGCAGTTGCTCATTGTCGTCGCCGTTCAGCAGCGCATCGATTTCAGCTTGAGAGAGAATGCTATCGCCCATGGTATTCAGCGCAATATAAAGGCGGTAAAAAGAACATCGTTGACGACCGGTCGCGGTTGACCGTTCACCAAGGGTTCGCTCAGCACCTGTTTAATTTGATCCACCAACCGTTGCTTACCCTGGTCGTTGGCCAGGGCGTCCGCGTCCTGGCGGGAAAGCAGTAATAACAGTCGACTGCGTACTGCGGGTAAAAAGTCGTTAAATTCCTTGCGCGTTGCTTCGTCCGGCAAGCGCAAAGTCAAACCGATATAAAGCACCCGGTCGGGATCGTTGGTCGGATTAACCAGGTTTACCGTAAAAGTGTCCAGCGGCAAAAAGATGGGGGTCGGCGGCACCGGCGGGGCGCTGGTGACGGTGGCCAGCTCACCGGGCAAGCGGTGTTGCCACCAGTAATAACCCGCTGCTCCGCCGGCAGCCAAAATAATGACTGCTAAAACTACTTTCCATTTGGTTTTTTTACCAGCCGAAGGAAGCACATTCTGAGACATAACGTTTAGATATTCCTATAATCATGACGGCATTTTTCCTTTGCAGAACCCGCAAAATGCCGATTATTGTTGGCATTATCCCGTCTCCATTGGATTTCAATAGGACGAATAGACGGGATAATTTGCGTTAACTTGAGCGTTTGCTGACTTAGACAAAGGTATCGATGCCGGCGGCGCGGCCGATGGGGGGCTGCGTCGGCGTTACCTGGGTATTATCGGCCTGGGCGGCAACTCTGTTAATGGAAAATGTCTCACCCGTTTGACCGCCGGAGGAGGCATTCTGGCCGTTGCCTCCCCAGTTAGGCATGGCATCGCCGCCGACGCTGCTTTGCCCAAGATTAATGCCGCTTTGCGCCAGCGAGTCGCGTAGCTGCGGCAGCGCATCCTCCAGAGCGGCGCGTACCTGGCTATGTCCCGACGCCAGGTGGATTTGCATCTGGTTATTGGTGTCCACCTGCATACTGATTTGCACCGTGCCGAGACTGTCCGGATGCAGGCGCAGTTCGGCGCTTTGCTGACCGTCGCGGCTGTACATCACCACTTGCTGGCCGATGGCTTGCTGCCATTCATCACTGCCTAATTGCGCGCTTATCAAGGCGCTGGCGGGCGTCGGCGTGGTAGCGGCATTGCCGCCGGGGGCGCTTAAGGTCGGCATGACTACCGACGCGGTGCCGCCCTGGGATGAACCGCTGTCCATAGACACATCGCCGATTTTTTTCAGGGTGATAACGGTATCGTTTGTTCCGCTATTGGTCTGGGCTGAATTCGTGGTCTCAAGGGAAACGGGAACTACCGCCGCCTGAGCGGCGTCGCTGTCGGTTGTCGAAGGTTGATCCTTGGCCTCCGTGGCCACGGGTGAAGCCTTGTTGTCCTGGGACTCGAGGGCCATGGCGGTGGTGGATTTTTTCAGGGCCGCCGACAGGGCCGCCGGAATCGTGGTCTTGGACGCATTGTGGTTATTGGCGACGGTTTGATGATAATCGGCGTTGGTCTGTGCGAGGAGTGCACTGTTATCCGCCGCGGCGGACGTTTGATTTTGCGTCGTCGCTTCCGGTGCTGCATTACCACTGTCTGCGTTTTTGTCCGGCGCAGTATCGTCCGCGGCGCTGTTATCGGCGGTGAAAAACGTTGACGCCGTGCCGATGGCGGCACTCGCCGCGGTGTCAGCAAGGGAAGGGATGCCGCTGACGTCGGCCGCCAGGGCTTGCCCGTCTGAAATCGTCTGGGCAATCGGCAACGAGACCGAACTGGTCTGAGCCAATAATGCCATCAGGTTTTGTGCGGCGCTGCTGTCCAGGGCGGGATCGGCGTTTTTTTCCGCCGCGCCGCCGGCGGCGGTTTTCGTTGCGGGGTCAATACTCTTAGTGATGCCGGCGGGCGCCGGCGTAATTACGTCCGAATCGCTACTGCCATCGCGATCTTCTTGCTCGTTTCGTTGACGCGCCGCGGAATCCGTCTGTGTCGATAGGCTGTTAGGCGTTCCCTGCACATACGGCGAGGCGTCGGAGGAATCATTGGCGGACGTGGTTCTGCTTTCAGCGGACGAAGCAGGCTGCTGCGGTTGCCGATTGTTAAGCTTGCTGTTCAACAGCGAGCTGAAACCCTGGTCGCCGCCATCGGCAGCCACCGCCGTCACGCTTCCGACGGCGGCAACTCCCGCCGTCGGGGTGATCTCATTGGGCAGTGTTATCATTTATAATTTCCTCGCCGTAGCCTGCTGGGCAAACTCATCCATTTGTTTCTGGTCAAGCCGATTTTCTTTAGACTGCTGAATCCGCATATAGCGGGAATTCAACGTGGAAAGGGCATTGAGACGCTGCTGCTTGGTCTGCCACTGCTGGATCGCCTGCTGCACCCGCTGGCCCCATTGGGTCAATAAATTGCGATGCTGCTCAATGGCGGTTTCCAGCGTGTTGATAAATTGCTGGTAGTTATACCAACTAGCGGAGGCCATGCCTTTTGTCATGCCGCTTTGCAATTTTTGCCGGTACTCTTTTTCGTATTGCTGCAATTGCTCCAGTTGATTTTTGGCCGATAGCTGGGACTGGCGGACTTCACCCAATC
Source organism: Sodalis sp. RH16 (assembly GCF_047324245.1). NCBI lineage: Bacteria > Pseudomonadati > Pseudomonadota > Gammaproteobacteria > Enterobacterales > Bruguierivoracaceae > Sodalis > Sodalis sp. RH16. The sequence continues at coordinate 5,258,776 of NZ_CP178737.1, read as the reverse complement.
GGATCGCCGCCTGGTCCAGCTCTTCTTTCGCCTTTTCCCGCAAAATATCAAGGGCAGTGTGACTGTTCATCTAACCTCGTTACCCGACTTAGCCAAATAATCCCTGCAGCTGCTCGCAAGCCTGCGGATAATCGCTGCGCTGATGCATATTCTGCTGCAAAAAAGCCTCTATGGCCGGATAGAGCGCGATGGCCCGGTCCAGTAGTGGGTCGCTGCCGGCGGCATAGGCGCCGACGCTGATTAAATCCCGGTTGCGCTGATACCGGGACAAGAGCTGTTTGAATTGCCTCACCAATTGTTCCTGTTCCGGAGGAACGATGGCGGTCATGGCGCGGCTGATGGACGCTTCAATATCGATGGCCGGATAATGGCTTGATTCCGCCAGCTGGCGCGACAGGACGATATGGCCGTCCAGAATGGCCCGCGCCGCGTCGGCGATGGGGTCCTGCTGGTCGTCGCCCTCGGTGAGCACGGTATAGAACGCCGTAACGGAGCCGCCGCCGCTGACCCCGTTGCCGGCGCGCTCCACCAGGGCGGGCAGCCGGGCAAAGACCGAAGGAGGATATCCTTTGGTGGCCGGTGGTTCCCCCACCGCCAGGGCGATTTCCCGCTGCGCCATGGCATAGCGGGTCAGGGAATCCATAATCAGCAAAACGTGATAACCGCGATCGCGAAAATCCTCGGCGATACGGGTGGCGTATGACGCGCCCTGCATTCGCAGCAGCGGCGAGACATCCGCCGGGGCGGCTATCACCACCGAGCGTTTCAAGCCCTCGGCGCCAAGGATATTATCGATAAAATCCTTTACCTCGCGGCCGCGTTCGCCAATCAGGCCCACCACGATCACATCCGCCCGTGTGTAGCGCGCCATCATGCCCAGCAAAACGCTTTTGCCCACGCCGGAACCGGCAAACAGCCCCATACGCTGTCCGCGACCCACAGTCAGCAGCGCATTGATGGTGCGCACTCCTACATCCAGCACATCGGCGATGGGGGTGCGCTGCAGCGGATTCACCGGCGCGGTGTTCAGCGACGCGCTATAACCGGTATCCGCCGCGGGCAAACCGTCCAGCGGCTTTCCGCTGCCGTCCAGCACCCGGCCCAGCAGCTCGACGCCCAGGGGCAACTGTTTGCCGGACTGGCCGTCTTCACGTACGCGGGCATAGACCCGGGCGCCGGGCACAATACCCTCCACCTCTTCCAGCGGCATCAAAAACAGCTTATCGCCATTGAAACCCACCACTTCACAATCAATTTCGTCAATAACATCCTGGCGCAGGCGTTCGATAAGACAGGGCGCGCCGAGGGGCAATTGCAAGCCGGTGGCCTCCATGATAAGGCCGGTGGCGCGGGTCAAACGACCGTAATGACGCACCATCGGCGTCCCTTCAAGGCGCTGTTCGAGGGAATCCAGCGACTTCAGCCAACGCCCGAGGCGCGCGGTCATTATAATTCTCCCGGAGCGGCCAATCTGCACAGCTCATGCCAGCGGGTAGCCAGGCTGGCGTCAAGGTCCCCTTCCTGCGCCGTTACCTTACAGCCGCCGGGATGCACATCGGTATCGGGAATGAGCCGCCAGCCGTGCAAATCAAGCGTCGCCCCCAATTGTTTTTCCACCAGAGGCACCAGCGACGGATGCACGTGCAGTTGCGGTTTCCCGCTGAGCATCGGTTCTTGCTGCATTAATTGCTGAATCTGCCGCAGCATGGCGGTGCCTTCTCCCACCGGGGCCTGGCCCAAAACCTTTCTGGCGGCGGTCAGCGCCAACTGCGCCAGGCGTTCCGCCATCACGCTGTCCAGCGCATCCAGCGTATGCTGAAATTCGCTCACCAGCAGCTGCAGCTGCGCCACGGCGGGCTGCTGCTCCTGGAATATCTGCTGGCGGCCTTCCTCCTGGCCGGCCCGCAGCCCGGCCTGATATCCGTCCTGCCGGCCTTGCTTAAAGCCCTCATCAAATCCGTTGCGCTGCGCATCCGCCTGGATTTTTTTGCGCATCTCATTAAGCGCCGCCTGCTTGGCGGATTCTTCCGTCGCCGGTTCATCCAGCGGCGAGGGCATTACCGGCGGCAATACCGGCTGGGCCAGATCGTCCAATGCCCAAGGCCGCCAGGGTAAATGATTGAATGCATCAGACATACGTATCCTCCCCACCGCCAATAGCCATCTCGCCGCTTTCCGCCAAACGGCGGACAATCAGCAGAATGGCCTTTTGTTCGTTCTCCACCTGAGACATACGCACCGGTCCGCGGGTGGCTAAATCGTCGCGCAGAATCTCCGCGGAACGCTGCGGCATATTGCGCAGGAATTTTTCCCGCAGCGGCGGGGCGGCATTTTTCAGCGCGATAAGCAGGGATTCCGATTCCACTTCCTGCAGCAAACGCTGGATGCTGCGATCGTCCACTTCCACCAGATTTTCGAACAGGAACATCTCGTCGATGATTTTTTGCGCCAATTCGCCGTCGAAGTCCCGCACGGCGCTGATAACCGCCTCTTCCTGCTGGGTTTTCATCAGGTTGATTATCTCGGCCGCGGTACGCACGCCGCCCATTTTACTGCGTTTCATGTTCTGGCCGTCGAGCAGGCCGTTAAGCACCTCGGTCAATTCCGCCAGAGCGGAAGGCTGTACGCCGCCGAAGGTGGCGATACGCAGCATTACGTCGTGGCGCAGTTTTTCATCAAACAAGGCCAGAATATCGGCGGCCTGGCCGCGGCGCAGATGCACCAGAATGGTGGCGATAATTTGCGGATGCTCTTCGCGGATAAGGTCCGCCGCGCTTTGCGGCTCCATAAAGTTGAGGGTCTCCATGCCGGTGGTGGTTTCCCGGGTTTCGAGAATATCCTCCAGCAGGCTGGAAGCGCGCTCCTCGCCAAGGGCTTTGATCAACACCGAGCGTAAGAAATCCCCGGCATTGATACTCAGCGCGGCATACTGTTCCGATTCCGCCTCAAACTCTTTCAACACCTCCAGCAGCTGCTGCTGGGAAGTTTGCTGCATGTTGGCCATGGCGCTGCTGAGCTGCTGCACTTCCCGCGTCGATAAATGCTTGAAAACCTCCGCTGCCCGGTCCTCGCCCAGCGTCATCAGCAGGATGGCGCTTTTTTCGGTTCCATTCATCGTCATTGCTCGTTGCTCATCCATTGGCGAATCACTAACGCCACAATTCGTGGATCCCCATCCGCCATATCCCGGATGCGCTGACTGCGGGCCTCGGTATTTTCACGCTGCTGCGCCCGTTTCTGCTCGTCTTGCTGATCGCGGCTGAGCTTGACCACCACATCTTCCGCCGCGCGAGGAGCCGGGGGCTGCGGCGCTACAGGCTCAGCTGCTTTAGCCCTCAGTAGCGGCCTGACCACTTTGTACCAAAGGATCACGGCCACCAGCAGTACCAGCAGCCAGCGTCCGGCGGTCATCAAGCCATCAAAAAATCCGGCCTGTTGCCAGAACGGTAGGTCACCTACGCTGAGTTCAGAATCAACGAACGGTGTATTAACGACATTGAGCGTGTCTCCCCGTTCAGCGGAAAAGCCCATGGCTTCGCGCGCCAGATCTTGCACCTGCGTCAATTGCTGCGGCGTCAACGCCACCGGTGGTTTACCGCCTTCTCCCGGCAGATAATTTACCACCACCGCCACAGATAGCCGCTGCAGGTTGCCTACGCTGCGTTCCACATGAACCACTTTATGGTCCAATTCGTAATTGATGGTTTCATCATGATGCGTATTGGACGGCACGGACAGTGTTGCCGGAGCGTTGCGGTTTTGCGCGCCGTTTACTCCGTTGGGATTATTGGCTGGCTGTCGACCGGTTTGCGTGGCGACCGTGCCGTTGATAGGCGCGGTCGCGGCGACCGACGGCTGGTTGGATAAAGCCCCCGGTATTCCCCCCGGCTGGTTCGCCCCTAACTGTTCGCTTTGCGTATCCTGTTTAGAGCGAATAGCCGAATTGTCATTACCGCCGTTAGGCTGATAGTGTTCATCCGTTTGTTCCTGAGCATCAAAATCTATCTGCGCGGTAACCTGCGCATGCACGTTGGCGCTGCCCACCATCGGGGCTAGGATATTTTCAATATTTCGCTGATAGCGGCTTTCCAATTCAGTGCTGAATTTCAGCTGGCTGGCGTTAAGCATCCGGCCATTGGCATCGGCCTGGGTCAGCAGGTGGCCTTGCTGATCCACCACCGTGACATTGGCGGGGGGCAACCCGGCCACGCTGCTGGAAACCATGTAAACGATGGCGTTGACCTGTCCATCATCAAGTGCGCGACCAGGTTGCAACACCAGGGTGACCGACGCGGTTGGGTTTTTTTGCTCCCTGACGAACAATGAAGGTTTCGGCATGGCCAGATGGACCTGCGCCGACCGAACCGGCCCCAGCGTTTCAATGGTCCGCGCCAGCTCGCCCTCCAGGCCGCGCTGGTAATTAATCTGTTCACTGAATTGGCTGATGCCGAATTTTTCCTGATCCATCAATTCGAAACCCACCGAACCGCCTTTCGGCAGACCCAGGCTGGCCAGTTTGAGCCGGGTTTCATACACCGACTCCGCCGGTACCAGCAAGGCGGTACCCTGGTCGCTGAAATGATAGGGGATGTTCATTTGGGTCAATTGCGCAACGATATCGCCGCCGTCCCGATCGTTAAGATTACTGTACAACACGCGGTAATCGGGACTTTTTGCCCAAAGCGCCATTACCACTACTATCGCAATCGCGGCGGCGGCGGCGATTGCAGCGGAAATTTTTGGATGGCTGCGCAGATGTTTCAATATCGGCATGAACAAATTCTTGCCCGGTCCGGAACCGTTTTTAACCGTACTCATGACATTGTCCTGGCATGAATTGAACGGGGCTGCTTAATGGCTAATAACAAAACACTCTCCATGCTTGTGCTTATCGGGCGTTGCCGGCGGTTCTGGATTTATGTGGATGTCATTATTTGCTTTTAGTGAGGCATTCGATGGCTGAAATAACCGGGTTTTTTAGCGTTATTTAGCCCGTTAGCCGATTTAGGCTTCTGGTAAGGTAGCTTATCGTAAAAAAATCTAGGGGGATCATATGGCTATTCCAGGCATTGAATCAGCGGTACAGCAGCTGCATCGCGCGGCGTCCCAGGCGGCGGGCAACGCCGGCGATACACCGGTGACCGGCGGCAGCTTCGCCGATCAGCTCAGCGCGGCGCTGGATAATATCAGCGATTCGCAAAACAAGGCCACCATGGAATCGCAAGCCTACACCACCGGCAACTCGCCGCTGGGACTGAATGACGTGATGGTGGATATGCAGAAATCTTCCATTTCCCTGCAAACCGGCGTACAGGTGCGCAACAAACTGGTTGCCGCTTATCAGGATATAATGAATATGTCGGTATAATAGTATCAACGCTATGATTAATATGAGTTAAATCATCGCATATTTCGCTGGGGGGCCTAAGACGATAACGTTGGGAATTGAGCCCCGCCGGCACAAAGCGCTCCGTGCGAGGCGGCTACCGGGGGATAATTCGGCGAGCAACCGCTTGATGCTCGCCAGAGTTTCTCTTAACGCCCCATTAAGTTTAGTGGATGTGTTTTAATCACTTGAGATCCCGGCTTATCTTTCAATTCCGCTGCTTTTGGGTCACCCGTGCTTAGCCATTTGTCGTAATCCTCATACACCTCCATAAAAGTACGGAAGAACACATGATGAGTCGACAAATTCTGTGTTAGAACATACGATTTTGCCAGCTCGTAAGCAGCTTCATTTTCCAACTTCATAACAATCTCCTTATGTTGAATCAAAATTGACCTTAGGCTGCTTCGAGCATGCAGGTATCTCGATAAAAAATCAGTGATCAATTGCATCCCTTTGCGATCCGTCAGTGCTAGGATGTGACGCAGTGTTGAATACGGACTTTGTGTTATGAAGATGAATGAATTGAAACCCATAGTCACTTTGGTTGCGGTGATTTTTTTTGGCGTGGTGGCCTACCTCAATAGCGGCGGGGAGGAGACAACAGCCCCTGCCATGCCCGCTGTTAACCCGCCGGCGCAGGCGAAGCCGGCAAAGGCCGCGGTAAATAAATTCTTGAATACGGCTAATTGCGCTTCATCTTCTTGCAAGTCAAGCGTCCCAAAACCCGCCAAATCCCTGCCTTTCGTCATTGAACATATTACCCTCAATAACGCCTTCAAGGATAATCACCGGCTGGTGAAAATCGAAGCGGGCGTTACCGGCGGGAACAGGATGGAGTGGGCGGCGACATCCATCGCCATCGCCGAAATCGCCTCCAGGACCGGGGCTGATTCTATTGAGGTATTGCTGAATAGAAATGAAATACCTGCCGATCAATCAACGATGTTCCGGCAATTATCTAATGTATATTATGCCCCGAACCAAAAAAAGAGCATTTGGGGTAACGCAATAAAAAGTAAATGGGAAATCTACGTGGCAAAGGAAAAAAATATCGCTACCAAGAGAGATATCGATATCAATAATTTTTTCGATAAAACAAATCAAAAGCTTATCGATAGCGGAGTGGATTACGATAAAGCCGATGAAAAAGCCGGCGTCATTACGGTGAATAAATTCCACTTAAAAAATGATTGGATTCTCTTTAGCGGTAATTTGAATGAAAGCGATGACGGCATTCCGAGGCAATCTATCCGTATCGTTCATAATAGCAAGGATGATTCACTTAAGGCATTGAATCAATGTCTTTCAGCAACCAATGCCAGTGTGGATTTATGCCATAAGTCCTAAGCCTAGAAAATAAATAATTATCTTTTAAGGTGTTCTGACGGGAAAAAGATGATGAAATACAAAACCACCGGCAATAATAACCGGTGGCTTTATATCAAAAGGTTATTCAAGAGCTGCGGCCGCCGCCATGGCTGTGTTCACCGCCCTTTCTACCGGCTTCCGACGCTTTTTCAGGGTCATTCTTGAAGTTGCCCCCGCTATGCTGCCCGCCTTTCTTGCCGGCTTCGGAAGCTCGTTCAGGATCGTTTTTGAAATTGCCGCCGCTGTGCTGGCCGCCTTTCTGGCCCGCGCTTGATGCTTTCTCTTTATTTTCGGCAAAGTTACCTGAACCACCGCGATGTTCTGTCATGATAAACTCCTGCTCTAGTTGATGATGCTATTGAGAAATTGATAATTATAAATGGCATCATTTAAGATACCTAGATGGAAATATAAAGCTATTATGTGATAAAGCATAAAATATATTAATGCTTTTCACCTTTTAAATATTAGAAGAGGTTGGGATGTCTCGCAATAAAAAGCTATCGTTTAGGATTAATCTCAGCCGTAAATGTTAATTATTTTTAGCGGCGATTGTGTATGTCATTAATATTTTCATTTCAATTCAAACCATTATATTCGTTCATTAATCTTGATTTTATTAAATAGCGAAGCGGCAAATTAAATTTTGACATGGTAAATTTATTAGCCGCTTCGCTTACGCTAAATTAACCGCTTCGATGCGGTTGGAAGTCACTTAAAATAGGCATAACCTTATGAAAATTTTTAAGGTTGTCTCATTATTGTATTAGCAAATAAATATTTGCCCAATGCCCCAATGCCCCAATGCGCATGGTGTCCGGGTCGCCTCGCCACAGGGACGAGGGCGGTCTATGCCGTTAACGTATCCAGCGGCGCCGTCGTGTCTTTAGCCGGCGCATTGAACGAAGAGCGTCTTCATTTTTCTGTCATAAAGGGACGGTAAAGTGGGCAGGAATGATTGGGAGGCGATAATGGGCATACCCGGACAAGCGTTGCAGCATAGCCATGAAACCTTAAGCCAGATCATCGGTCAGGCGATAATGGAGCTGCACCGGCAAGGGGTCAACATTCAGCTAGGCAATCTTCTGGCTTACCTGACCGGCGAACAGGAAAAAGAATCCGACGAGGCCAGGCGGTTTTTCATCGGCTTAGCCATCGGCCTGTTGTCAATCTGACCTGGCCGACAGCAGCTTATCAGTCCGGTTATTGCTCAGGCTGATTTTTCTAATGATGGCGAGCCCGGAAGATTTTTGCCAGCAAGAAACCCACACCGCCGGCAATCAACAATGCCGGTATCGGGTCCTCTGAAGTTTTGGCTTTGATGGAATCAATGTAATCATTAACGCTGTAGCAAGCCTTCGCCGCCTGTTTGCGCACTTTTCCTTCCAGCGTCATAGCGCTGTCGCCGGTGGCCTTGCCCAGTGTTTCCTGACCTTTGCCGGTCACTTCTTCCGCTTTATTTTTGGCTTTATCGAACATGGTTAATTTCCTTCTATATATGGAACCCATTTAAATATAGGCGAAAATTTGTATGTTTTCTTGAATAGGCGGGGCGGGGGCTGCTTTTAAGAGCATTCCATACGCGCTCTATCAAGTAATGGGCCCAGGATTTCCACATGACGTTTCAAAATGAAGTTCTGTGGATCAACGAAGGGATTGCCTTTGCGCCGGCATTAATCGGGGAGTGATGCCTGCTGAATGAGTAGGCATCACTGTTTGATATAGGCATTCAGACCAACTTCTCATACTGGGCTGCAGGATTTTTAACCAGTTATGCATGAGGTTATTTTTTTATTTCACCCGGCAACATGGAAGTTCTATCTGAAAATTTGTGATAAGTGGAGTTGATCTTTTGCTGGCGATTAGATTGGCCAATGAGATTGCGTAACTGGTTTAGACGCGCCTGTAATAATTGATTAATCTCCTTTTCATTATCCAGCAGTTGACGCAATATCAGAGTAATTTCGTCCTGCGTCGCGCCGGAAAGCGGGTCCTCTTGTTTGACATTCAATTCGGAAATCTTCGCTACAGCATGTACATATTTTTCTTCGATATAGACCAGGTTATCCCATTCTGATTGACGAGCCATTAACAGCATGTTTTCACTTAATAGAAGTATTTGCTGATAATGAGCTAAAAGGGAGGGGCAAGCATCCATCATGGCTATCCTAAAAGGTATTTAACACAAAAAGTGGGTTATTCCTGCTCATTCACTCGCGACTTTCATCACACGTCTCAATATATTGGGATAACCATTATCAGCAGTGTAACATGTCTAATCTCGCTAAATCCTTCTTATTGTTAGGATTTAACGGGGCTTCCCGGAGCGATTTCTTTCCATGCATCGGCGATTTCGCTTAACAATTGACGGATTTGTTGAAGGAGCTCACGGTCATTATCCCGATTAACCCGGATCAATTTACGAACGAAATAATCGTAAAGACCAGAAAGATTTCGGCTCAGTTCCCCACCGTTCTCGATATCCAAACCCAGCTTCAAGCCGTTATTAATGATATTGATGGCATGGGTGATGGCCTTGCCTTTGGCGATGGTATTGTTCTGTTGGATATAGATATCCGCCTTAGCCAGGGCGCTAAGCGCCCCGTCGAATAACAGCGTAATCAATTTATGCGGATTGGCGCTCATCACTCCGCTTTCTAAGCCGACAGTGGCGTAGGCTTGTGAACCATACATACGAAATTCCTTTTGTTTTTCCCGCTATCGCAACTATGGCATATCAACTGCTGGTGCTGCTGGTGCCTAAGGAGGTGCTGGAACTGCTTGAACTGTCAAACTGCTGCGTCAGAAAGTTACTGGTCTGCTGCAACGAGGACATCAGCACGTCCAGATTGGTGAACTGTGTTTGGTAACGGGCAATATCGGACGTGATTTTGTCCTGGACCTGGGTGTATTGCTTGCCAAGATCGGTCAGTACGCTGTTGACGCCGGCTTCGGCCCCGCTGATGACTCCGCTGGTGCCGGTAAAGTCATTGGTGATATTCACCAGTTGGGTGGCCAGACCGGTGGTCTTGCCGTCCCCGACGAAAAAGGCCGACACCTGACTGGTATTGTTGGTGAGGCTGTCCACCAGCGTGGTTTCATCCGTGGATAATTCGCCGGTGGAAACGTCTTGGGTGATGCCTAATTGGGATAGCACTTTAAAGGTGGAACTAGACTGGGCGGTAGTCAGTGCGCTCTTAACCTGATTTTCTACCGAATCCAGCACGCTATCGCCCAATAACGGACCGTTGGTGGAAGACTGTGTCTGCCCGGCGGTCACCGCGGTGTATTGGCCCAAGGTATTAAAGGTGGTCAGCAGGCTATTGTAAGCGCTGACCCAATCGTCAATAGCGGAGTCGGCGTCGGTAACGCTTAGGCGTAAATTCAGGGTCTGCGTCGAGGAAGTGGTGGAATTCAGCGTCAAGGTTACGCCTTGGGGCACATTGCTGATGGTGTTGCTGCTGCGATCGATGGACACGCCGTTAACCGTCAACAAGGCATCTTGCCCGGCCACGGTCTGCGTCATGCCGGAACCGGTGCCGGTGGTGGCGGTGGCACTGGTCCCCGTGCTGGAAGTCACATCAGCGCTGGAACTGTAGCCGAGAATGGCATTCAGGGTATCGTCGCCGCTGACGCTCATATTGATATTTGAGCTGGCGCCGGAGGCGTTGGAGGTGATCACCAATTGATAGCCGCTGTCGCCGGATTGCACATAGCTGGCGGTGACGCCGGCGTTGGCACCGTTAATGGCGCTTATCAGGCCGGACATACTGGTTTGGCTATCGGACAGGCTGATGTTAACCGCGGCGCCGGTGCCTACCTGAATGGATAAGCTGCGATCGGTGGCGCCGGTGGTGCCTAACTGGGTGGAAATGCTGGAAAACGTTTGTCCGCTCACCAGGGATTGCGCCTGTGCCAGCTGCGAAATATCGATACTGTAGTTGCCGCTGGTGGCACCGGTGCCTACCGTGGCGGTGAAATCGTCATTGGTGCTGGCGACCTGCTGAGTATAGAGCGTCGGGTCCGCCAGCGCGGCTGAGGCGGTGTTGAAGGACTCAAGCGCGCTGGCGAGCGTGCCGTAAGCGGTAAGTTTGGTATTCTCGGCGGTTTGTTTCGTGGTTATCGGTGTCAGAGCTTCTTCTTCGTTGGTCTGCAACGACGTCAGCAGACTGCTGAGATCCAAACCCGATCCGACACCTAATGAAGTGATGGCTGCTGTCATTTTGTTCCCTCTTTATGCATGCATGATAAGCACAGCAGTTATCGGCAAGGAAGGCAGGAAGTTTATCGGATTTTTTATGTGGCAAAGGCAGGAAAAAAACCGCTGTTGTTAGGGTAATTCCACCTATTGGTTTTTTAAGGGTCAAAATCAAAATTTATGATTTTAGCTAAAGGTTGCCTTGGGTTCGCCGATACAAGGGGGGACGGGCATGCAGGCCTTGCGGCATAAGTGCCTGAATTTATTACTTCAGTTTTGACGCTTCTTTAAAAGGAACATTGCCATGGCAGAGTTTATTAACACAAATACCATTTCGTTGATTGCGCAAAACAATCTGGCCAAATCGCAGTCCGCGCTGGGCAACGCCATCGAAAGTTTATCGTCGGGCCTGCGTATCAACAGCGCCAAGGATGACGCCGCCGGCGAAGCCATCGCCAACCGCTTTACCTCGAATATCAATGGATTGACCCAGGCCTCAAGCAATGCCAACGACGGTATCTCCCTGGCGCAAACCACTGAAGGCGCGCTGGATGAAATCAATGACAACTTACAGGCCATCCGTACCCTGACCACCCAGGCGCAAACCGGCACCAACTCCGCCAGCGACCTGCAATCCATACAGGATGAAATCACTCAGCGTCTGGCTGAAGTCGACCGTATCTCCCAGCAAACCGACTTTAACGGCGTCAAGGTGCTGAGTGATAACAAAACCCTGAATATCCAGGTGGGCGCCGATGACGGCCAGACCATCAGCATCAATTTGAAGCAGGTAGATTCCCAGACTTTGGGCCTGGGCACATTTAATGTGAACGGAACTCAGGGTCAAACCACCACTGTGCAGGCGGGGAGCGTTGGCGATGTAAGCTTGGCTGGTACTACGTCTCCCACTGCGGTGACTGCTGGTTCAGTTAGCATAGGCGGTACCACAGCCACACTCAGCAGCTCGGTGTCATTTACAGACGCTTCCGGTAATGCCGTCACTGGCACTTTGGTAAAAGACGCTGATAATAATTATTATGTGACAACATCTGATACTGATGGCGATACCACCATGTATAAAGCCACAGGCATTAGCAGCGATGGTTCAACCATTACGGTCGGCGATGCCACCAGCGGGAAGCTTGACGGCCTTGATTTTACAGCCAATAGCGATAAAAGCCTCACTGATCTGAGCGCTGCCGGCGCCACTACTTCGGCCGTCACCTTGACTGCCGGCGGGACCACGACATCGATCGCATCAGGCTCTGCCTTAACCTTTAAGGATGCATCGGGTAAAACCATTTCTGGCGGCACATTAGTGCAAGACGGTGACAATAACTATTATGTCGCTACCAAAAACGGCCTCTACAGCGTTGCGGGCGTCTCGCAGAGTACATCAGGCGGCACTACCAGCACCACCATCACCATGGGTAATGAAACTGCCGGTACTGTCGATGACGCCACCGCTCCCACCAAATTTACGGTAAGCACTTCCGCCAGCACTATCGATGGCACCGATGTTTCCGCCATCAATATCACAGATATGAGCGGCAATAACAGCTCCGCCCTCACCGGCGGCACGCTGACTGAAGACAGCGACGGCAATTATTATGTGCAGGATGCACAGGGCAATGACTACGCCGCCACCGTGTCCATCGACAATACCACCGGTGTGGCCACGGTAACCGCCGATTCCACCAAAGCCATCTCCAATCCGGCTTCCTCGGATCCGTTGGCCACCCTGGACCAGGCTATCTCCGAAGTGGATACCATGCGTTCCAACCTGGGTGCTATCCAGAACCGTCTGGATTCTACCATCGATAACATTAGCAACACCACCACCAACCTGAGCAGCGCACAGTCACAAATTCAAGATGCCGACTATGCGACAGAAGTCTCCGCCATGAGCAAGGCGCAGATTCTGCAACAGGCCGGTACCGCTGTATTGGCCCAGGCTAACCAGATTCCGCAAACCGTATTATCGCTGTTGAAATAATAAACGGCTCAAACGCTTTTTGGTCATGCTAACTCAAACCCCGCTTCGTCGGGGTTTTTAGCTAAAAGCGTGCTTTTATATTTACTTTTTTTGAATGCAAAGAAAGCGTTATCTCATCGTCGGCTTTCACTGCGGTTGGGTGACAAGGTGTAAATAGAGGGTAATTGAGTGACTATTCCGACGATTGATCCGGCACGGTGAAGGGATAATAACATCGATAACGGGATCAATGTAGGGTGAGGCATGGTGAGCGATTTGTATACTGCCGCGGGCGTAATCGATAAGCAGACCCTTTGGCAGCGCTATATCCCCCTGGTCCGTCACGAGGCCCTGCGATTACAGGTCAGGCTTCCCGCCAGCGTAGAGCTGGACGATTTATTGCAGGCCGGGGGAATCGGCTTGTTGAGCGCGGTGGAACGGTACGATTCCCTGCAGGGAACGGCCTTTACCACCTATGCGGTACAACGCATCCGCGGCGCGATGCTTGATGAACTGCGCAGCCGGGACTGGGTGCCGCGCAGCGTGCGGCGCCATGCGCGGGAAGTCGCACAGGCCATCCATCAGGCCGAGCAGCAATTGGGCCGGTCCGCCTCGGAACAGGAAGTGGCTCAGACGCTGAATATTTCGCTGCAGGAGTACCGGCAGATATTATTGGATACCAATAATAGCCAGCTCTTCTCCTATGATGAATGGTGTGAAGATCATGGCGACAGCGTCGATAATTTACTGCCGGGGCACGAAGAAGCCAATCCGCTTAATGTATTAATGGAAGGCAAGTTACGCGAACGTGTAATAGAAGCCATAGACGCATTACCTGAAAGAGAAAAAATGGTGTTGGTGCTTTATTACCAGGAAGAACTGAATCTGAAAGAGATCGGTGCGGTCTTGGAAGTGGGCGAATCGAGGGTAAGCCAATTGCACAGTCAGGCAATTAAACGTTTAAGGTCGCGATTAGACAGCGATATCTAACCGCATTCTTACCTGGACGGTTTTAGTTTATACACCCTTACCAACACTCTTTAACATCGCTATTTATTAGCTCTATTATCAGCACTAGGGAAAACACTATGTTAGCCAAAGTGGAAAAAAAGCGGCCGCTGAGCCGTTATTTAAAAGATTTCAAGCATAGCCAAACGCACTGCTGCCAATGCGGCAAGCCGTTGGACCGCATGACCCTGGTATTTCGCGGGCAGATCATCAATAAAGAAGCCATCGCCGGCATGGATCAACTGATTGACGATCAGGTCTGGCACAATCTGAATAAAGAACTCATGGCATTATGCCGGTTTTGCAGCGTAATATCCTGCCATGCCGAGCCAAATTATTTCGACATCAAAGCTTTCAAACAATATCTATTTGAGCAGACGGCAATGAGCCACAGCACTATTCGCGAATATGTGGTTCGCCTGCGGCGCCTGGATGAAATACTGGCGGCAAGGAATTATCCCCATGATAAGTTTGAGCGCCCGAGCGGACCGCAAAACCTTATCGACGAAGTGCCCGATGCCGGGCAAAGCAATTATCGCATAGCGCTGCGAAAATATAACCAATATCTGGATTGGCAACGCAGTTTCTGATATGCAGGGAAAATAATCCTTCCCTTCCGGACCCGCTGCGAAATATTCATTCAGTCGAACAGCGCCGAGGCTTAAATCTAGCGTGTTAAAGGGAGACCGCGCCAATGGGGTCGAAGCAGGCGTGGTTTTACCGCCTGCCGGAGCGCCCCATGGCACGGTAGGCCCGCGATCGCCGGTCGCGCAACGAATGTGTGTTAAAGGGAGACCGCGCCAATGGGGTCGAAGCAGGCGTGGTTTTTCCGCCTGCCGGAGCGCCCCATGGCACGGTAGGCCCGCGATCGCCGGTCGTGCAACGAACCTGTCACGATGAAACCGCGCCGATGCCGCTTAAAATCCCTACCCCAACGTCATCAGGCTGGTATTGCCGCCGGCGGCGGCGGTGTTCACGCTCACCGAACGCTCAATCAGCAGCGGCTCCAGCAGAATGGCCGTGTCGCCCCGGGCGTAACCGTGCACCTGAATGATGGGGCCGGGGCGCCGGGCCACAGCGCCGCACAGGGTAAGCAGTTTATCCGAATCGCCGTGAAACAGTACCGCATGTATGGGTTCGGCGGCGGCGGCCCAGTCCGGATTGAACAGGATTTTTTGCCGGACAGGCAATGGCAGGGCGTTGAACAATAAACGCGCCGCCGGCGTATCGGCCCACAGCGCGGTGGCGTCCATGGCGAACACAGCGGCCAGTTGGGTCAACAGGTCCGTATCGTCTTCCGCCAGACACAGCACCCGCTCCCTGGGCAGCAGGCGATAGGCATTCTGCTCTCCGGTGGGGCCGGTCAACAGACGCGTTGTCCCGGCCTGGGACAGCGTGCCGAAACGACGGAACAGAGCGGCCCGCTCGGCGCCGTACTCTTCCTCCGCCCAAACCGCCAGCGCCCGGAGCGCCGGCGTGAGTTCTTCCATCGGCTGCACCGCCGCCGGGCCGTTATCCAGCACCCGCAGCGATGCCGGTGGGCAGTCTATCGGGCGGTGGGACAGCAGGCGATAAAGATAAAGGGGACCGCCGGCTTTGGGACCGGTGCCGGAAAGGCCTTCGCCGCCGAAGGGTTGTACGCCCACCACGGCGCCTACCATATTGCGGTTGATATAAACATTGCCCACCCGCGCCAGCGACACCACCTGCTCGATGGTCTCATCAATGCGGGTATGCAACCCCAGGGTAAGCCCGTAGCCGCTGTCATTGATTTGGCCCATTAACCGGGCCAAATCGCTGCGCCGGTAGCGCACCACGTGCAGCACCGGACCAAAGATTTCTTTATCCAGTTGGCCGACATGGTCCAGTTCGATCAGCGTCGGCGGCACAAAGGTGCCCGCTTCAAGTTTCTCAGGCAGTGGGGCCGCCTGCGTATCGGCATCGTCCCGAGGAGCCTGCCACACAGGATGCCCGGCCTCGCCCATGGCGGCAATATGATCTTCAATCAACCGTTTGGCTGACAAATCAATGACCGGCCCGATATCGGTGGAGAGGCGGCGGGGATCCCCCAGTACGCACTCCGCCATGGCGCCCCGCAGCATGGTGAGAGTGCGTTCGGCCACCTCTTCCTGTAGACACAGCAACCGCAGCGCCGAACAGCGCTGGCCGGCGCTGTCAAAGGCCGAGGCGATAATATCGGTCACCACCTGCTCGGTAAGGGCGGAGGAGTCCACGACCATGGCGTTAAGCCCGCCGGTCTCGGCAATCAGCGGCACCGTGCGTCCGTGGGGATTCAAGCGGGTTGCCAGGGTTTTATTAATGGCGGCCGCCACGGTTGTGGACCCGGTAAACAAGACGCCGCGTATCCTTGAGTCCGCCACCAGGGCCGCGCCGACGGTTTCTCCGTCGCCGGGCAACAGCTGCACCGCGCCGGGAGGCACTCCGGCTTCCAGCAGCAGCGCGACGGCCTGGGCGGCAATCAGCGGTGTCTGTTCCGCCGGTTTGGCCAGCACGGTATTACCGGCCGCCAGCGCCGCCGAAACCTGGCCGATAAATATCGACAGTGGAAAATTCCACGGACTGATACAGGCCACCGGGCCCAATGGCCTTAGATCGCCGTCGTCGATGCACTGAATCTGGCCGGCGTAATAACGGAGAAAATCCACCGCTTCCCGTACTTCGCCAACCGCATTGGCCAGGTTTTTACCGGCCTCGCGTACCAGTAAGCCCATCAGCGTCTGCATCCGCGTCTCCATCAGCGCCGCCGCCCGCTCCAGGATTGCCCCCCGCTCATTGGCCGGCGTGGACGCCCACATAGGGGCATAATGCAGCGCAGCGTCTATGGCGCGGCGCACCTCGCTCTCGGTGGCGTCGCGGCAAATGCCTACCCGGTCGCGGCGGTCGGCGGGATTCACGATCGGACGGGATTCACCCCTGGGCAGTCCCTCCGCCGGGACGATTAGCGGGGTATCGGGACTGTCGTGAACGGCCGGAAAAACAGGCTGGTTAGCCGCCGGGTCATTGGGCAATCCGCCGGCGATGACCGGTTCGGCCAGCCACAGCCGCTGACCGCTGTTAAGCAGGCCGCTGGAGAGGGACGCCAGACGGTGTTCATTGGCCAGGTCGAGACCGGCGGCATTGAGCCTATCCGCGCCATAGAGATGGCGGGGCAGGGGAATGGCCGGGTGCGGCAGACCGATACAGCCCTCCTGCTCCCCCAGCCGGACCACGTCCTCCACCGGGTCGGCAATCAGTTGGTCCAGGGGAATGGCGGGATCAGCGATACGATTGACAAAAGAACTGTTGGCGCCGTTTTCCAACAATCGGCGCACCAGATAGGCCAGCAGGGTTTCATGGGTACCCACCGGCGCATAGATGCGGCAGGGACGGTTTAGCTTGTCCTCGGTGGCGTTGCCCACCACCAGGTCGTACAAGGGTTCGCCCATGCCGTGCAGGCACTGGAACTCATACTGGCCAGGGTAATAATTCTGTCCGGCAGCGTAATATATCGCCGCCAGGGTTTGTGCGTTATGGGTGGCGAACTGTGGATAAATATATTGCGGCACCGCCAGCAAACGGCGCGCGCAGGCCAGATAGGAAATATCGGTGTAAGCCTTGCGGGTAAATACCGGGTAGCCCTCTAGCCCGTCAAGCTGGGCGCGTTTGATTTCACTGTCCCAATAGGCGCCCTTGACCAGCCGGATCATCAGTCGGCGGCGGCTTCTTTTGGCCAGATCCACCAATTCATCGATAACCCAGGGGCAGCGCTTCTGGTAGGCCTGGATCACAAAACCCACACCGTTCCAACCCGCCAGCGCCGGCTCAAAACAGAGTTTGGCGAGCAAATCGAGGGAAAGCTCCAGCCGATCGGCTTCTTCGGCATCGATATTGATGCCGACATCATAATGCCGCGCCAGCAGGGTTAGCGCCAGCAGGCGCGGGTAGAGTTCCTCCATTACCCGCCCGTATTGAGCGCGGCTGTAACGGGGATGCAGCGCCGACAGCTTGATGGAGATGCCCGGTCCTTCATAGATTCCTCGGCCGTTGGAGGCTTTGCCGATGGCGTCAATGGCCTGCTGATACGAGACCATATACGTCTGCGCGTCGGCATCGGTCAGGGCGGCTTCCCCCAGCATATCATACGAATAGCGAAAGCCTTTTTGCTCTAGCCGGCGGGCATTGGCCAGCGCCTCGCCGATATTTTCGCCGGTAACGAACTGTTCCCCCATCAGCCGCATGGCCATATCCACCCCTTTGCGTATCAGCGGTTCGCCGCTTTTGCCGATGATACGGTTCAAAGACCGTGTAAGGCTGGCTTCGTTATGGGTGGAGACCAAACGGCCGGTAAACAGCAGGCCCCAGGTAGCGGCATTGACGAACATCGACTGGCTGCGGCCGACATGGGCCTGCCAGTTGCCCTGGCTGATTTTGTCTCGGATCAGCGCATCGCGGGTGGCTTTGTCAGGGATACGCAGCAACGCCTCCGCCAGGCACATCAGCGCTACCCCCTCTTGTGACGACAGGGAAAATTGCTGCAATAAATGTTGTACCATCCCGGCCCGGCCGGTGCCGCTTTTTTGCGTGCGCAGCGTTTCGGCCAGCCGCGCGGCCAGCCGGTTTACGGCCTGCGCCTGGGGAGCCGGCTGGCGGGCCTGCTCAAGCAGTAGCGGGACCGTATCGGGTTCGGGCCGCCGCCACGCCGCGGTGACGGCGGCGCGCAATATGGACTGGGGCAGAATGTCCTGAGCAAAATCTAGGAAAGGGCGAGGCGCCGCTTCCAAGCCAAGGTCGACGATATTTTCGCTGTCGGCTATCTCAGCGGCGGCGCTGTCGGCATCATTATCCGGCATGGCGCCGTCGCGCTCCAATACCTCAAGGTAGCGGAAAATGGCCTGTTTTATTAACCAGTGCGGAGTACGATCAATGCGTTGGGCCGCCAGTTTTATCCGTTCCCTGGCCGCCTCATCCAGTTTAACCCCCATCGTCGTGCTTGCCATGCTGACACCCTGCTGAACAATAGATGCAACACTATCGCTAAAGTTGCAACTAAGTGCAACTCAGTTAAGAAATGTTTAACTTATGGTTAAAGTCTTGGCCGACCGCAGTGAAAATGAGAATTGTCCGGCTGCGATTATTATATAAATATAATATTATTCATAATCTAACCATTTTATTTGTAATAAATAATTTCACCGTAAAGCGAAGCGGTAATTCCCCATTTAGCGATGAATTGATTATTTATTGGCCTCTTGCAAAAAAAATTGTTGCAATGAGGCAGCAGTTTGTAGCAATGTCATTATACTCAAGTTAGGAAGCGCCAGTTAGCAAGCGCGTCGGTTCCGGCAGTAGCGGCGACGCGAAATATAAACCTCACTATGGGGATCGCTAATGACAGTGTCCTTTTATGGGCTGACTTTACCACCGGATGTTTTTCAATCGCCACCGAAGCGCTCGGCGATTACCACCTCAACACTATTCCCGATTTACGGCAACGCTTTCGCCCCCCGCAATTCCCGATATCCCTATTTTCCTCCTGATGAAAAAACCGCCACGCATTTTTCAGACATATGCAAAGGGTTTATTTCATCCCGTCCAACGGCTCGCTATGGCTTTAAAGGAAGCCACAACCTCATCTGAATGTGAAGCGTAATCACCGGGGTTTACTCCCTTGTGAATGGTGAAACAAACTGTAAGGTGCCACTTATGGGAAGACAAAAAGTAGTGATCAAAGCTCGTCGCGAAGCTAAACGTGTTATCCGGCGTGAGTCACGCAACCATAAAATGCGTGAAGAGGACTCGGTCACTTCTCTTGTTCATATGAGCGGGATTGAATCGATTGGCATGGCGCGGGATTCCCGCGACACTAAGTTAATTGAGGCACGTAATGAAGTTCAGGAATATTACTTAACTGCCATAGAAACCAAACAGTTGATATTCGCAACCGGCGAGGCGGGTTGTGGTAAAACCTTTCTGAGCGCCGCCAAGGCGGCGGATGCGTTAATACATAAAGAGGTCGAGCGCATCATTGTTACCCGGCCGGTGTTGCAGGCCGATGAGGATCTGGGTTTCCTGCCCGGGGATATTGCTGAAAAATTCGCCCCTTATTTTCGACCGGTCTACGATATATTGTTGCGCCGGCTGGGATCGTCTTTTATGCAATATTGCCTGCGACCGGAAATCGGCAAAGTGGAAATAGCGCCATTTGCCTATATGCGGGGTCGGACTTTTGAAAACGCGGTGGTCATCCTGGATGAAGCGCAGAATGTCACCGTCAATCAAATGAAAATGTTTTTAACGCGCCTCGGGGAAAATGTCACGGTAATTGTGAATGGCGATATCACCCAGTGCGATTTACCTCGCGGCGTTAAATCGGGTCTGGAGGATGCCCTGGAGCGATTTACTGAAGAGGACGACATGATTGCCGTCGTGCGTTTTGGTAAACAGGACTGCGTTCGTTCGGCACTGTGCCAGCGCACGCTTAACGCCTATCGATAAAGACCGGGGAAACAACTTCCCCACGTTCAGGTAATAAAAAGCCCGGCATAAAAGCCGGGCTTTTTTTATTCTGGCGGTGAGAGAGGGGTTCGAACCCTCGATACGCTTTCGCGTATACACACTTTCCAGGCGTGCTCCTTCAGCCACTCGGACACCTCACCACGTCGTTACCGCAGGGGTAACGGGGCGGTACTATAGGGATTCGGTCCATTCCGGTCAAGTATAATTTCTCGCTCACCGCCTGTTTGCTCAGGCTTTGAGCGTAGGAGACGAATTTCTAATGTCCGGCGGCCTAAAAGAAATACAAGGCCGTTAACGTTGATCGCTGCCGGTATTCATCCCGGCTGTTTACTATGGCTAAAAAGCTCTCCGGCCTGGCAATTTTCCCGAGCTTGGGTAAAGCAGGGAAATTTTCACAACTTCTGTTAGTCTCATCCGGGGCAGGGGAGGGGGCTTTTCAAGTACTGCCATAACGGATTGCATCTGCAGATGGCTGCGCAACGCCGTGCGGCGTTGTGCTGAATCGGCGATACTGTTTTCCTTTGCATAAGATTGACCGGCATAAAACAGCCAAGGCAAGCCGGAAGCTGCAAAAAAAACGCTAACCCAATTTTGACAACCGGATTTGAACACGTGTAAAACGGGGGGAGACCGGCCGCAAATTTCCTTCCTGCAGCGGCATAGTTTTTCCCCCGGCCTTCAAGCACCGAAATGGCGAGATAAGAAACATCACAACAACAAGCGGCACTGAACAATCGGGTCGATAAATATAAGTATTATTAATCAATCGGTGAAAAAATCACCCCATTGCCGCTGCGTCTCCTGCGGATACATTTTGCAAAGTCCACCGCCTGGAGTGAATGTCAATTCGCCAAAATAGATTTTGCCGTCAGCCTCATAAAAATCAATTCGCAAATAAGAAAATTGCTCGGTGATACGCGTGGCTAAGGATAGCATTTCTTCCAGATTGTCTGGAGCGGGCATAGGTTCCGGATTGTTGGGCAGCCCCATCCGTATATTGGTTCTGTTCCACTGGGTATCGAATATATCACGCCGATGAATGCCAAACCGATCGTAGTCCACTTGGATGAATATATGCATTTCTCCCATGCGGTTAAAACAATGAAATTTTATATCGTTAGGAACCTTGCCCTTATGAAGCAATAATTGTTCAACTAAAATACGCGGTGGAATAGCTTTGTAATGCTTTTCTCGAGAAAGTTTATAATAATTACTTTCTGTCCATTGCTCGGTAATTGTGCTTAATTTCTCAAATGTAATTTCAGATTTGTTATGGACAATCATATTAAAGCCACAACCATGGTTAGCCTTAATCACAAAAGACTCAGGTAATTCATCAAAAATTGAGCGAGTGAGTACAGGAAATGAAGCATGCAATTTAATGAGATATTTTTCACCGATAGTGCTAGCTATATAATCCCGCACTTTTAATTTGTCCGCCAGCTCGGTATAAATTGACTTAGGCTTAAAATTGCGCACGATTATTTTTTCACTAAAGGTCTTGGGCTTGATGACGTTTGGCCATTGTTTGAAGACCCGAGCATATTTTATCTGATGATATAATACATCGGGTAACAGCTTACTGGCCTGTTTAGCGAGCGGATTTAACATAGCTTCGAACCTCGTTTATTAAGAGTGGGACGCTTTTATAGGCACAAAACAGCGGGTATGTAACGAGCCCATTTTTGAACAACGCATTAAGACATATTAATGAGACCATTTCGGCGGTTAAGGTGGACAGAGCAGCGCCCTTAATCCCATAGAGAGGTATAAAAAAATAATTCAGACCAATATTAAGCAAAGCAATCACGGCCATTTTCACGGAGACAAAATGATAGCCGGAGTGCAGAAGGATGACTCGGTAAGACAGCGTGCCCAATACGCTGCAAAGTGAGGTCAAGGCACACATCCAGAGAATATCCGCGGCGTCGGCAAAACGAATGCCATAGATTAACAGTATGATTTTATTGCTAAATATTGAAAATGTCAGTATCACTGGCAGCGATAAAACCAGAATAATCAAATAAAGCGAGCGAATCCTCTCAGTGCTTCGGCGGCTATCCCGCTCTGCGGCGATAATGGTCATGTAAGAGGTAATGAAGGCCATCGGCACGATGGCCCAGCCCTGGCTTAACGTCAACGCGGCGTTATAAATCCCCACCGCCTGGAAGCCTAAAAATTTACCCAGTAAAATCTGATCAATGCGGGTATAAATTACAATAGAGAGGCTGGAAATCAGCAAAGGCATGCCGACCTTCAGCAGATAAATATTATAAAAATCGAAATATTTAACCTTCAAAGGTTTTTTTAACACTGCCCGTGCTTTTTTCTGGGTGCGATTGAATAATACTCTACGCCATAAATAGGGTATAAAGCTGCGTACGACCATTGAAAAAGCAAACCAGATCAGGCTGAATTGATAATGCACCCAGATGAGATTGAGGCAAACAAAAATAACCAAGGAGACATTGTTAATGATGAGGTTGGTTTTTGACGCCAGGGTGGCGTCATAATAAAGCTTATAGATATCTCGTAGCGTGAAGAAGTTCGCCACAATCAGTACTATCATCACTTTTTGCTGGGCAATCGGCAACGCATGCTTTGCCCATAACAATAACCCCAGGCTAAATACTATAAACAGAACCAGCTTTAATCGTAGTGAGGCCGCCATTAGCAATACGCCACTGGCAGGCTTTTTGGCGATGCGGTTAAATAAAACGTTATCGCTGCCTAACTGAATAAAGGGTGTTACCAGCGCCATGATGGAAAGTAAATAACTTAATGTGCCGAAATTTTCTGGCCCAAGAAAACGGGCTACATACATGGCGGAAATGATGCCGGCTAACGCGAAGCACGATTTCTCCAAGATAACCCATAAAGAGTTAAAAATGATTTCCTTCATAATCCCCTTACTTCTCACGTTCGCCATTTGACAGAAGATTATCTTTAAATTGAACAGCCCAATTTAGAACCCTTAATAAGCAGTCATGCCAGCATCAGGCTGTCGTCAATACGCATTGTTATGTTTTCTTAGATATAACTTTATCGAATGGTTAACAAATAGCGGACTAAGAGAGTTTCTACAAGTGAAAAAGTATAAAACGGAGTGGGTGACATAAAATGAAATATATCTCACTATAAAATGGTATGAAATTTATCTAATAAGAAGTGAATTTTATTTTTTCTGCACGTTGATTTTTTATATCGGATCAAAAAAAGCCCGCTATACAACGCGGGCTTAGGGGTAGTTTGGAGGAAAACCCAGTTAATAATGCTCAATCTCGACTTAATTGCTTTAATTAGCAGTATCAATATTAAAATTGAGCATTGACTGTTAGCGAATTATGTTCATGAGCCATCAGGTTCGTATTTGAAACCTAAAGGGCAGGTTAGCTGCACCGATGAAAACCTGTTATTAAAGTTCAGCCATTCCAGATTGTAAGAGGCAAGGGATATTTTGATGATGGTATAGAAATAAACTAGAACTATCATTAAGATAACTGAAGTTAAAAAAACAAGGATTAATCTATTTTTATATTGATAAAATTTCTCTGCATAAATATAAAAAATCTTTTTAAATCTATTCAACTGGAACACTGTTGGCCTGGAAACGGTTCTCGACAGCCGAGCGTGGGTCGGGAAATCCCACATGGGCCCTGAATATATCTCCTCATCAACTGACCGGGTCGGTTTTGCAGCCGTCTCTATGGCCTGCTTCGGCAGGTCGAGCGTCGGCGGGCCTTCGGTGGATATTTTGTCGAAACTTATATTAACCATTTGTTTTTCTTCAATAATATAGCCAATACGCGGTATGGTCTTTATGATCCTATGCTCATGATCGCCCAGTTTTTGACGTACAGATTTGATGGTTTGATTAATCGTCGAGTCTGAGCAATACGTGCCTTTCCAAATATGGTTTACCAGCTGTTCTCGCGTCACCACTTGGGGTGAGTTTTGGACCAATAGACTTAGAATTTGATACTCTTTCCAGCGTAGTCGTGTATGTAAATCAGGTGCAATTCTTACATCGAGATGATCGATGATGATAGTTGGTGTAGGTTTCATCTCAAAATACCTCACTTTTAGATTTTTTTTTATGGCATTGCTGTTGAAAGCGTTACATGTAAAAAAAAAGTTTTCAAGAACTCCTAATCTTACCAAATATGGCTATTTTATTTTTTTCATCTGTTATTGGCATGTCATTGACCCCTCCTGTTAGCGTTATGCTTGATATAAAAATTATTCAATAGAACGCATATAACGATAGCTGAGGCCGTCAGGCTATGGGAGGGTAATAAATCTGAAATTGATCTGACGTCAGTGCGTGAAACTTGCAGTTATGAAATTTTTTTTGACCTGGTTTTTATGTGGATATAAAATAAATTTCATTGAAATTTTATTAGATTTCATCTATCAAACTGAATTTTATATTGACTTAAATTTTAGCAATGGTCTTTAGGTATGATGATTAAAAAAAGTAAGAAAAATCTGTCTCAAAAAGGAGGAAGAGAAAACGCTTGCGATAAAGATGATATAACTATATGAAAAATAAGATCTTAAAATTCATGGAGGAAGTTGTTTTTTTTAAAAAGCTATTTTAAATTCATCAAAATGAATAATTATTCAAGCCAGTCCATAATTAATGCGATCCAGTTATGGTAAAAAACGCTAACGATTGGCATGCTTATAAATTTAATGACATCATACAAATTATTTTTTCTTCATAATTGTTTTTCATAAACCTAAGTCTTTTCTTAAGGGACCAACGCTTTTTTTATGGCGTCCTTCCGGTTTTATGGACAAATCCTGGCAATGGGATGGCAAAAAAATCCCAAAAAAAGAGCATTAAATGTTAAATCAAATCCTGATTTCCTCATTTTTTTTCGTAAAACGTCATGTGGTGTCGTATTCATGATTCTTGCCAATGCGTGCAGCTCTTTTAGGCCGACTGTTTGCAGGGATTGTTCACCGCCTCGTCAGACGGTATGTTCAGATAGATTAAAGCGTTGCATTCATCAATAGGACCCGCGCCGTGGACATTATCTTTTATCATCCTTCCGAGCCTGTGGCACCGTGGATAGCCGGCATGGGGGCGCGTTTATCCGGCGCACATCTGCGGGCATGGCTGCCTGGAGACAGGCTGCCGGCGGATTATGCCCTGGTTTGGCATCCGCCGGTGGGCATGTTGACCGGGCGTACCGCCTTGAAGGGCGTTTTTATTCTGGGGGCCGGGGTAGATGCGTTAATGCAGACCCTGCGACAGCATCCGCGGATGCTGCCCGAGAGCATTCCTCTGATGCGCCTGGAGGATGCCGGCATGGCGGAACAAATGGTTGAGTATGTGCTGGCCGCAGTGCTGCGTTATTATCGCCGGCTGGACGAATACCTGTTGTGCCAATCCCGAGGAACATGGCGGGAGCTGCCGTTGTACGATAAGCGCCGCTTTATCATTGGGGTGGCGGGGGCCGGGGTCCTGGGACAGAAGGTGGCGAAATCCCTGGCCGATTGCGGCTTCCCGGTACGGTGCTGGAGCCTGACCCGCAAGAGCATACCTGACGTCGACAGCTTTGCCGGAGACGGGCAATTGCCTGGCTTTTTAGCCGGACTACAGGTATTGGTGAACCTCTTACCCAACACGCCCCGGACCGAAGGCATACTTAACGCGGAACTCTTCGCCCTCCTGAATCGGGGAGCATTTGTGATTAACGTCGCCCGCGGTGCCCATTTGGTTGAGGCCGATCTGCTGGCGGCGTTGGCGCAGGGGCAAATCGCCGCCGCTACGCTCGATGTTTGCCGTCAAGAGCCCCTGCCGCCCGACCACCCGTTTTGGCATACGCCACGGATCACCCTCACGCCGCATATCGCCGCCGTCACCGTATCCTCTTTAGCGATGGATAGCATAGCCGAAAACATAAGGCGCATTGAGGCCGGCGAACCTCCCGTTGGCTTGGTGGATCGCGACGAAGGATATTGAATTTACACGAGCAAAAAAACAAGCCGCCCATTGCGGAATTCATCAAATTATGACAAGGTCTGCAACCGTTTAATAATGCGGGTATTGCAATGAATGATTTTTCGATGGTTTGCCGGGTATTGGGAACCCTGTTTTACCGGTCGCCGCAGGATGCGGTACTGGCGCCGCTGATGGTGCTTATCACGGAAGGCAAGCTGACCGAACATTGGCCCCTGGAGCAGGATGCGTTATTGGCTCGCCTTGGCAAGAGCTGCGTGCCGCAGGCGTTAGCGGACGACTTTTCCGCCCTGTTCGCCGGAGAAACGGCCAAGGTGCCGCCTTTTCGCTCTTCCTGGCTCGACGCTCCGGAAAGCGACGTCCGCGCTTTTTTGGGAGAAGTAGGCATGCCGGTGTCGGAATCCGCCACCGACCATTTCGGAGCGCTGCTGCTGACGGCTTCATGGTTGGAAGATCATGCACAGCAGGATGAGATTATCGCCCAGTCCCGGCTGTTCGATGAGTTCCTGCTGCCCTGGAGCGACCTCTTTTTAGGCAAGGTGGAAGCCCATGCCGGCACCGATTTTTATCGGGTCCTGGCGGCTATCAGCCGGGAAGCCTTGCAGGCGATGCGAGAAGAGCTGGCGGAGGAGTCCGAGTAGGTGCGAAGCCGGCTCCGTTAACCGGCATCACGCCGTTTAGCCGCCGGTGAAAGGAAAAATCAGTTCGCCGGGTTTTACTTCCAGTCCCTTGGCCAGCTTTTTGGCCAGCGCCTCGGTTTTACTGCGGTCGGCTTCCAGCACGTAGGCCGGCGTACTATCGAAATAAGACTTCAGAGAATTATCAAGATAAGGCGCCAATACCTTGAACGTCGACTGGAGTTTTTCCGGCTGCACCTGATAATCCACCAACTGCATGTCTTTGAGATAAATAGCTCCCTGATCTCTATCGTAATAAGGCTGCGCCTGCAGGGTGAGTTTCAAATCCGCCCGTTGGGAACCCCACAATGACTGGATATCCAGATGGGCATTGCCGGACAGGCGGACTTTATCCGGCTCGGTCCGGCCAATCTGGCTGCTGAGTTCGGTGAGTACGATATTGGCATTCAGCAAGCCAGGCACGCCGATGGCCTTCTGGAAATTATTATGTTTTTGCAGATAGCCGTTAACGTCCTGCTCGCTGAGCCGGTATTCGGTCAGCTTATTACAGCCGGTCAATGCCAGGCTCAATATCACGGCCAGCGCCGCAAAAGTTCTTTTTTTCATTCCTTTTCCGTTTTAGCTCGTCACATGATTTGACCTGCCGCAGCATATCATGCGACGCGGCGGGATAAGAGCGAAACAGCCCGCAATATCACCTGGGATAATCACCGGGCGGCCGACCGAAGGGAATCAGTGGCCGCTTAACATGGCCGGTTCGATGCGCCGCTGGCGGAATTGCCGGTATAAACCAAAGAGCGTCGCCAGCCCGATAGCGCCGAGCATGCACCAGGGCAGTTCCGGCAGGTCCAGCCGGTGCCCGGCATCGTATAACCAGCCGCCGCCGCTGTAGCCGATGGCGCCTCCCAGGGCCAGGCCCAGACGGCTAAAACCCAGATAGCTTCCGCGGGCGCGGCTGTCCGCCAGCGAGGCCCCCAGGGTTTCCCGCGCCGGTTCGGCGATGATTGACCCGATATAAAACAGGCCGATCAGGCCGAACAGGGTCTGCAGGCTATCCACCAGCCCGATGGGGAACATGCTTAAGGACATGATAAACAGACCCGCCATCAAGCGCATCTCCAGGCTGAAGCGCTTCTCGCTCCAGCGGGCGACGGGATACAGGAACAGCAGGGACAGCATGGCTTCGATGGCATACATCCATTTCACCGCCGAGGGCCGGCCGGCCACCTCATTCACTTTAATGGGCAGCATCAGCAACACCTGCACCGCCAGCATATAATAGCCGGTGAGGGTCAGGACGAAGGTGACAAAGCGGTGATCCCGCAGCACCCTGCGCATGCCTTCAAGGATCGGCGCGCGGGTAGTGGAAATACGGTAGGCCGGCAGCATCCAGGCGTTAAATATCGCCGCCAGTATAAACAGCAGGGCGCCCGCCCAGCATACCAGGTGGAAGTCATATTTCAGCAGCCAACTGCCGATAAGCGCCCCTATCACCGAACCGGCGCTGTCTTGCATCATCAATAGCGAGAAAAAGCGGCCCCGTTCGTTAGGACGGATAAGCTTAACCACCATTGCGGTCCGGGGCGGATCGAACAGCGTCCCGCCGAGGCCGGAAAGGACGCATGACAGCCATAACAGCCAGGGTTCGTCGGCAATGGCCATCAGGGCGAATGCCACGGCGCGCAGCAGCATGCCGGCGATGATCATCGGTTTGGCCCCCAGGCGATCGGCAATGGCGCCGCCAAAGATGCCCAGCCCCTGTTGGACAAATTGGCGTAATCCGAGGCCGATGCCCACCATCATCGCCGCCCAGCCCAACTGGTCGACAAATCGGATGGAAATGAGCGGAAACACCACAAAAAAACCCAGCACCACCAACATATTATCCACGAGGAGGAAATATTTACCCAAGCTCCTAGCTTGCGAAACCGATGACATACTTCACCAAAAGGTTAAATCTTTGCAAAGGATCTTCATTCTGACCGTTATGACGCCATAACGAAACCCCTGCCGACAGGATATTTTTCATCGAAAAATAATAGTAAAAACGATAATTTATGAGGACGATCTCTTTTCTGTCCCCCTGGGATGAAAAAAAAGTTCCCGCCGGCTTTTATTATGGTGAAATGAAAAGGTTATAGTTATTACAGCGCGCGACGAGGCTCTTGCCGTAAGGGTGATGATGGCCCATGATCGGGGTGCCCCATGATGGTTGTTAAATAGCCCTGATAGCGGAGGAAAGATGTTTGGCTATCGCTCAGCGTCGCCGAAGGTGCGACTGGTTACCGCCAGAATGGTGGTACGTTTGGTCCACGAACGCGACGCGTATCGCCTGGCCGATTATTATGCCGGCAATCGGGCCTTCCTGAAGCCCTGGGAACCCATTCGTGATGAAAGCCACTGTTTCCCGTCGGGCTGGCAGGCGCGGCTGGGGCTGATAACCGAGATGCACCGGCAGGGAACCGCCTACTATTTCATTTTGCTCGATCCGGAAGAAAATGAAATTTATGGCGTGGCCAATTTCAGCAATGTGCTGCGCGGCTCTTTCCATGCCTGTTTTCTCGGTTACTCGCTGGGGGAAAAATGGCAAGGGCAGGGGCTGATGTACGAAGCCCTGCAATCCGCCATCCGCTATATGCAGCGGCAGCAGCAGATGCACCGCATTATGGCCAACTATATGCCGCACAATAAGCGCAGCGGCAATCTGCTGGCGCGGCTCGGGTTTGAACGGGAAGGATATGCCAAGGATTATTTGATGATCGACGGCAAATGGCGGGACCATGTGTTGACCGCGCTGACCTATACCGGCTGGACGCCGGGACGCTGACATTCTCTGGAGAATATATGACCCTACGCATCGGCATTGTCGGATTGGGCGGCATTGCGCAAAAAGTCTATTTGCCGCTGTTGTGCCAGGAGCAGGACTGGCGGCTAATGGGCGCGTTCTCTCCCAACCAGGCCAAGGCGCAGGCCCTTTGCGCGGGTTACCGCATTGATTGTTTCGGTAGCCTGGACGCCTTGGCGCAACGGTGCGATGCGGTATTCGTGCATACCAGCACCGCCACCCATTTCGACGTGGTGGCGTCTCTGCTCACCCGCGGTATTCACGTCTATGTGGATAAACCCCTGGCGGACAGCCTGGAACGGGCGGAACAGCTGGTGGCCCTGGCCGCGCGCCACAAATGCGCGCTCATGGTGGGGTTCAACCGCCGTTTCGCGCCGCTTTATCTGCAGTTGAAACAGACCTTGCGCCAGCCGGCCTCCATCCGGATGGATAAACACCGCGAGGACAGTATCGGTCCACGGGATCTGCGATTCACGCTGCTTGACGATTACCTTCACGTGGTGGATACCGCGCTGTGGCTGGGGGGCGGAGCGGCGACACTGCTCAGCGGTACGGTGCGGGCCAACGAAGCCGGCCAGATGCTCTACGCGGAGCACCATTTCCAGCAGGGAGAGTGCAGCGTTACCACCAGCATGCATCGCCAGGCCGGCAGCCAGCGCGAAACGGTGGACGCGGTGACCTCGGGCGCGCTGTATCATATTGAAGAGATGCGGCTGTGGCGCAGCGAAAGCCGGGGGATTATCAGTGAATTACCGGTCCCCCCCTGGCAGACCATTTTAACCCAGCGCGGCTTTACCGGCGCGGTGCGGCATTTTATCGAGGCGGTGAGCAATCAGACCTCCCCTTCGGTGAGCGGCGAGCAGGCCATACTCGCCCAGTCCTGGATAGAACGGTTGCCGGTGTAGACCTGGTCTCCGGTCCGGTATCCACTCCTTGTCAACGTGGCGGGGCGGCGTGATGTCGTGCCGCAAACCGCCTATTTTTTATGCTGTTTGCGATAGCGGATGCAAATTTTTATCGGCTGATTGGCGCAAATGGGGTTTATGGTCCATATTCAGAGGACCCGCTCACTGCCTCAAGGTTTCACTGCATAAACGCACAGGCCGAGCGGGTCTGGCAATCCGGTTGCCTTCATATTTATTATCACATGTCATTTATGCCTCAAAAGGCATATCTCATCCCGGCACTGCCGTAAGGTGCTGCTTTTCCCAGGGTTAAGAAACCGGCCATGACATGGCGGAATGTATTATCCGCCGGAACGGTATTTCGTTTTTTTTATTATTTTATTCACCCCCCTGTGACACGATGCCGCAGGTTTAAGGCTCCTATGAAAAAGATGCTCGCTGATATTCTGCATTTGCATAAAACCACGTCCCCCTGGAATGACAGCGCTCCCGTCAGGAAAGAATTATTCGGCGCCGAACGCCTGGAGCAGCATGCCGAGAGCCTGGCGGCGGCCCAGGACGTCACGGACCGGCCGCCGAAGGTGTTGTCGCTGCATGAGCGCCTGAACGACAATGCGACGGTATTGCTGGCCGCCTATCGCTCCAGCGCCATGGAGCTGGAAAAGGGCAATACCGTGGTTCCCGCCGCCGAGTGGCTGCTGGATAATTATCATTTGGTTGAAGCTCAAATACGTGAAATCCGCGAGGATTTGCCCCCCAGTTTTTATCGTCTGCTGCCGAAACTGTCTCAAGGGCCTTTTGCCGGCTATCCCAGGGTATTCGGGCTGGCCTGGGCGTTTATCGCCCATACCGATAGCCATTTCGACCCGGAAAACCTCAAACGCTTTATCAATGCCTACCAGCGGGTCCAGCCCCTGACCATCGGTGAACTTTGGGCGGTGGCCATTACCCTGCGCATTGTATTGATTGAGAATTTGCGGCGGCTGGCGGATCAGATAGACGAAGGGCGCGAGGCCCGCCAGCGGGCGGAAAATCTTGCCAACCGCCTGTTGACCAAAGGCGACGCGCTGGCGGCCATGGCTGCGGCGCATCTGGACAGTTACGCCTCGCCGCTGAACGAACATTTCGCCGCGCAGCTGGCTAAACGCTTGCGTAATCAGGATCCACGCACCACACCGGCATTGAGCTGGCTGGAAAAACGATTAGCCCAGCAGGACAGCTCCATTGAAGCCATCGTGCAGAATGCCCAGCAGCGTCTGGGGGCATCCAACGTCACGGTGCGCAACATCATTACCAGCATGCGCTTAATTTCGGATATTGATTGGGCGACGCTGTTTGAAAGCGTCAGCCTGGTGGATGAACGGCTCGGTCAGCACAGCACCTTTGACGAGATGAATTTCACCACCCGAAATCTTTACCGCAGCGCCATCGAACTGTTGGCGCGCGGTTCGTCTTACAGCGAACTGGACATTGCCGGACGGGTATTATCCCTGGCCCATGACGCCGCCGCCGATCAAACCGACCCTGACGAAGCCGCCCGCGTGGGCGATCCGGGTTATCATCTCATTGCCGGCGGACGGCAGGCATTGGAGAGGGATCTCGGCTTCAAGGCGCCCTGGCGCCTGCGTATCAGCCGCTATGTTATCCAACCCGGCATTACCGGCTATGCCGGCGCAATCGTCCTGCTGGGATTGCTGGCGGCGGTGGAAACGGCGGCTCTGTTCCGTCACGCCGCCGGGATCGGCTGGCTTATCGGATTCGTCATCCTGGTACTGCCCGTGGCCAGCGAGGCCGCCTGCGCCTTGGTCAACCGCCTGGTGAACTGGCGGCTCGGCGCCTCGCCCCTGGCGGGACTGGCCCTGAACGAGGGCGTGCCGACCCGGCTTCGCACCATGGTTGTGGTACCGGTACTGCTCGGCGATGAAAATGATATCAATGAACAGATTGAACGCCTGGAAGTGCATTTTCTGGCGAGCGGCGAAGGGGATTTAACCTTTGCGCTGCTCTCCGACAGTTTGGATGCCCCGCTGGAAAATCTGCCTGGGGACGAGGCGTTGATCGCCTGCGCCAGGGAGGGGATCGACCGGCTGAATCAGCGCCACGGTCCCGGCCCGGCGGGGGAACGTTTTCTGTTGCTGCACCGCCGCCGCGTGTTCAATGAACAGGAAGGCTGCTGGATGGGGTGGGAGCGTAAACGGGGAAAACTACATGAACTGAACCGTTTTTTGCGCGGCGCCGCCGACACCAGTTTTATTGACGGCAGCCGGGTGCCTGAAAACGTGCGCTATGTGATAACCCTGGATGCCGATACCCGCCTGCCGCGTGATACCGCGCTGCAATTGGTGGGTAAAATGGCCCATCCCCTTAACCGGCCGAAATTTGACCGCCTGGGTAAACGCATCATCGCCGGCTACGGCATCCTGCAACCCCGTGTGACCCCTTCCTTGCCGCTGGGTACCGACGGTTCCGTCTACCAACGGGTCTTCTCCGGCCCGGGCGGCCTGGATCCTTATGCCTCGGCGGTGTCGGATGTCTATCAGGATTTATTCGGCGAAGGCTCCTACACCGGTAAAGGCATCTACGATGTGGACGCTTTTGAAGCGGCCCTTAACAATCGCATCCCCGCCAACACGCTGCTCAGCCACGATCTGTTCGAAGGTATCTATGCCCGGGCCGGGCTGGCATCCGATGTGGAACTGGTGGAAGATTCTCCGGCACGTTACGACGTGGTGCTCAAAAGGCAGCATCGCTGGACCCGGGGAGACTGGCAATTATTGCCCTGGATCCTCAACGGACACGGTGGATTAAGCCCGGTTCCCGCCGTGGGCCGCTGGAAAATGATCGACAACCTGCGCCGTTCGCTGATGGCGCCCTGCTGCCTGCTGGCCCTGGGCTGGAGCTGGCTGCTGCCCGCGCCTCTGGCGCTGACGGCCACCGGGTTTATCCTGGCGGCTATCGCCATTCCTTCGCTAATACCCATTTTCTGCGATCTTCTGCCGCGCCGCCGTCGGATTCCCCTGAGCAAGCATTTAATCAATGTCGCCAGCGATTTTCGCTATGCCCTGCTGCGGATCCTGATGCAAGTGGTTTTTATGGCCGATCATGGCTGGCAGATGTGCGACGCCATTGCCCGCTCGATTTATCGCATCTGTTTTAGCCATCGCAAACTGCTGGAGTGGACCACCTCTGCACAGACCGGCGGCAGCCCGCGTCCCACGTTATGGAATTATTGCCGGCACATGTCGTTCAGTCTCCTGTTGGCGCTGGTCATGGTGGCGGCGGTACTGGTTTTCGCACCCTGGAATTGGCCGCTGGCGGGGGTATTTGTCCTGCTGTGGCTCTCGGCGCCGGTGATGGCGTATTGGGCCAGCCGGGCGCCGGTCATCAAGCCGAAGTCTAAGCTTGATGCCGATGAAACCCAGGAAATGCGGTTGATTGCCCGCCGTACCTGGCGGTTTTTCGAAACCTTTGTGACGCCGGAGGACAATATGCTGCCGCCGGATAACTTCCAGGAAGATCCGCGGCCGGTTATCGCCCACCGTACCTCACCCACCAATATCGGCCTGTATCTGCTGTCTTCGGTAACGGCGCGGGATTTTGGCTGGACCGGAACCGGCGCGACATTGGAACGGCTTGAAGCGACCTTTGAGTCCCTGCTCAAGCTGCAGCGCTACCGCGGGCACTTTTTCAATTGGTACGAAACCCGGACGCTTGAGGCATTGACGCCGGCCTATGTCTCGTCGGTAGACAGCGGCAATCTGGCCGGCCACCTCATCGCATTGGCCAATGCCTGCGAAGAGTGGCTGAATCACCCCATCGCTCCCACCTGGCGCGCCGGCACCCGCGATCATTTGCTGCTGATCCGCCAGGCGCTGAAAGTAACGCCGGAACTGGACAATCTGCCGCTGACGGTGGCCCTGGATGAAATCGATCGCCAACTGACGGAAGGCCAGCCGGAGGAAATCCTGCTGCCAAAGCTACAGGTACTGGCGGAAGAGGCGCACGGGCTGGTTATCGATATGCTGGCCTTGATGGAGGAGACCCCCGAGTCCACCCTGCTGTTCTGGCTGGAGTCCCTTAAAAACGGTCTGACCGCCCACTATGAAGATCTGCAAATCGCCCTGGCGCCGGCGGCGACCCTGAACGTTCGTCTGCAATCCCTGGCGGACACCGCCCGCGCGCTGGCTCTGGACATGGATTTCCGTTTCCTGGTGGACGACGAACGCAAACTGCTGTCCATCGGCTACTCCTTCACCGATAACCAGCTCGACAGTAGCTGCTATGACCTGTTGGCGTCCGAAGCCCGCCTGGCC
Source organism: Sodalis sp. RH16 (assembly GCF_047324245.1). NCBI lineage: Bacteria > Pseudomonadati > Pseudomonadota > Gammaproteobacteria > Enterobacterales > Bruguierivoracaceae > Sodalis > Sodalis sp. RH16. The sequence continues at coordinate 5,223,650 of NZ_CP178737.1, read as the reverse complement.
AGCCTGTTCGCCATCGCCAAGGGGGATATACCCACCAAGCACTGGTTCCGGCTGAGCCGCGCCGCTATCCGCTCCGGCAAAGGCGCCGCGCTGATTTCCTGGTCGGGTTCCATGTTTGAATACCTGATGCCGTCGCTGGTAATGCGCGCGGCGGCCGGCACCCTGCTGGAGCAAACCAACCGGGTGGTGGTGGCGCATCAGCAGGCCTACGGCCACTCCCTGCATATCCCCTGGGGGATTTCGGAGTCGGCCTACAATGCCCGCGATCTGGACTTTACCTATCAATACTCCAATTTCGGCGTGCCGGGCCTGGGGCTGCAGCGCGGATTGGCGCAAAACAGCGTAATCGCTCCCTACGCCACCGGTCTGGCCTCCATGGTGGACAGCCTGGGGGCGGTGGAAAACTACCGCCGGTTGGCGCAGCTGGGCGCGAAGGGTACATTCGGTTTTTACGAGGCCCTGGATTTTACCGCCGCCAGACTGCCTAAAAAACAGAAGGTGGCGGTGGTGCGCAGCTATATGGCGCATCACCAGGGCATGACGCTGGTGGCGCTGAATAATACCCTGCAGCAGGGTATTATGCGTGAACGTTTCCATCGGGAACCGATGATCCAGTCGTGCGAACTGCTGTTGCAGGAAAGAATGCCGCGCGAAGTGGCCATGGCCAAACCCCATGCCGAAGAAGTGAAACGGGCAGTGGATAAATCCGGTCTCAACCTGATGAGCCAACGTCGTTTCTCCGCCATACCCGCCGGCGCGCCGGTGGTCCATATGGTTTCCAACGGGCATTATGCGGTGATGCTTACCGTCGCCGGCGGCGGCTACAGTCGCTGGGGCGATATCGCCATCACCCGCTGGCGGGAAGACGTCACTCGTGACGACGCCCGCTCGTTTATCCGTTTTCGCGATCTGCGCAGCGGAAAAATCTGGGCGGCGGGTTTGCAAACCCAGGGCATGACCGCCATGAGCGAACGACGGGTTCGCGCCTTGCAAGGCAAGTCCTTCAACCAGGTGATTTTCAGCGAAGACGACGCGACCTTCATTCACCATGACCGTACCCTTACCACCACCTTGAATGTCCTGGTGTCCGGCGAGGACGACGGTGAAGTCAGGCGCGTCATGCTCACCAACAGCGGCCGCCGCGTGCGGGAAGTGGAGCTGACCTCCTACGCGGAGCTCGTGCTGGCCTCCGCCAATACCGATGCCGCCCATCCGGCGTTCGCTAAAATGTTCGTACAGACCCACTATTTGCCGGAGTTCACTGCCCTTATCGCCACCCGCCGCCCCCGCACGCCGCAGGAACCGCGGGTATGGGCGGCCCATTTGGCCATTGTCGAAGGTGAAAGCATCGCTGACCCGCAATATGAAACCGATCGGGCGCGTTTTATCGGCACCGGTATTTCACCACTTCACAGCGAGGCGATCCAGGGCCGGCAGCCGCTGTCCAATACCGTCGGCACGGTGCTTGATCCCATCTTCTCCCTGCGCCGCCAGGTGCGTATTCCCGCCGGCAGTTCGGTGCGCGTCACCTTCTGGACGCTGGTGGCCGGCAGCGAAGCGGAATTACTGGCCCTGATTGATAAACATCATGACCGCAGCGCCTATAAGCGCGCAAAGACCCTGGCCTGGACCCAGGCGCAGGTACAGTTGCGCCATTTGGGCATCAACGCCGAAGAGGCGGCGGATTTCCAGCGCCTGGCCGCGCCGCTGCTGTATACCGACGCCCGTTTCCGTCCGCCTTCCGATACCATTATCCGTGGGGCGGGCAAACAATCCGATCTTTGGCCTTTGTCCATCTCCGGCGATCTGCCCATCGTATTGCTGCGTATCGACGATATCCAGGACATCGCCCAGGTGAAACAGCTGCTGCGCGCCCAGGAATATTGGCACATGAAGCTGTTAAGCGTTGATGTGGTGATCATCAATGAGCACTCTTCCTCTTATATGCAGGATTTGCAGGTGGCCATCGATACCGCGGTGCGCAGCAGCCAGTCGCGTCCGCGTTACGCCGGTGAATCTTCCAGGGGCAGCGTCTATACGCTGCGCGCCGATTTGATAAGCCATGAGGCGCGGATGCTGTTGCAATCCGTGGCACGGGTCTCGCTGTTGGCCAGACGGGGCCGCATCTCCACCCAATTGGCGGAGCTGGAACTGCCGCCGGTGACGATGCTGCCGCAGCGCAGGTTGAAACTGCCGGTGGCGGCGCAGATCCCGTTGCCGGCGGATCTGGCGTTCTTCAACGGCACCGGCGGCTTTGCCCGCCATGGTCGTGAATATGTCACGGTCATGGATGCCCAGACGAGGCCGCCCGCGCCCTGGATTAACGTTATCGCCAATCCGGACTTCGGGTTTCTGGTATCGGCCCGGGGCAGCGGTTACAGCTGGTCGCAAAACAGCCGCGAAAATCAGCTCACTCCCTGGCTGAACGATGCGGTGGCGGACAATGGCGGCGAAGCCATTTATATCCGTAATGAAGCCACCGGCGAGCTATGGAGCCCCACGCTGCACCCCATCGACGATGGCGGCCGTTATCTGGCCCGCCATGGTTTCGGCTACTCACGTTTTGAACACCATACCCAGCACACCGCCGTCGAACTGTTGCAGTACGTTCCGCTGGAAGATTCCATTAAAATTTCCCGGCTTACCATACATAACCTTAGCGATCAGCCGCTGCGCTTATCCATCTCCGCCTATACGGAATGGGTGCTGGGCACCTCCCGCGGCGCGTCGGGACCCTTCATTATTACCGAGCGCGATGAAAGCACCGGCGCGTTGCTGGTGCGCAATTCGTGGTCCACGGCCTTCCAGGGCCGCGTCGCATTCGCCGATCTCGACGGGCGGCAGGATGGCTTTACCGCCGATCGTACCGAATTCCTCGGCCGCAACGGCAGCATGAATTCCCCGGCCGCCCTGGTGAACGGCAGCCGTCTCAGCGGCGCATGCGGTGCCGGTTTCGACCCTTGCACGGTGTTGCAAACCCATATTGAGCTGGGGGCCAATCAAAGCCAGGAAGTGGTGTGGTTTATGGGTCAAAGCGACTCGGCGCAGGGTGCGCGGCAGATGATTGAAACCTACCGCGCCGCCGATCTGAACGCGGTGCTGAATCAGGTCACCCAGCATTGGCAGCAGCGGTTGGGGGCGATACAGGTCACCACGCCGGATCCCGCCATGGACATCATGCTTAACGGCTGGCTGCTCTATCAGACCCAGGCCTGCCGAATCCAGGCCCGGTCCGGCTTTTATCAGGCCAGCGGCGCTTATGGCTTTCGCGATCAGCTGCAGGACGGCATGGCGCTGACCTTTGCCCAGCCCCAGCTGACCCGCGGCCATCTGCTAAGGGCGGCGGGACGCCAGTTTATCGATGGAGACGTACAGCATTGGTGGTTGCCGCATTCCGGCCAGGGCGTCCGCACCCGCATTTCCGACGACCGGGTCTGGCTGTCCTATGCCGTTGCCACCTATATCAACTGCAGCCGCGACGAAACGGTGCTGGATGAAGTGCTGTACTATCTGGACGGGCCGCATCTGGCGCCGGAAGAGCATGATGCTTTCTTCCAGCCGATGGCCGCCGCCGAAAGCGCCACCGTTTACCAGCACTGTGTGCAGGGCCTGGAGCAGACCCTGACGCTCTTTGGCGAGCATGGACTGCCGCTGATGGGAACCGGCGACTGGAATGACGGCATGAACCGGGTGGGAGAGGGCGGTAAAGGGGAAAGCGTCTGGCTCGGCTGGCTGCTGATCAGAACCCTGGCGCTGTTTACCCCCTGGGTTGAGCAACGGGAACCGGAACGGGCAGCCCAATGGCGGATTCGCGCTGAAGCCCTGCGCGCCGCCATCGAGCGGGAAGCCTGGGACGGAGAATGGTACCGCCGCGCGACCTTCGATGACGGCACCTGGCTGGGCAGCAAGGATAACGACGAATGCCGCATTGATTCCATTGCGCAATCCTGGTCGGTATTATCAGGCGCGGCCGATCCCAAGCGGGCCGCCCAGGCCATGACATCGCTGGACAAGCTGTTAATCCGTCGCGAGGATATGCTGGCGCTGCTGTTTACGCCGCCCTTCGATAAAACCGAGCACGATCCGGGTTACATCAAGGGCTATCCGCCCGGACTGCGGGAAAACGGCGGTCAGTATACCCATGCCGCCATGTGGGCCATCCTGGCGTTCGTCGGGCTCAATCAAGGGGATAAAGCCCATGATTTGTTCTCGCTGCTCAATCCCATCAATCACGCCCGCACGCCGGACGACGTGGCGCGCTATAAGGTGGAACCCTATGTAATCGCCGCCGATGTCTACTCAGTGGCGCCCCATGTCGGCCGCGGCGGCTGGACCTGGTATACCGGTTCGGCGGGCTGGATGTACCGCGCCGGGGTGGAAGGCATCCTGGGCATCCGCCGGGAAGGGGATAGGCTGGTGGTCGATCCTTGCATCCCGTCAAGCTGGCCGGGCTTCGATGCCGAAGTGAACGTCATGAATACCCGCTTCAGTATTGAGGTCACCAACAGCGGGCTGCGCTCCCGCGGCATTACCGAGGCGCTGTTGGACAATCATCCGCTGGACTTGACCGAAGGCCGGGTACACACCCTATTGGATGGCGGCAGCCATCTGCTGGTGCTGAAATTGTAGCCCTGGTCTTTACCGCAGGTTACAACTGATGGTAGCGATTTCTGAAACAGAGGGTAGACTAGGCGCACCATAAAAGATAAGGATGTCGGCGGGGGCCGGTTGCGTTTGCTTACCCCCGGCATCCGGGCGTAGTAGAAATCATTCTATGAACTTATTGAAGTCACTGGCCGCCGTCAGTTCCATGACCCTTTTTTCGCGGGTGCTGGGTTTTGCCCGCGATGCTATCGTTGCCCGTATTTTCGGCGCCGGTATGGCGACGGATGCGTTTTTTGTCGCTTTCAAGCTGCCGAACCTGCTGCGCAGGATCTTTGCCGAAGGCGCCTTTTCCCAGGCTTTTGTTCCCATTTTAGCGGAATACAAAAGCCAGCGGGGAGATGAGGCCAGCCGCACGTTTGTCGCCTATATCGCAGGCCTCCTGACGCTGGCGCTGGCGCTGGTGACCGTGGCCGGCATGCTGGCCGCGCCCTGGGTTATCATGGTTACCGCCCCCGGCTTCGTGGATTCGCCGGACAAGTTTGTCCTAACCTCATCGCTGCTGCGTATTACCTTTCCCTATATCATGCTGATCTCCCTGGCATCCTTGGCGGGAGCGATCCTCAATACCTGGAATCGTTTCTCGGTGCCGGCGTTCGCCCCGACCTTGCTTAACGTCAGCATGATCCTTTTTGCCCTGTTCGCCGCTCCCCATTTCCACCCGCCGGTTCTTGCGCTGGCCTGGGCGGTGGTGGTGGGCGGCGTATTGCAGCTGGGTTATCAACTACCCCATCTGAAAAAAATCGGCATGCTGGTGATGCCGCGCCTACAGTTCAAGGATGCCGGCGTCTGGCGGGTACTGCGGCAAATGGGCCCGGCAATCCTGGGGGTTTCGGTGAGCCAGATATCGCTGATTATCAATACCATCTTCGCCTCGTTCCTGGTGTCCGGCTCGGTTTCCTGGATGTACTATGCCGATCGTTTGATGGAGTTTCCTTCCGGGGTGCTGGGTGTGGCTCTGGGGACGATTTTATTGCCTTCCCTGGCGAAAAGCTTCTCCAGCGGCAATCACGATGAATACTCCCGCCTGATGGATTGGGGGCTGCGGCTTTGTTTCGTTCTGGCGCTGCCCAGCGCCGTCGCCCTCGGCATCCTGGCGAAATCACTTACCGTCGCGCTGTTTCAGTACGGACGTTTTACCGCTTTTGACGCCTCAATGACCCAGCGGGCGTTGATGGCATATTCGGTGGGGCTTATCGGGCTGATTATGGTCAAGGTACTGGCGCCGGGCTTTTACTCCCGGCAGGATATCAAGACGCCGGTAAAAGTGGCGATTTTCACCCTGATCATGACGCAGGTGATGAACCTGGCGTTTATCGGTCCGCTGAAGCACGCCGGATTGTCCCTCTCCATCGGGCTGGCCGCCTGTCTGAACGCCGGGCTGCTGTATTGGCAACTACGCAAAAAGAATATGTTCCAGCCGCAGCCGGGCTGGACCTCGTTCCTGATTCGTCTGGTGATCGCGGTACTGGTGATGTCGGCGGTGTTGCTGGGCATGCTCTGGGTGATGCCCGATTGGGCCCAGGGCAATATGCTGGCCCGACTGCTGAGATTGGCGCTGGTGGTGGCGGTGGGGGCTACATCCTATTTTGCGGCGCTGGCCGCCATGGGATTCCGGGTGCGGGATTTCGCCCGTTCCGTCAACTGACGATACCGAGTATTTCCGTCAATTGACGGTCCCGAGCACTTCCGTCAACTGATGGTCCTGTGCATTTTCGTCAGCTGATTCCGCCGTTGCTGGCAAAATACTTACGGTATTGCGCCGGTGTGATATGCAATTGTCGAACAAAGGCACGCCGCAGAATATCAGTGCTGGAAAAACCGCAGTCGGCGGCAATTTGCTTGAGGGGTGACCCGACGCTTTCCAAAAGGCGGCGGGCATGGGCGACCCTTGCCTGCTCCAGCCACTCTCCCGGCGTCAAACCCATTTGCTGCTGATAGAGCCGGTTGAAATGACGCGGGCTCAGTCCCATTCTCGCCGCCATGGTCTGCACATTATGACTTTCGCTGATATGGGCCTGTACGTAGCGTTGCACATCCTGCAGCGCCGAACGCCCGCTCAATGAGGCCTCCCCCTTGCGGCTGAATTGCGACTGGCCCCCCGGACGCTTGAAATACATTACCAGCTGCGCGGCCACCGCCAGGGCGGTTTCCCGGCCGACATCCTCTTCCACCATGCTTAATGCCAAATCCAGGCCGGACGTCACGCCCGCCGCGCTGCGCACCGGACCGTCAGACAGGGTGATGGCATCCGTATCCACCATCACCTCGGGATAGCTGTCGGCCAAATAGCCGGCTACCGCCCAGTGGGTGGCCACATGGCGCCCGTTAAGCAGGCCTGCCGCCGCCAGCATTAACGCACCGCTGCAAACCGACCCGAACCGGCGGCTGTTAAGCGCCCAACGGCGCAGGCCCTCCAGCAAGGCCGCGTCGTCGATAAAGGACCGAATTCCCGGCGCCCCCGCCACCAGGAAGGTATCCACCGGTTCGGTCAATTCATCATCCAGCATCAGATCCGGCATAAGCCTTACGCCGGAAGAGGAATGAATCACCTCCCGCCGCCAGCCCATCACCCGAAGGCGATACACCTCCCGACCCCGCTGTTCATTCGCCTCGGCGAATACATCAAGGGGACCGGAAACATCCAGCAACTGCACCCCCGGCAAAGCCAGGATTACCATATTCTTGATCATTCGTCGGTCTCCATGTCCCCAGCGATAGGAATGTCCTAAAACGTATCTTTAATACGATTGAGGACATTAATTTTGCGCTTTATGCTGGACGTTATCAACCACAGGAGGAATTTAATCATGACTTTCACCGTTAACGGCATCCGCATCCCCGATAGCCGGCTGGCCCGCGCCGCCACTGAAATGGTACGTGACACCGAGTCGCCGCTGTTGTTTCATCACTCCAGCCGGGTCTATTATTTTGCCGCGCTGGCCGGCCGCCAGCGTCAACTGGCGTTCGATCCCGAACTACTGTACGTCGGCTGCATGTTCCACGATATGGGACTTACCCATGAACACTGCAGCTGCGATAAACGTTTTGAAGTAGACGGCGCGAATACGGCGCGGGAATTCCTGGACAGCCACGGCATCGGCAAGGCGGATATCGATAAGGTCTGGACGGCCATTGCCCTGCATACCACGCCCGGTATCCCGGAATTCATGGATCCGGTTATCGCGCTGGTCACCGCCGGCGTTGAGATGGACGTTTTGGGTATTAACTACGAGGGATATGAAGATGACATCCGGCGGAAGATCGTGGCCGAACACCCCCGCAGCCTGAATTTCAAGGAAGAGATCATCCAGGCGTTTTATGAGGGCATTAAAGACAAGCCGCAAACGACCTTCGGCAATGTCAAAGCCGACGTCATTGCCGACAAAGAGCCTGACTTCGTAAAAGGCAATTTCTGCTCGGTGATTCGCGCCTCACGCTGGCAGGGCTAGGCTAGTAGTCCCGCCATCACCGATCGTGCAACGAACGTGCAACGAACGTGTCAAAGGGAGAGCGTGCCGATGGGGTCGAAGCAGGCGTGGTTTTACCGCCTGCCGAAGCGCCCCATGGCGCGGTAGGCCCGCCATCGCCGATCGTGCAATGAACGCGTGTTAAAGGGAGAGCTGACCCACCTCCCTACATCCGTTCCACCGTCTGAATACCCAGCAAATCCAGACCCTGCTTCAAAGTGCGGGCGGTCAGCCGCGCCAGCTTCAAACGGCTTTGCAGAATATCCTGACTGTCCGCGGTGAGAATTGGACAACGCTCGTAAAACACCGAAAACAACCCCGCCAGATCGTATAAATACGCGCACATAACATGAGGCGTCCCGTCGCGCGCCACCGTGGTAACGGCTTCCTCAAACTGCAGCAAGCGGGTTGCCAACAGCGCCTCATGATCGTCGTTCAGCACTACCGGTAAGGTCAATTCACCTTCATCCAAACCGCTGCGTTTAAACACCGAGGCCACGCGGGTATAGGCATACTGCATATAGGGCGCGGTATTGCCCTCAAAGGCCAGCATATAATCCCAATCAAATACATAATCGGTGGTACGGCTTTTGGACAAATCGGCATATTTCACCGCGCCGATCCCCACCACCTGCGCCAGCGTTTCCAATTCCTCCTCCGTCATATCCGGATTTTTACCGGCTATCAGGCGGCGGGCGCGTTCCAGCGCTTCATCCAGCAAATCCGACAGCTTGATGGTGCCGCCGGCGCGGGTTTTGAAAGGTTTGCCGTCCTTGCCGAGCATCATGCCGAACATATGGTGTTCCAGCGGAACGGATTCCGGCACATAGCCCGCTTTGCGCACGATGGCCCAGGCCTGCATTAAATGCTGATGCTGCCTTGAATCGATATAATACAGGACGCGATCGGCTTTCAGCGTCTCGTAGCGGTATTTGGCGCAGGCGATATCGGTAGTGGTATAAAGGTAGGCGCCGTCTTTTTTCTGGATAATCACCCCCATCGGCTCGCCTTCCTTGGTCCTGAACTCCTCAAGGTAGACCACGGTGGCGCCGTCGCTTTCCACCGCCAGCCCCTTGGCCTTCAGATCGGCCACAATACCCGGCAGCATGTCGTTATACAGGCTTTCGCCCATCACATCCTTGCGGGTCAGGGTGACGTTCAGGCGATCATAAATCTTCTGGTTTTGCGCCATGGTGATATCCACCAGCTTACGCCACATCCGGCGGCAATAGTCGTCGCCGCCCTGAAGCTTCACCACATAGCCGCGGGCGCGCTCGGCGAACGCGGCATCTTCATCGTACGTTTTCTTGGCGGCCCGGTAGAACTCTTCCAGGCTGGACAACTGCATATCCGGCTCACCGCTGGATTGAATCTTTTCCAGGTAGGCTATCAGCATGCCGAACTGCGTGCCCCAGTCACCCACGTGGTTGGCGCGGATAACGTTATGGCCCAGAAATTCCAGGGTCCGCACCGAGGCATCGCCGATAATGGTGGACCGCAAATGGCCCACGTGCATCTCTTTGGCCACGTTTGGCGCGGAGTAGTCCACCACCAGGGTCTGCGGCGCCACCGGCGAAATATTCAGCCGCGGCGAAGCCAGGGCGGCTTCAACCTGGGCCGCCAGCCAGCGGCGGTTCAGGAAGATATTGATAAAACCCGGTCCGGCGATGTCGACTTTATCCGCAATGCCTTCAAGCTCCAGCAGCGCTACTGCTTTTTCAGCCAATTGTCGCGGCGGCATACCGAGTTTTTTGGCCACGGTCATCACACCGTTAGCCTGATAATCGCCAAACTGCACTTTTGCGGATTGACGCACCTGCGCTTCACTTGCCGCGGGAGCACCGGCGGACAATAACGCCTGACTGACTTTATCTGAAAGGAGAGCCTGAATATTCACCGTATTACCTTTGTTACCCGCGCCGTGGCTGCGAGGCGCTGCCTCACATCCCGGCCGTTTGATATAACGATCCCTGCCGACCGATGGCTGAAGGCCCCGGCGCAAGCCGTTAAGTAAAAAGAAACACCGCTTATACCATAAATGGCGGCCCGCGTCAGTATGGCCGGCTACGCTTAGCAGAAAGTTGCAGCGTCGTAAGATCCGGTCAAACCGATGGATATGAGCAGGTGAAAGAAAGGACAAAAGGATTCGGTGAGCAGCGCCATAACCCGAAAGGAGATAAATTGCTAGCGGCGGCGGCTTTTACGTGACACGCCCAGCTGATTACGATTCCTGGTACGAAGATGTAATATAATAGAAAATACAGCAATTACAACAAGTACCATACACAATATAAGTAACATCATAATTATATTCTCATATCACTATTGATCTTGAAATTAACTTATTTCCAATGTCTATACAATCCCCCTCCAGAGCTTTAAGATTATACTGAGCATTAAAAGTCCATCTTGGCCGCAAGCCCGCTTCTGACGGGCTTTACAGCACAATTTGTCAAATGAGGGCGCTATTCCCATATAACAAATAAGCTTAATCATTAGCAATATGATCATTACAAAATTAATAATAATATTTGTAATAGTTAATTTTATATTAATTTTACTTTAGCCCTAACATAAAATATGCCGGAAAGAAAAGTGAAAAAAATGAAATGGCAACAAATAGACCAATTAACGGATTTATCCGAAGATATAATAGGGTTCGGAATGCAACTGGCAACGTTGGCTCACCGCCTTGGTTTGGATCTCAGCGTTTGTCATATCGATCATATCGCGCTGCGCTGCCATCAGGATACCACCGCCCGGCGATGGTTCGACGGCTGGGAGCAATGCGGCCTCTGTTTGAAAAAGAGCGCCGTTAACGGCCGGGACATTGCGCTGTTCCATTTGACTGAACCCATTGAATTCGGCGGGTTACGCACAGACTGTGTGGAGCTGCCCTGGCCTGGTAAACGCCGTTATCCCCACGAAGGCTGGGAGCATATTGAGATAGTCCTGCCGGGACCGGCGCCTTTACTGGCGCAACGCGCGCTATCCTTGCTGAGCGACGGGGCGCTGGCGTCTCCCGATATCAGGATCAGGCACAGTGCGCCGCAGGGAGAAAATGAATCTTTACCCAACCCGACGCTGGCGGTGACCGATGGCAATGTGACCATCAAGTTTCATCCCCATAGCCTGCGCTCCATTGTGGCCGGGGAGGGGGATTAATTTTTGCGGCATCATTCTGGCCCGGCATTCAATACCCCTCCTAAGACGGACAAGAATCAGCCGGCATTGACGGCAGCAGCCATGCGCTCAACGCCTTCTTCCAGCAATGCCCGTGGGCAGCCGAAATTTAGCCTGACGAATCGCGGGTCGCCGAATTCGGCGCCGGGAGAGAGACCGACGCCCGCCTGTTCAAAAAAGCGCTGAGGATTTTCCACCGCCAGCTCATGCGCATCTATCCACGCCAGATAAGTGCCTTCGGGAGAGGCCATATGCAAACCCGGTAATTCATTGATGCGCGCCCTGAGCCAGTCCCGATTCCCACGCAGATAGGCCAAATGCTCGTCCAGCCATGGTTGCCCGTCACGCCAGGCTGCGGTGGCGGCCACAAAAGCCAGCACATCTACGCTTGGGACGATGCCGCTGCGTTGTGCGATAAAACGCATCCTTAGCCGGGGATTGGGGATCACCGCCAGCGACGCGCCCAGTCCGGCGATATTAAAGGTTTTTGACGGCGACATCAGGGTCACCGAGCGCTGTTCCGCGTCACTGTCCAGCGAGGCGAACGGTATATGCTCCACCCCGGGTTCCAGCAGCAGATCGCAGTGAATTTCGTCGGAACACACCAATAAATCGTGGCGTTGGGCAAAGGCCAACTGCTGTTGAAGCTCTTCGCGGCGATAAACGGTGCCGCCGGGATTATGGGGATTGCATAACATCAGCAGTTTTTCAACGCCGGTCAGTTCGGTTTCAACCGCGGTCAAATCCGCCAGCCAGCGCCCGTCATTCAACACCATGGGGGCGAGGCGTTGCCGTCGGCCGGCGCCGCGCGCCGCGGCGCGAAACGGCGGATAAATAGGGGTAGGGATGACAATGCCTTCATCCGGCCCGGTTAAAGCGCGGACCGCCAGATTAATACCGCTCACCAGACCGGGCAAAAAGACCAGCCATTCCGGTTGCACCCGCCAGTGATAGCGCTCGGCCATACGTGCGATAAACAGTTCCGTCAATTCCGGAGGAGGGAAACCGTAACCAAAGACGCCATGGGCGATACGTGCCTGCAGTGCCTCGATAATGCAGGGCGGTGAGCGAAAATCGGTATCGGCGACCCAAAGAGGAATGACATTCTGTTCATAATACTTTTGCCACTTAAAACTGTCGCTGTGACGTCGGTCGATACTTTCGTCAAAGTTGAATGCCATAGTAATTTCCTTGGGCGATAAATAAGAATCTATCGCAACAGATGGATGGTCACGTTTTCATATGCCTGTTAACCTGGCGTGTCAAGAAGGAGTATACAATGCCTAAACTGGAAGTCTGCTGCTATAGCGTCGAGTGTGCGTTGACGGCGCAGCAAGCGGGCGCGGATCGTATCGAGCTGTGTTCGGCGCCCAAAGAAGGCGGTTTGACACCAGGCTACGGGACGTTAAAGCTGGCCCGCGAGAGGGTAACGATACCCGTGCATCCCATTGTCCGGCCCCGGGCCGGCGATTTTTGCTACAGCGACATTGAGTTCGAAATCATACTTAATGAGCTGGCCTTTATCCGCGACATGGGTTTTCCCGGCGTGGTGGTGGGCGTGCTGGATGCCGAAGGGCACATCGATTTAGCCCGCATGCGGCTGATTATGCAGCAATGTTCAGGGATGGCGGTGACCTTTCATCGTGCCTTTGATATGTGCTTCAACCCGCATCAGGCATTAATCCAGTTAACCGATCTGGGAGTGGCCCGCATCCTGACATCCGGTCAGCAGCAGAGCGCCGAAGCTGGTTTGGCATTATTAAGGGAACTGACGGGGCGTAGTCGTGGTCCAATCATTATGGCCGGTGCGGGCGTACGCTTAACCAATTTGCATAAGTTTCAGCAAAGCGGCATACGTGAATTGCACAGTTCGGCAAGGCAGGTCATACCGTCCGGTATGCGTTACCGGAAAGCGGGGGTCAGCATGAGCGTTGACTACGAAGCGGATGAATTCAGCCATTACTGTGTTGACGGCGACATGGTGGCGGCGATGAAACATGCGCTGACGTTATCCACTCTCTCTCCTCGTTTGGCCTGAAGACAGTTTTTGCCGCGCACACGAACTAACCCACGTGATGCTTGCAAGTACCAAGCCCCAACATTTTTCTTGGGGCTTTTTTTTGATCAGGCTTTGCGCGCAACCATGATGGCCCGCAGCGGCGCGGGGTAACCCTCCACCGTTTTACGCGGGTCGTCCGGGTGAAGAAAATCCTCCAGCGATTCGCTGGTCATCCAGGGGGTGCGGCGTTGCTCCTCGGTGGAGGTTGCCGTCATATCCACCAGCCGGATTTGGCCGAAGCCGCATTTTTCCAGCCAGGCCGTCAATGCATTTACCGAGGGGATGAAATACACGTTCCGCATCCGGGCATAACGTTCTCCCGGCACAAGCACCTGCCGGTCATCCCCTTCAATCACCAGGGTTTCCAGCACCAGTTCGCCGTCATCCGCCAATTGGTTTCGCAACTGCAACAAATGATCCAGCGGCGAGCGGCGATGATAAAGCACGCCCATGGAAAATACCGTATCAAACGCCCGCAGATCCGGTAATTGCTCGATGCCCAACGGCAACAGGTGCGCCCGCAAATCACCGCCGAGCAGTTTACGCACCGCCTCGAATTGGCATAAAAACAGCTGCATCGGATCGATTCCCACCGCCAGCCGCGCGCCGGCGCCCACCATACGCCACAGGTGATAACCGCTGCCGCAGCCCACGTCCAGGATCAGCCGTCCGGCCAAGGGGCCGATATGGGGCAAGACCCGCTCCCATTTCCAATCCGAACGCCATTCCGTCTCTATTTCAATATCGTAAAGGGAAAAAGGGCCCTTGCGCCAGGGCATCAATTGCCGCAGCAAGGCTTCAATACCCTCTTTCTGGCCTGCGGCAAGCGGTGTCTCGCCCTGGGCGGTGACGCCGTGCAGCAAATCGAGCCGCGCCGGCGTCATCACCGGCAATCTTTCCACAGCGTTAAACCACTGTCTGAATTTGCCGTGCAGGGATTCCTGCTGCCAGGCGCTTAACTGAGCGGGCAGGGTGTTGAGCCAGGGGCTGAGGGGACCTTTGGCAATCAGCTGATAAAAATCACCAAAATCGGTCATCCCGCGTTCTCCGGCCTATGGGCGGGTTTGATAGCGATAAGGGAGCCGAAATTGAAACACTGAAACCAGATTTCCCCGTGGCCGAATCCGGCCTGCCGCAGGCGGTCCTTGTGGGTCTCCACCGAGTCCGTCAGCATGACGTTTTCAAGCATGCTGCGTTTCTGGCTGATCTCAAGCTCGCTGTAGCCGTTGGCGCGCTTGAAGTCATGATGCATATTGAACAGCAGTTCGCCAATTTCCGCGTCCTGAAAACTCATTTTTTCAGACAATACCACGGCGCCGCCGGGATTGAGGCCGGCGAAAACGCGATTAAGCATCTGCTGGCGATCCTCCGGCTCAAGAAACTGCAAGGTGAAGTTCAGCACCACCAGCGAGGCGTTGCTTATCGGCACATCGCGAATGTCGGCATGCAGCACTTCTACCGGTATATCGGCGCGAAATGCCTCGAGATGCCGCCGGCAGCGATCCACCATCGGGGCGGAGTTATCCACTGCGATAATCCGGCAGTCCTCGGCGGTAACGGCGCGGCGCATGGCCAGGGTCGCCGCGCCGAGGGAGCAGCCGAGATCGTAAATCCGGGAGCCGGGGCGGGCAAATCGTCCGGCCAGCATGCCGATCATGGAAATGATGCTGGCGTAGCCGGGCACCGAGCGCTGGATCATATCCGGGAAGACTTCGGCGACACGTTCATCGAACGTCCAATCGCCCAAATTGGCAATGGGCGTCGAGAAAAGCTTATCTGGGTTAGTCATGGCGATATCGGGGATTATTCATGGAAAGGCCATATTCTACCAGATCCCCGGCACAAAGCATGCGGCGGCATGCATCTAGGTGTAAGCATTCCGCTGCGGCGACGCTCTTCCGTCTGGATGCGTCTCGCCGCGGCGGCCGGCGTTCAGAACAGCGTATCTTGCTGCGGCCAGCCTGGAAACGGGCCGATGGCGGGAATTCTCGCTTCAAGCAGCGGCCACAGATGCTGGGCCAGGCGCGGCGCCTGCGCGATGTCCGGCGTATGAATAAACAGGAAGGGCGTCTGATGCGCTTGCCATTGCGGCAGTTTGTCCAGCCAGGGTTGAAACAGCCGCAGGCTGTCCTTGATGTCGTCATTGCCGATATAACGAATCAGCGGACGGTGGGCGGTAAGCAGCGCATGGGGCGGCACCTTGGGTTTCTGGCGCTGAGCCGCCAGCAGGGCGGGACTGGAGGCGCGGGACAGATGGACCGGACGGCTGTCGAGAATCACCCGATTGACCCCCCGCTCCCGCAGACCGCGGTTTAACGCCAGTTCGTCTTCGCCTTTGGCGAAAAACTGCTCATGGCGGACTTCCACGCCATAGCTGAATGCGGGGGAGAGCGCGTCGAGAAAGGTCCACAGGGCGGGAAGGTCCGGCGGCCCGAAGGTCGCCGGCAGCTGCAGCCAGTATTGGCCGATCCTGTCCGCCAGGGGCTCCAGGGTCTGGTAAAACTGCGCCAAGGGTTGCTGAAAATCCCGCAGCCCGCCCTGATGGCTGATGGTCGCCGGAAATTTAAAGCAAAACCGGAAATCTTCCGTCGTCATGGCGCGCCAGTCGTAGACGCGATCAAGGGCGGGCAGGGCATAGAGCGTGGTATTCCCTTCCACGCAGTTGAAATAACGCGCGTAATCCGCCAGGGTGCGCATGCCAAGCTTACCCCAGCCGCTATGCTGCCATTGCGGCAAGCCAATATACATCATGGCCTGGGCCCTCGCCGGCCGGCCCGTTGCGGACAAAACTCACCCCAGGGCGGCAAGCACCTCGTCGCTGCTGCGTACCCGGCCGATGCGCGGAAAAATATTCTGCATGCTGTTATCATGCTGCTCCTTATCATGGGCACTGCAGACATCTTCCACTACCACCAGTTTAAAACCCATTTCCCAGGCGTTGCGCGCGGTGGATTCCACGCCGATGTTAGTGGAGATACCCGCCAGTACAATAGTATCGATGGCGCGGCGACGCAGCTGCATCTCAAGATCGGTGCCGTAAAATGCGCCCCATTGACGTTTTATAATGCGAATATCGCTTTCCTGTACCTTTAGCTCTTCGGGGAATTGCCACCAGTTTTCCGGCAATCCGTTGCCGCCCATGGCGGCATCCACCGGCTGTTTCAACGCTTCGCCAAAATCCGGCGACCAGCCCACCCGCACCAGAAATACCGGCGCGCCGATCTCCCGAAAGCGGCTGGCCAGCTTTCCGGCTTTGGCCACCACCTGCTGGGCGCTATGCGGTCCGCCGGCAAAGGGCAGGATACCCTGTTGCAAATCAATCAATACCAGCGCGCTACCTTTGGGATCGAGTTCCAGCATAATACGTCTCCTATAATTCATAAAACCGGACCAACGGGTGTCAGTCTATTCAGAAAGTGACCGGGAAAGGGTATGTTAGTCGATGGACATGGGAATAGCCCCCGGCGGGAAAATTTTGTTAATAAATATGTTAATGATTAATTATTTGACCTGACCAAGGGGGGGAATGGCCTTCGGACTTATCCTGTGCGGGAAATTACTTTATAATGGCCGCCTTTCGAATGTCGGCAAAATGCCAATGCACAGCCGTCAGCCCCAATGATTATACCCAATAGCTTTTACGTTGCGGCCCATCCGGCTGCAATGTGAACGATGAGGGATATTACAGCCTTTACCCGCTAAAAATGGCAGGACGGCATGGGCTTAATTTTAAGGATATCGTGATGCGTACTGTATATTGCGGACAGCTCGATCTGTCCCATGTTGGCCGGGAAGTAACATTGTGCGGCTGGGTTAACCGCCGCCGGGACCTGGGCGGCCTGATTTTTATCGACATGCGGGATCGGGAAGGGCTGGTGCAGGTGTTTTTCGACCCCGATCGCCAGGAGGCGTTCGCTCGCGCCTCGGAGCTGCGCAACGAATTTTGTATTCAGCTTACCGGCACGGTAAGGGCGCGGCCCGACAGTCAAATCAACAGCGAAATGGCCACCGGCGAAGTGGAGGTGCTGGCAACATCGCTCACGGTCTTCAACCGTTCCGAGCCGCTGCCGCTGGATTCCAATCAAAACAATACCGAAGAGCAGCGGCTGAAATACCGTTATCTGGATTTGCGCCGTCCGGAAATGGCGGCGCGGCTGAAAGCCCGCGCCCGCATCTGCAGTTTTGTGCGCCGCTTTATGGATGGCGAAGGATTTCTGGATATCGAAACGCCGATGCTTACCAAAGCGACGCCGGAGGGCGCGCGCGACTACCTGGTGCCGAGCCGGGTGCATAAAGGCAAGTTCTACGCTCTGCCGCAGTCACCGCAGCTCTTCAAGCAGTTGCTGATGATGTCCGGTTTCGACAGGTATTATCAAATCGTCAAATGCTTTCGCGACGAGGACCTGCGAGCCGATCGCCAGCCGGAATTCACCCAGATCGACGTCGAAACCTCCTTTATGACCGCGCCCCAGGTGCGGGAAGTCATGGAACGCCTTATTCGCGAACTGTGGCGAGAAATCAAAGGCGTCGACCTGGGCGCCTTTCCGGTGATGACCTACGCCGAAGCCATGCGCCGCTTTGGTTCCGATAAACCCGATTTGCGCAACCCGATGGAAATCGTTGATGTGGGCGATCTGGTGAAAAACCTTGAATTCAAGGTGTTCTCCGGGCCGGCCAATGACCCCAAGGGGCGGGTGGCGGCGATCCGCGTACCCGGCGGCGCGCAGTTAAGCCGCAAGCAAATTGACGAGTACGCCAAGTTTATCGAAATTTACGGCGCCAAAGGTCTGGCCTATATTAAGGTTAATTCGCGCTCGGCGGGACTGGAAGGGGTGCAAAGTCCCGTCGCCAAATTCCTCGATGCCGGCGTGCTGGAGTCGATACTGACGCGTACCGACGCCCGCGACGGCGACATGATTTTTTTCGGCGCCGATCGTGCCAAAATCACCACCGATGCGCTGGGAGCGCTGCGCCTGAAGCTGGGCCGCGACCTGCATATCACCGACGAGCAGCGCTGGGCGCCGCTGTGGGTCATTGATTTCCCGATGTTCGAGCAGGACGACGAAGGCGGACTGGCGGCCATGCATCACCCCTTCACCGCGCCGCTGGATGTCGACCCGCAAGCGCTGGCGGCCGATCCGCTGTCGGTGGTGGCCAATGCCTACGATATGGTATTGAACGGTTATGAAGTGGGCGGCGGCTCGGTGCGTATCCATCGCAGCGAAATACAGCAGACGGTATTCAGCATCCTGGGTATCGAGGAACAGCAGCAGCGGGATAAGTTCGGCTTCCTGCTGGATGCGCTGAAATATGGCACCCCGCCCCACGCGGGGCTGGCCTTCGGCCTGGATCGCCTGGTGATGCTGTTGACCGGCACCGATAATATCCGCGACGTTATCGCTTTCCCCAAAACCACCGCCGCGGCCGATCCCATGACCGATGCGCCGAGTTTTGGCAATCCTGACGCGCTGGCGGAATTGTCCATCGCTGTCATCGGCAAAGGCAAGGAAGCGGCGGAACGCGGACAGCAATAAATGGCCTGGAAGCGACCGGTTTCGGTGTTGATTGTGATTTACGCCCGGGATAGCGGCCGGGTCTTGATGATGCAGCGTCGGGACGATCCCGATTTCTGGCAATCGGTCACCGGCAGTCTGGAAGGAGAGGAAACTCCCGCCGAGGCGGCGAAACGGGAAGTGTGCGAGGAAACCGGCATCAATATCGATGCCGAGCGCCTCCGGTTGCTGGATTGCAAGCGCTGCGTCGAGTTTGAAATTTTCAGTCATTTGCGCCACCGATATGCGCCGGGAGTGACGCGTAATACAGAATATTGGTTCAGTTTGACGTTACCCTCTGAGCGGGAGCCTAAGATAAGCGAGCATCTCGCTTTCCAATGGCTCCGCGCCCCACAGGCCGCCTTACTGACCAAATCCTGGAGTAATCGGCAGGCTATTGAAGAATTTGTTATTTATCCGGCCTGAAGAGGCTTATTTCGGAGAGAGTTATGGCAGGTCATAGCAAGTGGGCCAATACCAAGCATCGTAAAGCGGCCCAAGACAGTAAACGCGGCAAAATCTTCACCAAGATCATTCGTGAATTGGTGACCGCCGCACGGCTTGGCGGCGGCGACGTGGGGGCCAATCCCCGTCTGCGTGCCGCGGTGGATAAAGCCCTGGCCAATAATATGACGCGCGATACCCTCAATCGCGCCATCGCGCGGGGCGTGGGCGGCGATGACGATACCCAGATGGAAACCATTATCTATGAAGGCTACGGCCCCGGCGGAACGGCGGTGATGGTTGAATGCCTGAGCGACAACCGCAACCGTACCGTCTCCGAGGTCAGGCACGCCTTTACCAAAACCGGCGGCAACCTCGGTACCGATGGCTCGGTTTCCTACCTGTTCACCAAAAAAGGCGTCATCTCCTTTGCGCCCGGCCTGGACGAGGATCGGGTGATGGACGCAGCGCTGGAAGCCGGTGCGGATGATGTGGTCACCTATGACGACGGCGCCATCGATGTCTACACGACGCCGGAGACGTTCGGTTCGGTGAAAGATGCGTTGGAAGCGGCCGGTTTGCACGCCGAGGAGTCCGAGGTGGCGCTGATTCCGTCCACCAAGGCGGATCTGGACGAGGAAACCGCCCCCAAGCTGCTGCGCCTGATAGATCTGCTGGAAGATTCGGACGATGTGCAGGAAGTCTATCATAACGGCGAGATCTCCGATGAGGTGGCGGCGACCCTGTGACCGGCATGTTGGCTTGGCGGCCAAACCCGGCGGCCGGTATCGGGCGATGACGATTATTCTCGGTATCGACCCCGGTTCGCGCATCACCGGTTACGGTATCATCCGTCAGCAGGGACGGGTGCTTACCTATCTCGGCAGCGGTTGCATCCGCACCAAAGTGGATGATTTGCCTACCCGGCTGCAGCTTATTTATGCCGGCGTCAGCGAGATCATTACGCAATTTCAGCCGGATTTTTTCGCCATTGAGGAAGTTTTTATGGCGAAAAACGCCGATTCGGCGCTGAAGCTGGGTCAGGCGCGCGGGGTGGCTATCGTGGCGGCCATGAACCAATCGCTGCCGGTGTTCGAGTATGCCGCCCGTCAGGTGAAGCAAACGGTGGTGGGCAATGGTTCGGCGGACAAAGGCCAGGTACAGCATATGGTGAAGCTGCTGCTGAAGCTGCCCGCCAGCCCGCAGGCGGATGCCGCCGACGCGCTGGCCATCGCCATTACCCATTGCCATGTCAGCCAGAACGCTATCCGGGCGGGCAATAGCCGGCTGAATCTGGCCCGCGGCCGGTTAAGCTGAGGGGTGGGGGCTGGCGCCAGCCGGGGTTGCGGGCCTGTGCCGACTGGGCACGTCGAGGCTCCATCAGCATGGTCTCCCTTTAACACGGTCGTTGCACTTCCGATGATCGCGGGCCTGTCAGGCTATACGGCTGGATATTCATCCAGCCTTTATTATGTTATAAATGTTAGCCATGGGTCGCTGACTCAACGACAATCAAAAGGAAGGTCAACGTGATTGGACGCCTAAGAGGCATCATTCTTGAAAAGCAGCCCCCGCAGGTGTTGCTTGAAGTTCAGGGAGTCGGCTATGAAGTGCAAATGCCCATGACCTGCTTTTACGTCCTGCCGGAAACCGGCAAGGAAGCCATTGTGTATACCCACTTTGTGGTGCGCGAGGATGCGCAACTGCTGTTCGGTTTCACTAACCGCCAGGAGCGCGCCCTGTTTCGCGAACTGATTAAGGTCAACGGCGTCGGCCCGAAGCTGGCGCTGGCTATTCTATCCGGCATGTCGGCGCAGCAGTTTGTCAATACGGTTGAGCGCCAGGAAATCAGCGCCTTGATCAAGCTGCCCGGCGTCGGCACCAAAACCGCCGAGCGGCTGGTGGTGGAAATGAAAGATCGCTTTAAAGGGATGAACGGTGAATTATTCGCCCTCGGCGGCGGCGATCTTCCCGCCAGTATCCCCGTTAACGCGGCATCTGCGGACGATCCTGAATCTGAAGCGGTTGCCGCCTTGGTGTCATTGGGTTATAAACCTCAGGAGGCCAGCCGGATGGTGAACAAAGTGGCGCGGCCTGATGCCGACTGTGAATCGCTAATCCGCGACGCCCTGCGCGCCGCGCTGTGAGGTAATGGATGATTGAAGCAGATCGTTTAATGTCCCCTTCCGTGGTGATCCCCGACGAGGTGGTGGACCGGGCCATCCGGCCGAAAACCCTCGACGATTACATCGGACAGCCGCACGTGCGCGAGCAGATGGAGATTTTCATCCAGGCGGCGAAGCTGCGAGGCGACGCGTTGGACCATCTGCTGATTTTCGGCCCGCCCGGCCTGGGTAAAACCACCCTGGCCAATATCGTCGCCAATGAAATGGGCGTGAATTTACGCACTACTTCCGGGCCGGTTTTGGAAAAACCCGGCGATCTGGCGGCCATGCTCACCAATCTTGAACCCCACGATGTGCTGTTTATTGATGAAATCCACCGCCTTTCCCCGGTGGTGGAGGAAATTCTCTACCCGGCGATGGAAGATTACCAGCTGGATATCATGATCGGCGACGGCCCGGCGGCCAGGTCAATTAAAATCGAACTGCCGCCCTTTACCCTGGTGGGAGCCACCACCCGCGCCGGTTCCCTGACCTCGCCCCTGCGCGATCGGTTCGGTATCGTGCAGCGCTTGGAGTTCTATCAGGTAGCGGATCTGCAGCATATCGTCAAACGCAGCGCCGACTGCCTGGAATTAAGCATCACCGAATCCGGCGCTCATGAAATCGCCAAACGGGCGCGGGGTACGCCGCGTATCGCCAACCGGCTGTTGCGCCGGGTGCGGGACTTCGCAGAAGTGCGCGCCCAGGGCGTCATTACCGACGATGTGGCGGTGAATGCCCTGGATATGCTGAATGTGGATACCGAGGGCTTCGACTTTATGGACCGCAAGCTATTGTTGGCCATTATCGATAAATTCGTCGGCGGCCCGGTGGGATTGGATAACCTGGCGGCGGCCATCGGCGAAGAGAAAGAAACCATTGAAGATGTGCTGGAGCCCTTTCTTATCCAGCAGGGATTTATGCAGCGCACATCACGGGGGCGCATCGCTACCGCCCAGGCCTATAAGCATTTTGGTATCGCGCGGGACGAGCTGTAGCTGCTCATTGGCGTCATGGCGGGGCTTATCATCGCCCCCGGCGAACCGTAAAGCCGTGCCCTGAGTTCAGGCCCGTTGCCTGCTGAACAAACTCAGCAAAAACAGCACGGAGGCGCAAAGCACCACCGACGGCCCGGCGGGGGTGTCGTAAAACGCCGAGAAAGTGAGTCCGCCGGTGACGGCAATCATGCCGGCCGCTATCGCCAGCAGCGCCATCTGCTCGGGCGTACGTGAAAACCGGCGGGCGGCGGCGGCCGGAATGATCAGCAGCGACGTGATGATAAGGGCGCCGACAAACTTCATCGCCAGTCCGATGGTGAGCGCGGTCAGCAGCATCAGCAGCAGCTTGACCCGCGGCAGGCGGATACCGTCCACATGGGCCAGCTCCGGGCTGATGGTTACCGAGAGCAGCGCCCGCCACCGCCAGGCCAGCAATGCGAGCACCACCGCCACGCCGCAGGCGATCAGCACGATATCGTCCAGGGTCACCGACAGCAAATCGCCGAACAGATAGGCCATCAGATCCACCCGCACGTTAGACATCAGGCTTACCACCACCAGTCCCAGTGAAAGCGCGCTGTGCGCCATAATCCCCAGCACGGTGTCAATGGCCAGCTGCGGGAAGCGTTCCAGCCACACCAGGCCCAACGCCAATACCAGCGTCACCGCGATCACCGCGTAAAACGGATTGACATTCAGCAGCAATCCGAAAGCCACTCCCAGCAGCGACGCATGGGCCAGCGTATCGCCGAAATAGGACATTTTGCGCCAGACCACGAAAGATCCCAACGGACCCGCCGCCATGGCCAGCAGGATGCCGGCCAGCCAGCCCGGCAATAGCAGCGCTAGCATGACCGGCAGCTCTCCCGTTCCGCTACCGTCTCTCCGCTCAGGTCGTGGCCATGGTTGTGGTGGTGACGGTAGACGGCCAGCGCATCCGCGCCCTGATAACCGAACATCGCGATATAATCGGGATGGGCGGAAACGACTTCCGGCGTGCCCGAGCAGCAAATATGCTGATTAAGGCACAGTACTTCATCGGTTTTGGCCATGACCAGATGCAGGTCATGGGAAACCATCAGTACGCCGCAGCCCAGGGTATGGCGGATTTGCTGGATAAGCTCATAAAGCGCCGCCTGACCGGCGATATCAACGCCCTGGGTCGGCTCATCCAGCACCAGCAGCTGCGGCCGATTGAGCAGGGCGCGGGCCAGCAGCACCCGCTGCATTTCGCCGCCGGACAGTTTCTGCATCGGCTGCGCCAGCAAATGGGCCGCATGCACCCGCGCCAGCGCCTCGGGCAATTCCTGCTTTTCCACGCCCGGACGCAGGCGCATGAAACGCTCTACCGTCAGCGGCAGGGTGGTGTCCAGATAAATTTTTTGCGGAACATAACCGATACGCAGCCTGGGGTCCCGCACCAGCGTACCCGCGTCAGCGGGTATCAGGCCGAGCACCACCCTAACCAGCGTGGACTTGCCTGCGCCGTTGGGCCCCACCAGCGTCAGGATCCGTCCGGCACGCAGGGAAAACGAGATATCGCTGAGGACGCGCCTGGCGCCGAAACTGACGGATATATGGTTGAGTGTGACCAGAGTTGACATGTTAATTACGGTTGCGAAACGGCAAGAATGTTATAATATCACACGCCCAAGAGTTGCCGAAGAGAATTATCATTATGAATCCCCGCCATAAAAAAGGGTTCCGGCTGTGGCTGGCCGGCATTTTACTCCTGTGCGCCATCGGCGGCCAGGCACGGGCGAATATACTGGTCTCCATTCGTCCGTTGGGGTTTATCGCCTCGGCCATCGGTGAAGGCGTTACCGGGACAGATGTGCTGCTGCCGGACGGCGCATCGCCTCATGACTACGCCCTGCGCCCCTCCGATATCGGGCGCATCCGGGATGCCTCCCTGGTGGTCTGGGTCGGGCCGGAATTGGAAGCGTTTATGGCCAGGCCGGTGACGGCGCTGCCCGCGGCCAAGGCGCTGACATTGTCCGCGATCCCGGCGATTAAACCGCTGCTGATGAAAGGCGGCGACCATGACGACGATGCCTCCGGCGCCCATGATCCGGCGGATGATGCCGACGACCATCATGGCGAATACAATATGCATATCTGGCTGTCGCCGGAAATAGCCGCGCAAGTCGCCATTGCCATCCACGATCGTTTAGTGCAGCTGTGGCCGGATAAGAAAGCCCAAATAGACGAAAATCTGCTATTTTTCACCACATCCTTGACAAAAAATGACAAAATAATCGCTACAATGCTATCGCCAGCGAGCGGGAAGGGGTATTTCGTGTTTCACGATGCCTATGGTTATTTTGAAAAACACTACGGTTTAACCTCCTTGGGTTATTTCACCATCAATCCCGAGATACAGCCCGGCGCCCAGGCACTACATAACATTCGAACTCAGTTGGTTGAGCATAAAGCCTTGTGCATTTTTGCTGAGCCACAATTCAGGCCGGCCGTCATCAATGCCGTGGCCAGAGGGACCGATGTGCGCATGGGCACGCTGGATCCCCTGGGAAGCGGTATCGCTTTGGGCAAGGACAGTTATAGCCATTTCTTGTTTCAATTGGCGAACCAATATATGAGCTGCCTGAATAAAAAATCATGAGGATAGGAATCGGTGCAGCAGTTAGTTCGTTCTATTACCTTGGCGTATAACAATCTGCCAAGACCCCATCGCGTGATGTTGGGGTCATTAACCGTCATCACTCTGGCCGTGGCCGTATGGCGGCCTTATGTCTACTCTCCCGTTATGGGACCCTCCACCAGCCGCACCGTGCCGGCGGGAGCACAGCCCGCGCGTGACCTGGCGCCGGAAGCCAGCGAACCCATTGATCAGTCCCCCGCCGATAACGACGACGATGTTCCCCTTGCCGACGATCTTGACGAAAAAGTCGCCGGCGAAACCGGTGTGCATGAATATGTCGTTTCCACCGGCGATACCTTGGGCAGCATATTGACCCAATACGGCATCGATATGTCGGATGTTTCGCTGCTGGCCCAGCGGTTTCCCCAGTTGCGTAATCTGAAGATAGGCCAGAAAATCTCCTGGACGCTGGATGGCGGCGGCGAGCTGCAGCGCCTGAGCTGGGAGATGTCGCGCCGGGAAACCCATACCTACGATCGCCTCGACGGCGGTTTCAAGGAGAGCGTGGCCAATCAGGCCGGCGAATGGAGCAATGCCATGCTGACCGGCACCGTGGACGGCAGCTTCGTCACCAGCGCGCGCGCCGCCGGCCTGTCCGGCCCGGAAATCAATTCGGTTATCAAAGCGCTGCAGTGGCAGCTTGATTTCCGTAAGCTACAGCAGGGCGATCGGTTCGCGGTGCTGACATCAAGGGAAATGCTTAACGGCCGCAGCGAACAGAGCGAATTGATCGGGGTGCGCCTGCGCACCGGCGACAAGGATGTTTATGCGTTCCGCGCCAGCGACGGAGAGTTTTACAACCGGGACGGCGCCGGGCTGGCGCAGGGCTTTATGCGTTTTCCCACCGTCAAGCAATTCCGGGTATCGTCCAATTTCAGTCCCCGGCGCCTTAATCCGGTTACCGGTCATATCGCCCCCCATCGCGGCGTGGATTTCGCCATGCCGGTGGGCACGCCGGTGTTGGCGGTGGGCGACGGCGAAGTGGTTGAGAGTAAAAACGGCAGCGGGGCGGGCAACTATGTGACCATCCGCCATGGCCGGCAATACATGACCCGCTATATGCATTTGAAAAAACTGTTGGTGAAGCCGGGGCAACAGGTGAAACGCGGCGATCGCATCGCCTTGTCCGGCAATACCGGCCGTTCCACCGGTCCTCACCTGCACTATGAAATCTGGATAAACCAGCAGGCGGTGAATCCGTTAACGGCCAAGCTGCCCCGCACCGAAGGGTTGACCGGCAAGGATCGGCTCGACTATCTGGCGCAGGTCAGGGAAGCAATGCCGCAGCTGCAATTCGATTGATATGGTATCTTAGGGCAACCGACAAGTCATTGGTTGCCTTATGATGTTTATTAACCGAGCGGCGTAAATGGGAAGAAGAGGCTGGCACCCTCCGGTAATCGACAGTAGACAAAAGACAGTTGAGATTTGCATGGAAAAGAATAATAAAACCAACGTGGTGGAATTTGTCCCCGAGTTCAAGAGGGAATTTTTCTTGCCCCGTTACTGGGGCGTCTGGTGCGCCATCGCCTTGATTACCGGCGCGGCATTTATTCCGGCCCGCTGGCGGGATCCGATGTTGGGCGCCATGGGACGCCTGGTGGGGCGGTTCTCCAAGGGCGCCCGCCATCGCGCGCGGGTTAACCTGCGCTACTGCCTGCCGGAACTTACCGATGACCGGCGGGAAGCCATCATCGACGACATGTTCGCCCTGGTGCCGCAATCCACGGTGCTGCTGGCCGAGCTGGCCTGCCGCAGCCCGGAACGGCTGCAAAAAAAAGTCATTTGGCACGGCAGGGACGTCATCGAGGCAGTACAGGCGCAGCAGCGCAATATCATCTTTCTGGTGCCGCACGGCTGGGCGGTGGATGTCCCGGCCATTCTCATGTCCTCAACCGGCCAAAAGGTCTCGGCGATGTTCCACAATCAGCGCAACGAACTGGTGGACTATATGTGGAACCGGGTACGCCGCCGTTTCGGCGGTCGCATGCACGCCCGTAACGACGGTATAAAACCGTTCATCTTCTCCATACGCCATGGCTATTGGGGCTATTATCTGCCCGATCAGGATCATGGCGCCGAACACAGCGAATTTGTGGATTTTTTCGCCACCTATAAAGCCACGCTGCCGGCCATCGGCCGCATGATGAAGATATGCCGGGCGGCGGTGATTCCGCTCTTTCCGGTATACAACGGCAAGACCGGAGAACTGCATATCCATATTCGACCGCCGATGGACGATATCGCCGATGCCAGCGATCATGATATCGCCCGCCGCATGAATGAAGAAGTTGAAATGCTGGTTCGGCCGAACCCGGAACAGTACGCCTGGATCCTGAAATTACTCAAAACCCGCAAACCCGGCGACCCGGATCCCTATAAGCGCTAGTCCCGCCGCGGCGGCAATAGGGCAAAATAAAGCCGGCTGATGGCCGGCTTTTCCTGTATTGACGCAACGGTCGCCTGGGCGGGTTACTCCACCCGCAGGATCCGGCTGGTATTAGTGGTGCCAACGGTACTCATGACATCCCCTTGGGTAACAATCACCAAGTCCCCCGACATCAAAAAGCCCTTATCCCGCAGCAAATTAGCCGCCTCGGTGGCCGCGAACACCCCTTCGCCGTCGCTGTTGAAATAGACCGGCGTTACCCCGCGGTACAGCGCCGTGAGGTTCAGCGTATGTTCATGACGGGACAGAGCGAAGATCGGCAAACCTGAGCTGATACGGGACATCATCAGCGGTGTGCGGCCGGATTCCGTCAGCGTAATAATAGCGCTCACCCCTTTCAGGTGATTGGCGGCATACATGCTGGACATGGCAATAGCTTCTTCGATGTTGTCGAACTGTACGTCCAGGCGGTGCTTTGACACATTGATGCTGGGGATTTTTTCGGCGCCCAGGCATACCCGGGCCATGGCGGCCACGGTTTCCGCCGGGTACTGGCCGGCGGCGGTCTCGGCGGATAACATCACCGCATCGGTCCCGTCCAGCACCGCGTTCGCCACATCCATCACCTCAGCGCGCGTGGGCATCGGGTTGGTGATCATCGATTCCATCATCTGAGTGGCGGTTATCACCGCGCGATTCAGTTTACGGGCGCGGCGGATCAATTTTTTCTGGATACCCACCAGCTCCGGATCGCCGATTTCCACCCCCAGATCGCCGCGCGCCACCATGACCACATCGGAAGCCAGGATAATATCGTCCATGGCTTCGTCGCTGGCCACCGCTTCGGCGCGTTCCACCTTGGAGACAATCTTGGCGTTACAGCCGGCATCGCGGGCCAGGCGGCGAGCGTAGTTCAAGTCTTCACCGGTACGCGGAAAGGAAACCGCCAGATAATCCACGCCGATTTTCGCGGCGGTTAGAATATCGAGTTTGTCTTTTTCAGTCAGGGCCGGGGCCGACAACCCGCCGCCCATCTTATTGATGCCCTTGTTATTGGACAACGGGCCGCCCACGGTGACCTCGGTAAACACCTGCGTACCGATGACTTCCAGCACTTTCAGCTGTACCCGCCCGTCATCAAGCAGCAGAACGTCGCCGGGCACCACATCGGCGGGCAACCCCTTATAATCGATACCGACTCTTTCCCTATCGCCTTCACCCTTGCCCAGATTGGCGTCAAGTATGAACTTGTCCCCCAGGCTCAAGAACACTTTGCCTTCCCGGAAGGTAGACACACGGATTTTTGGCCCCTGTAAATCACCCAGGATCGCCACATGCCGTCCCAGTTTTGCCGCAATCTCGCGTACCTTGTTGGCCCGGATCAGGTGATCTTCAGCAGTCCCGTGGGAAAAATTAAGGCGAACCACATTGGCGCCGGCAGCAATAACTTTTTCAAGATTATTGTCACGATCGGTGGCTGGCCCCAGCGTGGTTACAATTTTGGTTCTTCTGAGCCGTCTGGACATGGATAACTCCGTTGACTTGGACATTATTGGTGTAGCAAAAACGTCGTATCATCGTTTCATCGCGGTCATGGTTTATTCTCGACTGCGGATGAAACTGATTCGGCTGTGTTAAAGCATTCCTCGTCTTAGTGGCATACAAAGCTCTTTCCGTAGCTTTTTTCGTACCCCAGTGAGAGGTTATTTTTCATATAATACCGTATCAATCAAATTTATATGCTGCTGAGTCTACCTTATCAAAGCGTGATTCCTTCAGGGCCTCCTTGACCCGCTTCAGGTTATCCCTGAATTTGGCCCCGCGGCGCAAGGTAAAGCCGGTGGCCAGAACGTCTATCAGCGTTAATTGCGCGATACGCGATATCATGGGCATGAAGACATCGGTATCCTCGGGCACATCCAGGGCCAGCGTCAAAGAAGCTTCACGAGCCAGCGGCGAATAAGGCGAGGTTACCGCGATAACGGTTGCATCATTCTCGCGCGCCAGCTGCGCCAGGTCCACCAGCATTTTGGTTCTGCCGGTATGGGATATCAGCACCACCACATCCCCTTCGCTGGAATTCATGCAACTCATGCGCTGCATAACAATATCCTCGGAATAGACAATGGGGATATTGAAGCGGAAAAATTTGTTCATCGCATCATGCGCCACCGCGGCGGAAGCCCCCAAGCCGAAGAAGGAGATTTTTTTGGCCTGGGTGAGCAAATCCACCGCCCGGTTGATGGCGGCGATATCCAACCGGGTTTTTACCTGCTCCAAACTGGCCATGGTGGATTCGAAAATTTTCAGCGTATAGGAATCGACGCTGTCGTCTTCATCCACATTACGGTTTACATAAGGTGTACCATTAGCCAAACTCTGAGCAAGCTGTAATTTAAAATCAGGATAACCCTTAGTATCCAAACGACGACAAAAACGGTTGACTGTGGGCTCGCTGACTTCGGCCATCCGGGCCAGAATGGCGATACTGGAATGGATAGCGGTCTGGGGCGTGGCGAGGATGACTTCCGCCACTTTACGTTCAGACTTACTCAGCAACTCCATATGGCTATTAATCTTTTCCAGCATGTTCATAAGTGGATTGCTCATGGTTTTAACCGATTTCACACAAAGGAGAAATCATTACCGATTTGATGAAATATACTACGAGCCGGAAGGCAAAGGCAGCTAATCCGGCGAACACAACGAGTTTTTTACCAGACTATGACCCGTGTCTAACTTTCAAAAGTGTAATATATTGACATTATTGTTTGTAAATTACATTTTGTTTGCGGTAAGTAAGATGTTGCATGCTGAAAAATGTGATTTATTGGGGATTTTTCTGGTGATTTACTGGTTGGCGTCAAAAAAAACCTTTTAAAATGTAATAAAATTACAAACATCCTGCACGAGGAGAGGAACATGGCGTTAACATCCATTGCCCAGGCATGCGATCTGGTGATTTTCGGCACAAAGGGCGATTTGGCCCGGAGAAAACTGCTGCCTTCGTTGTATCAGTTGGAGAAAGCCGGATCCATAAACCCCGATACCCGTATCATCGGGGTAGGCCGTGCCGATTGGGACGTGAAAGCTTATACCAAGGTGGTACGCGAAGCGCTGGAAACCTTCATGAAAGAGACTATCGACGAAAAGCTCTGGAAGACGCTCAGCGCGCGCCTGGATTTTTGTAATCTCGATGTAAACGAAACCAAACATTTCTCCCGCCTGGGGGAAAAGCTCGACCAGGAAAACCGTGTTACCATCAACTACTTTGCCATGCCGCCCAATACATTCGGCGCCATTTGCCAGGGTTTGGGAGAAGCCGGGCTGAACAAAGAGCCGAGCCGGGTCGTCATGGAAAAACCCCTGGGTACCGATTTAGCCTCTTCTCAGGTCATTAACGATCAGGTGGCGAAGTATTTCAAAGAGTGCCAGGTCTATCGCATCGACCATTATCTCGGTAAAGAAACCGTGTTGAATCTGTTGGCGCTGCGTTTCGCCAACTCCTTGTTCGCCAGCAACTGGGATAATCGCACCATTGATCATGTGCAGATAACCGTGGCCGAAGAAGTGGGCATTGAAGGGCGCTGGGGATATTTTGATAAAGCCGGCCAGATGCGCGACATGATTCAAAGCCATTTGCTGCAGATTCTGACCATGATTGCCATGTCGCCGCCGTCGGATTTAACCACCGATCGCATCCGCGACGAAAAAGTGAAGGTACTGCGCTCTCTGCGGCCCATTGATCATACCAACGTGCGCGACACCACCGTTCGGGGACAATATACCGCCGGGTTTGTCCAGGGTAAGAAAGTACCGGGTTACCTGGAAGAAGAGGGCGCCAATAAGGCCAGCCATACCGAAACCTTTGTTTCAATCCGGGTGGATATCGACAACTGGCGCTGGGCGGGGGTTCCTTTTTACCTGCGCACCGGTAAACGCCTGCCCACCAAATGTTCCGAAGTAGTCATCTACTTTAAGAATCCGGCGCTCAATCTGTTCCGCGACTCCTATCAACAGCTGCCGCAAAACAAACTGACCATCCGCCTGCAGCCGGACGAAGGGATGGATATTCAGATCCTTAATAAAGTCCCTGGTCTTGATCACAAGCATCGCCTGCAAACCACCAAACTGGATTTGAGCTTTACGGAAACCTTCAACCAGGAGCATCTGGCGGACGCCTATGAGCGGTTGCTGCTGGAAACCATGCGCGGCATCCAGGCGCTGTTTGTTCGCCGCGATGAGGTTGAGGCGGCGTGGACATGGGTGGACTCCATCATGGAAGCCTGGGAGTCGGACAATGACGCGCCGAAACCTTATCAGGCGGGCACTTGGGGACCGGTGGCCTCGGTGGCCATGATAACCCGTGACGGCCGCTCCTGGAATGAATTCGAATAAGTTAACTTATACCCTTTGCCTAACAGGCAAGACTGGAGACACCAAGTAATGAAGAATTGGAAAACAAGCGCGGAAAGCATCCTGACAGCGGGTCCGGTTGTGCCGGTTATTGTTATCAATAAGCTGGAACAGGCGGTACCGTTGGCGAAAGCGCTGGTGGCCGGCGGCGTTCGGGTGCTGGAAGTGACCCTGCGCACCCCGTGCGCCATCGATGCCATCCGCGCCATTGCCAAAGAAGTGCCGGAAGCCATCGTCGGCGCCGGCACCGTTACCAATGTTCAGCAATTGGCCGAAGTGACCGCCGCCGGCGCGCAGTTTATCATCAGCCCCGGGGTAACCGAGCCGCTGCTGAAAGCCGCCACTGAAGGCAACATCCCGCTGATTCCGGGGATCGCCACCGTGTCCGAACTGATGCTGGGTATGGAATATGGTTTACGGGAGTTCAAGTTCTTCCCGGCTGAAGCCAACGGCGGCGTGAAAGCGCTGCAAGCCATCGCCGGACCCTTCTCCCAGATCCGTTTTTGCCCCACCGGCGGGATTTCACCCAAGAACTACCGTGATTACCTGGCGCTGAAAAGCGTGCTGTGCATCGGCGGCTCCTGGTTGGTGCCCAACGACGCGCTGGAAGCGGGCGACTACGCGCGCATCACCGAACTGGCGAAAGAAGCGGTCGCCGGCGCTAAAGCGTAATAACAAAGGCTCCTTCAAGGAAGACTTTCAGACTGCTGACAAACGTACTCGGCGATAATAAGGAGGGACAGGCTGCCGGAAGAGTAAACCGTCCGCGCCAGGGATGGCGCGGATCGAGCCCCCAGGGACGGGTTCACGGCGTGTTTACGATCTGGTAGCCTGTCTCGACCGGGCACCTTGTCAACAAGCTCAAAGGCCCCTGCATTGGGGCCTTTGCTTCACTTCCCCTGCACGTTAATCGCCGCCGCCGCTGCTTTAGCCGCGCTCACGGCGTCTTCCACCGTATCCGCCATGGCCAGAGTCACGCCCAGACGGCGTTTGCCGCTGATGGCGGGCTTGGCGAACAGCCTGATTTGTACTCCGGCCGACAGCGCCTGCTCCAGGCCGCTGAACGTCAGGTTATCACTCTCCAGCTCCGGCAGAATCACCGCCGAGGCCGCCGGACCGTATTGCCTAACGCCGCCCACCGGCAATCCCAGAAAAGCCCGTACATGCAGGGCGAACTCGGATAAATCCTGTGATATCAGGGTGACCATGCCGGTATCGTGCGGTCGGGGTGAGACTTCGCTGAAAATCACCTCGTCGCCGCGCACAAACAGCTCAACGCCGAACAGGCCAAAGCCGCCGAGGGACGTCACCACTTTTTGCGCGATATCCCGCGCCCGCTGCCAGGCCAATGGACTCATGGCCTGCGGCTGCCAGGATTCCCGATAATCCCCGTCCTCTTGACGGTGGCCGATGGGTTCGCAAAAGTGAATGCCGTCCACGGCGCTGATGGTCAGCACGGTAATTTCAAAATCGAACTGCACCAGCCCCTCCACAATCACCTTGCCGCCGCCGGCCCGACCGCCGAGCTGGGCATAATTCCAGGCGGCGTCCAAGGTATCGGCATCCCTTACCAGGCTTTGTCCCTTGCCGGATGAGCTCATTACCGGCTTGATAATAAGCGGAAAGCCGATAGTCGCCACCGCCTGTAAAAGCTCCGCGGGATCCTGGGCGAAACAATAGGGCGAAGTGGGCAATGCCAGCGTTTCCGCCGCCAGGCGGCGTATGCCTTCGCGGTTCATGGTCAGCCGGGTGGCGCGGGCGCAGGGGACGACACGATGACCGAGCTGTTCAAGGGTTACCAGCATATCGGTGGCGATGGCTTCGATTTCCGGCACGATAAAATCCGGCTGTTCCCGCTCGATGAGCGCGCGAAGCGCGTCACCGTCCAGCATATTGATGACATGGGAACGATGGGCCACATGCATCGCAGGCGCATCGGCATACCGATCGACGGCAATCACCTCTACCCCCAGCCGCTGACACTCAATGGCCACTTCCTTGCCAAGCTCGCCGGAACCCAACAGCATGACTTTGGTTGCGCCGGGACGTAAAGCCGTTCCGATAGTTACCATTTTTTCCCCCTGACCTGATAAAAATTGCGCGCAGTATAAACGAAATCGTTTGCCTATGCAGCAGGACCAGGTAGCATGCCGGTAAATCCCTTTGTATCAATGGTTAAGCCAAACGGTTAAAGTGTTATCTTTTGCTTCGGTAACTATAAATCCCTTTCTCAAGCGAATTTTAACAGGCTATTATCATCTAATACCCTGAATACGGATAAACAGTACATGTGGAGGATCTATGCATAAAACGGGACCCGGTCTGTTGGGGGCATTGGTGCTGGGACTGATCTTGTCCCCTCTGGCGACGGCGGCCGATCAGACTCAGTCAGGTACGGCGGAACCCGCCGCCCAGTCATCGTCCGACGCCGGCTCTGCGGCGCAATCACCCTCCGCCCAAACCCAGGCGACGCCGAACGCTACCGATAACGCCACCCCCCAGCCACCGGCGACGGGGCAAAACAGCGCCCCTGCGGCCGCGACACCCCAGACGCCGTCCGCCGCCGCTCCCGCGCAGCCATCGCCCCCGGCCAACGCCGTTCCAGCGCCGGCCGATACCTCGCCGGTACCGCCTCCGGCCCCGACCGATACTGCGCCGGCTCAGCCTTCCGCACCGGCTAACGCTGTACCCGCCCAACCGCCGGCGCCGGCCAATAATTCTTCCGCACCGGCTAAACCGGCACCGGCCAAACCCGCGCCCGCCAAACCGGCTCCGGTGAAAAAGGCTACCGGCGATAAATCCAACGCGGCCAAAACCACCGCGGCGGAACAGGCCAAAACAGCTGCCAAGAATCCGCCGGTGCAAACCTTCGCCGTAGCGCCTTGCCCGGATTTGAATGCGACGCAAGTAGCGGAATTAATCCAGCAGGATTACACCCAAAACCGGTTCCCACGTTTTGCCGATGATAAACAGGCTTTAGGCGACACCATGGTGGCCTGGATCAATCCGGAAGAGGTGACGGGCACCGGCGACAGTTGGCAGGCGCCGTTGAAAATCCGCGGACAAACCGCCGATCGCAGCTACGGGGTTACCCTTGACTGCCAGAAAGGCGTAATCAGCTATACCTTGAGTAAATGAGTTAATATTTTTCCCCATAATTGTCTCAATATACCCTAAATAATTCGAGTTGCAGGAACGCTAACGCGCCTGCAACTCGAAGTATGGGGGTATAAACTGAATACCGCCGAATGCCTGTTTCATTGAGGTGCATCCGCAAGCTCCCCGGTCATTGTTTTCCCCGACGCATCACTTGTGGCCCGGCACCGCTTGGCATCCTGGAATATTCGTGCCACTCTGTTTCTTATGCAGAATTTAAGTAAGGGTATGTATGATTTTTCCACCAATAGCCGATAAAAGACCGCACCGCCTCACCATGCACGGTGATACCCGCGTGGATGATTATTACTGGCTGCGTGATGATAAGCGTGAAGACCCGGCGGTGCTCGATTACCTGGCCAAAGAAAATACCTATGGCGAGGCCATGATGACCGGCCATGAAGAATTGCGCCATAAGCTGTTTACCGAAATGGTGGAGCGTATTCCGCAACAGGATCGATCCGTACCCTATGTCCGGCGCGGCTATCGTTACCAGAGCCGTTATGAAGAGGGCAATGAATATGCCATCTACACCCGCCAGTCCGTGGATCTGGACGAACAGCAGGACGAGTGGGAGGTATTGCTCGACGGCAACAAACGGGCGGCGCAAAGCGAGTTTTACACCATGGGTTCGCTGGATGTCAGCCCGGACAATTCCATTGTCGCCGCCGCCGAAGATTTTCTGTCGCGGCGGCTTTACGGTATCCGCTTCAAAAACCTGGCGCGGGATTCCTGGTATCCGGAAGTCATTGAAAACGCGTCGTCAGGCTTTGAATGGACCAACGATTCCCAATATCTCTACTACGTGCGTAAAAACAAAAAAACGCTGCTGCCCTACCAGGTTTACCGCCACAAGGTGGGAACCGCAACCGAGCAGGACGAGCTTATCTATGAGGAAAAAGACGACTCCTTTTACGTCAGCGTCCATAAAACCACGTCTGAACGCTACATTATCATTGCCCTGGGCAGCACCACCTCCGGGGAAATCCTGTTGCTGGACGCAGACTCCCCACATGCCCGGCCGCAGCTCTTCCTGCCGCGCCGCCACGACCATGAATATTCGCTGGATCATTTCGGCGGGCATTTTTACCTGCGCTCCAACCGGGAGGGGAAAAACTTCGCCCTCTATCGCAGCGAAACCGCGGATGAATCCTTTTGGGAAACTTTGATCCCGGCCCGGGACGACGTGGTGCTGGAGAGCTTCACGCTGTTTCGCGACTGGCTGGTCCTCGAAGAGCGCCACCAAGGCCTCACCAGCCTGCGCCAAATCCATTGGCAAAGCGGCGAGGAAAAGGGCATAGCATTCGACGATCCCACCTACGTAACCTGGCTGGCGTACAATCCCGACCCGCAAACGCCATGGCTGCGTTATGGCTACTCTTCCATGACCACGCCCACCACACTGTTTGAATTGAATATGGATACCGGCGAGCGAAAATTGCTCAAACAGTCCCAGGTCAAGAATTTCGACGCGGAAAATTATCGCAGCGAACGGCTGTGGATCGCCGCCCGGGACGGTACTGATGTTCCGGTATCGCTGGTCTATCGCAAGGATCTGTTCAAACCCGGCCATAATCCGTTACTGGTCTATGGTTACGGATCTTACGGCAGCAGCATGGATCCCGATTTCAGCGCCAGTCGTCTTAGCCTGCTGGATCGCGGCTTTGTCTTTGCCCTGGCGCACATTCGCGGCGGCGGCGAACTCGGCCAGCAGTGGTATGACGACGGCAAGTTGTTCAACAAAATGAATACCTTTAATGACTTTATCGATGTCAGCCGCGCGCTGCTTGCGCAAGGCTACGGCGATACCAAACAAGCCTTCGCCATGGGCGGCAGCGCCGGCGGACTGTTGATGGGAGCAGTTATCAACATGGCGCCTGATCTGTTCAAAGGCGTCGTGGCGCAGGTGCCGTTCGTTGATGTCATCACCACCATGCTGGATGAATCCATCCCCCTCACGACCGGCGAATACGATGAATGGGGCAATCCGGAAGAGAAGGCCTATTACGACTACATGAAGCAATACAGCCCTTATGACCAGGTCAAGCCCCAGGCTTACCCGCATTTGCTGGTGACCACCGGCCTGCATGATTCCCAGGTGCAGTATTGGGAACCGGCCAAGTGGGTCGCCAGGCTCAGGGCCAATAAAACCGATGACCATCTGCTGCTGCTCTGTACCGACATGGACTCGGGCCATGGCGGTAAATCGGGCCGCTTTAAGGGCTATGAGGGCGTATCGATGGAATACACCTTTATTCTTTCCCTGGTGGAGTAAACCCTGCCATTACAGGGCCGTTGCCGTCAAATGCTCCGGTCCTGCGACGCCGCGCTAAGAAAATGATTAATGCTGTAGCGCATATCTGCCGACAGGTCCTTCAGGTTTTTCAACATCCAGTCAAGATAGCCCGGATCTTCCCGGGCGATGCGCTCCATGGATTGCCCCCGGTATTTACCGAACTTCAGCGTGGTCAAGAGCGTAACCTCATTACTCATTGCCGCCATTTGCTCCGCGCTCCAGCCGGAATCATTGATGATTTTCATCAGCAGCGCCGCGGTGACGTAACAGTCATACAAAGCGCGGTGGGGATAGAGCCCGTCAGGCACGGTAACCGACAAATTGAGGGCGTAGCGCAGGTATTGGTTGCTGTATTTCAATCCGGGATAGAGCTTGCGCGCCAGTTTCACCGTGCAAATCCACTGCCCGTGCATTTCGGGCAGCATACGGCGATCGAAAGCGGCATTGTGGGCGACGTAATAGGGACTGCCGTGATAACGGCCTATGACCTTGGCGATCCGGGGCTTATCCTCAATCATATCTTCGGTGATATGATGGATAGCCATGGCCTCATAGCCAATCGGCCGTCCGGGATTGACCAGGTCGCTCATTGCGTTGGCGAGTTTTCCGTCGATGACGTCCACCGAGGCGATTTCCACCACGCCGCCATCGAGGCCGCAGGTTTCTGTATCGATGACACGAAATGTCATGGCCTTTCCTGTGTCGAGAGTCAAAGTCCCATTATGACCCCATCGGCAAAAACAAAAAACCCGCATCAGATGCGGGTTTAATTTCGGTTGCCTTATACGATATCCGGCTGGACCTTTTTGTTGCGCTTTTCGGCACGCTTTTCTTCAGGTGACTTCTGCGGTTTCTTTTTTGCGTCTTTCTTACGATCCATTCCCTTACTCATGATTTACCTCTCTGTAAAAGAATCGGAAATGTAGGAATGATTAACTGCCTGTTGGCCTCGATAATCAAGTCAAATCGTGCTATTTGATACCTTCAAAAACGTCGTTCACTGACATCCGTTTTTCAACGGGGCACCGCGCGGCAAGGGTTGGCGAACAATACGGCGCTCCTGTACCACCGTCCCGCCGAGGCGAGAGGGGACCTGCGATCCGGCATCATTTTTTCGGTTCGTAAGGCAAGCGTGAAAACCCCAGCGAGGCTTTACGATACTCCCCCATCCGTTCACGAAAGTAAGCACGCAAATGCTCCGGCTGCTCCCGTTCAATCTGCTCGGCTACCACCGGCATGTTATAACGCTCTTTAAAGGCCACCCCGGAAGCGGCCAAATCAACGTTGATCTTGTCCATCGTTTCGCTGTCAAGTTTAGCCAGATTATACGCCATCACTCCTCCGCAAGCGCTTATGGGGTCGCTGCTAAAAATAAAGTACCCGGCAAAAAAACGCAAGGAGACTTGCTGCCTCACAATACAAATAATAATCGTTTGTATTAGCTGATATAATGAGAATAAGATTTAATTCGCATGCTGTTATTTTTCAATAAAGTTTGATCTTAATCATAATACTAATCAATCTCAGTTAGGATTTTATACATAAAAGAACATTTCACAAAAAGGGATAATTTCAATGTATTGATAAAATTAGGTATTTTTATTATTTTTTATGACAGGTTAGTTAAAGGTTTAAAAATTGTTACCATGTAGGCATAATGATTGAGTATATTTTCTTTTAACGAATCACAGGAATTTCGCCCATGCTAAAACAAGAAATGGCAAAAAAACTGAATGAACAATTAAATCTGGAATTCTTTTCCGCCAATCTCTATTTGCAGATGAGCGCCTGGTGCAGCGATAA
Organism: Sodalis sp. RH16; assembly: GCF_047324245.1. NCBI lineage: Bacteria > Pseudomonadati > Pseudomonadota > Gammaproteobacteria > Enterobacterales > Bruguierivoracaceae > Sodalis > Sodalis sp. RH16. Next base: position 5,184,395 of record NZ_CP178737.1, on the reverse strand, counting down.
AGGTTACGAAGGCGCTTCCGCTTTTTTAAAGACCCAGTCCCTGGAAGAGATGGATCATATGCGGCGGTTGTTCGATTATCTCAACGACACCGGATCCATGCCGGTCCTGGGCGCCATTGAAGCGCCGCCCACCGATTTTGCCTCCCTGGCGGAATTGTTCAAGCGTACCTATGATCACGAACAGATGATCACGCTCAAGATCAACGAACTGGCTCATGCCGCCATGACTCAGCAGGATTATTCCACCTTCAACTTCCTGCAATGGTATGTTGCCGAACAGCATGAAGAAGAAAAACTGTTCAAGTCCATCCTGGACAAATTGTCCCTGGTGAATACCAGTAGCAGCGGCCTGTTCTTTATCGATCAGGATTTGAAAAAAATGAACGGCGGCGAGAGCACCGGCGCGCCGGTCTAAAAGCTGAATGATAGCCCCCGCCGGTGGCGATCCGGCCGGCTAAAGCCGGTTGGGATTCTATCAGGTGAAGATGGCGGCAGTATTAGAGTATGCTCGACTTAAGTCCTTGCAATCGTTATTATCTGCTGGCGTCCAGCTTAGCGGAGTCACATTGCCGGGGCTTTTTTGTTTCTGGCATACTGACGGAAAACCGGTAACGGCGCGTTGGACGGCACAGTGTCGGTTGATCCGACATTGCTAATATTCAGTATAAGGAACAGCCGTAGATGCCAATGAAACGTATTGTCCTGCCTTTCTTCGCGCTGCCGCTCGCGTTTTAACGTCAAATAAATGCTAATCCTGGAAGCCTGTTTTTCGGCCAGTCGTTTTATTCACGTTGCTGCGGTGATGCAACTGTTCGGTATCGCCCTGTTTAGCGAGTATCTTGCGCCGCCGGGACTTCGGCAGCGCCTGCGCTGCGCTTTCACCCGCACGGTACGCGTGCTGGGGTGGCTCTGCCTGCTGACCGCGGCGGCCATCCTGGCGCTGCAGAGCGGACAAATGGGGCAGGGGTGGCCGGATACGCTGCGCCCAAGCATCTGGCTGGCGGTCATCCACACCGAGTTCGGCATGGTGTGGATTTGGCATCTCTTCATCACCCTCGCCACCGTACTGATTATCGGGCGTTCCGGTTTAGGTCCCTGGCGACAGCGGTTACTGCTGGCGGCGGCGAGCGCGTTGCTGGTCACCCTGGCGCTTACCGGCCATACCGCCATGAGCCAGGGTCTGCGCGGTCTGCTGCAGAGAGCCAATCAGGTTATTCATCTGTTTTCCGCCGCCTGGTGGCTGGGCTGTCTGGCGCCTCTGCTTTGGTGCCTGCCGCAGCTACGCCAGGCCACACGGCCGGAAGCGATGCGGGCGCTGATCCATTTTTCCCAGAGCGCCCATGGGGCGGTAGCGCTGGTCATATTGACCGGTATTGCCAATAGCTGCCTGATCGTCGGGCAATGGCCCCTGGATCTTTCCGTCCTTTATCAGCGCATGTTGATGATTAAAATCGCCGTGGTGGCCATAATGGTCCTGTTGGCGGTGACCAACCGCTATCGGATCGTACCCATGATGGCGCGCCATCATCCGAGGAGTATTCATTATCTGACGATGCTGACACTGGCGGAAGTGGTGCTGGGGAATGCGGTACTGATTTTAGTGAGTATATTTGCCACACTGGAACCCTAGATAACCGTTCCGGCGTTTGGCTTTCAACCAAGAATAGGTTTGATGATGAAAATCCAGTCTCTCTTCGTTTTAGTTGCGCTGATTGCCCAAACGGCAGGGGCGGCGCAAATAGTGACTATCAGCAAGTTTCAATACGGCAAACAATGGGCTTTTGACAAGGAAGAGCTGCAGCTCCTGTGTCGGGCGGATCGCTCCGTATTCGCCCTGAACATGAGCACGCTGATGCAGTATCCCCTTAATGAAAAAGCCAATAGCGAAATGCAATCCGGTCAGGTTAAAGCCGTGCCCGTCGAAACCATTCTTTTGGACGACCCGGCAATACCCGGCCGGAAGATGAGCATTGCCCCCTTCACTGCCCGCGCTGAGCAGCTCTGCGATAAGTAAGAGTGATACCCTATGTGATTACTATGATAACAATTGTTAGTGTTAATAATTATAATCGTGCGTGATATCACAAAGTTATGATTTTGTGAATGAAGTAGGCACTTAATGCGACGCTGTCGATGGAAAACCCCCCGTAAACTTCTATACTCAGTTACGTAAGATTAAACAGCTTACATTAATGCCAACTTTTAGCGCACGGCTCTATCCAAGAGCCATTTCCCTGGACCGAATATAGGAATCGTATTCGGTCTTTTTTTTATTTTTTGATTTTAAAGGATATTTTTGTCCTTCCCCCGAAAATCCCCGAAATTTCCCCGAAAATCTATATTCGGTCTAAATGAAAACGTACTCAGCCCCGCGGGCATCCAGATATTTTTTGGTCATCGACATGTTTTTATGACCAAGCAATTTCCGGGCAAATTCTTCCCCATATTCTACTTCATAAAGTCGCCCGGCCAGACTCCGCATTTCGTGAAAAGAAGGGGGGTTCGCGCTGAACGGGAACCTGCTTGCATCCCTAACATCTGAAAATGACTGTGTTAAACCATCCGCTGTTAAAGGGCCCGGCCGCCGGCCGCCGCGGCGAACGTCAGAATAAAGAAGGAAGTCAGAAGGGTTGTTCTGCCGGCATTCATCCACGATATCCCCCAATAGCATGTCGGCCGCCTCCAGTTTTAGATCCAGTGGTATGGCCAACATGTACCCTGTTTTTTCCTGATCGACAAATAGCCTGCCATCTTTAATATCTGAAAACTTAAAGCGGGTGATATCTTCCCGCCGCTGAGCCGTGGCCAGCGCCAGATCCATGGCGTTTTTAATCCAGGGGCTAGACAACTCGGCCGCCTTGCGGACGGCATTGAAACTGTCGAGGGTTAGACGTTCGCGTTTTACATCTGGCGCCGGCGCACGGGTGGGTTCAACTGGGTTTTTCTCGATATATCCCTCAACGATCGCCTCCCTGAAAATATCAGAAAGAACGCCCCGCAGGCCAACCGCCATGCTTTTCTTCCCGCTTTCAATATAGCCCTGAAGAAAAACGGCAATGTGCCTGGTGGTTATCAAATCCAAGGCCATGGTCCCGAATTCGTCTTTGATCGTGATGAGCTGATTTTTTCTCACTTTCATCGTGTTGGGTTTTAACTCCCTTCGCTCGAGTATGACAGAATACCGCTCCAGCCATTTTGCGACCGTGAAGTCAGGTGTTTCCTTTATTTTTTCAAGCAGGCTGGACGGGATGTAATTCTGGTCAAGATAGTTATTTGCCTCAAGTGCTTGCGCAACGGCTTCCCTGCGGGAGATCCGGCCAAGGGGATACTCCTGACCGGTTATTGGATTGCGCCATGCATAGGTGTGTTCTCGTTTGCGAAAGGTCAGATTACGGGGCAGGTTAGCGTCGTAACGTGGTGGCCTTCTCGCCATGCTGCAGTTTCTCCAATAGTGTGCCAGCCGAGCGCGCCCGTTTTTGGCCCGCGGTTATGCGTTGGTATTTTTTCTTCTTGATATCGACGTACACCGCGTCAGGCAGCAGCCGATATTCTTTGCCGTGCAGTTCCGGTGCCGGGTAGATCCGGCCCTCCCGCACCCAGCGGCGCAGTGTGGAGAGTGACGGCGGCGTGGAATAAACCTCGCTGGCCCATTCCTGCAAATTCATTAGCTTTGGCATAGCAGCTCTCCTGCAGCCGGCCTTAAATTATAGAGTAGCCGGCTGCGTAGGTTTGATTTCACGAAATCAGCTTTTGATCGGCTTGATACTGTCGAGCAACAACCTGGCCCGGCCGCCCATCCCACCGCCGCGAATTCCGGTTTCCCGGTAATAATATTCGTGGCTGGAAACAGCCCAGGTCGTCGGAGTCATGCTCAATTTCACCCAGCATTTACCAGTGCTGCGCACCACCACGCTGGTATGCGTTTTAGTTTTTGCCATGGCTGCCACCTATTGCGCTCGCCGTCGGGAATACATGACCCTGGTCGCATGTTGAATTTCCATCTGGCCGGCGTTCGGTCGCTACCAGTGACGATCCGCAGCGCGGGCAGCGGCGGATAACCGTCGGCTCAGCCTTTTGCACGTAATCGGCCCGTAATTGCAAAGTGCGGCCATCGGCTAATGTCCAAGAGATAATCCGGTCCTCCTTAACCAATTTTTCGGCAACAGCAGCAAGAGCCAGAGAAGTAACGTCAACCTTTTCACCAGTGAACTGCATGGCGCCGTTAGTGTTGCCTTTTACCGGCTTTGCGGTACCGGCAAATATGGTCCCGGTAAGCGGCGACAAACCGATGTGAATATTTTTAGCCATGGCTAATTATCCTCCGCCAATTTTTCCAACCAATCCGGCGCGCATTGCGAACAGATGCCGGTGCCGGCGGCGCGATCCACTTTTACCCAATGACAGGGTGTGTCGTGCTCATCGACGCATGCATGGTCATCGGTGCAGCCGCAACTCATGCAGGTGCATAAGTGGCGCAGCCATATGCAAACTGGATAGTCTTCGGTGTCATGGATCGAGCCGATAAACCATCCGTCGCCGCGGGGCGGTGAAGGGTGCCAGTCGGCACAGCCAAATTCGTCCTCATGCCCGTCATCGCGTTCATAAAAGTCGATCTCGTACTCCAGCCCCTTAACCTCAAGCCAAGCATTGAACTCCCCCAGTTCGCCATACTCGCGCCCGTCAGCCGGTTCAAAAAAGTCCGGATGAGTCCAGAAGCCGTATTCGTCGCGTTGCGGCTCCATCGGCAAGATCCGTTGTTCGCTAATTACGTTTGTCATATCGCCCCCACAAAAGCTTGACCCGGCAGGTTGCGCAGCCGGCGGAATCCATTCCGCGCGGTGGCCACATAGCTGGCGTAACGATTGACGACTTCGACGGTTATGATCATGCCGTCCACCTCAACGCGATATTCCGTGTGGACCTTCTGCAGACCGTAATTGCCGAACTTGTCATGGTGTTCGGCCAATGCCGCTCGGCATGCGCGCCGGGCGAGAGGTGACTTGGTGTCACGGATGATTAATTTCATTCGAGCGACTCCAAACCGATACGCTGGAACTCGATGCCGATATTGCTCAGGAACGCCAGCTTGCGTTCGACCAAGGCAATTCGATGCTCAAGATTGTCCAGCGCAATCAGGGGTAGGGACGGCGCTTCCTGCTGTGCATCATCGCTTTCGCCCGCCGGCAGTTGAGTGCCATCTTCGACTTCAGGACTATCCGTCTTTTCCATCTGCACATTGCCGGTGTTCTCCGTATTGGGAGCGTGCTCTACCTCTTCCACGCCACCGGCAAACGACACATCAAGATATTCATTAAAAGTCATCTCAACGTATCCGCTTGCGAGGAGCGCACGCAGTTTCACCGGGTTATAAATCTGGCGGCATTTCCCGGTGTTCGGGTTTTTCAGATAGAAGGGGCCTTCGCGTTCCGGCACTTCCAAATCAACGGAAAACTTACCGTCGCCCAGGTTTTTGACTTCCGGCTGAGCGACCGGCCCGGCGGTGGTGAAAACAGTGCTATCCAGCAACGGATCCGCACCGAGATTGGGTTCTGTGGTGGTGGGAAACTCGCCGCGCAGACGCGCATCGATCCATGTCTGGTGTGACGTTGGGAAATGGTAGAGATCGGGTTTAGCATCCCGGATGAGCGAAAAGATAGTTGCCCGGGAATGCGTCAGGATGTCGGGCACCTGGCGCAGCTTCTGGCTCCACTGGCGCCAGGGTTCCTCCCGTTTTTCCACCATTTCTTTTGCCCGGCGCGCAATCGGCCCGGGGATCTCATGGATATCAAAATCCATCGGCAGCAGGGCGCAGGCAATCTCAATATCGAGCGAGTCGAGCGTGAACGGGAACCCGGCCGGCCGGTCCAGTTTTGGCGCCGCGGCGGCTTGGGGATTTTGCTTGGCAACCCATTTTGCGGTAACGTCCAGGCGATTCGGCCTATCACCTCCGGGAATAGCGTAGTTATGTGCCTGCATCCATTCTTCAGCAAACGACAGGATATGGCCGAGCTCAGGTGATTTGCCGTTTGCTGGCCAAACCTTTTTAAGATCCCCAACCAGGTCAAAAATCGTTTCCGGAAAACAATGTTTCAACTGAGCGATATTGCCCAGGGCCAACAGGACGTTTTGCGGATACGTTGCGTCCATGTCCATCTGCAGGCGGGCTATTTCACTGCTCTGTTCAGTTGTCAATGTATCGAAAGCCCCGAACAGCCAGGCGCCCAGCGTGCGCTGATAGAAATTCGCGTCGCTGGCGGTAATAACCCGCGGAGCCGCTTCCAGTTTTGTCCCCTCATTTAAGGGGGTTGTGACGGCCTGCTGTTCCGCCGGCGCCGGCGGCGCGACTACGATTTTGCAGAACGTTTTACCGTTTTCCGCCAGCTCGTACCGGTCGCACCATGTGTCATCGAGCGCAAATTCCGCCGGCAAATCATCGAAGACCGGAAAGTCCGTACGAACTGGTAACTGGTAATCAGCGCCGCGGCCGGTGGTAATGTCGGCGTCTTCCAGAATGTTCATGATTTCCCGCTCTGCACGGGAATCCGATTTACTTTCAAACCAGCAGAACAGGCTTTTCTTTTCGGATTTAGCCCGGCCTTTGATGAGAAACGCATAATTTGGCATTTTTGGTTCCTTGATTATTGGTCAATACTCGATTTTTTAAAATTTAATACTTTAAAATCAATAACTTAAAATGGGATATCATCGTCGAATTCAGGTTGCTGCTGTGCGGCCATGGTCCTCTGGTTCGCGGCCTGCTGCAGGCGCGACTGCGGGACGTTGTTTTGTGCGTTGAGCATGGATTGCTGCGACTGCATGCCGGTGTGCTGGGGGACGTTAACTTGGCGGTCATCCCTGTCTTTCAGAACGGCTAAAAGTTTATCAACAGCTTCAGCTGGTAAATTGTCGATAGCTTCTCTGTAGGTCTTACGGGTGTTGGCACCAAAAACCTGTTTAACGTCAAATTTATATCCATCAGTGCCATCAGTGGCTTTTGTATAAAGGACCTTTTGCAGCACGAATCCAACGGGTTTCCCTTCCAGTTCTTTGCAATGAAATTCCGGCTGGTTTTCAGAATTTGTAACTTGGACTGAGGTAAGCTGTTTAACTTTTGTCAGTCCCATAATGGCGTTAATCAATGCCGAACCGACTTTCAACATTTGGCCTTCACGGCCCCGGTAATTGATTCGGATATAGCTAATTTTTCCGGCGTCGGAATCAATACTGAATTCCATGGCTTCAGATTGAGAATCGCGACCGGTAGTAAAAATGGCAGAGCTTATGTGCCCAGCATAGGCACCGGTTTCTGATACCGCGCCAGCGCCAGCCGCACGGGCTGACTCATCGTCAAAAGTGAATATGGGTTGCATTATTTGGTTACTCCTTCGTTCAGTTCGTAATAGTCACGGATCGCCGTATCAACGGCATTCAGGTCATTATCAATTTGGAAATTTTCGAATAAGCCGATCGGGGATTTCACGGGATCGGTACCGTCTGATTGCGTTGTGAAGTAATAGCGGCCATCCATGACGCCGGCGCGCAGCGCAATACTGAACATGCCCTCGACGGTTATTTTCTCATCAAGCATTTTGCCGATGGTTTTCATCTTTATGCGGCCTGCCGGGGTTTCTTCGGTATGAGCCAAGAAATAGACGATCAAATCATCTTCAGCTGCCTGCGCTGCGCGAATTACATCCCAAGCGCCGCCTCCGATTTCTGTGAATTTCTCATAAGATTTTTCACTACGGCGCCGCATGAACTGATTCCCCATCACGTACTGGAAATCATCAACCACAACGATCTTTTTCCCGGCCCGGCGGGCGTATTTGATGATCATGACAATGTCAGCCGGGATATCCGTAAAAAAAACGTTGCCTGTTTTGGCCGCGAAATCTCTCGGTTTCCAGCCGGTGGATTTAAACGGAAGTCGTTTATTTTCCGGATTAACCAGAAACGCAGCTTCGGGATTTAATCTCATCATGCTGGCCGATTTTCCAGAACCGGAGTCGCCCAGGATAAGTACAGGGGTACCCATATCAGGCCCCCAGCCAATGGCGGATGGTGAACTGCAGGTCTTCGTCCAGGTCGCTGGTGCTCAGAAGCCAGCGCAGATACTGCGGGTCGATGACGGCAATCTCGTCGAAGGACTTCCCCTTGTGCTTGCCGAAACGCATGGTGTGCAGCAGGGACGGGGCGTTGGAGATTTCGCGCATCTGGCGCATGGTCCACTTCGCCAGGCTGCCCATGTAGATCAGCAGTTCGGCGGTGACGTAGCAGTCATAGAGCGCCCGGTGGGCATAAAGGCCTTCCGGTACCGCCGGCTTGAGGCCCAGGCTGTATCGCAGGTATTGGTTGCTATGGCTGGAGTGGGCCGGGAACAGCTTGCGCGCCAGCTTCTGCGTGCAAATCCACGGCGCATCGATTTGCGGCAGCTTTGAACGGTCAAATTTGGCGTTATGCGCTACGTACGCATCAGCGCCCAGGTAGCGGTCGATGACATCGCTGATTAGTGGGGCGTTTTCCACCATGTCCTCGGTGATATGGTGAATGGCCATGGCCTCGAACGAAATCGGTTCCGGCGGTTTGACCAAGTCGCTCATCGGGTTGCAGATAACGCCGTTGACGATATCGACACTGGCGATTTCCACTACTCCGCCCTCGAGGCTGGTTGTTTCGGTATCTATGACCCTAAGCATGCTCTCTCTCCGTCCGCGCATCGTTGATTGCTTCGAATGCGGCGAGCTGGTGCGCCAGCTCATCCAGTTCTTGAGGCGTCACGCCGTTGCACAGGCAGAGCAGGGCGATCAGCGTTATGACATCGCTGTTCATGACACCCTCCGGCGCGGGGCGGGAACCTGTTCGGGATGGCGAGCGAAATAGCGTTTTGCGCAATCGCTGTCAGCGCAAAATTGGACGAAGCGGACATCACGATAGAACGCAATCACGCGAGTGATGCAGTCCGATTTCGACCGGAGCGCGTTGCAGTTCGTGCAGCGCACGGCGTCGAGGTGCTCGGTAGCGGATTGCAGAAAAATGCTTTCTTCAAAGCTGCCGGCAATGCCCCGGCTATCGACGTATTCCACAAACATTTCTTCGTGGCCGTCAGGGAACTGCATGGCGCCGCGGCGAACGAATTCGACAACGTACGTGCCCAGCTTCAGCTTTGCGCCGGCGGGCAGTTCGGCGAGGCGTTCCCGGGTAATTGTTTGGTATGGCTGCATGGTGGCATTTCCCTCCAACAGGTTGTAGAATCCCATTAGCCAGTGAATGCGCCTTTAGGTGTGGTTATTGGTCAAAACTCGATTCCAGCAAGGTTTGGTCGCCGAGCTGGCGGAAGAACGCGCTTCGGCGCGTTTTTTCGTTATTGGGGCGGCTGCTCGTCTATCTGATGCATAACGCCATCAACCGGATAGCAGGCACCATCAATACGCTGTTCGTACGCCGCCTGGTGGCAAGCCGCTTCGGATTCATAAACATCCACCACAGCGTCGGTGCAGGCGCCATGCGTACTGCAAATGCTGATAACCAGTGCGAATAACGTATTCATTGAACCCTCCGCATCGCCTGGCCCAATTTGACCAGCGCTTCTCGCCACATTTTTTCATCACCCAAAAAACGGGCGATCACCGCTTTGTTGCGCGCCGCAGCAGCCATTGCCGCTTTGCTCTTCACTTCAACCACCAGACCATCATTCCCAGCGCGACATAAATCACCGTCATGATGAGCATCAGGAAGGACAGGGACCGCCAGGCGTTGCGGCTCATGACCGCGACCCATGGATGAGCTCGATGATTTCGCCTGGTTTTTCTTTCACTTCCAGGCATTCGCCTGAAAAGAGCGAAACGACCGAATTGATGCCTGACGAAATGATTTCAATCCGGTCCGCGTTGATAAAAACAGGTTCGATAACCGTGATCGGCACGCCGGGCAATTGCTCGCTTGTACTGACATTGCACTGGTGAAGCATGATGAATTTAGGCATATAACCTCTGGCCGTTGTCGCCCGGCTGGCGGAACATTGTGTTGACCTGCTGCGCGTTTGTGTCTGTCACCGCATCCCGGTCTTCATGCGCCCCGGGCGGCTACTTCGTGGGCTTCCTGCCTGGATGACTCGTTGCTGCGTTGAATTAAGTAAACTATAACTTTACCTTGTAGTCAAGTAATTATTAACTTAAAGGTAAGGTTGTGCTTTACTCTGTAATTGTGCTTTTGAGAAGGAAAAGGTGGGGACTAGTCAGTGGGGAGGGGATCAGGCTGTTTATCCTGGGTAAATGTCTGAGCCAAATCGGCTATAATTGCAGGCGCAAAAAAAAGCTCGCACTGGGCGAGCTTTGATTGGTACTAAAAATCTGGACTAAGGCCAATTCGTTGTTTTAGCAACGAACAAGGAAGACCCATGCATGGTAACCATAATCATGCGCATCAAGCATTTTTCCAGACTTTCCACGTACTCTGCGGAAACGACAAAAAATATACCTAAATCCTTTAGGAGCTGATTTCTGAACGATAGAACGTAATCCCATAGCTTTGCTCTCACCTATGGGTAGAAGCACTCCCCATAAGTGTATTGATTAAAAGCCGGGGATCCGTTACCTTATTGGTGTCTTAGCAATATGGTCGCGGGTGCCTTTATCCCCGATCCAAAGAAGCTCCCCTGCCAGGGAGCTTCTTTTTATAGGATACTTGCGAGGTAACGAAGCTGTTTTTGATATCGTGTAACAGATTGGTTGACCTGGAGCCTTTTCCCTTCGCTTACGGTATGAAAACGGCCGACTTTAAGCTGTGAAATAGGAATACTTTCTGCACCACTTATCTGTCCGCTTGAAACGAAGTCGTCTGTTACAACGAATGCTTTACTTACATCTTCATCAACAAACAAACGTTTATATTTTTCTGCAATATTAACCGCCCTTTCAATATACATTTGCGATGCTTTACCGGGTGTAGAAGATAATCTACTTTTTGAGCCAGCCATGGTCATTACAATTGCGGCAACTTTAGGGGAGGTGAGTCCACCTGCACGGGTATTCCACATCTGAAAATCCTTTTTGGGGTTTGAGAGCATATCCAAAGTAAGATTTAGAGATTCAATAGAATGTTCGTCAACTCGAACTGGAATAATTAGCGCTTCTGCTGCGCACCATGCTAAATGGGTACCGCCAGCATAGAAAGGACTAGTATCCATCAATAAAATATCACATTTCTTATCTTTGGCTTCTTCATTCATTATTGAGCGTAGTGAGCTTAATAATGTATTTACGGCTTTAGGTTCGCCTCTTGAAAGGGCTACTTGAAGTTGTTGGTACATATTTGAGGGGAAAGCGAATAATTCGGGATCGCCTGGTATTGCGAAGCAGGATTTTCCCCCCTTGAAATCTTCAATATATGAACTTACACGATAAGAAATGTCTTCTGGTTTATCACCAAATGCAGGGCCCAGCATTCGAGGAGTTAAGGCTTTTGCAATAGTAACTTTTGGGGTGGCATTTCTTAAAATTGTTTCTGTCAAATTACACTGTGGACATAAATCAGCAACAAGTAGAGAATTATTTCGTGAAATTTCGTACGCAAGATTGAACGCCATAGTGGATTTGCCAACTCCTCCCCGAAGATTAGAAACTGCATAACTCTTAAAGCGGGGTGAGCCTTCCGAAATATAGCCTTCGTCTACTACCTCGGCGTATCTCGCTAATACATTTTCAACTAATGAAACCATTTTCGCCTCCTTGTGCGCAATTACGTCATTAAATCATTACATCTTTGCAGGATCAAGTGAAAAGTGCAGGTTTACAAAAAAAATGCAGGTTTAAATTTTTAGTGCAGGTCATGAAGTTAATTGCAGGAATTGAATTTTGCAACGATATTTTTTTAACTGTTTGATTTTTATTAATTTTAGTAAAGGTGTTTTAGTTCTTTAAAACAAAAAATCCATCACCATACTAAGCACTCCATCAATCGATGTTGTTTACCCTATGCTAAGAATCTTTTTTTTCTATAGGCTTATACCTCCCCCGTAAGTACTTCTCCATGTAATCGTCCAACTCTTTCAGGCGTAACTGGAACATGTCGATCATGCGGTCTTGTTCGTCCCCAGGGAGCTGACGAAAGAGTTCGAGCATTTTTTGTTCTTTGGTTTTTAAACCAGTCCCTTCATCAACATTCTCACCCAGAAGCCAAGCCAACGACACTCCACCAGCTTCAGCTACAGCGATTGCTGATGTTTTACTGATTGAGCCAGTCCGGAACCAACCAGTAACGGCTTGTTTGCTCACATTTGCAACGCGCGCCATGTCCGACTTCGAGAGCCCTTTGTTATTAAGTTCAGTTAGTCGCGCCACGAGGTCGCTATCGGTTTTTTTGATCGTCATGAGCATCATTGTAAATGTTTGCTTTACCTTGTGATAGAAAGAAGATATTGACTATATAGTAAATTATTGCTTTACTAACTTTCACGTTTTAACGGAGGTAAAAATGACCGGTCTTGATACCGCTATTAGATCAGCTGGTTCAGCCAGCAAGCTTAGCGCAGTGCTTGGCATCAGTAAGATGTCTGTCAGTCTTTGGAAAAAAAATGGCATCCCTGCTGATCGCGTTATTCCGATTTACAAAGCGACCGGCGTCACGCCCCACGAACTGCGCCCCGATCTCTATCCAAATCCATCTGATGGGTTACCACAACCACAACAACAGGAGTCATAGCTATGCGCGCCAGCCCATTGAATGATAACGACAACCACCTGACAAGGTTGATTTACAGCAATCAGAAAACTGCGACGCCCATCACCAAAAGTCACGACGTTCCACACGAAAAGATCCGCTGTGCCGTCCGCGCCTGGGCGGCCAAGTGGCGCAGCAAAGAAGCCGTTGCGGCCGAAATTGTCATCGCCTGGCGGGAGCAGGGCGGCGAGGGAATTGGCTTCCATGAAAATCACCAACGCAACGCCCAAAAGATTTTTCGCTGGATAGATGGCGATTCCCCGCGGTACCGCCGCTATGTCGCCATGCTGGCGCCGGCCATCCTTGACGTGCTCCCCCTGGAATTTCGTACGGACATCATCGAACCGGACGACCGGCTGGTGCGCGTCGCCGTGGCCACGAAAGAATGCGCCGAAGCGAGTAGGGCGTCTTTGCTTGGCGCGCCCGTTCGCGAGCTGGAGAAGGAAATCCGGGAGGGTATTGAATCGCTCGTCCGCCTGGCGCCACAGGAGCGCTGGGCCACTGTCATGGCCAGCGTCGCAGCCATTTTCAGTAACTGCCTTTAATCGAGTTTTGACCAAAGACCATATTAACCAGCGAGGTACGCAATGAGCTGGGAAAGTTTTATCGAAAAGAACGTCCGCGAGGCCCTGGTCAAGCAGGGCTATACGCCGGCAATCGCGCAGGGGGGGGCAGACGAAGCTGTCGTCCTGTACCGGCGCTTATCTCGGGCGAGCCGGAAGGGGGCCATTTATGACGATGTTTATCGGTACGCGAAACGGTGGGCCGAGAATTATGGTCTGCCGGGCAGCAAATCGAAGCCCATACCCGCGGCGCCGCGCAAACGGCGGTAACCAAATTTAGGAGAACCGATGGAAACATTACTTGATGTGATCGGGAAGATGGAAAGGGCAACCGCGCGGGAGATCGCCACCCGAATGCAGATTGATATTCGACCGGCGCTTGAAATGCTGCGCGACCACGAAGATCGCGACGAAATCGTGCAGATTAATGGTTTGTGGCAATTGCCAAGCACTGGAAAGCGAATTCAAATCGCTGCACCTGCACCTGCACCTGCACCTGCACCTGCACCTGCCGCCAAAGTCGATAAGTCGCATCGCGCTTTATCAGCTGATGACCTGATAAATATCATTGCCGATAAGGGGCCGCAGACGACCGAACAGTTGGCAAAGCTAACCGGCGCAACGACTCGGAAAATCGCTTCAACGCTCGCATTACCCACTAACCGCGGACGGGTATTGCGCCAGATTGTTGCGGGTAAATTTCATTACTGTTTGCCTGAAGCGCAATCAGCCGAGGCGCCCGATACGGCCCCTTGCATTGCCGAACTGCCGCCGATAGAAATCACGGGAAAAATCCCGGATGGACAGCCAGCCGGCCCGGGCGAACGCGACGCTGAATTCATGAAATCAATTCCCGTTTTCGTTAAACCCTCAACGAGCATAGAAGTCCCGACATTGCGTGAGCTCGGGAAGGAAATTTCACGGACCAAAAACAGGCTGGCGCGCCTGGAGAAATGCCGGGCAGCATTGCGGGTGTTGAATAATTACAAGGGCACTTTAACGGCAATGATGCCCGGGCCGGCGCCATCGGGTGATGCTAAGGATGGTGAGCGGTGAATACAGCAGAAATACTCAACTTCCCTGATCGCCAGGGTCTGTTCAGGAGCAACAGGATGGAGAACCAGAAGACCGGTTATGTCCCGTTGTACCGAAGTATCAAGAAGAAGCCATGGGCCAAAGATGTCTACCTTCGTGCTCTCTGGGATAACCTGCTACTGGATGCCGCAAGACAGCCCTATACGGCGGTTTTCAAGGGTAATTCATGGGAACTTCAACCCGGTCAACTGGTCGTTACCTCAGACGATTTGGGGCTGGCTTTATGCGACAGAAAAGGAGTTCCGACAGGGCGCCATGCAGTCGAGCGCATGCTGGCGTTTTTCGTCAAAGAGAAAATGATTGAGGTGCGAAGCGTTCATAGAAAAGGAACGCTGATCACCATCCTGAATTATTCTGAATATGCCGAAAAAATAGGCAATTTACCCGAGCATAATACCGAGCATATCAGCGAGCATAACAAACCCAGTGATGACGCGGCCTCAGGGGGTAGTGCCGCGCATAACAGCGAGCACAACACCGCGCACCATGAACAAGAAGGTAATAACAAGAATAAAAAGATCTCTACGTCGGAGAATTCTGACGAATTCCCCAACGACGTTACAGAAAAATTTCTCTCAAGGCATCCTGAAGCCGTTGGCGGAATATATACCCCTGCTGGTAAGTCATGGGGAACGGCTGACGACCTGAAAACCGCTAAGTTCATTTTTGGCAGGGTGTTAAAAATCAACGCCACCGTCAAAGAACCAAACTGGCCAGATTGGGCCAACGAAGTTCGCCTGATGCGCGAGATTGATGGCCGGACCCTGTCGGAAATCTGTTCCCTGTACGATTGGGCTAGCCGGCACTATTTCTGGTCAAGCAACATTCTGAGCCCCGATAAACTGCGCAAGCAGTGGAATACCTTGACCATTCAGAAATCACGCCAACCCATCCCACCCCAAACACGCCAAGCTAAACCCGCCCTGGACTGGAACAACCGCGACTGGGCCGACTCATTGCCGCCGGGGACCCTATGAAAACACTCCAGCAAGCCATCCATGAACGAGACAACGGCACACTGCAGCGAATGATGCCGGCCGATAACCCGCAAGCGAACGGCCCGGATGCCGTGGACCTGTTTAACGAATTGTTCCGCCAACTGCGTGCCGTGATGCCGGCCATCGATGCGACCATCAGCGACCAGGCGCAATCGAACGAACTACGCCGGCAATGGATGCAGGCTTTCCGGGAAAACGGCATCCGGACAATTGCGCAGATCAACGCCGGCATGACCATGGCCCGCCAGCAGGAAAAGCCATTCCTACCGTCGCCCGGGCAGTTCATCACATGGTGCAAAGAGGGCGCCCTGAAGCAGGCTGGCCTGCCGGATGACGAGGGCCTGGTCACGATGGTGTTGGTGTATGCCCGTAAACGCAGCCAGTACCAGACAGCCGAATCCTATCCCTGGCCCAGTCATGCAGCGTACTGGATGATTACCCGGCTATACGACGGGATGCGTGGCGGGAACTGGAGCGTGCTGGAGCTGCGGCGCGAAGCGCGTCGGGAATTAAATCTCATGGCGCGGCGAATCGAGGCGGGGGAGCCTATCCCGGCGCCGGTGGCACAGCTCCCATTGAGCACGTCAGGTCCGCCGTTATCGAAAGAACGAGGCCTGGATAAAATCGCGGAAATTCGAAAGAAATTTAATCTCCGCCGTAATTAACCAAAATCGAGATTTGACCAATGACCAACACAAAAAGAATGACCACAAAACAGCGCATATCGCGTTACGTGAAAAAATTCGACGGGCCGACAGTTTCCGATATTTGTCGCAGCTTGAGTTTAAGCAAGTCCGCAGTAGGTGATGCCGTTAAGCAACTGAGAGAGGAGGGCGTCATCATAGCTAAAGCAACCTGCGAACCCGGTATGCACGTTTCACAGCGTTATTACCCGGTTACCACCGTTGAAAGTCTGGATCCGGAGCGCACCGTCATTACGCGTATGGCGCTTTTTGACCGGTACATTTTGCAGACGCGTGGAAAAGGCGGAATTTCATGATTAAGGGAAAAGTCGTCTACCTGGCCGGGCCGATAACCGGTATCCCCGATTACAGGGCGCTTTTTCAAAAAGCCGAAGACCGGGCGCTGATACAGTTCCAGGCGCGCGTTGTGCTCAATCCCGCCGCGCTTCCGGGTGGCTTAGAGCATGCCGCTTACATGCGAATCTGCATCCCAATGATTAGCGAAGCAGATTGCGTCTTGCTGCTGCCCGGCTGGCGCAAGAGCACTGGTTCGCAAATGGAATTTTCATTCGCCCGGGAAAATGGAAAACAGATTTACGAATTCGATTATTTTTCCCACTCCCCACGTCTGCGCCCGTTAACGCTTGGGAGCGAGGCATGAGCTATCAGCTTTTTGTCGGTGATTGCATTGATGTGATGCACCAACTTCCCGCTGGTATCGTGGATATGGTTTGTGCTGATATCCCCTATGGGACGACGCAATGCAAATGGGATTCTGTAATTGATCTGGCGGCGATGTGGGAGCAACTGTATCGGGTGGCAAAACCGAATGCCGCGATTGTTTTGTTTTCCGCCCAGCCGTTCACCGCAACGCTGGTGGCCAGCAATTTAGCGCATTGGCGCTCCGAATGGATATGGGAAAAGGGGAACGCTACCGGGTTCTTGAACGCTAAAAAGCAGCCGTTACGCGCGCATGAAAATATCGAGGTCTTTTATCGCCGGCAACCCACATATAACCCTCAGATGACGGAGGGTCACGAACGGCGCACCAGTAAACGCAAAACGGTCAATTCGGAATGTTATGGCAAGGCCTTGTCGTTAACCGAATATGACAGCACATCGCGCTATCCGCGCAGTGTTCAATTTTTCTCAAGCGATAAACAGCGCAATAACTGGCACCCCACACAGAAACCGCTGGCGCTGGTCCGTTATCTGATTGAGACCTACTCAAACCCGAATGATCTGGTCCTTGATTTTACCATGGGCAGCGGCACTACCGGACTGGCCAGTATGCAGACTGACCGCCGATTCATTGGCATTGAAAAGGATCCGGTTATTTACCACAGAGCTGTAGCTCGGATAAGTGGGGTGGCAGCATGACTTCACCATCAGAAGATCCACTAATGCAATACGCCATTCGTCGCATCATTGAACTCGAGGCGCTATTGATGCCGGACGTACCGGAAACCGTCTGGCCGGAAGAGGTTCATTTTCTGTTTGACCAGGTCCCGGCAGCCGGGAACCTACCGGCCCGGTTGCAAAACAAAATCCGTCATCACATACACCAAATGAAACTTGATGGCATGCCCGCCGAGGCCATTATCAGCCAGACCGTAAAATTAGCCGCGGCTATGGGAGCGAAAGCATGAGGGAAATCATTGTTGATAATTTTGCCGGCGGCGGCGGTGCCAGCACGGGAATAGAAATGGCGACCGGGCGCAGCGTGGATATCGCGATTAATCACGACCAAAACGCGATCGATATGCATATGACAAACCACCCCGACACATTGCATTACTGCGAAAACGTTTTTGACGTTAATCCCGTTATTGCCTGCGGCGGTCGGCGGCCGGCCCTGGTTTGGTTCTCGCCTGATTGTCGCCATTTCAGCAAAGCCAAGGGTGCTACGCCAGTGAAAAAGGAAATCCGGGGATTGGCCTGGGTCTCTATTCGCTGGGCACTGGATACCCGTTTTCGGGTTGGCGTACTCGAAAACGTCAAAGAGTTTAGAACCTGGGGGCCATTAATTACGCTTGCTGACGGCACACAAAGGCCCGATCCTGCCAGGGCAGGTGAAACCTTTGCGGCATTTGTGGCGATGCTGACTACCGGCATTGCCGCTGATCATCCTGCTCTGGACGAATGTTGTGAGGTTTTGGGTATCGCATCGGATAGCGACGACCGGCGCCGGCTCATTGCCGGGCTTGGTTATGACGTCGAATATCGGGAATTGCGCGCCAGCAAACTGGGAACGCCGACAATCAGGGAACGGTTCTTTATGGTGATGCGCTGCGACGGCCGTCCGATTGTCTGGCCAGCACAAACGCATGGCGACAGAAAATCTCTTGAAGTCCGCAGCGGAAAACTAAAGCCGTATCACACCGCGGCGGAGATCATTGACTGGAATATCCCAAGCAAGAGTATTTTTGAACGCAAGAAGGCGCTCGCCGATAATACCCTGCGCCGGGTTGCAAAGGGGCTGTGGCGCCACGTCCTGACCAATGCCGAACCATTCATTGTCGGCGCGGGCGGTTCGGAATATAGCGGTAAACCGGCCCCCATAGATCAACCGATTGGTACCCTGACCACTGAGAATCACCGGACTGTCGTGAATCCGGTACTGGCCCCATTTCTGAATGAACACGCCAATGCGAGCAATCAGCGGACGATGCCGGCAGACGAGCCAATGCGCACGCTATGCGCCCAGGTCAAAGGTGGCCATTTCTCAGTTGTTGCACCAACTCTTTTGCCGCTTCATGGAACAAGTGACGCACATCTTACAGGCCACAATGTAGATCAGCCACTCTCGACCATTACCGCCGGCGGTGGCCATCATGCGCTCGTCGGCGCTCATCTGATCACAATCGGCTACGGTGAGCGCGAGGGACAGCAGGCCCGTGCGCAGGACATCAATTCACCATTAGGGACTGTCGTCGTCGCCAATAAACACGCCCTAGTCGCCGCACATCTGATCCATATGACGCACCACGGCGACCGGCCCGGCACCACACCGGCGGATCCGCTGCCAACAATAACCGCCGCCCACCGCGGGGAACAGGCCCTGATTTGCGGCAGTCTGGTAGATATGGGCCATGGCGAGCAGTGTGGTACAGGAGCAAAACGCTGGAGTGATGGCGCTCGCTCACTGGATATGCCACTTAATACCGTGACCGCCAGCAGCGTGCCGTCAGCGTTAACTTCCGCATTCTTCGAGCAGGCGAACGGCGGATTCTACGACGGCGATGGCCACGCAGCTGACGCGCCGATGTCCACAATCACGTCGGCCGGCAGCAATCAACGCCTGGTCACGGCCTACATGGTCAAATATTACAGTTGCGGCGGACAGTCGCAGGGCGTCGATGAGCCGGTGCATACCCTGACAGCTAAAGCGCGGATGGGTGTTGTGCAGGTCATAAACGTGCCGGTCGATTGCCTTTCACCGGAACATCGGGAAAAGGCACCCCAGTGCGCGGAGCTGCTGCATAAATACCTGCCCGAGCATTTTCCCGAACCGGCCGACCTTGTTTTGATGAGCTATCGCGGCACTTGGTGGGCGCTGGTTGATATCACGTTACGTATGCTGCAGCCTACTGAGCTCTACGGCGCCCAAGGTTTCCCGTCTTGGTACGTCATTGATCAGGACTACAAGGGCAAGAAATATTCAAAAGAGCAGCAGGTCGCCCGCTGCGGCAATGCCGTCCCACCGCCGTTCGCCGAAGCGCTGGTCCGGGCTAATCTCCCAGAGTTGTGCCAGGCGAAAGCCGAGGAAGCGGCTTAAGTCTATTTCTTTTTCATTGCAATCCTAATAATTGGAGATGATAATTACTGTATATTTACACAGTAAAATAAGGTGGCAGACGTGAATGAGGTTGCCGATGATTTACCGGAATCCGGGTATGCAGTAGTTCGCTGCGTGGATATGGCTGTAGTAGCGATTTTTGCTCATTTCCCGGACTGTGAAAGGTCCATAATGTATCGGCGTGGCGCCGATATTTCCTTCCTACCGCTGCAACCGGACGAAATCATCGGCACACCCACACTGTTTACTCAGATGCTTGAAAAAGCGGGTTACCGCATTACATAAATTTCTGATATATTCCAATCAGGCTCTGAACAAGCCTGACCTGCTGCGCCACCGGAGAACACCATGGCGCAGTCACAAAAAAGCATTGACACCCTGCGACTGACGTTTAACGACGCCAGCACTTTGTTGTTTTCTGCGTTCGCCCCCGGCGGTGATGCATGAAAGCAACCTTCTATCTCCGCGACGACAATGTCCGCCGCAACCTCATCGAGTACATCAAAGCGCTCCCGGCGGATGCCAATTTCCCCCTGGTGGTGAAGTTTTCTGATCCCGATCGCACCCTGCCACAAAACAGCCTGTTTCATGCGTTATGCGGCGACCTCGAGAAACAGCACATCATTTTTGCCAGCCAGACCAGGCCACTTGTCTCCTGGAAAGCCATTCTGGTCTCAGGCCATGCAGTGGCCACCGGCAAACCCGGCGAAGTGATTACCGGTATTGAGGGCGAGCTCGTCCCGATCCGCGAGAGCACCGCTCAAATGGGCATCCGTCGCATGAACAGCCTGATTGAATACTCCCAAGCGTGGGCGGTTGGCCATGGCGTTCGGCTGCGCGAAGTGCGCTATACGAATGATTATTTCGGGCGGATGGCATGAAAAAACCAACTCGTCGGAAATGCGTATGGTGCCGTGAATGGTTCCATCCGGTGCGCGAGGGGCAAATTGTCTGCACTTACACCTGTGCGGCGGAATATGGCCGGGCGCAAACCGAAAAGACCCGAGCTAAAGCCGCGCAGCTAGCAAAGCAGCGCCAGAGCAACAAACAGAAGGAAGAGCGCATCGCCTGGCGGGAACGAAAGGAAAAATTAACGACAAAATCAGAATGGATGAGGAGGGCGCAAGACGAATTCAATGCGTATATCCGCGAGCGCGATTATGACCGTCCCTGTATCAGCTGCGGTGACGTTAATCCGCCAGACCTGCATGGCGGCAAATGGGATTGCGGCCATTTTCTCTCAGTCGGTTCACATCCGGAACTGCGCTTCGAAGAAAAAAATGCCTTTAGGCAATGCAAAAAATGCAATGGCGGCGCCGGGCACTACACACGCAAAAACCACACCGTCAGCCAGCGATACCGGGAAAATCTCGTTGCTGAATTCGGCCAGGATTATGTCGATTGGCTTGAAGGTCCGCATGAGCCCAAGCGCTATCGCATTGAAGATTATCAACGGATCCGTGACGAGTATAAGGCGAAACGTAAGGCACTTATAGCGAGCCGGGAGGAGGCAGCATGAAGCTCGAATCATTACCGAAGTTTTTTTCACCCAAAAGTATGCATATTGGCGATTCCTCCAGGGCCACAGCTTCCGACTCGCTCACAATCACTGATGTCATGGCATCCCTTGGGCTGGTCGGGCTGCAAGCGCGCCCTGGTATCGAATTGTTTTTGTCCAAGGAGGGCATCAGCAAACCGGATGGCGCCCTGGAATACCTCTACCAATACGCGCTTTCCCAGGCCCACCGGTACCGAGCAGTTGAAAAGCTGCAGGATGACATTAAGCGCCCGACGCTGAGATTGTTAGCAGTTTATGCCTATCAGGATTACGCCCGCAGCGCCGCCAGCGTCCGGACATGTGAATGCTGCGGCGGGGAGGGGTTTCTCGAAGAACGAAAATTCGTCATGAATAAGCTGGCAGCGACGCGCGAGACGGTGTCGATGTTTGAGCGCGGGGATTTGCCCGCCAGCATAGAGCAGATGCCGGGCCGTGAAATGCTGGCAAAGCTTAGCTATTACGATATCACCCGCCGGGTATGCCCAACATGCAACGGTAAAAAAGTAGTCAGCAATTCGTGCCGGTGCAACGGCCGGGGCGAGGTGATGGACAAAGAGAAAACAGCGGAGCAGGGCGGGATCCCCGTTTATAAGACCTGCAGCAAATGCCAGGGCCGCGGGTATTCCCGCATTCCAGCCGAAACAGTTCGCCGCGCTCTCGCCGGCATCGGCCTGGATATGCCGCAACAGACCTGGTCCCGCACATTGAAACCCTTCTATGAAGACCTGATAACGCAATGCCACAAGGAGGAAAGCGACGCTGGCGCCGCGCTCGAAAACATAACCCGTTAAAACCTATTGCGGCTTTGGGTGAAATGGACTAACGTAACGCCAACGATGGGATTTTAAAGCCCGTTGAACAGCAAAGAACATTGAAACCTCGGCAAACGCCGGGGTTTTTTTTCATAACGCCCATGAATGCCTATAAAGAACCTTATTGGTTAGCCATTTCATAACACCAAAAAATCCTATATACCTGCTTAGCTTAATAATAACAAAATCGATTGAAATATTTTTTAACATTCACTGTTAGAAATCTTATTAAAGTTTTACACTCCTTGAAACTTTTTTTCATTTTTCGAGGGCTGTTATGGCTAGCTATGTTGATTCGAACCTTTCCAAAGGCGAAGAAGTTATCTCTAGGGCTCATGTTTCTTGGCTTTCATACTTGTTATCTATTGTCTCAACTATAATATTGCTCTTGTTTGGACTGCTCATGCTTTTGGCTAGTTCATCAGATAAAACTGGAAATTCAAACGGTGCAGGAACTGCTGGCTGGGTGTTTGTTATTCTTTCGTTAGCCATTCTAGGCAACATCGCATTAACTATTTTTACCACTGAGTTGGCGCTGACAAACAAGCGGGTCATTGCGAAGTTTGGCTTTATAAGAAGAACAACGATAGAACTCAGACTTGAGAAAGTCGAAAGTATTGGCGTTAATCAAGGAATTTTAGGACGCATGCTTGGTTATGGGAATATAGTCATAAAAGGCACAGGTGGCACAGGCACGCCAATCCCATCGATCAGTAAGCCATTGGATTTCCGTCGCGTAGTCAACAATTATATAGAAGAAAATGAAAAGCTCCACTATTCAGTAAGTTAAAAAGTATTATACAGCCTTTAACATCGTAGGTTAACTTGATAATTCCTTAGCAGATCGGGCATTCGGAATCACAAGTAATAAAACTCGAACTTTTAACATGAGGGCTGCACTTCGGTGCGGCCTTTTTAATGTGGAGAATTGGCCGAGTGGTAAGGCAGCGCCCTGCTAAGGCGTGCAGCGGAAACGCTGCATAGGTTCAAATCCTATATTCTCCGCCACATTCGTCTACATTGCCAAATCTGACGTACAACCACTCACACCTAATGCGCCTACGGCAGCGCAGACGATCCCCATTCCTCACTGCCTTCGGGTGGATATCAAAATACCAGCATAAGGCACCCTATGGCCGATATTCAAACTACCGCGGGCATATGGGCCAGCATTGGAACGGCTTTCGTTTCTCTGGTAGCCGGCGGCATGTGGTTTGTAAAACAGCGGGCGAAAGATTCAGCGGATATTGCAGGCAGCAAGGCGGAAGTGGAGATGCTCGCAGAGCTGAAAGAGGAAAATAAAACATTAAAAGAAGAGCGCGACGCTGCAAACAAAGAACGAATTGTGCAGTGGCGGCAAATAGCCGAAATGGACGCCCGGCTTCTGATAATTCAAAACTCTGTTGATATTTTGACCAAACAAAATAACAGCCTGACGGCTCAGGTCGAATTATTGACGCAACAAAATCAATCCCTCACGCAGGAAGTTAGTCGCTTGCGCTCTGCGCTGGAGGCCAATAAATGACCGGAACAGCGAACACCATCACCGAAGACGCAAAAAAGGAGTTTAAGCGCCACTGGCAAACCTGGTTTGTTTTGTCGCTAATAGCCGCCGCCGGCTTTTTTGGTGGCTTCTCTGTGGGGCTGATCATTGCCAGTAACAGAGCTGCCGTTGAGATTTCAGCCATACGCGCTGATTACTCTCGCCGCGCCGATAAGCGGGATGCAAAGGTCGAGCAGATTAAGCAGGCTGTTGGCCAAGTCGATGACAAGATAGACGCATCGAAGGATAAAAAATGACATCCGAGCAATTTCAGCAGGCGGCTAATATCAGCGCCGGATTAGCTGCGCGCTGGTTTCAGCCACTTACTGATGCGATGGCGGAATTTGGCGTTAATACCGCGCTGCGCCAGGCGGCGTTCATTGCGCAAATCGGGACCGAGTCGGGCGGGTTCAGCCAATTGTCCGAGTCGTTCAATTATTCGGTCGCTGGACTGGCGATATTTGGGAACCGGCTCACCGACGCTCAGCGTGCCACGTTAGGCCGGCAGCCCGGCGAAAAGGCAGTCCCGATTGAGCGCCAGCAGCAGATCGCCGATATCGTTTATGGCGGCCGGTATGGCAATACGCATGAGGGCGACGGCTGGCTGTACCGCGGGCGCGGGCTGAAGCAGGTCACTTTCTACTACAACTATTTCGAGTGCGCGGCCGCGCTGGACGTTGATGTTGTTGGGGATCCGGATTTGCTGCTGCAGGACGTTAATGCCACCCGCTCCGCCGGCTGGTTCTGGCAGGCGAACAAGTGCAACGGATTCGCTGATATCAGCGACATGATTGGGCTGACCCGGCGGATTAACGGTGGATTGAACGGTTTACCGGACCGGCAGGCCCGATATCAAATCGCGCGGAAGGCGCTCCTGTAATGCCAATGCTCGACATATTCAACAGCTCAGGCGATGAACGACCCTCATTAAGCAAATGGATGAAGGGTCTTGGCTTCATTACCGTAACCGCAGTGATCGGCTGGGAAGCGTACAGAGGCACCCTGACGGACACCATGCTCATTGCCTATTTTGCCGCCGTCATTGCAAACGACCAGATAGGGAAGAGGCAAAGCATTCATCACGATTTGGAAAGAAAGCGGATCAACACGGTCAGTGATGCAATGACACAACAACCCCCGGGCGGACTCCATGACGGAAATACTTCTCACCCTTAAAACGTACTGGCGGCTCTGGGTATTCCTGGCGCTGATGGCCGTGGCGTTCGCCGGCGGCTCGTACATAGAGAGCCTTCGCAAAGACCAGGATATCGCCACGCTTCAAAAGGCATCCGACGACTATAAAAAAGCCGTTGACGATGCCGCAACTGCTCAATTAGCCCAGGCGCTCGCAAAGCAGAAATCGGCGGAACAGGCCGCCGCGGACATTGACACGAAATATCACCAGGACTTAGCGAATGCGAAAACTCAGAATGATGCTCTGCGCGCTGATCTTGCCGCTGGCAGGCGTAAATTGCAGCTCCACGCCACCTGTACCGCAGGTAATAGCAAGTCAGTGTCCGACCCCGCCACCGCCGCCGGCGGAACTGATGCAGCCACCGCCCGACTGGACGACGCCGCTCAACGGGATTATTTCACTCTCACCGAGCGACTCAGCACTCTCACCAGCCAAGTAAACGGACTGCAATCCTATATCCGGAATGTATGCCGCCAAGGCGCAACGAAATGACCATTGTCCCTGTGACGTTCCGGCAGGCGTGCGACTTCGTACGAAAATTTCATCGACACAATAAGCCGCCGCGGGGCCATAAATTCAGCATTGGGCTGGTGGATGATTCCGGCCAGTTGGTCGGCGTGGCGATGGCTGGCCGGCCTATAGCCCGTCACTTGGATGATGGCATAACCATTGAAGTTAACCGGACCTGCACGGACGGAACGGCCAACGCAAACAGCATGCTTTACGGCGCCGTCTGGCGGGCAGCTCGTGCCATGGGTTACCAGCGCTGTATCACTTATACCCAACATGACGAATCCGGCGCCAGCCTCCGCGCCGCCGGGTTCCTGCATCTGAAATCACTACCGCCCCGCAAATCATGGGCTGAATCAAGCGTGAAAATGGCCCAATGTCGTGATCCATCCGGCCCTGGCGCCGTGGCCCGCGAACTGTGGGAAATAGCGAGGAAAAAATGACCGACGAAAGATTTCCTGTTCAGCAAACCAACATGAAGGACATCCCCAAAGATTGGGCGCGTGAAGCTTATAAGGAATATTCGGCCCAATTCGGCACGCAACAATCTTTAGAACGCTTGGGCGAGCGCGCAGGCTTCAGTTGGGGAGAGTTGGTTATGCTCCTCTACCAGCGGATAAAGCGAATCGAGGTGCAGAAACAAAAATGAGCATCAAAACCTTGCTGAAAGGCCTATTCACCGATACGAAGGATAAACCAATGCCTCAATTAATTCTTGCTGTGCTGCTCAACGGGCAGGTTGCTGACGGCGTTGCCGCCAATTCCGTTCAAGTCAATGTCGCCGGAAGCGGCGGTACGCCGGTCGCTGGAGTAGCCGTCAATTTTGGCGTGAATGCCGGTACCGTTACGCCGGCATCCGCCCAGACCGATGCGAACGGCCAGATTACCGTCAACATTACCAATACGGTGGCCGGCCCGATCACGTTCACCGCGACCCTGGAGGACGGCACCGCGTCGCAATCCGTTAATCTGGAATTCGTGGCTGTGCCGGCTGCTGCGCAGAAACCTGTAACAGTGGGCAATACGACCATCGTCGGGACCATTGACGCTGCGGCTGCTGGTGCCCAGGTGCCCTCCGCTCCGGCTGTGTCCCCGCTCGAAAAGTTCAAGGCCGAAGCGCAAAGCTTCGTTGAGTTCGTCGAACACGGCATTTCTGTGCTGGGCGCGGATGCGGAAGCCGACCTGGTGGCATTGAAAAGCAAATACCTGTAAGGGGACCCATGGAAAACCAACACCGTAAAATATCCGGCTATAGGGATTTATCACCGGAAGAAATCGACCTGATGAACCGCATTAAGGCCAAGGGCGTCGAGTTGTTGGCACTCCAGGCTGAGTTGGCCGGCCGTTTGAGAACAGACCATGAAATCAAACTGGCTGCCGCTTGCGATGCACAGCATGGAACTGGTTTCGATGTGTATCAGGGGGCATCAGACGAAGCGCAGGAATTCCGACGTTTCATTGCGGCTGAACCCCAGCGCTGGGCAGCTATCGGCAAGAACGACATCCAAACCGGCATTATGGCGCTGGTTCGCGCTGTGGCGCAGCCTGGCCTGTAGCCACTGCAAGAGCCCATTACCTTTTCCTGATGGGCTCTGACAGTGATTACTGATAAACTACTCGCCGGTTTTTAGTTTTAGATAATTCCATTCCAAACCGCGATTATTATTATATTTATCAGTCATTTCTTTGTGCCTATGCCCTAACAGTCGCTGAGTATCAATGCCGCTTTCTCTGTAGATACGCTCGGCGAGCGAACGTTGTTCATGAAATGATGGGGGAAACTCCCAATGCCCACTGGAAAATGCGGTATCTCTGGCAAATTTAAAACCGTAGCTCAGGGAAAATGCATGTACCGGTTTATTTCCCAGCAGATAATCGTTACCTGGACACGATTCGATGATGTCACCCAAGGATATTTCGAGGGCAGGGCATTTTAAAGTCAATGGTAGCGCAAGCAGGTAGCCTGTTTTCTCTTGTTTGACATGTAAATGTTCATCAAAAACATCAGCGCGCCGCATTTTGGCAATATCTCCCCGCCGTTGCGCCGTGCTCAATGCCAGTAGCATGGCATGCGGCATGTATGAGCGGGATAGGTCCTGAGAAACAGAGAAAATAGTTCTCCAATCCTGTTCATTGAGCCGGGATCGTTTCACCGGTTCGTGAGGAGATCGTAACGGTAATGCGGGGCTATAGGCTACCCATCCATCAAGCCATGCCTCGCGAAACAAATCGCTGATTATGTGAAATGCCGTTTTAGCTGCACTCGATTTACTGTTATTCTCATATACAGCAATGAATGTTTGTAGCATTTTTGGGGTAATGTTTCGGAGTCGTTTACCGCCCAAATCAGCAGTTAACCGGGTGAGGACCGCTGATTTGTTCCGGATAGTTTTTAATTTATAATTTCGTTTCTCAATAATTAATTTATAAACGAGTATCCAATCTGCTAAAGTTTTATTTGACCGACGAGTCCATGATGGATATGTGTTTAACATAATTATGCCTTAAAAAACCGCTGGATCTAATGTCCAGAATCCCCGCTGGCGCAGGGAACATTTAGAATTACTAAACTGATTTTAAGACCGGTTTTGATACAAATTTGCAGATTCCATTGATTTTTTCGATGTGAATTTGCACATTAATTGCGGCCCGCCATAGCAGCTCAAAATCACTGCCCTGGTCAATATAAATATTAATTAGGTCTCGAGCATTAAATTTATTATATATATCAATTGGTTTGACGTACTGAGACAGTCCTAACCATGTATTTCGATTCTTTATATGCAATTCCATCTTGTTTGGTAATTTTTCATGATGGCTATCATTATTTTTTTCGTCTAGATGCATTTTTAATGCATTGAATGCGCAATGCGTGTTAAATTTTAGTTCATAATAATTTGAGCATGAAAATTCATAGGAAAATTGATGCCATTGACTAACTAATCTGAAATAAAAATTGTTATCCATATGCACCTCAGTTTTCTGCTATTTGATTTTCTGGATTTTCAATATAGGATTTTTTAGCATAGTAGAGTTGCTCGATTGATACGCCATCCGGCAACGCTGCGTTATTTCCAGACATATCGATGACGGTACCGTCACTATGAATTGCATAGAGCTTTCCGTCTATATCGAACCATTCGCGCGTTTCCACATCAAGATCGATGCGCATATTGGCGATTTGCATTGATGGCATATAAATTATGCGTTCATAACCGTCCTCCGTTACGAATTCCATTGCAATTTCATCAGCAGCGGCGGTTATAGCTCGGATGCGGGCATACATGAAAGACAACATGCCCCGGATAGCCTCGTCCGGGATTTCGTTTTCACCCGTGGCCCACCTGCGGATGGTTCTGTCGGTTACGCCAAAAAATTCAGAGAGTGGCATTTTCCAATGTTTACCAAACATGGATTCGGCCATTTCGGTAAAATATTCAATTTTGTCTAATTTGTTCATAACCGTGGACTCTATTAGTTAGCGTATACATAGCAAACGGATTGACCGACCCATGAGCGCGGGGCGCGTTGAAAATTGTGCCGTCCGCAGTTATTTTCCTCGCAAATCCAGGATTGGCCGTGTTTGAGTCCATTGCGTTCTGCGGTCTCAGCCAATTCGATATACCGACCCATTTTTAAAGCATCAGGTTTGTACTCTTCATACAGTTCGAAATCCTGCGCTGCACCCTTCGCCTTTGCCCAAGACTGGCGAAGAGCGGATGAAAAAATTTTAGAAATTGGTTCTTTGCGACCCTGAGCAACACGTTTGCGAGTCAGTGCCCATGCCTGTTGCATGATGGATTTTGTGTCGTAGATGAATTTAGTCATTTTGGAGCCCTCGGCTGTTGGGAGTTGCTCGAGCCCCTCCCCTTGAAAACAATAATACTACTTGTCCGATTTTCGGACAAGTTATTTATTCAGTATTTCGTGATAATTATCGCAAAAATTGCTCAGATGATTATTTTCCTGAACTCCCGCCCCCGGTCATCATCGTACCTGTCGGTTGTGCGCTGGTATTTATGCCCGAGCAGCCGTTGAGTGTTGATGCCCTGGTCGCGGTATAGCCGCTCCGCGAGAGACCGCTGCTCATGAAACGAGGGCGGGGTTCCCAACCATTGATCGCGCGGGAATATCGCATCTCTCACTGCCTGGAATCGATGCGATAACGAATGGACCATGATTTGCCGGTGCGACAGCAGGAAATCATTGCCTGGACACATATCTATGACCTCTCGTACAGAAACTCCCAGAGCATCTAGGCGCAAATCCAGCGGTATGGCAATTTTGGCGCCGGTCTTAAGTTGCTCAATATGCAGATGGTCATCGAAAATCTGCTCGCGCCGCATTGCTGATATGTCGCTTCTCCGCTGCGCGGTGACGAGCGTCAGTAGCATGGCGAGAGGGAAATAGTCCGGTGATTGGAATTTTGCGGCTAAATAAATCCTTTGCCATTCATCAACCGTCAGCCGATCTCGCTTAACGACATCATCCGGGACTAGGACTGGCGTGACGGGATTTTTGTTTATCCATCCGCTGAATTCTGCTTCGCGGAAAACGTCTTTAATCAGAAAGTGCGCAATGGCCGCCGATCTCGTTTTTCCCTGGGCAACGTAGAAATCGAGAAAATATAAGACATGGTGCGGTGTAACGGACCCGATAGGCAATGGCCCAATAAAGCGATTTAGGACCGAAAGCATCATGCGTTTATGTTGAAGCGTTGTCCTGGCAAAATTTTTGGCCTGCAGGCGTTTTTCATAAACGGTTAACCAGGTCGAAACGCGGCGATATGACGGGTTGGCCCAGCCGGCGGCAACCGGCAGGATGGCATTCATAATACTCATTGAAATTATTCCTCATGACAGTTATGGACCTGCCTGCACGGCAGTAAGTCATGATGTCTAAGGAGGAGACACTTCTCTGCGCGGGCTATAAAGCTTTCCGTCAAAGACTATCCAGTTATCGTTAATCCAGCCATTGACTTTTTGACGATTGACGCCCATATGCCGGGCGAATTCTGACTGATTACCACCGAAATAGGTTTTGATGTATTCCAGTAAGCCCATGGCCATCATTCTGCAATCACCTTCGGGTTAACGATGAGATAAGAGGTACCGTGTTCGTCGTACATTTCAACGGCATCAAAGCCCAGATGTGCAGCAACACGGCCCCGAAGGCGTTGCATTTCCCACCCAGCATTACCGGTTATAGAACGCGGTGACAGCAAGTATTCGAAAGCGTCGCCACATTCGTCATCTGCAATAGCGTTAGCGAGGTCTTCCAGTTCATCAGGGTTGGCATCGACTTGTGATTTAAGGAATGCGATAACCTCTTTGATGCGGGCATTTAGAGTGGCGCTATTAGCGATGGAAGCAACGTTATATGCGTGGACGTAGTCACCATGGGAACCTGCTACATCGACGTCATCACAAGCAAAAATGCCATCAAACACATTGTCACCGCTCATTGCAAATTCGCCGACTTTTATGATGGGTGCTGCTTCGAAGAATGAGCCGTGGAACAGTTTCATGATGATGCCTCGTTGCGTTGTCTATGATATTAATGTACCCGAAAAACGGGTACAAAACAATAGATAGCCATCACAATTTTTCATCGTCGCGCTGTCGGAAGCGTACCCCGTTAGCAATGACGCTGAACCTCTATACAGCTGAGCGCGCGGATTTCAGTAAACAGAGAATGCCGCCCATTACCGGCTCATAGTGGCTGCGCAGGCCATGGCAGAAGAATGTGCGCATTAACCCAGGAGAGAAAAATGTACAGCGGACTTGATGGTTCATTTACTGCGGTATTTGTCGTTTTCTTCATTATCAGCGCGGTTGTCGGCTGGGCTATGATTGAAGGGCTGATCTGGTTTTTCCATCACCTCAGCTTTGTCTGGAGTTAATTGTGGCTAAAAAGAACAAACATCCAGAAATGCGAACCCCACTGTTTAACTGCGCTCGCATCGTGTTGTTGCGAGACCGGGAGCAGGCGGCGAAATACATCAAAAAGCTGACAGGCGAAGAGTTCGATTTCAGCGGCTATGATGGCTTTGAGATGGAACGTGCAGCAAAAAACCGCAGGACAATCATGCTGGGCGTCTTCAATGATTCGGCGGCCACCCTGGCGCATGAAGCGGGACATGTGGCATTTGAAATATGCAGCATTGTTGGTATCCCAACTCCCAATGACCATACGAACGAAACGTTTTGCTATCTCGTTCAGCGCATTATGGAAAAATTCCTGCCGATGATTAAGGCCAAGCGCGGCAGGTGGACGACTTCATGATGGACCACTACGAAGCCAGCAAGACGAGATAGCGAATTATTGATGGAGTGCAAGCATTTGGGTCAAGACTGCTGTTAACGTAGCATCTTCATCATCATTCGGAGGTTACGATGTTAGAGGGATATTACACGCAACAGGAAGCAAAAACGCCCGAGGCGCATCAAAGGCTTTTAGCTGTGCGTGCCGCATTAGAAATAATCAAGGCCGCCGCCAGTAACGACAGTGCATTCCAAACTATTAAACAAGCGAAAGAAGGTATTAATGGCTTGGCTGACGCCATTCAGTCAGCGTTAGAAAACAACCAAGAATAAAACACAATAAGTCGAATGAACCGCCTGCGGGCGGTTTTTTTATGGAGCGAACATGGCAAGCGACACGCATAGCCTGGACCGGCCATATCCGCCAATTTCTACGCAAAGCGATAATCTTGCGGCAATGAATTTCCAGCCTGCCCCGGAAATTTATGACTGGCTGCATGAAACGGTCCTCAGCGAGCATTCAGCCCTCTACAACCCTGACCATGAACACCTGATTGAACATGATGGAGTCTGCTTTCTGTGGGCAGAAGAAGGCTTCGTGAAGCAAGGGCGCCGTGTGTTGGGACAGGCTGAAATCCCCGCGTTCCGCGTCAGCGGCTGGCAAAAGCTACGGCAAGAAGCCCAGATGATCGGCTGGTTTGGCTTCATTCCCAGCGCTTTGATCACCCTGGACGCCCGTTACTGCAGTCAATGCCAGGATGAAGACTTTTGCGCGCTGGTCGAGCATGAGCTTTATCACCTGGCGCAGCGTGTCGGGGCGAGCGGCCCCTGTTTCGATTCAATGGGCCGGGCTTCATTAACCATTCGCGGTCATGATGTTGAAGAGTTCTTTGGCGTTGTGCAGAGATACGGCGCAACGGAAGACGTGCAAAGGATTGTAGACCTGGCTAATTCCGGCCCCACCATTTCCCGAGCCTCGGTTGCT
Source organism: Sodalis sp. RH16 (assembly GCF_047324245.1). NCBI lineage: Bacteria > Pseudomonadati > Pseudomonadota > Gammaproteobacteria > Enterobacterales > Bruguierivoracaceae > Sodalis > Sodalis sp. RH16. The sequence continues at coordinate 5,151,674 of NZ_CP178737.1, read as the reverse complement.
CATGCATGTGGAACCTGCCTCTTGAAGTTGGCCTGACTGCCGTCCGCGTTGCTTGACCCGGCATGACAAAGAGGTGCTTATGGCAGCGCTCAAGGAGCCTGTAAAAATATATATAGTTCAAGCTCTTGCCTGCATGGATACACCTCAACGAGTCGCGGACGCCGTCAAGCAGGAATTCGGCCTGGAAATTGACAGAAGGCAATGCGCGCTTTACGACCCCACGAAGCGATCAGGTAAAAATTTAAGCAAGAAGCTCAAAGCCCTGTTTTATCAGACCAGGGAGGATTTTAAGGGGAATATTCTCGACATTCCCATTGCCAATAAATCGTTTCGCCTCCGTGAGCTGCAACGGATGTATGAGGATTGGGGCAAAAACAAAATCATGCGTCAAGGCATCCTGAAGCAGGCCAGGGATGAGACGCAGGGCCACGAAATCTCGCTGCTCGACATGGAACTCAAGCGGCTGGAGATTCAGAAACAGCTCAATGGAGAGGGGGGCGTTGGCGACGAACCGACCCCGGTGGCGATAAACGTCAATGTGGTGGACGCGAGGGTTAATCACGATGATCAACCCGACGCTTAATATTCCCCAGGCCCGCTTTCTCGCTTTACCACAAAAATTCAGGACTTACGTTGCCGGGTTCGGCAGCGGGAAGACGTGGATCGGTTGCGGCGCCATCTGCAAAGGCTTCTGGGAATTTCCTAAAGTTAACCAGGGCTACTTTGCGCCGACCTATCCGCAGATCCGCGACATTTTCTATCCGACCGTTGAAGAGGTGGCCGAGGATTGGGGCCTGAAGGTCAAAATCAACGAGAGCAACAAAGAAGTCCATTTCTATGAAGGGCGCCGGTACCGCGGCACCACAATATGCCGCTCGATGGAAAAGCCCGAGACCATCGTCGGTTTCAAAATCGGCAATGCTCTGGTCGATGAGCTCGACGTTCTGAAAACAGCCAAGGCGCAGCAGGCATGGCGAAAAATAATTGCCCGCATGCGTTACAAGCGCGAAGGATTGCGAAATGGCATTGACGTCACAACGACTCCGGAAGGTTTTAAGTTTGTATACCAGCAATTCAAGAAAGCCGTTCGCGACAACCCGGAACTGGCGACGCTATACGGGCTGGTACAGGCGAGCACATACGACAATGAAGCCAATTTGCCGCCGGATTACATTCCATCGCTGCTGAAGTCCTATCCGCCAGAGCTGATAAAGGCCTATCTGAACGGCCAGTTCGTTAACCTGACGAGCGGGACGGTTTACCACCAATTCGATCGCCGGCTGAATGACTGCAAAGATGAAGAGCTTCCGGGCGAAGCGCTGTATATCGGCATGGATTTTAACGTCGGCAAAATGGCGGCCATTGTTCATGTGAAGCGCGAAGGGCTACCGCGCGCAGTCTGCGAAATCATCAATGCCTATGACACGCCAGATATGATTCGCCGGATCCGTGAACAGTTCTGGCTGTACGACGGAAATAATTACAAAAAGACCCGCGAACTTTATATCTACCCTGACGCATCGGGTGATTCGCGCAAGTCCAATAATGCCAGCCTGACCGATATCGAACAGCTCAAACAGGCCGGCTTTAAGATTGTCGTGAATGAAGCAAATCCGCCGGTTAAAGACCGCGTTAACTCAATGAATGCCATGTTCTGCAACGGCAATGGTGAGAGACGCTATCTGGTCAATACCAGGCGTTGTCCGACCTATACCGACTGCCTGGAACAGCAAATTTGGGATAAAAATGGCGAGCCAGATAAAAAATCTGACAATGACCACCCCAATGATGGCGGCGGTTATTTCATCACGAAAGATTATCCAATCATTAAGCCGCAAGGCACCGTTCACAAACTACGGATGTAATCATGGCTGACATTTCAACGCCCATTAAAGCCTATTCCTGCATGGTCGACGATTGGGACCTGATCGACGCCCTGATGGGCGGCACGAAGGGCATGCGCGGTGCCGGAGAAAAGTATTTGCCGCGCTGGCCGAACGAAGATATTGATGCGTATAAATGCCGGCTGAAAGTGGCCACGCTGCTGCCGGCGCTCGAAGAGACAATAAAGGGCATGAACGGGCGCGTGTTCGCCGACGAAACCACGCTTTCCGCTGATACGCCGGACGACATCAAATTTTACGCAGAAAATTTCGACCTGGCCGGGAACAACCTGGACGTATGGGCGCAACAGTTTTTCAATAAAGCCATGGAGCGAGGACTTTGCCATGCGCTGGTTGATTATCCACGCATTGAGGGTGTAAGTAATCTTGCCCAGGAGAAAGCCGTCGGCGCCAGGCCGTATGCCATTATTATCGATCCGCGCCAGCTCATCGGCTGGAAGTCGGCGAGAACGGCAAAGGGCGAAACACTGACCGAAATTCGCATCATGGAATGCGTGACTGTTCCGGATGGCGAGTGGGGCGAAAAGGAAGTGCTGCAAATCCGGTTGCTGCGCCCGAATTACTGCGCGCTCTATCAAAAGCAGCAGGACGCTAATAATCAGGCCGTTTGGGCGTTAACGGATGAATGGGCTACCACGATGGACACCATTCCGCTGGTGACGCTTTATACCAAGCGCACCGGGTTTATGACCGCCTCGCCGCCGCTACTCAATTTGGCGCATCTGAACGTCAAACACTGGCAGAGCCAAAGCGACCAGGACACCATTTTGCACGTCGCTCGCGTGCCGATACTGTCGGTATTTGGGCTTGCTGACGACCAGGAGCTCACGCTCGGCGCGTCAACGGCCATGAAATTCAACGACCGCACAAAGCAGGGCGTCGAATATACCGAGCATACCGGCGCCAGTATCGATGCAGGACAGGCCTCGCTTGATGATTTGCTCGACCAAATGCGCATGGCTGGCGCCAAGTTGCTGCGCAAAGAGAACACGTCAACCAAGTCGGTTGATCAGGTTGGGCAGGAAACCATGCAGGAAGACAGCCCGCTCTACACGATGGCGAATTCCCTGGAGGACGCGCTCGACAACGTCCTGCAGTTCATGGCCGACTGGCGCGGGATGGATGATGGCGGCAATGTCGAAATCCATACCGAACTGGATATGTCGTCCTTGTCAGTTGATGCCCCGGGCGTTACCGCGCTTGTTTCGGCATACCAGGCCGGCGCCATCCGGAAAGTCGATTTAGTGCGTGATTTGCAGACGCTGGGCTTGATTGACGCTGACGCTGATGTCGATGAGGTGATTGCTGAACTGGCCGCCAGCGTACCGGGAATGGGAGCGTACACGAATGGCCCAGTCACTGCATGATAACGCCATACTCATTCAGTCGCTGATTGAGCGCATCAAGGCTGGACAGGGCGGAGAGCTCAAAACCCTATTTAATGATCTGCGCTCTGCCGCGGGCGATATCCTACAGGATTATGACGGCATTATCGGCACGATGGGTGAGCGTGATGAGATATCAAAGCTGCTCGCCAAGGCCATGGCGCTGCCGGTCGATGCTTACGGCCAGCAGCTGCGCGACCTGTGCAATCAGATATCCGGCGAAGTGGTCAATCTGGAATATCATTCGCTGATGTCGATTGCCGGCATGCCGACGCTGGTTATTCCCGATACCGATAAAATCATTCGTCAGCTCAACAATACGCCAATGTCCATCAGGAACTGGCGCGGCGAGTTAATGCTCGACCCGTTCATCAAAGATTGGGAGACGGCAACGCTCACCGCGGCGAATAACGCGGTGCTGCGAGCCTGGAGCGAAGGCCAGACGATACAGCAGCTGACCACAGCGCTGCGCGGCACCAAAAAGCTTAACGGCGCCGACGGCATTATCGGCCAATACGTTCAGAACGCCGACATGATCGGCAGGACGGCGATACAGCACACCTCAAGCGTGGCGCGGGAGGCTTTCTATGATGCCAACGATGACGTGATCGATAAGGTGCGATTTGTTGCCACGCTTGATAATCGGACAACCGCTGTTTGCCGGTCATTGGATGGGACGGAATACCCGATTAATGTCGGGCCCAGACCTCCGCTTCATATTGGATGCCGAAGCACAACTCGTCCGGTGCTGGATGACGACACTTTCAGTGAAGGCGCAACGCGTTCATCAGCAACGGGTTATGTGCCAGCAAACGAAACCTATTACCAATGGCTGGAGCGTCAGCCTGACGAGTATCAGGATAGCGCCATTGGTAAAATGCGGGCCACGCTGCTTCGAGATGGTGGTTTAAGCGCTCAACAATTCGCAGCCCTGCAGCTCGATAAGAACTTTCAGCCGCTTACCTTAGATGAAATGCGGCAACTGGCGCCAAACGCATTCATTCGCGCTGGCGTTTAATCAACTCAATCATTACCTGGTCGCTTCGGCGGCCTTTTTTATGCCTGTCGTCCGGCGGATGCCGGCGGCGAACCGGGGCGGATGCCCTATCAATGGCCACAAGGCCGGAGAAAGTCATGAAACTGAAATTAGATGAGAATGGTCATGCAGTGCTGGTCGACGGCAATCCTGTTTATGTGCATGCCGATGGGAAAGAGGTGCCGTTTGACGCTGCTGGCACTGTTGAAACTATCAAACGTCTCAATGGTGAAGCGAAATCACATCGTGAACGAGCCGAAGCCGCCGAAGCGAAGCTGAAGACCTTTGATGGCATCGAAAGCGTTGAAGCGGCGCTGAAAGCGATCGAAACCGTCAAAAACTTCGATGACAAAAAATTGGTTGAAGCAGGCGAAGTCGAGCGCGTCAAAACCGAAGCCGTCAAAGCCTATGAAGGGCGCCTTACTGAACAAGAAAAGAGGCACGCTGAAGAATTAAGCAAGATTTCTGGCGAACGTGACACCCTTCAAAGCACGTTATTCAACGAACGCATTGGCGGACAGTTCGACCGTTCGCCATTTATCAAAGAAAAGCTGATTATCCCCAGCGATATGGCGCGGGCGGCGTTCGGTAATGCATTCAAAATCGAGGACGGGAAAATAGTTGCGTATGACCCGTCAGGTAACAGAATTTTCTCTCGCGTTAAACCGGGTGAACTCGCTGGATTTGACGAGGCGATCGAAACGCTGGTGGATAACTATCCGAACCGCGATTACATCCTCAAGGGCTCGAATTCTTCGGGCAGCGGTGCTCATGGCGGATTGCCTGGCGGCAAACGCACTGTTACTCGCGCTCAATTTGATGGTCTTTCCGCTGCTGAACAAGCCGCTGTTGCCGCATCTGCAAACAAGGGCGAAGTCAGTATCGTCGATTAAGAAAATTCAGGCCTCGCTAAATGCGGGGCTTTTTTTTGCACCTGGCTATATCCCCGGATGGGGTGCGCCGAATGGGCTGGATGGCCCGAAACACAGGTTCACTCACTCATTTTATAAATTTCGGAGATATGCCTCATGGCTAACACCTTAACCGGATTGATCCCGATCATCTATCAGGCGCTGGACGTGGTTTCCCGCGAACAAATCGGGTTCATTCCTGCTGTTTCCCGCAATTCCAACGGTGAACGCGCTGCGTTGAATGAAACAATCACGATCCCCATAGTCCCTCAGGGCACATTGGCTGACAATACTCCTGGTATTACCGCACCTGACAGTGGCGATCAGCAAATCGGCAATGTCGAAATGACGATCAGCAATTCGAAACATTACCCGATCCGCTGGAATGGTGAAGAGCAAACGGGACTCAATAACGCCGGCATTTACGGCGGAGTATTGCAAAACCAGTTTGCGCAGGCATTCCGCACCATCTCCAATCAAATCGAAATTGATTTGTTTAATACCGTGTATCGGAACGCCTCGCGCGCATACGGCAATCCTGGCACTGCGCCATTCGGTACCGCAGGAGATTTATCTGACCTGTCACTGACCCGTAAGATTCTGGATGATAACGGGGCGCCGCAAACCGATCTGAACGTGGTTTTGGGCTCGTCTGGTATCGCCAATCTTCGCGGTAAACAAAATGTCCTTTTCAAAGTTAACGAGGCCGGTACCGCCGACTTGCTGCGCCTGGGCATCATCGGACAGTTGGAAGGGCAAATGATCCGCAACTCCAACGCTGTAAAGGTTGTGGCGAAAGGAACTGGCGCGAACTATACCTCGGATACGGCGGGCTATGCCGTGGGCGCAACGCAAATTAACCTCATTACCGGCACGGGTACCGTGCTGGCTGGCAATACGGTGACATTTGCTGGTGATGCCAACAAATATGTCGTAGCAGCCGATTTGTCGGCACCCGGTGTATTGACCATCGGCGCGCCGGGTTTGTTGCAAGCCATTCCTGCCGCCGCAACCGCCGTGACTGTGGGCGCCTCCGCTACGCCGAACATGTCGTTCAGCTCCAGCGCTGTTCAGTTGATTACGCGTTCTCCCAAGATGCCTATCGGCCCGGATGGCCGAGCAATGGACATGGCAGATGACCTGATGCAGATCACCGACCCTGTCTCGGGCATTGTCTACGACATCGCCGTATATCGCCAATTCATGCAGTTGGTCTACCACGTCCGTCTTGCCTGGGGCTGTAAGGCAATCAAATCCAATCACATTGCCCAGTTGCTGGGCTAATAAAAATGGAATAGCAAGGGCTGTCATGGCCCTTGCTATATAGGTGATTTATGGAAATTGAAACAATAAAGATCGTGGCGGATATAACGGATGATAATCCGCATGGCTACATCATCATCAACAAGGATGATTTGACGGAAGAACACGAAATCTTCACTGCCGAGCCAGTGGAGGCGGAGCCAGTGAAGAAAAAGGGCAAAGCGAAAGAACCGGATCCGCCGCCCGAGAATCAGTAATTCATGCCGGCACGTTAAAGATAGGAGTGAAGGATGCTCATAACAGACATGAATTCGCCGGATTTCAACAGTTACGCCTCGGTCAATGACTGCCGGGCATACGCTGCCGCCCGGGGCTTCACGCTGCCGACAGATGACGCAGCGGTCGAACCGTTAATGTTCCAGGCTATGGACTGGCTGGAGGGTCGGAAATGGAAAGGCGTGCCGCGGGTATTCGGGCAGAATCTTGCGTGGCCGCGCGCGTACGTGAATCGCGATCATTACATCATTTGCAGCGATGTGATCCCGAAACAGGTGATTGGCGCTCAATGCCGCCTGGCGGTCGAGGCGCAGACGATTGATCTGCTCGCGTCCAATCAGAACGGTCAAGAGGTTTTATCTGAGGCGGTCAGCGGGGTCGTGAGCGTAACTTATTCGGAGTTCAGCCGCGACATTGCGCCCTCGTTCCCGGCTGTTGATGCGCTGCTGCGCGGTCTGTGCGTTGGCGCCGGGCAGATAGCCATCGTGAGGGGGTGATATGGCCGAATTTTATCCCCGTATGCAGGCGACGACCACCCGACTGCTGACGAAGTACGGCAAAACGATGTATCTCGAACGCGCCGGCACGTCCGTGATTGATCCGGTGACCGGCGATGCCACCGCGTCGCCGCCGCAATCGCTGCTGGTGACCGGCATCGTTCAAAACTTCAACCGGATTGAGGTCGACGGTACTCTCATCCTGGCTAGCGACAAAAAAGTCACCATCACCGCGGCGACTGCGCCGCTGAATGGCGATTTCCTGCAAGACGGAACGACGAAATGGCGGATCATCAATATCTTCGATAAAACGCCGGCTGACGTGACGCTCTGTTATCAACTGCAAGTGAGGCGCTAAATGGGTGGATTTTCAATGTCTATCGGCAAATGGGCTGGCGATACCATTCAGCGCACCGAGAATGTCGGCAAGCAGGCTGCAATCGCGCTGTTTAGTGGTGTCATCAATGATACTCCAGTAGATAAAGGAACTTTACGGGCCAATTGGCAGGCAACGGCTGATTCTCCAGCGGCAGGGCAACTTACTGATACTGATATTAGTGGAGCGCAAACCGTCGAAAAGATGACAACAACCGTTAATGGCTTGGGCCAAGACTTTACCGCTTATCTGACAAACAATCTGGCCTATGCGCCAGTCGCCGAATATGGCGAATGGAAGGACAAGGAAGGTAATCCGGCAAACGGTCCGAAAACCGTTAATGGTTATTCAGTCCAGACGCCTGCTGGTATGGTTCGTCGCAACATGTCCCGCATCAACACCATCCTCAATAAGCAGATGATTCTCATCAAATAGGATTCAGCCATGAAGGACATTTCATCCGCTCTGCGCACGCGCATGATAGCGGCGGCCGCCGCATTGTCTTTGCCGGTGGCGTGGCCGCTGGAATCATTCGACCCGCCGGATGGCGATTATCTCCGGTTCTACTTTTCGCCGGCGGGCGATGATGCGCTGTCGTATGGGCCGGGCGGACTGGATTCGATAAGTGGCTTTATCCAGATAGACGTTGTCTGCAAAATCCGCGCTGGCGTGAGCGGCACCATACTGGCCATATTCGACACGCTGCGGGCGCAGTTCAAAATCGGGACCGTTCTCACCTACAACAACACCCGCGTCACTATCAAAAACCGCGACTACACCGATCCGCAGTCTCAAGATGGCTGGGCGGTCGCTCATCTGACGTTTTACTGGTCATCATACGAAACACGGAGTTAAAAAATTATGGCTATGATCACTGCCGCCGGCGCCAAACAGGTTGATTACTGGATGGTGCCTGAAGTCGTTGAGGGCACGACCCCGGCAACGCCCGCATTTGTCCGCATACCGAAAACACCTGGCGAATTGACGTTGACTCGCGACTCGCTGAGTTCGAACCAGGTCAGAAATAACCGCAAAACGTTATTCTCTGGCCGTGGCTCGGAAAGCTCTTCCGGCACGCTGAATACCGAATTTGCTTACGCGGATTTCGATTATCTGCTGCAAAGCCTGCTGTTTAATTCGTGGGTTGAGGATGTTCTCGTTATCGGCGCCACCAAAAAGCCGTTCACGATTGAGCGCAAGCAGTCCGACATCAACACGCTGCGCCGGTATCCCGGCTGTCTAGTCAATACGCTGGCATTGACCGCTACGCCGAACGCCATCGTGACGGCTGACTTCGGCATCATGGGCGCGTCGGTGCTCTATAACGCAACGCCGATCACTGGCGCGACCTACACCGAACCGGCCAACAACGATCCGTTCGATTCCACCGGTGAAAACGCCACGCTTACCGCGACCATTTTGGTGAATGGCGTCGCCAGCAATGCGGTGACGTCGGTATCGCTCAATATGGATAATGGCATTTCTCAGTCGCATGTGTACGGTCAGCGCGGCGTCGCGGCCAGCGGCTCAACCAATGCGGCCACAACCGGGTCGATCACGTTCTTGTACCAGGACGAGGATTTGTCGCAGATGTTTTACGACAATGCGGATATCTCGCTGGAGTTCACGCTGAGCGGCGCGGCCGGCGCGTATACGTTCCTGCTGCCACGCATCAAATTCACGTCTGAGGCATTGGCCGAGGCCGACGCATTCCAGGCGCTGACGTTCAATTTCACAGCGTTCGAAACCAAGGACACCAATATTCTGCTGCAAATCACCCGCGTTCCCGTAGTGGAAGCCTAATCGATTGCCCGGGTATCGCCCGAGCCTAATGGAGTTCCAAATGAAATTAAGTGATTTCGCCACCCGGTCAGAAGCCAATGAAGGCAAAAAGCTGTTCCTGTTGCTGCCCGACGGCACACCGACCGAAGAATATTTGCTGGTGCGCGGCATTGATAGCGACGAATTCCGCGCCGCCAAGACCGCAGCGAGCCGGGCTGTGTTCGAACTGACCAAGGCACAATTGGACGACAAAGCCTTTATCCGAAAATTCGACGAGGACGCCGAATTCACCCAGTTTCAGGCGCTCGTCATCGGCTGGTCGCTGGATGAGGATTTCACGCCGGATAATCTCAAGCTGTTACTCACCGAATCACCGTTTATCAAAGAGCGCGTGAATAATTTCACTGCCAACCGCGCGGAGTTTTTCAAAAAAAAGCCTCCGGTCTCGTCCGATACACCGCATTCCAGCGAAAGCTCGACAAAAAGCAAAAAGACGGAAAAAGCCTAAGAGAGCATTACCACGCCGCGATGAAGTTAGGCATCACGCCAGATGCCATGGTTAATCCTCCTGATTTGCCGGAGGGAACTGGCTACCTGTGGGGCTGGTTCATTGACCTGATGCGTGGGTCCGGCGGCGAGCTGACGTTTTCCGAAGTGAAAGCCTGGGCGGAGTTAACCGGTAACCGGCCGACGCCGGCGGAAATCGAGATCATCATGGACATGGCCTTCGAGGTCATGAAAGACATTCCCAAGTTATAAGCCCGGTGCTCGCCGGGCTTTTTATCGCCCGGAGATAAGCACATGCCGCAAGAAACAGGCAGCTTGATAATCAAGGTTACGCAGGATGGCGTAGCGAAAGCGGCTGATGCTCTGGGAAACCTGACTGCTGCGAGTGTGGCAGCAGAGAACGCCGCTGGCAGTCTTGCCAGTGAAATGGCCACGACCAATACGGTATCGCGTACTGCCGCTGCCGGCGTTGATTTGTATACGCGCCAGACAGCGCAGATGTCGCGGTCAACTGCTGTCGCCTCGAAAAGCATTAATGGTGTTACTGGTGATTTGGCTGCGCAACAAGCGGCTATGGCTTCCTTGCTTGGCAAGATTGATCCGGTGGTCGGTGCGTATGGCCGCTTGGATGAAATGGAAAAACAGCTCAAGGGCTTTAGTGTCGCCGGGTTGATTGGCGGTGAAGATCTCGATATCTATACCGCAAAAATTGATGAACTGCGAACCAAGCTCGAGCAAGCGGCGTTCGCAGCGACGGCAGCAGGCCAAGCGCAAGCCAAAGCGGCGAGAGAAGCCGCGGCAGCAGACAAAGCAGCAGAGACCGCAAAAACTTCCCTCATTGAAAAATTACGTGAGCAAGTTGCGACATTCGGAATGAGTCAGGCGGCCATGCTTGAATATCAAGCCGCCCAACTTGGCGTCTCAAAAACTGCTGGTGCCCTGATTAGTCAACTGACTGAATTGCAAGAAAAGCAACATCAAGAGGCTGAAGCGGCCAAAGCAGCAGCGCAAGCACAAAAAGAAGCTGAAGCCGCCGACCGCCAAGCTGCTGCATCCAAGGCCGCGTTCATTGCCAGATTGCAAGATCAGGTAGCAACATACGGATTGAGCAAATCCGCTTTAATGGAATACAAGGCGGCTCAGTTAGGTATCACTGAAGAAGCGGCCCCGTTAATTGCATCTATCCAAGCCCAGGAAGCGGCGGAAGCAAAAGCGGCAGATCAGCGAAGTGCAGCCGCTATCGCCGCGCGAGGTTTGCGTGATGCGATAAAGCAAATGGAGGCGGAAGAAAGACAAGCAGCCGCTGCCACGGCTGCTGCTGCAGCTGAAGAAGCAAAAGCACAGGCCGTAAAGGATAATTTTGTCCAAGGCTTGCGCGAGCAAACCGAAACAATGGGCCTGACCACGTCCCAACTGTTGGAATATAAGGCCGCGCAATTAGGCGTAACTGCCGAGGCCGCCCCTTATATCCAAAAATTGACGCAACAAGACGGCACGGTCAAGGCCGCTACCTTAAGCTCCAAGCAATACGCCCAGGCGTTGCGCTATCTACCGATGCAGATCACTGACGTCGTGACGTCACTTGCATCGGGTATGCCGGTATGGCTGATAGCCATTCAACAGGGCGGGCAGATTAAAGACAGCTTTGGCGGTATAGGCAACGCGGCAAAAGCACTGATCAGCTTTATCAACCCTGTAACGCTGGGACTTGGCTCGGTGGCAACTGTGGCCGTTGCTGTTGCTCTTGCATATAAGCAGGGTAGTGATGAAACGACCGCATTCAACAATGCCATCACCTTGACCGGCGGATATGCGGGCAAAACATCCGGCCAACTAGAAGACATGGCGAAGTCGATAAGTTCTTCGTTCGGCACGACTTCGGCATCCGCAAAAGCGTTGACTGCTGCACTATCAACCGGCGCATTCAGCGGCGACACGCTGCAAGAAATTGGCAAGACCGCAGTCGCCATGCAGATCACGACCGGTAGGGCGATCGATGACACGATAGCTGATTTCAAGAAGCTATCAGATGATCCACTTCAAGGGTCGGTTGCGCTGAATAATCAGTACCACTATTTAACCCAGGCCGTTTACGACCAGATCTATGCTCTTCAGCAGCAGGGTAATACCCAGGCAGCGCAGAAGGTCGCGGAGGATGCTTATGCGTCGGCCATGCAAAGCCGCGCATCGTCTATCCATGACAATCTGGGCCTGATTGAAAGCGGTTGGCAGGCCGTATGGAATACCGCAAAAGGCGCTTGGGATGCGATGCTTGGAGTCGGGCGTGAAAAATCTTTATCTGATTTGCTGGCCGACGCTCAAAAGGCGGCGAGCGGACAATCCGGAAAGTTGACCTATACCGGCGGTCCCCAAGCCCAGGGTAACGTTACTATATTGCAAAAGGCGCTAGACCTTCAGACGGATACCGTTGCAGTACAGGCCAAGGGTCAGCAGGCACAAGATAAGGCTATAGATTCCCAAGCAAAACTTAACGCCTTACTTCAGCAAACCGCAACAAATGCTCAAATAAGAGCTCAAAAGCAAAAAGAGTTAACTGATTTGCTGGCCAGCGGTGCTAAGCCCCAGAATGGAATGACTGAGGCTCAAGCGCGGCAAGATATTAACGAGAAATACAAAGACCCAGCAGTACCGAAAACCAAGGCTGTTACCGACAATCAAGCCACGCGCATGCTACTGGAAATGCAGGGCCAGGAAGCCTCTCTGCAGGGCCAGGTTGAATCGGAAAGCAAGCTGGGAACATGGGAGCAGAAACGACTTGCGTTCATTCAGTTGATCGCCGACCTGCAAGGCAAGACCATCCTCACAGCAGATCAGAAAAGTCTTTTGGCTAATCAGTCCGCTCTTGAGGTGGAATTCGACAAGCTGACGGCACTGGAGAAGCAAGCCAAACAGCAGCAGGACATTATCAAGTTACAGGAGCGCGCCGCGCAGCTCAACGACACCATGGCATCGGCTTATTCAAATGCCGGCGATCAGTATGCCCGGCAACTCAATGCTTATGGAAAGGGCGATATTGAGCAGCAGCGCACCAACGACACATCGAGCATTTATAGGGAGTACCAGCGCTATCAGGAACAGCTTGATAAAGGCACGCCTGCGGATGCGCTTAATTCTGACGCGTACAAAAAGGAAACGGCTAATATCAAGGCGCAGTTGGATGCCCGGCTGAAACAGCAGAGCGATTATTATGCTCAGTTGGATGCCCTGCAAAGCGACTGGACGAACGGCGCCACTTCCGCATATCAGAACTACATCGATTCGGCCAAGGATATTGCCGGCCAAACGAAAACCGCTTTCACGGACGCATTCAGCGGCATGGAAGATGCGCTGGTCTCGTTTGTCACAACCGGTAAGCTGAATTTTTCCAGCTTTGCCACGTCAGTCCTGAATGACTTGGCACGGATCGCCGTCAAAAGTGCTGAATCCTCGTTCCTGCAAGGAGTGGTCAGCATTGCGTCCGGCTTATTCGGCGGGGCGGCATCTTCCTCGGGCGCCAATGCGGGCACGGCAATTTCTAGTAGCGCCAATCAAAGCCTTAGCCTCAACGCAAAGGGCGGCGTTTACGACTCGCCAAGCCTGAGCGCTTACAGCGGGCGCGTGGTTGACCGGCCGACGCTCTTCGCATTCGCCGCCGGCGGTGGCGTGATGGGCGAGGCTGGGCCGGAAGCCATACTACCGCTATCCCGCGGCTCGGATGGCTCGCTGGGCGTTCGTGCCAAAAGAGGATCCGCCGCAACCGTGGCCTTTGCGCCGCATATCGAGATGAACATCGATCAGCGTGGGAACACGAACGACCAGCAACAGCAGAATAACAACGCTCTCCTGAAGGGATTAAACGGCTTGGTGGATGCAAAATTGGCTAAATTCAAAATGGAAATGCAGCGGCCCGGGTTCAACAATTAAACGGAGCGTGGTATGTACGAGTTTAAATGGCTACCCGACCAGGACAATTTTACCGGTACAGCCACGCCGCTGGTCAGGGTGGTGAGCTACGGCGACGGTTATGAGCAGCGCCAGAAAAACGGCATCCATCATGACCTGCGCTCATACTCGCTGACGTTTACCGGCGAATGCAAATATGTGGATGAGATAGAGCAATTCTTGACAGACCGCGGGGCCGTCGAGGTATTCACCTGGAAGGCGCAGGACCAATGGATTAACAGGACATTCAAATGCGCAACCTGGACGCGCACCATAAATGGCTTGTGGGAAACCATTACGGCCACGTTTCAAGAGGTTGTTGCTTAGCGCCCTCATGATTTGCGTTGTTTTGCGCAAAGCCGGTGATATGCTGTTGCGAAATGTCACCGGCGGGGATCGCAGATGAAAAAAGCATTATTTTTACTGATAATCTTCATGGCAGCAGGTTGCTCCATGTCATCCATTGAAAGCAAAAAACCAGTATTAGACGCCAAAACTTCAAAAACGCCGAGAGAATATGCCCTATGCCTGGCGCCCATTTGGCAGCAATACAACCCAGCCACTACAAGCATAGAAACCGCGACAGGATATAGGATATCTGCGAGTGCTACCTATAACGGCGTGATTGCATTGACGGTTGTCGATAGGGCTGACAAAGGCTCAACGGTTAGAACGCATTTGCAAGCGGATTGGATGGCTGGTGATTGGCTCAAGTCAGCACGTAATTGCCTGTGAGTTGCCACCATGAGCGCGCGGGAATTACTCAAAGAAGCCACTGAGCTTAAAAAACTGAAAGAATATGATTGGGCGTGCAAATCGCTTAGATTGGCTTATGTGTCTGCCGATGTTGATGAATACATAACGCTTAAGGATCGCCTTCGCCTACCAATGTATCTGCAACTTGCAGGAAAGAATGATGAAGGGTGGAGGGAATTAAATATACTTGCTGAACACACTAAAAATTTTCGTGATCAGGCAGATATAAACAATCAAATGAAAATTTTTTTAAGAAAAGAGGGTAATATTAAACAATCCGTAATTCATGGTGTTTATGCGTTTATTCTTGAAGTGATTGACAAAAAGCAATATATAAGAAATTTAGAATATTCAGCAGACCATCCAAAAAAAATCAATGCTGATGATTTAGATTATGAGTTGATGATCTTATTTGATGAAGGCCGTGATATTCACGCATATACTATCAATGGTAGCCCAATATACGATTGCTCTTTTAAATTTATCCGTGAAGACCTTTATAAAATGCTAGATGTACCAACAATGACAAAAAGGTTTGACAAACTTCTTTCTGGAAGTAAATTGAAACTTTCTGGAGCTCAGCTAGCAATTAGAGTTTTATATGAAATAAAATACTTCAGTAACAATACATTATCATCAATTTCAAAATTCTGTTTTGCTAATCACATCATTCCTGATTAGAGATTGCATGGCAGGATATTAAAATAACCACATTTTAGAATCATCACAACCCGGCCAATGTGTCGGGTTTTTTATTGGGGGTAATCCATGCGTGACATTCCTGATTCGATGCGAATCGACGTCACCCAAATTGAGCAGCCCGCCCTTTTGGAATTATTTGAAATCGATTTGACTGAATTCGGCGGAGACATTTACCAGTTTCATTCTGGCCTGAATGGCCGCCGACAGCCGATAGTATGGCAAGGTGAAACTTATAGGCCCTATCCGGTAGAGGCATCAGGCTTCGAGGTGAGTGGCACCGGTACGAGCAACCGGCCAACGCTGACCCTTGCCAATATCAGCGGGTTGATAACCGGCATCAATCAGGACTATGACGACGCCGTGGGCGCTATCGTGACCCGGCGCCAGGTGTACGAGCAGTACCTCGACGAGGTGAATTATTCCAATGGTAATCCGCAAGCAGATCCCACCCAAGAGTCCGTAACGCGATACGTGATTGAGCAGTGCTCCAATCTGCAAACTGAATTCGTTTCCTACACTCTTTGCCTGCCATCAGAAAGCGACGGCGCTTTGCTCCCGACGCGGACGATTCTGGCGGATGTTTGTCCATGGGTGTACCGGTCGGCGGATTGCGGCTATACCGGCGGCCCGGTGGCGGATGAATTCGACGTTCCGACATCCGATAGTAGTAAAGACAAATGCGGCAAACGCCTGGGCTCTTGCAAGCTTCGGTTTGGTAGCACAGGCGTTCTTCCTTTCGGCGGCTTCCCGGCGGCAAACAAGATCAAATAGCAGGACCCCATGATAGAAAATGACATTTTGGCTCACGCCTCGGCATGCGCTCCGGCAGAATGCTGCGGTTTGGTGGTGAATGACGCCTACATCCCTTGCAAAAACATAGCCGCTAAACCGCAAGCCACCTTTGAAATCAACCCAGACGACTGGTCAGCCGCCGAAGATAAAGGCGACATTCTGGTGGTGGTGCACAGTCACCCCGGAGGAGTTCCGTTTCTCAGCGAAGCGGACCGGATAGCGCAATGCCGATCGGGTTTGCCTTGGTGGTTGGTGTGCGACGGCGCCGTCCACAAATTTCGCTGCGTGCCGCCTTTGCTGGGTCGCAAATTCGAGCATGGCGTAATGGACTGCTACACGGTCATGCGCGACGCCTATCACCTGTGCGGCCACGATTTACCCGACTTCGACCGGCAAGACGACTGGTGGGCTAACGGGCAGGATTTATATATCGAAAATATGGAGGCTGGTGGATTTATCCGGCTGGCCGCTGAAGACGAAATACAGGTTGGTGACGTCTTTTTGATGTGCCTCGGCACCACCGGCCAGCATGTCCCAAAGGCCAATCATTCCGCCATCTACATCGGTGATCAATTCATTCTTCATCAGCGCCCGAATACCCTGAGCAAACGTGATGTTTACGGCGGGTATTGGCAACGCTTTACGCATTCAATCTGGAGGTATCAAAAATGGCGACAGTCAGATTTTACGGGGATCTCAAACGATTTGGCAGCGAGTTCCAGCTCGATGTAGAAACTGGCGCGGAAGCGCTTCGAGCTTTGCTTATCCAGATACCTGGACTTCGACAGCACATCAGCGAGGGCCGTTATAAGGTTCGCGTCGGGGAGAAACAACTCACCATGGATACTCTGGATAAAGGGATGCATGCCCGATTGAAGCGGAAAACAGAAATCCGCATTACGCCGGTTGTCGCCGGCGCGAAAAATGGTGGGCTATTCCAGACCATACTTGGCTCGGCATTAATCGCAATTGGTGTTGTGGTCACTGGCATGACTTTTGGGTCCGCTGCAGCGGTAGGCGGCGCGCTGATTTCTGTTGGTATCGGCCTTGCTGCCGGCGGCGTTGCTCAGATGCTCACTAAGACGCCCAAAACCAGCACCTCATCGAACGCTGACAATGGTACTGCCAATAACTACTTCTCGTCCCTTGAGAACGTTGTCGGCCAGGGCGATCCGGTCCCGCTGCTCTATGGCCGTATGCGTGTTGGCTCGCACGTCATTTCCCAGGGCTTAATTACGGATGTGACCAGCAGTTAATTCATGCGCGATTTTTATTTGGCTCGCTTCGGCGGGCCTTTTTTATGGGAGTAGTCCATGGGCGGCAGTAGCAGCAGCGGCAGCAGTCACACGCCGACAGAGCAGGCGGACAACCTAAAATCCAAACAGCGCCTCCAGATTATCGACCTGATATCGGAGGGGCCGATTTACGGCCCGGTTGACGGTCTGAAGTCATTTTATCTGAACGACACGCCCGTCCTTGATTCCAACGGCAATGCCAATTTTACCGGCGTCGATGCCGAATGGACTTCAGGAACGCAGGACCAGGCGTATCTGGCCGGCTATTCGGACGTTGAGAACGAAATCGGTGTCAGTACCGAATTGGTTTACGCCACGCCCATCGTAAAGACCGTGACCGATACGGATGTCAACCGTGTGCGGTTAACCGTAGGCGTTGATTCACTGCTTTCGCAGGACGATGACGGCGATTTGAACTATGCCACAGTCCATATGCAGATCCAGATACAAAACACTGCAGAGGGCTGGGACACGGTAGACAACATTACCATCACCGGCAAAACGACCAGCCAATATCTGGAATCGCACATCATCAATGCGCCCGGGCACACGCCCTGGTCTTTCCGCCTGGTGCGCCAGGAAGTCGACAGCACATCAACCAAGCTGCAAAACGGGACTTATTTCAGCAGCTACACGGAGATTATCGACGCGAAGCTGAGCTATCCGAACAGCGCCATAGTCGGGACGACAATTGATTATACCGGCCAGTTCAGCGGCATCCCGGTCAGAACCTATGACATGAAGGGGCTGATTGTTCAGGTTCCGAGCAATTATGACCCGGTGGCCCGCACGTATGCCGGCTTGTGGAACGGGACTTTTCAAAACGCCTGGACGGATAACCCGGCATGGGTTTATTACGACCTGGTCACCAATACCCGTTATGGCCTGGGAAAACGCCTCGGGCAGTTTGGCTGTGATAAATGGTCCCTGTATGCCGTTGCGCAATTCTGTGATGTCCTGGTGGATGATGGTTTCGGCGGACAGGAGCCACGATTTACCTGTAATGCCTACATCACCGACCAGAGGGCGGCCTATGACGTCCTGAACGATTTAGCTTCTTCTTTCCGGGGGATGCCTATCTGGGACGGTCTGCAAATGACCGTAGTTCAGGATAGACCTGTTGATCCGGTATGGCCCTATACCAATGCCAATGTAGTCAATGGCACGTTCAAATACGCCTCCAGCGCCCGTAAGGCTCGGCACACGGCGATACAAGTCAGTTGGGTCAATCCGGACAATGATTGGGCTTCGGACATTGAGTATGTCTCAGATGATTCGTTGATAGCCCGCTATGGCCTGAATGTAACGCAGGTGACGGCATTCGGCTGTACTTCCCGGGGTCAGGCGAACCGGGTAGGGCGGTGGATCCTCAAAACGGAGCAGCTCGAAACGCAGACTGTCACTTTTGACGTGGGTCGGGACGGACTCAACAACCTGCCCGGCGACATTATTACCGTGGCGGACAATGACTATGCCGGCGCCCGCATGGGTGGCCGCGTCATAGCATTCTCAGGAACGTCAGTTACGCTCGATGCGCCTGTTGAAATTGCGCCAACTGAAACAGCCTATTTTTCCTATCTGAACGATGCGGCCACCATGGTGAAAATCCAGATTGTCGCGCCCGTTTCAGGTAGCCAGATAACGCTGGCCAGCGCGCCGGCCGGGCTGCGTAAATGGGGCATTTTCACTATATCGAAAAGCAGCCTAGCGACCCGGTTATTCCGCTGTTTGGCAATAACCGATAATGTCGATGATGGCACATACAGCATTACCGCGTTGCAGCACGACCCCAACAAACAGGCTGAAGTTGACCTGGGCGAACAGTTCAATAGCCCCACCACGACGCTCTATGGCAGCGCTATTCCGGCCCCGGAGCATATCGCCATCGATGACTCCGTAGCGAACGATGTTTACCAGATCCGCATTACCTGGGATACGGCAAAAATCTATACCGGCATCACCTTCAACCTGAAACTGGTTCGCCATGACGCCGGCGGCGATGTGGTTGTGTTGAAGGCAAACACGGCTGACATGCAATACACCGTCGGCAACCTGTCGCTGGGGAGCTATTCGGTATTCATTCGAGGCATGAACGCCGCCGGCCAGCTCGGCGAAGAGTCCGAAGTAGATATGACCATTGGGCCGCCGCTGGCGCCGTCCTCGTTGTCGCTCTACAGCACGAACTTCAGCATCAAGATTGTTCCGGTCGTTGATGGCGTGGTGACGCTGGGCACCCGGTATCAGTTCTACCGCGGCGCGAGTCAAAGCGAAGCTCTCGCCATGGCGAACTATGTCGGACAGGGCTATGAATTTCTGGATGACGGCCTGACGCCGTTAACGACCTACTGGTACGCAGTGAGGGCCGTTAATAATGTCGGACGTTCGGCCCTGGTGACCGGCAGCATCGCTACCAAAAAAGACGCTACGGATATCATGACGGTCATCAGTGATGCCATTCCCGATATCGAATGGGCGCGTGACCTGTCACAAGAAGTCGCGGTGAATACCTCTGCTGTTGGTCTGCTGTCTGACCGCGCCTATCTTGTGGTGAATAACGAGGGGAAAATATCCGGCATAGCGATTTCCACATCGCCGGGGTCGTCGGTTGTCGATATTTTGGCAAATTGGTTTGCCGTTACCGACCCGAGTACATTACAGCGAAAACTTTATTGGGATGGCAATAATAATCGTTTGGTAGTGAATGGAGAAGTCAATGCTATAGCGGGCACGTTCCAAAATGTCACTATTGCGCAGAATTGCAATATTTTAGGGACATTGACCGCTGCTCAAATATCAGGAGGTACCGCAGCCAACTCCAGTATGGATTTAACCGGCGTTTCAGACCCGAATGGTAACGCCACTCATGTTGGAAATTTTTATAAATCTTTAATTGCAAACCCCTATGTGAATCGAGTCCTGACTATCGTCGGCCCAATGAGCATAGGCGCTTCAGCCAACGGGCCAGGCTCATTATCTGTCGAGATATTCGCCAATAACGTCAGTATTGGTTCTGCAACAATCGAAACTCCCTATTTTAATGCCGAGGCCAGTTCGGCCAATGGTGCTTTTGGCGCATCCGTCACTGTGCCAGCAGGGACGCAAATGGACATCAGGATACAAGTCTCAAAAGTAGACCGCGGCACCATGATTGCCGGTCCTGCAATATTAGTTGCTTGCCGGGATACCGGCGGCGACTGGTCAGCACAAACCTAAAATAGGCCCACTTCGGTGGGTTTTTCATTTGGAGTCAATTCATGACCGTAATCTCTGGCGTATTAACCGCGCCTGACGGCAGCGCTTTGCCCAGCGTTAGCATTAATTTAAAAGCATTGGCGACCTCAACGGCTGTTGTCGCCCAGCTCGAATCGGAAACCGTAACGGACGCCAACGGCGATTATTCTATCTCGGCAGAAGTCGGGCAGTACCAAGTCACAATATCAGCTTATGGCCAGCCTGATAAACTGGTGGGGAATATTCAAATCTTCGTCGATTCGGTCAACGGGACGCTGAATGACTTCCTTACCACGCCAGGCGAAGACGCATTAACGCCGGTTATTGTGGCGACGGTTGAACAAATGCGGGCGGATGCTCAGACCGCCGCCGCTGATGCCATTGCAGCAAAAGCGCAGGTGCTTGCTGTTGGCGATTCAGTCGTTGGTCTAGGGAATGTCTATAAAACAATGCTCCTAGCCCAGGCTGCTATAACCGCCGGGACAATTCCAAATAATGGGTTATTCTCAACCATTTCAACCGATCCATTGCAGACCTATGCCATCTGGCAAAACGTCAACGGCACGCCGACGGCTGTGATTGACCCGTCAACTGGCGCTCAGAAAACTTACCCATCTGGTGCTGCGGTGGATGCGGTGGCTGAAAGTGTGGTAAATATAACTCCATTAAATGACTCTACTAAATTCAGCATATTAGACTATTCTGGAGAATATATTTTTGGTCCAAAATATGATGACGTGACAACGGATCAGAATGGTAATATTTTGTATGGGACGATCGGAGCTAAATATTATAATTACATGGATAGTAATTTTTCATTGATTTCTGTTAAGGCGATTAAGGTAAACGGTATTGAGCTGGATGTTTCAGGAATATTGCCATCCGTTGATAAGGAAAATCTAGAGTCCCTCAGTTCAAGCACTGCTTATTCTTCAGGCGGAGGAGAATATGCATTTAATCCTAAATCATGGGTAGTGTTGGACGGCGCAGGGAACGTTATTTTTGACGTCGATGATTATATGGTCCGTTCTGCGTTATGGGATATTGCCTATCAAAAATCACAGGAGATAACACCGCAAGTAACCAATCCCCTTGCGCCATTCTCTGATGTTGATTCGTCTGGCAAATCACAGGTTTTTGTCTACAATTTTAAAACAGGGATTCAAACGCAGGTGACGTCCGGCAGCAGTAACGAGACAAATTCTCGTCCCGACGATTTGGGCCGCATTGTCTGGCAATCGGACAGAACTAATCCTCCTCCAGGCGGGTTGTTTTATGCCGCGCTTCCTGATTTGACTCCTCATGCATATATTGCTCGCAAAGCCATCGTGGGCTGGGGGCACAGTTTCATAAATCAAGGCCCATTTTTAAACCGGATACATGCCCTAACCGGATTGCCTACATATAATTTCGGACTGTCCGGGCAAACCAGTGACGCAATCGCGGCCAGACAAGGGGGTGTTCCGACTTATTATGCTCCTGTAGGAGGATCGATACCCGCATCCGGTTCTGTTACGCTAACACCGGCTGTGCCAGGACCATCTCGATCATTGGCGGCACCGATTGATTTAAAATGTAATCTTGCTGGTGTTGACGGGACTTTTCATTGGAGCGGAACTGCTGCAACCTTTACACGATTAACCGATGGTTCTGCCGTTAATGTTTCTATCGCTGTTCCACTATATGTATACCCCATCACGACTACTAATGTTTTTAATAGTATAGCGTCAGGTATTCAGTATGATGATCATGATGAATCTATTAATATATTTCAAATCGGACGGAACAATATTACTGAATTTGATACTATCATGGCAGATGCTAGAGGTATGGTGAAATATATAAAAAATATAGGACAAAAAATAGTATTTCTTGGTGATTTTAACGCTTCATCCGAACCAACTGGATCTGCGGGATTTATCCAAGTTCATACATTGAACGATGCTTTAGCAAATGAATTTCCTGACATATATTGTCAAGTAAATGATATAGACCTTTTGCAAAATTTTAATAACCACGCTAATCCCAACTCTCCAAATGACATGGCTGATGTTGCTGCCGGAATAACACCGAGATCGTTACGGCAAGATAATTTACATCCATCATTAGCATTATCAGGCGGTGCTGGCAGCGGGGCATCATTAGACCCGACTTACGCATTGGAAATCGGCGCGAATGTAAATGCTGATTATACCGTTAACTTTTTTCAAAATATGGGGTGGTTATAATGGGAAGAATCGAGCAGCTTATTGGCGTTACCGCTAATACGGGCATAAAACTGTATCGTGATGTCTCTATTAATTCTGGAACCCAGGCGTTATTTGATGTATCAAGCGCGTGGGCAGGCGGCGCTGTGGGTGTGGCTGCTGGTGCGTCTATTAAAAGCCTATCGTTTGAAAATTCCGTCGCAACTTTTGCCAAGCCCCATACCTACGCAAATGGCGGCATGGTCTTTGCCGGGGTACAGGGAGATACTTTTGATCTTCCCGATGTGGCCGCACCGCAACCCGGCGACACACATTGGATGATTACCGCTTGGCTAAAAATAGCAAACTTTGGTGTAGGGACAGCTGGAAATGGCAACAACCAGACGCTGAGTTTTTCTACCGTCGCGAATAATTTAGCGACATCAGCAATGTTAACACTTGTCCCATCTCCTGTAGCTGGAGCGACCCCAACCAGCATATCG
This sequence comes from Sodalis sp. RH16, assembly GCF_047324245.1. Classification (NCBI taxonomy): domain Bacteria; kingdom Pseudomonadati; phylum Pseudomonadota; class Gammaproteobacteria; order Enterobacterales; family Bruguierivoracaceae; genus Sodalis; species Sodalis sp. RH16. The sequence goes on along the minus strand of NZ_CP178737.1, from coordinate 5,128,330 downwards.
CTATTTGTGAGGGGTAAAAATTACGGTGGCTTGGCATCGCAATTGGGCCAGCTTTACAACGGTAACTTGCATCAACTTAGTATTGAGTTTCAGCTCAGTAGTGATGGCACTCAGCAACAGGTGACAGTATACATTGATGGTTCAGTCGTCTATGCGTCCGGTTACGGATCAGTTGCCGCTACCGTTCCATCCGCGCCGACGAGTAAATATATCGGTGCCTCGTCCACATTCCTTATGGCTTGGTCAGGAGCATTTTATAGGTATCGCAAAGACGATATGACAATGTCTACGCTAACAGCATCACAAATTCTATCGGCTGATTCTAGTTCCATCAATGGGCGTTTTTCATAGCGATATTTTTCCCGCGTCTGCGGGCAAAACGATTGTCATCAAAATTTTTTCGTGACATTTTGTCCTAATGCCATAATGTGTAAAGAACACCATACAGGAGGCAAACAATGCAGATTAAGAAAAAAATCTTACTTATATTCTTGCTTACACCTTTCTTGCGCTTCGCTTATGCAGCCGATTGCCAACCCAATGAGATAGGTGGATCATTTTGCATCAACGATGATGGTACGACGTCAGATAGCATGCCGAATGAATATGACGGACAGGATACGCTATCTAGCGACGGTAAATGGACAAGTACAATCCAAAACTATGCCGGAGAGGATGATTCTAACGATAGTCAGGGCACAGGCTCCAGCACTGGCAATAATTCTGTGTCAAGTCCAAGCTCAAGTGGCCCTGGCATAGCAGCTTCAAACGACGGCAGCCCTAACTCTCTGTCAAGTAGTACCTTGGGCGGCTCAGTACCTTATAACTATTCACAAAATTAATTACTTTTAAACAGCTACTTTCACTTATCTATCATTGGCTTAGCTTTAAACAGGCTTAAAGTCCTTCAGATTTTTGGTCAAAAAAGCCGGGTTAGATTAAGCATAAATATTTCTAAAAAATTTATTCTTTAGCTTCGTGTTTCCATACTGAGCCAATTGGAAATTTCTTGGTAAGGAACAAATATGGTTTGATTCCTTTCAGGATGGGTTGCGGTAAATATTCCTACTACCTTACCGTTATCGGCATAGACCGGACCACCGCTCATACCTTGTATACCGCCCGCGCTACTGAGAGCAACGTAGCAGCTCTGTTTTGGCTTGTCCCACCAGCCAAACGCGGCTATAGCGCCGGAGGACGAAGTGGGCTCGATAGTATAGGCGTTATAGCCATACATTTTGACATGCTCTCCCGTAGTGGCTGGGGCCAATTGGGGAATGGACTTGCCATGATTGTCCTGATAGATCAGCGCCACGTCGCACAGAGGATTGTAGGCTTTAACCTCTAACATCATTATCCTGGCGACATGACCCGCTGTCAGACTGTAATTTTCCGTTATCGGGAAACTTGAACCCACCGCGCCGGCCAGGACCGGGATCCCAATGAAGTGTAAATCGGCTTTCTGCTGGGCTTGTTCGTCAACATGATACTGTCCCACCGCACTACACGCTGCAAGTGTGACGCTAATAACAGCAATCATCAGATAATAAGACATAATCGAAAAACCTTTAATCTAAAGCGACTTCGTCACCGGCTGGTAAACCCCTTAAAGTGGGATTTTCCTTGGTTGCCGGAATGCAGAAACTAGCTGTGGTAAAGGTCATCCAGACTCAGAGGGCTTAATAGTAGATAGGTAAAGAGGCTTATTACGGTACAGAACATATAACAGTAGAGTCAGTGTGCATTGTGCTTAAAGTAGGGCCCTGATTCGCTCTGTTTTGTTAAATATAACGTAAATTTTTTTTTCGTCCAAAAAAATGATTATTTTCTAATCATACTTTAAGCGATCTGAATTAAGGACACATGCCAGGTAAGTCAGATCTTTGCGGGATACGGGTCGGTAGCTGGGGGCTCGCCTCAGACTGCTTTGTAGTTTGAGCATAGGCTGGGACGAGCGATGTCTGTCCTTGAAGATGATGACGTTAGAGGGTTGCAGTACAGGGCTTTCCAACATAGCAATCTACCATATTCGAGCAGTGAGATTGATGATGGGTAGGGGTGTGCTAGTTAGTATGCGTCAATCCTCGTGTTTTAGTCATATGCCTGCAAAATCCAATGGCAAATGATAGTAATTTTTTATGATTTAATGTGTTATAGAAGAGCAGTCTTTATAATATTTATTTTAATAGGACCAGTCAAATAAATTTTATTTTGTGTTTTCTATGGAGTTAAATGCTAAGTGATACATATAACTTATTAATTTACATAGAATTACTTTATCTGCTCTTTATTAAGATAAGGTAAATATATGTATCGTTTTGTGTAAAATGACTTTATAAAGATAGGGGAGATCAGCAGCTTACTAGGGTTACTATAATGTCATATTATTTTTTGCCATTATTTTTAATATCTGTTTTAACTGCTTTCACATTCATAACATTATACAATAAGTCTTTTCTAGGTATACAATTGCCGCATGGTAATAGAGACGGGTGTATTGATGGACTGAGAGGTTATCTAGCCTTGCTGGTAGTAGGTCATCACTACATGATAATTTACATGTGGTTACTGACTGGCAAGTGGGTACCCCCGAAAATTATTTATGCAAACAATATGGGAAGAATTGGAGTAGCTGTATTTTTCATGATAACGGGATATTTATTTATAGGGAAATTAATACGTGACAGAGATTTAAATTCGAAAACAAATTGGTATAAATTGTATTTTTCAAGATTTTTTAGAATAATGCCTCTGTATTTACTAGTTGTAAGTATTACTTTCTTCTTGGCGTTATATAAAACAAATTTTCTTATTGATTCAAATTTATCACGCCTCGCAATGGATATTATCAAATGGTTTTTGTTTGTAGGTAGTTCGATCAACGGTTACCAAGATACAATGCATATAAGCGCTGGTGTTACTTGGACATTGAAATATGAATGGGCATTTTATTTTTCATTGCCGGTGATATCCTTTTTCATAAAAAATAAATTCTGTATGTTTATAATGGCGATTAGCCTTTTAGCCATGTTCTTAATTAATAAGACATATTTTGGTTTCGAAAGCAGGTATGCAATATTTTTCCTATTAGGTGGTGGCATTTCTTATTTTAGATTTTCAGTCAATGAAAATATTCGCATGTTTTTATGCTCGAAAAAGTCATCAGTAATCGGTATCGTAGCAATTATGCTTGCTCTTTTATCAAGAGGTGATGTGACAAGAATAGACAATGTATTATTTGTGTTTATATTTTTCATACCCATAGTTTTTGGTAATAGTATATTTGGTCTTTTGTCAAAGCCGGCTTCAGTGATATTAGGAGAAATGAGCTATAGTATTTATTTATTGCATGGGGTTATTTTATTTATATTTTTTAAGCTGCTAATGCCGAAATTACCAGCATTTAGCGGAACTATTTACTTTTCGCTTATGCCAGCTATTTTTTGTTTAGTGGTAATTGCATGTACTATCACATTCAAGACCATTGAAAAACCCTTTATTTTTGTGGGAAAAAAGTTAAACACTCAATTGCCAAGTTGATAAAACGCTAAAAAGTGGGCCAGGGCCGGCTCTAGCGTCCGCAGCAAATGGAACCTAATGGAAACGAGCTCATCATACAGAAACAGCTAAATTCCTCTAGAACTCAATCCATTACGTTTAGCTGCCATTTCAATGCTTCACAAATCCTACCCGATGGCATAGCCTGTAATTATATACAGTAGTTTGTATATGACGGCAGAGTTGAACTCCTTTTCACGTGTGCTCTGCCCCTTCGACAGCATCTTAATGAGGTAGGCTATGACTATTCCTAACGTAGTGGTATCCGCTCCATCTCAGCTTTTCACCTTACCCAGCTCCTTTGCAGCGATAGCCGGCGGTTCGATTTACATCGGCCAAATCAATACCGATCCGACCGTGGCCGCTAACCAAATCCAGGTTTACGTTCAAAACGATGATGGCAGCACAAATGCCGTGAGCCAACCAATCAGTATTGGGGCTGGGGGCTATCCTGAGCACAACGGAGCAGTAGCCAAGTTTGTGACGGTGGAAGGGCAGTCCATGGCTGTACTGGATGCAAATGGGGTACAGCAATTTTATTATCCAGACGTCTTAAAATATGACCCTGAACAACTCAGGTATGATTTGGGCTTAAGTAATGGTTCAAGTCTCGTCGGCACTTTAGGTAATGGTCCCTTTGTTGCTCTAAGTTATTATAAAAACATTGGCTTGACTGATGATGATGCAATGCAAACTGCGTTTGACTCAAATAAATCTATAATTATAGATAGTGATATTACATTAACAAAGAATGTTAATTTTGATATTTATAATCCAGTAAGCATAAGTTATGTCAATAACTCAATAGTCACAGGCCTTCAATATCTTCCACAAACTCTTACAAATCCAGATCATGTTCTATCAAGCAATACAATTAGAAAATCTCTAACACAAGAAGCCAATAAATCACAACAGGGGATGATTGTCGAAACACTGTGTGATGGCATACACGATAATGCAGATGGAACTCTATATAATAAAAATTTTGTAAGTGGTTTTTTCGGAATTACTTCAAGAAACTCATTGCGTCAAAGAATGTGGGCTGTAAACACATTAACCAACGCGCATTCTCAGTTTAATACTGGAGATGAAGCATATGGTATAGAAATTGATATGAATATAGATACTAACGCTGCCACAGACGGAGGTGGTCAGTATGTGGGGTTATATATTGCTGGTATTGGTGATGTGTCAAATATCTCAAACTCAGATGGTATAAGAATACAAAGATTGCGAGACGGACAATACAAATGGAACAATGGATTAAGAATTTTCGATAGTAATAATGGGGTGGTAATTAGCGGCGCAGAAACATATTCATTTTTAAGTGTGTCAGATGCACCTATGCATCTGAGGCCTATCACTCAAAATGGTCAAAATATATTTTCTATTGGTACTACGGCATCCAATTTGCTGGCTAGGATAACAGATTTCGGCTATGCATTCTTTTCAAGATTATTCATAGGCACCAACAGGGTTAATATTGATGGTGGCATGAAATTTTATTCAACAATAAACGCTGTATCATGGGGCGCAATTGCTGTTAATGGATATGTTGATAAGGATGTTACTACACTTTTTGGTATAAATGTCACAGATTGGACGAATGTTAATTTTACAGTAACTCCAACTGGCTATGCTAACAGTATGGCGCAAGTCAACATACAAACCTATATTAATTCAAGTAAAACACAAGCCTATGTTAGGGTCCTGAACATTTCAGGGCAAAATTTAAGCGCTGTAAACGTCGGGTTACATGCAGTTCTGATGTCTCATTCCCCAACAAATTAACTTGAGTGTTGTTACATTTAAAATTTAAATATTTTTTAATAAACATTAATGTGGTGATTGGTAATATAAAGCTTTGGTAGAATTTAAGCTTGCCATGTTTGGTTTCGTGAAAAATTGAACTCTATGCTTTACGCCGAAATAAAAAGGGTCATACAAGCATTGAACCTATCACCTAAGTGAGCTACATTCTCCAAAGATGCCGACTTGCGCTTAAAGCGTGGTCGGCTTTTTTATTCCCCTTTCTGAAGTGAATCCCTATGGCCGCGATTGATATTACCGCTATGAGTGGTGAGACTCCGCGCGCGGTTGCACCTATGTTGTAGCAGTCTGCCGCCGTCTTTGCTTAATATTGCCATTTGCTCAATAGCGTAAATAAAAAAACGGGCCAGGTTTGGCCCGAAACATAGAGACAATAAAATGGAAACTTCGCGACTGAGATTAATTAGAAATTTCAGGCATAGCAACCCTCATTTTACAATATGCGATATTCGCCGCAAATCTATTAAGATGCAATGGTAGATTCTACGATATTATCTTTAGTCACCTGCACTTTAGTTCAGTTCTCGCAAAAATATGAAGTTGATATGCTCCTTAAGGTAATTTGAAATTAACCTAAGGAGAAAATCATGATTGGAAACAAAGTTTCAGAAGTAAAACTATCGAATTCAATGATTAGCCTGCTGGACCAATTTACTGATCCGTACGGTATTAAAGATTTAGATTCACGATATGTATATGTAAACATGGCCGCAGTATCATTATTTGGATTGAAATCTCAGTCAGACGTAATTGGTAAGCTTGATATTGAAATTAAATCAAGGCTGACTGAAATAGATGACTTGGGACTTGAATTCGTTAGGCAAGACAGGAAAGTTACTGACCACGAAAGTAAGCTTGCTACCCTTGAAATTCATCCCCTGGCCGTAGATTATCCTTACATCGTAAATAAAATTCCATATTATAACGATGATAATGAGTGCGTTGGACTGTGTTTGTATTCCAAAAATTTGGAGGTTTATTCATTAAATGATTTTGTCAAAGGGCACATGCCGGGCTCATTGCTTTTGAATAAACCTGATTATTTCTTTACAGAGCGAAACTGTGAGATTATGTTTTTTCGATTGCAAGGATTGACAAATAAAGAAACAGCCGAGAGGATAAATCTATCACCACGAACAGTTGAGAGTTATATGCAAATGCTATATGAAAAAGTAGGTGTTAATCACTTCGATGACTTCAAAAATTTTTGCATATCTAGAGATTATCATAGATATCTACCTAAGCGCTTTATTCATACAGACCATTTGGAGTTTTAATAGCTAACCTCTTATCGTCGGGATCTCAGTAGCTATTTTTATAGCCCGTACTTTGCGGGCTATTACATATAAAATATTTATCTAAAAAATTTACTCGCAGGTTTACCAGTTATCTGGCGGTATCTGTTATTTAAGGAATTAACTATCAAATGAAAAAAGATTGGCATCACGCCGACATCATCGCATCATTACGTAAACAAGGGACTACTCTGGCAGCCGTATCACGTAAAGCGGGCCTCAGTTCTAGCACATTGGCAAATACATTAGTTCGTCCTTGGCCAAAAGGAGAGTATATAATAGCAAAAGAACTTGAAGTCCACCCATGTGAAATATGGCCAAGCCGATATTACGATGCTCACAAAAATCTAATTGATAGAAAGGTGCTAATCAGAAAAAGCCGATATCAGGATTAAAAAATATTTTTTTTCGATAGTAAATAACTAATTTTTAAAAAGCCCGCTCTGGGCGGGCAAAAAAACATCTATAAATATAATTATTTTAATTATATTTTATCTCTTCCTGTTTAATGTCTTGTTTCGTGTCATATTTTCCCGAGAAACTTTCAATAAAATCATCAACTTTTTTCTCTTTCTCAATTTCCTCTTTGGTGAGGACCGTGCTGATTTCTGTATTTGGTTCTTTTGATATTTTCTGCTCTTGATGTTCTCTCCAGTCAGCTATCATGTCTTTAGTTACATCAGTGTTATAACACAGCACATCTTTATTTTCTTTTCTACTCCAGGCGCTGCGAGCCCCACACCTCGAATCACCCTTTGCTCTCATATCAGGACACGGACAAGGTCCACGTTTTGTTACGTGATACGTTAAGTAATCCTTCAGAATAATTTTTCTTATTTCATCATCTGTCTTTTTGTTTTTAAGAAGAAAATCATTTGAACTAGCTCCTTTAGTTATGTTTTCCGTTTGATTCGCATATATCGCTGGCGTTGCGAACATAACGAAAAGAGATAATAAACAGGCTAATTTTGATTTAGTCATAAAAGTCCTTTTAAACAAATTTATTAATGAAGTAATTTTTTTGCTCTTCTCTTGAGAAGAAATTAAATTATATAAAGACAGTCCTCGGTTTAAAAGTTATTTATTGAAAATCAACTGTTGACAATATTAAGAATGATAATAAAACTAACGATGTAATGTTATTTCAAATAACTAAATTATCCTTTATGTCAAAGACCTGCGATTTTCTCCCGCCTCGCTACTTCACAATTCCTCGTTAGCCTGCTTATACTGTATGAAACAACAGTGTCATTTTGAGTAATTGGCTATGAGATTTATACCTGCTGCTGAGCTTGCCGAAGTTATTCCGCTCCCACTCTTCGCGTCGCGCGTGCCCGCTGGCTTTCCCAGCCCTGCACAGGACTACGTCGAAAATCGTATTGATTTGAATCAGTTATGCATAAATCATCCTGCTGCAACGTATTTTGTCCGTGTTACTGGCGACTCGATGATTGAGGGCTTCATCAACGAAGGCGACATGTTGGTTGTGGATAGCGCGATCACCGCTCGCCACGGGCAGATCGTTATCGCTGCAATCGATGGCGAGTTTACGGTAAAGCAGTTGCAGCTCAACCCAATACCGCGCTTAATGCCCATGAACCCCGCTTACCAAGCTATCCCGATTCGTGTTGACGACACTGTCGAAATTTTCGGCGTCGTGACGTTCATTATTCACGCTGCACCTTGATATGTTTGCCCTGGCGGACGTGAACAGCTTTTACGCCTCCTGCGAGACGGTATTTCGTCCAGATTTGCGCGGGCGGCCTGTTATCGTTCTGAGCAACAACGATGGATGCGTAATAGCGCGATCGGCCGAAGCCAAAAAGCTCGGGTTTAAAACGGGAAACCCATTTTTCGAGATCAAGGATATCGTCCGGAAACACCGCGTAAATGTGTTTTCCAGCAACTATGCCCTGTATGCCGATATGTCCAACCGGGTCATGACCACGCTAGAAGAAATGGCACCATCGGTGGAAATTTACAGTATTGATGAAGCATTCATGAACCTGACCGGCGTTAGTAATTGCATGAGCCTGGAGCAGTTTGGTCGTGATGTCCGAGAGCGGGTAAAGCAGCGCACTAAACTGACAGTCGGTGTCGGCATCGCCCCGACCAAAACCCTTGCCAAGCTTGCCAACCATGCTGCCAAGCAGTGGAGCAAAACCGGCGGTGTGGTGGATCTGTCTTCGCCGCTGCGCCAGCGTAAGCTGATGGCCCTGGTGCCGGTTGAAGACGTCTGGGGTGTGGGCCGCCGGATATCGAAGAAGCTCAACGCCATGGGTATCATTACCGCGCTCCAACTGGCTGACAGTCACCCGCCATTCATCCGAAAACATTTCAGCGTGGTGCTTGAGCGTACCGTTAGAGAGCTGTCCGGCGAGTCATGCATCGCGATGGAGGAATTCGCGCCGACGAAACAGGAGATCGTCAGTTCACGTTCGTTCGGATATCGCGCCACGGACTATCAGAGCGTCCGGGAGGCTATTTGCGCATATGCGGAACGGGCGGCAGAGAAACTCCGTGGCGAGCGGCAATATTGCAAAAAAATTTCAGTCTTCATCAAAACTAGCCCCTTTGATTTGGATGAACCGTATTATGGCAACCAGGCGACGGGAGGACTCACAATACCCAGTAACGATACACGGGACATTGTCAGAGTGGCCATGGAGTGCCTGGATAGAATATTTATGCCGGGCATGCGTTATCAGAAAGCGGGCGTGATGCTGGGCGATTTCTACAGCGCCGGCGTCGCACAGTTGGCGCTATTCGATGAACATCAGCCGCGTGTAAATAGCGAAGCGCTGATGCGGGTTCTAGACGAGATAAACCACTCGGGTAAAGGCAAGATATGGTTTGCAGGGCAGGGCATCCAGCAAGCTTGGCAGATGAAACGGGCGCTTCTCTCGCCGGCGTATACGACGCGGTATGCGGATTTGCCGATCGTGAAAGCAAAATAACGCTACACAACCGGGTTCTCGATGCGCTTAATGATTTCAGGGTTGTCGTTATGAATGTTTCCGACAGACCGGCCGACAGGGTGAAACGCAAACTCATCAGCTGAAATGGCACTGTCGTGCGCCAGCTCCTCGGCGCGTTCCGGCGTGGTCTCCGGCGACATCCATTCGAGTGAAGCAGATCGCGTCATTACCAAGGGCCGCCGGTCGTGAATATCAACCAGACCCTTATCGCTGGCCGCCGTAACGATAACAAATCCATCATCCTCCGGAGCGTCCAGGGCGTCGGGATGAAATCGGCTGATAGCAGCAAAGTACACTGGGTGCCCGTTCTGGTGATAAATGAAATACGGCTGCTTGACCTTCGCGTTGTCCGGGTCTTTCTTCCATTCATACCAGCCGTCGGCCATGACCAGGGCGCGGCCAGAATTCCATAGCGGTTTGAACATCCGCCCTGTCGCCGCCGTCTCGACGCGGGCATTTATAAGGGGAGGGCGTCCGCTTTCTTTGGCCCATGCCGGCTGATAACCCCAATGAACGGGATCGAGGTGTAATTTATCCTCGCGCTGGTTCAGCAGCAGAACGCGGGTGCCGGGCGCAACGTTATACCGTCCAACCCGTTCGCCATCAAGAGCACCGACAAATTCAACGTCGGCGTTCAGGAATTCGAGGTATTCCTCGCGTGTTTCAAACTGAGCGAATCTTCCGCACATAGTGTCGTCTTTATGGAAAGGTGTAACTGAAGTATAGAAGGTTTGTATTCGCCGCGGTTTGATGATTATACGAAGAGGTTAGAGTGACAAAAAGGATCCCGAAATTTTCCCATCGCAATCCCGAAATAGTTGATAAGCTTTTGATACGAAAAGGATGTAATGGTAAGCGTTAGTAAGTGATTTATGATGGTATTTGTAGTGTATCTATATGATATATATAATTAATTCTGCGTTGCAACGAAAACAGGAATCGTATTCGGTCTTTTTTTTATCATTGATTTATAAAGATATTTTTTGGTTGCTTCCGAAATATTCCCGCAAACTTGTATTCGGTCTAAATGAAAACGTACTCCGAACCACGGTTTTCCAGATACTTTTGTGTTATCGACATGTTCTTATGTCCGAGCAACTTTTGCGCAAATTCCGCCCCATATTCGATCTCATAAAGTCGCCCGGCCAGACTCCTCATTTCGTGAAATGAAGGTGGGTCTGTGCTGAACTGGGTCCCGCCCGTAGCCCCGACATCTGAAAACGCCTGTGTCAGGCCATCCGCTGTCAGCGGACCCGGCCGCCGCAGCGAACATCCGAATATAAGAGGAAGTCAAAGGGATTATTCTACCGACATTCTGCCATTACGGCCGACCATTTAATCACTGCAAGAGCCCATTACCTTTTCCTGATGGGCTCTGACAGTAATTTACCAACGTGATTTGGTATTTGCATGGAGTGATGAATTAACCATGGCCGCCAGGGCCACCACCACCCGGTCCGCCACCGCCTCCACCACCAGGCCCACCCATTTGACCGCCACCAGGACCACCACCGTCTCCACCATCCGGCCCTGGCCACCAAATACAGCCGCTTAGGGCCACACTAAACATCATGATACTTAACATCATCAATAATCGTCGCATATTTACTCCTTATTAAGTCATGTTGATTATTCATCTCAAGAAGTAATACACAATGCGAATAGTACTAAATGATTACTGATTAGTTCATTTATCTCATATAGTTACATTACTTGAATAAAATCTTACGGTTTCATGTCGCTGCGTTGTCGGAAGCGTACCTCGTTAGCCATGACGCAGCTTCTCTTATCTGCTGAGCGAGGGGATTTAAGCAAACAGCGAATAACGCCCATGACAGGCTCATAGTGGCTGCGCAGGCCATGACAGAAGAATGTGCGCATGAACACGCAATAATTAAGGAGTGCCGCATGGCATCTACTCAATACGGTAAGCTGCGTCGCGCTGGGGTTCGTTTCTTCAATACCTACCCATACACATCGCAGGTAGAATGTTATGTCATCGTCGGTAAAATCGAAGAAAAGATATGCCAAATTACAGAGCAAGAGAAGGCGACAGGAAAGAGGCGATGTCTATCATGGAAAGACAATGGATTGAATCTGGTGCTTATCGGTGTTGTCGCTAATCTGGATGGCTATATCGATACTCTGAGCCATGAGTGTTATCACGCCATGAACGCCATCTACGAATGGGCAGAAAGCCAACACGACCTGGTTAACGATGAGCCCGGTGCGCACTTTCTGAGCTACCTCGTCCGGCATTGCAATAAGGAGTTTGCAAGGATGCCCGAGATTATCGAGTTGCAGACGACCGCACGCGGCAAGTGAACTGTTTCATGATGGGCCATTACCAGCCAGCAAAGCCAAAAAAATGCGCGCACGAACATAAAAAGGCTGATTGAAAAGCAAATCTATGATGTGCACCAATGAATACCATTGGTAAAGCGATATCTTATGAGGATTAATTATCATTAACCTCATGGAATGCATTACATGAAAATAACCGCGTTGGTCAATGTTGGCATTGGCGCGTTCGGTATTGCCGCTGGAGAGCAAATTCGTTTCTGTTCAGAAAATAGAGGGGCTGCTTGCTCAAACCTACATCAGCAGTGCATCCCTTCCATTTATCACCCGCAGCGTTCGGTGGTACCGCGCAAGCAAAATTAAAGGAAGTCTTACTTATGCTTACTATCTTGATTTGTAACATTCCGTCCTGATTACGTACGATTAAACTGTCTGATGTTACTGGGATGAATGGTAATGAAAATTAATAAGCAAGCATTGTTAGTAATTTTTGTTATTACCGTATTTGCAATCAGCTTATGCAGTCGAGTGTCAGCCGAATGAATCAGGGGGCTCTTACTACATAAACGATGATGGTACCACGTCTAATAGCATTCCCAATGACCAGGGTTGGCAAGATACTCATTACAGCAACGGCAAATCGACTAGCACCTATCAAGATGGTAAAGGTATAGAATATACTTTGAGCGATAAAGGCGTCACAGTCAGACCAAGTCCTGATGATTCATCCAATGAAACATCTAATACTATGCCGGACGATTCACTTAATAAGTATGGGCCGAAGCCGGATGCGTCAGCGAATGCTCTCCTTGGGAGCCATTGGAATAGACCATCTAATATAAATCCTGGTGATCCTGCTACCTCTAGTATCACTTTAGATGACCCTTAAAAAATAAGTGGCCTTAGTTGCTCCGGTCTGTTGTGCTTAAAAAATCGGGCCAGGGTAGGCCCGAAAGATATCACTATATTGTATGTATAAATAATTCTATTGATCCATCTCAAACAATTCAAGCTCATAAAAAATTCTAAAATCTCCTATATATGAAGGGTTAGTATTTGATATCGTCAAAGGTATATTGACGCCAAAATCGGAAAATACCCCAGTTCCGTCGCGTATAGGATCGATTACTGTAGGAGTGGAAGTTAATGTTATAGATAAACCATCTCCTGCTTGTGACGAAGGACCTTGAAAATTATATAAGCTAGTAATGTTTAATTTATTACTTGCAGTATCTGTTGCGAAATTATGCTTCCAAGCCAATTCAGTAGAAAGCATATCAAAACGGATGGCTGATGTAATAGATTGAATAACAAGAATTTTTAAATGAGCAATAACTATTCCTTTTTGTCCGGAGCCATGACCAAATGGATTAGGATGATCAAAAACGTTCAAGGTAATGCTCATAGGGTTTGCGAAAGTTAGGTAATCTTTAAGGGGTATCTCACCTTCGGTTCTTTGTGCCGACCTGTTCAAAACCCCATATTTCCCATCGTATGGTAGATATATACTAAATATCCCATTGGAAAAAGAAGCATTTATCTTACCATCTGGTAATATTTCATTATCTATTCTTATTAATGTTTTTGTTAAAGAAGAATTATATGATTGATTGAAATTAATATTTGTTTTATTCAGTACTACGTATTTAAAATTATCCCCCTGATCTCCTATCTGTGCTCCTTGACTTATGTCAATATCCCCGATAAATAAATTATCAGCCTGCAAAAACCTGCCTCCCGTGACTAACAAAGCTATTCCGTTTGAAGGTAAGCTGCCATCACTTGATTCTATGATTATATTTTTTATCCTTACATCACCTATTTTTTTCCAACGATTTCTATAATCAACCCCGTTCGTGCCATTAGTCCAAACCTGGTTGGATAGGGTTAATAGACCCAGTTCCTCAGTTCCTGTTGGGAAAGTCGATACTTGTATTTTCCAATTTTCAATCGTGCCCCCATAGCTTCTATTGTTCGATATTTCGCTGTCTCCTTCAGAAAATACATTTGATATGGTTGTAAATAGAGCATTATGACTATCTACAGACGCTATATTATCTCTCCCAATAATATCATTATATATAGTGTTTTCTGCCCAGTCGGCTGAATATGTAAGATGTCGGCAATTATTTCCGCGAATTTTATCGGTCCGACAATTCGCTGTTGTAATATTTTTACAGCCATAGCGAACATTCACTAGTTCAATGTTGTAGGCCGAAATATTATATGACTCCTGGCAATGAAATGCGTCTATTGTTGTATTGTCATCGGAACTGAACTTGCAATTTATCAATCCTTCACAATCTGCTATTCCAGTGAAGGCCAAGGCATATTGAACACCCGTTGTTGCATGAAAATGGATACCTTTGAGATACACTTTTCTTGGGGTATTATATACATAGGCACTAACCGAAGTATCTGTGGCGGAGTGATCAAAAAAAAGATTACTGTCAAGAATTACAGATCCTGTCGCAATGGATTTAACACGTTTTATACTTCGTTTAATATATTCGTCTGAACGCCTTGTCTCCACTCGCTCGTCAGCTTTGAGCAAAAGTATTGCACCAACTGAAACGATTGAAGAGTCTAAAATTGTCACAACATTTTGATCACGTAAGCTGCTGCCATTTAAGGTAACTTGTTTCCTTGTTGAGTTAAAACCTAACGGTGAACCTTGAACATTTATGATCACTTCACCTTGAGCTCTCCACCTAACGGGCAGGTCAGAAGTGTTTGTATAACCAGTTAATGTATATGTTCCAGCCGTGAAAACGAGTTCGAGTCCATGCTCCATGGCATAGCTGTCGGCATCTTGGATTGAGTCGAACATCGAAGGCGTGACATAGCTAATCGCTTGTGAAACTGTTCCTACAGGTAGCCCGACTTGGTTCGTGAGTTGTTCGTCTGATTCAGCTTGGCTATATACATCCAAGTTATCTCTTGCCGTTGCGGCGTCGCTTACATCGGACAGATTATTGATATCTAGCAATGGATTACCCGGCATGATTTTTCCTTACTTAGTAATCATTTGGAAATCTAACGATATTCTCATTTGATGCTTATATGATTGAGTAGGAAGAAAATCAGAGTATGTCTTAGCGAGAAGGTTAAAAAATGGTCAGGGTATGGCCTAAGTCCGCAGCAAATGGAACCTAATGGAAACAAGTTCATCATACCGAAGCGGTCAAATTTATCGTGAACTCAATCTATTACGTTTAGTTGCCATTTCAATGCTTCCCAAATCCTATTCAAAAGCATAGCCTGTAATTATATACAGTATTTTGTATATGATGGCAGAGTTGAAATCCTTTTCACGGGTGCTTTGCCCCTTCGACAGCATCTTAATGAGGTAGGCTATGGCTATTCCTAACGTAGTGGTATCCGCTCCATCTCAGCTTTTCACCTTACCCAACTCTTTTGCAGCGGTAGCGGGTGGATCGATTTACATTGGCCAAATCAATACCGATCCGACCGTGGCCGCTAATCAAATACAAGTCTATGTCCAGAACAACGACGGCAGTACAACTGCTGTGAGTCAACCTATCAGCATAGGGGCCGGGGGCTATCCTGAATACAATGGATCTGTTTCCAAGTTCGTGACAGTGGAAGGCCAATCAATGGCCGTTTTGGATGCTAATGGTGTACAGCAGTTTTATTATCCTGACGTGTTGAAATATGACCCAGACCAGCTTTCTGTATCTCTAGCAGAGCAAAATGGTGCACAATTGGTTGGCTTTAGGTATTCAACTGTTTATTCCTCACTCAACCACATGCTGACATCAACGGATTATGGTGGGGCATATCCTTTTGTGTATGGACAAAGTTCTGTTGATGATGCCAATATTATCGCCGAGCAAACAGGTGACCAAGATTTATTGCATTATGGGGGTATATATATTGGTAAAAACGGCTTCGGTATTGGGCGAAATAATTGTGTAATATCAGCAAGATTAAATGCTTCAAACCTTTCTTTTTTTCCGCAAGTTGCCGGCGCATCAACAACACAGGCATTAGCTAATTATGGGTCAGTTGATGGAGTGGCGAGTTTTTCTGATGCAAGTAGTACGCCTTATAATTCATGGGAAATTTTTTCTTCACCGGTTTATTCTGCTACGGGGTTTACAGCAACTAGTATCGATACAGCTAATGTAAAAGTTGGAATGGTTGTCTTAACCAATCATTCCACACCCTGGTGGGGGATAATTTCGTCCGTCACTTCTACTACAATTACTCTTGCTGATGGATGGTGGCAAGCTTCATCGTCGGTGGCATCAACGCCAACGAGTGGAATTGGCTTATACCTAAACCCATTAACAAAAATTTGGGCCCATAATGCAAATGTGACGATAGGGGCGACGACAAGAACATCGAATGCTGTAATCGCAGAATATGGTCTTATAAACAATAAAGTTTCTTCCCCTACCAATATTAACGGGATTGATGTTGTGTTGCTTTCCCAATCAACATATGGTGGTACTGCGGGTGTGTATGTACATCCGGCTGGAACTCAAAATTGGTTGTATGGTTTCGACTCGGTTTCTGCAAAAAATGCTAACTTCTTTTCAAGTGGATCAGCAAGCGGTACTTTTTGGAATGGATTTCAGGACGCTTCAAGTAGCCAAGTTGGGTTGAGGTTTGGAGGACAAAATATTGTTGCCTCTATAAACTGGTGTAATAATGTTGGCACAACGGATCTCACGGAAGTCAATACAAATGCCAGAATTGATGGTGCTGGGCGTGTTCGTAAACTCCCTAAATTTCTCACTAATATTTCGGCAGATATTTCACTAAATTCACTGCAACCATCACTCGTTGTGTTGGTCTCTGGAATAGCTATTACTATTCCCAAAAAGACAAACGTGCAGGCTGGTCACCAAATAGAATTATTTAACATTTCATCCGGTGCTATAACTCTTTTGTCTACTGATTCAACTATAAATAATGCTTCATCTTATTCATTAGCGGTCGCAGCCTATACCAAATATACACTTTTATATGGTGGCGCCGCATGGTATGTTTTTCAGGGCTAAATCGGGGAATTGAGGTCCTGTAAGTTTCAATGGTCCTTTTACATATGTTTCGACGAAAATTAAAGCTTACTACATTCTCCTAAGATGCCGATTTGCGCTTAAAGCGTGGTCGGCTTTTTTATTCCCTCTTCTGAAGTGAATCCCTATGGCCGCGATTGATATTACCGCTATGAGTGGGGATGTAGTCCCCCCGGTTTTTAGTACCACTGCCAATGAGGATCTCCGACCAGTTTTTGCCTTACGTAGATAACTGGCGGTGTAGTCCCCCCTGAATTTAGTCTTACCGCTTGATGGAGTTCTCTGGTTAAAATGCAACCAACGGGAGGCTCATCATGAAGAAAGCGCGTTTCACTGAAACTCAGATCTTGCGAGTCCTGAAAGAAGTTGAAGGTGGCCGGCATGTGAAGGATGTCTGTCGCGAAAACGGTGTTTCAGAAGCCAGCTACTATAACTGGAAATCCAAATACGGCGGGATGGAATCCTCTGATATCAAGCGGATGAAAGAGCTTGAAGAAGAAAATCGCCGACTAAAGCAGATGTATGCCTCCCTGAGCTTGGATCATGAAATCCTTAAGGATGTCGTAGCAAAAAAACTTTAACGGCACCTGAGAAACGCGAGTTGGTGCGTTATGTCATGAAGGAACATCACGCCAGCGAGCGTCGCGGGTGTCGGATTATTGGCATCAGTCGAAGTCTTTTGCATTATCGCCATAACACCGCGCGGGACCTGCCGGTGATAGAGGCATTACAAAAACTGGCGCAACAGTATCCGGCCTATGGCTTTGGTCTGATGTTCAATAAGTTACGTCAGTTCGGACAGAGCTGGAATGCAAAACGGGTTTACCGAATATATCGATTGTTGAAGTTAAACCTCAGGCGTAAGGGGAAAAAACGATTGCCCAACCGTCATCCCCAGCCTTTGGCTATTCCGCATAAAATGAACCACTGCTGGTCAGTAGATTTTATGAGTGATGCCTTGATAGATGGGCGAAGGTTCCGCCTGTTCAATGTGGTCGATGATTTTAATCGGGAAGCACTGGCAATCGAAGTTGATTTAAATATACCGGCTCATCGTGTCGTCCGTATCCTGGACCGACTCAGCAGCGAGAGAGGTTATCCGGCTTATATTCGAAGTGACAACGGACCCGAACTTACCGCTGTTGCCTTGGCGGAATGGGCAGAGGATAACGGTGTCATGCTAGATTTTATTCAGCCTGGTAGGCCAATGCAAAACGGATTTATCGAGCGGTTCAACAAAACCCTGCGAACAGAAATACTTGATATGTATCTGTTCCGGACGCTATCTGAAGTGCGGTTTTTAATAGAGAGCTGGCGTACAGAATATAACGAGGAGCGTCCACACAGCTCACTCGGCGATATGCCGCCAGTTATCTACGCAAGGCAAAAACTGGTCGGAGATCCTCATTGGCAGTGGTACTAAAAACCGGGGGGACTACAAACCCACTGCAAGAACGTATGAGAGAAATAAATAATTGGATGGGGTCGCTTTTAATTAGTTTTCTTGGTTACAAATTTAATAATTAGTAGTTTTTTACATCTTTTTTAAAAACCAATAGATATTAAGGTTCTAGTGGTTTCGCGGATTGATGTTTGAAAATTAATACTTAAATTATTATATTGACATTGTTTTTCGAAATGATAGTTCTTTATAAAAATCGCGTGTTGAGAATGATATGCTGCGTGGTTTTTTATACTCTGATGCGAAATCTTCTTCACAGTTACAGTATTCTAAGAGAGTTAAAATTTGAGGGACACTCATGAAACTTGAGTTGCTAAAGAGACGTTGACGATCAATTTCTGTATCTTTAAGAAGAAGTAAATAATTATTGATATCTTTCGTATAATCTCTCCAATTTTTCAGTCTTTTGTCAATTTCCAAATCGGAGCTATGTACCTGAGAGGATATACTTAACTTTAGTATTGTTTCTAGCGTTGTATGATCTTGCAGGCTTCCGAAGTCATGAAGACTAACTGAAACTTTCTCAATTCTACGACCACTTAAAAATATAGTCTTTTTGATCCCGGCATCAAGGTCATGCAGCGTGATTTCTCCAGTAAGTTTTAATAGATATTCGATTTTGAATGCTTGGTCTTGCGAGTGTAGAAGACTATCAGAAAGATCATTTAATAAGCTGTAATCTCTTCCGGACATCGCTTTTTTTGTAAGTGACTTTTTTTTGATTTCAAACAAAAATATAATATCATTTGTCTCGATTAATATATCACTTTCCCCATATATTTTTTTATTCTCAAAATAAAAATTACCTGTGTGATTAATTATGTTTCTTTTGGAAAATTCAGCTCTTAAAAAAAACTCCAATTCCCTCCCCAATTTACTATCCATAGAGTTATCAAAGTGGCCATTTGGCTTACTTAATTGATTCAAAACTGAATTAAGCACAGCTATCGATGTGATACTTTTTGGTAAAAGAATATAAAATTCACCTTGTCTTAAAATTGGATAAGATGTATGGCCTATGTCTTCACTCGAAGGGGGGAAGTGAAATTTTATATTTTGTTTTTTATTTTTAGGTGATAAGATTTTTTCTAAGACACTTAATGTTTGAATTTTTGATAACTTACATTTATTTACTATATCCTTTAGTATGACCTTTGTAGGTATTAGATTATTCGATAAATCTATGATTGCATATGATACCTTAATGATATTTTTCATTGATACATTAAAGCTTTTGTGATTATCAGCCATTGCCCTAGCGGATAGCGAGTTTATAATTTGTTTGCAATAATTCTTATTGATTTGGAAAAAGGATATTAAGTTATCATAAACGACACATTCTTGTAAAAAATCGATCATTTTATCACTACTTACATAAATATTTTCCCAGATACTTTCTGGTTGAATTTCAAATACAGCAATGATATCTCTCAATATCTCCAATAGGTTATTAAATTCATTTTCTTTTGTTATTGAACCTTTATAATCTAAATATTTTACACCTAAAGCTATGCAATATCCCCAAGGTACTGCTTGCGGCACAATAGCTAATCCATTCGTGACTTCCCGATAAACATGAAATCGTGAAAACTTATTATCATAATTCGTTCTGATTTTTTCAAATAAAAAATTTAGTATGTTTTCCCCACCTATATTTTTACAATGACTCTCCAATAGATTATCTATAATGTTGAACGAATTTTCGGAGAAATAAACATTATCATCTTTAAATATTATATTTATATTCAGGTCATGCAATCGCTTAATTGAAAATCCAAGTTTAATCTCTTGTTTGCAAGAATTCAAAGTATTATTATTGGAATCGAAGTAATGTGATGTATTTTTCACGGAGTAAATAATTTCTAAAATTTTCTTCCATTCGCTTTGTTGTATAACTTGTCTGTTTAATGTAATCTTATTATTTCTCGGGCTATCAATAATAACAGTAAGAAATTGAAGGTAAGGTGTTGTTTTCAAACCATAGCAATAATTTCTTATAATAAGTTGTTTTCTAATAAAAAAAGCTTCTTGACGAATTTGATGCACATTATCCCTACAGATTTCTTTGATATCTTCATATACCTGCTCAATACTCTTCTCATTATCAAGAAGATTTTCTTCCAATATCTTATCGCATAAATTTGTAAACTCGCTGAGTTCCATAGCTACCCTTTCATTCATTTTATTGGTCCGTGCGCGCAATGCTATCCCTTCCTCGCCTGCCCGTTTTAGGTGTCGCTTTTCATGCGTTTGCCCGATCCAATCGGATCCAGGCCAGAGCAGGGCTACAGCGCCATAACACCGCTCCCGATCGCCATGCAGAATCATGCACCCTATGCATGCAGTGGTGCAAGTCTGGGATGGTAATCCCCCCGAAAAACTGGGGTACTCATAAGTAGAATTTTCTCGTAACATGAATCGAGGAGATTCGGATGAAAAAATCACGTTTTAGCGACAGTCAGATCATGGCCATTTTGAAGCAAGCTGAGGCAGGTACACCGGTTTCTGAGCTTTGCCGCGAGCATGGTATGAGTAATGCCAGTTTTTATAAGTGGCGCTCACGCTTTGGCGGCATGGATGCCTCAATGATGGCCCGCCTGAAAGAACTGGAAGATGAAAATCGACGGCTCAAAAAGATGTATGCCGAAGAGCGTTTAAAATCCGAGATCATCCAGGAGGCCATGCAAAAAAAGTGGTAACGCCATCCCGGCGACGCGAGATGGCGCGGCACGCAGTCAGCGTTAAAGGTATCTCTATCCGCCTGGCCTGTTCCATTTTTGGCCTCAGCGAAAGTGGCTACCGTTATTGCACTAAATTGCGTGATGAAAATGTGCAAATAGCCAATTGGCTTACCGATTTAACGGCACGACACCGTAGTTGGGGATTTGGTCTGTGTTATTTATTTCTGCGTAACATCAAAGGCTTTCATTGGAATCATAAACGCATTTATCGGATTTATTGCGAACTCAAATTGAATTTGCGGATCAAGCCAAAACAAAGGATTATCCGGCCTCATCCGGCCCCGTTAGTTGTGCCTGACAAGGCCAACCATACTTGGTCAATGGATTTTATGCATGATCAATTAAGTGATGGCAGAAGTTTCCGCACATTCAATGTGATAGACGATTTTAATCGGGAAGGCCTGGTCCTGGATGTTGATTTTTCCCTGACGTCAGAACGCGTTATTCGTTCACTTGAACAGCTCATCGAATGGCGCGGAAAGCCGGCCTGTATACGGTGCGACAACGGCCCGGAATACCTGAGTATCCAACTGCAAAAATGGACGATTAAACATCAAATAACCTTGCTTAATATCCAGCCGGGCAAGCCCCAGCAAAATGCCTATATAGAGCGATTTAACCGCACGGTACGTTATGACTGGCTAAATCAATATGTGTTTAGTTATATTGCCGAAGTACAAGATTTTGCAACGCGGTGGCTTTGGACCTATAACCATGAACGTCCCCATATGGGGCTAGGCGGCATAGCGCCCATGCAGAAGCTCGCATTGGTGGCATAATTCTACTTAAAGATCCCGTTGAAAACGGGGAGATTACCAGACCATCCGCTGTCAGCGGGCCCGACCGCAGCAGCGAACATCCGAATATAAGAGGAAGTCAGAGGGATTATTCTACTGACATTCTGCCATTACAGCCGACCATTTAATCACTGCAAGAGCCCATTACCTTTTCCTGATGGGCTCTGACAGTAATTTACCAACGTGATTTGGTATTTGCATGGAGTGATGAATTAACCATGGCCGCCAGGGCCACCGCCACCCGGTCCGCCACCGCCTCCACCACCAGGTCCACCCATCTGGCCGCCACCAGGACCACCACCGTCTCCACCATCCGGGCCTGGCCACCAAATACAGCCGCTTAGGGCCACACTGAGCATTATGATACTTAACATCATCAATAATCGTCGCATATTTACTCCTTATTAAGTCATGTTGAGTATTCATCTCAGGAAGTAATACGCAATGCGAATAGTACTAAATAATTACTGATTAGTTCATTTATTTCATATGGTTACATTACTTGAATAAAATCTTACGATTTCATGTCGCTGCGCTGTCGGAAGCGTACCTCGTCAGCCTCGACGCAGCTTCTCTTATCTGCTGAGCGCGGGGATTTAAGCAAATAGCGAATGCCGCCCATTACAGGCTCGTAGTGGCTGCGCAGGCTATGGCAGAAGAATGTGCGCGCGGACATAAACCGCATTAATGAACGCTATTGTGCTTATACCAATAACCCTGGAAGATCCATTGCTAAGCCGACCCATCGCGGCTGAAGTTCTGCTGTCCGCTTACCCTGCCACTAAAGTAACGCTTATTTTTTGTCTCAGCATCCAGATGGCTTGATTTTTTCATTAAAAACATCTAAATACATCATATTGTAAAGTATTGTTAAGCAGTAAGACAAAGATGCGCTCCCTTCATTTTTGACCAAAATTTTATAAGTTATTGATATTAATGCTTTTTATCCGGTCGGCGTCGCAACCTCGAGGGCGCGGTTCTCTTCGTGACATGAACTAAAAAAAAGTAACAATGCAGTTTTGTTTATTAAAGAAAAGGCCATAGACCAGTCTCTGGAATAGGGGGTAAAAGTGTCTGGTAAATCCCAATGGATAAAGTTCATATGTTTAATGTTCCTGTTGTCTTACTTTTCACAAACATTTGCGAACGATTTGGACCTCTATTCATTAGATACTGCATCCTTTGCGTATCACGTTTATGCCCCGAAGGAGGGGGACAATCAATACTTTAAAAACCAACTGTTTGCCATTGAAAAAAAAGTGCATAACAATTCAGATTACTTTTTTTTGGCCGGTACTTTCGTCAACAGTGAAAGCAACCGATGCGTATTGTTGGGTATGGGGAAAAATTGGGTAAGGCATAACAATTGGAGCTTTGAAGGGTTATACGCGTACGCAGGCGAATTTGTATTCAAACCCTTTGAGCATTGCGGAGATGATGGGTTCTACCACGATGTTAAAAGGGCGACCGGTATAGGTTTTGCCCCCTATATTTATCATGGCGTTAAATATGATTTGAATAGCTATATCAGTGTAAGGTCAGGTCTTCTTCTGCCTGGTATTGTTATCATGAGCCTACAGTTCAGATTCTGACTGATATGTACACGGTCCGGGGGCAGCCCATCCCCTGGTCGGGCTGTCAGGCAACAGGTTTCGGCTGAAACCCACAATTCGTCATCCGAGCCGTTCGCTGGCCTGATGTTCCGTCGCGGCGTAGCGCGCCAGTTCATGTTTCTCAGATGCCGTTAAAGTTTTTTTCTACAACTTTTTTAATAATTTCATGATGTAAGCTGAGGAATACGTGTATTTGCTTTGGTCGCTGGAGGGGGTTTTTTGACAAACAAGGCGCTGTGCCATTCTCTGCTCATGGCAGTTGCGCAAATTGTGACAGAGAAAGTGCGAATCAAACCACCGCTATGGTTAACTTATGATTAAAATATACTGGGATAAATAAATGAAAAAAGGAATCAGTCATGAATGGGAAACTTTGGGTGGATTATCTGGTGATTGGCGGAAAACGTCACGGCGAAAGGTATGTAGAGCTACAGGAAGAAAATGAAGTTTTTATTAAAGCACAGATACAGCCGCTCATAGAGTTTATTGCCCCTTCTATTGCTGAAAAATTAAGCAAAAAAGCCGGGAAATATTACAAGGTTGAAAGGTTCGTCTACAACGGCAAGACGTATCTTCTCGCGATATTGAAATCAAAAGCAGGCTATGACATCGAAAATCTTCTTCTTCAATCTGACCCGCCCGTAAAGCCTATTGATTGAGATTGTCACCGCCTCCGGGAGTGAACGTCTACAGTTATGGGATATCCATATGCCAATAACGGTAGCGGGGGAAACGACATGACGATATTGATAACGGGCAGTACCGGCATCATAGGCCGGCAGGTTATGGACAATCTGGCGGGACAGCAGATCAACATCCGGGCTCTGACGCGTACTCCGGAACGTGCTTCTTTTCCTGCGGGGATAGACCCTGTCAAAGGCGATCTCACCGATCCACAGAGCATGCGCGCCGCCATGGACGGTGTGGATACGCTGTTCTTGCTGGTGTCCAATGCGCCTGATGAGCTGACCCAGGCGATACAGGCGGTAAATGTTGCCCGGGAAAAAGGCGTCAAGGGGCTGGTTTATTTTTCCGTCATACGGTCGGACAAGTTTGTTGATGTTCCGCACTTTACCAGTAAGTATACGGTGGAGCGGATGATCGAACACTCGGGTATGCCCGCCACCATTTTGCGGCCCGGCTATTTTATGCAGAATGATAAGCGCCAGCGAACAGTCCTGCTGGATAAGGGATTATATGCCATGCCGGTGGGTGAAAAAGGCCTGTCGATGGTTGATGTGCGCGATATCGGCGAAGCCGCCGCCAAAGCGCTGATAAGCAGGCATGGCGAGCAACAGCCGGCACCGAATGAAATATATGAATGCGTCGGTCCAGATGCGCTGACGGGACAGGGGGTGGCGGAATTGTGGAGTCAGGTGCTCAACAAAGACATTCATTACGCCGGCAACAATCTCGATCTCTTTGAGCAGCAGATGCTGCAGGCCGGGCAACCCGGTTGGCTGGCTTATGATATGCGCCTTATGTTGCAGCGCTATCAGCAGGATGGCGCTGTTGCCGACGCAGCGACCGTCCAGCGTTTTGCCCGATTGCTCGGCCACTCTCCCCGGCGCTATCGGGATTTTTGCCGTGAAATGGCTGACGGCTGGTTATAGCGGGGTGGGGCAAATATCAGCAATGCTATGTCCATGGCTATTCTGACTTTTGCGATTTACGGCAGGTCTGCGAGGTGATGGCTCATGATATTGTTTCTGGACTTTGGGGAAACAGGAGAATGAAATCATGGGTGAAAACTTTCAGGAAGCACCTCTGCCGATTGGCAGCGTTTTCAGACGCAACGACCATGTGATTTTGCTATCAAAACCTGTAGGAGAACCACGAAAAAGATACAGGATCAGCGTTAGAATTTCTTCCATACACGACGGCATTTACCAAGGTTTTATTACATCGGTCGAAAATGCCGACGATCATGAACGACCGGGTGATTTCTTTCACCCAGAGGAACGGATAAGCTTTGAGAAAAGGCATATTCAGGGCATTGCGGCGCATTCGGAGGTTAACGCTTCGTCGGCGGGGTAATGATGCCTTGATCACTTATCCTCTGCAGGGTTGAGGCGTTTTTTTTTGCTCGCCGCTAACTGGCTTCGTCATACGGTCGCGGTGAGCATGTTACTGCCTTGCGCTGAATGCTTATTCTTCAGCTATCCCGAGTAGGAACGATATTCTTTCCCGCGTCATTTCTTCACTCGGGCAAACTCTGGCGGGACGCGGCGCAGGCCTGAACGAAAAATTCCGTTTATTCGCCTTTATTATCGGCAATCACGAAATAGCGTTCGAAAAGACGCTTGGATTCGCGCAAGCCCTCTTCGGTAAACACAACGGATTTTGTCTTATTGGCGGGATTGCAGATAAAACCTCGCTCGTAGAGGCGGTCCATTGCATCCCAGTCATGGCCCTTCCAGGCCCGGTCATAGTCATGGAGCGTAAGATAGAGCAGTGCCAGAACGGCTTCATCAATGGCATTTGTATTGATATTCATGTCGTTATCCCCTGTGCTTTTCTGCCCGCGCGGTCAAACCCTCAGAGGGTGGGCTGGTATAAAAAACCTTGTTATAAAATATCGTTTATGAGTGAATTTTTAATTCATGGCAAGAGGAATTACCGCTAAAGAGGCACCTGCCGGCTAACTTGCAGGCATGAGCCGGGACCGAGGCCGGCCCTTAAATGCCGCTGCCGAGACATCGGCGCTTACGAACTATTTATGGCAACCGGCGGCAATCGGAACTAGGATTGCTCTGCTTAGCAGGGAAAATTTCCCGTTGCGAACGTTTTCCCCGTTATGACTCTTCGACAGTTTTATGCCGTACTTTAGTATCAATCAAAGGAGGCTATCACATGACCGATATTTCATCACTTTTGGGTAAAGACGCCGCAACGCTGCTGGAACACCGCTGTACAACTATCCCCGCCGAACATCTGTGCCTGCCGGGCAGCGATTATGTCGACAGGGTAATGATGGACAATGTCCGTTCGCCCGTGGTCCTGCGCAATATGCAAACGATGTTCAATACCGGCCGCCTGGCGGGTACCGGCTATCTCTCCATCCTGCCGGTGGATCAGGGAGTCGAACATTCCGCCGGTGCGTCGTTTGCCGCTAATCCGCTGTATTTTGATCCGAAGAACATCGTTGAACTGGCGTTGGAAGCCGGCTGTAACTGCGTCGCCTCAACCTACGGCGTGCTGGCGGCGGTCTCACGCCGTTATGCTCACCGTATCCCGTTTTTGGTCAAAATTAATCATAACGAAACCCTCAGCTATCCCACTCAATACGACCAAACCCTTTATGCCAGCGTCGATCAGGCATTTGATTTGGGGGCGGTAGCGGTTGGCGCCACCATCTATTTCGGCTCGGAGGAGTCCCGCCGGCAGATAGAAGAAGTCTCCGCCGCGTTTGCCCGCGCTCATGAATTGGGCCTGGTTACGGTATTGTGGGCCTATTTGCGCAACTCAGCCTTTAAAAAAGACGGGGTGGATTATCATACCAGCGCCGATTTGACCGGTCAGGCCAATCATCTTGCCGCCACCATTGGCGCCGATATCGTTAAGCAGAAGATGGCCGAGAACAACGGCGGGTATAAAGCCATTAACTTCGGTTATACCGATGAACGGGTTTATAGTACGCTGACATCGGATAATCCCATCGACCTGGTGCGTTATCAATTAGCTAACTGCTATATGGGCCGTGCCGGCCTGATTAACTCCGGCGGCGCGTCGGCAGGCGCGACCGATATGGCGGAATCCGTTCGGACGGCGGTCATCAATAAGCGGGCCGGCGGCATGGGTATGATTATGGGACGTAAAGCATTCAAACGGTCTATGAAAGAGGGTGTGGCCCTGATTAA
This sequence comes from Sodalis sp. RH16, assembly GCF_047324245.1. Taxonomy (NCBI): domain Bacteria; kingdom Pseudomonadati; phylum Pseudomonadota; class Gammaproteobacteria; order Enterobacterales; family Bruguierivoracaceae; genus Sodalis; species Sodalis sp. RH16. The sequence goes on along the minus strand of NZ_CP178737.1, from coordinate 5,100,847 downwards.
TGCAGTGCAGGATGTTTATCTGGATAAAACCATTACCATTGCCTGATGAATAGGGCTGCGGCGCTTTTCGAATAGATAAAAAATGGGCCAGGGTGAGGCCCAATGACTTCAAAGAAATAAAATTGGGGAGAAGACATTCGGTTTACCAACAACGCCAAGCTTGAACCTCCGCTTAAGGGTGTAATCAACCGACTTTTCGGCAAAGGTACCTATGTTTGATCAGGTTTTTAAAACACTCGCTTTTTGATGGGGCTTCCATCAAGGAGTGATAAACGCTCAAAGAAACCCCGGGATATTGATATACGCCGATGGTTTGAAATTTTATTTCAAGCATGCGATGGGCAACATCATATCCTACGGACTGGATCTCTTCAGATACTACTCGCTGACGTTCCACGTGCTGTTCCTCCGCTGGAAGAGAAAAACTCAGGAAAATCGTAAAACATTTTTTTCGCGGCAACTTTGTCAGAGATCATGATTAAAGTTTCGCCAGCACCTCTTTTATTACCCGGTAGCAATCTTCGATATGAGCATTCCCCAGGACCTTCATTGCGCTGAAGCTCAAACCGGCCGCAGCGGCCTGGCCGACTATCGGCACATAGCGCAGCGCTGTTTTGGCGGTGATTTTGAAGCCGACCCGTTTGAGCAGCAGGGATACGATTTTACGGGTAATGGTGCTGCCGATAACGCGGCTGCCGATGCCGGAGATGGCGATCATGGTGTATTTTTTGCGGTTCGGATGCAGTGCATCGATTTGCCGCGGCGTTAGACCGAACTTTTCATTTATGGCCGGCAGTAAGGTCATCAGTAACGAAACGTCGGTGCCAATATCCAGGCCGGGTATCGGAATAATCGCCGCGCCGGCGGATAAACCGGCACGCCGGGTCACCATTTTGCGGCACTCCCGGCGTACCTGCTCCAATTCCTCCAAGGTTTGAATGACGCGGCCTCCCCTTGGAACTTTTACGTTATACGCATCCCGGCTATCGGAGTGATAGGTCGCTATGCTCGCGTCAGGTTCTATAATGGTTTCATTACCCTCGGTACGAGCCATTTCCGACTTGCCTTCAGTCATCAGCCTTCGGGCTGATTTTTTTTTATTAAACGTCAGCATATTTTTTCGTTTCACGACCAGAGTTAAGCCGCCGTCGCGGGGTGGCGCGCCGGGGAGAAAGTATCAGCAGGGCCTTGGGCTCATCGGGCCGGCCCGATGGCAAGGCGTTGAGGGCTATTCCAGCCGCATGATCCAGGCGTCGTTGTCATGGTCATAATGCTGCCGGTAAAGAACGTGCTCTTTACCGTCAAGGAAAGCGGGAATGCTGGTTTGTTCATCCCAGCCGTCCAGTTGCTTGCAAAGATCGGGATCGGATTTGCAGGGAATACTCAGGATATTCTCGACGCTATGATTTGTTCCGCTCGTTAACTCCGCATCGTCAACTTTAAAACTGCCTATTTTGACTGTGGTCTTGGTCATGGCTATGCCCTTTATCGTTTCTTGCCCGGAGCAAATTCCCTTGGCTTCTCACGTTTTAAGCATAGTCAAGATCACACGAATTGCTTAAAGCCGGCTGCCCCAGGGCAAGCCGGCGGTCTGGCTGGCATTCATCCCTGCGGTACGGCGGTGCCCCAGTCATGCCACTCTTTCTGCTCTTCGCTGTTGAGCAGGAAATGCTTGCCGGCGTTGGCTTTAGGCGCCAGCGGGGTGGTGGGCGGGGTGGCAAACGCAATACCGCCGCGGATAAACTGCTGGAAGGTGCCGCTTTTAACCGAACCGCCGGTCAAGCCGAACTTCAGATCATATCCCGACGCCAGCCAGAACACGGAATTGTCCCGCACCAGATGCTGGTACTGCTTGCTGATGCGCAGCGACACATAGACCCGATCCGCCATCGGCCCCAGCGACATGCCGGTAACGGTGCCGACTTCAATGCCGCGGAACAGCACCGGAGTACCCACCTGCAGCGCACCCGCTTCCGGCGTATCCACCACGATGTTCAGACCGTCAAGATAGCGGGAATCGCTGATGGTGGCCTGTTGCAAGGTGAAGTTGCGCGTCGTTTGTCCTTTGCCCGGCTCAACGTTGATATAAGGTTGGAACAGGGTTTCCAAATGGGTGACCCCGGCGGCGGAGATTTCCGGCGTCACCACTGAGAACTGCGTGCCGACCCGGGCGAATGCCTGGACATACTCCGGATAAAGCACGGCCTGCGCCAGCACTTCGCTGTTTTGAGACGAAAGCTTAAGGGTTTCCACCTGTCCGACATCGATGCCAAGATAGCGAATGGGCATGCCCGGCGAGAGCTTGCTGGCGTCGAAGGTTTGCAGCACAATCTGGCTGCCCACCGCCCGCGCCGCGTTTTCCGAGGCATAGAGCCTGCGCAACTGGCCTTTGACCTGTACCGCGCCGTCCAGATTATCAAAGCTAATAGCGCCTTTCAGCGCACGATCGAGAGGGGATGCCTGTACGCTAATGCCGCTGCCGTTAATCTGCACTCTGGCGCCGCCTTCCGCCCAGAAGATGCTGTGGTCGGTGAGCAGCTTGCGGTATTGCGGGCGGATATAGACATCCACATCAAAACTTTTCGCGGTGGGGCGGACATCAGTGATTTCCCCCACCTGGAATTTACGGTACATCACGATGGAACCGGATTGTATATCCGGCAGGCTGTCGGCGGTGAGCGTCAGCGTCGCAGCGGGTTTTTCCCCCTGTATGCCCTGTTCTGCCAGTTCACGGTTGCCATAGAGGGGATAATGATCCAGGGGCGCGCCCTGGGTGCCGGGGATCATCACGATGCCGCCGTCCAGCCACTCCTGCGCGCTGGTGCCCAGCACCCGAACGCCGTCCAGGCCGAACTTCACGTCTACCCGGCTGTTAACGACGAATTTGGTATTTTTATGCAACAGTCCGGCGTATTCCGGCTCAATAGCCGCCTCGAACAGCACGCCGTTACCGTCCAGTTTGCGGCTGATGACTTTGCCCACCGCAACGCCATACAGCGTCAGGGGTTGGCCGCTGTCGATACCGTAGCTTTCCGGCGCCGAGAGGGTGAAGGTTTTCACTCCCGGTTCCTGCAACAGGCGATGGTTGCTGTCAAGCACGGTGAAATGCTCCTGAAGCGCCCCGCCGCCGGGAATCAGATTAAGCGTGGTGCCGGTGAGCAGATTACTCAGGTTGAGGTTATTGAGGGAAGGCTGCGGCGTTTCCATTTCAATGCGGGTGCCGCTGCGCATCAAATCCTTTATGGAGGGATTGATGGCCAGCTCCCCGGTTACCTTATTATCGCCGCCCAGATTCAGCTTGGTGAGTGTGCCCACTTCCAGTCCCTGATAGAGCAGGGGGGTATGGCCTTCGCTGAGGTTATCCCCGTTGGGCAGGTCCACCGTGATTATCACCCCCCGCTGGCTGTGGGCGAGATCGGGATAAAGGGTAAAAGTGTCGTCGGTGCGGGCCTGTTCGCTATTTTGCGGCGAATCAAAGGCGATGGCGCCGTTCACCAAGGCCGCCATGCTCTCCATATCCACCTGGGCACCGTGGAAATCCACACTGGCCTTGATACCCGAGACATTCCAGAAGCGGCTGTCTTTTTTCACCAAATCGGTAAAGCGCCGGTCGATCAAAACATCGATATTGACGTCGCCCTTTTCCCTGGAAATATCAAAGTCATACACTTTGCCCACCGGTAATTTCCGGTAGTACACCAAAGAGCCGGTATTCAGCGCCCCCAGGTTTTGCGCATGCATGTGGATCAGCAATTCGCCGGTATTGACCCGGTATTTCGGCTGGGTGTCCAGGGCGGTGAAATGGGTTTGCGGGTCGCCTTTACCGGGCATCATGCCGATATAGTTGCCGCCCACCAGGGCATCAAGCCCTGAAATCCCCGCCAGTGACGCCTTGGGCGTCACCAGCCAGAACTGGGTACCCTGGCGCAGGGCATCGCGCATATCGCGCTTGATGCCGACCTCTACCTTGATGGTGCGCAAATCGTTGCTTAACTTGATGTTTTGCACCGTGCCGACTTCCACCCCCTGGTAACGCACCGGGGTCCGCCCGGCCACAATGCCGTCGGCGGAGATAAAATCAATGGTCACCGTGGCGCCTTTCTCCTGGACCGTGCTGTATACCAGCCAGCCGGCAATCAATAAGGCAATAAACGGCAACAGCCAAAAGGGCGAAATACGGCGCTTGTTTTTGACCTCCGCGTTAATCGGTGTAGTCGGCGTTTGCGGCATGTGCATCCCATATCAGACGGCTGTCTAACCACTCGACAGCAAGTATTGTCAAAATAACGGCGGAGCCAAAATAAAACGCCGCCGGTCCCATAGTAAAAGCCAAAAGCTGGTCGCGATCCACCAGCGACATCGTGATGGAAATAACAAACAAGTCCAGCATTGACCAACGGCCGATCCAACTGACAAAGCGTAACAGGCGGATGCGGGTTTTCAATCCTTGCCGCACTTTAAAATGAATGCTCAGTAATAAGGTCAGCAGGACGATGACCTTGAGAAACGGCACCAGAATGCTGGCGATGAAAACCACCGCCGCCACCGGTATGTTATCGTTCGCCAACGAACCGATGGCGGAAAGTATGGTACTTTCATTACGCCCGCCGTTGATATAGATAATCGAAATCGGCAAGAGATTCGCCGGGATAAGCAATACCACCGAGGCGATTAACGCCGCCCAGGATTTCTGCAGGCTTTGCCGGCGGCGAAGCCGCAGGGGGGTATGACAGCGCGGACAGCGGCCCCGTTCATCGGCATAACCGGTGAAATTGCAGCCCAGGCAAACTTTCAGACCGGCGGTATTCGTGCGAAAAGGGGGGACGGGCTCCGGGTAGAAATGTTCCCAGAGCTGGCCGATATTCAGGTGGGTCATGGTCACCACGCTGAGCAGCGCCAGCGCGATGAATGCCGGCAAGGCCAGGCCGGTATCCACATCGGCGTAATCCTTGACTTTGATGGCCGCCACCGCCATGCCGATCAGATAGATATCCAGCATGACCCATTCTTTCAGGCGGGTAAGCATCAGCAAAACCGGCCGCAGATTCATTCCCAACCGCTCACCGACATTCAGGTAGAGTATGGCTATAACCAGCGTACAGGGAGCGCCGACGGTACAAAATGCCACCATGCTGGCGGTAATAGGCTGGCCTTGGATGGCCATTTGCCAGATACCGTGCACCAGCGTGGCATTGATGGAGGTACCCAGCAGGCGGATGCTGATTAACGGTTCCCCATAGGCGAAGGGCATCAGTACCACCATGGTGAGTGCCAGGATCGCCAGCTGATTTATCGTCCATTCATGGCCGAGGGCGACCTTGGCCCGGCAGCGCGGACAAAAAGCGTCCTGATTCTGATGCAATGTCGGCAAAATGAACAAGGTATCGCATTGAGCGCAACGCTGGTAGCGGCCTTGGGGCAAGGCATAATGGATGTGCTTTATTTTCATATTCTACCGACGCTGAACTCGTTCACATGCCTCTATACCTGCCTCGTAGACGCCGGTGCGGCGAGTCACAGCGGGAATATAATGCCGGCGACGTTGCGCAAACATACCTGCCGAGGCTGGCTTTGTGAAGCAATAAAGGATTAATCTTGTGGCCTTGGGCATTTATTGCTTATTTTATAGAGGCTGGCATTCCGGCTGATATCAGACAGATTAGCTCATTTATTGGTTTACATATGAAAAAACAACAATTCTATAGTGAATTACTACAAAGTATGTCGGCGCTGATTGACGGCGAAACCCATTTTATCGCGGCGCTGGCGAACGTCAGCGCCTTGCTTTTTGAACACCTCGAAGACGTTAATTGGGCCGGTTTTTATCTGCTGGACGGTGATACACTGGTGCTGGGACCGTTCCAAGGTAAAATCGCCTGTGTGCGCATTCCGGTAGGCAAGGGAGTCTGTGGTACGGCGGTGGCGGAAAACAGAATTTTGCGGGTGGACGATGTCCACGAATTTCCCGGGCATATCGCTTGCGACGCTGCAAGTCTTGCTGAAATCGTCCTGCCTATTACCCTGGACGGCCGGGTGGTTGGCGTACTCGATATCGATAGCACGATTTATCATCGCTTCGATCATGAGGACGAAGAAGGCCTGAAAGCTTTGGTGGAGCGGCTTTGCCAGCAATTAAATCAAACTGATCTGCGAAGATTTATCAATAATACCTTATATTGATATACGGATAACGTGGCATTTGCCGATGGCGTCATTATAATGACGCCTGTTCATGCCTGCGCTGGTTGGCAAACCCGTTGTAATCAGGAAATTTCATGGAAAATCAACCCAAGTTGAACAGTAATAAAGAAGTGATAGCCTTTCTGGCTGAGCGTTTCCCGCTCTGCTTTACCGCCGAGGGCGAGGCGAGGCCATTAAAAATAGGCATTTTTGCGGATCTGGTCGCCCGCATCCAGGAAGAAGATAACCTGAGCAAAACGCAGCTGCGCTCCGCATTGCGGCTCTATACCTCAAGCTGGCGCTATCTGTACGGCATAAAACTCGGCGCTCAGCGCGTGGATCTCGACGGCAATCCCTGTGGAGAATTGGAAGCGCAGCATGTGGAGCATGCCCGCAAGCAGCTCGAGGAAGCCAAAGCCCGCGTGCAGCAGCAACGCGCCGCGCAGCAGGCCAAAAAACGTGAAAACGGCGAAGCGCCCGCTCCACGGCGTGCCGCGCCCGCCAATCCGGCCGCTGCTGAACGCAAAGGCCCCGATGGAGCGAATACGCCTCGCAGGCCGCGTCCCGCCTCCCGGCCAAGAAATGAACGTCCCTCTCAAGAGGTTAAAAAACCCGCGCCCGCCCGTCAGGTGCAGGTTACCGATATTTCCAAACTGCAAATCGGTCAGGCCATCAAAATCAAGGTAGGCAAAGATCCCATGGAAGCAACCGTGATGGAAATTGCCAAAGAAGGGGTACGTGTGCAGCTTTCTTCCGGGATGGCTTTGATAGTGCGCGCAGAACACCTGCAGTTCTGATACGGAGGCCAACCAGGGCATGAACAAATTTGTCAGAGTAACTGCACTTGCAGGGTTGTTACTGGCGGGATCGGTGGTGGCGGCAGAGGTGAAGATAACCCGTGCCGATCAGATTCCCCAGCTTCACGAAGAAGCACAGCAAGAAACGGTCAGTGAACGTGTTACGGCGCGTTTTACCCGTTCCCATTATCGCCAGTTTGATTTGGACGATGCCTTCTCGGAGAAAATTTTCGCTCGTTATCTCAATATGCTGGATTACAGCCACAATGTGCTGCTGGCATCGGACATTGCCCGATTTTCGGATAAGAAAGATCAGCTTGACGACGAACTGAAAAACGGAAAACTGGATGTCCCCTTTGCGCTTTATAATCTGGCGCAGCAACGGCGCTTCGAGCGTTATGAATATGCATTGGCCCAATTGGCCAAACCCATGGATTTTACCGGTAGCGACACCATTGATCTCGACCGCAGCAAAGCGCCCTGGCCGCAAAGCGAAGCCGAACTCAACAAGCTTTGGGACGCCAAGGTCAAATACGATGAGTTAAGCCTCAAGCTTACCGGCAAAAAAGACGATGAAATACGCGACATACTGACCAAGCGCTATCAGTTCGCAATTCGCCGGCTGGCGCAAAGCAACAGTGAAGACGTATTTCAAATGGTGATGAATGCCTTCGCCCATGAAATCGATCCGCATACCAATTACCTTTCCCCGCGCAATACCGAGCAGTTCAATACTGAAATGAGCCTGTCGCTGGAAGGGATTGGCGCGGTGTTGCAAATGGATGACGACTATACCGTCATCAATTCGCTGGTGCCCGGCGGGCCGGCGGCGAAAAGCAAAACCATTATGGTCGGGGATCGCGTGGTGGGCGTCGGCCAGACCGGCAAGCCCATGGTCGACGTCATCGGCTGGCGCCTGGACGATGTGGTATCGCTTATCAAAGGTCCGAAGGGCAGCAAGGTCCGTTTGGAAATTCTGCCGGCGGGCAAGGGAACCAAGACGCGTATCGTCACCGTCATCCGCGAGCGTATCCGTCTTGAGGATCGCGCGGTGAAGATGACCATCAAACAGGTGGGTCAGCAAAAGGTTGCGGTGCTGGATATTCCCGGCTTTTACGTGGGCCTGACCGATGACGTCAAGGTCCAGCTGCAAAAACTGGAAAAACAAAACGTCAGCAGCGTGATTATCGATTTGCGCACCAACGGCGGCGGCGCTTTGACCGAAGCCGTGTCGCTGTCCGGGCTGTTTATTCCCAGCGGACCGATAGTCCAGGTTCGCGACAATAACGGCAAGATACGTGAAGACAGCGATAACGACGGTATCGTGTACTATAAAGGACCCCTGGTGGTGCTGGTGGACAGATTCAGCGCCTCGGCATCGGAAATTTTCGCCGCCGCCATGCAGGATTATGGCCGGGCGTTGATAGTCGGCGAGCCGACCTTCGGCAAAGGCACGGTGCAGCAGTACCGCTCCCTTAACCGCATCTACGATCAGATGCTGCGTCCCGACTGGCCGCCGCTGGGCTCAATCCAGTACACTATCCAGAAATTCTACCGGATCAATGGCGGCAGCACCCAGCGTAAAGGGGTTGTGCCGGATATCATCATGCCTACCGGCTATGAGACGGACATTGAAACCGGGGAGAAATTTGAAGATAACGCCTTGCCCTGGGACAGCATCAATGCGGCTACCTACACTAAGAGCGGTGATTTGAAGCCCTTTGCCGCTGAACTGCTGAAGGCGCACCAGGCGCGGATCGCGGCGGACCCTGAGTTCCAATATATCGCTCAGGATATTGCCCGCCTCAATGCCATGAAGGATAAACGCAATATCGCGTCCCTGAATCTGGCGCAGCGCGAGAAGGAAAATCACGAGGATGACGCCATTCGTTTGCAGCGTATCAATGACCGCTTGCAGCGGGAAGGCAAAAAACCGGTGAAATCCCTGGACGACATACCGAAAGATTACCACGAACCCGATCCCTACCTGGACGAGACCGTGCATATTGCATTGGACCTCGCCAAGGCGCAAAGCGGCCAGCAGCCGCTGCAGCCGGCGGCGGTAAAATAAAAACCGAGGCGCCACACCGGCGCCTTTATTTTTTTACAAAATGTAAAGTTATGTCTTTTTAAGCACTTATTGGCAAGTTACGCTTGAAAACCCTCTGAAAGCCCATACGATCCCTTTAACGCAATCGGCGTGATTTTTATCAGGGGACCACATTCTATATGATGCGCATCGCTCTCTTTCTGCTTACCAACCTGGCGGTTATGCTGGTATTCGGTCTGGTGCTGAGCCTGACGGGGATACAATCTTCCAGCGCCGCCGGATTGATGATCATGGCCGGCCTGTTTGGTTTTGGCGGCGCCTTCGTTTCGCTGTGGCTGTCGAAGTCCATGGCGCTGCGTTCGGTGGGCGGGGAAGTCATCGAGCGCCCGCGCAATGAAACCGAACGCTGGCTGCTGGCTACCGTGCAGCGCCAATCGCAGCAGGCGGGCATTGTCATGCCCCAGGTGGCGGTCTACCCGGCGCCGGATATCAACGCCTTCGCTACCGGCGCCCGGCGCGACGCCTCTCTGGTGGCGGTTAGTACCGGCCTGCTGCAAAATATGAGCCGCGATGAGGCCGAAGCGGTCATCGCCCATGAAATCAGCCACGTCTCCAACGGCGATATGGTCACCATGACCCTGATACAGGGCGTGGTGAATACCTTCGTGATTTTTGTCTCTCGGATCCTGGCGCAGCTGGCCGCCGGCTTTTTGTCATCGAACCGTGATGAAGGGGAAAGCAACGGCGGCAATCCGATGATCTATTTTGCCGTGTCCATGGTGCTGGAGCTGGTGTTCGGAGTGCTGGCAAGCCTGATTACGCTATGGTTCTCACGACATCGCGAATTCCATGCCGATGCCGGTTCGGCGCGGCTGGTGGGGCGCGATAAGATGATTGCCGCGCTGCAGCGCCTGAAAACCAGCTACGAACCCCAGGAAGAGGGCGGCATGCTGGCGTTTTGCATCAACGGTAAATCAAAATCCTTCAGCGAGCTGTTTATGTCGCATCCGCCGTTGGATAAACGTATCGAGGCCCTGCGGTCCGGCGCCTATTTGAAATAACCGGCTACCTGCCGGCGGTGCTTTGGCGCTGCGGATTGGGTTGGCTTATACGCAGTGCGCTCACCATGGCTGCCGCCGTTGCAAAGCCGCCGGCCAGCAGCAAAGAGGCATGGGTGCCGCCGGTGCCCAATAAATTAAACATCAGCGCCACCAGGGCGGCGCCGGAGGTTTGTCCCACCAGGCGCGCGGTCCCCAGCATCCCGCTGGCGCCGCCACTGCGGTTGCGTGGCGCGGACGTGATAATGGTATGGTTGTTGGGGGACTGGAATAAGCCGAACCCGGCGCCGCACAGCATCATCCGCCAGACGATGTCGGCATTGGCCGGCGATCCCGGTAGCCAGGCCAGGGAGAAAAGCCCGGCGGCAAAGATACCCAACCCCACAGCCCCCAGCAAACCGGCATGGACACGGCCTATCAGCCTGCCCGCCAGCATGGCGAACAGCATTGTCGCCAGCGGCCAGGGCGTCAGCAATAACCCGGTAGCCACTTCGTCGCGGCCCAGTATGCTTTGCAAAAAAAACGGCAGGGAAACCATGGCCAGCATCTGGGCGCAGAAAGAACAGATGGACGTGCAAAGGGAAAGGGAGAAGAGCGGGATACGCAGCAAATCAACCGGCAGCAGCGGCCAGGGTTGACGAAGCTGATGCCGGATAAAAATGGTGCCGACTATCACCGCGCCGGCAAGCTCGGTCAAAATCATATATCCGTTCAGGCGTTGGGCAAAGCCCCCCAGGGCTGACAATAACAGGCCGAAGGTCAGGGCGTTCATGCCGGCGCTGGCGAAATTGAACCGCTGTCCGGTGTTTTTTATTGGATTTGCCGGCAGGAATCGATGACCAAGATAAAAGGCCAGCAGGCCGATGGGCACGTTGATGGCGAACAGCCACTGCCAGGTGGCGATGGATAACACGCCGGCGGCCACGGTAGGCCCCGCCGCGGTGGATACCGCCACTATCAGGGTGTTGATAGCCATCCCTTTCCCCAGCAGGCGCGTGGGATAAATAATACGGATCAGCGCCGTATTGATGCTCATGATGGCCGCGGCGCCAAACCCTTGCAGCACGCGGGCGCCTATCAGCATCCAAAGGTTTTGGGATAAGGCGCATGACAGGGACATCAGGCTGAACACCACCAGACCGCATTGATATACCCGTCGGAAACCGTAAATATCCCCCAAGGTGGCGAAGGAGAGCAGGGTCATAATGATGGCGAGCTGATAGGCATTGACCACCCAGATTGAGGCGGCCGGACTGGCGTGAAGTTCGCGCGCGATGGTAGGAAGGGCTACATTGGCGATGGCGCTGTCCAGCACGGCGACGGTGATGCTGAGTGCTACGGTGATGATCGCACCATAGCGCTGAGGCGTAGGAACGCCATCAGCAATTTTATCAATCATGAATGTTTAACAACCGTCAAAACCCTTATCCTAGCATTAAACCCTGCTGTAACGGATCAGCAGGCCGCCGGAGAAATGTAATAATTACTGACTGGACATTAAAGCCGGCTTTATTCAGCACAGCCATTGCGAAATTTGGAGTCATACCTTTATAATGGAAATTATGTTCTAGTTTTTTTAAAACAAAACGCTTATCAGGATTTCCATAAAAATGACGATTGCAGATTTAGACAGACAACCCGACTCCGTATCGTCAGTATTGAAGGTTTTTGGTATTCTCCAGGCACTGGGGGAAGAGCGGGAAATCGGCATTACCGAGCTGGCCCAGCGGGTGTTGATGTCAAAAAGCACCGTGTATCGCTTTCTCCAAACCATGAAATCCCTCGGTTACGTCTCCCAGGAAGGCGAATCGGAGAAATACTCCCTGACGCTGAAGCTATTCGAATTGGGTGCCAAGGCTTTACAGAATATCGATCTGATTCGCATCGCCGATGTTCAAATGCGGGTACTGTCCAATTTAACCCGTGAAACCATCCATCTTGGCTCGCTGGATGAAGACAGCATCGTTTACATCCATAAAATCGATTCAATGTACAATCTGCGCATGTATTCCCGCGTAGGCCGCCGGAATCCCCTTTACAGCACGGCAATCGGCAAGGTGTTGCTGGCCTGGCGCGAGGCGGATGAAGCGCAGCGTATCCTTTCGGGGGTGGTTTTTAATCGCAGCACCCGCCGCACCGTCGCCGATGCTGCGTCGTTGATGCCGGAATTGATTAAAGTGCGCCAGCAAGGCTTCGGCGAAGATAACGAAGAGCAGGAGGATGGCTTGCGCTGCGTCGCGGTGCCGATATTTGACCGTTTCGGCGTGGTGATTGCCGGCCTTAGCATCTCTTTTCCCACCATCCGTTTCGCTGAAGAAAGCAAAAACGACTATGTCGCCATGCTGCATGAGGCGGCACGCAATATTTCCCGCCAAATCGGCTATCGCGAATATCCTTTTTAAGGGAAGACCGGAGACATTACCATGTCGGAATCCTTCACCCACGACCAGGAGTTGATCTCTGATCTCGTGGCCTGTCAGCTGGTTATCAAGCAAATCCTCGACGTTATCGATGTGATAGCCCCTGCCCATGTTCGCGATAAAATGTCGCAACAGCTAAAAAGCATCGATGTAACCAGCCATCCCGCGGCGCGAGATCCTATCACCCGCCGCGCTATCGAAAAAGCCATAACGTTAATCGATCTCAAATTTGATCAGGCGCCAACCCATTGATTTTTATTATATATATCTTATCGCATAGATTTTTTTTATAATCTGTAACACATATCATCGTCCTTTAAATCATTATTCTGGTAATAAAATGGACCATGGTTAGTCTTTGTTTAAGTTATCCTAGATAAAATATATTCATCGAGGAAGTACAGGACTTGGGTTTTGAAAAAAAACACGGCACTATCAATACTGGGCATTTTACTACTGTGCTTGATGTTATGGCTGTCGGCATTGAATAGCTTTTGTGATCAGGGCGGTGATTTTTTCAACGGTATGTGTTTTGTCACGAAATGGATGCCATGGTGACGGATGCCATGGTGACGGATGCCATGGGCGATTGCCGTCATGCTTTTGTCCATAGGTGTTTAATGCATGAAACTATCTTGAATGGAGAGCAGGGCCAAAGAGTCGTTTCAGGATACATTGCTGAGCAGAGGGTGTTAAGATAGCGTTTGGTTTTATCAGTGATTAGGTCATGTTATGAACGATTTAGGATTTAATACCCTCAATATCGCCTCAATGGGGCTGTTTTTACTTGTTTTTATTATCGGTCTCGTGGTCTGGTTTTTCCTCAACCGCGCCAGCGTCAGGGCCAATGAACAAATCATGTTGCTTAATGAGCTACTCGAACAGCAGAAAAAACAAACCGAATTATTGATGCGGTTAGGTCAGATGAATTCCCCGCAAAACGACGCCAAGGTCCCTGCCGCCGGCGAACCTATCATGTTCAAAGACTTTATCGCCGAGCGTTAAACTTCGTCGGGCCCGCCTCCCTTGCTGCCTGCTGCGATACCCAATCCTGATCCGGTCCTCCTTGTGCATGTACAGGCTCGCCCTTGCAAAGGAAAATATTTACCGGGTCAAGGTTTTGTGTTCACATTTAGTCAACATTCTATATTATTCTACTGCCGGATCTTGCATTATCAGGGGATAAAGCGAGTAAACAGGAGAGTCGAAGAGACAATGGCGAAAAACAATCCTTGGTACGATGAGTCCAAACCACACCATACGCCGTTAGGCTTTCGCAATCTTGAACCTTCAGTAAGAACCCCCGATGCGTTTAAAAAATGGCATCGAGAGCGCAAAAAACAAGGCTTTCCCCGGCCTCCGCAGGGGGGCTATGCTCAATTCATCCGGGACTGGTGGCAACCCGCTGATTTCAGCGGCAGTGAGGATGCTATTTGGTGGCTGGGCCATGCCTGCCTGCTTATCCGCACCTCCGGGCGATATCTACTGCTCGACCCCGCCCTGGGCGAGCGCGCCTCGCCAATACCCTTTGTCGGCCCCAAACGCAGAACGCCCCTGGCGGTGGGGATTGATGAGCTGCCTCCCATTGATGCGGTGATTTATTCTCATAATCACTATGATCATTTGGATAGAAGCACTCTGCGCCGGTTACTGAAGCGTTTTCCCGATCTACAGGTGATGGCCCCGCTGGGCATGGGGGAATGGCTTGAAAAACGGGGCGTCAAGACTGTTTCCCAATGTGATTGGTGGGAGAGCATCACCTTTCACGATCTTCGCCTTCACTGCGTTCCTGCGCGCCATTGGAGCATGCGTACTTTCAAAGACCGGAACCGCAGTCTGTGGTGCGGCTGGGTCGTGGAAAGCCGGCGCTGGCGTTTTTACTTTTCCGGCGACAGCGGTTATACCCCCGGCCTGGCAGAGATCGGACAGCGCCTGGGACCTTTTGACATTGCCGCCTTGCCCATCGGAGCCTATGCACCAGAATGGTTCATGGCAGAAAGCCACATGAGTCCCGCCAGTGCGGTAAAGTTTTACCAAGAGCTGAACTGTCCGCTGGTTATTCCGATTCATTGGGGGGTATTCGAACTGGCGGACGAATCCCTGGATGAGCCGCCGCGGGAGCTGGCGCAGGCGTTATTAAACGCCGGCATTGCCGATCATCGCTTTATGCCGTTGAAAATCGGCGCCAAAATAGACATATAGCTTTATCGCCTCTCAATAGCGGCTCGATCATCGCCTCAGACCGCGCCCTAGGGCTACCGGGTGGATTTATACAAAAAAATAGAAATGCGCAATGATGATTTTATATTTCAGATTAATACCGGATAGACACCAAGACACTATTTAGTCAGCCAAACAATCCAAAGGTTATTTTATTAGCATTATCTTCAGAAGTATATATTGCAGTATAATGACAATCAGGCATAAGCGATAAAGTTGCCTGCTTAATGGGGATGACATTATTAATCCCGCTTACGGCCGCGGGAGAACTTGCCGTTGCACAATATTGGTGATCACAAATAGCGCATAATTTATTAGCCCGTCACGGTCTTTAGGGCGCGGTGCCGGGCGTTGGGGCCGGTCAGATCGCCCGGCTGGCGTGGAGCCTGTGGCGGGCCCAGGGCAATGGCGGATAATTAACCGTTGCTTATGTTAAGCGGCACTGCTAATTTCTATTACTACGATAGTCGAATCCGGTATAAGAAAACTGGAAAAATGTGAGCTGGCCCCCTTGTTTTCTTTAATTGGGAAATGAATAGTTATTCTTGAATAATGCATTGGACGTTGACAAAGGTTTGCGCTAAGGTTAACGATAAATGGTACAGATATCATGATGGTGGTTTCACTCGGCACAAGGGGGTCGTTTTTTCAACTCTTTGATGCGGGGGGGGGCAACCGGATGCAACTGAACGATTTAATTATGTGCGACATATCCGGCCCTGATCAAAAATGGCTTGCCATTGATTACAGAGTATGTGATAACGCATTTGGGTAAAACGAGGTACAGTTCTGTATATGAATGGCATTTTCAGTAAAGAAGTTTTGCGTAAAGACGATAACGTTGCATACCGCTTCTCTGCCGATCCTAATCTTAGTGCCTCAAGCAGTAACGACTCCAGTTTGTCTCTGTCTCGCCTCAGGGCGATTTAAACACTCCAAAGGAAATATGCAAGATGGCAAAGATCAAAGGTCAAGTGAAGTGGTTCAACGAGTCTAAAGGTTTTGGTTTCATCACTCCGGCCGATGGCAGCAAAGATGTGTTTGTACACTTCTCCGCTATTCAGGGTAACGGCTTCAAAACTCTGGCCGAAGGCCAGAACGTAGAATTCGAAATCCAGGATGGCCAAAAAGGCCCTTCAGCAGTTAACGTAACTGCCCTGTAATCCGCGTTGCTTCGGTGACAGTCAATCATTTGATTGATGGATAACATGTAATCCCCCCTGCCAGTACTGAACTGGCAGGGTGTTCCATTTCCAAAATTCTATCCTGTTATTGCCTGCCCCTATTCGACAAATGCTTGCGTGTCCGGCCTTCGCAGATGTTATTTTCCGGTAATCACCAGCCCTGAATGCTGATTGCGTCCACTGATGGAAGGGTAAGCGGGATCTATTGCCCGCTGGCGGCAAAATCGCCGGTAGCTGGTGTAGCGGTGGCCTCCGGCGGCGGCGGTGCCGCAGATAGTGCATTGGCGCAGCACGTCTACCCCCTGAAATCCCAGAACCTGTAATTTATGGCGCGCAATGGCGGCCAAATCCAGATGCAGCGGCCTGGGCCGAACAATATTCGCCGGTATGGCTAATTGCTGCAGGAAATCCTCCACCAGGCTTTCACTGACTTCATAACAACAAGGTCCGGCCGCCGGGCCAATGGCCGCAACCCAGTTAGCCGGACCGTCGGGATAAGCCAACTGCGCGGCAAAGGCTTCCACGATCCCTGCCAGCAATCCACGCCAGCCGGCATGCACCACGCCGATACTTTTACCGTCGCGGCGGCAAAAAAGAATAGGCAGACAATCGGCGGTGAGCACATGCAGCAGTATGCCTGGGGTGGATGTGATCAATCCGTCCGCCTCTCCGCACGGCTCCGCCGGCCGGTAGACCCGGCGAATATCGATGCCGTGTACCTGTTTTTTAACCGGAGCGGTGTCCAGCCAGGGCTGCAATGGGACCGGCAATAGCGTGGCGGCGTCACCAAAGCCGTGACGTACGCCCGCAACGTTCTGTATCAGGCGGGAGTAAACTGTCATAATGTTAAGAAAGGCTCTTGCATTGAAAAGGATGAGACCATTTTAGCTTTTTTCAACGCGCCGGCCAGTGACAAAAAAGCATCCAGGCCGGCATTAAGATAAAATTCGCGCTTTGTTGCAAAAAAGCATGTCTTGTAGCATTGTTTTGACGATATAGCTCCGAAAGTTAGGGTTTAATGCTTTCAGTCAATGGGATGGCGACGCGAGAACAATGTGAAAAATAATTCGGGGCAGGGCAAGCAGAATTTTATCCAGTGGCGTTTTGGCTTAATGTGTGTCGGCATCACGCTCATCCTGGCGGTGCTGTTAATGCGCATAGCCTGGCTGCAGGTAATCAAACCGGATAATCTGGTGGCCCAGGAGAACATGCGATCGTTGCGGGTTGAGCAAACGCCTATTCCCCGCGGCATGATAACCGATCGCAACGGGCAGCCGCTGGCGGTAAGCGTACCGGTGGACGCGGTCTGGGCCGATCCCTATGAAGTGGCGCAAAAAGGCGGCGTGGAGAACTCATCCCGCTGGCAGGCCCTGGCGCAAACCGTGAATATGCCGTTCAACGAACTGGCGGAGCGCATTAACCACGATCCCCATATGCGCTTTATCTATCTGGGTCGCCAAATAGAACCCAACGTGGCGGATTACGTCAAACAATTAAAACTGCCGGGGATTTATTGCAAGGATGAATCCCGCCGGTTTTATCCGGCGGGAGAGACGGCGGCTAACCTGGTTGGCTTTACCAATATCGACGATCAGGGTATCGAAGGGGTCGAAAAAAGCTTTAATCGCCTGTTGACGGGCGTGGCGGGGCAGCGGGTGGTACGTAAGGATCGTTTCGGCCGGGTGGTAGAGACGCTTTCCTCAACCGACAGTTCCCCGGCGCATAATGTGGCGCTAAGCATCGACCTGCGCTTGCAGCGTATTACGGAGGAAGCCTTAAGCAACGCCGTGGCATTCAACAAGGCGGATTCCGGCGCCTCGGTGCTGGTGGATGTGAATACCGGCGAAATCCTGGCCCTGGCCAATTATCCTACCTTTAATCCCAACAACCGAACCGGCGCCCAGGAAGATGATTTTCGTAATCGAGCCATCAGCGATATTTTTGAACCCGGTTCGACGGTAAAACCCATGGTGGTCATGACCGCCTTAAAACAGGGCATTGTTAAACCGGACAGCCTGCTGGATACCCATCCCTACACGCTTAGCGGCCATCTGATCCGCGACGTGGCGTTCTATCCCCAATTGACCCTCACCGGCATATTGCAAAAGTCCAGCGACGTCGGCGTATCCCGTATGGCCTTGGCCATGCCCATCACCGCCCTGTTGAAGACCTATCTGGCGTTCGGCCTCGGACAACCCACCGATCTGGGCCTAACCGGGGAAAGCAGCGGCTTGATGCCGCACCGGCAGCGCTGGAGCGAGCTGGACCGGGCCACCTTCTCCTTTGGCTACGGCTTAATGGTGACGCCGGTGCAGCTTGCCCGTGTGTATGCCACCATCGCCAGCGACGGCATCTACCGGCCGCTATCCATTACCCGCATCGATCCGCCGGTCGTGGGACAGCGCGTGATGGAAGAGGGGCTGGTGCATGAGGTTAAACATATGATGGAAAGCGTCGCGTTGCCCGGCGGCGGCGGCATCAAGGCGGCGGTGCGCGGTTACCGGGTGGCGGTTAAAACCGGTACCGCCAAAAAAATCGGGCCTGACGGACAGTATATTGATAAATATATTGCCTATACCGCCGGTATCGCGCCGGCCAGCCGTCCGAGATTTGCCCTGGTGGTGGTTATCAATAACCCCCAGGGGGGGAAATATTATGGCGGTGCGGTCTCCGCGCCGGTATTCAGTACCATTATGTCCGAGGTCTTGCGCACCATGAACGTAGAACCTGATGCTCTGCCGGAAGACAATAATCGCATCGTGGTGGCCTCGAAGACCGATAATCATCCCTCATGACCGGTCTTACCGCCGCTGAGTCGCGCGCAGCCCCGTGCGCCGGCTTAGTGCCGGCCGGCCGTGCCTGGCCGGGACCGGTAAAATGACCATCCCGGCCAGGTTTTAAGGTAATATGCTTGCCTAATTGTCGCCCCCTACGGAATGCCCTATGTCTATTTACCAATGCCCGCTGTGTCGTCTGCCGCTGTTGCCCGCCGAGGGTTATTGGGCCTGCGAAGGACGGCACCGTTTTGACCGCGCGCGGGAAGGGTATGTAAATCTGCTGCCGGTGCAATTCAAACGCAGCCGGGAGCCCGGCGATGACCGGGGGATGATGCAGGCCCGCCGGACCTTTCTCGATGCAGGCCATTACCGGCGGATGCGCGATGGCGTCATCGCGTTGATAAACCGCCTGCAGCCGGACCGGTACGTCCGCTGGCTGGATATCGGCTGCGGAGAGGGCTATTACACCTCGGCGCTGGCAGCGGCCGTGGCGGCCCGTACGGGCCGGGTCTACGGACTGGATATTGCCAAGAACGCGGTGCGCGCCGCGGCAAAGCGCTATCCCGAGGTACGGTTTTGCGTCGCGTCCAGCCAGCGCTTGCCTTTTCTCGACGCTTCCCTCGACGGCATTCTGCGCATTTATGCGCCTTGTAATCCCGCCGAGATGTATCGCGTACTGAAACCGGGCGGCATCGTGGTAACGGTGGCGCCCGGACCAAGACACCTCCTGCAGCTCAAGGCGCGAATCTATTCCGAGGTCATGCTGCATCCGCTGAAAGACGAGCATTTTCCCGGCTTTGCCCCGCTGGCCGAAGAGCGGCTGCGTTTTGAACTGGCATTACCCGGTGAAGCGGCGGCCGCGCTGTTGCAAATGACGCCGTTTGCCTGGCGGGCGACGCCGGATGTGGTGGCGGCATTAACCGCCCTGGAAGAATTTACCTGTGAAACGGATTTTATTCTCCGCGCCTGGCGGCGGGAAGAGTGATTAAAAGCGGGCCATGAGCGCTGGGCCGATATGGGCGTAAAGGATATTACAGCCGATGCCTATCAGAATGACGCCGCCGATGATTTCCGCTTTTTTGCCCAGAATCGGCCCGATAAAGCGGCCCAGCAGCATACCCAGCGTGGCCATGAGCATGGTAGCCAGGCCAATGATCATCGCCGTATGGAGAATATTGACTTCCAGGAAGGCCAGACCGACGCCAATCGCCAGCGCATCCAGGCTGGTGGCGATGGCGGTGAACACCAGCACCTTGAGGCTGTGATGGCCTATAGGGGGTTTTGCCTCCGCTTGTTTACCGAAACCGCTCATCATCATACGAACGCCCAGACAGGCTAGCAGGACGAAGGCGACCCAGTGATCCCACTCCATAATATAATGGCTGGCGAGTAAACCCAGCGACCAGCCGATTAACGGGGTAATGGCTTCGATGGTGCCGAAAATAAGGCCGGTTCGCAGCGCTTCGCGCAAGGGGGGTTTATGAAGGGTAGCGCCTTTACCAATGGATGCGGCGAAGGCATCCATGGACATGCCGAAGGCAAGAATCAATGTTGCGGAAAGGTTCATACCATAACCTCGGCTGGGAGCCAATATCCACGCTTCCCCATCTCCCAACCTTACGATGGTTCGTCGTGTCTATAGTCTCGCCAACCATCCTGGTCGTCCGCACCACGTTTAAAACAAACGAGTATGTTGATACGGACATTCCCGCACTGACGACGGAAACCGGCTACTCCCTAATGACGGGCCAACCTTAACATAATAATTAACGACAAAACAACTACAAAAAAAGAGGGGGATTATGGAATGTAATCGATAATTATTTTCACTAAAATGAGGGAATTGAAGGATATTCACTAAGTCAGTATACCTAAGGATCTTTTATAGTCAAAATACAAAATTACTATGATTTATTTATTAGAAATAATTTTTCCGCATGTTTTATGTTAATTTTTTGTTAATTGTTCGTCATAAAGAAATTGTATATGGTTTCCAGGTCATCCAACTGTTTTACCTTTATCAGCAGACGGCGTTTTTCCAGGCCGATCACCAAAAAACCATCTTCCGATAAGTTCATGTTTTTTATACGGTCATATTTAATAAAAAAATTTGCGTAAAAAAAACCGTCCGCCTTGAAAATTATTTTTGGCCGGCGGATATAGGCCAGATAACAGGCCATGAGTACTAGGACTAATAGCAGGGTTGTGGTAAAAACCGTACCGTTCGAGGTGATATTTTGATAGATCAGAATACACACCAGGCCGATAAAAATCAGGGCATCAACGCGGTTCAGACGATGTAAACCGATTTTCAGCCGGGTTTTGCCTTTAAGAAAGTAGTCAACAATAAATTCATCGTAAATAGCAAACAGCAGCGCCAAGGCGATTATTACCATTAAGCCGATATCGGTGACAGACATCTTTCCTCCAAAAATTGCCATAAAAAAACCGGGGTCAAACCCCGGTTTTAGATAATGCGGATTACAGGCCCAACAGGCCAATCCAATAACCGAAGATGCCGATAGCGAAGAAGCCGATGATAATCCACAAGGCATTAACCTTGCGGCGCAACAGCCACATACACCCGAAGGTCAGCAATAGCGGCACCAGACCGGGCATTAACTGATCCAGAATGGTTTGTATTGTGGTAACCGTCGTTTGACCGTTCTGGTTGGTAATACGCGACACGACAAAGGGTATATTGACATGGGTCCATTTATTTACCAAGGCCCCCATGACAAACAGCCCGAGAATGGACGCCCCCTCCGTCAGTTTTTGCAGGAAGCCGCCGCCCATGTCGTTAACGATATCCACGCCTTTACGATAGCCGTAGGCGACACCGTAGTAGCGCACCAGCAGACGGACAAAGTTGAACAGCACAAAGAACAGCAACGGCCCCAACAGGCTGCCGCTCATGGCGATACCCGCGCCCAAGGCCGCGAATACCGGACGGACGGTACCCCAGAAAATCGGGTCGCCCACCCCGGCCAGCGGTCCCATCAGGCCGACTTTCAGGCCGTTGATGGCCGCGTCGTCGATAGGCGCGCCGTTGGCCCGCTGCTCTTCCATCGCCAGGGTAACGCCCAGTACGGGTGCCGCCACATAAGGATGGGTGTTGAAAAATTCCAAATGACGACGGATTGCCTGTTTTCTATCTTCGTTGTTTTCCGGATAAAGACGCCGTATTACCGGAACCATTGCAAAGCAGAAGCCCAGGGCCTGCATACGTTCGAAGTTCCACGATCCCTGGAAAAGGTTCGAGCGGTAAAATACCCCGCGTATATCCCCGGGAGTCAATTTCTTTTGACCAGTTGTATCGACCATTTCTCTCACCTTTTAATCAAGTTCATTATCAAGATCGTTAACGCCCTGTGCCGGCGTACCCTGTCCGCCCTGGGGATGACTGTATTTCGGGCTCAACTGGATATAGAAGATGGCCATAACCACACCGATGACGCCAAGGGCGACCAGGTTGAAGTTGGTAAAGGCCGCGGTAACAAAACCCAGGAAAAAGAAAGGCATCAGGTAGCCGGCACGCATCATATTCACCACCATTGCGTAACCTACTACTACGATCATGCCGCCGGCGATACTCAAACCGTTGGTGACAACCGCCGGGATCGAGCTCAGCATGGCGTGTACTGCATCGGTACCCACGGAAACGGCAACGATAACCGCCGGGATGGCAACGCGCATGGCCTGCAACAGTAGGGCCGTAACGTGCAGCCAGCTCAGCGCGGTGAGATTGCCGCGTTCGGCAGCGCTGTCGGATGCATGCTGGAATGCCACGGTCAAGGTACGAACGATAATGGTCAGTACCTGCCCGGCAGCGGCCAGCGGTATCGCCAGGGCAATACCCGCGCCGACGCTTTGGTTACCGGCCACCACCAGAATGGTGGAGATGATGGACGCCAAGGCGGCGTCCGGCGCCAGGGCGGCCCCGATATTCATCCAGCCCAGCGCAATCATTTCCAACGTACCGCCGATGATGATACCGGTTTTCATATCTCCCAGTACCAGACCGATTAAGGTACAGGCCACCAATGGCCGGTGAAACTGAAACTCATCCAGCACCGACTCCATACCAGCTATACAAGCTATGATAAAAATCAGCACAATTTGAAGCGTGGTGATCTCCATTGTACTTCTCCTCAGACAAACGTAAGAGAGCGGTAAATTATTTCTTTGAAATACATACGCTCTTGATTGTTAGTTTTTCACGGCGAAAATTTATTTACCGAGTTTGGTGATTAAATCCATAACTTTTAATGGGTTATCTGATGAAACCTTACGGGCTTCCAGTTCGATCCCTAAATCATTCAGCTTGTGGAATGCGGCAATATCTTCATCGCTCACGGAAATCGCGCCGTTGACCTGGGTTTTGCCTTGACGGAAGGCCATACCGCCGATATTGACCGACGTGATTTTTACTCCGCCTTCAACCACACGCAGCACATCGGTGGGATTGGTGAACAAGAGCATCACGCGGTCTTTTGCATAGTTCGGGTTTTCATAAACACGAATAGCCTTTGCCACATCAACCACATGGGCGGTTACCCCTGGAGGCGCCACCTGGGTTAACAAGGTCCTGCGCACGGTATCGGCGGCAACCTCGTCGCTGATAACGATGATACGTTTGACATTGGTCTCCTTCGTCCAGCGAGTGGCGACTTGACCGTGAATCAGCCGATCGTCGATACGCGCCAGGGCGATGGTCATATGTCCGCCGGCGGACGGATGGACCGGCGCCGCTGCGGCCTGTCTCGGGGCAGGGGATGCCACCGGTGTTTCTACGTTCAGTTCCGGCGCTTTCAAAGCCTTCACGCCGGCACGTCCGGTTTCCAATGCAATCTTTACCAACTCCCCAAAGGCAGGGTTATCATCACGCGCCATAAAGGTTTCGGCGAGCATGGGGATATTGACGCCGGTAATAACTTCGTAGTTTTCTTTATCTACGACGATACGGCTGGCGGCATTGAACGGACTGCCTCCCCAGGTATCCACCAGAAACAGGACTCCTTCCTTGGTATCTAGATGTGCTAACTTTGCCGTATATTTTTCAATCAATGTCTCAGCGTTTTCCCCGGGAACAAAATCAATCCAGGCGACGTTGCTCTGTGCGCCCAATATCATTTCAGCCGTTTTAAGTAGTTGTTCGGCCGCTGACCCGTGAGTGCCAATTACGATAGCAATACTCACTGGATACCTCCTCTGTTAACAAATTGGGTTAAGCAGTAAAGCCACCCGCTGTGATGAAAAGCAAATTTGTCGGTGGTTATACTTCTTAGCCAGGGTACCAAGCCACCCTGTTTGATGTCCGCCATTTAGAATGAATTGATTCAGGTAGATAACCGATTCAATAGCGGTTAAACGCGATTTATTTTAGTGTGTAAAAAAATAAAAATTGTGACGGCGCTCAGTTATTTGTGCATGAGAAAACGAATCATCGCACAAAGCAGTGTAGACGAGGGTGATGACATCTTTTAGACAAAAAGTTTTATGCCTTTTCCAACATCCCTGTTAAAGTAAAATTTACATATTTGTTAGGAGCGAAGGGCCGCAGCCCCCCCTATGGACTGTCACCGAAAAACGTTTAACGTTGATGTTGATTTATCGGCCTTGCCGAATCGTGCCACCACCCCGTTTCTCTCTATTTCCCCGGCATCGGGCGAATGCGTGTTGTTCCTCTCCCGGCGCGCCGGTTTGCCGTTTCTGCTCCCGGCGCTTCCCGTAACCCGGCTATCGTTGCGGAGTTCACCATGGACTTGCTGATGGATCCCACTCTCTGGGTCGGTTTGCTGACCCTTATTCTGCTGGAAATCGTGCTCGGCATCGATAATCTGGTGTTCATCGCCATATTGGCTGAAAAATTGCCGCCGAAAAGGCGTGACAAAGCGCGGTTGATTGGCCTAGGACTGGCGCTGCTGATGCGTTTGGCATTGCTGTCGCTTATCTCGTGGATGGTAACCTTGACCCGTCCGTTGATTTCGGTGGCAATGTTTGAATTTTCCGGCCGGGATCTGATTTTGTTGACAGGCGGCCTTTTTTTGCTGTTCAAGGCCACGGTGGAACTGCACGAGCGGCTGGAAAATCAGGAACACGGCGGCGCCAATCGGAATTATGCCGGGTTTTGGTCGGTAGTGGCGCAGATTGTGATTCTGGACGCGGTATTCTCCCTGGATGCGGTTATTACCGCGGTGGGGATGGTCAACAACCTGCCGGTAATGATGACCGCCGTGGTTGTTGCCATGGGCATTATGCTGCTGGCTTCCAAAGCCCTGACCCGGTTTGTGAACGCCCATCCCACTGTCGTGGTGCTGTGCTTAAGTTTTCTGCTGATGATAGGGTTAAGCCTGATTGCGGAAGGGTTCGGCTTTCATATTCCGAAAGGATATCTGTATGCCGCCATTGGTTTCTCGGTGCTTATCGAGATGTTCAATCAGATTGCCCGGCATAATTTTATGAAAAATCAGTCTCGGTTGCCGATACGGGAACGTACCGCCGAGGCGATTTTCAGACTGATGGGTGGGGACCGGACCCGGCGCGAGAACTCAGAGGAAACGGCAGATAGTCCTAAACCCTTTGTGGACGAGGAGCGCTATATGATAACCGGCGTTCTGTCGCTCTCTTCCCGCTCCTTGCGCAGCGTGATGACGCCCCGTAATGAAATATCCTGGGTGGATTGCCGGCGCTCGGTGGAGGAATTACGGGCCACATTGCTGTCCACCCCCCATAGCATGTTCCCGGTATGCGACGGGGAACTTAACCAGCTTCTGGGAGTAGTCCGCGCCAAGGATCTGTTGGTGGCGCTGGATAACGGCGAGGATATCAGCGCCTACGCCGCGCAAAACCCGGCTATCGTGGTGCCGGAAACCCTGGATGTGCTCAATCTGCTGGGGGTGCTCCGCCGGGCTAAAGGCAGCCTGGTGGTGGTGACCAATGAGTTCGGCGTGATTCAGGGGCTGGTGACGCCGCTGGATGTGCTGGAAGCCATTGCCGGCGAGTTTCCCGACGAAGATGAAACGCCGGATATCGTGGCGCAGGAAGATGGCTGGCTGGTAAAAGGCGGCACCGATTTGCATGCCCTGCAGCAGGCTCTCGGCGATGACTTGGTTACGCATCATAATATGGCGTCACTGGCGGGCATGCTGCTGCACGAGCGGGATCAGATGCCCACCGTTGGGGAAGTAATCATTATAGGACCATGGCGCTTTACCATCATGCAGATGCTGGAATACCGCATTGAACTGGTGAAGATTGAACGTATCGCGCCATTGCCCGGTTCGGAGGAAGAATAGACCCAGACCCATTGGGTCTTCTTCTCGACGCAATCAGTCGCACTGGACCTTGATTGCCAAACCGCCGCGGGAGGTTTCCCGGTATTTGGCGTTCATATCCTTGCCGGTTTCATACATGGTTTCAATGACTTTATCCAGCGATACACGGGGAGCGCTGGTACGCCGCAAGGCCATGCGCGACGCATTGATGGCCTTCACCGAGGCGATGGCGTTGCGTTCGATGCATGGCACCTGAACCTGCCCGGCCACGGGATCGCAGGTCAACCCCAGGTTATGCTCCATGCCGATTTCCGCCGCCACGCATACCTGCTCCGGGCTGCCGCCCATCAATTCGGTCAGGCCGGCCGCCGCCATGGAGCAGGCCACGCCCACTTCTCCCTGGCAGCCGACTTCGGCGCCGGAAATCGAGGCGTTCAGCTTATAGAGAATACCGATCGCGCCGCAGGCCATAAAATAGCGCTGGTGTATTTCCGGCGTCACCGGCTCGATAAAATGATCGTAATAGGCCAGAACCGCCGGCACAATGCCGCAGGCACCGTTGGTGGGGGCGGTAACGACCCGGCCGCCGGCGGCATTCTCTTCGTTCACCGCCAGGGCGAACATATTCACCCAGTCAATTACCACCATGGGGTCGTTGGAATGTTTATCCGACGACACCAGCATGCGTCGTAAGGCCGCGGCCCGGCGCGGTACCCGCAGCGGACCGGGCAACACCCCTTCGGTATTCAGTCCGCGGTCGATACAGGCGCGCATGGTTTGCCAGACAGCGGCAAAATAATCACCGATTTCCTCGCGGCTGTGCAGCGCCAACTCGTTTTGCATGACCAGACCGGATAAAGAGAGGCCGGTGCTTTTGCACTGTTCCAGCAGCAGTTGGGCGCTATCGAACGGGTGGGGCACGCTGATGATATCAAGCACCGGCTGGCCGAAGTGGGCCTCGTCAACGATAAATCCCCCGCCAACCGAGTAGTAGGTCTGGCTGTAAATACATTCCTCGCCGGCATAAGCGAGAATCCGCAGGGCGTTTTCATGGAGCGGCATACAGTCGTTGTGAAAAATCATGCCGCCCCGGCGCGGGAAATCCACTTCATGAGTGCCGCCCAACAGCAAGCGCTGACGCTGCTCAACATCGCGAATGAACGCCGGCGCCGCGTCGATATCCACCGTATCCGGCCGGTTGCCCGCCAGGCCGAGAATGATGGCGCTGTCCGTATGGTGGCCTTTACCCGTCAGCGAAAGCGAGCCATAGACCTCAACAGCCACCCGGGTGACACTTCCCAGAAGCTGTTTGGCAGCCAGATCGTCAGCGAATTGTTTACCGGCCTTCATTGGCCCCACAGTATGGGAACTGGACGGCCCGATGCCGATTTTGAACATGTCGAAAACGCTTATCATGCTGCTCTCCTCACAACGCCTGCCTTCACAGCGTCGCTCTTCACGGCCTCCGCCATCGCTATGTCCGCGAACCCATGACCTGCGATATACACGTCTGGCGGCAATGCCTTAATTGTAATGACTCAAGCCGAAACAGGCTCGTACTTTCACATGATAAAATCTAATGGACTAGATATCATTTATCTCGGTCTACCAGCGCTGAAGCTGCGTTTCCAGCCACTCCTTTAGGGAATTGAGACCGAACGTGGCTAATGTGAACGCGCCCTAATGTCAGCGTCTTTCTTACAATGTTCACATTCATCCGTTTGACTTTCCTGGATTTGGTCCCGGCATCTTAGCGACAACTCCAAGAGAAAAAAAACATGAACAAGTAATATAAATAACCAAATAATAAAATAGAAATGGGTTTATATTCTGTATTAAATGGATTTCGCAGAGGATTTTAACGTGAAAAAAAAATTTGGGAAGCGGTTTTTCAGTGGGGCGTGACGGGGATCGCGGCGCCGTTTCAGGGCTGTATATGCTGCCCCAGGCGGTAAAGGATTTGTGCGGTCATTCCCCACACCATATGGCTGCGGTACCAGGAAAAATAGACCTGTAACTGCCGGGTGCGCCGCAAAATCTGCAGCGGAGTATAGCTGGCCAGCGATAACGCCTGGTTCAACGGCATTTCAAACATCTCTTCTACTTCGTCCAGGCTGGCGTTAAAGCAGGTATCCGCGGGGAGCAACCCCACTACCGGCGTGACCTGGAAACCGCTGCTGCTGTCCACCGGCGGCAGTTGCCCCAATATATGCACCGACCGGGGGGGAATGGAAACTTCTTCCCAGGCTTCCCGCAGTGCGGTGGCAATCAGGTTTTCATCCTCCCGGTCAGCGGAACCCCCCGGGAAAGCCACCTGGCCGGCATGTTTACGCAGCGCCGCCGACCGCCGCGTCAGCAGCATGGTGGGGGTCGGCCGGCAGATAATCGGCACCAGCACCGCCGCCTGGCGGACATTGCGCGCAGGTTCGCTGTAGCGGGGCAACTGCAGTTGAAAACGGGTAATGAAATCGGCCAATGTCAAAACCTGTCCAGTGTCATTCAACGGCATTCAACGTCTCCAGTCGCGGTAAGATAGTGGCCAATTTCGATAATGTTTCCTGATATTCCGCCTCTTCGTCGCTGTCGGCCACAATGCCGCCGCCGGCCCAGCAAAAAATGTGTTGCTCCTCGGTGAGCAGCGTGCGAATGGCGATATTGCTGTCAAGGGAACCGCAAAAGCTCACGTAACCGATGCTGCCGCACCATGCGTTGCGCCGTTGCGGCTCCAGAGCGTCGATGATATTCATTGCGCTCACCTTGGGCGCGCCGGTAATGGATCCGCCGGGGAAACAGGCGCGCAGCAGGGAACAGGGATGGCAACCGGCGGGCAGTTCGGCGGTGATGGTGCTGACCATATGGTGTACCGCCGGGAAAGCTTCAATCTTAAACAGTTCCGGCACCCGTACGCTACCAGGTACCGCAATGCGGCCGATATCGTTGCGCAGTAAATCCACAATCATCAAATTTTCCGCCCGGTCTTTCGGCGATGCCGCCAGGATTTCACCCTGAAGACGATCCGACTCCGGGTCCGCCAGACGGGGCAGGGTGCCTTTTATAGGCCGGGTCTGGATCTTCCGGTGGCGCAGCTGCAAAAAGCGTTCCGGCGACAGGCTGAGCACCCCATGGCCGGACAGGCGCATAAATGCGGAGAACGGCGCGCGGTTGAATGACAGCAAATGGCAAAACGCCTGCCATTCGTCCCCGCTGTAAGCGGCGCTAAAACGTTGCGCCAGGCATACCTGGTAACAATCGCCGGCAAGCAAATGCTGCTGAACCCGGCGGAATTTTTCGCCATACTGTTCACGGGTCATATTGGCCCGCCAGGCCGTCGTCAGCCTGAACGGTGCCGCTGGTCCGCTCACGGAGGACATAAGCTCAGCCAGCCGCCGGGGGGCATCGCTGTAGCAAACCAACGTCAGGCGGCGAAGATGATGATCTGCTATCAACGCCCAGTCATAAATGCCCACCGCCATATCCGGCAGCCGGATATCCTGCTGCGCCCGCTGGGGCAGCGACTCGAGCCTGCGCGCCAGATCATAGCCGAACAGGCCCAGGGCGCCCCCGAGGAACGGCAGATTGTCCAGGGGGGCGGTATGGATACCGGCGGCGTCCAGCTCCTGTCGCACCAAAGCGAAAGGATCGGCGGCGCTGCTGTAGGTCCTCCCGGCGCGGGATATTTCCGTGCTGTCTCCGCGGGTGACCAGAGTGGCGACAGGATCCGCCGACATGATATCGAAACGGCTGTCAGGATGGTCGGCGTGACCGGAATGAAGCAGGGTCGACCACGGCCGTGAGGAGTAAGGGGCGAAAAGCGTCACCAAAGCATCGGGGTGGTAGGGTAAATCAATCAATTGCGGTGTAGTCATAGGCTCCAACCAATTTGCCGGCTGAGCGCGCCGGACGAAGCGAAGGGAATGATAGCGGTTCACGGGCCTAACATAAAGCGCATTGTTCGGCGCAGGCGCATTGATTGGCGCGTCGGTTGCCAACGTGAGACAATAACGTCCAGATCCCTCTCTGGAGAAACACCATGCTCACCGATATGCCCGCGTTAACCCATGAACAGCAGCAGCAGGCGGTTGAACGCATCCAGGAATTAATGGCTGAAGGTATGAGCAGCGGCGAAGCCATCCGGCAGGTGTCCACCGAAATTCGCGCCAATCATACCGGTGAACGGGTATCGATACGCTGGGATGACGACGAAGATGACGAACCGGCCGACGACGAGGCTGGCAACACGGCCCAGCCCGACAACAGCTGGGACGTGGACGAGAAGGAAGAGTTCTGAGTCCGGGTACCGGCGCCATCTGCCCGGCACGGTTTGCTTTAACGCCGATTCTTGCTTGTCAATCGTGGTTCAAATAGCCGCGATGACCTTGATTTCAACCTTATAAAGCGGGTTCATCAGCCTGGCCTCGACGGTACAGCGCACCGGTGCGCAGCCCGGCACGACCCAGGCGTTCCATGCCGCATCCATCGCGGCAAAATCATCGCCATCGGCCAAAAAAATCGTCACGTCCAGCAGGCGGGTCTTATTGGAACCCGCCTGTTTAAGCATTCTGTCGATAACCGCCAGCGCGTCGGCGGTCTGTTCGCCCGCATCGCCGGCCAGATTTTCCGGTACGCAGGTATAATACAGCGTCTGGTTATGGATGACCGCTTCCGACATCCTGGGGCCGGGGTCTATTCGTTGTATATTCACAGCTGCTCGCCTTTTGGCAGTAAAGAGTCGGCAGAGCATAGCATAGTGCTACGCCCTTGGAAGCTGCCTATCAAACGGATGTAATCAGAATATAGGATCTAGGCTTTATCATGAATTAAATATTACCTGTGCTATTTTAATAATTTTTATACATGATCCCTTGTGGAACCGTAATGATAAGAGACTTGCATATTTGAAAATCATGTTTGAAGGATTTAAAATTTTTTGTCCTTTTTGTCTGCGCTATTGAATTTGCATCGATAACTCGTTTGTTAAAGGCGTATTCATCCTTCCAATCATCTGTCGTTTTTCATCAGTGATAAATGCTATGATCGGCTTTACATGGTCCGGCTGGCGATAAGGGATATATGGCGCTGAAACAGCCTGCTTAAATTGTCTCGAGCTCCCGCAAAGGGCGGCGGCTCCCGCCGTAGTGCTTATTTGACCACAGCCATAATTGAATGTAGATAGTGGTTTCCAGCTCCCTTACTTGGCATAATCCGTCAGCAACCGAACCACAGAGAGTCAGTGTGACAGATGATTTTGCGCCGGAAGGCGCGTTGGCCGCGGCCATCACCGGTTTTAAACCCCGCGAGTCGCAGCGCCTGATGGCCGAAGCGATTGAAGAAGCCATTGAAAACCACCAGCCGTTGGTAGTGGAAGCCGGCACCGGCACCGGTAAAACCTACGCTTATCTGGTGCCGGCGCTGCGTGCTAAACGCAAAGTGATTATTTCCACCGGGTCGAAGGCATTGCAGGATCAGCTGTATGCCCGCGATCTGCCGAAGGTCGCCGCGGCGCTGAAATACCTGGGCGTTACCGCTTTGCTGAAAGGGCGGTCTAATTATCTCTGCCTGGAACGGATGGAGCAGCAAACCCTGGCGGGAGGCAACGTGGCGCCGGAGACCCTGGGGGAGCTGGCGGAAGTCCGCGGTTGGGCGTCCCGAACCACCGACGGCGATATCGCTACCTGCAGCGGTATTCCGGAGGACAGTCCGGTGTGGCCTTTGGTCACCAGCACCAATGATAACTGCCTGGGAAGCGACTGCCCGCTCTACAAAGAGTGTTTTGTGGTGAAAGCGCGTCGTAACGCCATGGATGCCGATGTCATCGTGGTGAACCATCATTTGTTCCTGGCGGACATGGTGGTGAAAGAAGGGGGCTTTGGTGAACTGATCCCCCAGGGCGACGTCATGATATTTGATGAAGCGCATCAATTGCCGGATATCGCCAGCCAGTATTTCGGTCAGCAGCTCACCAGCCGGCAACTGACTGATTTGGCGCGGGATATGACCCTGGCCTACCGCACCGACCTGCGGGATATGGCTCAGTTGCAAAAGAGCGCCGATCAATTGACGTTTCGCACCCAGGATTTCCGGCTGGCTTTGGGCGAGCCGGGCTTTCGCGGCAATCTGCGCGATGTGCTGGCGCAACCCTCCCTGCAGCGCGCTCTGCTGCTGCTGGATGATGCCTTGGAATTATGCCACGACGTGGCCAAATTGGCTCTTGGGCGGTCGGCTTTGCTGGATGCCGCTTTCGAACGCGCCGCGCTGTATCGTACCCGTCTCAAGCGCTTGAAAAACATTCAGGAGCCGGGCTTCAGCTATTGGTACGAATGCAACGCCCGGCATTTTATCCTCGCCCTGACGCCGCTGTCGGTCTCAGATCGCTTTCGCGAGGTGATGGGCGAGAAGGCGGGAACCTGGATTTTCACCTCCGCCACCCTATCGGTAAACGACCGATTAGATCACTTTACCCGGCGTATAGGACTGGAAGATGCCAAGACCCTCCTGCTGGCAAGTCCTTTTGACTATGCCTCCCAGTCATTGCTGTGCGTTCCGCGTTTTTTACCCGAACCCAATCAGCGCGGCGCGGCGGTGCAATTGGCGCGCATGCTGATACCGGTTATCGTGGCCAACCGCGGGCGATGTTTTTTCCTCTGTACTTCCCATCAGATGATGCGGGACCTGGCGGCGGAGTTCCGCGCCGCGCTGACGTTGCCGGTGCTGCTGCAGGGCGAAACCGGCAAGCGCCAGCTGTTGGAGCAGTTCGTGACCGCCGGTAACGCCTTGCTGGTGGCCACCAACAGCTTTTGGGAAGGAGTGGACGTGCGCGGAGAGGCGCTATCCTGCGTTATTATCGATAAACTGCCTTTTACCTCCCCCGATGATCCCTTATTGAAGGCCCGGGTGGAGGATTGCCAGCTGCGCGGCGGCGATCCTTTTATCGAGGTGCAGGTGCCGGAAGCGGTGATAGCCCTTAAACAGGGCGTGGGCCGGTTGATTCGTGACAGTGATGACAGGGGGGTGCTGATTATCTGCGATCAGCGCCTGGTGACCCGGCCCTATGGGGAGATCTTTCTTAAAAGTCTGCCGCCGGCCCCCCGTACCCGTTCACTGCAGCGGGCCATCGATTTTCTGCAAAACCGCTAGCGGCCTATGCGTTTTCACGATAGGTCCCGCGGGATTATGCTATTATGCAGACCCGTTTTAGGTCATATACCCGCGAAATATGATGGGTATAACGTTTTTTTCCCGCCTGAGGTTTGGCATGTCTACGCGAATTTTAGCCCTTGATACCGCAACCGAAGCCTGTTCCGCCGCTCTTTGGCTGGACGGCGAAATCACCGCGCGTTTTGAAATTTGTCCACGGGAACATACCCGCCGCATTTTGCCCATGGTGGACAGTTTGCTGGCGGAGGCCGGTATCGCGCTGCCGCAGCTCGACGCGGTGGCATACGGCCGCGGGCCGGGCAGTTTTACCGGCGTGCGGATCGGGATAGGGATCGCCCAGGGTCTGGCGCTGGGGGCCGATTTGCCGATGCTGGGCATCTCTACCCTGGCGGCGCTGGCGCAGGGCGCCTGGCGGCAAACCGGTATCGAAAATGTATTCGCCGCCATTGACGCGCGCATGGGGGAAGTCTACTGGGCGGCGTATCGGCGCGATAGCGACGGCCGCTGGCAGGGCGAAGAAAGCGAGGTCGTGATCAAACCCGAGCGGCTGGCTGTGTCAGTGGCAGGGCTTCGCGGGCTGTGGGCCAGCGCCGGCACCGGTTGGGAAACCTATCCCGCGTTAGTGGAGTCCGCGCAATTGCAAATCCTGAACGGCAATATAAGCTTACCTCATGCCGCCGATATGCTGCCTCTGGCGGCGCAAAGCCTGCGGCACGGCGAGGCGTTGCCGGTTGAACTCACGCAACCCACGTATCTACGTAACGAAGTGGCGTGGAAAAAACTGCCGGGCCGGGATTAGGCGGCAACTTATGTCCCAGCCGCATGTCATAAAGGTTAAGCATTGCAAAAGGGTTGTCGTATGTCTGTTGCACCGGTAGTGAAATATTTGTTGCGCCTGGCGGTATTGTTATCGGCGTCGTCGGTCCTCGTTCTGACGGGCTGTGTGACCGTGCCGGAATCCATCCGGGGCAACTCGGCCAATCCGCAGCAGGATCTGGTGCGGGTCATGAACGCCCCGGCATTGTATGTCGGCCAGGAGTCGCGTTTTGGCGGCAAGGTTGTCAAAGTAGACAACCTGAGCGGACGCACCCGCCTGGAAATCGCCACCGTGCCGCTGGATGACGGCGCACGACCCATGATTCATCAGCCTTCCATCGGCCGCATCGTCGCGTATATTCCGGGCTTTCTCGAACCGACGGATTTCAACCGCCAGTGGGTAACGGTAGTGGGGCCGATTACCGGTACCGAGAAAGGAACCATCGATCAGGCCGCGTATGATTATGTGGTGATACAGGCCGCGGGCTACAAACGCTGGCAGCTGGCGCAGCAGGTCGTTGCGCCCATGGGACCGCCGCTGACGCCCTGGGGCTGGGGCGGTCCATACGATCGCGGCTGGGGCTACGGTGGTATGGGCTGGGGAGGATATTACGGCGGCGATGCCCGGGTCGAAACCATACTCACCGAATAAACCCCTAAGGGCAGGAGGTTGAAAGTGACAGGGCGCTCAATATAGGCATCCCGTTAACATAATTGCTACCGCTGGGTTATCATTAGGATTATGGCATAAAGTACGATGAGCCTGCGATGAACACCACCAGCAATCCCTCCGGGCGAGCCCTGGACCGAGTGTGGCTAACCCGTTATCCGGCGGATGTCCCGGCTGAAATTGATCCGGGATTTTACGAGACGCTGCCGGCGCTTTTTGAGCATTCAGCAGCGCGTTTCGCGCACTTGCCGGCCTATATACACCTTGGCGAGCAGCTGACTTTTTCCGACCTGGAGCGGCAAAGCCGGGCTTTCGCCGCCTATCTGCAGCAGGGATTAGGTTTGCAGCCGGGGGATCGGGTGGCGCTGATGATGCCCAACCTGCTGCAATATCCCATTGCGCTGCTGGGCATACTGCGGGCAGGGATGGTGGCGGTAAACGTTAATCCCCTCTATACCCCGCCAGAGCTGCGCCATCAGTTAACCGACAGCGGCGCCGTCGCCATTGTGATTTTGGCCAATTTTGCCCATACCTTCGAACAGGTGTTGATGGATACGCCGATCAGGCACGTGCTCTTGACCCGGGTCGGCGATTTATTGCCGCCGCTTAAGGGCGCACTGGTAAATATTGCCGTGAAATACTTGAAAGGCGGGGTGCCCGCGTACCGGTTGCCCAATGCCATCCCCCTGCGACGGGCATTGCGCCGTGGAGCGGACATGCCGTTTGTCCCGCCGGCCATTACCGGCGGCGATCTGGCTTTTTTGCAATATACCGGCGGCACCACCGGCCTATCGAAAGGCGCCATGCTCACCCATCGCAATATCCTGGCCAACCTGGCGCAGACCCAGGCGGCCTATGGACCGATATTGCGCGCCGGCAGCGAGCTTATGGTGACCATGCTGCCGCTCTACCATATTTTCGCTCTGATGATCAATTGCCTGCTGTTCATGGCGGTGGGCGGCTGTAATCTCTTGATTACCAATCCCCGGGATTTGCCCGCCGCGATAAAGCAAATGAGGCGCTATCGTTTCACGGCCATCACCGGAGTCAATACCCTGTTTAATGCCCTGCTGCATAATCAGGACTTTCGCCGGCTGGATTTTTCCGCCCTGCACCTATCGGTGGGGGGCGGCATGGCGCTGCAAAAGACGGTGGCCGAGAATTGGCAGGCCCTGACCGGCGACGCCATCATCGAGGGATATGGCCTGACGGAGTGTTCGCCGCTGGTGGCGGGCAACCCCTATGATTTGCGGCAATTTAGCGGCAGCAGCGGCCTGCCGGTGCCGTCCACCGATATTCGTCTGGTGGATGAGGCGGGAAATGATGTTGCGGCCGGGCAATGGGGCGAGTTATTGATCAAGGGACCCCAGGTGATGGCGGGTTACTGGCGCCAGCCGCAGGCCACAGCCGAGGTGCTTAAAGACGGCTGGCTTTCTACCGGGGATATCGTTACAGTGGATGAACAGGGTTTTATCCGTATCGTGGACCGTAAAAAAGACATGATTCTGGTGTCAGGTTTTAATGTTTTTCCCAATGAAATCGAAGACGTGGTGAGCCGCCATCCCAAGGTCAAGGAAGCGGCGGTCATAGGTGTTCCCAACGATGACACGGGCGAGGCGGTAAAACTCTATGTTGTGAAAAAAGATCCTACCCTCACCGGTAAGGATGTTCTGGACCACTGCCGACTGTTCCTCACCGGCTATAAGGTGCCGAAACGGGTGGAATTTCGCACTGAACTACCTAAATCCGCCGTCGGTAAAATACTGCGCAAACAGTTACGCGACGAACAAGACCGATGAGCGGTAACCGTTCTTGGCGGCGGAAGGCCGCCGGGATAAATTCTATTTAACGTGGGCGGTATCGAATGATACCGTCGGCGTTTTTTTGTTATTAGAACTTAAGTAAGAGAGAGCAGTGTTAAATTACCGATTGATCACCACCGATATCGATTTACAGCAAATCTGCGAACTTGCCCGGCGCCACGAGCGGGTTGCGCTCGATACCGAATTTGTCCGTACCCGAACCTACTATCCGCAGTTAGGCTTGATCCAGCTCTACGACGGCCAGAATTTATCCCTTATCGATCCGCTGGCGATAGGACAATGGCAGCCTTTTGTCGATTTACTGGCAGATAGGGAAGTGGTTAAGATTCTTCATGCCTGCAGCGAAGATCTTGAAGTGTTCCTGCATGCGTTTTCCCAATTGCCGACGCCGATGGTGGATACCCAGGTTCTGGCCGCCTTTAACGGCCGGCCTCTTTCCTGTGGTTTCGCCGCCCTGGTGGCGGAGTATCAGCAGGTGGTGCTGGATAAAAGCGAGTCCCGTACCGACTGGCTGGCGCGTCCCCTGAGCGAGAAGCAGTGCGAATATGCCGCCGCGGATGTGTATTGGCTGCTGCCGATGGCCGCGCGTCTGATTGAGGAAACCGCCGAGGCAGGCTGGAGCGAAGCGGCCCGGCATGAGTGCGAAGCCCTATGCCGGCGGCGCCAGGAGATTGTCGATCCCGAACTGGCTTATCGCGATATCGGTAATGCCTGGCAATTACGTACCCGCCAGCTGGCGTGCTTGCAAAAACTGGCCTCCTGGCGCTTGCGCAAGGCGCGCGAGCGGGACATGGCGGTGAATTTTGTGGTGCGGGAAGAAAACCTGTGGCAGGTGGCGCGTTATATGCCGGGTTCCCTGGGTGAACTGGATCAGTTGGGTTTAAGCGGGCCGGAAATCCGTTACCATGGCAAAATGCTGCTGAGCCTGGTGCAGCAAACGGCGGCGCTGCAGGAGGAGCAGTGGCCGGCGCCGCTGGTAAACATTATCGACCAGCCGGGCTATCGAGCCCTGTTCAAGAGGATCAAGGAGTTCATTGTGCAGGTCAGTCAGCAATCGGGGCTCAGCGTGGAATTATTGGCGTCCAGGCGGCAAATCAATCAATTGCTCAGTTGGCATTGGCATCTGATTCCCGATCAAAGATCGCCGGAACTGTTGAGCGGCTGGCGTGAACAGCTCTTTGGCGCTGCGCTGCGGGAACTACTCGCGAGAGACGGTGAAACAGACGCGACAAGCTCTGTACTGTAACGTAGCGTAAGGGTAAGCGACAAGCCGGTGCCGGGAATTCAGGACGGGTGGGAGTACCGCAGGATTCAGCGGTTTCGTGCGGCACGATCCCCTGCCCAATGCAGGGGAATCATTGGCTAAGTATCATTTCGGGCTTTCTTCCGCTTCCGGCAGCGTGACGTTAAGCTCGAGAATGGAAATATCCCCTTCCCGTTGTTCAAGCTGCACCGAGACCATTTCCGGGTCGATTTGCACGTATTTACAAATAACCTCAAGGATATCCCGTTTCAACTGCGGCAGATAATGAGGTTCGCTATCGCCCCGTCTGCGTTCCGCAACGATGATTTGCAGCCGTTCCTTGGCTATATTGGCTGTCGTTTTTTTGCGGGAGAGAAAAAAATCGAGTAATGCCATGGTTTATCCCCCAAACAGGCGTTTTAAGAAACCCTTCTTCTCTTCTTCGATGAAGCGGAAGGGACGTTCTTCTCCTAACAGGCGATCAACCGTGTCTGAATACGCTTTACCCGCATCAGACTCCGCATCGAGGATGACCGGTTCACCCTGATTGGACGCGCGCAGGACCGACTGATCCTCGGGAATCACACCCAGCAGGGGAATTCTGAGAATTTCAATGACGTCTTCCATACTGAGCATATCGCCGCGACTTACGCGCCCCGGGTTATAACGGGTTAGCAGCAAATGTTCTTTTATCGGATCCTGTCCGTTTTCGGCGCGGCGGGATTTAGACGACAATATCCCCAAAATGCGATCCGAGTCACGCACGGAAGAGACTTCCGGATTGGTGGTAATAATAGCCTCATCGGCGAAATAGAGCGCCATCAGCGCGCCGGTTTCGATACCCGCCGGCGAATCGCAGACCACAAAATCAAAATCCATCTCGTTTAGGCCGTTCAGCACCGTTTCCACGCCTTCGCGGGTCAGGGCATCTTTATCCCGCGTCTGCGAGGCCGGCAGGATGTAAAGGTTGTCGGTGCGCTTATCTTTAATCAACGCCTGGTTCAGCGTGGCGTCACCCTGGATGACGTTGACAAAGTCATACACCACCCGGCGCTCGCATCCCATGATAAGGTCAAGGTTGCGCAAGCCGATATCAAAATCGATCACGACGGTTTTTTTGCCTTTCCGGGCCAGGCCGGTAGCAATAGCCGCGCTCGATGTGGTTTTGCCAACGCCCCCTTTACCCGAAGTAACAACTATAATGCGTGCCATAAATGGATTCCTTGTCAAGGGCTTAATTTAAAGGTTGAATGGTAAGCGTATTGTCTTGCAAGCTGAGCCGAGCGGCTTTTCCGGCAAATTCCGCCGGGATTTGATCGCTCAACCAATATTGACCGGCGATGGAAACGAGTTCGGGAGAAAGATGCGTGCAAAATATCTGGCATAACGCATCCCCCGACGCTCCTGCCAATGCTCTGCCTCTCATCATACCGTAAATATGGATATTGCCGTCGGCGATAAGTTCCGCCCCCGCGCTGACGCTGCTGGTGACGATGAGATCGCAGTTGCGCGCATAAATTTGCTGCCCGGAACGCACCGGTACATCGATGCGTTTGGTCTTCTGCGCCACCACCGGGGCGATAGAAGCGGCGGCCGCGCGTTTTTGCGGTTTGCCCTCGTTCAACAGCGGCAAACCGCTGCGTACGATAGCGCGTTTAAGCTGCTCGTCCCGGCACCCGCTGACGCCGACGACATACAGGCCGGTGGCGGAAAATATCCGCCGAAGCTGTGGCCAATTGACGTCATGAGGTAAGGCCGACACATTGACAACCACCGGTGCTTCTTTCAAAAAATCGGGTGCTTGTTCGATTTTCTTTTGCAAAGCCTGACGAATATCCTCAGGTTGGGCGTCATGAACATGAATTACCGATAAGGTAAAGCTACTGCCTTTCAACTCAATGGGTGTCTGTGACATCTATCCTGACTCAGTCTTAACACATGTATTTACCCGGTAAGCTACCGGTAAGCGATATTCCGAAGCACAGCATGCATGTTATAGTTACTACTATATTCAGGCAAGTCACTAAACCAAGTAAACCGAGCGAAAATATGTTTTGTGTGATCTACCGAAGTAGCAAACAAGAACAAACTTACCTTTATGTGGAAAACAGAGATGACTTTTCCAGGGTTCCGCCGGAGTTAATGGCTCGTTTCGGTAAACCGGTGCTTTCAATGCTATTCCCGTTAAATGGTAGCAAAAAACTGGTCGCTGCGGATATCGATAAAGTAAAACAGGATTTGAAAGAACAGGGTTACTATCTGCAATTGCCGCCGCCTATTGAAAATTTAATGGCAATTCACCTGAATTCCGCTAAAAAATAACTGATCATTAATCCACTGTTTTCCGCCAAGGCGTTAAGCCGTGTGAATATTTTTTCTCGAGGGCGCAATGGCGCCCGCAAAATCCACGACGCATGTCCAATTCGGTAAGGAACCGCTACGTGAAATTATCCACCATTGCTATTTTGGCGGCCGTTATATTTCTGACGCGGTGCAGTCGGCATGAAAATAGTGTGCAGCAAGGCGCGGTACCAAGCGCCGCGGCTTCCCTAGCCCCCTCCGCCGCCGGAGGCAGTAAGGCCCCGCTGTCGCAGCAAGGGCGCGATCCGGCCCTGTTCCCGGCCTATCTGGATCAGTTGAAAACCGAGGCCTTGGCCAAGGGCATCGACGCCGGCATCGCTCAGCAGGCATTTGCCCAAGCGCATTTTGTCGACCGGGTGATAAGCGCCGATCGCAACCAACCGGAACAAAAAGTATCGCTGGACGACTATTTGCAGCGGACATTGCCGGCCTGGAAAATTGCCCGCGCGCAGGAGATGTATCGTCTCTATCAGCCTCAGCTCGCCCCCGTCAGCGCCCGTTATGGCGTACCGGCCCGTTATATCGTGGCTCTGTGGGGTATGGAAAGCGGCTTTGGCAAAATTCAAGGACACGAAGATGTGATCTCAGCCTTGTCGACCCTGGCATTTGAAGGGCGACGCGAGGCCTTTTTCAAAAACGAACTGTTCGCGGCGCTGCGCATTCTCGGACAAAATAATATTACCCTTGACCAACTAAAGGGCTCCTGGGCCGGCGCGATGGGACAAAGCCAGTTTATGCCCAGTTCCTATCTGCGTTATGGCGCCGACGGCGATAATGACGGTAAGATTGATATCTGGAATAACGTCGCGGATGTCTTTGCCTCCACCGCCAATTATCTGGCCACTGAAGGCTGGAACGGCGATCAGGGCTGGGGCAGGGCGGTTCGGCTGCCGGCGGGATTTCCCGC
This sequence comes from Sodalis sp. RH16, assembly GCF_047324245.1. Lineage (NCBI taxonomy): Bacteria > Pseudomonadati > Pseudomonadota > Gammaproteobacteria > Enterobacterales > Bruguierivoracaceae > Sodalis > Sodalis sp. RH16. Next base: position 5,059,909 of record NZ_CP178737.1, on the reverse strand, counting down.
CGATAAAGCCGGCCTGAAGGATCCGCAGGGGCAAACGGTAAGCGACTGGAGCCGCCAGGGCATCTCCTTGCCCGATGGCGGCCCGCTACAGGCTTCCCCACAGCGGGCCTGGGTGATTATCCCGGACGATACCCCTAACCGCGGCTATCTCGTTTACGATAATTTCCGTACCCTAATGCGCTGGAACCGTTCCTATTACTTTGCCATCAGCATCGGTACCCTGGCGGATGCGCTGGCGCAGTGACATCCCATTGTTCCTTTTTTGCGGCCGATGTAGGATGATGTTTACTACTCGTTAACAAAAAAAATTTCAGCCGGCAGGCAGGAGCGACACGACATGTATCAACACAGAGATTGGCAAGGGGCGTTATTGGATTTTCCGGTCAGTAAAGTGGTTTGCGTCGGCAGCAATTATTCCGATCATATAAAGGAAATGGGCAGCGCTACGCCCACCGAACCAGTGCTGTTTATCAAACCTGAAACCGCGCTGTGCGATATCCGTCAGCCAATTGCCATCCCCGGCGATCAGGGTGAAGTCCATCACGAAGTGGAGCTTGCCGTCCTTATCGGCATGCCTCTGAAACAGTCCGATGAGGATCATGTTGCGCGGGCCATCGCCGGTTATGGCGTGGCGCTGGATCTGACGCTGCGGGAGCAGCAGGCCAAGTTCAAAAAAGCCGGCCAGCCGTGGGAAAAAGCCAAGGGCTTTGACGGCGCCTGCCCGATATCCGGTTTTATCCCGGTGGCGGAATTCGGTGATGCCCAACAGGCCGATCTGACGCTGAAAGTGAATAATGAAATCCGGCAACAGGGGAATACCCGGGATATGATCACGAAAATCCTGCCGCTGATTGCCTATATGAGCCGCTATTTCACGCTGCGCCCCGGCGATATTATTTTGACCGGCACTCCACAGGGTGTGGCAAAACTATCGCTCGGCGACAGCTTAACGGTCTCAGTCAACGATCATACCCTGACAACCCGCATAATTTAGCATTCCGGTGTATGCCTCTTGTAATACCGGGGCGGCAAAGTATCATCATTATTGATATAAAGTCGTCCTGTTTTTACCGGAGGTAACGATGGCCACCATTCCTTTTTGGCAAGAAAAATCTCTGGATGAAATGACCGACAAGGAATGGGAGTCTTTGTGTGACGGCTGCGGTCGATGCTGTCTGTATAAATACATTGATAGCGAAACCAAAACGCTCCAATCCACTAATGTCGCCTGCAAACTGCTTAATATCAAAACCTGCCAGTGCAGCCATTATGAGAAGCGTTTGGAGCGCATGAAGGGTGGTTGTATTAAGCTGACCAGGGAAAATATCACCACGCTGGATTGGCTGCCGCCCACCTGCGCCTATCGGCTCTTGGCGCAGGGCAAACCCCTGCCGAACTGGCATCCGTTGATTACCGGTTCCAAAGCGGCCATGCACGCTGAGCGCATTTCCGTGCGGCATATTGCGGTACCTGCAAGCTCTTTGAATAAAAAGGTAAAATTTGTTGTGCCTAAGGCGCAGCCGGCAGAATAGCGGGTGCATTAATCTTGGCATCGGCGATCAGCGGATCGGCAAAAAAATTTGCAACCTCTACCAGAAAGCTTTATATAAAGCCACTAGGCTCTCTCACCGGAAGTAATGATGACGACACGCCCCTTTTGGCAGGAAAAAACGCTGGCGGAGATGACCGATCAGGAATGGGAGTCTTTATGCGACGGTTGCGGCCGCTGCTGTCTGCATAAGCTTATTGATGAAGATACCGAAGAGGTGTACTTCACCAATGTCGCCTGCAACCAGCTTAATATCAAAACCTGCCAGTGCCGCCATTATGAGACGCGGTTTGAATATGAACCGGATTGCATCAAGCTGACGCGAGAAAATCTGGTGACCTTTGATTGGTTGCCGCCCACCTGCGCCTATCGATTGCGGGAGGAGGGCAAGCCCCTGCCGCCGTGGCATCCGCTGATTACCGGTTCCAAGGCCGCTATGCACGGCGAGCGTATTTCGGTGCGGTATATCGCGGTGCCGGAAAGGGAGGTGGAGGACTGGGAGGATCATATTTTAAATAAACCGGAATGGGCGAGGTAACCGCCATTATTACTCCGTACCGATACTTATCCGGCAATGTGTAGGTCCCGGCTGAGGCCGGGCGCCTAGGATCATTTATGGGGAAAATGATAATGTTCGGGGATCTTATAATTTTCCGGTATGGCAGGCCATTGCGGTGCCCTGAGCAGTTTAGTCGCATCAGAATCAATGTTCCCAAAAAAACTTGAAAGTCCCATGGCATATGAACTGATATGTAACAGAGCAGCTTGAGTCGCAATCTTATCATCTGCCTCCCTGGCTTTTTTCAAAAGGGAAACAGCATCTCGCAGACAATTAATTTGCTCTTCAAAATCTTGATCAAGGTCAAGTTGAATATCCATGGATACAATCCTATCATTTTTGGCAAAAAAATCTTGCAAAATTTGGATATAAGTATCTTTCAATTCATTCATAAATAGGGATTTATTCATTTCGGTAACGTCCTGCCTTCTTTTTTGGCCCTGTTCCACTTCTCATAATTAACGCTGCCGTCTAAGTTCAAGACGGTGCGAATCTTATTGCCTTCATCGAATACCTCAATATGGTCTTTATGCTTGCCATCCAAATAAAATTGGTCTCCTTTCTTGATGTTTTCATTGATATTCGTTGTGGCCTTATAAACCGTCTGTCCCTGATAGATTTTACCCGTTTTTTGCGAATGCGTCTTGGCGTTTTCCCCAAACCCGTTTTGTTTAAAGAACTCACCCATATTGCCGACCGCGCCTTGATTGGGTTGGTGGGTTTTTTTGTTCTTATCCAACACCCCCAGCGCGGGGGATCCTTTGCCCCCCGCCGGCACGCCATGGCCTAAGCCATCCAGCACTTCCTTGGCGCCCAGCGCCGCTTTCACCGCAGTGGGCATCGCCTGGTAAATGGCGGCGGCGGTGGCTTCATTCTCAGCCGATACGAAGTTATAAAGCTGGGACCGCTCTGCGCTGTTTAAGCTGGATACAAAGGGAAACCGATTGATGGTTTTGGCGATATCATTACCGCCATCCATTTCCGCAAGGGCGCCAATCGTCCAAAACGGTTTTTTGGCGCATTCCTCCGCAATTATCTGTTCACGGTTCTGCTGGCTGCTTGCGGCATATTTTTCGTAAATCCCCTTGGTACCTTCGCCGGTTTTTTTTGCGGCCTCAAGCTCTTTGTGCAGGTCTTCAACCTGTTTCGAGCTGAAAGCGCTATTTTTAATTCCGGGAGTTGTAGCACTGGCTGCCGGTTTGACCGAGGGCTGACCCGCTTTGCCTACGCCATCCTGATCGGCAGGTTGCGCCGTCTGGGATGAAATATCGAGAGCGCTAAATTGCCTGCCGACGGTATCAAAATAGTTATTTTCAACGCTTCTGGTGGCAATCAGGTCTTTGACAATATGCGTCGTTTCTTCAGCTTTTTGGCGAGCCATCTCTTGCTCTTTTGCCCTGGCGTCGTCGGCTTTTGTTTGTGCTGCCAGCTGTTCTTTAAGCCTTGTGGCTTCGGCTAGCCGGCGTTGCGCTTCGGCCGCCTCATTAGCTTTTTGTTGAGCTTCCCGCTGTTCGTGCAATCTGGCCGCTTCCAGCTGCCGTAAATGGGCGGCATGGGCTTCTTGGTCACGGCGAATGTTTTCTCTTATATGAGTAAGGTGATTATCGGCCTGGGATCTATTTTGATGAGCTTCGTGGAGCTGTTGATTACAATGATTTAAATGACCTCTCCGATGGTTGACTTCATCTTGTAATCTATTAATTTCAAGCTGTATGTCAGATAATGCCTTATCGCGCTTAATTTTAAGGAAGTAATCAGGACCGGCGACTGGGCCAAAAAAGCAATTTTGTCTTTCGTATGCAATCTTTTGTTCATAATCATCTCTTGTTTGGTTATATCTGTTCCGCTGATGTTCTAGGCTTTGCTCGCTTTCCCGTAATTGATGCTCGGCATGACTCCTTTCGTGCTCTTTATGTCTGAGATTTTCATTAGCATCACGCACCCCTTTTTCAGCGGCCTCGAGGGGATGTTTCGCCATCCATTCCTCATGCTCTTTTTGGCGGATGGCTTCTTCATGCCGGCGACGCGCCTCTTGCTCCTGCCGAATTCGCGCTTCTTCGTCATGCCTGCGCTGTGCTTCTTCGGCTTCATGCCTGCGGCGCGCCTCTTCCGCCTCGGCCCTTTCCCTCGCCTCCCGCCGCCTTTGCTGCATCTCATAGCGGTTTGTGCCTCTGGCGCCGCTCCTGTGTCTGCCGGTATAAGCAGTGTTATGGCCGCCTTGGAAATTGTGCGAAATGGAGGGTGTAGGGGCCGGGCTACGCTGTTCGCCGGTATAATGCCGGATATCTCCTCTCGGATCATGAGTGGTGGTCCAGCCGTTGCCATGATTTATTGACCCGCCTGTAAAATTATTATTCATAGTCTTTCCTTAGATTAATTAATAAAAATTAAATGGCGTTTGTGTTATTTATTCTTGAGATAATAATTAAGATTAATATCAGGATTATGATCAAAAAAAATAAAATACAATAAGTAATTAACCACAGGGAGTCTAAAAAAAGGTTAAACAGAATGAGCGAATAAATTAAAAACTTATCGGCAGTGAGTAAACTTAAAAGTATTATGGATTGAAATGGAATTTTAGAATTGGATTATTTATTGGCTATCTAATCAAAGCGCTATCACAGCATGTTTAAGATCCGGCAGTGGAAAATATCAAGCGATTCTTTAATAACAGATGGTCTTTATGAACAGCTAAACTTGTAAGTTTAACTTGCAAGTTTAGCGGGTTAGTGACAACCTCGACACTTGTACTGCCACTTTTGGTCGTGGCGGATAGGCGGCCGCGCGATGGGCAGCCAGACCATACACTTGACCGCTTGTTGCGTCATCCCTTGTCGGATCATCGGAGAATGTCTCATGCCCTGGCATCAATATCTTTCCTATTTTTTGGGCGGCATGTTTGTTTCCAATGCCATTCCACACCTTGTCAGCGGCATGATGGGGCGGTCTTTCCAAAGTCCGTTTGCCAGTCCTCCGGGACAAGGGCTGTCTTCATCAACCGTGAATGTGCTGTGGGGAGCAGTCAACATCGCGCTGGGTTACCTTCTCATCTATCAGGTTGGCGATTTCGATCTACGCGTTACGGCGGACGCCGGCATGGCCGGCCTCGGAGCGTTATTGATGGCGATCATCTCCGCGCGGTTGTTCGGGCGGTTTCATGGTGGGGAAGGTTCCGGCAAAACAAATCAATCATCCCGGGGTGAATGATTGAAATAGCCTCTCAAACCAGCGCCTTTTCAGTGCGAACCAGCGACGGGTACTGGAACAGGACGCGGCCGACGCCGCGATTCAGGGCCCACCAGATTGCAATTGCTCCCGCCGCGCATAAGGCCGTGGCCGCCAATGGGTAAAATGCCAGCCACAGCTGGGAGAACAGCTTATTATCGAAGGCGTGATAGCGCACCAGCGCTCCCAGCGCCGGCACGGCCATCAGTTCGGTGAGCAATTTATGCAGTACATAAATCTGCAGCGTATTTTTACCTATCCAGTTAAGGGCCCGCAACGGTCCGCTGTGCCACAGCCAATGGCGGTTTACCCACTGACAGCATAATATGGCGACGCAGACCGCCAGCGCGCTGGTAAACAGGCTCTTATCCATCGTCAGCATCCAATGGAAAAGCGCCAATCCGGTAAGCGCCGCCAGCAGCGTCAGGCGGGAACGCCTGTCCGCCAGCAAGGCCACGATACGCGAACCCAGAAAACAGCCGGTAAAGAAGAATATGCCGTTTTGCGCCACGCTTGCCGGACCCCACCAGGGAACCAGGCCCAAGATACAGGCGTAATTCAGCACTGCCCCCAGCCCAAGCAGTAAGACCCAGTGATTCCGCCACAGTTTGCAGATGACAAAATAGAGCGCCAAGGCATACAGATACCAGGGACTGGACATGGCTGCCGCTACGTAGAGTATGAATTGGCCCGCGGAACTTGCATAGGCGGCGTTGTGCGCCATCAGCCGCCAGTCGTCAAAGGCCAGGTCGCGGTTGATTAAACTCACGCACAGCCACTGTACAAGACACCACAACAGATAGAGATAAAACAGGTTAACCGCTTTTTTTGTCAATACCTCATTCCAGGAGCGTACGAGAACGCCGTCCGCGGCCAGCAGACCGGAAATAAAGAAAAAGGCCGGCATGCGCAGAGGTACCAGATAATGGTTAATCCCTACCCAGACTTTGGTAATGAACTGGTGCTGGTTGATCACCGATAGCGACGGGATATAGCTGGTGGTGATGATATGGTTTAATACCACCAGCAAGATGCAGACGCCTTTCAGAGAATTAATCCATTGGATTTTTTTGGCAGAGGCAGGCATGCAAAACTCCCCGTCGACGGTGATGTTGAGCGAACTTAAAACGGAGGGTAGCGGGAAGAGGAGGGGGGATCAAAGTGAAATCGGGGTTTTAACGGCGATTTCACTTTTCATTTATTACGGGTATTACAGGCCGCATGCCGGCTCGATAACCCGGAAAAGCTTTACGCGGCCTCGGGAGAAAGGGCCCCTGCGGGTCCTTTAGCCTTTAACGGTTGAACAGGTCGCGTTTTTTCGGGCGGAAAAATTGAGCAATCAGCACCAGGATGCCTACCAGCAAATAGGCGCCGAAGATCACGATCATCCATTGCGGCATTTCCAGCGACATGAAATGCCATTGGCGGACGGCGCAATCGCCCGTGGCGCTGAAAATCGACGGCAGCCATTTGTCCAGGGGCAGCCACGAGGGGAAACTGACAAAAAAATCGCAGGTGACGAACGGTGAGGGGTTCAACTGGATATCAGTATGCTTCATAGCCAGTTTCAAGCCTTCCCAAGCGCTGTACAACCAGATAATCAATGCACCGTAGCGTAACGGCGTGGCCGGCGCTATGGCGCCGATGATCCCCGCCCCCATGACGCCATAAAGAGCAACCCTTTGATAAATGCATAACACACAGGGTTTTAATAACATCACATGCTGAAAATAAAGCGCCACCAGCTCCAACGCCAGGGCAGTAAGCACCATCAATATCCAGGCGCCACGACCTCGCGAGCAGCGGTTGAGAAATTGCAACATATATTATTATCCAGGCCAGTTGCTTGTAAACACGCAGTTTAAATCAATTAATGACAGATGCCAGCCTCTTTTTTAAGTAAAGTACGATTCGTTCTCCAGCTTGTTTCGTTTTCATTGAAACTCTTGTCATTAAGAATTCATCTTAAGTGATATTTTTGCGAGGTCTCTTAACGTAATCTGAAGCTGATACAGGTATTATGTTTAAAGAAAACATTATCAAAATTAATCATAAGGTGACAAATATGCCTCGTTATTGCCATCACCGACAAGGTTTTACCTTAAGTCCCTTTATCTCCCTATATCAGCTTGACGCTATCTGCTATGATTAGCCCGTTTTAGCTTACTTACGCATGCTGCACGGAACATACTATTATGGTTATCAAGGCGCAAAGTCCCGCCGGTTTCGCGGAAGAGTATCTTATTGAAAGCATATGGAATAATCGTTTCCCGCCGGGATCCATCCTGCCCGCGGAACGAGAACTTTCAGATGTGATTGGCGTTACGCGGACCACTTTGCGGGAAGTGCTGCAACGGCTGGCCCGGGATGGTTGGCTGACCATCCAGCATGGTAAACCGACCCGGGTAAACAACGTCTGGGAAACCTCGGGCCTGAATATTCTCGAGACGCTGGCCCGCCTCGATCATGACAGTGTTCCGCAGCTCATTGATAATTTATTGTCGGTACGCACCAATATCGCCTCGATATTCATTCGCATGGCGATACGGTTTTATCCCGATAAAGCGCAGCTGGTTCTGGCGCAGGCGGCAAATCTGGAAGATCAGGCCGATGCCTTCACCGAAATGGATTACCGCATTTTTCATGAATTGGCTTTTGCCTCCGGCAATCCGATATACGGCCTGATTTTCAACGGACTGAGGGGGTTATACCTGCGGGTAGGGCGCTATTATTTCTCCAATCCCCAGGCCCGCGAGCTGGCTCGCAATTTTTACACCCGTCTTTCTGCCCTGTGCCGGGAAGGATTATATGATCAGGTTATTGATCTGGTGCGTCATTACGGCAATGAGAGTGGGGCCATCTGGAACAGCATGCAGTCCTCCATACCCCATGATATCGCCGAAGCCGGACGCTGAGCCGGCATCATTCCGAAGAAGGGTGTGAAGGCCGTGACCGACCTTCACCGGGTTTTGGTACGGGATAAGATATCACAAGGGTAAGTTGCGCGCGGGACAACGCTCAATCAATTCCACATTTCCGTCTTCATTAAGCTGTTCCATATACACATCAAAACTCCACAGCCGATGAATATGCTTCATCACTTCGCGACGGTTTTTTGCTAACGGCGCGCGATTTTGCGGCGTATAGCGCAGAGTCAGCGAGCGGTCGCCGCGCAAATCCACATTCCAGACCTGAATATCCGGTTCGAGATTGCTTAAATTGTACTGGGAAGAGAGTTCCTGCCGTACCGCCCGGTAGCCGTCTTCATTGTGGATGGCGGCAATTTCCAGGTAATTGTTATGATCGTCATCCAACACGGTAAACAGACGGAAATCCCGCATGATTTTCGGCGACAGGAATTGGCTGATAAAACTTTCATCCTTGAAGTTATGCATGGCGAAATGCAGGGTTTCCAGCCAGTCGCTGCCGGCGATATCCGGGAACCAGCGGCGATCTTCTTCCGTCGGCGACTGGCAGATACGCTTGATGTCCTGGAACATGGCAAATCCCAGTGCGTACGGGTTGATGCCGCTGTAATAGGGACTGTTGTACGGCGGTTGATACACCACGTTGGTGTGGCTGTGAAGGAACTCCAACATGAACCGGTCGGTCACCTTTTTCTCATCGTAGAGGTGGTTGAGAATGGTGTAGTGCCAGAATGTGGCCCAACCCTCATTCATGACCTGGGTCTGTTTTTGCGGATAAAAGTATTGGCTGACTTTACGGACGATACGCAAAATTTCCCGCTGCCAAGGTTCCAGCAAGGGGGCGTTTTTCTCCATGAAATACAGCAGGTTTTCCTGCGGCTCATGGGGATAGCGGCTGGCTTCGGCGGGAGACTCCTCTTTATCCCGGCGGGGCAGGGTTCGCCAAAGATCGTTGACCTGGCTTTGCAAATAGGCTTCTCGGCTTTCCTGCCGGGATTTCTCTTCCTCCAGGGAAATTTTCTGCGGCCGTTTGTAACGATCCACGCCGTGGTTCATTAAGGCATGGCAGGAATCCAGCAGCTGTTCCACCTGTTCGACGCCGTATCGCTCTTCACATTTAGTGATGTAATTACGGGCGAAAATCAGGTAATCCACAATGGAACTGGCGTCGGTCCAGCTGCGGAACAAATAATTATTTTTAAAGAAGGAATTATGGCCGTAACAGGCATGGGCAATCACCAGCGCCTGCATGGTCATGGTATTCTCTTCCATCAAATAGGCGATGCAGGGGTTGGAATTAATGACAATTTCATATGCCAGCCCTTGCTGACCCTGTTTGTAACGTTGTTCCGTTTCGATAAATTTCTTGCCGAATGACCAATGGGTATAATTAATCGGCATACCGACACTGGAGTAAGCATCCATCATTTGTTCCGAGGTAATGACTTCTATCTGATGGGGATACGTATCCAGCCGATAGAGTTTAGCCACCCGGTCAATCTCGTCCAAATACTCCTGTAATAGCTCAAATGTCCAGTCGGGTCCATCGCTAAGACAAGTGGAATCCTTTAAACGTTCATCAATGGAAATCGTCATCAGCGCACCTCATCGTTACAGACAGTACATCATCATGCTGGCTTATTATTAATCCTAGTGCAAGATGAAATTTACGCGGTGCCTGACACAGTATTAGCATGCAAATAATTGCGATTTTTTTGTATGCATTTCAGAGCACAACCGGACGGTATTGAATATCCCGATTTAGTCCTTGAAATGGCATTGCCGCTGAGTATCTAATGAATTGTGAACCAGCGCATGGTTTTGACGGCCTGCGGGACGCGGCCTGGACCGGGGCTTATCTTTCTATTGCGACTCTTCTGCTGTTGAATTCGAAAAGGGACACTTGACAATGCGGGTTATCATTTTAGGAAGCGGTGTGATCGGCGTCGCCAGCGCCTGGTATCTTGCCCGTGCGGGGCATGACGTTATGGTGCTTGAAAGACAGCCCGGTTCGGCGCTGGAAACCAGCGCCGGCAACGCCGGCCAGATTTCTCCCGGTTATGCCGCGCCCTGGGCCGCGCCCGGTGTACCGTTGAAGGCGATAAAATGGATGTTCCAGCGCCATGCTCCCCTGGCCATACGCCTTAACGGCACCCATCATCAGCTCCACTGGATGTGGCAAATGCTGCGCAACTGCGATAGCCGCCATTATTATATTAATAAAAGCCGGATGGTGCGCTTGGCGGAATACAGCCGCGATTGCCTGAAAGCCCTGCGCACCGACACCGGCATCCAATACGAAGGCCGCCAGGGCGGAACGCTGCAAATTTTTCGTACCGAACAGCAATTTGCCAGCGCTGCCAAGGATATCGCGGTGCTGCGCGACGAAGGGGTACCGTTCGAATTGTTGGAATCCCGGCAGTTGGCCGCCGTTGAACCCGCCTTGGCCGGCGTAGCGCACAAGCTGACCGGCGGCCTGCGGCTGCCCAATGATGAAACCGGCGATTGTCAGTTGTTCACGCAGCGCCTGGCAAAAATGGCGGCGGAGCTGGGTGTGGAATTCCGCTACGGCTGCGATATTACCGGCCTGCTTAGCTCCGGCGGCAGGATAATCGGCGTCAAGTGCGGCGGCGAGGTAATGCAGGGGGATGCCTATGTCATGGCGCTGGGTTCATACTCCACCGCCATGCTGCGCCATATCCTGTCTATTCCCGTTTATCCCCTGAAAGGCTATTCCCTGACCATTCCCCTGGCGGATGAACGGGCCGCTCCGGTGTCTACGGTCTTGGATGAGAGCTATAAAATCGCCATTACCCGTTTCGATAAGCGGATCCGGGTGGGAGGCATGGCTGAGATAGTCGGGTTCAACACCGAGTTGGCCAAGGCGCGGCGGGATACGCTGGAAATGGTGGTGCGGGATTTGTTCCCCGGCGGCGGACATATACAGCAGGCGACCTTTTGGACCGGATTGCGGCCGATGACCCCCGACGGAACGCCGATTGTCGGCAAAACCCCGTTCGCTAATCTTTACCTGAACACCGGCCACGGCACTCTCGGCTGGACCATGGCCTGCGGTTCGGGGCGTTTGCTGGCGGATATCATCAGCGGCCGGACGCCCGATATTCCCTACGACGATCTCTCCGTTGCGCGTTACATCGAAGGTTTCCGGCCCGGCGTCGAGCCTACCATGGCTTGAGTCGTTGCGGACCGGGGGGCTCTGTATGGTATGTACCCACTGGCCAATGGTCATGCCGGTGAAAATGTGTTAATTTTTGTCATATTATGACTAAATTTATTTTCTGCTGATGAATACTGAATACAAAAATTTCTCAAGGTTATTACATCTTACCTCCCGTGCGCTGCGGATGGCCATTGATCGCCGCCTGAAATATCTCGGCTTAAGCCAGGCGAGCTGGGTGGCGGTGGCCGCCATCGCCGGCGCGCAAACGCCCTTGTCTCAAAGCGAACTGGCGCAATTTCTTGGCGTGGAGGGGGCTACTATTGTTACCATGGTGGACCGGCTGGTGAAAACCGGCCTGGTACAGCGCGTGCCTACGCTCGCCGACCGGCGAAAAAAATTACTGGTGGTGACGGCGGACGGCAAGGCGTTATATGAAAAGGTCCGCAGCGAAGCGGATGCGCTGGGGGAAGAGATCCTGGACAAGGTGGCGGAGTCGGATTTGCAGGTGGCGATGCGCGTGCTGGCTGAAGTCTACGCCGCAACGGAATCCCTTTCCTGAGATTATTGTTCCTCGATTATCTTTATACCGATTTTATTGACCCGCTGGTCCTCTTTCTCCGCGATGGTCCACACCAGCCCTTCAGAAACGGCATTATCCCCCACTACCGGTTCGCCGCCGCCAAGCAGGCCCAGAACAAACTCGCCGAGGGTGAGATCCTGTTCATATTTTTCATCAAAGTCCAAGCCGTATATGGCCGCCACATCGGTGAGTTTTGCATCGGCTTCCAGAATGAAATCCCCAAAAAACCGCTGATCCAGCGCCACCGGCGGCGACTGGCTGAACAGCCGGCCCAGCGCGGGCAAATCACGTTCGCGGCCGATGACACACAGCACATCTCCTTCTTTAAGACGGGTATTGCCGGTGGGATGCAGCAGCACATTATCGCGAAAAAGCGCTGCGATACGGGTGTTTTTCGGCATTTTCATATCCCGCAATGCCGCGCCGACGCACCAGTTTTCACTGCCTAACTTATAAATAAACTGCTCCCAGGGGTTTTCGGGATGGATATCCATCCCGACGCGATTGATGGGGGAGGCGGTGGGGGGCACCACTACCTTGGCCAGTTTGGCGGCATAGCCCAAGGACGTACCCTGCAGCAGCAGCGAAATCAACACGATAAAGAACGCGACGTTAAAGAACAGTTTGGCGTTGTCCAGGCCCGCCATCATGGGGAAGACCGCCAGGATGATGGGAACCGCGCCACGCAGGCCGACCCAGGACAAAAAGACACGTTCCCGGGTCGTGAAATTACGAAACGGCAACAGACCCACCAGGATGGATAGCGGCCGGGCCACCAGCATCAGCCACAGCGACAGCAGTAACGCCGGAATGGCGATAACCCATAAATCACTTGGGGTCACCAGCAGTCCCAGCACGAGGAACATGCATATCTGGCTGAGCCAAGCCATGCCGTCAAAGGTTTGCAAAATACCGTGACGGCTGCGTATCGGCCGGTTTCCCAACAAAAAACCGCACAGATATACGGCCAGGATGCCGCTGCCCTCCAGGGCGGTGGTGAGGGCAAAGATCATGATGCCGCCGCTCACCGCCAGCAGGGGATAAAGCCCTCCCGCCAGGGAAATGCGGTTGATGGTTTGCAGCAGCAGCCAGCCGCCGCCGAGACCGAACAATACTCCCAGTCCAAATTGCTGGATGAGGTGCAGTACGAACATCCAGCTCAGATGAGTCTGTCCCTGCTGAATCATCGCAATCAGGGTAATGGTAAGAAAGACCGCCATCGGGTCATTGCTGCCGGATTCAATCTCAAGGGTTGAGCTGACGCGTTCATTGAGGCCTTTATTGCCCAGCAGCGAAAACACCGCCGCCGCATCCGTCGAACCGACGATGGCCCCTATCAATAGCCCTTCGATAAGATTGAGCTTGAACAGCCAGGCGGCGACCATGCCGGTCAAGCCGGCGGTGATGATGACCCCCACCGTGGCCAACGACAGGGCGGGCCACAGAGCCACGCGAAAAGACGTGGCGCGTGTGCGCATGCCGCCGTCCAATAAAATCACCGCCAGCGCCAGGTTACTGATCAAATAGGCCACCGGGTAATTGTCGAAGCCGATGCCGCCGATGCCGTCCACCCCCGCCAGCATGCCAATGGCGAGAAATATGACCAAGATGGGTATACCCAGACGCGAGGAGAACGAACTCAGCAATATACTGCCGCCCACCAGCAGAGAGCCGATAATAAATAAATTGATTATGGTGCCGCTATCCAATCGTCGCTCTCCTTTTTTTATAATAGTCAGTCTTTATAATAATTATCGAACCCTCTTCTTGTGAAGAGAATAGCAGGCAGATCCGCCAACACTGACACGAAACCCTGTTTTTAGCCATCAGTGGCAAAATGAGAGGGATATTGCCCTTTTTCCCGTTGAATCTGCTTTCCCGCGTCGACGTGCCATAGTTGTGGAGGGAGTAAACCTGCGTCAAGCCGCTTTCAATGCCGGCTTGAAAACCGGCTCTTTTTAACGTTATCACAAAAGTCGTTGAGGATGAAAGGGCTGCTTTTGGCCATTTAGCGTATTTCCGGCCGCATAACCCCTGAAAATCATAACCTGTTGTGCTGTAAATTATGTTTTTGTCGTGGTAAACCGTCGAAAGTGCGGGCGGTCCTCATCATTGATGGCTTCAGCCGTTCTTCAATTATGCTATTATAGAACAACGAAAATTATTAGTCTTAAAATTGACTGCCAATGAAAATAAACGGGCAATATTACGATGCGCTGATTATGAGCGAGTGGCATGACTTGATTGACATCACCGGTGCTGCCGCCCACTCATTATTAAAGTCGCTTTCCGACGACGATATTAGTCTGCTGGTGGATGATTTTTATGCGTACATGCTGGATGACGACGACGCTCGATTGTTTCTTTCCAACCAACTGGTGAAAGATCGTTTGCATGCCACGCTATTGAATTGGATTAGACAGGTTTTAAACAGTTCCACCGCCGACCTGGCGGAACTGATTGCCCAACAGCGTAAAGTGGGGAATATCCACGCCCGCATCGGTATTCCTATTGATTTGGTGGCCCGCGGCGCCCGCAGGGTCAAACAAAGCCTTTACAGCCGGCTGCGGCGGGAAAAGATGGATCCGGCATTATGTTATGACGCCATGCGTTTTTGCTCCCTTGCCATGGATACCGCCATCGAAGTCATGACTACCGCCTATTCCCGAACCCATGAAAGCACCACCAAGGATCAGGAAAATTATCGGTTATTTTCGATCTTGGATAACGTTAACGTTGAGCGCGAACGGCAACTCGCCGCATTGCTGAATTGGGAAAACCGCTTTATCTATAATGTCGCCACCGGCTCCCCCGCCGTCGAAATTCAGGAACTGAAGGAATCGGAATTCGGATTATGGTTCCAGCATAAAGGCAGGCATGTTTTTGCCCAGGTGGATGAAGTATCGGAAATTACCGCGCTATTGGGCAGTACGGATGAATTTATCAAGACCTTTACCCCCGACATGATTGCCATAGCGGAACAACGCTATGTGTTGTTACGAACCGTGCGTAATCGGATCATGAAATTGACATCTCTCCTGTCCTCGTTATTTGAAGAGCTGGCGAAATTCGAAAATGGCAAAGATCCCCTCACGAACCTGCTGAACCGGCGTTTTATCCCCACTATCCTTCGGCGGGAAATAGCCTTGGCCATACGTACCAATACGTCCTTTGTCGTGGCCATGCTGGATATAGATTATTTCAAGAAAATAAACGATAAATACGGGCATGATGCCGGCGATGCGGCATTGAAAAATATCGCCGCGATCCTCTATGAAAGCGTACGCAGCAGCGATTATGTCTTTCGCTACGGCGGGGAGGAATTTATGCTGGTTTTTGTGGAGATAACTGAAAACCAGGCCAATCTGATCATCGATTCGATTCGCGCAAAAATCGCCGGTCGGCCGACGTATCCCACCGCCGGCGAAAAAATCGACCTGACGGTCAGCGTGGGCCTGTGCGTGTTCGACGGGCATCCGGATTATGAACGCCTGATCCGCAGAGCCGACAGCGCACTGTATGAGGCCAAGCAAAACGGCCGCAACCGTGCGGAAACTTATCATCCTAAAGGATGACAGTATTTCCATTCGAGAGGTGCGCCAGGAAACAAAGTGGGAGGGGCCGATGGCAGCCGGCCATGGAGCTTGACGGGGGAAGGGACGCCGTATCCGAAATCAGCCAGAAACCGCCTGCTGTCTGGCTGATTTATGAGTGTGCGGTTATCTTTCGTTTACCTGTTTGTGAAACAATTCACGGAACACCGGATAAATATCTTCCTGATCGCGAATATGCTGCATGGCAAAGTTACTGTACTTGGCTTGCAGGTCTTCATATTCGCGCCACAAGGTTTGATGCGCCCGCCGGGTTATTTCGATATAGCTATAATAACGCACCATTGGCAACAGCCTGTTAGCCAGCAGTTCATGACACAACGGGGAGTCATCCGCCCAGTTATCGCCGTCAGACGCCTGTGCGGCATAAATATTCCATTGTGCCGGGTTGTAACGATCTTTAACCACCTCCTCCATTAATTTCAACGCGCTGGAAACGATGGTGCCGCCGGTTTCCTGGGAATAAAAGAATTCATGTTCATCCACTTCCTTGGCTTGGGTGTGGTGGCGAATATAGACCACATCCACGTTTTTATAGGTCCGGCTGAGAAACAGATACAGCAGAATATAAAAGCGTTTGGCCATGTCCTTGGTGGCCTGGTCCATGGAACCCGAAACGTCCATCAAACAGAACATCACCGCCTGACTGGAAGGCTCGGCCCGGCGTTCAAAATTTTTATAGCGCAAATCAAACGTATCAATGAAAGGCACCCTGGCGATTTTTTGCCTGAGTTCCGCAATTTCCTTATGGATACGCTCCTCTTCCAACAGCTGCACAGGTTCGCTGTTGGCCAGCAGCGCCAGCTCTTCTTCCAGGGCCCGGATGGCGCGCCGTTTACCCGCTGTCATGGCGGTACGCCGTACCAGGGAGTTCTGCAGCGACCTCACCACGCTGATATTGGCCGGAACCCCGGTAGAGGTATAGCCGGAGCGGTGGGTTTTGAACTCATTAAGCTGCTTGTGCTGGTTTTTCTGCAGATTGGGCAACGCCAAATCTTCGAACAGCAGGTCAAGGTATTCGTCTTTCGAGATCTGAAAGACGAATTCATCCTGCCCCTCGCCGTCCTGGCTGGCGTTCCCCTGTCCGCTGCCGCCACCCCCGCCTCCCGGCGGGCGCTCTATACGGTCATTCTGGACAAAGTGATCATTGCCGGGATGCACGCGGTGACGCATGCCCCCTCGTCCCTGATGGAAAAAAGGCTCATTGATGTCAGTGTTGGGAATCGATACCGATTCCCCGCTCTCTACATCGGTAACCGAACGCTTGTTGATGGCCCCGGCAATCGACTGTTTGATTTGTGACTTATAGCGGCGCAAAAAGCGTTGGCGGTTAACCATGCTTTTGTTTTTGCCGTTAAGTCGTCGGTCAATAAAGTAGGCCATATATCTCCTCCGGACGACAGCGTCTTAGCGCCGCGTTTAAGACGATTTCCTTACCCGCAGATACCATTCGCACAACAGGCGCACCTGTTTGCGGGTGTAGCCTTTCTCCATCATGCGATCCACAAAGTCGTCGTGTTTTTTCTGCTCATCTGTAGATGTTTTCGCATTAAATGAAATAACAGGCAACAACTCTTCGGTGTTTGAGAACATTTTTTTCTCAATCACGGTACGGAGCTTTTCATAACTGGTCCAATTCGGATTCCGTCCGCTATTGTTGGCGCGAGCGCGAAGGACAAAGTTAACGATTTCATTACGGAAATCTTTAGGATTGCTAATCCCGGCGGGCTTTTCAATTTTTTCCAGTTCGGCATTCAATGCTTCCCTATCGAATAATTGGCCAGTATCGGGATCGCGGTATTCTTGATCCTGAATCCAGAAGTCCGCATAAGAAACGTAGCGATCAAATATATTCTGTCCGTACTCGGAATAAGATTCCAGATAAGCGGTTTGTATCTCCTTGCCGATGAATTCGGCATATTTGGGGATAAGGTACCCTTTCAAATGTTCGAGATATTTTTCAGCAATATCTTGGGGGAACTGTTCACGCTCAATTTGCTGTTCAAGAATATAGAATAAGTGTACCGGGTTAGCGGCAACTTCGCCGTGATCAAAATTGAATACCCTGGAGAGGATTTTAAAGGCGAAACGCGTTGATAATCCGTTCATGCCTTCATCCACACCCGCGTAGTCGCGGTATTCCTGGTAGGATTTTGCTTTCGGGTCGGTATCTTTCAGGCTTTCGCCGTCATATATCCGCATTTTGGAATAAATGCTGGAGTTTTCCGGTTCCTTCAAGCGCGACAGAATCGAAAAACGCGCTAATGTCTCAAGCGTGCCGGGCGCGCAGGGTGATTCCGCCAGTTCACTGTTGCTGATAAGTTTTTCATAAATCTTGATTTCCTGCGATACCCGCAGGCAATAAGGCACCTTGACGATATAAACACGGTCGAGGAAGGCCTCATTGTTCTTATTATTGCGGAATTGTACCCATTCCGATTCATTGGAATGCGCCAGGATGATACCGTTGAACGGCAGGGCGGCAATGCCCTCGGTGCCGTTATAGTTGCCTTCCTGGGTGGCGGTCAGCAACGGATGCAGCACCTTGATGGGGGCCTTGAACATTTCCACGAATTCCATGATGCCCTGGTTGGCCCGGCACAGTGCGCCGGAATAACCGTAGGCGTCGGGATCGTTCTGGGCATGGTCTTCCAGTTTGCGGATATCCACCTTGCCCACCAGAGCGGAAATGTCCTGATTGTTTTCATCGCCGGGTTCGGTTTTGGCGATGGCGATCTGCTCAAGGATAGACGGCCATACCTTTACTACCCTGAAGCGGGTGATATCGCCGCCGAAGTCGTGCAGGCGCTTGGCCGCCCAAGGCGACATGATGGTGCCGAGATAACGGTGGGGGATGCCATAATCCTTTTCCAGGATATTGGCGTCTTCCAGCGGGTTGAACAGGCAGAGCGGATGATCGTTCAC
Source organism: Sodalis sp. RH16 (assembly GCF_047324245.1). Taxonomy (NCBI): domain Bacteria; kingdom Pseudomonadati; phylum Pseudomonadota; class Gammaproteobacteria; order Enterobacterales; family Bruguierivoracaceae; genus Sodalis; species Sodalis sp. RH16. The sequence goes on along the minus strand of NZ_CP178737.1, from coordinate 5,041,349 downwards.
CGGGCTGCGTTCGCCGTTGGCGCTCAGTATATAAATAGGCACACGCTGCATCAATGACTTCAAGCGTTCCGCCAGGGAGGATTTACCGCCCCCCACCGGGCCGAGGAGGTACAGAATCTGTTTCTTTTCTTCCAGCCCTTGAGCGGCATGTTTCAGATACGAGACAATTTGCTCAATGGCTTCCTCCATGCCGTAAAATTCTTCGAAGGCAGGGTAGCGTGCGATAACGCGGTTGGAAAATAGCCGGGAGAGAGGCGGTTCCTGAGCGGTGTCAACCATAACTGGCTCACCGATTGCCATTAAAAGCCTCTCAGCCGCATTGGCGAACGCGCTGCGATCCTGGCGGCAGATAGCCAGGAATTCCTGCAAGGTGAACTCTTCGTCCTTGGCAGCTTCGTAGCGCTGACGATACTGGTCAAATATGTTCATGGCGATGCCCGTCCTTCGTTATTAGCACAGGTTAAAAAGGAGCTAAATTGGTATTTTGCGGCTCCTGAAAAAAAAGATCCCTTCTGAGTACAGCAACCACTATGCCAACTTGTAGCCGCTTTGCCGTAACCGCTCTCAGGTAAAATCTTTCTCTAAGATAAAGTTTAGTTGGCATCTTGGAAATGTCATTTAAGTGTTAACGCTTTTTTTAAGATATATCAATGACTCAGTTGCCGAAATATCTATCAGATCCCATTGTGGCGCGGTCTGTGAGGCTGTCAACAGATTCCGTTATAGTTTATAGAAAATTAGGATATAATTTAGATGTTAATTGTTCGTTTCTGTAAATAACCGACAATGACCAAGGCTTTACTTTACACTTCTAATTTAGATTGGTTGTAGCCGTTGTGCTTTTTTACATTAAGGGAAACTGACATCGTGAAAAGTAACACGTTTAAAATAGGGGCTATAGCCGCTGCGGTGGCGCTCTATGTGCCGACTGCCTTAGCCGGCACGTGGTCTTTGGGCGCTTCGGCGCTCTATTCTACCTCTCCGTATAAAGGGGAAGATGGAAAAATCTTTCCCTTTCCTCTTATCAATTACGACGGCGACAGCGTCTACCTGCAAGGGCTCAGCGCCGGTTATTACCTGTGGAAAGATCAACAAAATCAATTATCATTAGCCGTAGCCTATTCCCCCTTCCGTTTCAAGCCTGGCGATGACGATTACGGCTATATGAAACAGCTGGATAAACGCCGTTCCACCGCTATGGCCGGATTACGCTACCGATTCAACGCCAGTTGGGGAATTATCCGCACCGAATACCTCGGTGATATCCTTAATGAAAGCAATGGCTTTACCGCTGATTTAGCCTATCTCTACCCGTTTACCTTTGACAGGCTGACGCTCTTGCCGGGTATTGGAGCTGCCTGGGCCAGCGGCAAGCAAAACGATTATTACTTCGGCGTCAGCCCGCATGAGTCCCGGCGCAGCGGCTTAAACGAATACCAGGCCGATGACGGCTGGTCCCCTTACCTGGAAATGACTGCTGTCTACGCCTTGACTGATAACTGGCGCGCCTCGCTGGTGGCCCGGTATGCGCGCTTGAATGGCGAAGTTAAAGATAGTCCGATGGTAAACGCCAATTCCACAACCACAGTGGGGGTCGGATTGACCTATCGCTTCTAATATAGTGCAGACCTTGCACCATTATAAAGCGTTTAAAGTTTATTGCATCAAAAGAGTGCGATTACCGTGATTCATGAGAACAGGAGGGCCTATAACCATGAAACAGGTGATTTTTCCCGACGGATATTCCGTGCCCGCCATTGGCCAAGGCACGTGGTATATGGGGGAACGGTCCGGCAATATGGCGCAGGAAGCGCGCGCGATACAATTTGGTCTCGATCATGGACTGACATTAATTGATACCGCCGAGATGTATGCCGACGGCGGGGCGGAGAGAGTAGTGGCCCAAGCCATTCGCGGCAGGCGGGACGAGGTCTTTCTGGTGTCCAAGGTCTACCCGCAGAACGCCGGGGGGCAGAAAGCCGTCACCGCCTGTGAAAACAGCCTGCGCCGCCTGCAAACCGATGTTATCGATCTTTATTTATTGCACTGGCGAGGGAATATACCCCTGGCCGATACCATAACCGCCATGGAACATTTACAGCAGGCGGGAAAAATCAAACGCTGGGGTGTCTCCAACCTGGATTTGTCGGATATGCGGGAACTGTGGTCGTTGCCCGGCGGAACCGCCTGCATGACCGATCAGGTTTTATACCACCTCGCTTCCCGGGGCATCGAATATGACCTGCTGCCCTGGTGTCAGCAAAAGTCACTGCCGGTAATGGCCTATTGCCCCCTGGCGCAGGCCGGGAAACTGCGTAACGGTCTAATGGATAGCCCGGCGGTATTGTCCGTTGCCCAGGAACTGGAGGTAACGGTTGCACAGGTATTGCTGGCATGGGTGATACGTCAACCCGGAGTGATTGCCATACCCAAAGCCGGCAGCGAGGCCCACGTTCAGGAAAATGCCGGGGCGCTGGGCATAGAATTAAGCCCCCGCCAGCTACAGGCGCTGGATGAAGCTTTTCCGGCGCCCAAGCGAAAAACACATCTCGATATCGTTTGATCCTCTGTCGCGCCAGCTCCTGCGCGCCGCGGGCGTCACCATCGACCTCAATCCGCCGCGCGGTCCCGCGCGGCGCTGACGCTTTGTTCCTGCCCTTTGATGAAATATTTAATTAACGGAAAATCAAACGCAACTTACAGCATTAAACGCTAAGGTAACAGGATAAGAACTGGGTGCCGAACAAGGATGAAAAACGGTGAGATATGCTTTCAATTTTGAATGGTCTGTCCTCTTACAGTCCCCGTACCGTCCAGCTTCCATCGGGTATTCCTTCTTGGGATACCGAAGCGTACGCAAGAGCGATGGCAAGGCGCTATCCAAAAGATGAAGTACTTGATCTGCAGGCGCGCAATCCCTCGGACCTGCGGCGTCAATTGGATCTCATTGCACGGGGAGAAGAGCGGATCATCGCTTCTCTCGCCCTCTATGATAAATTTTTTTTACCTGCGGAGCCGGTAATAGAAACCTGGGTGAAAGAGCCGTTAATGGAAATATACCGGCTCAGCCGGACGTTTCGGCGGCTTTTTAATCATTGGAAAGTTGTTCTGGAGAAGGGGGGCGCCCCCGAGCGCTGGCAATTATTGCTTCAAGAAGGCATTACGCCCTCATTTCAGGGCCTGCCAAAGGCGGAGTTCGTCTTTATGCGGGGCGGTAGCGGACGCCAGCAAACATGTTATCCGGTTAAAGGGCTCGATGTGTCCAATGCGCTGCAGATCCTGCTGTCTCAAATGGTCTGGGCGCTCCTGCAAAATTTCAACGCCAACGAGGTTGAGTGCTGGGCCGGCGCGGCGGAATATACTAACCTGATCATGCGGGAAACGGCATGGCCCTTCCCCTCTCTGATGCGTTATATGCCATTGCTGGTGGTCTCGCATTGTATCTCCCCCGCTGCCAGTGTTGAAACTCCGCCGGCGGTCACGTTCTCGACTAAATTGTATGCGAAGGATCATTTCGGTAAAAGGGACATCACAAACAAAGTCCTGCGTTGGAGCGCTCTAACGGGAAAGGGTGCTTTGCCACGGGGTGAAATGGCCCGCTTCGCCAAAGACGAGGGAGTGGCTTACCGGGAGCTGAGTCGGTACATCGGGGCAACCGGACGGCTGACGAATCGTGGCAACAGGCTGATGGCGCAGGCCGCCGCCCCAATGGATGAAAAACTGTTGGCGTCGAACGTACGTGCCTGGGCGGGTATGTCCGAAGAGCTGCGCTGGGCCTCCGGCGGACAGAAAGGGTATGTCAAAACACGAGGCCTGACCCTTTATCGCTGGCGGCATTATGTAGACAAAAACGGGAACCTGACAAAACGGGGACACCTATTGTTGGCGCGGGCGGCGGGGTAATTCAGCCATGAAGCGCAGCCTGGTTGCAATGATTATTTCCCACTGCAACCAGTGCCTTATTCAGCTTGGCGACAGCGTGACGACAGATCCTGCACTACGCTTTCCAACGCCATGCCGTCCTGCCATTATGCCTTGCGCAGGCTGATCACCGTGGACAAACGGGCCGGGGCGGAGGCGGTGGCCGTCAGCGGGTCGTTAACGCGCGCGGTCTCGACGCAGACATAGGTTTTATAACCTTCATCGGTAATATCGCCTATTTGCTTCGCTAACGCGGCGCCGGGATTCCAGGCCACCACGTCGCTGTGATTGTGGTGGTGAATCTCAATAATCCGTTTAAGCAGCGGATCGTGGATCTGGCTAACCGATTCAGGATGGGTATAAACCCGGTCCACTTCTTCCCCGCTGAACCCCAGCTCGCCTTTTTGCTGCGCGGTGATGCCGTCTTTGACTTTATCTATATAGCTATCGCCTAAGCCGCTGATTTTGACCTGGGTAATGTCGCCGATATTGAAATAGCTGTGCAGGGCAGTGGTGTTTTGGAAATCCCCCTGAGCTTCAAGTTCGACGCTACAGGTCTTGCCAAGGACATATTTTGCCGTCAGGGTAAAGGGTTTCGGCCAATACTGTTCGGTGGCGGTGCTGTCATGCAGCGTCAGGGTTAACGTGACCTGACCCTCGTCTTCGTGATGTTCGCTTAGCTGCCAGGGCAAAATACGCGCAAAGCCGTGATTCGGGCTGGCTACTTTGCCAAACCAGGGCCAGCAGATAGGAATGCCGCCGCGAATGGCCACTCCGTCTTTGAACGCACTGGCTTCACTCAGCCATAAAACCGCTTCCTCGCCGGCGGGTTGCCAGGCGATAAGATGTGCGCCCTGTAACGTGACCGCCGCCCGAACCAGGGGATGATCGATAACGATGACCGGCAGTTGATCCAATTGGCGCAGGCTGACCGATGAAGAAAGCTGTTCTTTAACGGGTAACGCAAAAAGAGTGTCGTACATTTTCGGGCCCTATTGAAATGAGGAAACGGATCAAATAAAAAGGGCGACATCGCTGTCGCCCCCTACATATTTGCTATCGGCAATTATTTCTTGGCGATATGGGAAATCAGATCCAGCACTTTATTGGAGTAACCGGTTTCGTTATCGTACCAGGATATCAGTTTGACAAAGTTCTTGTTCAAAGCAATACCGGCTTTGGCATCAAATACGGAAGTCAGTTTTTCACCGTTGAAATCGGTAGAGACGACGTCATCGGTAGTATAGCCCAGGATGCCTTTCAGTTCGCCTTCGGACGCTTCTTTCATCGCGGCGCAGATTTCTTCATACGTTGCGCTTTTTTCGATGCGAGCGGTCAAATCCACTACGGACACGTTCGGCGTCGGAACACGGAATGACATACCGGTCAGTTTACCGTTCAGCTCAGGGATAACTTTACCCACTGCTTTAGCCGCGCCGGTAGAGGACGGAATAATGTTCTGGGATGCGCCGCGGCCGCCGCGCCAGTCTTTGTGGGACGGGCCGTCAACGGTTTTCTGGGTAGCGGTGGTGGCATGGACCGTAGTCATCAGGGCTTCGACGATGCCGAATTTGTCGTTCAGCACTTTAGCCAGCGGGGCCAGGCAGTTGGTAGTACATGAGGCGTTGGAAACGATATCCTGGCCGTCATAGGACTTGTGGTTGACGCCCATGACGAACATCGGGGTATTGTCCTTGGAAGGACCGGTCAACACCACTTTCTTTGCGCCGGCGGTGATATGCTTGCGAGCGGTTTCGTCGGTGAGGAAGATACCGGTGGCTTCTGCGACTACGTCGACGCCGATTTCGCCCCATTTCAGGTTAGCCGGATCTTTCTCTGCGGTAACACGGATAGTTTTACCGTTAACAACCAGATGGCCATTCTGGACTTCCACGGTGCCGTTGAAACGGCCGTGGGTTGAATCATACTTCAGCATGTAAGCCATGTAGTCAGCATCTAACAGGTCGTTGATTCCGACGATTTCCACATCGTCACGTTCCTGCGCAGCACGGAAAACAATGCGGCCGATACGGCCAAAACCGTTGATACCTACTTTGATAGTCATATATTCCACCAGCTATTTGTTAGTGAATAAAAGGTTGCTTGTAAATTTACAAAAACCTCACGCAGCGTCAAGCGGAATCGTGTCAATAGTTGCTACAAATCAAACCCGACAATACCATTCGAACGTTAATCGTTCGTTCCGCTGCCTGCTCAGCTACGAATAATATGAGGTCGTTCGACCTCAATTAAAACTGCACCTGGCAGTTAAATGTGATGTTCATCACACTTACCGCTCACGTTGTTTCTCGTTCCCTAGTTTAAGCTAAAAATGTCTCCGATGTTGTTAATTATTTGTTATAATGAGCCGGTTTTGACCTGCTTTATTCCATTAACCGTCCGGGAATCGCACTTATGGCTAACGACGAATCGATACGACCGCCTACGGACTCATTGACCGAAATGCAGCGGTATGTCACGCAGCAGCGGGGCACCGAGCCGCCCTACAGCGGTAAATTACTGGAGAACAAGCGGACCGGGCAGTACCATTGCCTGGTGTGCAATGCGCCGCTGTTTTATTCTGCAAGCAAATATGACTCCGGCTGCGGCTGGCCGAGTTTTTATGAGCCGGTAAGCGATACCGCCATCCGCTATCTGGATGACGACTCCCACGGCATGCACCGGGTAGAGATCCGTTGCGGCGCCTGCGATGCCCATTTGGGACATGTTTTCCCTGACGGACCGCAGCCTACCGGTGCCCGCTTTTGCGTGAATTCCGCCTCCCTGCGTTTCAAAGACCAGGACAATGGCGAAGAGATCAGCGGCTGACACTCTGTCATGTTTATCGCTTTAACGATTCAGCTAATTATTCATGTTGCAGATATTCCCCTAAGGAGAAATTCATGGATGTCGACGCGCTAATGGCAACCCTGACCCCGGAAATCTACCAGAGGCTGTTAACGGCGGTGGAGTTGGGAAAATGGCCTGACGGCGTTCGCCTTACCGAAGAACAAAAAGAGCATTGCCTGCAAATAGTCATGCTTTGGCAGGCCAGAAACAATCACCGGCCGGAGCATATGAGCATCGGTACCGACGGCAGCATTGTAATGAAAAGCAAGCGGGAACTGCTGGCGGAATTCACCGGCGAGCCGCCGGAGATTTTTCGAGCCAAGCCGGATTAATGAGGCGCGGGCCTGCTTTTGTATCGGTTCAAGCCGGATAAACGCGGTTAGGGCATGCCTGCATAGATAGCGATTCGGCGCGGGCAGGGACGGGTATCGCAGCGATTCGGCACCGCAGATGTCTACCACCCGGCCTTCAGCATCCGGCGGTGAACTCTGCCAGGGTGATAAGTCCCGCTCCGAGGCGCTGCATCTCTTCCAATGCCCTGGCGCTGTCGCCGGGATGAAGGTCCACGCCCCTGCAGCCGTCTAAGATAACATCCACGGCGTAGCCCAGCGAGAGGGCGTCCAGCACGGTATAATTCACGCAATAATCCGTCGCCAGGCCCATGATGGAGAGGCTATGGATTCCTTGGGCCTGCAGATAGGCGTGCAGCTCGGTTTGGGCTCGATGACCGTTATCGTAAAAAGCGCTGTAGCTGTCGATGCCGGCCTGACGGCCTTTATAGATGCGGCGGCGGATGCCTTCTGCATCCAGTTCGGGATGCAACTGCGCCCCGGTGGTATCCTGTACGCAATGCACCGGCCACCATACCTGGGACAGACCATCCAGCAGCCCGATTTCACCCACCCGTCCGCCGGAGTTCACGGCAAAGCTGCCGTGATTTGACGGATGCCAGTCCAGTGATGCCACGACCGGTATGTCTTCCCGGCGGCAGAACGCTATGGCTCGATTCGCCACCGCAATGACTTTATCGCCATCGGTAACCGCCAGAGCGCCGCCCGGGCAAAAGTCATTTTGCAAATCAATCAGCAGCAAAGCCTGTTTCATGCTGTTTCTCCGCTTATATCATCGCCGGTCAGCTCGCCGCGCAAATCCTGTTGCATGATGTGCCGTATCTCATCGGCCGGGAGCGATTGGCTGAGCAAATAGTGCAGTTTGGTCAGCGCCGCTTCAACCGTCATATCGAAGCCGCTGATAACGCCCGATCGCGCCAGAGCGTTGCCGGTGGCATAGCCGCCCATATTCACCCGGCCGGAGAAGCACTGGGTGAGATTCACCACGACGCTGCCGCGCGCTACCGCCTGCCGCAGCTCATCCAGCAACGCCGGATGCTGTGGCGCGTTGCCGACGCCATAGGATCGCAGAATCAATGCTTTTACCGGCTGTCGCAGGAAATTGCCCACCACATCGGCGGAAATGCCCGGATAGAGCGTCACCACACCCACCGGCTGGGGGGTGATGGGATGAAGAATCAGTTCGGCGCCGGGGCGGTGGGGCAGCGGCGGCGCCACGGGACGAATATGGATGCCCGCTTCCAACAGCGGCGGCAGGTTGGGGGAGGCGAAGGCGTCAAAACCATCCGCATGGGCTTTGGTGGTACGGTTGCCGCGAAACAGCTTGTTGTTGAAAAACAGGCTGACCTCGTTTACCGGATAATGGGCCGCCAGGTATAGCGCGTTGAGCAAATTGGTCTGGCCGTCTGAGCGCAGCGCCTCCAGGGGGATCTGGGATCCGGTGACAATGACCGGCTTGGCCAGGTTTTCCAGCATAAACGACAGCGCCGAGGCGGTGAAGGCCATGGTGTCGGTGCCGTGCAGGATGACAAAACCGTCATAGTTCTCATAGTGTTCCGCCACGTCCTGGGCGATATGCTGCCAGTCGTTTGGCGTCATATCGGAGGAATCAATCAGCGGGGCGTATTCATGAACGGTAAAATCGGGCATTTCCGGGCGATAGAATTCCGGCATCAACGCCAACTGGCGCTGCAAATGGCCCGATACCGGTATATAGCCGTTATCAGAGCGCTGCATGCCGATGGTACCGCCGGTATAGGCGACATAAATGGATTTTTTTTGCATGGGGAAAGGCACGGCCTCTCACGGGGCGATATACCCGTCATCTTTCACCTTGCAGGTGCGTTGGCTTACCTGCAAGGTGAATTATTTAGTGTATAGCCTCAATTATACGGCCACGGAGCAATAACACCAGCCCCATGGCCTAGGGTGCCGGCGGCATTGACGGGCCGCCGGCGATGACCGCTTATTGAATGTCGCCGCAAGACAGGCAATAGGCATAACGGTTTTGCGGATCGTTCAGGTTGGTGAGCAAACCCGGCTGGGCGGAAAACAGTGCGGCTATCTGGCCGGACGGCGCGGGCAGCCAGGCCTGGATGGTCGCCGGGAGACGGGCGTAAATCGAAGCGCTGGTTTGCGATAACACCAGGTCAATAAGGCTGGGCTCTTCGATATACCAATTGAGGTGATATTGCTTCAATTTGGCCAATTCGGCGGCTTTCGCCACGGCATCGTCGAAATCCCCCAGTTGATCCACCAGTCCGTTGGTTTTGGCATCGCTACCGATCCAGACATGCCCTTGGGCGATTTTGTCCACCTCTTCCGGCGTCTTGTTGCGGGCTTTACCCACCAGGGTGATAAAGTTTTTATAACCGTTCTCGATGTTCAGCTGCATCATTTGTGAGAACTCCGGCGGAAGGGCTTTGGTAACTGACAAATCCGCCAACGGCGAGGTGGACACCCCGTCGGTATGCACGCCGATGCTGCCCAGCGTATCTTCGAAGGTATTGATGACGCCGAAAATACCAATGGAGCCGGTAAGCGTGCTGGGGGCGGCAATGATGTAATTGGCCGGGGTGGAAATCCAATACCCCCCCGAAGCGGCCATGCCGCCCATGGACACCACAACCGGCTTGCCGGATTCACGGGCCGCTTCCAGTTCCGAACGTATCAGTTCCGAGGCGCTGACGCTGCCGCCGGGGCTGTTGATGCGAAATACAATAGCCTTGATGTGTGGATCGAGCCGGGCATCGCGAATCTGACCGGCGGTGGTATCGCCGCCCACCGACCCGGGGGTTTCCGGTCCGTCGATAATGGCGCCGTCGGCAAAAATAACCGCGATCTGTTCGCCTTTTTCCGATGGCTTCTGCATCTGATAATCATACATGCTGACGGCATTTATGGCCTTTTTCTGCTTGTTCCATCCGAAGGTCTTGGTTAGCTCGGTTTCGATGGCATAACGGGACGCCACGGTATCCACCCATTTATTGTGCAGGGCAAACTGGGCGGTATCCCCGTCGACGGCTTTCAGATCCGCCAGCATCGCCGGCGCGCCGGGGAACAGCTGCTGTGGCGTAATCTGCCGGTTGGCGGCGACGGTATCGAGATAATGCGCCCATATCTGGCCCAGCCAACGGCTATCCGCATCTCGGGCCGCCGGCGACATGTCGTCGCGCAGGAAAGGTTCCACCGCTGATTTATAGGTGCCCACGCGGAAAATATGCGTGTTAACCTTTAATTTATCCAGCAGGCTTTTGTAGTAGAGATTATTGGTGGCCAGTCCGTGTAGATCCACCGCGCCCTGCGGCGTCAGATAGATTTTATTGGCGAAACTGGCCAAAAAGTATTGTGACTGATTGTAGCTGTCCCCCACGGCAAAAATGGGCTTGCCGCTGTCGCGGAACTCACGCAGCGCCTTGCCGATATATTGCAGCGAAGTGGGGTCCGCCCCGGCGAAATCCTTCAAGGAAAGCACCAGGCCGGTAATGTTCTGATCTTCTTTGGCCGCCCGCAGCAGATTCACCAGATCAAACAGGGAATTCTCTTGCAAACGGTTACTGGAAGCGCCTAATAGTTCACGGCCAATCTGGCGGAATTTATTGTTCATCGAGGGTTTTTCAACCACCACGCCGGTGAGATCCACCAGCAGCGCGCCTTTGCCCGGTTCCGGCGCGGATCGGTGCACCTGCAGGTAGATACCGACGCAGATGACGATGATAAAAATCAGAAAAAGGTTAAGGATAAATTCGCGGATAAAATTCAACAAACGCCAGGCCCAACGAAACGGGCTGGATATTATTCGCCACAATGTGCGCATGTGCTCTCCATAAAACAACCTAGTGCAGGATTCGTATTGTAAAATTTAACCATGGCGCCGGCGATCAACGCGTGAACGGGTCATTATTCGCTCATAATGGCGATATCGGTTCATTGTCAGGTATCCTAAAGATCCGCCCGCTAAATGTCAGCATGAAAAAAGATAAAAATTCGGTTTAAAAGCGTCATGCTGTTACCGTCGGCGGCCGTATGTTAACGTTATAAGCATGAATAACATCGGGAGTAAGTAATGGATGCATTAGAACTTTTGCTAAATCGCCGTTCCGCATCTCGGCTGGCTGAACCTGCCCCCGCAGGCACCGTACTGGATAATATCATCCGTGCCGGTATGCGTGCGCCGGATCATGGCACATTGCAGCCCTGGCGTTTTGTCATTATCGAAGGCGAAGGCCGCACGCGGCTGAGCGAACTGCTGTATCAGTCCGCCCTAGGCGCGAAAATGGATGAAAAGGGCGTCGAAAAAGCCAGGCAAGCGCCTTTCAGGGCCCCGCTGATTATAGCGGTTTTGGCCTGGTGCGATACCCAAACCAAGGTCCCCCGCTGGGAACAGGTGGTCTCCGCCGGCTGCGCGGTGCAAGCGATGCAGATGGCGGCATTGGCCCAGGGCTTCAACGGTATCTGGCGCACCGGCCTATGGGCGACCCAGCCGGATGTTAAAGCGGCTTTCGGCTGTCGCGAGCAGGATGAAATCGTCGGATTTCTTTATCTAGGCACGCCGCAGCTGAAGGCATCCACCACCATATTACCTCCTGAAACCGAGCCTTTTGTCCGTCATTTCTGACCCGGAGAGCGTAAAATTTTCAGTAACAATTTCTTTCCAGGGTGAGAAATGCAGCTTTTTATCGCTGAAAAACCAAGTTTGGCGCGGGCCATCGCCGACGTGCTGCCGCAGCCCCATCGCCGGGGCGACGGGTTCATCGCCTGCGGCCAGGAACATATGGTGACCTGGTGTATCGGACATTTGCTGGAACAGGCCCAGCCCGACGCCTATGACGGACGCTATGCCCGCTGGTCCCTGGCGGATTTGCCCATTGTGCCGGACAAATGGCAGCTACAGCCCCGTCCCTCGGTATTGAAACAGTTGAATGTGGTCAAACGGCTGCTGGCCGGGGCGTCGGAAGTCATTCATGCCGGCGACCCCGATCGCGAAGGGCAATTGCTGGTGGATGAGGTGCTGGATTATCTGGCGCTGGACGATGAAAAGCGCCGTAACGCCAAACGTTGCCTGGTGAACGATCTTAATCCGGCGGCGGTAAGCAAAGCGGTAAGCCGCCTGCGGGAAAACCGGGAATTTGTGCCGTTATGCGTATCGGCCCTGGCGCGCGCCAGGGCCGACTGGTTGTACGGTATCAATATGACCCGCGCCTATACTCTGCTGGGCCGCAACGCCGGCTACCAGGGAGTGCTGTCCGTCGGACGGGTACAAACGCCGGTACTGGGGCTGGTGGTCCGCCGCGATGAGGAAATCGAAAATTTTGTGCCGAAGACCTTTTTTGAAGTCAAAGCACATATTGTGACACCGTCACAGGAACGGTTCATCGCGCTCTGGGTGCCGAGTGAAGCCTGCGAATCCTATCAGGACGAGGAGGGGCGGCTGCTCCACCGGCCGCTGGCGGATCATGTGGTATCCCGCATTGCCGGACAACCGGCCGTCGTTACGCTCTTTGCGGATAAACGGGAGTCAGAAACGCCCCCGCTGCCGTTTTCCCTGTCTGTGTTGCAAATCGAAGCGGCAAAACGCCACGGCATGAGCGCACAGCAGGTATTGGATGTGTGCCAGCGGCTCTATGAAACCCACAAATTGATTACCTATCCCCGCTCCGATTGCCGCTATCTGCCGGAAGAGCATTTTTCCGGCCGGCAGGGGGTGCTGAACGCTATCAATGCGCATATGCCGGAGCTGATGGCCCAGGCGACATTGGATACGACGCAAAAAAACCGCTGTTGGGATGATAAAAAGGTGGATGCGCACCATGGCATCATCCCCACCGCGCGCAGTGGCAAAATCGCTCTGAGCGACGATGAGAAAAAAATCTACGCACTGGTCTGCCGTCAATACCTTATGCAGTTTTGCGCCGATGCGGTATTTCGGCGCTGTATCATTAACCTGGACATCGCCGGCGGCAAGTTTGTGGCTAAATCCCGTTTTCTGGCGGATGCCGGTTGGCGTACCCTGCTCGGGGCAAAAGAGCGCGATGAGGAGAACGACGGTACGCCGCTGCCGGTGGTGAAAAAAGGCGATGAATTGTTATGCGAGTCGGGAGAGGTGGTGTCTAGGGAAACGCAGCCGCCCAGGCCCTTCAATGACGCGACTTTATTGTCCGCTATGACCGGTATCGCCCGGTTCGTGCAGGATAAGGAATTGAAGAAAATCCTGCGGGCCACCGATGGGCTGGGTACCGAAGCCACCCGGGCCGGTATCATCGAATTATTGTTCAAGCGGGGATTTTTATATAAAAAGGGCCGTAACATCCTGTCCAGCGAAAGCGGCCGCGGTCTGATTCATGCCTTGCCGGAGAGCGCGGCCAGTCCGGATATGACTGCGCAATGGGAGTCGACCTTAACCAAGATCAGTGAGAAACAGTGCCGCTATCAGGATTTTATGGTGCCGCTGACAGAGACGCTGCGCGGATTGATCCATCAGGTGCGGCAACAGCCGCCGCCCCCGTCGCTGCGCGGGTTACCGGCGACCTCGCCGGCCGGCAAGGACGCCAAGCCCAGGCGGCGGACGCGAAAATCCGGTAAGGGAGCAGCAGAGTAAGTGAAGTATCGGCCTTTGCCAAGGCATATGAGTCATCGTCCATGGGGTCAATTCAGTGAAACTCACTGTGACAGTGTAACGTCAATATGCCGGGAAATCCCTACAGATCCGGCTTATCTCGCCGGTCATCACGCCTGGCCGGCAAAATCCTGCCCTCGAGCTCAATTATCGCGGCCACCACGTTCAGCACCCGCTGATTGGGTCCTCTCACAGGGCAAAATCCACCCAGACAGGCGCATGATCCGAGGGTTTTTCCATGGCGCGTATATCGTAATCAATGCCGGTGGCGAGGCAGGTTTGCGCCAGCGGTATCGAAGCCAGCAGCAGGTCGATGCGCAGACCGCGGTTTTCATCAAAACCACGGGAGCGATAGTCGAACCAGGAGAAGCGATCGCGACAGTCCGGGTTGCGGCTGCGGAAGGTATCCACCAGGCCCCAGTCCAGCAGCCGCGCCATCCACTCCCGCTCTTCCGGCAGGAAAGAGCATTTGCCGGTGCGCAGCCAGCGCTTGCGGCTCTCTTCGCCGATGCCGATATCCAGGTCGGTGGGGCTGATGTTCATATCCCCCATCACCAGGAGCAGTGAATCCCCATGGTGACTCTGCTGGATATAGTCCTGCAAATCCTGGTAAAAACGGGCTTTGGCGGGGAATTTGACCGGATGATCGCGGCTTTCCCCTTGTGGAAAGTAGCCGTTCACCACGGTGAGTATGCCTTTTTCGGTCACGAAGTCGGCCATGATAATGCGCCGCTGCGCGTCGGCATCATCACCGGCAAAACCCCGGCGAATGGCCAGCGGCTGCTCCCGGCATAACAGTGCCACGCCATAATGGCCTTTTTGTCCATGGTAGAACACGTGATAGCCATGTTGCGCCACCTCTTCCAGAGGAAACATATCGTCATGGACCTTGGTTTCCTGCAGGCCGATCACATCAGGCCGATGCTGCTCAATGATCGCGCTTAACTGATGGGGTCTGGCACGCAGTCCATTGATATTAAAGGAGACAAACTTCATTTTTTGCGCCATATCGGGGGATTTCAATGATGGTAGCAGAAAAGCGGCGCCATTCAAACGGCCGGCGCGGACGCGACGTTGTCTCGCGTTGCTCGACTCGAACCTTGGTCGAAGGTTCTCATCCATCCCCCAATGGGGAATATGCTGTATTCGGAGTAGACGGGTTTGTTGGAGATATTCTTTAGATGGTGGTGGGGGAAGGATTACTCGTCACTTCGTTCCTCGCCCTTCGGGCCGTCGCGCGGGCGCGACGTTGTCTCGCGTTGCTCGACTCGAACCTTGGTCGAAGGTTCTCATCCATCCCCCAATGGGGAATATGCTGTGTTCGGAGTAGACGGGTTTGTTGGAGATATTCTTTAGATGGTGGTGGGGGAAGGATTACTCGTCACTTCGTTCCTCGCCCTTCGGGCCGTCGCGCGGGCGCGACGTTGTCTCGCGTTGCTCGACTCGAACCTTGGTCGAAGGTTCTCATCCATCCCCCAATGGGGAATATGGCGTGTTCGGAGTAGACGGGTTTATCGGACACATTCTTTAGATGGTGGTGGGGGAAGGATTACTCGTCACTTCGTTCCTCGCCCTTCGGGCCGTCGCGCGGGCGCGACGTTGTCTCGCGTTGCTCGACTCGAACCTTGGTCGAAGGTTCTCATCCATCCCCCAATGGGGAATATGGCGTGTTCGGAGTAGACGGGTTTATCGGACACATTCTTTAGATGGTGGTGGGGGAAGGATTCGAACCTTCGAAGTCAGTGACGGCAGATTTACAGTCTGCTCCCTTTGGCCGCTCGGGAACCCCACCAGGCCTTGAAACAAATAACGCATCAAGCGGGGCGCATCATATCAAATGAAACGCCGCTGTAAAGAAAAAATAACCGGGAAATTATTCACTTGCCGATTTTTTCGACACGAACCGGAGAAATTCCCTGTTAAGCCGTTTTTTTTAACGGCAAACCGGCCGTAAAGGCGGCGGCCGGACCGTCAATTCATTTAAAAAATAATGGTCCGATTGCCGTAGACAAAGACCCTTTGCGCCAATACGCGGTATAACGCGCGGCTCAAGACATTTTTTTCCACATCCCGCCCGGCGCGCATCATATCTTCCGCGGTGTAGGTATGATCGACATTGATCACGTCCTGGCAGATAATCGGGCCTTCGTCGAGATTATCATTCACGTAATGGGCCGTGGCGCCGATGATTTTAACGCCCCGCTCATAAGCCTGCTGATAGGGGCGTGCGCCGATAAAAGCCGGTAAGAATGAATGGTGGATATTGATTACCCGATTAGGGTAATGACGCACGAAATGCGGCGTCAGAACACGCATGTATTTTGCCAGCACGACATAATCCGGCGCGTAGGCGTCGATTTGCGCCATCATGCGCGCGTCATGCTCTTCGCGGTTAAAACCGTCGTGGCTCACCAGATGGAACGGAATATCGAAACGTTCAACCAGCGTGCGCAGGGTATCGTGATTGCCGATAACCGCGGCGATGTCCATGTCCAGTCCGCCGTAGGCGCTTTTCATCAGCAAATCACCCAGGCAATGCGCTTCCTTGGTGACCAGAACGACTATCCTGCGACGTCCGGCGGGATTGAGTTCCCGTATTGTGCCTTCCGGCAAGACCCGGTCCAAATCGCTCAGCAAGCGCTCATCGTCAAACCGGCCTTCCAATTCGGTGCGCATGAAAAAGCGTTCGCTGCGATGATCAACGTACTCGTCGTTTTGCACGATATTCAATTGATGATTAAAGCAAATGCTGGTGATTTGAGCTATCAGGCCCTTGGCATCCGGGCAAATGGTACGTAATATTTTTCTCTGGATTATTTGCGACTGCATTGACGTGCCAATCCTATACAAACTCATGGAATCCGTTTTAACAAGCGGTCGGATAAAATCCCACCGGGTTATTGCCCGCAACACTTTTTGTATTTTTTACCCGAGCCGCAAGGGCAAGGGGCATTCCTCAGGGGCTGCTGATGTATGCCGTCAATATAATACCAGCGTTCGTTCAATTGAACAAAGCGTGACCGTTCATGAATAAAACCGGGCCGCCGGTTGTGCCGGTCATAAAAAAGGGCGATAAATTCCACATAGGATTCATGGCCGTTTTTACCGGCACGTTCATCTTTAATGGTTAATCCCTTCCACTCTGTGAGGGGAAAATTCGCCGCGATATCGTCTCGCCATTGTTCAGCGCGGCAATCGGGATGCCAGGTTGAGATTAAATAATCAAGATTGTGTAATACATAAGCGGTATAACGGGAGCGCATTAACTGCACCGGCTTAAGCGGAAAGCGGTAACCGTTGATGAACGGCTTGCAGCATTCATCGAAAAGTAAACCGCTGCCGCAGTGACATAAATCTTCCACAAAACTCCCTGGTGATAACGATAGAAATCAGAGGATAATAGACTTTACCCTATGCTTGTATCCCAGTCATCGGCCATCCCGTGCCAACGAGCGTAAATGTTGATTTTGATCATTGCAAAATACGATGCCGTTGTTTTTCCAAACTCCAACTATTTCAAAGGAATGGTAGATTGTCCTTGTCAATGGGGGCGGGAACGGACATCATTTTGCCCGGATAAGATGCATTTTTACCTAATGGCTACTACGCTCCTTACTTAGGCAAGAACGTTTTTTTGCTAAGGTTAGGGTTATCCGACCGGTTGAGAGTAAGGGGTATCAGGACAAAAAAGGACCCTGTGTACGGTTGACAAGTGATTGATTGAATAATGAGTGACAGACTAATCAGCCCCTGACATTTCTTATAAGTAAAAGTGGTGAGACTGAGCCACTATTAAGCTGATTGAAATAAGGGGTCTTTGATGGTAAAGCCATTACAAAACAAACAAATATTAGTGATTGAGGACGAGGCGGTATTCAGATCCGTGCTGGCTCAATTTCTGCAATCGATGGGTGCCGAAGTCCATGAAGCGTCTCATGGCAGGGAAGCGTTGGATATGCTGCCCTCCACGCGTCCCGATCTGGTGATTTGCGACCTGGAAATGCCTGAAATGAACGGGCTGACTTTTGTAGAGCGTTTTCGTGCGTTTGATGCCGCCACTCCGGTGCTGGTGGTATCCGGTACCGATCAGATGACCGATATTGCCAAGGTACTGCGCCTGGGCGTGCAAGACGTTTTGCTCAAGCCCCTTGACGATTTTGGCCGCTTACGGGAAACCGTGCTTGGCTGTCTTTATCCCGACATGTTTACTTCGCAAGTGGATGAAGAAGAACAATTATTCCAGGATTGGGATGCACTGAGCCAACATCCCGGCGCCGCCGCCAAACTACTGAAACAGCTACAGCCGCCGGTACAGCAGAATATTGCCCGTTGCCGGGTTAATTATCGCCAGTTGACCATGGCTGAACAGCCGGGGCTGGTACTGGATATCGCCGCATTGTCCGAGCATGATTTAGCCTTTTATTGCCTGGATGTCACCCGGGCGGAAGAAAAAGGCGTATTGGCGGCCCTACTGCTCCGGGCCTTGTTTAACGGATTGTTGCAGGCGCATATTGCCAACCGTTCGCACCGGTTGCCGGAACTCTCCACCTTGCTAAGACAGGTAAATCAGCTGTTGCGCAAGGCCAATCTGGACGGACAGTTCCCTTTGCTGGTGGGGTATTATCACCGCGGACTCAATAAGTTGATTTTAGTGTCGGCTGGCCTGAACGCTACGCTTACCGCCAATGATCATCAAATCGAACTCAATAGCGGCGTCCCTCTGGGCACAATGAACAATGCCTATCTCAACCAGGTGAGTGAACATTGCACCGAATGGCAATGCCAGGTCTGGGGCGCCGGGGGACGTTTAAGGTTAATGTTATCTACCGATTAAATTCCGGCGGCTGAATGCTGATGCCGGTAATGGGGCTAAGTTCTATCCAATCTATTCTTTTTTCAATATCTTATAAAAATGGGTAATTGTCCTAATTTTTTGTCATATGCCGCCTTACGCCGCCCGCCAACAGTCTAAACTGGTATACTTATCGGGTTTAAAATTAGATAAATGAAATTTTATTATCTTGGCGAAATGAGAGAGGTGGTTGATGTCTGCTATTAATACAAATTTCAAAGTAACAAAAGCGGTAATCCCGGTGGCGGGATTAGGAACACGAATGCTGCCTGCGACCAAAGCCATCCCGAAAGAGATGTTACCGCTGGTTGATAAGCCACTGATTCAATATGTAGTGAATGAGTGTATCGCTGCGGGCATTAATGAAATCATCCTCGTGACCCATTCATCCAAGAATTCCATTGAGAACCATTTCGATACCAGCTTTGAACTTGAAGCGATGCTTGAAAAACGTGTTAAACGGCAATTATTGGCTGAAATCCAGGCGATTTGTCCGCCCCATGTGACTATCATGCAAGTTCGGCAAGGTTTGGCCAAAGGCCTGGGCCATGCGGTTTTATGCGCGCATCCGTTAGTGGGCGACGAACCGGTGGCGGTAATTTTGCCGGATGTGATTATCGACGAATTTGAATCCAATCTGAAAACTGACAATTTAAGCGAAATGCTGTCCCGCTTCGAAGAAACAGGACGCAGCCAGATTATGGTTGAGCCGGTTGTCGATGTGACCAATTACGGCGTAGTGGACTGCCAGGGCAAAGAACTGAAACCGGGTGAAAGCGCGCCTATGGTTAATGTGGTTGAAAAACCTACCGCCGATGAGGCTCCGTCCAATTTAGCCGTAGTGGGTCGTTATGTCTTGTCCGCCGATATTTGGACCCTGTTGGAAAAAACGCCTCCGGGAGCGGGCAATGAAATTCAGCTCACTGACGCCATCGCTTTGCTGATGGAAAAAGAAACCGTTGAAGCTTACCACCTTAAAGGCATTAGCCATGATTGCGGTAATAAATTGGGCTATATGGAAGCTTTCGTTGAATATGGTATCCGTCATGAAACTCTCGGAAAAGAATTTTCACAATGGCTCAAAGAAACCATTGTAGATTAATACACTTAAAAATTTTCAGGGTTAAATTTCAACCAGGATATTCAACATGAAAGTGACTGTTTTTGGTATCGGCTATGTTGGTTTGGTGCAAGCGGCTGTTTTGGCGGAAGTCGGTCATGATGTTCTTTGTGTGGATGTCGACGAACAAAAAGTGGAAAACCTGAAAAAAGGGAATATCCCGATTTTTGAGCCTGGTTTGACACCTTTGGTGCAGCAGAATTATGAGTCCGGTCGACTGAAGTTCACCACTGATGCCGAAGCCGGCGTCAGGCACGGCGTAATGCAGTTTATCGCGGTGGGCACTCCCCCCGACGAAGACGGTTCGGCGGATCTGAAATATGTCACGGCGGTGGCGCGGACGATTGCCCAATATATGGACGATCATAAAGTCGTGCTGGATAAATCCACCGTGCCGGTGGGGACCGCAGATAAAGTTCGCGCCGTTATGCAAGAGACCCTGCATGCCCGCAAGAGCACGCTGACATTCGATGTTGTATCAAACCCTGAATTCCTGAAAGAGGGCGCCGCGGTCGCCGACTGCATGCGTCCGGAACGTATTGTCGTGGGTACCGACAATGAACAGGTGGTGGAGCTGCTGCGGGAACTGTACGAACCCTTTAACCGCAATCACGACCGGATGATTTTGATGGATATCCGCAGCGCCGAGCTCACCAAATACGCGGCTAACTGCATGCTGGCCACTAAAATCAGCTTTATGAACGAAATTTCCAATCTGGCTGAATTGCTTGGGGCGGATATTGAGAAAGTGCGGCAGGGCATCGGTTCCGATTCCCGTATCGGCTATCACTTTATTTATCCTGGCTGCGGTTATGGCGGCTCCTGTTTCCCCAAAGATGTGCAAGCGCTGATTCGGACTTCCCAGCAAATTGGTTATCAACCGAAATTATTGCAGGCTGTGGAAGATGTAAATTATCAGCAAAAGAGCAAACTGCCGCAGTTCATCAAGCGTCATTTCGGTGAAAATCTGCAGGGTAAGACGTTTGCCTTGTGGGGACTCTCCTTTAAACCCAATACCGATGATATGCGTGAGGCTTCCAGCCGGGTTTTAATGGAAACATTATGGCAGGCCGGCGCGCAAGTGCAGGCATTCGATCCGGAAGCGATGAATGAAACCCAGCGTATTTACGGGCATCGCGGTGATTTAAAATTAATGGGTACCAAAGAATCCGCGTTGCAGGGGGCGGATGCCTTGGTTATCTGTACCGAGTGGCAGAATTTCCGTGCGCCGGATTTCGATATGATCAAGTCCATGTTAACTCAGCCGGTGATTTTTGACGGCCGTAACCTATATGATCCCGAACGTTTGGCTCATCGGGGCATTGTTTATTACGGCATAGGCCGGGGAGCTTCGCTGACTTCCTACAAGTAGAGGTTACATGAAATTTCTGGTAACCGGTGCCGCGGGCTTTATTGGTTTCCATGTCAGCGAGCGTCTGCTCGCTGACGGCCATCAGGTCATTGGTATCGATAATCTTAATAATTATTATGACGTGCGCCTCAAGCAATCTCGTCTTGAGAGATTAAAAGATAAGCAATCCTTTAGTTTTTTTAAACTGGATTTAGCCGATCGGCAGGGGATGGCCGAGCTTTTTGATCAACAGCGGTTTCAACGAGTGATTCATCTGGGCGCTCAGGCGGGAGTCCGTTATTCTTTGGAGAACCCCCTTGCTTACGCGGATTCCAATCTTATCGGCCATTTGAATATCCTGGAAGGGTGTCGTCATACCCAGGTAGGGCATTTACTTTATGCCTCGTCAAGCTCAGTTTATGGCCTGAATCGTAAAATACCATTTTCAACCGACGATTCCGTGGATCATCCGGTGTCGTTATATGCGGCTACGAAAAAGTCTAATGAATTAATGTCACACACTTATTCACATTTGTATCAGCTTCCGACCACTGGATTGCGGTTTTTTACCGTCTATGGTCCATGGGGACGACCTGATATGGCATTATTCAAATTTACCGAGGCAATGCTCGCCGGACATAGCATTGATGTCTATAACCATGGTGAAATGCGCCGCGATTTTACTTATATAGACGATATCGTCGAAGCCATAATTCGTTTACAAAATCTTCCACCGGTAGCGGATACGTCTTGGACGGTTGAGCAGGGATCCCCCGCCACAAGTTCCGCACCCTATCGTGTATATAATATCGGCAATAGCCAGCCGGTTAAATTGATGGAATACATACAGGCGCTGGAAAAAGCGCTGGGCATTACGGCAGTGAAAAATTTAATGCCGATGCAACCAGGTGATGTGCTGGAAACCAGCGCCGATACCGAGGCTTTGTATAACGCTATCGGTTTTAAACCACAAACCGGGATAGACGAGGGAATAGGGCGCTTTGTCCAATGGTATCGGAATTATTACCACCAATAACTAATTGTGACAATGTGAGCCATACAGACGTTAAAAGCGGCCAGAAGGCCGCTTTTAACGTCTGAGGGAACGGCATTACCGCATAGACATCGGCAAAAGGAATCATTGTCCTGCTCACAAATTATACGCTTATTGATTTTTTACGCGCTAATGCACAGGGACGAAACCATTACTGCCACAGAGGAAAGAGTGCAGACATGCCGTTGGCGGAAATTCATCGGATGGTTAAAATTCATCCGGCAGGGAGATAGAAAAACGCCCGCTGAGTATTCAAACGGGCATTTTATAATAAAGGATATAACGGATTACAGCAGGAAATCGTCCAGCGTTTTGCCTTCATCTTCAATAGACTTTTTGATGACAGCAGGTGTACGGCCTTGGCCGGTCCAGGTTTTGCTTTCACCGTTCTCATCGGTATATTGATATTTAGCCGGACGAGCTGCGCGCTTGGTTTTACCAGTAGCTTTTGATGCGCTCATGGTTTGCAGCAATTCATTCGGATCGATACCGTCGGCAATCAGCATTTCACGATATTGCTGTAATTTGCGCGTACGTTCTTCGATTTCAGCCTGTGCCTGGCTGTCTTCCTCGCGGCGCTCATTGACGACTACCTCAAGTTTCTCCAGCATTTCTTCCAGAGTTTCAAGAGTACATTCTCTGGCTTGTGCACGCAGAGTTCGGATGTTGTTAAGAATTTTAAGTGCTTCGCTCATTGTCCTAATCTCGAATAATATAAATGGGGCGTCGGAGTAATAATAGAGCGGTAGTTTCTTTTCTGCAATAGCTAGTTTGTAAGTAAGGTAAAAAATAATCTTTTTTTTTACCGCAGAGCCCGACAGCGCTAAATATATGCCCTTTGCATGGTAATGACAAATTGATTCACTATGTTGCGTTTTCCCGCTTCACCCGTTAATGGAGTGCATATTGCACAGCGCGTTTCATTATAAGCCACGTTTATATCGTAGAAAAATTTTGCGTTTTTATAACCAATGTTTAAAACCAGGGCGCTATTGCGCGTATAGCGTTCGCATCCGGCGTCGTGCTCGAAGCAAATGTTAGGTGATGTAGCGCAGTCACTTTGGTTATGATTCATTAAAGCAGAGGACTAATTTAAAGTAACACCCGCCGGGGCTAATTACCTGCCGGCTGCGTCGCCTACGGGGCCCGGCGATGTTAAAATCAGGGCGGTGGGGCACAGCAGACGGCTTAAAGTTTATGATACACTGGGCACCTTATTTATTATGTCATTGATTTTTTCCGAAGTGAGGGGCTGATGGCTCAACTTTATTTTTATTATTCTGCGATGAATGCGGGTAAATCCACTGCGCTCCTGCAGTCCTCGTATAATTATCAGGAGCGTGGCATGCGCACCCTGGTATTTACCGCTGAAATAGATAATCGTTTTGCTCGCGGCCAGGTCAGTTCCCGTATCGGCCTTTCCTCGCCGGCAGAGCTCTACCGCCCGGATACCGATTTGCTGGCGGTTATTCGTCAGTCCCATGAGCAGCAGGCGCTGCACTGCATATTAGTGGATGAAAGTCAGTTTTTAACCCGTCAACAAGTTGCCGGATTATCGGACGTAGTGGATTTTCTAAATATTCCGGTATTGTGTTATGGGTTGCGCACTGACTTTCGCGGCGAGCTGTTTCCCGGTAGCCATTATCTGTTGGCATGGGCTGATAAGCTTATCGAGCTTAAAACCATTTGTTATTGCGGCCGCAAGGCAAACCGGGTCATTCGCCTGGGTGAAGACGGTAAACCCGTGCATGACGGCCAACAGGTGGTTATCGGCGGCGAAGAACGGTATGTCTCGGTATGCCGCAAGCATTACAAACAGGCCATGGTGGAGGATAGCCAGGTGCCCGGCTATATCTCCATGGCCGCGTCCGAACCGCGTCAGCCGTAGGTCTTTGTTATCCGGCGGCGGTTGTGTATTTTGACGCCGGCGCCATCAGCGCGGCCATCTGCTTCTGCCGCTATATAACCGCCATAAAGGGCACAGGAGCGATTTTAGGCTTTCACCGGGGGGATTGCACCGGTTGCGGTCAAAAGAGCCCTGTGGGGCCGGATATGCGGTTTTGGTTATATTCCGTGAGACGGAAGCGTTCGGCGGTTTACGGCATGGCCGCTTCAATTCAGATTAGCCGGCAGGGGATTGCGTGGCGCGTTTTTTTCGTTCAGTAAAGGGAATGGCGGCTTAACGGCGATTAAGCTCCGTAGCGCGGCGTTTAGGCCGTATATGGGGGCTTGCTGACAAACGTACTCGGACTTAATTAGGGTGGCTCTCGGGGAAGAGAGTCATAATCGCGCGGATCAAGCCCCCAGGGATGGGTTCACGGCTTCTTTACGATCTGGCAGCCTGCCACGACCGGACACTTTGTCAACAAACTTACAACACAGGCCCCAAAAGGGGCCTGTGTTGTTTCCCCCGACTGACTTACCGGGGGTTGTATCGGTGACCGTTCTCAACGCGGGATGGTTATCGCCGCGATCAGCTGGTCACTTTTTTGCCTTTTTTCTCGGTTTTCGCTTCCGGAGCCGCGGTTTTCACCGCGTCAGCCGGGAGAGCCGGAGCATGGGCCACTGCGGCGGCATCTGCGAAAGGCTCGACGTATTTACGTCCGTAGTAGGTATCCAGGAGAATTTGTTTCAGTTCGGCAATCAGCGGATAGCGCGGGTTGGCGCCGGTACACTGGTCATCGAACGCATCCTCGGACAGCTTGTCCACCTTCGCCAGGAAATCCGCTTCCTGCACGCCGGCTTCACGGATAGAGGTTGGGATACCCAAATCGGCTTTGATTTCATCCAGCCAGGCCAGCAGGTTTTCAATCTTCTGCGCGGTACGGTCGCCCGGTTGGCTCAGGCCAAGATGGTCGGCCA
Organism: Sodalis sp. RH16; assembly: GCF_047324245.1. NCBI lineage: Bacteria > Pseudomonadati > Pseudomonadota > Gammaproteobacteria > Enterobacterales > Bruguierivoracaceae > Sodalis > Sodalis sp. RH16. The sequence goes on along the minus strand of NZ_CP178737.1, from coordinate 5,016,373 downwards.
CTTCGGCATAACGACGACGGGCCTGCGGACGGTCATACTGACTGAACGCCGCCTGTTTGGTGGGGTTGTCGTTGGCGTTGTAGCGGATCACGTTGGAAATCAGCATGGCGTTGGCCAGGCCATGGGGAATATGGAATTCCGAACCCAGTTTATGGGCCATGGAGTGGCAGACGCCCAGGAAGGCGTTGGCAAACGCGATGCCGGCAATAGTGGCGGCGTTATGAACGCGTTCACGGGCTACCGGGTTTTTCGCCCCTTCGTGATAGCTGGCAGGCAGATACTCTTTGAGCAGCTTGATGGCCTGCAGCGCCTGGCCGTCGGAAAACTCGGTGGCCATGATGGACACATAGGCTTCCAAGGCATGGGTTACCGCATCCAGACCGCCGAAGGCGCAGAGGGATTTCGGCATGTTCATCACCAGATTGGCATCCACAATCGCCATGCTCGGCACCAGGGCATAATCCGCCAGCGGATATTTCTGGCCGGTGGCATCATCGGTCACCACGGCGAACGGCGTGACTTCAGAACCGGTACCGGAGGTGGTGGTGATGGCGATCATCTGGGCTTTAACACCCATTTTCGGGAACTTATATATACGTTTACGGATATCCATAAACCGCAGCGCCAGTTCTTCGAACGGGGTGCCCGGGTGTTCGTACATTACCCACATGATCTTGGCGGCATCCATCGGCGAACCGCCACCCAGGGCAATGATGACGTCCGGTTTGAAGGACATGATCTGCTCTGCGCCCTTGCGAACGATGCTCAGGGTCGGATCCGCTTCCACTTCGAAGAAGACTTCGGTTTCAATACCGTGGCCCTTCAGTACGGAGGTGATCTGATCGGCATAGCCGTTGTTAAACAGATAACGGTCCGTCACAATAAAGGCGCGTTTGGCGCCGTCGCTGGCCACTTCATCCAGGGCAATCGGCAATGAACCGCGACGGAAATAGATGGATTTGGGAAGCTTATGCCACATCATATTTTCAGCTCGCTTGGCCACGGTTTTGGTATTGATAAGGTGTTTCGGGCCGACGTTTTCGGAAATGGAGTTACCGCCCCAGGAGCCGCAGCCCAGCGTCAGCGACGGTGCAAGTTTGAAGTTGTACAGGTCACCGATACCACCCTGGGAAGCAGGAGTGTTGATCAGAATACGCGCGGTCTTCATGGTTTCGCCGAAGAAATTCACGCGGTCCGTCTGATTGTCCTGATCGGTATAGAGGCAGGAGGTATGGCCGATGCCGCCCATTTCCACCAGTTTTTCCGCTTTGACCACCGCGTCTTCAAAGTTCTTGGCGCGATACATAGCCAGCATCGGCGAGAGCTTTTCATGGGCGAAGGGTTCGGTTTCGTCCACAACGGTGACTTCGCCAATCAGCACCTTGGTGGAGCCCGGTACGGTCAATCCGGCCATGGCGGCGATTTTCACCGCCGGCTGGCCGACGATACCGGCGTTCAGCGCGCCGTTTTTCAGAATGATGCCCTGAACCGCTTTCAGTTCTTCGCCGCGCAGCATGTAGCCGCCGTGGCTGGCAAAGCGTTCACGCACCGCGTCATAGACTTCGTCCACGACGATAACCGATTGTTCGGAGGCGCAGATGACGCCGTTATCGAAGGTTTTGGACATCAGGATGGAGGCTACCACCCGTTTGATATCGGCGGTTTCATCCACAACCACCGGGGTATTGCCGGCGCCGACGCCGATGGCGGGCTTACCGGAACTGTAAGCGGCTTTTACCATGCCCGGCCCGCCGGTGGCGAGGATCAGGTTAACAAGCGGATGGTGCATAAGCTGGTTGGAGAGTTCAACGGTAGGTTCGTCAATCCAGCCGATGATATCTTTCGGCGCGCCGGCGGCGATAGCGGCTTTCAGGACAATTTCAGCAGCCTTGTTGGTGGCTTTCTTCGCACGGGGATGCGGCGAGAAAACAATGCCGTTACGGGTTTTCAAGCATATCAACGCTTTGAAAATGGCCGTGGAAGTGGGGTTGGTCGTCGGCACGATGCCGCAGATGATACCGATGGGTTCGGCAATGGTGATGGTGCCGAACGTATCGTCCCGGGCCAGGATGCCGCAGGTTTTTTCATCTTTATAGGCATTATAGATATATTCGGAAGCGAAATGGTTCTTGATCACTTTGTCTTCCACGATACCCATGCCGGATTCTTCAACGGCCATTTTGGCGAGAGGAATGCGGGCATCGGCAGCGGCAAGGGCGGCGGCGCGGAAAATCTTGTCCACCTGCTCCTGGCTAAAATTGGCATATTCGCGCTGGGCTTTTTTAACCTTTTCCATCAAGGTGTTCAGTTCAGCGACATTAGTAACAGCCATAGTGCTCTCCTAATAAATGTTAAAATTTCGGTTAAATTGTTAAACTCTTTAAGTAAAAAGCCATTCCCTGTCGTTGTGAAAGACGCGGATATTAAGGTTAGTTTATCTGCACAAGGACAGATAGGCAGTGGCACAAAGGGCTATTTACTTAACGAGTTTGTTCAATCAGTTAGCGATCTTCATTTACAGGCGATTTTTTTCCAAGCCCCCTATGTCCATGGGATTATCGATTAACTGTATAGAGAAATAGTAAAGAGTATTGAGGCCAGTAATTGTGATTCAAATCACATTTTATTCATGCTGACTCCTTTCAGCAACGACAATTTGGAGCAAAGGTTACAATTTCACTACAGTCTCGTTAAGGGATGAAATGCCGTGCCAATGTAATCCGCATTCCATTAACATTCTATTTGCAAATAACAGCAAAAATTTTACTTGCTGCTTAGGTTACGGGTTATAAAGCAACGGCACAATATGAATAATGTCAAAAAGTATAGCGGTAAAATTAAAGGTGAAGGAACGGCGCCGGGGCAGAAGCGGCAGCTCAACAATCCATATGTTCCCATGGCGCGGCCAAGAGCACTACTGTACAGATAAATGATGATGAGTAACAGCGCTGGAGCACGCCCTGCGTTTTTCGGACGCCTCGCCGTAGAGCAAATGTTGCTCCAATGCTGATAAATCGCACCCAAAAGCGGCATAGATTATTAAATGCTCAATTAGTCTATTAGCCGGATAAATTAAGTGAAAACGTCGAATATTCAGCGGGATGCAATGCAGGCTAAAACCCGTGGCGATTTTTTTTTAGACTATCTCACAAAGCCACTTGTCACGATGCGGTACAGATGTTATTAGTGTTAATTCATGAATCATTAGGGATTTATTCTCTTTCCAGGTCATTTATTGCCCTGATGTGTTTTATTGTAACAATCAATAATTTGATTATGTTTTTTGACGCAAGGTCGACATTTCTTGATTTGATTATGATAGCAAATAACTTCTTTCCGAATCTGCGTTCCGCCGTATCAATTTTTTTGCCAGCCTTATGCCGGCTTGTTTCCCATATAGATTCAATGAATAAGGAATATCGCTTCTTTACCTTGCGGTTTCGTTCGCCGTAATTGGCCGAGGAGTGCCCATACCCGTTCATCGGGAATCTGCAGACAGCTGAAAATGCGTCATGCAATAATAAAAAACTGGAGTGCATTAATAATGACCAACATCACGAAAAGAACTCTATTGGCAGCAGGTATTATCGCCGCCCTGGGAGTGGTGTCCGTAGGTACTTCTTTCGCGGCGGTGGTACCCGCCGGCGTCACCTTGAGTGACAAACAGGAATTGGTACGTGGAAACGGCGCCGAACTGCAATCACTGGATCCCCATAAGATTGAAGGGGTGCCGGAAGCCAATGTCAATCGCGATTTGCTGGAAGGATTGGTCATTAGCGACCTGCAAGGCCATCCGCAGCCGGGTGTGGCGGAAAGCTGGGAAACCAAGGATTCCAAGGTCTGGATATTCCATTTGCGCAAAGACGCAAAATGGTCCGACGGCTCGCCGGTGACGGCGCAGGATTTTGTCTATAGCTGGCGGCGTTTGGCGGACCCGAAAACGGCGTCCCCGTATGAAAGTTATCCCCAGTATGCCCATATCGTTAATATTGACGATATCATCACCGGCAAAATGCAACCCGATACCTTGGGTGTGAAAGCGATTGACGCCAACACGCTGGAAGTCGATCTCAGCGAGCCCGTGCCTTATTTCCCCAAATTGCTGACCCACCCGTCCATGTCGCCTGTACCGCAAAAAGTGGTGGAAAAATTCGGTGATAAATGGACCCAGCCGGCTAACTGGGTGGGCAACGGCGCCTATAAATTAAAGGACTGGGTCGTCAATGAACATATCGTGCTGGAACGAAATCCACAATACTGGGACAACAGCAAAACGGTTATCAATCAGGTGACCTATCTGCCGATTTCCTCGGAAGTGACCGACGTCAACCGTTATCGCTCCGGCGAATCCGACATGTCGTATAATAATCTGCCTATCGAACTGTTCCAGAAACTGAAACACGATATTCCTAAAGAAGTGCATGTGGATCCCTATCTCTGCACTTATTATTATGAAATCAATAACCAAAAAGCGCCGTTTACTGATGTGCGTGTTCGTACCGCGCTGAAATTGGGCCTGGATCGCGATATCATTGTTAATAAGGTCAAGGCCCAGGGCGACCTGCCGGCGTTTGGTTTTACCCCGCCTTATACCGACGGCGCCAAATTGACGCCGCCGGAGTGGTTTGGCTGGTCGCAGGAAAAACGCAACGCAGAAGCACGTAAACTGTTAGCGGAAGCCGGTTACACCAAAGACAAGCCGCTGACATTCGATCTGTTATACAATACTTCCGATTTGCACAAGAAGCTGGCCATTGCCGTTGCCTCCATCTGGAAGAAAAACATTGGCGTTGATGTCAAATTGGAAAACCAGGAATGGAAAACCTTCCTGGAGACCCGTCATCAGGGAACGTTTGATGTCTCCCGTGCCGGATGGTGCGCTGACTATAACGAGCCCACCAGCTTCCTGAACATTATGTTGACCAACGGTTCCAGTAATACCGCGCATTATTCAAATCCGGCTTTCGATAAGCTGATTGCCAGCGCGATAACGGCGAAGTCGGAAAACGAGCGCAGCGAAATTTATCAGCAGGCCGAACAGCAACTGGACAAAGATTCTGCTATTGTCCCGGTATATTATTATGTGAACGCCCGTTTGGTGAAACCTTATGTCGGCGGTTATACCGGTAAAGATCCGCTGGATAATGTGTACGTGAAAGATCTGTATATTATCAAGCATTAAGAAAAATTTTGGGACGTAAACAGGGCAGGGCCGTATAAGCCTTGCCCTGTTTTTCCTGTTCAGTCCGAACGGCATTAAATGTATGTCATAGGTATTAGTAATGTTAAAGTTTATTATTCGCCGGTTTCTGGAAGCGATCCCGACGCTGTTTATTTTGATCACCATTTCGTTTTTTATGATGCGGTTGGCGCCCGGCAGTCCGTTTACCGGCGAACGCAGCCTGCCGCCGGAAGTCATGGCCAATATAGAAGCCAGATACCATCTTAACGATCCCATAATGAAGCAGTATGGCGACTATTTACTGCAACTGGCCCATGGCGATTTCGGCCCTTCGTTCAAATATAAGGATTATTCCGTCAACGACCTGGTGGCAAATTCGTTTCCGGTTTCGGCCAAGCTGGGGCTGGCGGCCTTCATCATGGCCATGGTGCTGGGCGTGTTTGCCGGGGTGATGGCGGCGCTGCGGCAAAATACCAAATGGGACTATCTGGCCATGGGTTTCGCCATGACCGGGGTGGTTATTCCCAGTTTTGTGGTGGCTCCGCTATTGGTGCTGATTTTCGCCATTACGCTGAAATGGCTGCCGGCGGGCGGCTGGAACGGCGGCGGACCCAAATTTATACTGTTACCGATGATTGCGTTGTCCCTGGCCTATATTGCCAGCATAGCGCGTATTACCCGCGGTTCGATGATCGAAGTATTGCATTCCAACTTTATCCGCACCGCCCGGGCCAAAGGCCTGCCCATGCGGCGGATTATCCTCAGCCATGCCTTGAAGCCGGCCCTGCTGCCGGTGATTTCTTATATGGGACCGGCTTTTGTCGGTATCATCACCGGCTCTATGGTCATTGAAACCATTTATGGCTTGCCGGGCATCGGCCAACTGTTCGTCAACGGCGCGCTGAATCGCGACTATTCATTGGTGTTGAGTCTCACCATTCTGGTGGGGACCCTGACCATTCTTTTTAACGCCATTGTCGATGTATTGTACGCGGTCATCGATCCTAAAATACGCTATTGATGCTGGAGCACGCTTTATGATGGTAAATAATAAAAACAGCGAGGCTCTGGAGAAATTCAGCGAAGCACTGGAAGTGGAGGGGCGCAGCCTTTGGCAGGACGCCCGCCGGCGCTTTATACATAATAAAGCGGCATTAACCAGTCTCATCGTTTTGCTGTTCATTGTTTTATTTGTCGCCCTGGCGCCGTCTTTGTCGCAGTTTACCTATGACGATACCGACTGGGGCATGATGTCGAGCGCGCCGAGCGTGGAGTCCGCCCACTATTTCGGTACTGATTCATCGGGACGGGATTTATTGGTGCGGGTCGCCATCGGCGGCCGGATTTCACTGATGGTGGGTATTGCGGCCGCGTTGGTGGCGGTGGTGCTGGGGACGCTTTACGGCGCCATGTCAGGGTATCTTGGCGGTAAAATCGATTCGGTGATGATGCGTCTGCTGGAAATACTCAATTCCTTCCCGTTTATGTTTTTCGTGATCCTGCTGGTGACGTTTTTCGGCCAGAATATCTTCCTGATCTTTATTGCCATCGGCATGGTGTCCTGGCTGGACATGGCGCGTATCGTGCGCGGACAGACCCTGAGCCTCAAGCGCAAGGAATTCATCGAGGCGGCGGTGGTCAGCGGCGTCTCTTCCCGCAATATCATTTTGCGTCACATCGTCCCCAATGTGCTCGGGGTCGTGGTGGTTTACGCCTCGTTGCTGGTGCCCAGCATGATTCTGTTCGAGTCGTTTCTCAGTTTCCTCGGGCTGGGCACGCAGGAACCCTTAAGCAGCTGGGGGGCGTTGCTTAGCGACGGCGCCAATTCAATGGAAGTTTCGCCGTGGCTGCTGCTGTTTCCCGCGCTGTTCCTGGTGATTACCCTATTTTGTTTTAATTTTATCGGCGACGGTCTGCGTGATGCCCTCGACCCGAAAGATCGTTAAGGAGCGCCGTGATGAGCATGATTGATAATTCCACGCCGGCCCGTGGGCCCGTAGCGGGAGCAAAAGAGCCGGTATTGCTGGATGTGCGGGACTTAAGGGTGACCTTCGCCACCTCCGACGGAGATGTTACCGCGGTCAACGACCTGAATTTTACCCTGCGCGCCGGGGAAACCTTGGGCATTGTGGGGGAGTCCGGCTCGGGCAAATCCCAAACCGCCTTTGCCCTGATGGGGTTGCTGGCCGCAAACGGCCGTATCGGCGGGTCTGCCGCTTTCAACGGGCGTGAAATTCTCAACCTGCGGGAGAAACAACTCAATAAGCTGCGCGCCGAAGAAATTTCCATGATTTTCCAGGATCCCATGACGTCGCTGAACCCTTATATGCGGGTAGGCGAGCAGCTGATGGAAGTCCTGATGCTGCATAAAAAGATGGGTAAACATGAAGCGTTCGAAGAATCGGTGCGCATGCTGGACGCGGTGAAAATGCCCGAGGCCCGCAAACGGATGCGCATGTACCCCCATGAATTTTCCGGCGGGATGCGCCAGCGGGTAATGATCGCCATGGCCCTCATGTGCCGTCCCAAGCTGCTGATTGCCGATGAGCCCACCACTGCTCTGGATGTGACGGTGCAGGCGCAGATAATGACGCTGCTTAACGATCTCAAGCGTGAATTCAATACCGCCATTATCATGATTACCCACGATTTGGGCGTGGTGGCCGGTATTTGCGATCGGGTGCTGGTGATGTATGCCGGCCGCACTATGGAGTATGGCCGGTCCGCGGATATTTTTTACCGGCCGAGCCATCCCTATTCCATCGGACTGCTGGCGGCGGTGCCGCGCCTGGATGCCGATGGTTCCTCAATGATGGTAACCATCCCCGGTAATCCTCCCAATCTGCTGCGGTTGCCTAAAGGGTGCCCCTTTCAGCCGCGTTGCCCTTTTGCCATGGATATCTGCTCAACCATGCCCGCCCTCGAACCTTTTGGCGATGACCGTATCCGTGCCTGCTACAAGCCTGCGGAGGAACTGGCATGAATGCCCTGGACGAAAACAGAAAAGTGATCCTCGACGTCGATAACCTGAAAGTGTATTTCGATGTGAAGGGGGATAAGCAGTGGTTTTGGCAGCCGGTTAAACACCTAAAGGCGGTGGATGGGGTTTCCCTGCGCCTGTACGAAGGGGAAACCCTCGGGGTGGTGGGGGAATCCGGCTGCGGTAAATCCACTTTTGCCCGGGCGCTGATCGGGCTGGTTAAATCCACCAGCGGCCGCATCGCCTGGCTCGGTAAAGAATTGCAGGACCTGACCAACGCCGAATGGCGCGATACCCGCAGCAATATACAGATGATTTTCCAAGATCCCCTGGCTTCGCTCAATCCGCGAATGACCATCGGCGAGATAATCGCCGAGCCTTTGCATACCTATCATCCCAAGATGCCGCGGCTGGAAGTGAAGGAGAAGGTCCGCAGCATGATGATGAAAGTGGGTTTGCTGCCCAATCTCATCAACCGTTACCCCCATGAATTTTCCGGCGGACAATGCCAGCGTATCGGCATCGCGCGGGCATTGATACTCGAACCGAAGCTGGTGATTTGCGATGAGCCGGTCTCGGCGCTGGATGTATCCATCCAGGCGCAGGTAGTGAATTTATTGCAGCAGCTGCAGCGGGAAATGGGGCTGTCGCTGATTTTTATCGCTCACGATCTGGCGGTGGTAAAGCATATTTCCGATCGGGTGCTGGTGATGTACCTGGGACATGCGGTGGAGTTGGGCACCTATGACCAGGTTTACAATAATCCGCAGCATCCCTACACCAAAGCGCTGATGTCGGCGGTGCCGATTCCGGATCCCGATAAGGAACGCAACAAAAAGATTCAGCTGCTGGAAGGAGATTTGCCGTCCCCCATCAACCCGCCTTCAGGCTGCGTGTTCCGCACCCGCTGTCCCATCGCCAGCGAGGAGTGCGCCGTCACCCGGCCGATACTGCAGGGGAGTTTTCGCCACGCCTGCTCCTGCATCAAGGTGGATATCAGCCAGTTGGCGGAGTAGGGTGCGTTATCACCGAAACGCACAGCGCGCTAGGCCTGCCAACACCGAACTTTGAACCGAGGGGCTGTCCAGCGGGCTATCGGCCCGCTACTCCTTCCATATAATATGGCAAATCTTTTCCGAACGATCGCGGCACAGCAGCATGCGGGCGAAGATATCGTTAACCGGCATGCCGTCCTGCTCCGCCAGTCCGATGACCACCTCGGCGAAAAAGTCCGGATTCAGGTCGAAATCCACCTGCTCGTGCCACTGTTCGGAAGGGTCGAATAATTCCGCCGCCCCGCGCTGTTCAAACTGCAGATTGAACAACAGTACGTCCGCCGGGTCTAGATTGTCCGTCGCCAGCTCGAGAAAAATATCGTATGCCTGTTCAATGACCTCGTCATCCGTCAGGCGATTATCCAAATCCATGCTGTGTCCCTTAGTGTTTCGCCGCCGCCGGTCACATTACAGCAGCGGACTGAAAAAGTAGAACAGACGCTCGATAATCCGCTGCCAGTAGGGCCGCTGAGCCCATTTCGCCGGATCTATCAACCGGGAGCGGGCGATATAATCCTCCTGCACTCGCGCCAGGTCGCTGCCGAAGTCGTCATCATCAATCACCAGAGTGATTTCAAAATTCAGCCATAAGCTGCGCATGTCCAGGTTCACCGTGCCCACCAGGCTTAACTGCCCATCTACCAGCACGCTTTTAGTATGCAACAGTCCGCCTTCAAATTGATGAATATTCACTCCCGCCTCAAGCAGCTCGGCAAAGAAGGCACGGCTGGCCCAGCCCACCAGCATCGAGTCGTTATAACGGGGCACAACGATATGCACATCGACGCCCCGCTGCGCGGCGGTGCATATGGCGTGCAGCAGATCGTCGCTGGGCACCAGATAGGGCGTGGTCATGATGAGCTGCTGGCGCGAGGCATAGATGGAGGTCAGCAGCGCCTGGTGAATAACCCCGTCGGGAAAACCGGGACCGGAAGCGATAACCTGAATGGTATGCCCGGTGGCCTGCTCAAACGGCATGATATTCACATCCGGCGGCGGCGGCAGGATGCGTTTTCCGGTTTCAATTTCCCAGTCACAGGAAAAAATGATGCCCATGGCGGTGGTGACCGGTCCCTCCATCCGGGCCATCAGGTCTATCCACTGTCCAACCCCCGCGTCCTGCTTGAAAAAGCGGGGATCCACCATGTTCATGCTGCCGGTATAGGAAATATAATTGTCGATAAGTATCATTTTGCGGTGCTGGCGCAAATCCATACGGCGCAGGAACACCCGCAGTATGCTGACGTGCAGGGTTTCCACCACCTCCACCCCCGCCTGGCGCATCATGGCCGGATAAGGGCTGCGGAAAAATTTCACGCTGCCGGCGGAGTCCAGCATCACCCGGCAGCTGACTCCTCGCCGCGCGGCCGCCATCAATGCCTCCGCCACCTGATCCACCAGGCCGCCGGCTTGCCAGATGTAAAACATCATCTCGATATTGTTTTGCGCCAGCCCGATATCCTTGATCAAGGCTTTCAACGTATCGTCGGTGCCGGTCAGCAGTTGCAATTGATTGCCTTTAAGACCGCCCATGCCCTGGCGAAGTTCGCACAGCTGAAACAGCGACCGCGCCACTTCGCTGTTTTCGGTGGCAAAAATCCGTTTGCATTGTTTGAGGTCTTGCATCCATTTAGCCGTGGAGGGCCACATGGCCTTGGCGCGTTCGGCGCGGCGTTTGCCGAGATTCAGTTCGCCGAACAGTAAATAGGCGATTATTCCCACCAGGGGAAGAATGTAAATCACCAGCAGCCAGGCCATTGCGGACGGAACCGCCCGGCGTTTCATTAATACCCGCAGGGTGACACCCGCTACTAGTAACCAGTAGCCGAACACCAGTAGCCAATTGATTACATTATAAAGAGTTGCCATAAGGGCGAAAAATCCTGTTCGCAATGCTTGAAACCTGAGTGTACGCATAAGGGACGAAAAGAGGAAATTCTTTTAAACCGGGCGCTGCCTCTTCTCTCCCGCAGCAGGGGGTCGGGCGGCTTGGCTAACCCACAGAAAAGGCTATAATGGCGGCTCTTAATCATCGTCGGTAGAGGTCGGTAGAGCCGGTTCGTGCATGAAAAGAAGCAGAAATGAAGTCAGCCGTTGGCGTATGTTAAGGCAAGCGCAGCGTCGTCGGAGCCAGTGGGTGGAAGCACAGTCCCGCACTTATCGTCATCTGACCCGTTTGGGGCATCTCCAGCTTAAGAAGCAGCGCCGCTCGTTGCTCTTTTCAATGACCAGCGGACTATAACCCGCGGTGCAGGTGGACAAAAAAAACCGGCTTTAGGCCGGTTTGCGCTAGCAGAGATCCTTTCATCTTCTCGCCAGGTCCTCCATACCATTTCCAGGCGAATTACCTGGTTGAAGTGGTGGTGGAAGTGGATGTCGATGTTGATGTACCGGTTCCTCCTTCCGGATCGCTGGCCGATGCTACCGCGGCTACCGATCCGGAAACAAACCCGGCGTCGGCGGTGGTCGCGGGACCGGATGCGCTTTGCGTCGCCGCATCGGCCGTTCCCGCTGCACCCGCCGCCATCGCTGTGGTGGTGCCGGCGGCATACAACACGAGTAGTGCCGCTAAGATTTTCCTGGACATAATTACCTCCTATGGTTAGAAACTCAAAGGGAGTACAGCCATTACAAGGTATTAGATATTCGCGTCGCAGACAAATCGTAAGCCGCTATGGTATATGGTTTTTTTCAGTCGATCATGCTAAAAGCGGGGTCAACGCACTGATTCGTGGTTGTTTATTTTTTGTACTAAGATAATTCCTAAATGAATATCCTAGCCATTTTTCCTAACGGGTGCATTTCTTATTTTCGGGTGGGAACAAGAAAATATTCAAGTGTCATATTAGTGAAATGTTCAGCAAATTATTAATATCCATTAAACCATTTCAAAAGCAGTCGTTTGTTCAATAATCGGCGTTTTACTTTGCGGGAATATTCTTTCTATTCATCAAGTTGCTGATAATATGGAGGTATTGGCCATATAAGCCGGCAGTCTCTCTTTTTGAAAGATGAAAAGCGATAAATATTTCTACGATAAAGAAGATTTTCTCGCGAAATAGTTAAGTTTTAATAATGCTTTTAGCCGCTGGTTTATTTAAGATGCTTTCACACCCCCGGGAGGGTGTTTTAATCCCGCTCCCGCAGGTGACATAAGAGTGTAAACGGGCTGTTTTCAGAAGGTTTTACGGTAAGGTTTTACCGACACGTTATTATAGACGCCGGCGGCAACATAAGGATCGGCATCAGCCCAGGCTTGGGCCATCTCCAGCGAGTCGAATTCGGCTATTATGACGGAACCGCTGAAACCGGCGGCGCCCGGATCGTTACTGTCTATCGTCGGCAGCGCGCCCGCGGTGAGTAAACGGCCCTGGTCGCGCAATATTTGTAAACGCGCCACGTGGGTGGGTCGGACGGACAGACGTTTTTCCAGGGAATCGGCGACATCTTCAGCATAAATAACATAGAGCACGATTGATACTCCCATCGAATAGGCTTTTACAAAGTGATTCACGTTATGACAAAGGGGTCATGAGCGCAATGAAAAATTTCTCCCGGGGAAAATCCACCGCCAGAACGGGCTAAAAGATATTTTTTGACGTTAATCAGCCAAGACGTTGATATGAGTTATTGAATATGATTGTCATTTGCATTTAAACTTCGCTCTATAGGATAACTTTAGTTGAGATGGCGTTAACTATTTTGAAAACCACTCGTCGATTTATGTGGCCGTATGTCGTTTCCGTGGGGCTGCATACCTCTCTGGTGGCGGGTTTACTCTACGCTTCCATCAATCGGATCTCTCCGTCCATCGCCGTTGAACAGCCGATGAGCGTCACGCTGGTGGCCCCGGCCCCGCAGCCGGTTGTCGCGCCGGCCCCGCCTGTGCCTGAGCCGCCCCAGCCCCAGCCGGTGGAGCCTCCGAAGCCGGCCCCTGAACCTGAACCCGAACCAAAGCCCGAACCCGTTGCGGAACCGCCGGCGCCGGTGCAGTTGCCGAAACCCAAGCCTAAGCCCAGGCCGGTTATCAAAAAGGAAGCAAAGCCACGTCTTCACAAGGACCCGGTTTTGCAAAAAGAGTCGCCTTCGCCGGTAGCCGCCAGCGAGACGCCGGTGAGGTCGGTAACTCCCCCGGCCGCCGCGCCGGCGCGCTCCGAGTCCAAGGCCGATACCGGGCCGGTTGCCTTGAACCGGCAAGATCCCGACTATCCCGATCGCGCCAGGGCATTGGGGATTGAAGGGCGGGTACAGATTCAGTTTGATGTCAATTCAGACGGACAGGTGGAAAATCTGCGCATTATTTCAGCATCGCCCCCCAATATGTTCGAAAGAGGCATCAAGGAAGTAACGCGCAGATGGCGTTATCAAAGCGGAAGACCGGGTAAAAATGTCAATATGACCATTGTGTTTAAACTGTCGGGCATCGAAAGCGGCGATAACTGAGGTCGCAGCCGATAAGTACAGGCCGCCGGCGGCGGCCCAATCTAATCAGGTTTCATCCGGCAGATAATGGCGTTTGCCGTCTGGCAGGGGGCGGGCTTTGCCTTCCGGGTCCACCGCCACATAGGTAAATGCCGCCTCGGTGGCGCGATATCGCTGGCCGATGGGTTCGGACGAGACTTTTTTCACCCACACTTCCACATTGATGTTCAGCGAACTGGTGCCGGTACGCGTACAGCGGGCATAACAGCAAATAACATCCCCCACCGCCACCGGTTTCAGGAAGGTCATGCCGTCCACCTTTACCGTCACCACGCGGCCCTCGGCGATTTCTTTCGCCAGGATGGCCCCGCCCATATCCATCTGCGACATAAGCCAGCCGCCGAAAATATCACCGTTGGCATTCGTATCGGCAGGCATCGCCAAGGTTCGCAGCACCAGCTCGCCGCTGGGTAAAACCGGTTTTTCGCTCATCGTGCTTTCCGCTATTAAAAAAAGCGGCCCACAGTATGCAGACCGACTTTAAGGCATTAATGGGGATCTTTTTGATCTTCCGTCATATGACGATAGACATAAACGCCGCTCAGCAGGGTAAACAGCAGCGTCAGACCGGTCAGGCCGAATACCTTGAAATTAACCCAGACATTTTGCGGCAGCCAGAAGGCGATATAGATATTCAGCGCGCCGCAGGCGATAAAAAACAGTGCCCATGCCACATTCAGGTTATTCCATACCTGGGGCGGCAGCGTCATCTCCTTGCCCAGCATGCGCTGTATCAGCGGTTTTCCCATAACGAACTGGCTCACCAGCAGCGCGATGGCGAACAGGCTGTAAATGACCGTCACCTTCCATTTTATAAATTCGGCATTGTGATAATACATGGTCAGGGAGCCGAAAATAGCCACCAGAATGAAGGTTAGCAACGTCACTTTTTCAACTTTGCGATATCTGATCCAGGTAAAAGCCAATACCAGTGCAGAGGCGGCAATCAGCGCCCCGGAAGCGATATAAATGTCGTACAGTTTATAAACGACGAAAAAAACCACTAACGGCAGAAAATCGAGAAACTGCTTCATAGACAAATCCGTGGTTGATTAAATGGGTCTGGCCGCGCGTTATGCCTGACGCAGCAGCATATACAGACGATACAAATAAATGAGCAACAAGGCGGAGATAATATTACTTAATCCATTAAGCAGTACCGCCGCAACCAGAGATGATACCTGGGTAAATTGCGCCGCCAGAACCAATACCGCGGCTTTGGCCAGCAGCCAAACCAGCACCGCCGGCGTAATCAGGCGAAGATTGGCAAACGCCAGTTTACTACTCAGTCGCATGGACTTAAATACCCCCAGATTCTCGCTGGCGGCAATGACAGGCGCCAGGCTGAAGGCAATAGCCAGCAGGATGCCGGGTATCACTATTAACAATAGTCCCAATTGCACCAACAGCGTGGTGATAAAGATTAATAATAACAGACGGGGAAGAATCGGCACGGAAAGGCCCACCGCCCGAAGCACGCTGGTGGGCTGCCGGTTGGATACCAGCCGAATCATGGTTAATAACGCCCCGGCCAGTATGACGTTGCCCACCAGGCCGGCAAAGGTGCCGGCGGCGGAAGCCCTGAGCAATACCCGTTGCTGTTCCGGCGTCATTTGCTGCACCAACTCCTGCAAACTCATATTGGCCGTATCCGTAGCTGCCGTACCTTCCCCGTTGAGAACCAGCAATTGATCGGTATTCGGTGATAAGGCGTGACCCAACGAGACGCTTATCAGCGCCGTCAGCAGTGCCAATAGCACAATACTGACGAATTGATTGCGGGTGAAATTCAACATATCACGGTATAAGGTACTTGCCATAATTGGCATGACGACTCCTTGGCAAAACATTCTGATTAGGTCGGTATTCTACCCGTTAATCCGACCGTTGGCACCCCGCGGTCATATCCGTGCGAGTTTCGTTTTTCAGCGGCCGGCCCGCTGCGTTTAACGGCAGGGGCGGCAAGCCGTAGGCGGCTCTGGCGCGATCGCAGGCGTCGTTGGCCTGGCCTTGTGCGCCGGTCCTGATAAATTCCCGGCAAGGGGAAGGTCTTGCGGCATAAACGGAGCAATGCACCGAGGAGCCTACTTCGCCGGCCAATGCGCGGCAGCGCGGTTTTTTGTCGTTGGTGCCCGCCATGCATCGCAGGAACGGTGTGAGGGGTTCGGTGAGCTCATGGGGAACGATGCCGCCGCCGTCGTCCCCCTCCGCCCAATAAAAAGACACACGGAACCAGGCGCAGCAGGCGCCGCAATTCATACAAGGATTGTCACTTTCGCGCATGGTGTTTAATGCCCGCTCCCGCCGTTACAAGCCTGAACTGAAACTACCCATCGTACGCCGGGAAATCAATGGAATTTCTCTAATGTCGCTTTTTTTATAATCAATCACTTTGAATTGATATGGATCAATCCAAGATGCATTAACGAATTGATATAAAAGTAGTTAAATACACTTCAACGCAAACGGACCCGCTGCCGTGGCATAGTGTTTATTGTCATGTGGATCAATTTTGCGACCTAAAAGCAAAATATCAATAAGGAGAGGGGCATGAAAAGAACAGTTATTGGCGCGGCATTGGCGGGCGTTCTGTTTTCAACGGCGGTGTCGGCTCAGCAGGCGGGGGATTTCATCGTCCGGGCGGGTTCCGCTACGGTGCGGCCGACGGAGAGTTCCGATAACGTGTTGGGACTGGGGGGATTCAATATTGATAATAATACCCAGCTCGGACTGACATTTACCTATATGGCCACCGATAATATCGGGGTGGAACTGCTGGCGGCGACGCCGTTTCGCCATAAGGTGGGCCTGAACAGCACCGGTGATATCGCCTCGGTAAGACAGCTGCCTCCCAGCTTGATGGCGCAATACTATTTTGGCGAGGCGCAGGATAAATTACGGCCCTATATCGGTGTAGGTCTGAATTACACTACGTTTTTCGATGAAAAATTCAATCAAACCGGACGTGATGCGGGATTAAGCGATCTTAGCCTTAAGGATTCCTGGGGGATAGCCGGCCAGGCAGGGCTGGATTACAACCTGAATGACAATTGGCTGATCAATATGTCGGTGTGGTATATGGATATCGATACGAAAGTGCGGTTCAAGGCCGGCGAAGAGCAGCAGTCGATTCATACCGATATCAATCCGTGGGTATTTATGTTCGCGGTGGGGTATCGGTTTTAGCGTGGCGTGCTATTCCGCTGGTCAGGTTTTTTGCAAACTTGCTCGGAGTTTCTGGGGCGGGGCAGGATGCTAGAAGAGTAAACCGCCCGCGCCAGGACGGCGCGGATCGAGCCTCCATGGACGGATTCACGGCGTGTTTACGATCTAGCTCCTGTTCCGACCGGGCACGGGTTTCAGCCCGACGTGCGTCGGGCTTGCCATGACATGGCGCTCAGCCGCGACCCTTAAGCCTATTTTATACTGATGTGATTTTCCACTTCCCTTACCCCCGGCACGCCGCGGGCAATGGAGACGGCGCGGCTGGCCTCTCGCGATGAACCGGCGAAACCGCTTAACTGCACCCGTCCTTTATAGGTATCCACGTGGATATTGCGGGACGCGACTTCGTCATCCCGCAGCAGTTCCGATTTCACCTTGGTGGTTATCACGGTGTCGTCGATATAGCCGCCGGTGCTTTCGGATTTCGGGGTAGGGGCGCAGCTAATGACCGATGTCGCCAATACGGCGCTAAGGGCAAAGGCGGAAAGCATTTTGAAGGTTCTCATTTTAGCTCCTCGGTATTTTTATCCGTTTATTGCCGGTGTTAAGGCCGGTATCTCTACGCGGCCATCAGAGTGTTACCGATAAAATGAGTATTTTCAACCTCAGCCGCGCGTCGCCGCTTTCATTTCCCGTACAAAGGTGCTGAGTTCATCAAGCATAGCCGTCGGATCGCCGGTATTGCGCTCGATGATTTTTACGATGGCCGAACCGGAGATAGCCCCCGCGGCCCCCGCCGCCAGCGCTTCCCGCACCTGCGCGGGTTCGGCGATGCCAAAGCCCTGCAGCGCCGGCGCCCCGTGATACTCTTTGAGGGTATTTACCAGATGTTCAAGGGGAACATGGCCGCGGTTTTCGCTGCCGGTGACGCCGGCGCGGGACAGCAGGTAGGTATAAGCGCGGCCGTGAGAGGCGATTTCACGCAGCAGGCCCGCATCGGCGTTCGGCGGACAGATAAAAATCGGCGCCACGCCGTGCCGCAGGGCGGCGGTGCGAAACGGCAGGCTCTCTTCCAACGGGACGTCCGCCACCAGCACCGAATCGACGCCCACCTGTTCGCAGCGGGCATAAAAGGTGTCGATGCCTTTATTGAACACCAGATTGGCATACATCAGCAGTCCGATGGGAATATCGGCGTATTTGCGACGGATGGCCGCCAGCATGTCGAAACACTGGTCCGGCGTGACGCCGGCGCTAAATGCCCGCAGATTGGCGTTCTGGATAGTGGGACCGTCCGCCAGCGGATCGGAGAAGGGGATGCCCAGCTCAAGCGCGTCGGCGCCCGCCTCAATCAGCGTGTCGATAATGCTGAGCGACTGGCGGGGGGAGGGATCGCCAAGGGTGACGAACGGCACAAAAGCGCCCTCTTTGCGGCTTTGCAGCGCGGCGAATAACTGCTCATAGCGTTCCATTAGATCTCTCCTCGCGCTTTCAAAATATCGTGAACGGTAAAAATATCCTTATCGCCGCGCCCGGAAAGGTTCACCACCAGAATTTGCTCTTTCTCCGGTTCCGCCTTGATCATCTTTAGAGCATGGGCCAGGGCATGGGACGATTCCAGCGCCGGAATAATCCCTTCATGGCGTGACAACTCTTTGAACGCTTCCAGCGCTTCATCATCGGTAACGGAGACATATTCCGCCCGGCCGATGCTGTTGAGGTAGGCGTGCTGCGGCCCCACCGAGGGGAAATCCAGGCCGGCGGATATGGAGTAGGACTCTTCGATTTGCCCATCGGACGACTGCATCATCGGCGATTTCATGCCGAAGTAGATGCCCAGCCGGCCGTGCTTGAGAGAGGCGCCGTGCTGTCCGGTTTCGATACCCAGGCCGCCGGGTTCAACGCCGATTAGGCGTACAGAGGGTTCATCAATAAAGTCGGCGAACATGCCGATGGCGTTGGAACCGCCGCCGACGCAGGCCAGCACCGCATCCGGCAGGCAGCTTTCCCGCTCGCGCATTTGCTGCTTGGTCTCTTCGCCTATCATGCGCTGGAATTCACGCACGATGGTGGGATAAGGGTGCGGGCCGGCGGCGGTCCCCAGCATATAATGCGCTTTCTCATAGCTGCCGGACCAGTCGCGCAGGGCCTCGTTACAGGCATCCTTGAGGGTGGAGGAGCCGCTGTGTACCGGGATCACTTCCGCGCCCATCAGCCGCATGCGGAACACGTTCGGCGACTGACGCTCGATATCCTTGGCGCCCATGTAAATCCGGCATTTCAGGCCCAGCAGCGCCGATGCCAGGGCGGAGGCCACCCCATGCTGGCCGGCGCCGGTTTCGGCGATGATTTCGGTTTTGCCCATGCGTTTGGCCAGCAACGCCTGGCCCAGCACCTGGTTGGTTTTATGGGCGCCGCCGTGAAGCAGATCTTCCCGCTTGAGATAGAGCTTGGTTTTGGTGCCGGCGGTGAGATTGCGGCACAGGGTCAACGGCGTCGGCCGGCCGGCGTAATTGGTCAGCAGGTCGTTGAATTCAGCCTGGAATACCGGGTCGCTTTGGGCGCTGACAAAGGCTTCTTCCAGCTGCAAGAGGGCCGGTACCAGGATTTGCGGTACGTACATGCCGCCGAATTCGCCAAAATAGGGGTTAAGTAGTGTCATGCTTTCATGTCTCTTAATGATACGGACCGGGAATTAATAGGCGCGAAGCGTCTGAAATACCGTGGCCAGTTTATGATGATCCTTTAGCCCGGGCGCGCTTTCGACGCCGGAGTTGAAATCCAGTCCCACACAGCCCAGCTGCGCGGCGGCCACACAGTTATCCGCCGCCAGCCCTCCCGCCAGCATGACGTTGTCCAGGGTTTGCCCCGCCAGCAACGACCAGTCGAACCGCTGGCCGCTGCCGCCGCCATTGTCCAGCAGGTAGCGATCGACGCCGGTAAAGTCCCTGGCGGGCGAGTGCTTCCGCATGTCCAGCGCTTTCCAAATCCGGCAGGCGGCGGGCAAGCGGCCGCGCAGGGCGGTGATATAATCCTGGTTTTCGCTGCCGTGCAGCTGCACGGCGTAAAGTCCCAGCGCGGCAGCAGTTTGTGCCACTTCGCCGATATCGGCGTCGCGAAAGACTCCCACATACCGCAGCGGCGCGCCGGCGATCACGGTACGGGCGCGTTCCATATCCACCCGGCGCGGGGAGGCGTCCACGAAAATCAGTCCGCCGTACAGGGCGCCGGCATCCAGGGCCGCCCGGGCATCCTGGGGCCGGGTCAGTCCGCAAACCTTGTTTTCACCCAGCAGCACCCGGCGCACGGCGCTGTCCAGATCCGGTTCGGACATCAATGCGCTGCCGATAAGAAAGCCGTTGGCGAAATGGCTCAACTCCCGGACATGCCGATAGGAGGTAATGCCTGATTCGCTGATAACCGTGATGCCGCCGGGAAGTTTCGGCGCCAGGGTGCGGGTACGGTTCAAGTCGATGGATAAATCCCGCAGGTCGCGGTTATTGATTCCCACCACCTTGGCGCCGAGGGCCACGGCGCGGCGGCACTCCTCTTCGCTGATGGCTTCGGTGAGCACCCCCATCTCCAGGCTGTGGGCCACCGCGGCCAGCTGGCGGTAGCTGTCGTCATCGAGAACCGACAGCATCAGCAAAATGGCGTCCGCCTGATGGTAGCGGGCCAGGTAGATCTGGTAAGGATCGATGATAAAATCCTTGCATAACACCGGCTGCGTCACCACGTCGCTTATCTGGCGCAGAAAGTCAAAACTGCCCTGAAAATACTTCTCGTCGGTAAGGACCGAGATGGCCGACGCGTAATGCCTATAGATGCCGGCGATGGCCGCAGGATCGAAATCGGCCCGGATAAGTCCCTTGGACGGCGACGCTTTTTTGCATTCCAGTATAAAGACCGTCCGCGAGCCTTGCAGAGCATGGTAAAAGCTGCGGCTGCTGGGCTTAACCTCATCGCGGAACGCGGATAATGGCTGTTGCTGCTTACGGTCTGCGATCCAGATTTTTTTATCGGCGACGATTTTCGCCAGTACCGTATCCTGCATGTTTTATCCTCTAGCCGCCAAAGCGGTTACCAATTCGTAGGCGCCGCCGCTGCGGATCGCCGTCAATGCCTGCCGGGTATTCTCGCGAAGATCCTCCCGTCCGAATAATTTTAGCAGCAGGGCCACATTGGCGGCGACGGCGGCTTCATGGGCCGGCTCGCCTTTACCTTGTAACAACCGTGCCAGAATGTCACGGTTTTCTTCCGGCGAGCCGCCCAGCAGCGCTTCCACCGGCTGGCTTTGCAAGCCGAAATCCTCCGGCGTCAGTTCATAGCGGCTAATCTCGCCATGGTTCAGTTCCGCCACCTGGGTCGGCGCGTGCAGCGCCACCTCATCCATACCGCCGCCGTGTACTACCGCCGCGCGTTCATAGCCGAGCACCCGCAGGGTTTCGGCAATGGGCAGCACCAGTTCGGGGCTGTAAACGCCGATCAGCGCCAGCGGCGGACGGGCTGGATTGATGAGCGGCCCCAGCACGTTGAAGAGCGTGCGGGTTTTCAGTTGCTGGCGGACCGGCATGGCGTAACGGAAACCGGTGTGGTATTGCGGCGCGTATAAAAAACAGACCCCCAGCTCATCCAAGGCCTGGCGGGATTGCTCCGCCGGCATATCCAGACGGATACCGAACGCCGCCAGCAAATCCGACGAACCCGAGCGGCTGGAGACGCTGCGATTGCCGTGTTTGGCCACCCTGGCGCCGCAGGCGGCGGCGACAAAGGCGCTGGCGGTGGAGATATTGATGCTGTTGGAGCCATCGCCGCCGGTGCCGACGATATCGGCAAACGGATAGTCAGGCCGGGGAAATGCCATGGCGTCCGCCAGTAAAGCGCCGGCGGCGCCGGCGATTTCATCGGGATGTTCGCCGCGTATTTTCATGCTGATCAGCGCCGCCGCCAGCTGTGCGGGTTCCAGCTGTCCCTGGATAATCGCGCTGAAAAGCCGTTGGCTTTCATCACGGCTGATGCGCTCGGCCCGAAAGAGTTTATCAAAAATCTGTTGCATGGCGGTTTCCTTACAATTAAGCCAACGCCCAGTCCAGCGTCTGGTTCAGCAAACGCGCACCCTGGGTGGTTAAAATGGATTCGGGATGGAACTGGAATCCGCAGACGCGATCGGCGTCGTGGCGTACCGCCATCACCATTTGGTTGAAATGGGCGTTGACCGTCAGCCCGGCCGGGATTTCGCTGCCCACCAGCGAATGATAGCGGGCCACCGGCAGCGGGTTCGGCATGCCGGCGAACATGCCCAGTCCATCATGTTCGATAAGGGACGCTTTGCCGTGCAGGATCTCTCCCGCTTGTCCCACGTGTCCGCCATAGGTTTCGACGATAGCCTGATGGCCGAGGCAGATACCGATAATGGGTAACCGGCCGCGCAGCTGCTTGAGCAACTGCGGCATGCAGCCGGCATTGGCCGGCGCGCCGGGGCCGGGAGAAAGCACCAGGATAGGATTATCCATCAGTTGCAGCCGTTCGATGATGGTTTGCGCCGGCAGCTGGTTGCGGTAAACCATGACCCGGTGACCGGCGGCGCGCAGTTGATCCACCAGATTGTAGGTGAAGGAATCGATATTATCGAGCAGCAGGATATCGGCCATCAGAACACCTCCCGGGCATGATGTGCGGTAGCAATGGCGCGCAGCACGGCGCGGGCTTTATTGCGGCTTTCGTCGGCTTCGGCCTGGGGGACGGAATCCAGCACCACGCCGGCGCCCGCCTGGACGGTGGCTATGCCGTCCTCAACGTAGGCGGAGCGGATAACGATGCAGGTATCCAGTACCCCCTGGCCGGTGAAATAGCCGATAGCGCCGCCGTAGCTGCCGCGGCGGGTGCCTTCGGCTTCGGCGATAAGCTGCATGGCGCGCACCTTCGGCGCGCCGCTCAGGGTGCCCATATTCATGCAGGCGCGGTAGGCGTGCAGCGCATCCAGGTCTCCCCGCAGGGTTCCCACCACCCGGGACACCAGATGCATAACAAACGAATAGCGATCCACTTTGGTCAAATCGGCGACATAGCGGCTGCCGGCTTCGCAAATCCGCGCCAGGTCGTTGCGCGCCAGATCCACCAGCATCAGGTGTTCCGCCAGCTCTTTATGATCGGATCGCATCTCCAGTTCGATGCGGCTGTCGAGATCGGCATCAAGCTGACCGTCCGGTTTCCGGCCGCGGGGGCGGGTACCGGCGATGGGATAGATTTCAATTTGCCGGTTCGCCGCGTCGTATTTCAAAGAGCTTTCCGGCGATGCGCCGAACACGGTGAATTCATCGTCCTGCATAAAGAACATATAGGGACTGGGATTGTGCTCTTTTAGTGTGTGGTAGGCCGCCAGCGGCGACGGGCAGGGCAGCGAGAACCGGCGGGAAGGCACCACCTGGAAAATTTCCCCTTCGCGGATCGCCTGCTGCATTTTCTCCACCACCCGGCAAAATTCCTCATCGCTCTGGTTGCATTCCAGCGTCATGCTGTCGATGGTTTGATGGGGGATGGGGCCCGGCACCTGTTGGAGCTGGTGCTGCAGTTGCTCAAGTCGGGCCTGCAGACGCTGTTTCTCGCCGGCGGAGGGACAAAACAGGCTGGCCTGGATTTGGCAGGACTGGCGCTGGTGATCGAGAATAAGCAAGGTTTCCGCCAGGTAAAAACAGAAATCCGGACAGCGCTGATCCTGGCGCACCTCTGGGAGGGATTCAAAACCCGCCACCAGGTCGTAGGCGAACAGGCCGCCGAGAAACAGGGCTTCCGGCCGATCCTCGGGAACCTGCACCAGCGTCAGCAGCAGGCGCAGGCAATCAAACACCGACAGGGCGCGCAAGCGGGCGTCTTCGTCCATGTGGTTTTCCGCCGCTGGGAATGTCAGTTCGCGGCCGTTGGGATGCGCGCGAACCAGGACCTCGGCGGGCAATGCGGCATCCAGCAGCGGCAGCAGCGCCGCTCCGTTGGCGGTGAGCGCCTGGATGGTCACCTGCCGGCCCAGGGCGGAGATGCGCATGGCGCTGTCCAGTACCATCAGGCTTTTGAGATTGCGCTTGCTGTCGATTTCGGCCGATTCGAGCAGTAAGGTGGCGGGACGCGCGCCGCAAAGATGGTTGAACATCGCGGTGGGATCATCCCGGTAGGCGGCCGTTGCCTGTAAGAGTTCCAATGGTGGTCGCATGGTTTGCATTGTTCGTTTTCCTGTTTTTCGCCCATAAAAAAGCCCGCTTGTGGGCGGGCTTTCGGGATCTTGCTCTGTCTGATGACAGCTACGCATGATTACACCGCCCGCTACAGGGAGGTGCGCCACCAGCGAAGCATAAACATATTGGACATCATCATCAGATTCTCGCTTAGATTGAATATGTACTAGTAAACTAGTTCAGCAATGAAATGTCAACAACCGTTGCTTAAAATCGGTAAATAATCTTACCTGTTCGATTCATGGGCGATAAACGCTATGATAGGGACATGCAATGGCCGTTGTACCCGTCACCTTTTGTCTTGCGGCTGTGTTGGCTGCAATTTTAAAGCTATAGGATCTCTATTTTGAAGGTAATTTTTTGACTGATAAACCGTTGGGTGCAAAATCATCGTTGCTCACTCTATATGACCTGCACAGCCATACTACCGCCTCGGACGGTATGCTCGCGCCGGAGGCGCTGGTGGAGCGTGCGGTTGCCATGGGAGTGGATGTGCTGGCGATTACCGATCACGATACCCTGGCAGGCGTGGCGGCGGCGGGTCAGGCTATTATCCGGCAATCCCTGCCGCTGATGCTGATACCGGGAGTGGAAATTTCCACTCTGTGGCAAAACCATGAAATCCATATCGTCGGACTGGGCGTGGACGCCGCCCATCCGGCCATGACCGCGCTGTTGGCGGCCCAGCGGGAAAAACGCCTGGAGCGGGCCATGATCATTGCCCAGCGCCTGGAGCACGCCGGAATTTCCGGCGCCTGGGAGGGGGCCCGGGCGTTTGCCGGCGAGGGGGTGATTACCCGCGGGCACTTTGCCCGTTATCTGGTGAGTATCGGCAAGGCCGATAATCTGGCCGCGGTGTTCAAAAAATACCTGTCGAAAGGGAATCCCGGCTATACGCCGTCGCGGTGGTGTACTATCGAGGAGGCCGTGGACGCCGTTCGGCAGGCGGGAGGGCAGACGGTGGTGGCTCACCCTGGCCGGTATCAGCTTTCCGCCAAATGGCTCAAGCGTTTGCTGGATCATTTTGTGGCCGCGGGCGGCGACGGTATGGAGGTTGCTTCTTGCCAACAGTCTTTGCAGGAAAGGATATTGCTGGCCGGGTACGCCCGTGAACGGCAGTTGCTGGGTTCCCAGGGGTCGGATTTCCATATGCCCTGTGCCTGGATTGAATTGGGGCGTAAGCTCTGGCTCCCGGGGGGAGTCGAGCCGATATGGCGGGACTGGCCGACGCAGAGTGCCATCCAGCCGTCGTTATTTTAAAAGGATAAACAGGGTTTGCCGGGGATTATCCCCGCTAGACGAGCTAAGGAGTGTTAATGAGTCAGTTTTTTACCATTCATCCAGAGAATCCACAGCCGCGATTGATTAACCAAACCGTGGATCAGCTGCGTAAAGGCGCGGTTATCGTTTATCCCACCGATTCGGGGTATGCCCTGGGCTGCCGTCTGGAGGACAAAAATGCCATGGAGCGTATTTGCCGGATCCGCAAGCTGGACAGCGATCATAATTTTACCCTGATGTGCCGCGATCTGTCCGAGCTTTCAACTTACGCCCATGTGGATAACCAGGCGTTCCGATTAATGAAAAACAATACTCCGGGCAAATATACCTTTATTTTGAAGGCCACCAAGGAAGTCCCGCGGCGGTTGATGAACGAGAAGCGTAAAACCATCGGTTTGCGGGTGCCGTCCAACCCCATTGCCCTGGCCCTGCTGGAAAACATGAATGAGCCTTTGATGTCCACCACCCTGATGTTACCGGGTAACGATTTTGCGGAATCCGATCCGGAGCGCATCAAGGATCATCTGTCCAAACAGGTGGATGTGGTGATTCACGGCGGCTTTTTAGGTCAGCAGCCCACTACCGTTATCGATCTTACCGACGATACGCCGCGCGTGGTGCGGGAAGGCGTCGGGGATATTTCGCCTTTTCTCTGAGCGGGGTCTCCCTTTAACACGCGTGGTTCAGGCTCCGATGATCGCGGGCCTAGCGTGCCATGTGGCGCTCCGGCGGGCGGGAAAACCACGCCCGCTTCGACCACATCGGCGCGCTCTCCCTTTAACACGCCCGGTTATGGCGCCGGTGATCGCGGGTTACCGGGCCATGTGGCGCTCCGGCTTAAAGACAATCCGCCTTGTATTCGTAGCGATCTGCTTTCTCCGGCTCGTTGGCGGCGATGGCGACAATATCGGTCAATGTGGTTTTCGCCACCGTTTTGCCCGCCAGCAGCTGGACGGCAATATTCACCACCGCTTCCCCTTCCTGTTTCGGGTTTTGCGCGATCAGCACGTCGATAGTGCCGTTTTTCAGGGCATTCACCTCCGCCGTGGCGGCGTCATAGGCCACCAGCCTGACGCGTTTCACCGCGCCGGCCTGACGCAGGCCGGTGATGGCGCCGATGGCCCCCTGATCGTTGGTGGAGAACACCCCGGCCAAATCCGGATGGGCCGACAGGGCGGAGGTGACGATTTCCGCCGCTTTCTGCGGGTCGTCGCTTTGGTACTGCGGGCCGAGATAGGTTATGCCGGGATAGGCCTTGATCTGTTCGGCGAAGCCCCGTTCACGGGCATCCTGCGCCGCCGAACCGGGGGGCTGGGTAATCACCAGGACTTTGCCTTTGCCGTTCAGCAAACGGTTCATGGCTTGCGCCGCCATTTTGCCGCCTTGTTCGTTATCGGTGATAATCTGGGTCGCCAGGAACGAGGTATCGTGCAGTGTCTGATCGACGGTGAGCACCTTGGCGCCCCGGGCAGCCAACTGCTTCATGGGCGCCACCAGCGCCTGCATATCGGTGGGTACGATAGCCGCTACCGCCGGCTGGGTGGCGGTGACGGCGTTAACCACCGGGATCTGGCTGTCGGCGGCGAATTGATCCGGCGCGAAGACGGTTAAAGAGAGTCCAGCCTGTTTGGCTTTTTCCTGGGCGCCGCATTGCAGCGCCTGGTAAAAGGGGCTGCCCTTTACCCCCAATACCAGCGCGACGCTGCCGGTGGGCTTGGCGGCGGCCGGCAGGGCGAGTCCCATGGCCAGGGTGCAGATCAGAGTCGACAGAACTGTTTTACGCATCATATATACTCCGTTAAGGTCAAAGGTTAACCGCGTTCTCTCGCCCGACGTTTCAGTTGGTCGATCCACACAGCCAGAATCAATACCGCGCCCATGGCGACGGTTTGCCAAAAAGGCGGTATGCCGAGAATGACAAAACCGTTCAAGAGGATAATCGGGATAAACACGCCGATTACCGTGCCGGCCACGCTGCCGATGCCGCCGAACAGGCTGGTTCCCCCTAATACCACCGCCGATATGGTGGAGAGATTGTCCATGGCGTGGCCGCCGATGGTGGTGGTGGAAAAGCGGGCATTGGACATGACGGCGGCCATGCCCGCCAGCGCGCCGGAAATCATGTAAATCCCGACGAGCCGCCTGCGCACATTGACCCCGGCGCGGCGGACCGCCTCCATATTGGATCCGGTGGCGAAGACATGCAGTCCGAAGCGGGTAAGATGCAGTACCGCCGCCGCCGCCAAAGTCACCAGGACGGCGATGACCACCAGCATCGGTATGCCGGCGATATCGCCGCTGCCGATAACGTCCACCAGCCGTTCGGGAATGGCCCGGACATCCACGCCGCCGCTGATGATTTGCGCCAGGCCTAATGCCATGCCGAAAGTGCCGAGGGTGACAATCAGGGCCGGAATGCGGGCCACCGCGATCAGAAAGCCGTTCAGCGCGCCCCACAGGGCGCCGGCCAGCAGCGATACCAGCGTGCCGAGGGCGATAATGCCCCAGCCCGCGTCGGTGGTGCCGAAGGTAGTGCCTGCGCCTCCGGTGAGATAGAGCATGGTTTGGGCAGAGATGACCGAGGAAAAGACCAGCACCGCCCCCACCGATAAATCAATGCCCGCCGCAATGATGACGAAAGTCTGGCCTACCGAGAGCACCAGCAGGATGGCGGCATTGATGGCGATTTGCGACAGATTGTAGGCTGAGCCGAACTGCGCCGGACGCAGCAGCCAGAACAGCGCAATCAGGGCAATCAGCAGCAGGCAGATCCAGCCGCCCCCCAGCAGTTTCGCCAGGAATTCCCGCAGGCCGGCGGGTGACGGACCGTCCGTTGACGGACGCTGCTGTTCTCCGTGATGACCGTTGTCCGCCGTCCCGCGAGGGCTGCCCGACGCCTGGGGCGGATCACCGGCGGAATACGCCGCCCCGTGACGGCTGCCCGGTCCCTGGGACGGTTCACCGGCCAACTGTACCGGGTCTGAATCGGACGGAGAGAGCGTATTTTTCATCGGGACTCCTCGGCGGCGGCGCCGCTGGTCATGGCGGTGACCAAATCTTCCACCCGCGCGCCGGCGGTGGAGAGCTGGCCGACGCTGCGTCCCAGGCGCAGCACTTCCACCCGGTCGGCGATTTCCAGCACCTGCGGCATATTGTGGCTGATCAGCACCACCGCGATGCCTGAAGCGCGAACCTGTCTTATCAATTCCAGCACCCGTTCGGTCTGTACTACCCCCAGGGCGGCGGTGGGTTCATCCAGGAAGATGACCCGGTCCGCCCACATGGCGGCGCGGGCGATGGCCACCGACTGCCGCTGGCCTCCGGACAGGGTGGATATGGGCACTTTCAGCGAACGCAGCGACACGCCCAGCCGGGCGAACTGGCCCACCGCCTTGCGCCGCATCGAGGCCCGGTCCAGACAGCCGAGTTTTCCCAGCAGACCGGGCAAAAGCTCCTCGCGGCCTAAAAACAGGTTGTCCACCGGCGTTAACTCCGGCGCCAGCGCCAAGTCCTGGTAAACGGTGGAGATACCCAACTGCTGGGCCACAGAGGGGGAGGCCAGGCTCACCGGCTGACCGTCTATAAGGATCGTGCCGCCGTCGGGCCGGTCGGCGCCGGAAAGGATTTTCACCAGCGTCGATTTACCGGCGCCGTTATCGCCGATCAAGGCGCAGATCTCGCCCGGATAGACGCGGAAACTCACTCCTTCCAGCGCCTTGACATGGCCGAAATGACGGCTGATGCCGCGGGCTTCAAGAACCGGCGTGCTCATAAGCGGAATTCTCCAGCGGCAAGCCAATATTATTGGAAAACGCGAACCATTCGTTGTAGGCCGCGGCGGTCAAATTGGCCCAATGGGCAAAGGCGGCTTCCGCGTCGGGAAAATGCCAAAGCTCCACGGTTTGGAAATCATGTTGGCCGCGAATATGATATACCCCGATGCGCGCCGCGCCGGCCTGGGTTGCCTGTTTCGCCAGTTGGTCCCAGCGGGCCTGTTTTTCCCGCCGCTCCGTTTCGGACAGGCGGTACCAATGGGGCCGCGGGCGGGCATAATGAATCCAGAGACTGTTTGACATGTGTTTTCCTTATGCGCGTTCAGGCAGCAGCAGTTCGGCCAGCGGGCGGACTTTGCCCACTACGTGCCGAGAGGTGGTAAACATAAAATCGGCGGCGTCTTCATGGCCGCTGATGGCTTTATCGACGGTTTCGGGCCGGTCCGTTTCCCAAATGCCCAGGTGGTGCCAGCTATGGGCCCAGTCCAGCCGGTGGCGACCGGCGATATTGATGTTGAGCGCCAAATCCCCTTTAAAGGCGACATCGCATTCCGCGTCATAGTCGCGCCGCTGTTGTGCCGTCGCCTCGCACCAGGCATCGTTCCATTCCCAGAGGGCCATAAACCCCCAGTTGCGCTCCAGGACCGGCCCTGAACCCCGGACGGTGGCGAACTCACGGGGGCCTAGCAGCCATTCGGTGGTGAACAGCCGGCCCCAGCCCGCCTGTTCCAGGCGCACCGTGCCCGCCAGCGCCGCGCTCAATCCCGGCGCTTCGAAGGCGCCGGACAGATCCCATTGATGGGCGAAGCCGCTGTCAAGGGCCATAGGGCGCACGTTACTCTGCGGGTCGAACATGGCCCGAAACGACAACAGCCATCCCTCGTCGCGCAGCTGCTCCAGCACCGCCATCAGCCGCCGGTAATCCCCGTCGCCATAAATCGCCGGTCCGCCGTCCGTCTGCCGTTTGGCCAAAAACGCCACCACACAGCCACTGGAGGCGGCCGGCTCTGAACTGAATACCTCGGTCTCGCCGGTGAGCAGGGTCATAACGCCTCCCGGACTTTTATTACCGCATTCATCAGCTCCTCCACCCGTTTGGCGTCCACCGGCAGCCACCAGCGGCCATCCTGTTTCAGCCACTGGCCGATAATGGCGCCGTCGGCGGCGGCGAACAGGGTCGGCACCTGGCTCGGCGACAGCCCTGAGCCCACGATGACCGGCAGGTTGGTGCCGCCGCGCACTTCGTCGACTTCGCGGGGCTCGGTGGGGGAGCCGGTGCGGGTACCGGTAGCGATAAGCACATCGGCGTCAAACCATTCCGCGTCGGTGGCCTGTTCGGGAATGCTGCGATCCGCCGTGATGGCATGGGCGCCGAACTTGACGTGGACATCGGCGAAGATGGCCACGTCGCGGGCGTCAATCATGGCGCGATAGCGCATGGCTTCCGGCGCCGGGCCGTTGATGAAACCTTCATTGGCGACATAGGCATTGACCCATTGATTTACCCGCACCCAGCGTGCGCCCACCGCTTTGGCAATGGCCAGCGCCGGAATGGCGCCGTTGGCCACGCAGGTGATGCCGATGGGGGTGTTCACCGCGCCACGGACCTCCATGCAGACGGCGGTTAACGCCGCCACGGTCTCCGGGCCGATATGTTCCGGCCGCGAGAAGGGCAGATCGCTGGCATTTTCCACGATAATGCCGTCGATGCCCCCTTTTGACAGGGTCAGGGCATCCCTCACCGCCGCCGCGGCGATGGACTTCATGGTCTCCCCTTGGTAACGGGGCGCGCCGGGCAGCGCATTAAGATGGATAACGCCTATCACCGGTTTTTTCACCGGGAAAAGCGCTGCCAGCATATCGGGTTTCTCGGGCAGTACGATGGGTGCGGCCATAATCTCTCTCTTGGTCATTATTCATTTGTCCCGGCGGTATAGCCGGCCGGGGCGTTCTCGAATCGAATCAATTGTTCGCGGGTGGGGTAGGAAGACTGCGCCCCCATCCCGCCGCAGCTGTAGGTGGCGGCGTAAACCGCCTCACGCAGCGCCAGGGGAACGGATAAACCCTCCAGGCGCCGGGCGATAAACCAGCCCGCCAGGCAGTCGCCGGCGCCGGTGGTATCCACCACGGCGGGCGTACCGATAAAACGGGCATCATGGCTGGCTTCGGCACAAACATAACGTGCGCCCTGGGGACCAAGGGTACAAACCACCGATCTGACCCCCAGCGCCAGTAACCGCGCTATCGGCTCATCGCCGATTTGCGCCAGGGCCCGCTGGTTGCAAAACACCGTTTCGGCGCCGTTCAGCACAGGATGCAGCGGCGCCAGGCCGGCCATAAACGTGGCCGGTTCCAAATCGATAGACCAGGGTATGCCCGCGTGCCGGCAATGTTCGATGACGCTTTCGGCGGCGGCGCTGTAAACGGCGGTATGCAGCCAGCCCACCCCACGCCAATCAAGACCGCTCAGCAGATCGGCGCCGGGGTACATGGATACGCCCGGTTCCAGCAGCAGCCGCTTTTCTCCCTGGGCGTCCAGTAAAACGATGGCGCGGCAGGTTCGGCCGGGTCTGCGTCCGCCGGTAACGTCGATACCCGCCGCCCGCAGCGGCGCCAGCAAGCCCTCGGCAAATAAATCATCGCCGGTTTCCACCGCCAGGCCGACCGAGGCGCCGGCCAGCCGGCAGGCCAGCGCCGCGTTGGTCACCACGCCGCCGGGCATTTCATTGGTAATGCTCACCAGCAGCTTTTCATCGGGCTGGGGCATTTTTTCCATCAGCAGAGTGGTATCCAGGCTGATATCTCCCACAAATAACGCTTTGCCGGCCGCCGTCATGATCGCACCAGATCGATGGTGAAGCTGTAGCGATCGGCGCGGTAGCTCACCGTGGCAAACTCTACCGGCTGTCGCTGGTTGTCATGGCTTAACCGACGGGCAATCAGCACCGCCGTACCGCGAGCGATGGTAAGCAGTCGCGCCAGCTCGCCGTCGGCGATGCCGGCGCTGATGGTTTCCCGCGCGCCGATAATGCGGCAGCCGCAGTGCTGCTCCAGCCAAGCGTAGAGAGAGCCGGAATTGAGTTCGGCGACGGTGGGAAGGGGATGCCGGCTGAACAGCGACGGCGAAAACCAGGAGTGAGATACCGCCATGGCCAACCCGTCGGCGCTTAACAGGCGCGATACCATAAAGGCTTTGACGTTTTCCGCCATGCCCAGTGCGGCAGCCGCTTCCGGCGGCATAGCGGCCATACGGGCGGCGAGGGTGGCGTAACCGGCGGTGAATCCCCGCCGCCGCATATCCTCGGCAAAACTGGACATTTGATTCAAGGGTTGCAACACATGGGGTGGCAGCACCATTGAGCCTTTGCCGGCGCGGCGGGTAATCAATCCCTCCTGCTCCAGTTTGTCCAGTGCGGTGCGGGCGGTGGTGCGGCTGACGCCGAAGGTCTTATTCAACGCCGCTTCCGAGGGCAGGATATCGCCGGGCTTAAATCCGCCAAACTCGATTTCCCGCCGCAATCGCTCGGCTATCTGCCACCAAAGAGGCTGCGGGCCGGAGAGCAACCCGTGCTGATCCCAATCCATAATTAACGCCTTGTTAACCTTAATGTCATGATAATTGAATGTCATGACATTGTTGTCAATATAGGCAGTTAGGATAAATCATTATTAAAATCATATGGTTCTGGCGTTATGACGGCAAGACATTCGGGGTTTTATGGAAAAGAAACAGCCAGTTGAAAGATGACAATGAATTTCTTGTTAACATTAAAAAGCGTTGTGTAAAGATTGATAGGAAATAATTATGACAAGGTGATGCGAATCTACGTATGAGACGAATACGGATAATGAGAATCTCAAGACAGCGCTGATTTTTGAAGGTTTAGGGCTTTGACGGGATGCAAAGGCAGGGGATAACGATAATCACGAGCACGCGGAGCTGTGCTTTGCCCATAGGACCAAAACTAGCTCCCGCGTATTTCAAGACCCGAATGAGGCCAATAGAGAGAGCTTATGCCCTGCTTATCCGCAGGATTAGCTTACACGCTAGGGGCGGTTGCTTGAACTGCCGCGCCGCTAGCGCTTAATCTTTTTGTGGAAAATTTCTCGGCGAGCTTATCTCCCAAAAAAGTGAAGAAATCCGCGCTGACAATATTATGCTCTCCCTTAATTGGCTGAGATTTTACTAACTTTAATTTCAAAGCATCATCAGGAGATGCCAGCGCATTCTTCGGTATTTCAAATTCCTCTTCCCCCATAAAATCGAAAGGTGTCCCATTTGTAATGCTTTTCCCAGCCAAATTCCATTTGACCATTTTATCTCTTAACATGGATAAAAAATCATTTTCATGGCATATATAATTAGCCCAGGCTTCAACCATATAAAATTCATTGTTTACCTTCACTCGGCATACTTCATGCGCGAAACTTCCATCTGATCTGAACAAAGCCAATCCTGGTTTCAACCCAAGCTTATGACACAACGCATAGGCGATACGTGCCATGACACCGCAGTTTCCAAATTCATGCGTAACGCAATATTCCAATGCTTTTTGGGTAGATGTTTCGAACAGTTTTTGCGACTCTATTTCATAAAAAAGCGTTTCTTGAATATGATACATATCGCGATTGGTTTTTATTTTATTAGAAGATTTTATACTGCTCCCTTTATACAAAAAACGCACGGTTTTCAACACGTTTTCAAGCACTTTTAATGTTTCATCCGCTGTCATGGCTTTCCCCATCTCTCCATGGTCAATAGACGAAGCCTCGGAGATCGCATCTGATGGTATGCCCATCCTGCTGGCGAAATCAGCCTTAAGTATGCCTGTGGCAAAAATACTTAACAGTAAGTCATCCCCTGTTTTTTTATGGTATGGGGCGCCGGCGACAAGATCATCCGCGGTATTTCCAATATTTTTAAGGGTATTTAAAAAATGTAATTCTTTATTGCTACCTGAGGTAAATTCAACAGTTTCTTTAGCACTGGTTGGTATGTCCCAATTTGCTGGGCCCGAAATATTATGCATTATTAAATTCCTTGTTTTGCGCAAGTCAGTATAAAATTGTGTCAATGCCGCGTATATACTTTAATCTGCATGATGCTACAGCCTTGATAATGCAATCATATTTAATTTATTAAATTATATTTCATTTACTATAAATAAAACTTTCAAATTTTGACTCTATTTTATGAAAAATATTCAACATATATTATTGGTTTGACCGAATTCCAGGGGGCCCCTGGCGTCCTCGCTACTATCAGGGCCCTTACCGCATGGATACCGTTTTAGTCACGGCATGTCGCGAGATCGGGGAACGTCCAATGCCGGCCGATGAAATGCGTACAAGCTTTTAGCGTTAAGTTAGGGTATTATACTCGCCCGCAAAAAGGAGTGTGCATGCTATTGCCGCAACAGGCTTTATGACACTCTTAAACGCTGAATTTCATTGTATAGCAATGGGTAGAATTTGTTCAATCCCTTGTTTATTAACATTAGACGCCTGTGAAGGCGACAATCGAGGTTGCTCAATGAGCGAAAAGCTGCAAAAAGTCCTGGCCCGCGCCGGGCATGGTTCCCGCCGAGAAATTGAATCCCTGATTGAACAAGGCCGCGTCAGCGTCGATGGTAAAATCGCCACGCTGGGTGATCGGGTCGAAGTCGTCGGCTCAATGAAAATTCGCGTGGACGGTCATGTGGTCAGCATTACCGCCACCGAGGAATCGGTATGCCGGGTATTGGCCTATTACAAACCCGAGGGAGAACTCTGTACCCGCCGCGATCCCGACGGACGCCCGACGGTCTTTGATCGTCTGCCGAAAATTTCCGGTTCACGCTGGGTGGCGGTAGGGCGCCTGGATATCAACACCTCCGGCCTGTTATTGTTCACCACCGACGGCGAATTGGCCAACCGCCTGATGCACCCCCGGTGCGAGGTGGAACGTGAATACGCCGTGCGGGTGTTCGGTCAGGTGGACGATGAGAAAATTCGCCAATTGACCAAAGGCATTCAGCTGGAAGACGGCGCCGCCGCGTTCAAGTCACTGAGCTTCCAAGGCGGCGAAGGCCTGAATCAATGGTACAACGTCACCCTGAATGAAGGGCGCAACCGCGAAGTGCGGCGGTTATGGGAAGCGGTGGGCGTACAGGTCAGCCGCCTGATTCGTACCCGCTACGGCGATATTCCCCTGCCCAAGGGATTGCCCCGCGGCGGCTGGACCGAACTCAGCCTGCTGGAAATCAACTACCTGCGTGAAATGGTGCAGTTGCCCGCCGAGACGGTCAGCAAAATGCCGGTGGAGCGTGAACGCCGCCGCATGAAAGCCAACCAGATCCGCCGGGCGGTTAAACGCCACAGCCAGGTAGCTCCCACCCGCCGCGGCGGCGGCGGCCAAAGCAGCAAACGCAATTCCGGCGCATAATGTGCGGCCAGGGCCAGCTAAATCCTAATCACGGAAGCTTCATGCCGGCATGTTAAAGGGAGACAGCGCTGATGGGGTCGAAGCGGGCGTGGTTTTTCCGCCCGCCGGAGCGCCCCATGGCACGGTAGGCCCGCTAACATCGATCGTGCAGCGAACCTGTTAAAGGGTCACCGTCCCTACCAATCAATACCCTGCTGAGCCTTGATCCCGGCATCAAAAGCGTGTTTAACCGGCCGCAGTTCGCTCACCGTATCCGCCAGATCCAACAGCTCCCGATGACAGGCGCGCCCGGTAATAATCACCGTCTGGTTTGGGGGACGACGAAGCAGCGCCTCAATGACCTCGGATAAATCGATATAATCGTACGTCACCATATAGGTCAGTTCGTCCAACAGCACCAAATCCAGCGTTTCATCCGCCAGCATCCGCAAACCATGCTGCCAAACCTCCTGTGCGGCGGCGCGATCGGTTACCCGATTTTGCGTATTCCAGGTAAAACCGGTGGCCATCACCTGAAATTCCACGCCGTGGGCTTCCAGCAGGTTGCGTTCACCGTTCGGCCATTGACCTTTGATAAACTGAATTACCCCAGCACGCATACCGTGCCCGACGGCCCGGGTAACGGTGCCGAAACCGGCGGTGGTCTTCCCCTTGCCGTTGCCGGTAAAAACGATCACGATTCCCCGCTCCTCTCGCGCCCCGGCGATACGGGCATCCACTTTCTCTTTTAATCGCTGTTGGCGCTGCTGGTGCCTTTCTTCGCTCATGGTGTCATCCTGTTTTCACGCCGGTCCCGGTTTACGGTCCGGCTGGGCATCAAAACTGATGCCGGTTTTGCGGTGACTGTCGTCACCCATCAGATACAGATAAATCGGCATAATATCCGCCGGCGTTTTGAGTTTTTCGGCGTCTTCGCCGGGAAAAGCATTTTTGCGCATGGCAGTCCGGGTGCCGCCGGGATTGATGCAGTTGACCCGGAGCCGGGCGGCGGGATATTCATCCGCCAGTACCTGCATCATGCCTTCGGTGGCGAATTTCGACACCGCGTAAACCCCCCAGTTGGCACGGCCTTGCCGGCCGACGCTGGAACTGCTGAATATCAGCGACGGCCGATAAGCTTTAAGCAGCAGCGGCAGCATGGCCCTGGTCAATAAAAAGGTAGCGTTGACGTTCACTTCCATGACGTTACGCCAGCTGTCGGCGGATTGCCGCGCCATGGGCGCTATTTCTCCCAGCAAACCGGCGTTATTCAGCAGCCCGTCCAGCCGGGGAATTTCCCGCATCAACGCTTCTCCCAACTGCCGGTACTCCTGCTCGCCGGCCTGTGATAAATCCAGCGTGATCACACGGGCATCCGCACCGCCTTCATCGGCGATCTGCTGCCGCACCGCCGCCAGCTTCGCCTCCGTTCTGCCCAGCAGCAGCAACGATGCGCCGTAACGGGCATAGGTCAGCGCCGCTTCACGCCCGATGCCGTCGCCGGCGCCGGTAACCATAATGATACGCTGCTGCAGTAGATTGTTTGCGGGCTGGTAATACACGTCGGACTCCTCTGCTTACTATTGCTTACTGCGCTTATTTTTATTTGCTTTGCGGGCAGGACGCTTAATTACCCGGGCGATGGCCGGAAGGATCTCTCTTTTATGCCTGAAACGGTGGGTGATTTCAATGTATGCCCGGCCAATGCCGGCGGATGTCGCATCGCGATTTCCCCTCCGGAGGCGGGCCGGCGGGAAAAACAAGATTTATCACTATTATAGGGCGGAATATTCCGAATTTTCTGACGACGAGACCCCGGCTGTTAGCTAGAATAAGCCACAACGAAAACAATTCAGCAAGGTGGCAAAATGGAATTCCTCTCTCTCTATGGACTTTTTTTGGCGAAAGCCATTACCGTGGTGGCGGCTATCGGGGCCGTTATGCTGCTGGCGGTAGGGCTGCGCCAGCGGCAGCGCAGACGCAAGGGTGAGCTCCAGGTCACCGATTTGGGTAAGCATTACCGCGAAATGCAGCGCGAAATGCAGCTGGCCCGCATGGGAGAGGCGGAACAGCGCATTTGGCACAAACGTTACAAAAAAGAGGAAAAGCACGATGCCAAACTGGCGCGCAATCGCGCCAAACGCGGCGAAAAAACGCCGCTGAAATCCTGTCTGTATGTTCTTGATTTCAAGGGCAGCATAGATGCGGGGGAAGTGGCCTCGCTGCGGGAAGAAATTTCCGCGGTGCTGGCGGTTGCCAAACCGCAGGACGAAGTTCTGCTGCGGTTGGAAAGCCCAGGCGGGGTGGTGCATGGTTACGGGTTGGCCGCTTCGCAGCTGCAGCGCCTGCGCGACAAAGGCATTCGCCTCACCGTGGCGGTGGATAAAGTGGCCGCCAGCGGCGGCTATATGATGGCCTGCGTTGCCGACCGCATAATCGCCGCGCCGTTTTCCATTATCGGCTCCATTGGGGTGGTGGCGCAAATTCCTAATTTCAACCGCCTGTTAAAGCGCAACGATATAGATGTGGAACTGCATACCGCCGGTGCGTATAAACGGACCTTGACGCTGTTTGGCGAAAATTCCGAGCAGGGCCGTCAGAAATTCCAGCAAGATCTCAATGAAACACATCAATTATTTAAACAATTCGTGCATGAGATGCGTCCGTCGCTGGATATTGAAGCCGTGGCTACCGGCGAGCATTGGTACGGCAGCCAGGCAAGGGAGAAGGGGCTGGTGGACGGCATCGGCACCAGCGATGAACTGCTGATTGCCGAAATGGCTAATCACGAGGTCATCAACATCAAATACGCACGCCGGAAACGTTTGCTTTCGCGATTCACCGACAGTGCGGCCTTGAGTATCGAACAGCGGCTGCTGCATTGGTGGCAGAAAGGGGAAAAGCCCTTATTATGAATATAGGCGGGCCGGGAATACGGCCCGTTACCCACAACGCTCAATCCTGCAGATGATATTTCTCCGATAGCACCACGGCCAGATGTTTAAACATATTAAACACCGCTGTGGTTTTACGGGTGGGTATTCCGTCCTGATCGAAAAAAAATTCGCCGCGGAAAACCAGCACGCCGTCTTTTTGTTCTACTTCGGTCGCTTCCATACCGTGCATATATTCATCGTGTTCACGTATGATCCTATTCGCTTCAATCAACAGGTTTTTGCGATCAATGGGGGTGGTTTTTGCGTACATAAATTTTGCTCCTTGGTTAATGCAGAGCCTATTGTAATACCCGGTTGTGTTTGGCTGCAAACAGACTAAGGTTTATTCCGTTGGCGCCTTTTTTTCTTAATTGGTTTACAACAGCCGCTTTTTTTGTATCGCTAATAAGTTGCGCCAACTTTTTTATCATGTAGAGTGTGGGCCTTCATGACTCTGGGGATGCCGATGGGCACAAACCGGCAATGGATTTATCAATATCATAGGCTAATATTGATAAATTTATTATATTTATCAGTAGGTTAATCTCATGTCGCTAGTGAAAGAACAGACCGGCTAGAAAGAGGTTGATTTTTGACGGTACTGCCGCAATATAAAATCAGAGGTATGCCCAGCCAGGGTCTGGCGCACAAAAAGCTTCTTTTCAGAGAAGAAATCATTCAGGTAAAGGTAAAAATGGGTAAAGCTCTCGTTATCGTTGAATCCCCGGCGAAAGCCAAAACGATTAATAAATATTTAGGTAATGACTACGTGGTCAAGTCCAGCGTCGGTCACATCCGCGATTTGCCCACCAGTGGTTCAGCCAGTAAGAAAAGCGCAGACACAACTAAAAAGAAAAAAGAAAAAAGCGATGCGCAAAGCGCGCTGGTTAATCGTATGGGAATCGACCCTTATCATGGCTGGAAGGCCCATTACGAGATATTGCCCGGCAAAGAAAAAGTGGTTACCGAGCTGAAAGCGCTGGCGGAAAATGCCGACCATATTTATCTCGCGACCGACCTTGACCGCGAGGGGGAAGCCATTGCCTGGCACCTGCGGGAAGTGATTGGCGGCGATGATAAACGGTTCAGCCGGGTGGTGTTTAACGAAATCACCCGTAATGCCATTACCCAGGCGTTTAAACAGCCCGGCGAATTAAATATCGATCGGGTGAATGCCCAGCAGGCACGCCGGTTTATGGACCGCGTAGTGGGTTACATGGTGTCGCCGCTGCTGTGGAAAAAGCTGGCCCGCGGGCTGTCCGCGGGCCGCGTGCAGTCGGTGGCCGTCCGGCTGGTGGTGGAACGCGAGCGGGAAATAAAGGCCTTTGTACCGGAAGAGTACTGGGAACTGCACGCCGATCTTAAGGTGTCCGCCAAAGCGCAACTGCAGATGCAGGTTACCCATGAAGGGGACAAGCCCTTCAAACCGGTGAACCAGGAGCAAACCCAGTCCGCGGTCAAACAGCTGGAAAACGCCACCTATATCATCGCCGATCGCGAGGATAAACCCACCAGCAGCAAAGCCGGGGCGCCTTTTACCACCTCTACCCTGCAACAGGCCGCCAGCACCCGCCTGGGCTACGGGGTGAAAAAAACCATGATGCTGGCCCAGCGTCTGTATGAGGCGGGGCATATCACCTATATGCGTACCGACTCCACCAATCTGAGCCAGGATGCGCTGACGATGGCCCGGGATTACATCGGCGCGCAGTTTGGCGCCAAGTATCTGCCCAAACAGGCCAATGAATATGCCAGCAAGGAAAATTCACAGGAAGCCCATGAAGCCATTCGTCCCTCGGACGTCGGCAACCTGGCCGAACAGCTCAGTGATATGGAACCGGACGCGCAAAAACTCTACCAACTGATCTGGCGTCAGTTTGTTGCCTGCCAGATGATGCCTGCGCTGTATGATTCCACCACCCTGACGGTAAAAGCCGGTGATTTTTCCCTGCGCGCCAAAGGGCGCATCCTGCGGTTCGACGGCTGGACCAAAGTCATGCCGGCGCTGCGCAAGGGCGATGAAGACCGCACCCTGCCCGCCGTGAAAGTGGGGCAAGAGCTCGCCCTGGAAAAATTGCTGCCCAGCCAGCATTTTACCAAGCCGCCCGCCCGTTACAGCGAAGCCTCGCTGGTGAAGGAATTGGAAAAACGCGGTATCGGCCGGCCTTCCACCTATGTGTCGATCATCTCCACCATTCAGGATCGCGGTTACGTCCAGGTGGAAAACCGGCGCTTTTACGCGGAAAAAATGGGCGAAATCGTCACCGACCGGCTGGAAGAGAATTTCCGCGAGCTGATGAACTATGATTTCACCGCCCGCATGGAAGACAAGCTCGATCAGGTGGCCAACAATAAGGAAGAGTGGAAAGCGGTGC
Organism: Sodalis sp. RH16; assembly: GCF_047324245.1. Lineage (NCBI taxonomy): Bacteria > Pseudomonadati > Pseudomonadota > Gammaproteobacteria > Enterobacterales > Bruguierivoracaceae > Sodalis > Sodalis sp. RH16. Next base: position 4,975,515 of record NZ_CP178737.1, on the reverse strand, counting down.
TGGATTCGTTTTTCACCGAGTTCACCCATCAGTTGGAAATCGCCGAAAAAGACCCGGAAGAGGGGGGCATGCGTCTCAACCAGATGGTGATGACCAGCATCGATTGCCCCACCTGCGGACGTAAAATGGGCATCCGTACCGCCAGCACCGGCGTATTCCTCGGCTGTTCAGGTTATGCCCTGCCGCCGAAAGAACGGTGTAAAACCACCATCAACCTGATCCCCGAAGCCGAGACCCTGAACATACTCGAAGGGGATGACGCTGAAACCAATGCGCTGCGCGCCCGCCGACGTTGCCCGAAATGCGGCATGGCCATGGACAGTTATCTTATCGATAACAATCGCAAAATCCACGTCTGCGGCAACAACCCTCTGTGCGACGGATATGAAATAGAGCAGGGGGAATTTCGCATCAAGGGCTATGACGGCCCGGTGGTGGAATGCGAAAAATGCGGTTCCGAAATGCATTTGAAGCTGGGGCGTTTCGGAAAATACATGGCCTGTACCAACGACGAGTGCAAGAACACCCGCAAAATCCTTCGTAACGGCGACGTCGCGCCGCCGAAAGAGGATCCGGTGCCGCTGCCGGAACTGCCCTGCGAAAAATCAGACGCCTATTTTGTCCTTCGCGACGGTGCCGCGGGAGTGTTCCTGGCCGCCAATACCTTCCCGAAATCCCGGGAAACCCGCGCGCCGCTGGTGGAAGAACTGGCCCGTTTCAAGGATCGTTTACCGGAAAAACTCCGTTATTTGGCCGACGCGCCGGTGAAGGACGATGAAGGGAATAAAACCATGGTTCGTTTCAGCCGCAAGACCAAACAGCAATATGTCTCGTCGGAAAAAGACGGCAAGGCCACCGGCTGGAGCGCGTTTTACATCGACGGCAAATGGCAGGTCAGCAAAAAATAAGCGGGCATGGTTTTACCGCTCGCCGCAGCGCCCCACGGCACAATCAGCCCGCTATCACTGAAGCTTGCATGAGCCGTATTAAAGGGATTATCTCGCCCTGCCGCCTACCACAACCAACCTCCGGGTTGGTTTTTTTATGCTTTATAAATAAGTTATATATAGCGATTTTTTATGATTAAATAGTATTATAGCAAAATATTACTTTTGCCCCCGATGCTGACAAAAGCCGGCTGCCTCATGGTGACAGCGACTCCAAACGGTACTTTTGCACCGGATTCTTGCACCTGTTATGCCAGGATGACAAATATGAAATTGCAGCAGCTTCGATATATTGTTGAAGTGGTAAATCATAATCTGAATGTTTCTTCCACTGCCGAGGGGCTGTATACCTCGCAGCCCGGCATCAGCAAACAGGTGCGAATGCTGGAAGATGAACTGGGGGTGCAGATTTTTGCCCGCAGCGGCAAACATCTGACCCAGGTGACCCCCGCGGGGCAAGAGATCATCCGCATTGCCCGCGAAGTCCTGTCGAAAGTCGACGCCATAAAAGCCGTTGCCGGCGAACATACCTACCCCGATAAAGGCTCGCTGTATGTAGCCACGACCCACACCCAGGCCCGCTACGCTCTGCCTGAAGTCATCAAAGGCTTTATCGAACGCTATCCGCGGGTTTCCCTGCATATGCATCAGGGCTCCCCCACACAAATCGCCGAGGCGGTATCCAAAGGCGTGGCGGACTTCGCCATCGCCACCGAGGCGCTGCATCTCTATGAAGATCTGGTGATGCTGCCCTGTTATCACTGGAACCGGGCTATCGTGGTGCTTCCCAATCATCCGTTGGCCAACAAGGCCAACATCACCATTGATGAGCTGGCGGCCTATCCGCTGGTGACCTATACCTTTGGTTTCACCGGCCGTTCCGAACTGGATACCGCCTTCAACCGCGCCGGGCTGACGCCGCGCATCGTCTTTACCGCCACCGACGCCGATGTGATCAAAACCTATGTCCGCATGGGGCTGGGCGTTGGGGTAATTGCCAATATGGCGGTAAGCGAAGAAGCCGATCCGGACCTGGTTAAAATCAATGCTGATGCAATGTTTGCCCTGAGCACCACCAAAATCGGCTTTCGTCGCAGCACTTTTTTGCGCAGCTATATGTACGACTTCATCCAGCGCTTTGCGCCTCATTTAACCCGCGACGTGGTGGATACGGCCATTGCCCTGCGCTCCAATGAGGAAATAGAGGCCATGTTCAAAGATATCAAACTGCCGGTTAAATAATCCATAACGCCTTTTCCGGCTAGCCTGACCGCATCACTTGTTATGAAAACGTTACATTAATCTTGTAAAATGATGACAGATCGCCTCAAACCCAATGGGGTTATGACTATAATGAAATAAAAGTCTGGAGGAGTTATGTCGTCAACAATTCGAGAAACCAGTAAGGAACGCCTGGTGGTCGGGGATAAAACCTACCGCTATTTCAGCCTGCCCCACGCTGCGCGGACGCTGGGTAATCTTGACGCTCTGCCCAAATCCATGAAAGTGCTGCTGGAAAACCTGCTGCGCAACGAGGACGGTGACATTGTCACCGAAGAGCATCTGAGAGCGGTGGCCGGCTGGCTGGAAAACGCCCATGCCGAGGGTGAAATCGCCTATCGCCCGGCCCGGGTGCTGATGCAGGATTTCACCGGCGTGCCGGCGGTTGTGGACCTTGCCGCCATGCGGGAGGCGGTAAAGCGCCTGGGCGGCGATGTAAACAAGGTCAATCCCCTGTCGCCGGTTGACCTGGTTATCGACCATTCCGTCACCGTCGACAGCTATGGCAACGACGGAGCCTATGTAGAAAACAACCATCTGGAGATGGAAAGGAACCTCGAGCGCTACAAATTCCTGCGCTGGGGGCAGCAGGCATTCAGCCGGTTCCGGGTCGTGCCGCCGGGAAACGGTATCTGCCATCAGGTCAATCTCGAATACCTTGCGCAAACCGTTTGGCACGAGCAGCAGGATGGTGAAGAAGTAGCCTATCCCGACACGCTGGTGGGCACCGATTCCCATACCACCATGGTCAACGGCCTCGGCGTGCTGGGCTGGGGCGTGGGCGGTATCGAAGCGGAAGCGGCCATGCTCGGCCAGCCGGTATCCATGCTGATTCCGGACGTGGTGGGTTTTAAGCTTATCGGCAAGCTTAATGAGGGCATCACCGCCACCGATCTGGTGCTGACCGTAACGCAAATGCTGCGTAAACACGGCGTGGTGGGTAAATTCGTGGAATTTTATGGCGATGGGCTGGACGTGCTGCCCCTGGCGGATCGCGCCACCATCGGCAATATGGCGCCGGAATACGGCGCCACCTGCGGTTTTTTCCCGGTAGATGCCATCAGCCTGGATTATCTGCGACTGACCGGCCGCAGCGAAGAGCAGATAGCGCTGGTGGAAGCCTATAGCAAAGCACAGGGCCTCTGGCGCAATGCTGGGGATGAACCGCGCTTCACCAGTACGCTGGTATTGGATATGGGAACGGTAGTGGCAAGCCTGGCGGGGCCGAAACGGCCGCAGGACCGGGTGCCGTTGCCGGGTGTGGCGGCGGCGTTCCGCGCCAGCGATGAGCTGGATTTCACCAAGCGTACCCATCATCCGGATTTCCAGGACGTGGAGCTGGAGGGGGAATCCTTCCAACTGCATCAAGGGGCGGTGGTGATTGCCGCCATTACCTCCTGCACCAATACCTCCAATGCCAATATCCTGATGGCCGCCGGCCTGCTGGCCCGCAACGCGGTGCAAAAGGGGCTGAAGACCAAGCCTTGGGTGAAAACCTCGTTAGCCCCCGGATCCAAAGTGGTGACCGATTATCTGGCGGCGGCGGGATTGACGCCTTATCTGAATCAGCTCGGTTTTAACCTGGTGGGTTACGGTTGCACCACCTGCATCGGTAACTCCGGCCCGCTGAAGGAACCCATCGAGGCGGCCATCAAGTCCGGGGATTTGACCGTGGGAGCGGTGCTGTCCGGCAACCGTAACTTTGAAGGGCGTATCCATCCGCTGGTGAAAACCAACTGGCTGGCGTCGCCGCCGCTGGTGGTGGCCTATGCCCTGGCCGGTAATATGCTGGTGAATCTGAGCACCGATCCGCTGGGCACCGACGCCGGCGGGCAGCCGGTGTATCTCAAGGACATCTGGCCGAGTTCGGCGGAAATCGCCGATTCGGTGAGCCTGGTTAACAGCGCCATGTTCCATAAGGAATACAGCGCTATTTTCAACGGCAACCGGGATTGGCAGGAGATCGAGGTCAATCGCACCCCAACTTACCACTGGCAGGATGACTCCACCTATATCCGCCTGACGCCGTTCTTTGACCAGATGCGGCATCAGCCCGAGCCGGTGGAAAATATCCGCGGCGCCCGTATTCTGGCGTTGCTCGGCGATTCGGTGACCACGGATCATATCTCCCCGGCGGGCAATATCAAAGCGGACAGCCCGGCGGGACATTATCTGCGGGAAAACGGCGTGGAAGCGGGAAATTTCAATTCCTACGGATCCCGGCGCGGCAACTACGAAGTGATGGCGCGCGGCACCTTTGCCAATATCCGGATCCGGAACGAAATGGTGCCGGGTGTGGAAGGGGGGATAACCCGTCACTATCCGTCCGGCGATGAGATGCCGATTTACGATGCCGCCATGCGCTACCAACGGGAACAGGTGCCGCTGGCGGTTATTGCCGGTAAAGAGTACGGTTCCGGCTCCAGCCGGGATTGGGCCGCGAAGGGCCCGCGGCTGCTGGGCATCCGGGTAGTGATTGCCGAAACCTTCGAACGTATTCACCGTTCGAATCTGATTGGCATGGGGATTCTGCCGCTGGAATTCCCGGCCGGCGTGACCCGGCAATCGCTGCGGCTGAAGGGGGATGAGCGTATCAGCATCGGCGGCCTGGGCGAGCTGGCTCCCGGCCAGACGGTGGCGGTGACCATCGACTATGCCGATGGCCGCAGCGAGCAGGTGATGACCCGCTGCCGTATCGATACCGGCAACGAGCTTACCTATTACCAGCATGACGGTATTCTGAACTATGTCATCCGCCGAATGCTGTAATCGGCGTTTCATAAGCTTCGCCTCCCCCCTTAGCGTCCGGCGAGACGTTAGGGGGGCAGGCATGAGAGTACCGATGGATCCTCGAATCATTGTTAATACGGGGTGTATTATTTTGTGGTGGTAGCTATTTCACCTTATTATATTAATCTAACACCTATATTAATCTAACACCTATATTAGTCTATAAAATTATTTCTGTGATTATTATTAAGGATAAAGTATCAAATTATCTATCTTACAGACTGACAATATTAAAGTATCAATATTGATTTTTTAAAATTTGGCTTCTTTGTTGTTTACTTCGTTAATACATTCATTTTTGTGATCCTGATAGGGTAATTAAATTTACCGTTTGATATAGAATGCCGCCACCGCATAAAGAGCAGATATGTGAAAATAGACTGTTATTTTCATGAATGGCTATGCTTAACGCTAGCAGAATATCTTTAGCATATTCACGGCATTTTTATCGAAACGTTCCCTGAGGAGAACATTATAATGAATAGCATCACGGAAAGCGCCTCGGTGCTGGAGGCGTCTCCGGACTCCAGCTGGCGCAGAAGCGACACCATGTGGATGTTGGGCCTGTACGGTACGGCCATTGGCGCGGGCGTGCTGTTTTTACCCATTAACGCGGGTATCGGCGGGCTGGTTCCGCTGATTATCATGGCCATTATGGCTTTCCCCATGACTTTTTTCGCCCACCGCGGATTATGTCGTTTTGTCTTGTCAGGTAAAAAAGGGGGTGGGGATATCACCGAAGTTGTTGAGGAACATTTCGGCGTGGGTGCGGGTAAATTAATCACCTTGCTGTATTTTTTTGCTATTTACCCTATTTGCCTGGTATATGGCGTGGCTATTACGAATACCGTTAATAGTTTTATTATCCATCAGCTTCATTTGCCGACGCCGCCGCGTGCAATATTAGCGCTGATATTAATCCTCGGGCTGATGACTATTGTGCGTTTCGGTAAAGAAATGATCGTCAAGGCGATGAGCATCCTGGTTTTCCCCTTTGTGGCGGCGTTAATGCTGTTGGCGGTTTATTTGATTCCGCACTGGAGCTCGGCTATTTTTGACAGCGCCTCCGCTGCCGGCAGCATGACCGGCCATAGCCTGATGGTTACACTTTGGCTGGCAATTCCGGTGATGGTGTTTTCGTTCAACCATTCGCCGATCATCTCCTCCTTTGCGGTGGCCAAGCGTCAGGAGTATGGCGACGGCGCGGAGAAGAAGTGTTCGCGCATCCTGGCCTGCAGCCATGTGATGATGGTGCTGACGGTGATGTTCTTCGTTTTCAGCTGCGCGCTGAGCCTGTCAACCGCCGATTTGGCCCAGGCCAAGGCGCAGAATATTACCATTTTGTCCTATCTGGCGAACCACTTCAATAACCCGCTGATCGAGTGGGTGGCGCCTATCATCGCCACCGTCGCCATCAGCAAATCCTTCCTCGGCCATTATTTGGGGGCGCGCGAGGGTTTCAACGGCATGATGATCAAATCCTTGCGCAGCCGGGGGAAGAGCGCTTCCGAAGAAACGCTTAACCGTATTACCGGCATTTTCATGCTGCTGACCACCTGGCTGGTGGCGACGATGAACCCCAGCATCCTGGGCATGATCGAGACCCTGGGCGGACCGATTATCGCCATGCTGCTGTTTTTGATGCCGATGTATGCCATGCATAAGGTCCCGGCCATGAAAAAATACAGCGGCACTATCATTAACGTATTAAGTAACGTATTTGTGGCGTTAGTGGGCCTGGTGGCCATGTCGGCAATCGTCTATAACCTGCTGGGCTAAAGGGACGGCGGGTCGTCCCGGCCCGCTTCCTGCCCTTCCATCAGCGGCGGATGAAGTAACGGGCAGAGATCAGATGTCCAGCAAATGGCCCATTTTGGTCGCTTTGGTATTGAGATAGCGTTCATTCTTCGGATTGCGGCCGACGATCAGCGGGACGCGTTCGATGATATGAATGCCGGCCTCGGTGAGAATCTCCACCTTCTGCGGATTATTGGTGAGCAGACGGATGGAGTCCACGCCCAGCAGCTTGAACATATCGGCGCATAGGGTGAAATCCCGCTCATCTGCGGCAAACCCCAGCTGATGATTGGCTTCCACCGTATCGGCCCCTTTATCCTGCAGCGCGTAGGCGCGAATTTTATTCAGCAACCCGATATTCCGGCCTTCCTGGCGGTGATACAGTAAAATCCCCCGGCCTTCCTCGGCGATATGCGTCAAGGCGGCTTCGAGCTGGAATCCACAGTCGCATCGCAGGCTAAACAGGGCATCACCGGTCAGGCACTCCGAGTGCACCCGCGCCAGCACCGGCTCCACGCCGGTAATATCACCGAACACCAGCGCCAGATGGTCGTGTCCTGTGGCTATCTCTTCAAAACCCACCATCAGAAAGTCGCCCCAGGGTGTCGGCAGTTTGGCCTCTGCCACACGTTTAAGCTGCATTTTACTCTCCAAAACCGAAATACTGACGCGCATCCTACTTATTATCTTGCTGTTTGACCAGCGTGGCGCAAAGTGATACGCGAAAATCCGTTAATAAGGTATTTTGCCACAAGTTCATTAAAATCTGACGATTGATCATGCTTATTATTGGCAAAATAGTCATTTGATTGTCACAATTCCCTACAACGACGGGCAATTTATAAGCCTCCCCCCTTCGGTCTTGGGATTCAATTCTTCTCGGCAAAGCTTTTTCAGCGGAAAGACACATGTTTGATATTGCGAAACGCACCGGTTTTGGCGCGATAGTACTTATGGTAATCCCTATTTTAGCCTGGGTCAGTGGCTGGCAGTGGCATCCGGATAACGAAGTGTGGTGGTGGCGGGTATTGTTTTGGACGACCCAAACCGTGACGTCTCCCTGGGGCTTTATCACCAGCATCGTCCTGTTTGCCTGGTTCCTATGGTGTTTGCGGTTTCGCTTGGGGCCTGCGCTGGTTTTGGCCTGTATTCTCGGCGTCGCGCTGCTGGCGGGCCAGGGTATCAAGTCGGCCATCAAGGACCGGGTGCGGGAGCCGAGGCCCTATGTGATATGGCTGGAGCAGACCCACGATATGGACGGCCGGGATTTTTATTCCCTGCCGGGCAAGGCCCGGTCGATGCTGGTGAAAAAAGAGCTGCAGAACGAACAGGAAATTCCCCGCTGGCTGCGTAAACATTGGCAGCATGAAACCGGCTTCGCTTTTCCCTCCGGCCACACGGTGTTTGCCGCCAGCTGGGCCTTACTGGCCTGGGGGCTGCTGTGGCCTCGGCGGCATTATAAATCGGTGATAGTGATTATGGTCTGGTCGGTGGCGGTGTTGAGCAGCCGCATGGTGCTGGGTATGCACTGGCCGCGGGATGTGCTGATGGGCATCCTGCTGAGCTGGCTGGTGATCGCATCGGCCTGCTGGCTGGTGCAGCGCTGGATTGGGCCTTTAGTGCCCAAACCCGATGAAGCCCGGGATATCAAATCCCGTATGTAGCCCTCATGGAATATTGCCTGCCGCGCAAGGATGCGCGCCGCGGCCCTGCTCAAAATGTCACCCTCTCGCCATCCTCCGGAATGTAACGGTAATGTTGCTTTTGTGATATCTATCGCTATTCCTAAAATTCGCCATGGACAATCATCATTAGAATTGCCACACTCCATATGAATATAAAATCAAAAGTGAATATATATTCATAACGGAGAACAACAATGAACACCTACCTACTCAAACCTTGTCTTGCCGCCGTTTTACTGTCCTTGTCCATGGCGTCTTTTGCCGCCGACAAAGGCTTAATCGCCATCATTACCCCGTCCCATGACAATCCGTTCTTTAAAGCGGAAGCGGATGCCGCCACCGCCAAGGCCACCCAATTGGGCTATACCACGCTGGTGGCGTCCCATGACGATGACGTAAGTAAGCAAAACCAACTGATTGAAACCGCCATTGCGCGCAAAGCGAAAGCGATAGTGCTGGATAACGCCGGCGCCGATGCCACCATCGGGCCGTTGAAGAAGGCCAAGGCCGCCGGCATCCCGGCGTTTCTTATCGATCGCGAAATCAATGCCACCGGCGTGGCGGTGGCGCAGATTGTCTCCAATAACTACCAGGGCGCGCAGCTGGGGGCGGAAAAATTCGTCAAGCTGATGAACGGCAAGGGGAATTATGTGGAACTGCTGGGCCAGGAGTCCGATACCAACGCCCATGTGCGCTCACAGGGCTATCACGATGTGATTGACGACTATACCGGCCTGAAGATGGTGGCCCAGCAAACCGCCAACTGGAGCCAGACCGAAGCCTTCTCCCGTATGGAATCCATGCTGCAGGCCCATCCGGATATCACCGGCGTGATTTCCGGCAACGATACCATGGCCCTGGGAGCGGAAGCCGCGCTGAAGGCCGCCGGACGTAAAGATATTATCGTGGTGGGATTTGACGGCAGCGACTATGTGCGGGATTCCATCCTGGCCAAAGGCAATATCAAGGCCACGGTGTTGCAGCCGGGCTGGCGCGAAGCGGAAATGGCGGTGGAACAGGCTGATGCCTACCTGAAAACCGGTAAAGCCCAGAAAGAAGAGAAGCAGCTGATGGATTGCGTATTGATTGATGAAACCAATGCCAAAAACCTGAAAAATTTCGGCGTTCAGCCTTAAGTGACGTACCGGAAGGGGCCGCGCGGCCCCTTCAAAACAGGAGAGGGTATGCAACTCAGCGTATTACGCATATTGGGCAAAGAGGCCACATTGGGCAATCCGGGCACAGGCAAAAAACTGGCCACCTGGGCCCTGGCCCTGTTACTGCTGTCCGCCTGCGACGTGGTCAAACTGGGCAGCGACGGTAAGCCGATTATTCCGGCGGATCCCACGGCGGGTCCGGATTATTCCAACCAGACGCCGCAGCAGATAGCCCAGGAATTCTGGGGACCAAAAATACTGCCCGCCGCCCGCAGCCAGGCGCTGGATTGGCCGGCGCTGAAGCAAGCGCAGGAAAAACTGGCCGGTACCGACACCAAAAGCGTCTACAGTAAATTTTCCGCCAAGGTCGGCGCGGTGGATGCCGACGGCATGGAACGCAAACTGACCTTGAACGTCAACGGCGATACCGTGCTGCTGCAATTGGGACCCGTCATCAAGGGTAACGCGGTACGTGATGCCGCCGGGTTTATCCATTTTGAGGATTTCAAAAACCAGGTGCAGTTCGCCCAGGTGTCCAGGGCGTTGAATAAACAGGCGCTGGGCGGCCTGCCGGCCATTGACCCAAGCTGGGTCGGACAGCCGGTGGACGTGCTGGCGGCGTTTACCCTGAGCCATGGGAGTATCGATGACGGCGTGGCGCTGGATATCAAGCGGGGGGCGAGTCAATGAGCGATAAACCTGAGGTGGTGCTGCGCGCTCAAGGCATCACCATGATGTATCCGGGCACCCTGGCGTTGGACAACGTAAATTACAACGTCTATCGCGGCAAAGTGAATGTGATAATCGGCGAGAACGGCGCCGGTAAATCCACCCTGATGAACGTGCTGGCGGGCGTGCAACAGCCCACCGCCGGCGAAATCCTGCTCAATGGCGAGCGGGTGAGCTTTGGCAATACCCGCGAGGCGGCGGCGAAAGGCATCGGCATGGTGCATCAGGAACTGAACCTGTCGGAAAACCTCAATGTGGCGGAAAACATCTTCCTCGGCCGCGAACAGCAAACCGGCCTGTGGCCCATTAATCAGGCTGAACAGGAGCGGGTGGCCGCCGAACTGATGGCACGGCTGGATCAGCCCATCTCTCCCCGTGAGCTGGTGTCCAATCTCAAGGTCGGCCAGCAGCAAATGATAGAGATAGCCAAGGCGCTGGCGGAGCGGGCGGATATCCTGATCCTTGACGAGCCCACCTCGGCCCTCAGTAAAAACGAAGTGGACGTGCTGTTTCGGGTAATTCGCGAGCTGACCCGCCAGGGCGTATCCATTATCTATATCTCCCATCGCCTGGAGGAGCTGATGGCCATCGGCGATTACATTACGATTCTGCGCGACGGGCGCTTTCAGGCCGAGGCGGTGGTGGGGGAAATCGACGTGCCCTGGATCGTGCGGGAGATGCTTGGCGGTGACCCTGTCACAACTTTTCTCAAGCCCGGCCGCCAATTCGGCTTGCCGGTATTGCAGGCGGACCATATCACCTGCGTCAACGATGCCGGTCATCCGGTGGTGAACGATGTGACCTTTACCGTGCGCGCCGGCGAAATCGTCGGCATCTACGGCCTGATGGGAGCCGGTCGTACCGAACTGTTCGAGTGCCTGCTGGGCACCGAAAAAAACTACCTGGGCAAAATCTGGCTGGGGGATTTACCCATCTCCACCGGTATGTCCACCGCCAACCGCATCAAGCTCGGCATGACCCTGGTGCCGGAGGATCGCAAAAAATCGGGCATTTTTCCCGCCTCCTCGGTAGCGGTGAACCTGACCATCTCCAGCCTGTGGCGGCGACTGCAAAACGGTATCAGCATCATGCGCCGGGATGAAGAGCGGGTGGTGGCGTCCACCATCGGCAACCTGTCCATCAAGGTCTCTTCGCCGGACGTGGAAATCCAGGCCCTGAGCGGCGGCAATCAGCAAAAGGTGGTGATTGGCCGTTCGCTGCTCACCGATCCGAAGCTGCTGCTGCTGGACGAACCCACCCGCGGCATTGACGTGGGCGCCAAGGCGGATGTGTTTGAAATGATGGTGGCCCTGTCGGAACAGGGGATCGGCATTCTGTTTTCCACCTCGGATTTAAAAGAAATCATGGCGGTCTCCGACCGTATTCTGGTGATGTCGAACGGGAAATTGACGGCGAACGTGGAGCGTCAGTCCGCCCAGGAATCGGCATTGGTCACGGCGAGTGCAAAAGGATTCTGATATGAAAGCAATCAATACCGCCGCGTTAGCGCCTCTTACGGCCAGCCGGTCATTCCGGTCGCGGGAAAATATTCTGCTGCTCCTGCTTAAGCTACGCACTTTTATCGCGCTGTTTTTGATTTTAGGCTTTTTCACCTTTACCGTGTCCGGCTTCCTGGCCACGGAAAGCATTCTTATTATGTTGAAGCATATCTCCATCAATGCTTTTTTGGCGCTGGGCATCACCTTTGTCATCATCACCGCCGGCATCGATCTGTCCATCGGCGCCACCCTTGGCCTGTGCGGCATGTTCGCCGGTTGGATGATCACCCACGGCATTGTGTTGCCGATGTTCGGCATCGCCATCTTCCCCAGCGTCTGGGTCATCGTGCCGGCGGTTCTGGTGCTCGGCGGGCTTATCGGCGCCGTTAACGGCTGGATCATCACCCGCTATAACGTGGCGCCTTTTATCTGCACCCTGGGCACCATGTATATCGTGCGGGGCGCGGCGATGCTGCTGTCCAACGGCGAGACCTTCCCCGGCCTGGACGGCAACCCGCGGCTTGGCAATACCGGTTTTGATTTCATCGGTTCCGGTTCGCTGCTGGGGGTGCCTTACTGTATCTGGCTGATGTTCGTGCTGGCATTGATCATTGCCTATATTGCGCGCCGCCTGCCGTTTGGCCGCCATGTTTACGCCATCGGCGATAACGAACGGGCGGCGGAGCTGTCCGGTATCAAGGTGAAGCAGGTAAAAATCTGGGTTTATACCATTTCCGGCCTGTGCGCCGCGGTAGCGGGCATTGTGGTGACCTCGCAGCTGGTGGCCAGCCATCCGGCCACCGGTACGTCATTTGAAATGAATGCCATCGCGGCGGTGGTATTAGGAGGGACGTCGCTGGCCGGCGGGCGCGGGACCATTGTCGGCACCCTTATCGGCGCCTTTGTTATCGGCATCCTGGCGGACGGCCTGGTAATGATGGGGGTTAGTGAATTCTGGCAGATGGTCATCAAAGGGATGGTGATTATCGTGGCGGTCATTATCGATCAAATGCAAAACCGGATGCAGCATAAGGCGGCCATCGTCTCGCAAAAGATCGTCAAAGAAGAGGCCGCCACCGAGTAACCCCCGTTCCCGTGCCGTTTACGATGATGCCGTAACGAGGGCTGGGAGGCAGCGACAAAACGGCGAGACGAGGGGGATTTGCCCGAAGGGATGGGGGCGGCGGGAAGTTTTTTACGCCACGCATGAATAAATATTCCCATATGGATAAAAATTCACATGGGCAATAAATTGATAATCAAGAGGTAATATGATGAATCCTTATTCATTGTCCATCGATGATCTGGTGACCAAGGCGCGGCATATCCGCCGCCGCATCGTGCAGCTGAATGCAGGCAGTCCGGCGGGAGGCCATACCGGCGCCGATCTCTCCGAGGTGGAAATTCTCACCGCGCTCTATTTCCGCCTGCTGAACTGCGCGCCGGACCGGCTCGATGACCCCGAACGGGATATCTATATCCAGTCGAAAGGCCATGGCGTGGGGGGGTATTACTGCTGTCTGGCGGAAGCGGGCTATTTCCCCCTCGACTGGCTACCCACGTACCAACATGCCAATTCCCATCTACCGGGCCATCCGGTGCGCCATAAGACCCCCGGCATTGAATTGAATACCGGCGCGCTGGGGCACGGGCTGCCGGTGGCGGTGGGTATCGCGCTGGCGGCAAAACGGGATAACAGTCCGCGCCGGGTCTTCGCGCTCACCGGCGACGGCGAACTGGCTGAGGGCAGTAATTGGGAAGCCGCGCTGGTATCCGCCCATTACGGCCTCGATAACCTGGTGATCATCAACGATAAGAACAAGCTTCAGCTGGCGGGATCCACCCGGTCCATTATGAATACCGATCCCCTGGGGGATAAATGGCGGGCGTTCGGCCTGAATGTCACCGAGTGCGCCGGTAACGATATGCAATCGGTGGTGGACACGCTGGAAAACTTGCCGTCCAACGGCAAACCGAACGTGGTGATCGCCAACACGGAAAAGGGCGCCGGCATCTCCTTTACCCAGGGGCGGGCCGAATGGCATCACCGGGTATTTAAAGGCGATGAAATCACCCTGGCATTGGAGGAACTCAAAGATGAGTAATGCAGAACATTTAGCCAGCGTCATGGTGGAACAGCTGATCAAAGCGGTGGATAACGGCCTGGACGTGGTGCCGGTATTGGCCGATTCCACCTCCACCGCCAAAATAGGCCCGTTCATCGCCCGTTTTCCCGACCGCATCGTGAACGTGGGCATTGCGGAACAAACCATGGTGGGTACGGCGGTGGGCCTGTCCATCGGCGGCAAAATCGCCGTCACCTGCAATGCGGCGCCGTTTTTGATCTCCCGCGCCAACGAGCAGGTAAAAGTGGACGTTTGCTACAACAATTGCAATGTGAAACTGTTCGGCCTGAACGCCGGCGCCAGTTACGGGCCCCTGGCCAGCACCCATCACAGTATTGACGATATCGCCATCATGCGCGGTTTCGGCAATATCCAGATTTTTGCGCCGTCGTCGCCGGAAGAATGCCGCCAAATCATCGATTATGCCCTCGCCTATGTCGGGCCGGTGTATATCCGGCTGGATGGCAAAGCCTTGCCCGCCCTGCATGACGAGACCTACCGGTTCAAACCCGGTCAAATCGATGTGATGCGCCATGGCGAAGACGTGGCGCTGGTAGCGATGGGATCAACGGTACATGAAGCGGTGGATGCCGCCCGGATTCTGGATGAGCAGGGCGTTTCTGCCGCGGTCATCAATATATCCTCCATTCGCCCGTGCGATACTCGTCAGCTACTCTCCTTATTAACAAAGAGTAAACATGTGATTAGCATCGAAGAACATAACATTAACGGCGGCGTGGGCAGCCTGGTGGCCGAAGTGCTGGCGGAAGCGGGCTGCGCTATTCCCCTGGTGCGGCTGGGCATCGGCGACGGCGAGTACGCCATTGCGGCGGATCGCGCCGCCACCCGCGCCCACCACGGTTTCGATGCTCAGGGCGTAGTCAATACCGCCTTGCGCGTTTGCCGGGGGAACTGACCATGGCCACGCCCATCATTCTGGCTATTGACGAGGGCACCACCAATGCCAAGGCCATTGCTGTCGATGCCGAAGGCCGGGTTCTGTCTAAAGCGGCGGTGCCCTTGGCCCTGATTCATCCGCGGCCGGGCTGGGCGGAGCAGGATCCCGACGCGGTCTGGCAAGGTGTTTGCCAGGCTATCGCGGGTTGCCTGTCCGCCCTCGGCGACGTTCAGGTGGCGGCGGTGGCCATCAGCAATCAGCGGGAGTCGGTATTGGTATGGGAGCGCGCCGGCGGACGGCCGTTGACGCCCATCGTCAGCTGGCAATGTCGCCGATCCGAGGACTTTTGCCGCCGGCTCCATGAGGACGGCCGTGGGGAAATGATTTATCACCTTACCGGGCTGCCCATCGATCCGTTATTCCCCGCCGCGAAAATCCGCGGCCTGCTGGCGGCGCTACCGGACGGTTTTGCCCGCGCCGGCCGGGGAGAGCTGTGCGTGGGTACCCTTGATTGCTGGCTTAACTGGCAGCTCACCGGCGGACGGGCCTTTGTCACCGACTATGCCAATGCCGCCCGCACCCAATTGTTTAATATCCGTGAAGGCCGCTGGGACGACGCGCTGCTGCAGCTGTTTTCCGTGCCCGCCGCCTGCTTGCCACAGGTGCGGCCCTCGGCGGCGGTACAGGGCTATACCCTGGCCGGCCGGGTGCCGGGACTGGCGGGAGAGATTCCCGTGGCGTCGTTAATCGGCGATTCCCACGCGGCGTTATACGGCCAGGGCGGCAATCAGGCCGGCGATGTGAAAGCCACCTACGGCACCGGCTCATCCCTGATGATGGCGCTGGAGAACATCGGTGCGCCGGCAACGGGCCTGAGCACCACCGTGGCCTGGCATGACGGCCGGCTGTGCTACGCGCTGGAAGGCAATATCACCCATACCGGCTCCGGGCTGGCCTGGGTGGCGCGCCTGCTGGGGATATCCTCTCTGGCGGAACTCTCCGCCATGGCGTTGAGCCAGGCGGGTAATCAGGGCGTCTATTTTGTCCCGGCCTTGTCCGGGCTGGGGGCGCCTTATTGGGACAGCCGGGCGCGCGGATTGATCTGCGGGTTGACCGACGCCGCCACGCCCGCGGTGCTGGCGCGCGCCGGCCTTGAGTCCATCGCGTACCAGATTGCCGATGTGTTTTTTGCCATGGAGCGCGCCGCGGGACGGTCGTTGCCGGCGCTGCGGGTAGACGGCGGCGCTACGCAGAATGCCTGGCTGATGCAGTTTCAGGCCGATTTGCTGCAGCGGCGGCTGATTCGCAATCTCAACGCCGAAGTGTCTGCCCTGGGCGCCGCTTATCTGGCGGGCAAAACCCTGGGCTGGTGGACCAACGAGGATATCGCGGTCTTGCCGAGGGAAGTGGAGTATATCGAACCCCGGGCCGAGACCGCGGAGATGCAAGACAATTATAAAAATTGGCAAACGGCCGTAGCACGGGCCCGTTATCAAGCAGAACAACCCTACCGGGAGTGAAGTAATGTCGAGAAAAATTCTACAACAATTAACCTTCGGCGTGATCGTCGGCAATCGGGGCTTTTTCCCCAGCTATCTGGTCACCGAGGCGCGGCGCGATGCGGCGCAGGTGTTTGAGCAATTGGGCATCAAGACGGTTATCCTGGATGAAAACCAGAGCAAGCTGGGCGGGGTGGAAACCTGGCAGGACGCCAAAGCCTGCGCTGAACTGTTTCACCGCCATCGCGACGAGATTAACGGCGTGGTGATACTGCTGCCTAATTTCGGCGATGAAAAAGCCGTGGCAGACGCCGTTCGCCTGTCGGGATTAACCGTGCCGGTGTTGGTGCAGGCGGAGCAGGACAGCCTGGATAAAATGGGGTTGGCGACCCGGCGCGACAGTTTCTGCGGCAAAATTTCCCTGTGTAATAATCTGCGCCAGTGCGGTATCCCCTTTACGCTCACCAGCCGCCATGTCTGCGCGGTGGCGGGCGAGGACTTTTCGCGGGATTTACAGCGGTTTACCCAGCTTTGCCGGCTGGTGCACGCTATGAAAGGCGTGCGCATCGGCGCTATCGGCGCCCGGCCCGCCGCCTTTAATACGGTGCGTTACAGCGAAAAGCTGCTGGAGCGTATGGGCGTGTCGGTGGAGACGCTGGATTTATCGGAGATTTTTACCCGGGTCGGCCGGTTGAGCGACAATGATTTGCGGGTGGATGAAAAGCTGGCGCTGCTGAAGGATAACGCCGATACCGCCGCTATCCCGGCCCAGAAGCTGCATACCATGGCGAAACTGTTTGTGGTGATTAGCGAATGGGTACTGGCTAACGATATTGATACGACCGCTATTCAGTGCTGGACCTCGCTGCAGGAAAATCTGGGTATTAATGTCTGTTCTATCATGAGCGTGATGTCCGGTCAGCTGATGCCCAGCGCCTGCGAGGTGGATGTGATGGGCGCGCTGTCCATGTATGCGCTGGCCAGCTGCTCGCTGTCGCCGGCGTCCATCGCCGACTGGAATAACAATTTCGGCGATGAGCAGGATAAATGCGTGTTGTTCCATTGCGGTAATTTCCCCGCTGAAAGCCTGGAAAGTCCGGTGATGGGTACGGCGGATATTATCGGTACTACGGTGGGGTGCGAGAATACCTGCGGCGCGGTGCACGGCCGGATGAAGGCCGGTCCGCTTACGTATTTCCGGCTGTCGTCGGACGATTTTACCGGCAAGGTGCGGGCCTATGTGGGCGAGGGGACGGTGGTGGACGACCCGCTGGATACCGTGGGCTGCCGCGCGGTGGTGCAGATCCCCGCCATGGAGCCGCTGCTGCGGTATATTTGCGAGCAGGGCTTTGAGCATCATGTGGCTATGAACCATTCCGCTACCGCGGCGGTGCTGCATGAGGCGTTTACCAAATATTTGGGGATTGAGTGTTATTGGCATGCCAAGGCGTAATGTACGATCGGCTGGCACGGTCTCCCTTTAACATGTTCGCTGCGCGATCGGTGATAGCGGGCTTACCGCGCTGTGGGGCGCTCCGGCGGGCGGTAAAACCACGCCCGCTTCGACCCCATCAGCACGGTCTCCCTTTAACACGTTCGCTGCGCGATCGGTGATGGCGGGCTTACCGCGCTGTGGGGCGCTCCGGCGGGCGGTAAAACCACGCCCGCTTCGACCCCATCAGCACGATCTCCCTTTAACATGTTCGCTGCGCGATCGGTGATGGCGGGCTTACCGCGCTGTGGGGTGCTCCGGCGGGCGGTAAAACCACGCCCGCTTCGACCCCATCAGCACGGTCTCCCTTTAACATGTTCGCTGCGCGATCGGTGGGTGCGGGCCTACCGCGCTGTGGGATGCTAGGGGAGCGAGATGAGCTTTTCACCCACCAGCCGGTCGGTGATCAGCACATCGATATAGCGGCCTTCCAGGGCGCCCTTGATGGCCGCGACTTTTTCATGTCCCCCCGCCAGGGCCACTACCCGTTCGCATTCACGCACCTGGGGCAGCGGCATGCCGATCACCGGGTCTTCTTCGTCCGCCAGCACCGCTTCGCCTTTGCTGTTGAAATAATGCAGGCAGATATCCCCCACGGCGCCGCGCTGCGCCAGCAGCCTGAGCATTTTTTCGTGGTAATAGTTGCCGGAATTCATTAGCAACTGCGAAGGTTCCAGCGCGCCGATACCCACCAGCGCGACGTCCACTTCGCTGAATTTGGCCACGACATCGGCCACCTCGCTGCTGTTGATAAGCCGTAGCCGATCCTCAACCGAGCGTTCGATGCTTTGCGCCGGCAGCAGATAGGCCGGGCAGTTCAGCTGGTCCGCCAGCAGTTGGGTCAATAGTGTGGCCTGGACATTGCCGTTGGGACCCACGCCCCCGAGGAGCTGGATAACGCCGCTGGCCTTGACCGCCAGCGGATGCAGATTATCCACCATTTCCCGCAGGGTGCTGCTCCAGGAGGAAATACCCACCAGATCGTTCGGGCGGATGCTGGTCTGCATATAATGGGCGGCGGCGGAACCGATGGCCTGTTTGATCTGCTGAGGTTCGGCATCATCCGGCACATCCACCACAATGGCCTGGTCGATGCCGTAACGCCGCTGGATGGCCGACTCCAGCCCCATAAACATATTGGGCGGCTGTACCACGCTGATTTTAACCACCCCTTCTTTGATGCAACGGGTGATGGCCCGGGAAACGAAAGATTGTGACAAATGCAACGCGGCGGCGATATCCGCTTGTTTTTGATTTTCGGTATAATAAAGCGTGGCGATTTTAACCAATAATCGCTGTTCGTCTTGCTTAGACATGCGGCGTCCCCAGACTCGCCATACGGTGGCATCATTTTTATGCATAACTGAATAAATAACAAGAGACAAGGGGCTGCAGGGCGGCGATGACCGTTTCATGAGGGGCGGCAAAACGCGGTGATTTTAACCATCGGCCCCGGATTCAACCCGGTGGGCAGCAGATAATGCAGTTAAGTTGTCTGCGGGATTTCCTTCGTAACGCGGGAAATGCTAATTTATAGGCTCTGGGTACCGGTATACCGGTGTAATCCATTTAAATAACGCAGTTGCAGGAAATCATGTGAAATATGTACTGATATTTTTGCTGGTTCTGGTGATTTTTATTATTTCCGTCACCTTTGGGGCGCATAACGATCAAATCGTCACCTTTAACTACTTGCTGGCAGAGGGGCAATATCGGGTTTCCACCTTGTTGACCTGGATATTCGCACTGGGTTTTATCCTGGGCTGGGCCGTTTGCGGTTTGTTTTATCTGCGCGTCCGTTTCGCCCTGATGCGGGCGGAGCGCCGGGTCAAACGGCTGGAACAGCAGCCGGCGCCGGTTAACAGCGCGGCGCCCGTCGCTACCGCGCCCGCTGTCAGTAAGGAATAACGCGTTATGTTAGAACTGCTGTTTCTGTTGTTGCCCGTGGCTGCCGCTTACGGTTGGTACATGGGGCGCAGAAGCGCGCAGCAGGATAAGCAACAGGACGCCAATCGCCTCTCCCGCGAGTATGTGGCAGGGGTTAATTTTTTGCTGTCCAATCAGCAGGACAAAGCGGTGGACCTGTTTCTTGACATGCTCAAGGAGGACAGCAACGCCGTCGAGGCCCATCTTACGCTGGGGAACCTGTTTCGATCCCGGGGGGAGGTGGATCGGGCCATCCGTATTCACCAGGCGTTAATGGAGAGTACCGCGCTGAGTTTCGAGCAGCGGTTGCTGGCCACCCAGCAATTGGGCCGTGACTATATGGCCGCCGGTTTCTACGATCGCGCCGAGGAAATGTTCAGCCAGCTGGTGGACGAAGATGATTTTCGCACCGGGGCGTTGCAGCAGCTGCTGCAGATTTACCAGGACACCAGCGATTGGAACAAGGCAATCGAGATAGCGGAAAAGCTGGTGAAGCTGGGCAAAGAGCCTCTGCGGATTGAAATTGCCCATTTTTATTGCGAGCTGGCGCTGCAGGCCATGGGCAGCGACGATCTGGACAAGGCGATGGCGCAGTTGAAAAAGGGCGCGGCGGCCGATAAGAACTGCTCCCGCGTCTCGATCATGATGGGGCGCATTTTTATGGCGCGTCAGGACTACCCTGCCGCGGTGGCCGCCCTGCAGCGGGTGCTGGATCAGGACAAGGAGATGGTCAGCGAGACTTTGCCTATTTTGCAAACCTGCTATCAGCATCTCGAAAAGCCTGAGGCCTGGGCCGAATTTCTCACCCGCTGCGTTGAAATGAACACCGGCGCGGCGGCGGAGCTGCTGCTGGCGGATGTTATCGAACAAAACGACGGCACGGAAAACGCCCAGCTTTATATCAATCAGCAGCTGCGCCAGCATCCCACGATGAGGATGTTCCACCGTCTGATGGATTTCCATCTGAACGAAGCGGAAGACGGACGGGCCAAAGAGAGTCTGCAGGTGCTGCGGGATATGGTGGGGGAACAGATCCGGACCAAGCCCCGTTACCGCTGCAATAAGTGCGGATTCACCTCCCACAGCCTGTACTGGCATTGTCCCTCCTGTAAATCCTGGGCCTCCATCAAACCCATCCGCGGCCTTGACGAACAGTAATCCGTGACAAGCCGTGAAGGTGAGGATGAGTTTACCGCATCACGGGTATGGGTAATACCGGCTGCAATCTTGCAGACGAAGAACGGTTATCATCTCCAACGCTCTCGTTTGCCGGCGCTGGGCTTTTTTCTTGCCGGCAGGTAAAATACTCCGCATCCATTAAACTGGCGCTGTGCGCAGGTTATTTTATCGGCGGCGAATGTCAACCGCCGCGCCGGCACCGCCAGCCTTCCCATCAAAAGGTACCCTCATGACCCGCGACTTCCAGTCGTCTGTGCCGCCGGGATTTTCCTCACCCATCATCGTGGCGTTGGACTATGCCTCCCGTTCCGAGGCTCTGGCCTTTGCCCATAGGGTTTCCCCCAATGAGTGCCGGCTGAAAATCGGAAAAGAGATGTTTACCCGCTTCGGCCCGGATTTCGTTCGCGATCTGCAGCGGCTGGGCTTCGATATTTTCCTCGACCTGAAATTTCATGATATTCCCAATACCGTCGCCAAGGCCGTGTCCGCGGCGGCGGAGCTGGGCGTGTGGATGGTGAATGTGCACGCCGGCGGCGGGGAACGGATGATGGCGGCGGCGAAAGAGGCCCTTGCCCCGTTCGGTGCCCAAGCGCCTAGACTTATCGCCGTAACGCTGCTTACCAGCATGGCGGATGAAGATTTAACGGCCCTGGGCATTCCATACGGGGCTTTTGAGTATGCCGGACGACTGGCGGACCTGGCCCGGCGCTGCGGGCTGGACGGCGTGGTCTGTTCCGCGCGGGAAGCCGCTGTGTTTAAACAGCGATTCGGCGCTGAATTTCTGCTGGTCACCCCCGGTATCCGGCCGGAAGGCAGCGACGCCGGCGATCAGCGTCGGGTCCTGACGCCGGTGGAAGCCCTGCGGGCCGGGGTGGATTATATGGTGATCGGGCGTCCTATTACCCGTTCACAGGACCCGGCCGCAACGCTGCAAGGCATCTTGATGTCATTGCGCGACGTGGGAGGAAACGATGGACAATAACAGCCGTGTGGTCTATTCCACCGAGAGCGGGCGGATAACCGAGCCGTCCCGGCCGGTAGCCCGTCCCAAGGGTGATGGCGTGGTGCGGATTCAGCGCCAGACCAGCGGACGCAAGGGAAAAGGCGTTTGTCTGATTAGCGGCCTGGATGTAGATGATAATGCGCTGGCGGCGCTGGCGGCGGAGCTGAAGAAAAAGTGCGGCTGCGGCGGGTCGGTGAAGGAGGGCGTGATTGAAATACAGGGTGATAAACGGGAACTGTTGAAACAGCTCCTGGAAGCCAAGGGACTGAAAGTCAAACTGGCCGGCGGTTAACCGTGCAGGTTAACGCCGGCGGGACCGGCTTAATGCACCTGATGGCCGACAACGCCGCCAACCGCCGCGCCGCCTAAGGTACCCAAAGCGCTGCCATTGGTAAGAACCGCGCCGCCCACCGCGCCGACGCCGGCACCGATGGCGGTGTTACGCCCACGTCTCGTTTCACACGCACTTAGGGTAACAACCAGGGCGATCGCCACGGCGGCCGCGGTAATACGTTTGGTTGAATATTTCATCATCATCAATTTCTCCATAGATTGCTGTTGTTATTGATTGCTAGTTAATAATTATAGTACGTTCCGCTTGTTTAGCCCGGATTAACAATAATATATCTGCCTGCTCTCCTGGCTCGCCTCGGCATGCCCACGGTCGCGAAAAACGGTCAATAGCAGAAGTAGGGCGGATCTTTAGCCGATTAGGCCATAGCGGTTGCTTCTGGCTGCCGGGACAATGTCCTCTAGCGTTCAAGAGGACTTAACGATGCTTACCGAATTGAAAGAACAGGTCCTGGCGGCCAACCTTGCTTTGCCGCGCCATCACCTGGTGACCTTTACCTGGGGAAATGTCAGCGCGGTGGACCGCCCACAGGGATTGATGGTGATTAAGCCTTCCGGCGTCAGTTACGAAGAGATGACCCGGGAAGATATGGTGGTAGTGGAATTGGAAACCGGGCGGGTGGTGGAAGGACAGAAAAAACCCTCTTCCGACACCGACACCCATCGGGTGCTGTATCTGGATTTTGCCGGCATCGGCGGTATCGTCCATACCCATTCGCGCCATGCCACTATCTGGGCGCAGGCCGGACAAGACATTCCTGCCTGGGGCACCACCCATGCCGACTATTTTTATGGCGCCGTTCCCTGTACCCGGCTGATGACGCCCGCGGAAATACAGGGCCGCTATGAATGGGAAACCGGCAAGGTTATTGTGGATACCTTCGTCTCCCGCGGTATTGATCCCGAGGCGGTTCCCGCGGTGCTGGTAAATTCACACGGTCCCTTCGCCTGGGGCAGCGATGCCGATAATGCGGTCCACAACGCGGTGGTCTTGGAAGAGCTTGCCTATATGGGCATATTCTCCCGCCAATTGACGCCCGATTTGCCGCCGATGCAATCGGAATTGCTGGACAAGCATTATTTACGTAAACACGGTAAAAACGCTTATTACGGACAATAGCAAAAACTCACGATAATGGCTCTGTGGCGCCGGTTATGCCGATCTGCCGGCGTCATGTAAAGCTCTACAGGCGTGCGTTCAACATAACCGCGACAGAATGCGCCGGCGGGTTTTTATTCCACTCTTTTCCCTTCCTGATGAATGTTTGAATCCTGAAAACCTCAATCTTTTTACTGGTGTCGTACCCTGTTACCGCTTTGGGAATGTGATTTGGATCTCATTTCAAAACCCAATGCCCATTTAGTTAAAATGATCTGTTTATAAAAAAGAAACAACGTTTCATTTTTATGTCGCAGATCACTGTATGACAAGATGTAAATGGCTAACGTAGCGCCTAACCGATCTTATCAATGCACGGAGCGTCCACGGGGCGGCTCCGTACCAAAGATGGATGATAATTCGAACTTAGGTGGAATCCAGATGCAAATCAAACGTGCAATTGACAAAATCCCTGGTGGCATGATGCTGGTGCCGCTCTTCATCGGCGCGCTGTGTCATACATTTGCACCCGATTCGGGTAAATATTTCGGCTCCTTCACTAATGGTTTGATTTCCGGCACCGTCCCTATCCTGGCGGTCTGGTTTTTCTGTATGGGGGCCTCCATCAAGCTCAGCGCCACCGGCACCGTGCTGCGTAAATCCGGTACCCTGGTGGTGACCAAAATCGCCGTTGCCTGGGTGGTGGCTGCGGTGGCGTCAAGGCTGCTGCCGGCCAATGGCGTGGAAATCGGCTTTTTTGCCGGCTTGTCCACCCTGGCGCTGGTAGCCTCCATGGATATGACCAACGGCGGCCTCTACGCGTCCATCATGCAGCAATACGGCACCAAGGAGGAATCCGGCGCCTTTGTTTTGATGTCGCTGGAATCCGGCCCGCTAATGACCATGATTATTCTGGGCACCGCCGGCATCGCCTCGTTTGAACCTCATGTGTTCGTCGGCGCGGTATTGCCGTTTCTGATTGGATTTGCCTTGGGCAACCTGGATCCCGAGCTGCGGGACTTCTTCAGCAAGGCGGTACAGACCCTGATTCCTTTCTTCGCCTTCGCGCTGGGCAATACCATTAATCTTAACGTTATCGCCCAAACCGGGCTGCTGGGGATTTTGCTGGGTATCGGCGTGATTATCGTTACCGGCATTCCGTTGATCCTCGCGGATAAATACATCGGCGGCGGCGACGGCACGGCGGGTATCGCCGCCTCCAGCTCCGCCGGCGCCGCAGTGGCCACGCCGGTGCTGATAGCCGAGATGATCCCGGCGTTCAAACCCATGGCGCCGGCCGCCACCGCGCTGGTGGCCACGTCGGTTATCGTCACCTCCATTCTGGTGCCGATTATCACCGCGCTCTATTCCAAGCGGGTGAGAAAAGGAGAGGTCGCCGCACTTGCGCAGGCAGAATTGAAATCGCAGGCCATTGAACGCTAGAAGTACGAAGATAGTTGAACCACAGAAAACCCCTCCGCGGGGTTTTTTGCATTTTTAGCTGATCCCGTCTTAAAGCGATTGCAGGACATTTCTAAATGGGACAGAATTCGCTCGCGGAATAAATGAGCTAAGATGCTATCTACTCCTCTAAATATATTAATTTTCATTTGAAAATTGTCAGCGCTTACCTGCGGGAGAGGCGAATAAGCTTGTTACCTGCGCCAATAAATCACCACCATCCGCATTGATAAAAATTGACTCAATTAAAATATAATGGTTATCTCTATGTATAATTCAATCTCTGGTTTAAATTATTTTAACCCCGCCTATGCACAAAACACCGATACCCTCTATTTTAATAAAATATTCAATATATGGGATGTTTGGCAACACAACACAGCGGGCGTGATAGGAGAGCGTAGAGCACAGGCGGTGGAAATAATGAAAGAGTGTGTCATTCAAGGAGGGTCGATTTTAGACCTTAGCGAACTGGATCTGACGGAAATACCCGTTTTGCCGGCTGGTATCGAAGAGCTGAATGTGAGCCGTAATGCGCTGATAACACTGCCTGAAATACCGAATGGCGTAAAAAAAATAGACGCCAGTCATAATCGGCTGGAGCAGCTTTGTGTAATGCCATCTACGTTGGAAGAGCTGGATCTCACAAACAATATGTTCAGGGAGTTACCTTTCATCGGCCACCCCTTGCTTAAGCTGGATTTCAGTGAGAACCCGATTTCCCATAAAATCCCAAAAATACTTCATTATATTTGGCTGGGGCAATCTCCGTTACCCACTTTCGCCGTGTCCAATATAATAAATAGCGCTGCCGAAAATCCAGATTATACAGTGAAAGTCTGGGTGGAAAATTCGGCAAAAATCAGAACTCAGCTAATAGATGCCGGTTATTCCACCGCATTATTTTCTAAAGTGGAATTTATCGAGCCAAATCCGCCATATATTATTCAGTCAATCATTAACAGAGAGGGCGATCATACACAATTTGCAAATTATGCGGCAGCATCTGATATATTGCGTTTATACATTATGTTTAGCGAAGGGGGATTATATCTGGATGTGGACGTGGCCTTAAAAAAACCATTGGGAGAAATTAAATCTCAAAGTTATGATAGAGTCCCTATGTCAGATTTTTTGATGCAAATAACCTGTAACTATAAGAATAATAGAAATTTGTTAACTTATGGAAACGCAGTGATGGCGTCGGTAAAAAACTCGTTTTCTGCAAGCGAACTATTATATGAAGCTATGGCCCCTTATAGGGCAACAAATAATCGAGAGTCATCGGGTTCTTTAAACAGTACAGATTTTATTAGGTATGTTTCTAGAAAAATATTTGAAACAGGTATGAACTTAGAAAAAGAAAACCGTCACTCGCAAGGCTTTATCCACATGGAAAATAAAATATTCGATTATAACGACGTCATATGGGATCTAAAAAAGACCAACTCATTGTTTAGGTCTAATCTCACTGTGTATCTGACAGGTCCTAGACTTTTCTTTAGATATTTTGAGTCTAAGGGGATTACAATAAGTTTGAGCCACGACACTCAAGCTGACAGTAATGATTTTTATGATCTAAACCAAAAGCTTAGCACCTTAACTATGAATGATAGTAATATCTACGGTAGTATAGATGAAACACAACCCGGCTATATCTGGATAAAGGATATTGATGCAGAGGGCAGATGGGTATTCCTGAATAAACTAAAAAAAGAATTTTCCGAATCATGATTGAATAAAGACATTTTTCAATATCATATATAATTATTTCACTTAAGGAATAGGTTGTATTGCTGTTAAATCTTGAGTTGAGCATGGATAATTGGCGCTGGAATAAAGGCAAAATTATCGTTACTCTGCGGGCGGAAAAATAACACTCTTTATCATATAAGGAGTTCGTTATGCATTACTTAAACTGCCACAATAATCCATATATCTAAGCAATTAAATTCTAATTAATAAAGGATTTTTATATGTTTTTATTAACTCCCTCTAATAATCCTGATTACATGATTTCCCAAGGGAACCCTATCGATAGTACCCATGACAATGGTCTTGCCGTCAGTGAATTAATCAATATTGGTTATTCGATGGCCATCATTTCAAAGATAAAATTTTTGAAGCCTGCCCCCCCTATCATATACAATCGGCCATAGCCAGAGAGAACGTTAAAACCCGATATGCTAACCTACCTGCGGCCTCGGATATATTGCGATATTATCTACTAAAAACATTTGGCGGCCTATATATGGATGTATATGTTGTATTAAAAGAACCTTTGGGCGATTTGGTTTCGCAAAGTGACAATAAAGATTATAAAGCAGATTTCCTTTTTCACTTTATGTATATTATAAAAAACAATGAAGTTTATTCACTTCTTAACAATGATTTTTTAGCCTCCGTGAAGGATTCTGTATTTATTAATAAAATGCTGGATGAAGCAATTTACCCGTATTTAGAAACAACACATAATCCAAACAGCGGCATGTTCAATAACACGGCTTCAATTATAAAGCTAATGGAGGATTTCAAAGAAGTAGCTGTTCCAGAAACTAAAAATTCAATTTTATCTGATGAGTCAAATGAAAATTATGAATTTATTAATGCGATGTGGCATGGTAAAAGAGCTACTGGAAATGCAAGATTTTCGCTCACGCTGAATAACACGGGGCCAGAGTTATTGGAAAAGGTTATATTTGAAAATTCTAGAGATACTTTAATTTTGATGTTACCATTTATAATGAAAACAGACTGGATGACGATGTCATTTTAAATAAATCCTTGAGTCAGATAGTCTTCAAAAATATCAATAATTTTGGTAAGTTTAGCAGGTCGGAGACAAACGCAGCGAGGATAAACGCCGATAGGCGGAGCCCCGTTTTTGAATGGACGCAAGGGTTCGATACAAACGTTAAATGGAGCGGCTTATCCAAAGATCGCACTCCAGGGGAAATATAATAGAGTAGTATAAAATGCACTAAATGCTTCAGCAGGATGTTGAAACGGTGCCGTTAAGGCGTACGGAGTTAAGAAAGGGAATGATACTTCCATATCATTCCCACTTTTCAAAGATGCTCTTAAACCGGCCGCGCAATCACCGATCGTGTTTCCTGGCGCACTTCCTCAAGGGTGACCTCAATGCTGTCCCCCTGGCGGTAGCGCTCTTCGCCTTTCACCTGCACGGTGCCGGTATCCTGGCTGCACACCAGTTCATCGCGCACGCTGTGGATAAAAGGCGCCGGGACAAAGGCCACCGCGCCGTTCTCCAACAGGCGAACCCGCATGCCGCCGCGGGAGATATCAATGATCTCCGCCGCATAGCGCGTGCCGTTGCCGGCTTTGTCCTTGAGATAACGGGCATAAAGCCAATCGCCGACATCCCGTTCCGCCATGCGGTTCAAGCGGCGGCGCTCCGCCAGGCGCAGCATGACGTCTTCCGTCGGGCGGGCGGGGGTGCCCTGGCCCAGTAATCCCTTCAGCAGGCGATGATTAACCATATCGCCGTACTTGCGGATAGGCGAAGTCCAGGTGGCATAGGCATCCAGGCCCAGGCCGAAATGCGGGCCCGGTTCGACGCTGATTTCAGCGAAGGTCTGGAAACGGCGGATGCGGCTGTCGAGATATGAGGTGGGCAGGGCGTCCAGCCGGCGCCGCAGCGCGCAAAAACCTTCCAGCGTCATCAATGTGGCGGCGTCGGCCTGGATATTATTGTTGGCCAGTACGGTGACCGCCTGTTCCACCAGAGTTTCATCAAAACCGTGGTGCACGTTATAAACGCCGTAACCCAGGCCGTCCCGCAAGACCCGCGCCGCGCAAATATTCGCCGTGATCATGGCTTCTTCCACCATCCGATTGGCGATACGGCGCGGCTCTACCTGGATATCCAGCACATCGCCTTTATCGTCCAGCACGAAGCGGTAGTCGGGGCGATCCTTGAACACCAGGGCATTGGACTGGCGCCAGGCGGCCCGGGCCAGGCTCAGGCGCTGCAACAGACGAATCTGTTGGGCCACTGCCTCGTTTTCCGGCTGCCAGTCGCCGGCGTCTTCCAGCCAGTCGGAGACCTGGTCATAAACCAGCTTGGCTTTTGACTCAATCCACGCGGCGAAAAAGTTGGGTTTGTCCGCCAGCGAGCCGTCCGCATTGACCGTAACCCGGCAAACCAGGGCCGGGCGGCGTTCATGGGCATGCAGCGAACAGATGTCATCGGAGAGAATGCGCGGCAGCATCGGGATATTGAATCCCGGCAGATAATTGGTAAACGCCCGATCCCGGGCTATGTTGTCCAGCGGGCTGCCGGCCTGAACATAGGCGGTGGGATCGGCGATGGCGATGGTCAGCACCAGCGTATCCCCTTCACCGGCCGCCACATGCAGGGCGTCATCCATATCTTCGGTGCTGGCGCTGTCGATGGTGATGAAATCCAGGGCGGTCAAATCCTCGCGCACCAGGTTATCATCCTGCAGGGTCAGTCCGTCCACCATGGCCGGCGCTTCGCGTTCGAGATTGTGGCGGGCCAGCGTCACCCACCAGGGGGCGAAATGATTGTCGCCGGTAGTGACCAGATGGGTAATCTCAGCATAAAAATGCCGATCGCCTTTTAGCGGATGGCGGCGCATTTCCGCCACCGCCCAGTCCCCGGTTTTGAATTCATGCTCTACGTTGCGCACCGGACGGCAAGGGATCACTTCTTTGATCAGCGGATGGTCGGGCACGATGGACAGGCGGTCATCCTTGAACTGCACCCGGCCGACAAAGCGCGACAGGGAAGGTTCAATGAGGGTTTCCGGCTCGGCTATCTCCCGCTCTTTCTCCGTGCGCACCACGGCGGCAATCCTGTCGCCGTGCATCACTTTTTTCATAAAGGGCGGCGGGATGAAATAGCTTTTTTGAGCATCGACTTCAAGGAAGCCAAACCCTTTCTCAGTACCTTTGACCACGCCTTCGACACGCGGCGTCTGAGAGTGAAGTTGCTGTTTTAGCTGCGCGAGCAGCGGGTTATCTTGAAACATAATGTCCAGAAGAGTGTAAAAAGGCTTCAATAACGGCAGACAGTTTTACGCGAATCGACGGTTGGCGGCAAGTGTAACGCGCCATTAAAGCCATAAAAAAGCCGCCCGCCCCGGCAAGGGGGGGCGGTGTCGATGCGACGGTTTAAATAATTCGCGCCGTATCCGTTGCCTTGTTCGCCAGCAGACGCACCGGGATGGATTTGGAGGTCGGGGTATGGGTGCCGTCGCCAAAGCTGGACAAAGGCACCAGCGGGTTGGTTTCCGGATAATAGGCCGCCAGGTTGCCGCGGGGAATATCATAGCTAATGACCTTGAAACCGCTGACCTTTCGGCTGATGCCGTCGTGCCACAGGGTTTCGATGTCCACCCGATCGCCGTCGTGCAAGCCCAGCGCCGCCAAATCCTCCGGATGGACAAACACCACTTCCCGCTGGCCATATACGCCGCGATAACGATCGTCCAGTCCGTAAATGGTGGTGTTGTACTGGTCATGGGAGCGCAGGGTTTGCAGGGTAAACGGCACCGTCCGGCCGGCGATTTGCGGAAACAGGGTATCCGGCAGGGGAGCGTCGCTGAATTCCGCTTTGCCGCTGGGCGTATTGAAGCGCAGTTCAGCCGCGGCGTTACCGAGGTAAAATCCCCCCGGCTGTTCGCAGCGAAGGTTGAAATCGGTGA
The DNA here is from genome assembly GCF_047324245.1 of Sodalis sp. RH16. Taxonomy (NCBI): domain Bacteria; kingdom Pseudomonadati; phylum Pseudomonadota; class Gammaproteobacteria; order Enterobacterales; family Bruguierivoracaceae; genus Sodalis; species Sodalis sp. RH16. Next base: position 4,944,906 of record NZ_CP178737.1, on the reverse strand, counting down.
AACCGGGCACGGTGGCGGCGATATGATCGCGGATGAGACGGTAATCACCCGCCAGGGCGGTCCAGTCCAATTTTTCGTTACCCAGCACCGCTGCGGCAATGCCGGCGACGATGGCGGTTTCCGAGCGCTGCAAGGAGGAGAGCGGCGGATTTACCCCTTCCGAGGCGTGTACCATGCTGAACGAATCTTCCACGGTGACATACTGGCTGCCGGCGGTTTGCATATCGAGCTCGGTGCGGCCAAGGGTCGGCAGGATCAGCGCATCGCCGCCGGTAACCAGATGGCTGCGGTTAAGCTTGGTGCTGATATGTACCGTCAGTTCGCAACGGCGCAAGGCGTGCTCGGTGCGGGCGGTATCCGGCGCCGCGGCCGCCAGGTTGCCTCCCAGGGCAATCAGTACCTTGATCTCGCCGCGCAGCATGGCCTCTAGCGCCTCAACGGTGCTGTGTCCGGGGGCGCGCGGAGGCGTAAAGCCGAAATGGGCCGCCAGACTGTCCAGCAAGGCCGCCGGCGGCTTCTCGTCGATGCCCATGGTGCGATTGCCCTGCACATTGCTGTGGCCGCGCACCGGACATAATCCGGCCCCCGGTTTGCCAAGCTGCCCGAACAGCAGTTGCAGATTGACGATTTCCCGCACGGTGGGAACCGAATGCTTGTGCTGGGTAATACCCATGGCCCAGGTGCAAATGACCCGATCGGCGCCGCGGTAGATGTCCGCAGCGTCGCGAAGCTGCTGCTCGCTCAGGCCCGACTGCCGGATGATATGCTGCCACGGGGTGGCATCCACCGCCGCCAGGTAAGCCTCCATGCCCTGGGTATGGCTGTCAATAAACGTTTGGTCAAACAGGCCGGGCCGGCCTTCCGCCAGCTGCCGTCGATGGATTTCCAGCAGGGCTTTCACCATGCCGCGTACCGCCGCCATGTCGCCGCCGAGATTGGGCTGCAGATAGCTGGAACTGATACGGCCGGATTTTGGCGTCAGCAGCTCCAGCGGGTTCTGCGGATCGGCAAAACGCTCCAATCCCCGTTCCCGCAAGGTATTAAAGGTGACGATGCGCGCGCCGCGATCGGCGGCGTGGCGCAGGCTGTGCAGCATACGCGGATGGTTGGTGCCCGGATTCTGGCCGAAAACGAAAATCGCGTCCGCCTGTTCGAATTCATTCAGGTGAATGGTGCCTTTGCCCACGCCGATGCTTTGCTTAAGGCCGCTGCCGCTGGCCTCATGGCACATATTTGAACAGTCGGGGAAATTATTGGTGCCGAACATCCGGCCGAATAATTGATAAAGGTAGGAAGATTCATTGCTGGCGCGGCCGGAGGTATAAAGTTCCGCCTGGTTCGGATTGTCCAGTCCGCGCATATGGCTGGCGATGAGGTCGAACGCCTCCTGCCAGCTTACCGGGTAATAGCGATCGGTTTCCCGGTTGTAGCGCAGCGGCTCCGTCAGACGTCCCTGGTACTCAAGGAAATAATCGCTTTGCTCATAGAGTTTGCTGACGGTGTTCTGGGCGAAAAAATCCGCGTCCAACGCCTTGCGGGTGGCTTCCCAGCTCACCGCCTTGGCGCCGTTTTCACAAAAACTGAAGGTGCTGGTATTGTCATCGCCCCAGGCGCAGCCGGGACAGTCGAAGCCTTTTGATTTGTTTACCCGCATTAAATTACGGATATTTTTGAAGGTCTGTTTACTGTCCCTGACATAACGGGTGGTCGCTTCCAAAGAACCCCAGCCACCCGCCGCGCCGGTATAAGGTTTAATCGCAGGTTTAAATTTCATAAGTTCGTTTCGCAGGTGAATGAAGATAAATATTTGTTAAAATATTTTTAGCTATTTGGGTTAATGAGGTTAATTCTAGGCAGTTTTGATAACACCGTCTAATTGAATAGCCTAATCGCAGGATAGACGGCGGCTATTGCCTAAAGTCCCTTCATCTTTTAATTTTCCATGCTTTAAACCGCACCAAGGCAGGTTAATCTTTTGTGATAGCGTTCATATTTTCAGCCATTGCCGCCGCCGCGGGATCAGGCGCAGCCAATACTGGCTCATACTTACCTGGTTAATTATGAGGAAGAGAGCAATGCTGATGAACGATCTAAGCAGTAAGGTGCATGGATTCGGCAAAGCGTTAATGATGCCGATTTCGGTGATTGCCGCCGCCGGGATCTTTCTCGGGGTGGCGGCGGCCATGCAGAATCCGGCGGTAACCGGCGACGCGTTCGCCAGCCTGAAGTATCCCCAATTGGTTATCGGGTTCATCCGGCAGGTGGCCGGCGCGCTGTTCGCCAACCTGCCGCTGTTTTTTGCCGTGGCCAGCGCCATAGGTCTGGCAAAGGCGGAAAAACCCACCGCGGCCTTCGCGGCGGTCATCGGTTTTATCGCCATGCATGTGGGGGTTAGCGCCAGCCTGGCGGCGCAGAACCTCACCGCCACCACCACCACCGTGCCGGCATTGATAGCCAAAGGCATGACGCCCACCGCGGCACAGATGCTTTCCGCTCAGTTCACGCCGATGCTGGGGATATTCACTTTCAATATGAGCGTATTGGGCGGGGTAATTGCCGGCCTGACGGTGGTGGCGCTGCATAACCGTTTCTATACCATTGTATTGCCGACGGCGGTGAGCTTTTTCGGCGGACGGCGGTTCGTCCCCATCATCACGGTGGTGGTGCTGCCGTTGCTGGGGGTAGTCCTGTCGCTTATTTGGCCCACCATCGGCGCGGCCATCGCCTGGGTGGGTAACCTGATCGGACAAAGCGGCCAGTACGGTGCCTTCTTATTGGGATTTTTCGAACGGCTGCTGATTCCCACCGGCCTGCATCATATCCTTAATGAAACCGTGCGCTTTACCCCCATAGGCGGCATGGTGACGGTGGATAACCATGCCATCGTCGGCGCGCTGAATATTTTCAATACCACGCTGACCCATCCGGGGCTGTTGAGCGACGAGCAGGTGCGCGAGTCAACCCGGTTTCTGGCGCAGGGTAAAATTCCGGTAATGATGTTCGGTCTGCCCGGCGCGGCGCTGGCGATGTACCATTGCGCCCGTCCCGAGCATAAAAAGCGGGTCAAGGCCCTGATGATGGCCGGCGCCCTGGCGTCCTTTACCACCGGTATCACCGAACCGCTGGAGTTCTGTTTTGTTTTCGTTTCACCGGTGCTGTATCTTTTTCATGCGGTGCTGTGCGGCCTGTCGTTTATGCTCATGGACGTTTTCCATCTGATGATTGGCAATGTTCAGGGGGGCGCCATTGACCTGGTAGTGTTCGGCGTGCTCGGCGGCAGCAAAACCCACTGGTGGTATGCGGTACTGCTGGGGCTGATTTATTTTCCGGTCTATTACTTCGGCTTCCGGCTGATTATTACCCGGCTGCGGGTGGAAACCCCCGGCCGCGAGACCCAGGAAGAGGAGGCCACCGAGCGCAAACCTCTCTTGGCCAACGAGCGGGCGGAAAATATCATCACCGGCCTCGGCGGCCAGCAGAATATCGCCGATGTGGATTGCTGTTTTACCCGCCTGCGGGTCCGGGTCAAGGATATGAAGCAGGTAATCGACCGGACCCTGATGCTTACCGGCGCCAGCGGGGTTAAGCGGGTCAGCGACAACGATGTCCAGGTGATCTACGGTCCGCAGGTGGAAAAAATCGCCCAGGATGTCAAAGTTACCCTGGGGGTCACTACCTAACAGGACAATTATCGACAACCTTAAGGTATAATAATTAGATTGCTGATGAATTCGCCCAAGGTCAATAAGGCGGGACAGGATGTGAGAGAAGTAAACCGCCCGCGCCATGGACGGATTCACGGCGTGTTTACTCCGCTGGCATCCTGTCCCCACCAGTCACCCATTCAATCAGGACTATCAATATTACCGCCTTTGGCCGGAAGGAACCGATGGATATAAAACAGCTAATCTACTTATGCAATCTTGAGCGGGAGCGTCATTTCGGCCGCGCCGCGGAAGCGAGCTTCGTCAGCCAGCCGACCCTCTCCGCGCGCCTGAAAAATCTGGAGCGGGAGCTCGGCGTGGCGCTGATCCATCGCGGCAATAGTTTCCAGGGGTTTACCGCCGAAGGGGAACGGGTATTGTCCTGGGCGCGGGAAATCGTCTCGGTCTACCAGGGGCTGAAGCTGGAAGTGGAGTCCCTCAAGCAGGGACTGGCGGGCACGCTGCGCATCGGCATCGTGCCGCAGTGCGGCATTCCCCTGGCCCAGCTGTTGTTCGATGCCCGGCTGGAATACCCCGCTCTCGAATATCAGGTCAACGTGCTCAGCGCCGATCAATTGCTGGAAGCGCTGATTAATCACAGCGTGGATATCGGCGTTGGCTTCTTTGAGCTGAACCTCTTGCAGGAACTGCATTTCCAGGTGGCGCCGCTGCCGGACCGGGGGGTGGATCTGGTGTTCCATCCCGCGCACTTCACCGGGCTTTCCCCCCAGTCCGTAGTGACTTTGGCGCAGGCGGCCGCCTTTCCCCTGTGCCTGGCCGAACCCAGCCGCTACTTCCGGCGCTATCTGGACGAACATTTCCGGGGCGAGGGATTGCATCCGCATATCGCTCTGGAAAGCGCCTCGATCTTTCATTTGCTGCAGGGGGTTTTTGTCGGGCTGGGCTGCGGCATCATGCCCCGCGGGCATCTGCTGCCCGGAATGACACCGGATTTGCTCAGCGCGCCGATACGGCTGCCCGCCATGAAACGACAGGGCGCCGTGGTGGTTGCCGAGCCCGGCCGGGCAACGCCGCTGGCGAAAACCCTGTTCGCCTTCGCCGCCGTCTGGCTGGCGGACAGGATAAACAGGGAGGTGTAAGCAGGGCCGGGCGGGGGGTTAATTCTGTTCCAGATCGTTCATGGAGGCGATATTAAAGCCGCCGTCCACATGAATGACTTCCCCGGTGATGCCTGAGGCCAGATCGGAGCACAGAAACGCGGCGGTATTGCCCACGTCCTCGATGGTCACCACGCGGCGCAGCGGCGTCACCGATTCGCAGTAAGACAGCATTTTCTTGAAGTTCTTGATGCCGGAAGCCGCCAGGGTCCGGATGGGGCCGGCGGAAATGGCGTTGACGCGTATGCCCTGCGGGCCCATGGCGTTGGCCATGTAGCGGGTATTGGCTTCCAGGGACGCCTTGGCCAGTCCCATGACGTTATAGTTGGGTATGGCGCGTTCGGCGCCCAGGTAAGTCAGCGTCACCAGGGCCGAATTCGGATTCAGCATATGGCGGCCGGCTTTCGCCATGGCGACAAAGCTGTAGGAGCTGATATCGTGGGCGATGGCAAAGCCTTCGCGGGTCACGGCGTTCACATAATCGCCGTCCAGCTGCTCGCCCGGGGCAAAGGCAATGGCATGCACGAAACCGTCGTAGTTCGGCCATACCTTGGCCAGTTCGACATACAGCGCTTCGATGCTGGCATCTTCAGCCACATCGCAGGGTAATACGATGCTGGAACCCAATTCACCGGCGAATCCCTCAACCCGTGATTTCAGTTTATCGTTCTGGTAAGTAAATGCCAGTTCGGCACCTTCGCGATGCATCGCCTGCGCGATACCGAAGGCGATGGAGCGATTGCTGGCTACGCCAGTGACCAGAATGCGCTTACCGGTAAGAAAACCCATAGCATTAATCCTTGTAATCATTTTTACATGCGATCGTAGCGCCAGCGACGCGACATTCGACGTTTATAAACCGGCGGAGTGTACCATGAACAACCGTTACAAGTGTATACCCCGCCTCTCTGGAATATCCGCCGCGGATAAACGGGCCATATCCCGCCGTCGCCGGATATACTCCGGGTTTGCTATGGCATGGCGGCATCGCGCCGCCAGGCGTCCGCCGTCAGGGCCTCGCCGAAGTGGCTGGTTATCAGCCGCTTGGTGAGATCGTGCAGCGGGGCGGCCAGCACGTCTGCGGTATTGCCGCGCTCCACCACCTCGCCGTCCTGCATTACCATGATCTGGTCGCTGATATGCTTCATCATGCCCAAATGCTGGGTGACATAGATATAGGCTATACCCTGTTTGGCCTGCAGCTCGAGCATCAGGTTGATGATTTGCGAGCGCATCGACATATCAAGGGAGGCCAGCGCTTCGTCGGCCACGATAACCTTCGGGCGCAGAATAAGCGCCCTGGCCAGGCCCACGCGCTGTTTCTGCCCCGGCGCCAGCATATGGGGGTAATAGAACGCGTGATCCGGGCGCAGCCCCACCTGCCGCAGGGTCAGGTTAATAGCCTGTTCACGCTCCGTCGGCGTCATGGCGGTGTTGAGCCGCAGCGGTACGTCCAACAGCTGTCCGATGCGCTGGCGGGGATTCAGGGCATTGCCTACATCCTGAAAAATCATGCGGATGCGCTGGCTGCGATAGCGGTAATCGCCGAAGGTCAACGGATGGTCATCGATCAAGAGCTCGCCGCCGGTGGGCTCCACCGTGCCCGCCAGCATTTTCGCCAGGGTGGATTTGCCCGAACCGTTCTCGCCGATAATCGCCAGGGTTTGCCCCTCCCGCAGAATAAAGCTCAGGGGCTTCACCGCCTCAACCTGGTGTTTATGGAACAAGCCGCTGCGATAACGGAAGGTTTTAGTGAGGTTGCGGGCTTCCAATAGGGTTTCCATGCTTATTGCCCTTCCATATTGAGGGGGAAATGACAGGCGAACCAGTGGTTCTTTATCGGCTCCAGCGGCGGCATTTCAATACAGGTTTTCTGCGCGTAAGGGCAGCGGGGCCCCAGGCGGCAGCCGATGGGCAAATGCTCCAGGGAGGGAATGCCGCCGGGCAGGGTATTCAGGCGGCTTTTCGGCGGCATGGATCGGCCGAAATCCGGAATGGCGCGGATCAGCGCCTGGGTGTAGGGATGATGGGGGGTGGCTATGAGCTCCTCGCAGGTAGCGCTCTCCACAGTCTGGCCACAGTAGAGCACATTAATACGGTTGGCCCATTTGCTCATCATCTGGATATCGTGGCTGATCAGCAGGATGGTGGTGTTGTTATTCTGGTTCAGACCCGCCAGCAGCCGGAATATCTGCGCCTGGGTGGTGGGTTCCATGGCGTTGGTGGGCTCGTCGGCAATCAGCAGCCGGGGCTGATTGGCCAGGGCGATGGCGATCATCACCTTCTGGCACTCCCCCTCGGTGAGCTCGTAAGGATAGCTGCCCATGATATTGCTATGATCCTTGATGCCCACCCGGTGCAGCAGCTCGATGGCCCGGCGTTTGCGCCAGCCGAACCGTTGCCACCACAGCCCTTTATAGGTCCAGCCCGGGATCACCTGAATCAGCTGGCGGCCGATGGTTTCCGACGGATCGAGGCAGGATTGCGGCTCCTGGAAAATCATCGAGACGTTATGGCCCACCAGCCGGCGCCGCTGGCGCGGGCTCAGCTGCAATAAATCGATGTCGTCGAAGCGAAACCGGTCCGCCGTGACCCGCCAGTTATCCTTGGTGACGCCGCAGATGGCTTTGGCTATCAGGCTCTTGCCGGAGCCGGATTCACCCACCAGACCGCGCACTTCCCCTTCAACCAGGGTGAAACTAACCCGATCCACCGCTTTCACCGGCCCTTCGGCGGTCATGAATTCGATAGTGAGATTACGGATATCCATTAACGGCATTATTCCACCTCCGCAATCATGGCGCGGCGAATGCCGTCGCCCAGTATATTCACGATCAGCACGCTTAACATAATGGCGCCTCCCGGCAGCATCACGGTCCAAGGCGCGGCATAGACCAGTTCCAGCGTATCCCCCATCATGGCGCCCCATTCCGGCGACGGCAACTGCGCCCCGAGATCGAGAAAGCCGAGGGCGGCGATATCCAGAATGGCCATGGACAGGGCGCGGGTGAAATCGGACACCAGGACGCTGGCGATATTGGGCAGCACCGCATAGCGCAGGATATGCGGCATCGATGCGCCGTCGATGCGCACCGCCAGCACATACTCTTTTTCCAGTTCGTCATGCACCGCGCCGTAAACCGTGCGCACGATACGCGGTAAAATGGCCAGCCCCACCGCCAGCATGGCGTGCCCGAGGGAGGGGCCGATAAACGCCACCACCACGATGGCCAGCAGCAGCGACGGAATGGATAACAGCGTGTCCAGCACATGATTGAGCGCCGCCGAGCGCAGGCCGCGGCTAATGCCCGCCAGCACTCCCAGCAGCAGTCCGAAGGCACAAGCCAGTATGGTTAACAGCAGCGCCGCGCCGAAGGTGGGGGCGGTGCCGGTTAACAGGCGGCTGAGCACATCGCGGCCCAGATCGTCGGTGCCCAGGAAGAAGGAGACATCGCCGTAGCGCGACCAGGAGGGCGGCAGGAGCTGGTAGCCGAGAAACTGCTGATCCAGGGCATAAGGCGCCACCACCGAACCGAACACGCACAGCAGGATCAGCAGCATAAAACCGTACAGGCCGATCATCGACATGGCGTCATGGTAAAAGATGCGCCAGATATAACGCAGCGGACTGGCCATGCGTTTTTCGCGATAAATATTATCGGAGAGCATACCACTCCTTATGGCGCAGCGGATTGGCCAGCGCGCCCACCACATCCGCCAGAACATTGACGGCAATCACCAGCGATCCCACCGCCATGACGCCGGCGGAAATGGCGGCGTAATCCTGCTGGCGTATGGCGTTGATCAACCAGCGGCCCACGCCGGGCCAGCTGAAGACCACCTCGGTAATCATGGCCAGCGTCAGCATGGTGGAAAACTGCAATCCCAGTTTGGGGATAATGGGGGGCAGGGCATTATGCACAACATGCCGGCGGATAATGGTGGTCAGCGTCAAGCCGCGGGTCGCCGCCGCCTTGATGTAATTCTGGGCGAACACCTCGTCGGTACTGATGCGCATCAGCCTTATCACCTCGGTGGTGGGGGCCACCGCCAGGGCGATGATGGGCAGCACCATGTGCCGCAGGGTGCTGGTTATCATTTCGTGGCGGTATGGGGAATCGGAAAGCCAGGCATCCAGCAGGGCGAAGCCGGTAACCGGTTTAATCTGATAGAGCAGATCATAACGCCCGGAGACCGGAAACCAGCCCAGATGCAGGGCGAAAAACAGCGTCAGCAGCAGCGCCAGCCAGAACACCGGCATTGACAGGCCCAGCAAGGCGAAGATGCTGATGCCGATATCCTGCCATTTATTGCGCGTCACCCCGGCGACGATGCCCAGGGGGATGCCGACGATAAGCGCCAGGACAAAGGCCAGTATGCATAGCTCCAGGGTGGCGGGGAACACTTCGCGCAGCTGCTGGCCGATGGACTGGCCATTGATGCTGGACACGCCGAAATCCAGATGCAGCAGGCCGTTGAAGTAATAGAAATAGGCATCGGCGAGCGCCGCGCCGCTCAACGGCGCGCTGGGGGTGAAATAACTGAGGCTAAAGCCCACCAGCGACAGGAAAAACAGCGTAATCAGCAGCAGCAGCAGCCGGCGCAGGATAAATATAATCATGGTTTCGGTTCCTGGGAGTCATCCCGGTAAACCCCGGCAAAGGAGGCATTGCCGAAGGGGCTGAGCACCAATCCTTTGATATCGTAGCGATAGGCCTGCAGGCGCAGCGACGATGCCAGCGGCAGTACCGGCAGCTGCTCCTCCAGCATTCGCTGCGCATCCCGGTAGGTCTCCATGCGTCCGGCCAGCTGCTGCGACAGCAGCGCCGAGCGCAGCAATTGGTCGAACAGGGGCTGGCACCAGTGAGCATAGTTGGTTTGCGAGCGGATGGCGGCGCAGCTGAGCAGCGGCCGGAAGAAGCTGTCCGGATCGTTGCTGTCGGTAGACCAGCCCGCCAGCGTCAGGTCGTGGTTCATGGTCATCAGCCGGGCCTCCTGGAACCGGCCCTCCACCGGGACGATAATCACCTTGATGCCCACCTGCGCCAGGTCCGCCTGGATAAGCTCAGCGGTTTTCAGCGGGCTGGGATTATAGGATTGCGAGGCCGTGGGCACCCATAAACGCAGCTCCATGTTGTCTTTGCCGATGGCGTGCAGGAGCGCCCGCGCCTTGTCGGGGTTATATTCGCTGACCTTGGCCTCGTTGTCATAGGCCCAGGAGGCGCGCGGCAGGATCGAGGCGGCGGTCTCGGCGGTGCCGTAATAGATGGACTGCATCAGGCGCTGATTGTTGATGGACAGTGCGATGGCCTGGCGCACCCGCACATCGTCCAGCGGCGGTTTGGCGGTATTGAACGCCAGATAGGCGATATTCATTCCGGGCCTAAGGGTCAGCCGCAGGCGCGGGTCGTCGCGCAGCACCGGAAGCTGGCTGGCGGCGGGATAGGCCAGGACGTCGCACTCCCCGGTCAGCAGCTTGGACAAGCGGCCGATGCCGCCGGCGCCCAAATCGATGACCACCTGCGACATCCGCGGCCGGCCGCGCCAGTAGGCGTCATGGCGCAGCAGGCGGATAAACTGGCCGGCCCGGTATTCGTTAAGCATGAATGGTCCGGTGCCCACCGGCTGGCGATCGATTTGTTCCTGCCGGCCGGCGGCGGTGAGCTGTTCGGCGTACTCCTCCGACAGCACCGGCGCGTAGTGGGTGGCGATATGCCAGAGAAAGGAAGCATCCGGGCTGTTGAGCCGAAACTCCACCGTGTCGTTGTCCAGCTTGCGCACGCTTTGCACCGAGTCGGGAAACTGCAGACTGTCGAAGTAGGGATAGTCGCCGCCGTTGACATCGTGGTAAGGGTGGTGGATATCAAACATGCGGGCAAAGCTGAACACCACGTCGTCCGCGTTCAAATTGCGGGTGGGCGTAAACCAGGCGGTGCGCTGGAACGGAACGTTTTTGCGCAAATGGAAACGATAAGTCGCGCCGTTGTCCAGCACTTCCCAGCTTTGCGCCAGTTCGGGGATCAGCCGATAGGTATAGGGATCCACATCCAATAGACGATCGTAGATTTGCGCCGAGAGGGTATCCACCGTCAGCCCGCTGCTGGCCATTTGCGGGTTGAACGTATTCAGCAAGCCGTTCACGCAATAAACAAAGCCGCTTTGCCGAATGTCAGGCGGGGAGGGCGTCTGGGCCGCCATCGTGGGCAGCCCCGACGACGCCATGACGGTTACCCATAACAGCGCCAGTATAGAAGAACGTTTTATTCCCATAACCACTTGGATCCTACCGGATAATGGTTCCAGTTTACCTCACTCTGGCGCGACACCCAATTTATGCCGTCAATAATCCGGCGGGATCGGCGCTAAAAGCGCCAATTGGCCGGATTGCGCCTGAAAACGCCGCCACCGGAATAAAAGGATGAGAACGGTTATCATCAAAAAGCTTTGCAAATGATAGTGAGAAGCATTAGCAGACACCTGGCGCCCTATCATCAGGGCTATGCGCTGACCTTAACGGCGTGTTTTTTCATTATCCCCCGCAGCTGGTGGTAGCTCAATGACAACAGATCGGCGGCCTGGCGCTGATTATACCGTGCCTGCGCCAGCGCGCGCTCTATCCAGTATTTCTCCTGTTGTTCAAGCCAGGCTTTCAAATCCAGCGGCAGCGCCGCCGGGGCGCCGTCGGGCGTCTCGTCCGGGTCGGCGGCGGCGTTCACCGCCGCGAAGGGATCGAGCAGTATTGCGTCCAAGGGACGATCGCTGCTGCCGTGACGATAAATCGACCGCTCCACCACGTTTTTCAGCTCCCGGACATTGCCGGGCCAGTAATACGCCAGCAGCGTTTGTCTCGCCGCCGGGGTAAAGCCGGGAAACAGCGGCAAATCGATTTCCCGGCACATCTGGATGGCAAAATGCTCCGCCATGACCATAATATCCTGCTGCCTTGCCCGCAGCGGCGGCAGCGCCACCACGTCAAACGCCAGCCGGTCCAGCAAATCGGCGCGGAAATCGCCGGCTTTGGCCAGGCGGGGCAAGTCGGCATGGGTGGCGCACACCAGCCGGACGTCCACTTGCAGCGGCTGGCTGCCTCCCACCCGTTCCAGCTCGCCGTATTCAATCACCCTGAGTAATTTTTCCTGCACCATCATCGGCGCGGTGGCCAGCTCATCCAGAAACAGGGTGCCGCCGTCCGCCCTCTCGAACCGTCCCTGGTGACGTTTTTGCGCGCCGGTAAAGGCCCCTGCCTCGTGGCCGAACAGTTCCGAATCCAGCAGGTTTTCATTCAAGGCGGCGCAGTTAAGGGAGATGAACGGACCCTGCCAGCGGGGGGAGAGGTAATGGAGCCGCCGGGCTATCAGCTCTTTACCGGTTCCCCGTTCGCCGATGACCAACACCGGCTTGTTCAGCCGCGCCAGCCGGGAGACCTGTTCCAGCACTTCCAGGAAATTATTGGATTGCCCCAGCAGGTTTTCATGATGATCCGCCATGGTGAATTTCGCCAACAGTTGGTATATATAATCACTATAGCGGAAGCCCAATGAAGAGCAATTATAAAAAACATATAAAATCAATGCATTAAAATTCGTGCATTATTGGCACGCTATTTGTAATCCCCTCTGTAGGGCATGTTCATTATGAACACATTTTCAGTCGTTAACCGGCTAGATATAAAGGGGATCTGCAATGGGTATTTTTTCTCGTTTCACCGATATCGTGAACGCCAATATCAATGCCTTACTGGATAAGGCGGAAGATCCGGAAAAACTGGTCCGCCTGATGATTCAGGAAATGGAGGATACCCTGGTCGAGGTGCGCACCACCTCCGCCCAGGCGCTGGCGGAAAAGAAACAGCTGTTGCGGCGTATCAGCCAGGGGGAAACGCAGCAGGCCGACTGGCAGGCAAAAGCCGAATTGGCCCTGACCAAAAACAAAGAAGACCTGGCGCGCGCCGCGCTGATGGAAAAGCAGCGCCTCACCAAAATTGTCGCCGCCCTGCATCAGGACGTGTCGGTGATTGAAGAAACGCTGGATCGCATGAAACGTGAAATAGGCGAGCTTGAGAATAAGCTGGCGGAAACCCGCGCCCGCCAGAAAACCCTGGCGCTGCGCCATCAGGCCGCCGCTTCTTCCCGGGATATCCGCCGTCAGCTGGACAGCGGTAAAATCGACGAAGCCATGGCCCGATTTGAACAGTTCGAAAGCCGTATCGACAGCATGGAGGCCGAGGCCGAAAGCGTCGGCTTCGGCAAACAAAAATCGCTGGACCAGCAGTTCGCCGAATTGAAAGCGGATGATGAAATCAGCCAACAGCTGGCGGCCCTGAAAGCGCAAATGAATAAAACCGAATAATGCAGGCCGCTGACAAACGTACTCGGCGTCAATAAGGCGGGACAGGCTGCCAGAAGAGTAAACCGTCCCGGCCGAGCACGTTGGCAACAGATTCATCAATGAGCAATTACCCTAAATAATGCGAGTTGCCGCCTTCCCGATGATAAGGAGTCATCATGACTGCAGTGTTGATTGTGCTCGCCATACCCTTGACCGTGTTTTTGCTGTTTGTGGCGCCGGTATGGCTGTGGTTGCATTATGGCAATCGCCGTCGGCAGGGGTCGCTTTTTCAGACGCAGGATGCCCGGCGATTGGCGCAGCTCCAGGAAGAGGCGCAGCGGATGCAGACGCGTATCCGGGCGTTGGAGGATATTCTGGATGCGGAATACCCCGACTGGAGGCAACAATAGGATGAATGGAATAATGAAAAAACAGCTGTTCCGCCGGCCCGACGAGGGCATGATCAAAGGGGTCTGCGCCGGCCTGGCGCACTATTTTGATATTCCGGTGCGGCTGGTGCGGATTATCGTGGTGCTGTCGATGTTTTTCGGACTGTTTATGCTGACCATCATCGCTTACGCCATCCTGGCGTATTGGCTGGAACCCGCGCCGGCGGGTGCCGAAGGTTCTGATTCCGCCGCCATGCCCCCCGGCCGGCAACTGGACGTGCTGGAAATGCAGCTTAAGGACAGCGAGCAGCATCTGCGCCGGGTCGAACGTTATGTCACCTCCGAAACCTTTGGCCTGCGTAACCGGTTCCGCCACCTATAACACGCGCGGCGCCGGGTTTGCCGGCTGATGATGAAGCAACGGACAAAGAGCCGGATTTGTCTGGGGATGCAATCCACGACATAATCAACTTTTGCCATGTGGAAAACTGGAATGGACGCTCTGAATCAATGGCTGAATCGCGGCATCGATCGCCATCTGCGCCTGGCGGTAACCGGATTAAGCCGCAGCGGCAAAACCGCCTTTATAACCTCTTTTGTCAATCAACTGCTGATGGTGAACAACGGCGCGCGCCTGCCGATGTTTTCAGCGGCGGACGGCGGCCGCCTGCTGGGGGCCAAGCGGGTGCCGCAGCGCCATCTGGGCATTTCCCGTTTCGCCTACGATGAAGGCATCGCCGCGTTATACGGCACGCCCCCCGCCTGGCCCCTGCCTACCCGCGGCGTCAGCGAAATGCGGCTGGCGCTGCGCTACCGGTCCCGGGATGCGCTGTGGCGCCATATCAAGGATACCGGCACCCTCTATCTGGAAATCGTTGATTATCCGGGGGAATGGCTGCTGGATTTACCGATGCTGGAGCAGGATTACCTGGGCTGGTCCGGTCAAATGGCCGGATTGCTGCAGGGAGATCGCGCTTTATGGGCCGGGCCCTGGCTGAAAAAATGCGCCGCCCTTGATCCGCTGGCGCCGGCGGATGAGCGTGCGCTGGCGGAGATTGCCGCGCAATACACCCGTTATCTGCTGCATTGCAAACAGCAGGGCCGGTATTTTATCCAGCCGGGACGTTTTGTGTTGCCCGGTGACATGGCGGATGCGCCGGCGCTGCAGTTTTTCCCCTGGCCGGCGGGTGGAACCCTGCCGGAAAGCCAATTGCTCCAGGCGCCGAAAACCACCAATCTCGGTATGCTGCGGGAGCGTTATCACTATTATTGCCAGACCGTGGTAAAAGGGTTTTATAAAGATCATTTTACCGGTTTCGATCGCCAGATAGTGTTGGTGGACTGCCTGCAAGCGCTGAACGGCGGCCCCGATGCCTTTAACGATATGCGTCTGGCCTTGAGCCAGCTGATGCGCAGTTTCCACTACGGCAAACGTACGCTCTACCGCCGGCTGTTTTCTCCCTGCATCGATAAGCTGATGTTCGCCGCCAGTAAAGCGGATCACATCACCGCCGATCAGCAGGCCAATCTGGTGTCGCTGCTGCAGCAGTTGATTCAGGATGCCTGGCGTAACGCCGCCTTTGAAGGCATCGCCATGGAGTGCGCCGGCCTGGCCTCGGTGCGGGCCACCGAGGGCGGCACGGTGGCCTTGCAGGGGAAAAACATCCCGGCGCTGAAGGGGTTCCGCCTGCGGGACAGCCAGCCGCTGACGCTCTATCCCGGCGACGTCCCCCCGCGGCTGCCCGGCGCGGCGTTCTGGCATAAGCAGGGTTTTCAGTTCGAAGATTTCCGGCCGCGGCAGATGGACCCGGATATGCCGCTGCCCCATATCCGCCTGGATGCGGTGATGGAGTTTCTGTTGGGGGATAAATTGCGATGACCGAACCTATTAAACCCGGCATGGAGGCTCACCGTCCCGGTGAGGATGCCATTCAAGCCCGCATTGATTTTGAACAACCGGTTGTTGTCCCCGAAGAGCCCGCGCTGCGGCGTGCGCAGGTTTTCGATCCGCAGCAGGAAATAGTCTTCGAGCCGCTGGGGGACGCCGACGAAACCGATGCCGGTGAAAATAAACCGGGGCGGCCTGAGCGCTGGCTGGACGACGCGTTAAAGCCCAAACGGAGCATCTGGCGCCGCCTGGTGACGGCCGGCGCGGGATTGTTCGCCATAAGCGCACTGGCGCAGATGGGATCGTGGTTTGGCCGGGCCTGGCAGCAACAGGATTGGTTCGCCCTGGGTACGCTGGGGGCGGGCGCCCTGATTATCCTGGCCGGCGCCGGTTCGCTGGCGGCTGAATGGCGCCGGCTCTATCGTCTGCGGCAGCGGGCCGAAGAGCGCGATCGCGCCGGCGAGCTGCTGCGCAGCCACGCCCTCGGCCAGGGCCGGGAGTTTTGCCTTGGCCTGGCCGGACGGGCCGGTATCCGCCAGGGCCACCCGGCCCTGGTGCATTGGCTGGCCGCGCTGCAGGATACCCACAGCGACCGGGAGGTGGTGGAATTGTATGCCCGCATGGTGCAGCCGGTTATCGACCGCCGCGCCCGGCGGGAAATCAGCCGCTCCGCCGCCGAATCCGCCCTGATGATCGCGGTCAGTCCGCTGGCGGTGGTGGATATGGGGTTTATCGCCTGGCGCAACCTGCGGTTAATCAATCGAATCGCGGCGATATACGGTATCGAGGTGGGTTATTTCAGCCGTATACGTCTGTTCCGGCTGGTGCTGCTGAATATCGCATTCGCCGGCGTCAGCGAATGGGTCCGCGAAATGGGTATGGACTGGATGTCGCAGGATCTGGCCGCCCGCCTCTCGGCCCGCATCGCGCAGGGCATGGGGGCCGGGCTGCTGACCGCGCGGCTGGGTATCAAAGCGATGGAGCTTTGCCGCCCGCTGCCCTGGCTAAACGGCGACAAGCCGCGCCTGGGCGATTACCGCCGTGAACTCATCGGCCAGCTGAAATCTCTCCTTGAGCGGAAAAACCTTCCCTGACCGGCGGCGGGCGCTTCCGGTCCGATGGCTGAATTTCTTTCCGTCTGTCAACTTTTTGTGACAGACGGCTTCATCCCGGCTGCGCCGCAACGTATGATATCCCCAGGATTCGCCCATCAATCGTCAAGAGGCGCGGCATGCGTTTAGAAGTTTTTTGTGAAGATCGCCTCGGCCTGGCCCGGGAACTGCTGGACCTGTTGGCATCGCGCAATATTGATTTACGCGGCATCGAAATCGATCCCGCCGGCAGGATCTATTTAAATGTTGCACTGGTGGAAAGGGACTCTTTCCCCGGGTTAATGGCGGAGATTCGCCGGATCCAGGGCGTGACCGATGTCCGTACCCTGGCCTTCATGCCTTCGGAACGGGAGCATCGCGCCCTGGAAGCATTGTTGGCCGCCATGCCCGAACCGGTGTTGTCCGTGGATCTTAAAGGCAAAGTTGAACTGACCAATCCGGCGGCCTTGGCGCTGTTCAACCTGCCGGAGGAAAAAATGCGCCGCCAGCCCATCGGCGGCTTTATCGGCGGGTTCAATTTTACCCGTTGGCTGGAGAATGAGCGTCCCGCGGCCGATAGCCGGCGGGTGGTATTGGCGGGGCAGGATTTTCTAATGGACATCACGCCCGTCCGGCTGGCGGACGATGACGGCAAACCGGCGGCGGCGGGGGCGGTAATCTTGCTGAAGTCCGCAGTCCGCATGGGACGGCAGTTACAGGAAACCGGCCCCAATGACGACAGCGAATTCGGCCATATCATTGCCGCCAGCGTCAAAATGCGCCAGGTGGTGGAGCATGCGCGCAAACTGGCCATGCTGGACGCGCCCCTGCTGATCGTCGGCGAGACCGGCACCGGTAAAGATTTGATGGCCCATGCCTGCCATTTGCGCAGCCCGCGCGGCAAACAGCCATTCCTGGCCCTTAACTGCGCCGCGCTGCCGGATGACGTGGCGGAAAGCGAACTGTTCGGCCACGCCGCCGGCGCTTATCCCAACGCGCTGGAAAGCAAAAAGGGCTTTTTCGAACAGGCCGGCGGCGGTTCGGTGCTGTTGGACGAGATCGGCGAGATGTCCCCCCGCATGCAAACGAAACTGCTGCGTTTCCTCAACGACGGGACCTTTCGCCGGGTGGGCGAAGATCAGGAAATGCATGTGGATGTCCGGGTTATCTGCGCGACCCAGAAAAATCTTCTGGAGCTGGTGCATAAAGGGCAGTTTCGCGAGGATCTCTATTACCGCCTGAACGTATTGACCCTGAATCTGCCGCCGCTGAGGGAGCGGCCGGATGACATCATGCCCCTTACGTCGCTCTTTATCGCCCGGTTCTGCGACGAGCAGGGCGTGCCGCGTCCGCGGCTGGCCCCTGAGTTAACGGCCATGCTGGCGCAGTACGCCTGGCCGGGCAACGTCCGGCAGCTGAAAAATGTGCTTTATCGCGCCATGGCGCAGTTGGATGGCCCGGCGATAGGCGTCGACGACATCGACCTGCCGGATTTTGCCCTCTCGCTGCCGATGTCCGAAGAGGTGCTGGACGGCTCCCTGGACGATATCAGTAAAAGGTTCGAGCGCTCGGTGCTCACCCGGCTTTATCGCACCTATCCCAGTACCCGAAAGCTGGCGAAAAGACTGGGCGTATCCCACACCGCCATCGCCAACAAGCTGCGCGAGTACGGACTGAGCAGCAAAAAGCCCGGCGAGGACGAGGAAGCATAAAACCACGCCGCGCCGTTCGCGCCCGCCTGCTCCTCCATTGCCCGGCCCGCAGGGTCAATTGCGGGCCGGCGCTTCCCTCAGGACAGACAGCGCCCGATCATAATCCGGCTCATGGGTGATTTCCGCCACCCGTTGGCTGTACAGCACCTTGTTGCGCTCATCGAGCACCATGACCGCCCGCGCGGTCAGCCCTTTCAGCGGGCCATCGGTGATTTCCACTCCATAGCGGCGCATGAATTGCCGATCGCGCAGGGTGGATAAGGTAATGACGCGATGCAATCCTTCCGTACCGCAAAAACGTGACTGGGCGAACGGTAAATCGGCGGAAATGCACAGCACCACGGTATTTTCCAGATCGACGGCTATTTGATTGAAACGGCGTACCTTGGCCGCGCAAATGGCGGTGTCGATACTGGGGAAGATATTCAGCAACTTGCGTTTGCCGGTATGGTTGTTTAACGTTATGTCTAAGAGATCTTTGGCCACCAGTGAAAAGTCCGGAGCCGTATCACCGGGCTGTGGCAGCGAATCCGCCACCCTGACCGGATTACCCTGAAAATAAACTGTTTCTGCCATACTGGGTTCCTTGTCTGCTTAACATCAAATCCAGTCTAAAAGATGACGAAAAGCGAAGATAGCCGGATTTTTACAATAATAACTTTCTAAATTAACAGGATTTATGGGCCGGGAGGATCCTATGGCAACCATCAATCCGAGGACCGACGATGAGAGTAATGCGTTTTTATGCCGAAGCATGGCCGCTCCATACGCCTTTTGTGATTTCACGGGGCAGCCGTACGGAAGCAAAAGTGGTGGTGGTGGAAATAGAGCAGGACGGTGTTAAGGGTATCGGCGAATGCACCCCTTATCCCCGTTACGGAGAGAGCGAACAATCGGTGCTGGAACAGCTGACCTCGGTGCTGCATCCCATCGAACAGGGCGTTTCGCGGGAAATACTGCAGCAATTGCTCCCCGCCGGCGCGGCCCGCAACGCGGTGGATTGCGCGCTGTGGGATGTGGAGCGCCAGTTGAGCGGACAAACGCTGGCGCAGTACGCCGGCGTCCAGCTGCCGGCGACCATCGCCATGGCGCAGACCCTGGGCATCGATGAACCCCAGGCCATGGCCGAAGCCGCGCAGGCATTCTGGCAAAAAGGCGCCAGGCTGCTGAAAATCAAGCTCGACGATCGGCTGATAACCGAGCGGATGGTGGCTATTCGCACCGCCGTTCCGGCGGCGACCCTCATTGTCGATGCCAATGAAGCCTGGCATCCCGAAGGATTAGCCTCCCGCTGCCAATTATTGGCGGATCTGGGGGTGGCGATGCTCGAACAGCCGCTGCCCGCGGAGCAGGATGCCGCGTTACAGCATTTCATCCATCCGCTGCCGATCTGCGCCGATGAAAGTTGCCATACCCGACAGCAATTACCGGCGCTTAAGGACAACTATGAGATGGTGAACATCAAACTGGACAAAACCGGCGGCCTGACCGAAGCGCTGCTGCTGGCCCGGCAGGCGGGAGAGCAGGGGTTCGGCATTATGCTCGGCTGCATGCTGTGCACATCCAGGGCCATTGCCGCCGCCTTGCCGCTGGCCCCGGCGGCGCGGTTTATCGACCTGGACGGGCCGACCTGGCTCTCCATGGATGCGCAACCCCATCTGACGTTCGGCTGCGGGTCTATCCTGCTGGAATAACGTTATCCGTTCCGGGGGCGGTTTTCAGGATCTGTAACGCAATAAATCCACCAGGGCGTCCAGATAATCCGTGGTGGCGGCATCCGCCGAGACGGCGGGCAGTTCGGCGGTGATGCAGGGCAGGGATTGCTCCTCGCACCAGTTGCCGAAGGAACCTGGGGTCGCGTAGCCGACGCTGTCCACCAGCGGCAGCGAAAGCCGCTCCGCCAGCCATAGCGCCAGGGGTGAACGGGCCTGCTGTTCGATACAGGCCAGGGGCTCATGGAACGAAACCACCCAGGCCGGTTTTAATTGCGCTATCAACCCGCACAGCGCACGGGTTTCCGGCTCCGAACCTGGCGCGGTGCCGGGGGAGAGCGCCACGTCCCGTGCTTCGCTTGCGCTGGTCCAGCGGTAAAGGGTATCCATGGGCCGCCAGTTGCCGGTGGGGAAATTGCGGTTCAGATCGACCCCGTTGGCGTTCGCGCGCAATCCCAGCTGACAGCCGTCCGGATTCACCGCCAAAACCAGATGATGGCGCGGCGGCTTTGCGCCGAGAGTGCGCAGTGCGCAAGACAGCGCCACCACCCCCGCGGTTTCATCGCCGTGGGTGCCGGCAATGATTAATCCGGTATCCGGACCGGCGTCGGCGGCGCGGAAAAACAGCATCGGCGCGCCCAGTACCGATTTGCCAAAGGGGGTCCCGGGAAAAATAAGCTTGCCCCGCTGCGGGCGGGGATGGAATACGGTCATGGGGTTTTCTGCCATAATCTAATGAGTTACATTGACTGATAATATTTTATCGCAAAAGACCTTCGCCTTACGACTTTTGTCGGCAGACTTTTAGTTTTAACATTTTTAGTCCCGAACTTTTTTATGCTAAAGCACGGCACGGCCGCCATTATCCGGCCCGCGCCCGGGTGATGCGCCGATTATGACTTCAAGGAAAAGCTTATGCCTGGTTCCAAATTAGCACTCTGTGCCTCCTTAATCATTGCCTGCTGCGGCATCGCCCGCGGCGCCACGCCGCCGCCCGGCGTTCAGCTGTCCCCGGTACAGCATATCGTCCGGCACATCAAAGACGAACCGGCCTCGCTGGACCCCATCAAAGGCGTCGGCCTGACGGAAGCGGAGGTCACGCGGGATCTCTTCGAGGGGCTGGTTAACCAGGACGCCGACGGGCATTTGATTCCGGGCGTGGCCGTCAGCTGGCAAACCAACGACAACCGCACCTTTATTTTTCATCTGCGCCATGACGCCCGCTGGTCTAATGGTGACCCTGTCACCGCCGGTGATTTTGTCTACAGCTGGCGGCGGCTGGCGGATCCGAAAAATCTGTCTCCCTTTGCCTGGTTTGCCCAGTTGGCGGGGCTGGCCAACGCCGGCGACATCATCGCCGGCAAAGCGCCGGCCGAGCGGCTTGGGGTCAGCGCACCGGACGACTACACCCTGAAAGTGGAGCTGGATAAACCGGTACCGTATTTTGCCAGCCTGACGGCTAACTTCAGTTTATTCCCGGTCCACCGCGCCACGGTAGAGAAATACGGAAATGACTGGACCAAAGTGGGCAACCTGGTGGGCAACGGCGCGTTTCAGCTCCAGCAACGGGTAGTCAATGAAAAACTGGTGCTGGCGCCCAACCCGTACTACTGGGATCATCGGCATACGGTATTAACGCAGGTAACGTTTATTCCCATCAATCAGGAGTCTTCGGCGCTGAACCGCTATCTCGCCAATGATATCGATATTACCGAATCCTTTCCGAAACCCCGCTATCAGCAACTGCTAAAGGATATTCCCGGCCAGGTGTATACCCCTCCCCAGTTGGGAACTTACTATTACGCGTTTAATACCCGGCGCGCGCCCACCAGCGACGTGCGGGTGCGCAAAGCGCTGTCTTACGCCATCGACCGCCGGATTATCGCGGAGAAGGTGGTGGGCAGCGGCGAAAAACCCGCCTTTCACCTGACCCCCGACGTCACCGCCGGTTATAAGCCCGTGCCGAATTATCTGCAGCAGCACTCCCAGGAGGAGTTGGATGCCGAAGCCAAGGTACTGATGACGGCGGCGGGTTACGGCCCGGATAAACCTATTACCCTGAATCTGTTGTACAATACTTCCGAAGGCAACGAAAAAATCGCTATCGCCGTCGCCTCCATGTGGAAGAAAAAACTCGGGGTGAATGTCAAGCTGGTAAACCAGGAATGGAAGTCCTATATCGACAGCCGCAATACCGGTAATTTCGATGTGGTGCGCGCGTCCTGGGTTGGGGATTATAATGAGCCCTCCACCTTCTTATCGCTGCTCACCGCGGCGCACAGCGGCAATATCGCCAAATTCAACGACCCCCAATACGATCGCCTGCTGGAGCAGGCCAGCCGGCAAACCAATGCCAAACTGCTGGCGGCGGATTACAACAAGGCGGAGGATATTATCGCCGAACAGGCGCCCATAGCGCCGATTTATCAATATACCAACGGCCGGCTCATCAAGCCCTGGGTGCAGGGCTACCCAATTAATAATCCCGAGGATGTGGCTTACAGCCAAAGCATGTATATTCTCAAGCACTGAAAATGGCGTTTCTGGTGAATGGTACAGGATAAATAATGGACAAGGTGATAAACAGCGTTGCTTACCAAGCGGGACGTCGAATAGGTGAAGTCACCATCGACGACATCAGCGAGGTGTTAAAACAGCCCGACGCGTTTGTCTGGTTAG
Organism: Sodalis sp. RH16; assembly: GCF_047324245.1. Lineage (NCBI taxonomy): Bacteria > Pseudomonadati > Pseudomonadota > Gammaproteobacteria > Enterobacterales > Bruguierivoracaceae > Sodalis > Sodalis sp. RH16. Next base: position 4,922,285 of record NZ_CP178737.1, on the reverse strand, counting down.
GCCTGTTTGCGCCCGATGATGCATTCATGCGAAAAATACAGCAAGAATTCCATCTGCATGACTTAGCCATCGAAGATGCGCTTACCGCCCATCAGCGGCCAAAATTGGAAACCTACGGCGACTCGTTGTTTATCGTGGTGAAAACCGCCCAGCGGGTGGATGATAAAATACAGTATGGCGAGACACATTTTTTCGTCGGCGCGCATTTTCTGATTACCGTTCGTCACGGCGCCTCCTCCAGCTACGCCGCCATTCGGGCGCGCGCGGAGGAAACGCCCAAGCTGCTGGCCAAAGGGCCGGGATTCGCGCTCTATTCTATACTGGACTTTGTGGTGGATAATTACCGGGAAATCATCGGACAGTACGAGACGCAATTTGACGGCATCGAGTCGGCCATGTTCAAGTCCGAGTTCGATCCGCAGGCGGTGGAAGAGGTTTATCGACTGCGCCGCGATCTGCTGGCTATGCACAATGCCGCCGTGCCCATCGACGATATTTGCAACCAGTTGATTCATCTGCATGAAGCCGTTATTCCCAAAGAACTGAGAGCCTATATCCGCGACGTCCAGGATCATGCTCATCAGGTGATCACGCTTACCGATGATATGCGCGAAATGTTGACCAATGCGATGCATGTGAATTTGGCGATGGTATCGGTCAGGCAAAACGAAGTGGTAAAACGGTTGGCCGGGTGGGGCGCTATCCTGGCGGTGCCAACGGTTATCTTCAGTCTGTACGGCATGAACTTCGCCTCGATGCCGGAATTAAAAATGCCCTGGGGATATCCGGTCACGCTGCTGGTGACCCTTGCCGGCTGTGTTGCCCTGCATCGGAAACTCAAACGTTCAGGTTGGTTATAGTCAGTGGAAAAAAGGTGTGAGACGTTGGACGTTATTGATCAAAACGCTTTGCATATCAATGGTGTGGTTTATGCCGGCCAGTTGGACGGCGCCGGGGGTATCCGGCCCATTGAAGCGGCGGATATTGCCCATTGCGACCACCCGTGCTGGCTGCATCTGGATATTGAGCACCAGGCCAGCATGGAATGGCTGAATGATACGCCGCTGGTTCCGGACCCCTTGCGTGAGCCGCTGGCGGGCAACAGCACCCGGCCCAGGATAAACCGGCTGCCCGAAGGGGCGCTGATTATATTGCGGAGCATTAATTTTAATACCGAAGAGTACCCCGAAGAGCTGATCGTACTGCGCATCTATATCACCGATAAGCTGATTGTCACCACCCGGCGTCAGCCTATACAGGCGGTGGAAGAGATTCTTGAAGGGCTGCAGAGAAAACAGGGCCCGGTCAACAGCGGTACCTGGCTGGTGGAGATGAGCGATATCCTGACCGATCATACCAGTGATTTCATCGATGAAATGCACGATCGGATAATCGCCCTGGAAAACGACCTGCTTGAACAGCGCATTCCGCCGCGCGGCCAGCTGGCGCAGCTGCGCAAGCAGTTGATTGTGCTGCGCCGCTATATGGGGCCCCAGCGCGACGTGTTCTCGCGTCTGGCCAGCGAGCATCTGGCCTGGATGGACAAGGACGACCGGCGCCGGATGCAGGATATCGCCGACCGGCTGGGGCGGGGCATAGAGGATATTGACGGCGGCATCGCGCGCACGGCGGTCATCGCCGATGAAATCAACTCGCTGACGGCGGAAGCCATCAACCGCCGCAGTTATACCATGTCCCTGATGGCAATGGTATTCCTGCCCACCACCTTCCTCACCGGCCTGTTCGGCGTTAACCTGGGCGGCATTCCCGGCGGCAATATGCGTTATGGTTTTAGCCTGTTTTGTCTGCTGTTGGTTTTATTGGTTCCGGGGGTTGCATGGTGGTTAAAACGTCGTAAATGGCTATAACATTGGCGTTTATGGAAATATATTCGGTAAAAAGTATCCAAAAAGCTCATCAATATTGAGCAATATCAAAAAGCCGATGCTTAGAATCAGGCATTATCCATTGTGCAGGTGAATGCAACGTCAAGCGATGGGCGTTGCGCTCCATATTGTCTTACTTCCTTTTTTTGAATTATTGCATAGCATATTTAATTCATATAATGCCGGGTTTTAGAACCTGGCATTTTTTTTGCGCTTTAACCCCTCCCGGCTATCCTTAAAGAGTATTTCATTAACATGACTTGAGTGCAGCGCCAATGGCTGAATCCGACGGCATAGCCATGACTTGCCGCTGTAATTTATGCAATTATTTCGATATTTCCCTACGAGGTGGACACTATGTCGTTGACTACTACGCCCTCTGGCACGGCACGCGCTAATCAATATCGGTTCAGTATACCCACCGAGCCGATTCCCAATGAGCCCATACCCACCGATCCGCCGCCGATCCCCAATCCGCTGCCGGAGCCGCCGCTGGAACCGCCCTATAATCCCGATCCCAAACCCATCAACGACCCGCCGCCTCATCTTTTTTGATCAGGCCGCCGCCCGCGGGCGGCGTTAACTTATTTGATTTCCGTCACCGGCAAACGCTGGTGAACAGAGAGCTGCAATAACTCCTCCGGTTCATCCTGCCAGCCCACCGGCACCGCCGGCAGCGTTTCCTGGTCAAAGGCCAGATCTCCGCCCGCTATTACCGGATCGCCGGCATTCAACTGCCTGAAGTCAAAGAGATTGCTATCCGCCAAATGGGAGGGCACCACGTTTTGCATGGCGCGGAACATGGTTTCTATCCGTCCCGGATACTGTTTATCCCAGTCCCGCAGCATATTCCCGATCACCTGCCGCTGCAGGTTGGGCTGGGAGCCGCACAAATTACAGGGGATAATGGGAAATTCCCGCGCGGCGGCAAAACGTTCGATATCCTTTTCCCGGCAGTAGGCCAGGGGGCGAATGACAATATGTTTGCCGTCGTCGCTCATCAGTTTGGGCGGCATGGCCTTTAATTTACCGCCGTAGAACATATTCAGAAACAGCGTTTGCAGCATGTCGTCGCGATGGTGGCCCAGGGCAATCTTATTGGCGCCCAGCTCGCCGGCGGTGCGGTAGAGAATTCCCCGCCGCAGCCTTGAACACAGGGAACAGGTGGTTTTGCCCTCGGGAATCTTATCCTTAACGATGGCATAGGTATTTTCTTCAACGATGTGATATTCGATACCCAGCGATTCAAGGTAGGCGGGCAATACATCGCCGGGGAAGCCGGGCTGTTTCTGATCCAGATTCACCGCTATCAAGGTAAAGTTCACCGGCGCGTTTTGCTGCAGACTGCGCAGGATGTCCAGCATGGTGTAGCTGTCCTTGCCTCCCGACAGGCAGACCATGATGCGATCCCCTTCCTCAATCATGTTGAAGTCGGCGATGGCCTGGCCCACATTGCGCCGCAAGCGCTTCTGAAGCTTATTGAAGTTATAAATCTGTTTTTGATCAACCACGGTAATTATGCCTTAAGGTGTTATGTACGGGACTGTGTCTGACAGCGGCGCGGTAATGCGATCCTATAAAACGGCAACGCAGGAGAATGGATGAGGCGGGTCGGGCAGACATCGCTCAGTCCGTGAATTCCTGCATCAGCCTTTCATTGATGGCCGCCACCGCCCGATCGCCATGTTTGATTTGGCTGATGTGCAATTGGCGGGTGGCGCTGAAACGATGGCTGATGGTGATGCCGTAGGACTTTGTCAGCCAGCTGAACGGACCGCTGTCACAGGCGACCTCGTCGATTTCCAGCCAGGACAGCCCCTTTTTACCCCGGCGCCCGGGCAGCAGGCCGCGCACCAGCCAAACGCCTTCCAGGTCATAAAAAAACCGAAAGCGCCGGCGCCAGGCCAGATCATAAATCAGCTTAACGATGCCGATAAACAAAATGACGTAACCGGCCAGGATGATATTGGCCGCGTTGGCGGACTGGGATACCAGCAAGCCAATGGCGGTCAGCATGGCGAACAATATCCAGGGGCGGACATAAGCAACCCATGAAAGAAAAAACCTGCCGTGCCGGGGCACTTCGACAATATCGTTGCGATCCATTTTTCATCCGTATCAATCCAGCCGCGGGCATAATAGCGCCTCTGCCGCCGGCTGAAAAGTCCGGAATCGCCGGCCGGCCGCTCCCGGCCGGACAGGTTGTCAATAAATCCAGCCGGCTTATTCCGCCGTCTCCCCTTTGCCCGCCATGCGGGCCAGGAAGTCATATTTCGCCTTCAAATCCTTTTCCGCCGCCTGATAGAGCGCGCTGGCCACCTCGGGCTGCTGGCTGTTCAGCCGCTTAAAGCGCTGCTCATTAAGCAGGGTGGCGCTTAACTCGCTGCTGGGCGGGCGTGAATCCAGGGACAGGGGGAGTTTGCCTTCATCGCCGCGGCGGGGATCGAAACGATACAGCGGCCAGAAGCCGGTGGCGGTGAGCTGGCGCATCTGGTCGTGGCTTAACGCCAAATCATAGCCGTGCTCTTCGCAAGGACTGTAGGCAATAATCAGCGACGGGCCGGGATAAGCCTCGGCTTCCTGAATGGCTTTCACCGTCTGGTTGAGCTGGGCGCCGAGGGAGATTTGCGCCACATAGACATGGCCGTACATCATCATGCTCACCCCCAAATCCTTGCGGACTTTGCGCTTGCCCTGTTCGCCGAATTTGGTTACCGCCCCCAGCGGGGTGGCTTTGGATTGCTGGCCGCCGGTATTGGAATAACATTGGGTATCCAACACCAGAACATTGACGTTTTCCGACAGGCTCAGCACATGGTCCAGGCCGCCGAAGCCGATATCATAGGCCCAGCCGTCGCCGCCGATAAGCCAAATGGATTTATCCACCAGATAATCGGCGTCCGCGGCCAGTTGCCTGCTGTCGCCGCCGGTATGGGGTTTCAACAGGACTCTTAACTGTTCGATCTGTGCGCGGCGTTCCGGCACGGCCACTCCGTCGGCCTGCAATCCGGCCAGCAAGCCCTCCGGCAGCAGATCGCGATGCTGGTTCAGCAAACGCAGGACACGGCGGCGGTGCTGATCCACCGTCAGCCGGAATCCCAGCCCGAACTCGGCGTTATCCTCAAACAGCGAATTGGCCCAGGCCGGACCGCGCCCCTCGGCGTTGGTGGTGTAGGGCGTGGTGGGCAGATTGCCGCCGTAGATGGAAGAACAGCCGGTGGCGTTGGCTATCAGCAGCCGGTCGCCATACAGTTGGGTCAGCAGCTTGATATACGGCGTCTCGCCGCAGCCGGAGCAGGCGCCGGAGTACTCGAACAGCGGGGTAATCAGCTGAGAGGTGCGGATGTCGATGCGTTCCAGCTGCTCGGGTTTCATTTCCGGCAGATTCAGGAAGAAGTCGTAATGGATCTTTTCCTCTTCCACATGCTCCAGCCGCGAAGCCATATTGATAGCCTTGATGTCCGGGTTTTGCCGGTCTTTGGCCGGGCAGACCTCCACGCACAGGTTACAGCCGGTACAATCTTCCGGCGCCACCTGCAAAACGTATTTCTGGCCGCGCATATCGCGGGATTTCACTTCCAGGGACGCCAGTCCGGCCGGGGCCGCGCTCATGGACTCGGGGGAGACCACCTTGGCGCGGATCGCCGAATGGGGGCAGGCCGCCACGCAGTGATTGCACTGGGTACACAGCTCCGGTTTCCACAGAGGGATGCGTTCGGCGATATTGCGTTTTTCCCAGCGGGTGGTGCCCACCGGCCAGGTGCCGTCCGGCGGCAGGGCGGAAACCGGCAGCGCATCGCCGAGACCCGCCAGCATTGCCGCGGTGACGGTTTTGACAAAATCCGGCGCCGCGTCGGACACCACCGGCGGGCGCAGCGGGCTGTGTTCATTGACTTCCCGCAGCGGCACGGCGTGCAGCGCTTCCCGGGTAGCCGCCAGGGCCTGCCAGTTGCGTTCCACCAGTTCCTGCCCCTTGCTGCTGTAGCTACGGGCAATGGCCGACTGCAGGGCGGCGAGGGCGCTGTCCTGGGGCAATACGTCGGTCAATTGGAAAAAGGCCATCTGCATCACCGTATTGATGCGCGCTCCCAACTGGCATTCGCGGGCAATCTGCGCCGCATTGATAATATAAAACTTCGCCTGGCGCGCAATCAGCAGCGCCTGCACTTCCTGCGGCAGCCGCGCCCAGATTTCGTCGGCGGCATAGGGGGTGTTCAGCAGGAAGATACCTCCCGGCCGCAGGCGCTCCACCATTTGGTACTTGTCGATAAACTGCGACTGATGGCAGCCGATAAAGTCGGCGTGGCTGATGAGGTAGGCCGAATTGATGGGATGTTCGCTGACCCGCAGGTGGGAAACCGTCAGGCCGCCGGCCTTTTTCGAATCATAGACAAAATAACCCTGGGCGAACAGCGGCGTGCTGTTGCCGATGATTTTGATGTTGTTCTTGGTGGCGGAAACCGACCCGTCGCTGCCCAAGCCGTAGAACAAGGCTTCCAGTTTGGCGCGATGGGGTAAATCAGCCTCCGGCAGCGGCAGGGACAAATGGGTGATATCGTCAAAGATGCCGACGGTGAAACGCGGCCGCGGCCGGGGCAATGCCAGCTCATTAAAAATCGCCAGGACGCAGGCGGGATCGAACTCTTTCGACGACAGGCCGTAGCGGCCGCCGATGGTGCGGGGCAGGCTGTCGCGCCGGCCCTGGCTGTAGGCCTCCGCCAGGGAGGTCATCACATCCAGATAAAGCGGCTCCGCCAGCGCTCCCGGCTCTTTGGTGCGATCCAGCACCGCGATGCTACGCGCGCTGTCCGGGATGGCCGCCAGCAGATGTTCGGCGGAAAACGGGCGATAAAGACGGACTTTCACCATGCCCACCTTTTCACCCCGCGCCAGCAGGCTGTCGATAACCTCTTCGCAAGTGCCGATGGCCGATCCCATCAGGATTATCACCCGCTCGGCCTGGGGATGGCCGTAGTACTCAAAGGGTTGGTAACGGCGGCCGGTGGCGCCGGCAAACGCGTCCATTGCCTGTTCCACATGGGCAAACGCGCCGTTGTACCAGGGGTTGGTGGCTTCCCTCGATTGGAAATAGGTATCCGGGTTGGCGGAGGTGCCGCGAATGACCGGGTTATCCGGCGTCAGCGCCCGCTGCCGGTGGGCGTCGATGCCCGCCTGCGGCAGCAGGGTTTTCAGCGTATCGTCCGACAGCGGCGCGATTTTATTGATTTCATGGGAGGTGCGGAAACCGTCGAAAAAATGGATAAACGGCAGCCGGCTGTTCAGGCTGGCGATATGGGAGACCAGCGCAAAATCCTGCGCTTCCTGCACATTGCTCGCGCACAGCATGGCGCAGCCGGTCTGGCGTACCGCCATGACATCGGAGTGATCGCCGAAAATCGACAGTGCGTGGGTGGCCACCGTGCGGGCCGCCACGTGCAGTACAAACGGCGTCAATTGCCCCGCCAGTTTGTACAGGGTCGGGATCATCAACAGCAATCCCTGGGATGAGGTGAAGGAAGTGGACAAGGCGCCGGTCTGCAAGGCGCCGTGTACCGTGGCGATGGCGCCCCCTTCGGATTGCATCTCAACCACCCGCGGCACGTCGCCCCAGATATTGGCGGTGCCGGCTTCAGACCAGGCGGAAGCCAGTTCCGCCATGGTTGAGCTGGGGGTGATGGGATATATCGCGATAACTTCGTTAACACGGTAAGCCACCGAGGCGACTGCGTTATTACCGTCTGTGGTGATCATGTTCTGCCTTATTTGCTCAACGGATGATAACCATAAAATCATCGGGTTATCATAATTAGCCATGAGTATAACAGTAGCGGGCGCAGGGTATTTTTGCTTTTGTGCGACGGGGATGAATTATCCCAGGGCAGTTGCGGAATTGTTTGAACAGTATTCACTATATTACACTCCCTTTAACCCTGTGGGATATAATGATGAATAACATAACAAGCCTGAAATCAGCTGCATTATCTGTGGGAAGTTCGCTTACGCCGGGCACGGTTCAAACGAAACCTTTAAAAAACGCTCTGCCTGTAGCAGCGGTGAATAACGAGAACGCCAGCCCGAATATCGGTCGTCGCGCCAGTCATAGCGAATTCAGTGAAAAAGTGATGCTTGAAGTACAAGAGATGACGCAACGCTATCTAAAACTCGCCATAGAAGCGGTTTTGAATGGCGGCAACTGCCAAGCTACCGTCGACAAATACTGTATAAAAAATAAAGATTCCCTGCGAAAAATACACACCGCCTCCCTGATGGCCGGTCATGACGGTTCAGCGGGGGCGATGCTGAAAAAAGGAGAAAAATGGCAGAGCGTTGCCGAGAAGCATGGAATACACGATGAGAAGCTCTTAATGACCATAAAGTCATTTTCCGCCTGTATGGATAAAAAACAGGCCATTCTAAAAGACGTTCCCGCTGATGATGAGAAATATGAGGGTTTCACCTTAGATGAGGGGGCTTTGGCGCCCGGCGCTGCTGATGATAAAGCGTCAGGCAAAAAACCGGGGAACTACCGAATAACCCCTTTGGATGCGGTGCTTGCCCATGAGGCGATAATCAGCCTGGCGCAGTTATAAAGCAGGGCAGCGAGTGAAAAGACTGGCCGGTCTGATGATTTTATAATCAAAAACGCAATTGAGTCTCGACGCATACATTTTGTGCGACTACACTGACAGCCTTAAGATTGTTCCTAATACCTCTTTCCGGAGCACATTGATGAAGGTGAGTCTGTGGTTATTGGCGACGTCGGCGCTGTTTTTGGTCGCCTGCAGCAGTCATTCCAATCAGGAACCTGAACAGCAGGGCACGTCGGCCCACTTGCCGCCTGAGCAGCGGGCGATGACGGTTATCGAGGCCAGCTGTATCAATGCGGGGGGCAGTCCCACCACCGCGCAGCAGCTGGACGGCAGCTCGGTGGAGATGTGCCAGCTGGCGGACGGCAAGCGCAAACCCATGGAAAGCCTGGCCCGCAACGCGCTGTAGTCACAGCTGTAATGAAAGGTGCGGGGAACCGGGAAAAAGTTCAACCGCCAAAGTCAAGACCGGACAAAAGTGATAGCCCGCTAAACCAGCGTCTTCAGAGTGCTGACAAACGTACTCGGAGTCTATGCGGCGGGGCAGGATGCTAGAAGAGTAAACCGTCCGCGCCAGGGATGGCGCGGATCGAGCCTCCAGGGATGGATTTACGGCGTGTTTACGATCTAGCATCTTGTCCCGGCCGGGCACGTTGTCAACAAGCGCTTGCCCGCTAAACCAGCGGGCTGTCTCACATCACTCTACGCCGCCGCCTTAAAACCGTCAGCCGTTCAGCAGATTCGGGCAGTGCTCCCCGCCGCTGATTTGCCTGAGATTTTGCAGGGTTATTTCGCCGATGCTGGTCAGCGCTTCTTCCGTCAAGAATGCCTGGTGGCCGGTGAACAGCACGTTATGGCAGGCCGACAGGCGGCGGAAGACGTCGTCCTGGATCACGTCGTTGGAATTATCCTCAAAGAACAAATCCCGCTCATTTTCATACACGTCCATCCCCAGGGCGCCGATTTTCTGAAGCTTCAACGACTCTATGGCCGCCTGGGAATCAATGAGCCCGCCGCGGCTGGTGTTGATGATCATTACGCCGTCTTTCATTTTGGCAAAGGCTTCCCGGTCCAGCAGATGGTGATTTTCCGGCGTCAGAGGGCAGTGCAGGGTAATGACGTCGGACTGGGCGAACAGCGTCGGCAGGTCTGTGTATTCTGCCCCCAGCTCCAGCGCCTGCGCGCTCGGATAGGGATCGTAGGCCAACAGCCGCATGCCGAAGCCCTTCAGGATCCGCATGGCGGCCACGCCGATTTTACCGGTGCCGATAACGCCCGCGGTGCGGTTATGCATATTAAAGCCTATCAGACCTTCTAGCGAAAAATTGGCGTCGCGGGTACGTTGATAAGCGCGATGGATACGCCGGTTCAAACACATCATCAGGCCGATGGCGTGTTCCGCCACGGCTTCCGGCGAGTAGGCCGGTACGCGCACCACCGCAATGCCCAGTTTTTTCGCCGCGTCCAAATCCACATTATCAAAACCGGCGCAGCGCAGCGCCACCGTCTTCACGCCGTGGGCGGCCAGTATTTCCAGCACGTCGCGGCCGCCGTCGTCATTGACGAAGATACATACCGCATCGCATCCTTCGGCGGTTTTGGCGGTACGCGGGGTTAACTGAAATTCGTAAAATTCCAGATCGTAACCATACTCTTCATTCACTTTTGATAAATATTTCAAATCGTAATTTTTAGTACTGTAGACGGCGATTTTCATACACTCTTCTCGCTAGCAAAATTTTCAACCCAAGTATGATATCTTGCAGACATCGGGACAATAAAGGAATGGCATGACCACAGTATCGGGCACTTTAGGGCGTAAAGGCGCTTTTTTTTTCAAGGCCCACCGTTTTCTGCTGTCGCTGCTGGTGGTTATTTTCGTGCTGGTGGGCGCTGCCTGGTATTTTACGCCGGCCTGGCTGCCGCTATGGGCGCAACGCTACCTGCCCGCCGACGTTCGTTTAATCCTCGACGGACGTCCCGTCTGGCGGCAGGGTCAGCTGGCGTTGCCGGATATCCGGTTAGTCCGGGGGAATTGCGATTGGCTGGACGGCAGCGGTGTCTCTCTTGGCCGCGGCAACGGCGGCTGGCGCCTTGATGCGCGACAGGTCACGGCGAATACCCTCTGCGCTGCGTCCGCAGCCGATAGCGGAGCGCCTTTGACATGGCAAGGGGTGCTGGGGGAGCTGCCGTTCTTCTCGCTGCATATCCAGCGGCTGTCGGTGGCCCCCTGGCAAGCCTATGGCGGCGAACTGCAACTGGTTCACCGGGGAAACGACACGCGGCTGAACTACCGCGGCGGCGAGGTGACGGCGGATCTGCGCATGCTGGACCGGCAACTGACGGTGAATGATTTAACCCTCAATGATGCCGCCGGCCGCCAGTGGGTACGTTTACAGGGCAGCCTGGGCCTGTCCCCCCAGATACTGCTGCCGCCGGAGCGGGGCGCATTGACGGCCGGCATGGCTTCTCCCGACGGTACGCCGCTCATCGCCAGGTTTGACTGGCGGCAGCAAAACGGCGAGCTGACTATCAGCGACAGTCAGACGGATTTCACCCTGGCGCGCTTACCCTGGCAGGTGAGCGATGAGTCCATTGCCATCTCCGGGGGCGAATGGCATTGGCCCTATGCGTCACAGCCCCTGGCGGGCCATATCAGCCTTAACCTGAAAAACTGGCAAGCCGGGCTGGTCGGCCTGGAAATCAGCGCCCGGCTGAATGTCCTCACCGAGGGATTGCGGGGTAAAGCCAACGCGGTTCTGAACCTGGGGCCGGGCAAAATCGGCCTGACGGATAACGCGCTGGATTTTCGCCTGACCGGGCTGGCCAATCAGGGTGATTTGTCTTTGGATGCCTCGATCCCGGGCCAACTGAGGGGCCCCTTGAGCGATCCTGTCCTGGTAATGTCCCCCGGCGCGCTGCTGAGGGTGGTGGGGCCGCTGTTCAATGTTTTGAATATCACCAGCGCCCGTTTACCGCTGGCGGGCATGCAGCTCTCCTCCCGCGGCCTGAGCGGCCGCCTGCAGGCCATCCTGCTGGCGGATGCCGCCCGTATGGGGAATTTAACCCTGCATCTCGACGGACGGGCCAGCAACTTTTTGCCTGACCAGGGGCAGTGGCGCTGGCGCTATTGGGGTAACGGTTATCTCTCGCCGTTTCACGCCCGCTGGGATATCAACGGACGGGGCAGTTGGCTGGAAGATATGATTGAACTGAGCGAAATGAACAGCGGCTTCGATGGGCTGGAATACGGCCTGGTGCATGTGGATGAACCCCGCCTGAAGCTTGTAACCCCGTTCCGCTGGCAGCGCAAGGCGTCGCAGCCGGCGTTTAGCGGCGGGATGAGTCTGTCCGCCCGGCGCATAGACATCAAACGGGGCGGATACATGCCGCAGCCGCGCCTCGTATTGCAACTGTCGGGGCGCGACCCGCAGGATTTTCTCTGGCGGGGCAAGCTGCAGGCCGGCGCCATCGGTCCGGTAAGAGTAAACGGACGCTGGGACGGAACGCGCCTGCGCGGCCAGGCCTGGTGGCCGCAGCAGCCGCTGCGGGTATTTCAGACCCTGCTGGCGCCGGAGCTGAAAATGACCCTGCGGGACGGTGAATTCCACGCCCAGAGCGCCTTTTCAGCCGCGCCCGGGCAAGGTTTTCTGGCGGGGGGCCATGCGGTGGTGAGCGAGGGCGATGTCTGGATGCAGGAAAACCATTTACAGGGCATTGCCCTCGGTCTGTCTTACCGGTTGCAGGACCAGCGCTGGCTGCTGGGGGTCAAACAGCCCGTCACCCTGAATATCCACAAGGTGGTAACGCCAATTAACCTCGACCACCTGGCGCTCGGGCTGCAGGGCTATTATCCTTACGACGAAAGGCGGCCCCTGACGCTGACCCAGGCGGCGGTGGATACCCTCGGCGGCAGCATCCGCCTGTCGCCGCTACGCCTGCCGCAGCGGGAGGCGGCGGTGCTCAGCCTGAAATCCATTGAAATGAGCGAACTCGTCACCGTGCTTAATACCCGGCAATTTGCCGTCTCAGGCCGGGTCAGCGGCGAATTGCCGCTGAATTTCGCCGACCCGGCCGGCTATATTCGCCACGGCTGGCTGGCCAACGACGGTAATATGACCTTGCGATTGGATAAACAGTTCGCCGACCAGTTGGGCAGCAGTAATCTGGCGACCCGTGCGGCCATTGACTGGCTGCGCTATATGGAAATCACCCGCACTCGCGCCGAGGTAGACCTGGATCGATCGGGGAATCTGCTGCTGCTGGCGCACATCACCGGCACCAATTCACAAATCAATGCTCAGCGGGAAGTCCGGCTGAATTACCGCCATCAGGAAAACCTGTTTCAACTGTGGCGAAGCCTGCGCTTCGGCACCCAGGTTGAACAGACGCTGGAAAAACAGGCGGCGCAGCCTGCGCTGACTACAAGGGGAGCGCAATGACATCGGGCATCAAACTCATGGTAATTCTGGCCGCGCTGACGGTGAGCGCATGCGTTCCGCGTATCGAGCTGGCGATGCCCAAGGAACCCATTACCATCAATATGAATGTCAGAATTGAACATGACATCAACATCACGGCGGACAAGCGCAGCGCCGCCTTGCTGCAGCCGGTGGTCTGTCCCGACGCCAACGCCAACGCCTGCCCGCCGGCCAAATAAAAAAAGCGCATCCGAAGATGCGCAACAGTGCTTCATGGCAGAGAGGGAATACTTAGGCGGCAAACTGGTTGATTTGTTCTTTGGCTTCGTCCTGCGCCTTGCCGGCCACTTCCGGACCATAGGCGATGCCTTCGGCAAAGGCGAATTGCACATCGGTGATACCGATAAATCCGAGGAATAACCGCAGATAGGCGGTTACCAGATCGCTGGGGGTATCTTTATGGATGCCGCCGCGGGTAGTGAGGACAAACGCGCGTTTATTCTTGACCAGGCCTTCCGGACCCTGCTCGCTGTAGCGGAAGGTCACGCCCGCACGGGCAATCAGGTCAAAATAGTTTTTAAGCTGGGTGGAAATATTAAAATTGTACATGGGGACGGCAAAAACAATCACATCATGGGCCTGCAGTTCGTTAATCAACTCATCGGACAGGGTTAGGGCCTCCTGCTGGCGGGGCGTCAGGGTAGCATCCGCCGGCCGCAGGGCGCCCACCAATTCGCCATCCAGCACCGGTATCGGTTGTGCGGCAAGGTCGCGCACGGTAATCTCATCGCCGCTGTGGTTTTGCTTCCATTGTTCGATGAAATGATCGGCCAATTGGTTGGATTGTGAAAACGTAGCCAAAATACTTGATTTAATAACTAATACCTTACTCATCTTTCATTCCTTATTCTTCAATGGGGATTGACCCTTAGGCAATGAGTAACACTCTATTCACAAACCCCGGTCAGTGAAAGCGCAATATTTCGAGTTGTTTGTTCGAATTTACTGAACAAACCGGCGGCAGAGTTAAAGTCCTGCCGGCAGATATGATAAGCTGGCGAAATGAAAGCATCCGGGCCGGCACATTAAGCACTGTCCGGCCGCAGGTTTTGAGGAAAGATAACGTGAAGTCACCGCTGGCGGCGCTGTCCGCTTCGTTGGAGTCGGTAATGCTCCGCGATAAAACCGGTTTGCGCCGTCGTTTGCAGGGCGCCATGAAAGAGAGCCCCGAGGCGCAAGCCGCCATAACCGAACACATTGCCGCCGATATCCGGCTTTCCGTACAGCGAGCGGAAAGCCGGCGGGCGGCCCGTCCGGCTATTTCCTATCCCGAAGATTTACCGGTAAGCCAGAAGCGCGCCGATATCCTGCAGGCCATTCGCGACCATCAGGTGGTGATTATCGCCGGTGAAACCGGCTCCGGTAAAACCACCCAAATCCCGAAAATCTGTTTGGAGCTGGGGCGAGGCATCACCGGCCTTATCGGCCATACCCAGCCGCGGCGGCTGGCGGCGCGCACCGTTGCCGATCGCATCGCCCAGGAACTGGCGACGCCGCTGGGAGAAGCAGTGGGCTACAAGGTTCGTTTCAACGATCATGTGGGCGATAACACCCTGGTGAAGCTGATGACCGACGGCATACTGCTGGCGGAAATTCAGCAGGACCGGCTGCTGCTCCAGTACGACACGCTGATTATCGATGAAGCCCATGAGCGCAGCCTGAATATCGATTTCATCCTCGGCTATCTCTATCAACTGTTGCCCAAACGGCCCGACCTGAAAATCATTATCACCTCGGCCACCATCGATCCCGAGCGCTTTTCCCGTCACTTCAACCACGCCCCGATAATTGAAGTCTCAGGGCGCACTTATCCGGTGGAGGTGCGATACCGGCCGGTGGCGGACGGCGCGGGGGAGGGAGATAACGATCAGTCCCAGGCCATCTTTGACGCGGTGGCCGAATTGAGCCGGGAGTCGCCGGGGGATATTCTGATTTTCATGAGCGGCGAGCGTGAAATCCGCGATACCGCCGACGGCCTGAACAAGCTGGATTTACCCCATACCGAGGTGCTGCCGCTTTATGCCCGTTTATCCAACAGCGAGCAGAACCGGGTGTTCCAGTCCCATAGCGGCCGCCGTATCGTGCTGGCCACCAATGTGGCCGAAACCTCGTTAACCGTACCGGGGATCAAATATGTCATTGACCCCGGCACCGCGCGCATCAGCCGCTACAGTTTTCGCACCAAGGTGCAGCGTCTGCCTATCGAACCCATTTCCCAGGCATCCGCCAACCAGCGTAAAGGCCGGTGCGGACGGGTCTCCGCCGGTATCTGTATCCGGCTGTACTCCGAGGAGGATTTTCTTTCCCGTCCGGAATTTACCGATCCGGAGATTCTGCGCACCAACCTGGCGTCGGTTATCTTGCAGATGACCTCCCTCGGGCTTGGGGATATCGGAGCGTTTCCTTTTGTGGAAGCCCCGGATAAGCGCCAGATCCAGGACGGCGTGCGGCTGCTGGAAGAGCTGGGGGCCCTGGGGTCTGAAACCACGCGGGGCTATCGCCTGAGCCCTCTCGGACGGCAGCTGGCGCAATTGCCGCTGGACCCGCGCCTGGCGCGGATGGTGTTGGAAGCCAGGAACAACGGCTGCGTGCGGGAGGTCATGGTGATTGCCTCCGCCCTGTCTATCCAGGATCCCCGCGAGCGGCCTATGGATAAAAAGCAGGCGTCCGATGAAAAGCACCGCCGCTTCGCCGATAAAGAGTCGGATTTCATGGCGTTCGTGAATTTATGGGATTATGTGCAGGAGCAGCAGAAATTGCTGCCCTCCAACCAGTTCCGCCGGCTGTGCCGCACCGATTTTCTCAGCTATTTGCGGGTCAGGGAGTGGCAGGATGTCTATACCCAGCTGCGTCAAACCGTGAAAACCCTCGGCCTGCCGGTGAATACCCAGCCGGCGGACTATCGCGGTCTGCACTGCGCCCTGTTGACCGGCTTATTATCCCACATCGGCCAGAAGGACGTTGATAAGCACGAATACACCGGCGCGCGTAATGCCCGCTTTGCTATTTATCCCGGCTCCGGTCTGTTCAAAAAACCACCAAAATGGACCATGGTGGCGGAGCTGGTGGAAACCAGCCGCCTCTGGGGCCGCATTGCCGCCCGTATCGATCCGGAATGGATTGAGCCGCTGGCCCAGCACCTGGTCAAACGCAGCTACAGCGAGCCGCACTGGGAAAAAGCGGCGGGTTCGGTGATGGCGGTGGAAAAAGTGACCCTGCTGGGCCTGCCTATCGTCACCGGCCGCAAAGTCACTTACAGCCAGATCGACCCGGCCCTGTGTCGCGAACTGTTCATCCGCCATGCGCTGGTGGAGGGGGACTGGCTCACCCGCCATCCGTTCTTTCACGCCAACCGCAAACTGCTGGGTGAAGTGGAGGAGCTTGAGCATAAATCCCGGCGCCGGGATATTCTGGTGGACGATGAAACGCTGTTTGCGTTCTATGACGGACGCATCGGCCAAGAGGTCGTGTCGGCGCAGCATTTCGACAGCTGGTGGAAAGAGGTGTCCCGGCAGGATCCCGACCGGCTCAATTTTGAAAAAAATATGCTGATCAAAGACGGAGCGGACGATATCAGCGCCCTGGATTATCCCAATGTCTGGCGACAGGGTAACCTTAAACTGCGGCTGAGCTATCAGTTTGAACCGGGAGCCGACGCCGACGGCGTGACGGTGCACATTCCGCTGCCGCTGTTGAATCAGGTCTCTTTACAGGGATTTGACTGGCAGATCCCCGGCGTTCGCCGCGAGCTGGTCATTGCCTTGATCAAATCCCTGCCAAAAACGTTACGCCGTAACTTCGTGCCGGCGCCGAATTACGCCGAGGCTTTTTTGCAACGGGTAACGCCAGGGGAAGGCGGCCTGCTGGATGCGCTCGAGCGTGAGCTGCGCCGTATGACCGGCGTGACGGTGGACAGGGATGCCTGGCTGTGGGACCAGGTGCCGGATCATCTGAAAATGACTTTTCGCGTAATCGACGATCGGCAAAAGACCCTGGCTGAAGGCAAGGATCTGGATGCCCTTAAACTCAAGCTCAAGGCGGATGTGCAACAAACCCTGTCGGCGGTAGCCGATGACGGCCTGGAGCAGCGGGATCTGCATTTATGGAGTTTCGGTACTTTACCCAAGCGCTATGAACAGAAAAAGGGCGGTTATTCGCTGAAAGCCTACCCGGCCCTGGTGGATGAGAAACAGAGCGTCGCCATCCGCCTGTTCGAAACCGAGCATGACCAGCACCGCGCCATGTGGTTGGGTATCCGCCGGCTGCTGCTTATTAATATTCCTTCGCCGATCAAATACCTGCATGAAAAATTGCCCAATAAAGCCAAGTTGGGTCTTTATTTCAATCCTTACGGCAAGGTGCTTGATTTGATAGACGACTGCATTTCCTGCGCCATCGATAAACTGATGGCCGAGCGGGGAGGCGTGGTGTGGAGCGAGGAAGAGTACGCCGCCTTGCAGGAGCATGTGCGGGCCAATCTCAATGCGGAAGTGGTGGCTATCGCCAGTCAGGTGGAGCAGATACTGACGGCGGTGTTTGCTATCAATCAGCGTCTGAAGGGCCGGGTGGATATCGCCCTTGCCCTGGCGTTATCCGATGTCAAAAGCCAGATGAGCGGCCTGATTTATCGCGGTTTCGTTACCGGCAACGGTTGGAAGCGGTTGGGGGATACTTTGCGTTATCTGCGGGCTATTGAGCGTCGACTGGAGAAATTGTCCGTTGATATTTACCGGGATCGGGCGCAGATGCTGAAGATTGAACAAATTCAGCAGACCTGGCGGCAGTGGCTGGCGAAGCTGCCGCCCCTTCGGCGCGAGGATGAGGACGTGAAGGAGATTCGCTGGATGATCGAGGAGCTGCGGGTCAGCTATTTTGCCCAGCAGCTGGGTACGCCGTATCCTATTTCAGAAAAACGTATTCTGCAGGCGATGGATCAGGTGGAGTTGTAGGGGCGGCTCGTGCCGCCGGGCACGTTTTAGTCCGGTGATGGCGCGGTCTCTCTTTGGCCGGTTCGTTGTAGGTTCGGCGATCGCGGGCCTACCGCGCTGTGGGGCGCTCCGGCGGGCGGTAAAACCACGCCCGCTTCGGCCCCATCAGCACGGTCTCCCTTTAACACGAATCATTGCACGATCGGCGATCGCGGGCCTACCGCGCTGTGGGGCGCTCCGGCGGGCGGTAAAACCACGCCCGCTTCGACCCCATCAGCACGGTCTCCCTTTAACACGAATCATTGCACGATCGGCGATCGCGGGCCTACCGCGCTGTGGGGCGCTCCGGCGGGTGGTAAAACCACGCCCGCTTCGGCCCCATCAGCACGGTCTCCCTTTAACACGCTCGTTATACGTCCGGCGAACGCGGGGTATTCCAGGATTATTTGGCCGCGGTTTTTTGCAGTTTGGGCTGGCTGTCGGCCGGTGCATTGGCCGCGCCGTCCGTATCTCCCGCCAGGGCCAGCAGTTCGCTGCGGATGCCGGTTACCGCCAGGGCGCGGTTATCCGCTCGATAGCGGTCTTTGGCCAACGGCGCCGAGCTTTGTATCGCAATCAATTGCCAACCGGCCAGGGTGTTGAGCATCAACGGCGATCCGCTGTCTCCCGGTAGGGTATTGCAGCGATGGGATAACACCGCCGTTTGCGCCCAGCCGGTTATTTGGCAATCCTGATGGACATAAAGGGTATCGAGATGGTCTTCGGGATAACCGGCCTGGGTCACCAGACGGTCGGCCTGTTTCAGCTGTGCCGTGAGCTGTGCGCGATCCCCTTGCCATAACGGCAGCGGAATGATTTTCCGAAACGGCTTGTCTAAGCGGATAAGCGCAAAATCATAGGGCGCGGCGTCGGGCGGGACGACCCAGCCGTCGCCGGAGGGTTTGAGCCGCTTGCCCAGATTCTTGTCCACCAGGGTTTCAATGGCGTTGCTGTGGTAACGCCAGGCTTGGTGCACGGCGACGAAACGGATCATGATGGCTTTGTCGATACTCCCCGGCGGCGCCAGAACGCAGTGGCCGGCGGTTAACGCCAGATGAGGGGAAATCAGGGTGGCGGTGCAAAGATTGCCGCTGGCGGTCTCTATCTGACCTATGGCCTGCCAGGGTCTGGTATCAGGCTTGGTGATGGGCTGGCGGCTGTCATGGCCGAAAAAAAGCACTTTTTGCTCTTTGGTCAGGCTGGCTGAAGCGGCGTTATGGATACTCACGGATAACAGGCACAGCAGCAACAGCGGGAAGGTGCGCATAAACAAGCTCGCCTTATGATAAGTTGGAATATCATCCATTAAAAAATGATTATCTTACTATAGTGGAAAACGATGCAAATGAAGAGAATTACGTTGTGTTTCAGGACGCTAAATAGCTAATCAGCACAAAAACACGCGACGAACCTGCGGGGGCATGTGGCAATTAAATATAAAAGAAGGCGCTGATGACCGCACAAAGAATCAGGCAACCTAAAATGATTTCATATAAGTAGCGGCGCAGCATAGGCGAGACCCTAAAGAAACCGACACCCGGTTAACCGGGTGTCGAATAGCTAATGATAATCCGCTAAAATGTTAACTTCTTCAGCTTTTACCGCCGCACTTCTATGGTTAAACCCGCACGCGGTCCGGTAAGCCGATTAAGGCTAAACCGTTATTAAGATGCCGGAGTGGTAGTGGCTGCAGCAGCGGCCGGAGCGGCTTTCTTATGGGCTTTCTTCACGTGTTTTTTAGCAGCCTGGGCAGTTTGCGCCGGGGCGGCTTTCTTATGAGCTTTCTTCACATGTTTTTTGGCTGCTTGGGCAGTCTGGGCCGGTGCTTTCTTGGCTTTTTTAACATGTTTCTTATGAGTTACGGTCTTAGCCGGAGTCTTGGTCACCGTGGTGCTGGTGGTGGTAGACGCCGGGGTAGTAGTAGAGGTAGTGGTATCAGCGGCAAAAGCAGCGCTGGACAATCCCATGGCAGCAGCAATAACCAGTGCAAGTACTTTTTTCATTGTCAAATCCTCAGAATTGCGGTTTCTATTTACAACCCCGGATCGGGGCCGGTGAACACACAATAGGGGAATAAAACCATGGCGTCCGTGAGTGTTTGGTATCGGCGTGTAACCGAATGTACAATAGAGGAATTACCCTTTTTAGTTACAACATACTTTTAGAGAACCCATGCCCCGGCGGAGCATTGGCGCACGGTACGCAAAGCTGGCTCCGCAGGTCAAAAGGGGCTTTTTATGACCGGAATAGCGAGGGGATGGCTGTTGACCGGCCAGCGGTAAAGCAACCGCGCTCCGCCCAGGGGGCTGGTATCGGCGATCACCTGTCCGTCATGGGCCTGGGCGATGGAGCGGACAATGGCCAGGCCCAGTCCGCAGCCGCCGGTGCTGCGATCGCGGCTGGGGTCAAGCCGGACAAAAGGCTCAAACACCCGCTGGCGCTCGCTTTCGGGGATGCCGGGACCGTCGTCATCCACCTGCAGGTAACCGTATTGGTCTTCTACGCCCAATTTCACGCTGATCATTTGCTGACTGTAGCGCAGGGCATTATTCACCAGATTATCCAGCACCCGTTCCATAAGCCGGGCATCCACCTGACCGAAATTCCCTTGGTCGGGAATGTCCTCATGAATCACCCGTTCTCCGTGCACCAATCGGATATCGGCCAGCTTCTCAGCCAGCCAGCCCGGCAGATCCACCGACGTCAGGTTCAGGGTAACCTGTGGACGATCGAGACGGGCAAAAGTCAGCAACTCGTCTATCAGCCCTTCCAGCTGGCTGACATCATGATTCAGCCGTTCCTGTTCTTCCGTGGACAGCCCTTCGCTCATGGCCAGCCGGTAGCGTAATCGCACCAGCGGCGTGCGCAGTTCATGGGCGATATTATCAATAAGCTGCTTTTTACTGGCAATCAGGGTATTGATATTGTCAGCCATCTGATTGAACGCCACCCCAAGCCGATAAAGGCTGGAAGCGCTGTCGAAATGGGTCCGTTCATCCAGGAAGCCGGCGCCGAGCCGTTGTGCCGCCGTTTCCAGCCTGAGCATATCCTGCCAATGGGGCCGCATCCAGATAAATACGGGCAGAGCCAGCGACAGGCCGATAAAAACCAGCAGCGCCAGGTCAAGCAAGCGCATCTCATGAATGAAAAACAGATAAGGGATCGGCCCCACGGCCAGCACGTAATTACTGCGGGGAATGCGCTGGATAAAGGTGTATTCGTCGTCCAGCGCGACAATCTCGCCGCGGCGCAGCCGCAAGTCGTCACCGGGGTTGAGCTGATATTTTCTCAGCGGTTCGATGTGCAAACTGAAGGAGAGATTGATGTCCAGCTTATTGATGGTCTTGTTCCAATCGCGGGGAGGAATGGAGCGCAGCTCATTTCGCATCAGGTAAAGGGAGCTCTTCATCAGGTCATCCATGGATTTCCTGCCGGCGCGTTCGGCGGTGACCTTGTAAACCAAGCCCACCAACAGCGTCATTACCAGAAAACAGACAAACAGCAGCAAATAAAACTGGATAAACAACTTCCTCATGGCCGGGCGCTCTCCCAGGCGTTCGGCGCGAACAGGTAGCCTTTATTACGCACGGTCTTGATGCGAAAGGGCTCAAGCGCATTGTCATAGAGCTTTTTACGCAGCCGGGAAATGGCGACGTCGATACTGCGGTCAAGGCCGTCGTAGCTGACGCCGCGTAAATTTTTCAGTAACGCCTCGCGATCCATGATCTGGCCGGCGTGGGTCGCCAGTTCCCACAGCAGTTCAAAGTCGGAAGTGGAAAGCAAAACCGTTTCTGCGCCCAGAATCACTTCCCGGTTAATCAAATCGATACTTAACTGCCCGAAATGCAGCACGCTGCCGGTACTGCCCGTCGCAGGAGATACCTCGCGGGGAACAAAGGCGCTCTGCCGCAGATGCAAACGCAGCCGCGCCAGCAGTACCGCCGGCGGGGTGGTTTTCAAAATATAATCATTGGCGCCCATTTCCAGCGCCAGAACATGATTCATATCGCTGTCCAGGGAAGTCAACAGAACGATAGGACCGTTGTAGACCGGGCGTAAATCCCGGCATATCGTCATACCGTCTTTGCCCGGCAGCAGGATATCCAGCAACACCAGATCGGGGTTTTCACGCATAATCACCTCTTGGGCGCGATCTCCCCGCGGTTCGAGAGTAACCTCGAAATCGTGTTTACCGAGCCATGCTGCAATAAGGTTGCCGACTTCGGTGTCATCTTCAACAAAAACAATCTTATTCATTGTGCCGATAATCTGCGTACATTAGGTGAAACAAATGGTACTGAGCATACCGCCTGAGACGTTATTGCGCCATCGGATATGCGTTAGGAAATGTCCTGAAGGGTAGATACTCTAAATAATAAATAAAATATTACTATTCTGTTGCCCTTGAACCGCCCGCCTATTCACCTATTATTCATTACCCTATGCTATAGTTATCTGCACATTGTGTGGCGGGGATTACGCCGGGACAGCGAGGGGGGGGATGGGGCAAAATGGCAAAATATCAGCTCGATGCTGGCGTTCAGGGCGAAAGTTTCTGCTTTGATTATACGCACTATTTATCCGCCAGCTGCAAAAAGCGCTGGAGCTTCATTGATGCCATTTATGGCGTCATGCCGATTTTCGGCATCGTGACCAAAACCCCGCCCGTACATTCCCATACCCACCAGGAACAGCTCAAGGCCTTGGCGCTGCAGGTGCTTTCCACCCAGGTCAACGACGAAACCAATATCATCCGCCTTATCGCCCTGGCGGAGCAGCAAGGTATTTTCCGCTTTGAAATCCGGTTACCCTATGCGCTGGAAAAAGGTCAGCTCGGCGCCATTCAACATGAATTCGGCGATCATCTCTCATTGCAACAGCACGACGAACGGCTGTCCATCCAACTGACGACCATTCCTGAAATACCGGCCGCCTGAGCTGGCGCGGGTCGAGCCTACAGTGATTGTATTCACGGCGTGTTTACGATCCGGCAGCCTGTTCCGACCGGGCACTGAGTCAACAAAAACAGGGCGAGTTATCCTCGCCCTGTTTATCGAACAATCAATCAATAACTATTTGAACAAATCCGCGGAGACGGTCAGGTTGCCGCCGCTGGCATTCTGTTCCCATTGCCGGGTGATATGGTAGTATTTCGCGCCTTTCTTGGCCGCGAGACGCGCAACCTGCTCGGAGACGTCGGTGGTGCTGTTATAGTGTCCGGTAAAGGTGACCGAATCAAAAGGTACCATTTCCGCGGCGGTAACATTATTGACTTCCTGAATAACGGTGCCGTCAGGTAACGTGACGCTGTAACGCTTACCGGTGGTTGACTGCGTTTCAAAGAAGCGGCCCACCGCGGAGCTGGGGGTACCGGACGATGCTACGCCGGGTATTTCAACTTTGGCGGCGGCGGCGCCGCCGGCGGCCAGCGCGGCCCGTCCCGCCTCGGAGTCAGCCGGAATGGCGTCAGGGCTTTGCAGGACGCGTTTCGGCGCATCGGCTTTATAAATGAAGGCGGTGATGCTTTGATTGCCGCCTTCGTTAGCGTCGATTTGCCTCACAATATAAAATGAGGCGGCGCCTTTCTCTTTGGCGGCCTTGGTGATGGCGTCGTTAACATCAGGCTGGCTGTGAAACAAGCCCCTGATGGTGACGGTATCGTAAGGCTCGAGCAGGTTGGCCTCGTCCTTGGGAAGTTCTTTTACGCCGTTATAGTACCGATATTGCGTGGCGGTGGAGGCAGACGGCGCGTCTTTACGGTAGATATCGGCGGCCACTCGCCAGTTGCCGCTGCTGCTGCTGTTATCGCCGTAGCCCTGAATGTAAAAGTAGGCGGCCCCTTCCTCATCGGCCCGTCTTGAGACGGCGTCGGCGGCATCGCCGATAGAATTAAAATGACCGGTAACATAGACCCGGTCAAAAGGTTTCAGGCTGGCTGCCTTTTCAGGTGTCAGCTCTTGGGCGGCCTGCGTCGACAATGTGGTTAACGTCAATAACGCAGATGCCAGTAATGCTTTCTTCAGCTTCATAAAAAGTCCTTTCGACGTACGCTTTCACGCTAAACATGCTGAACTGTTGATGTATAACAGATTAGCTGCCGATTATGGCATGTAATAATAGCAAGTGTCTCAGCAATTTATGTCAGTGTGAATAACAATTGCGAAAGAGCGGTAAACTATGCCGGTTTTTTTACTGAAAAAGTGCTTAACCGGCACAATCTGTAGACCGCTGTTTTTATTTTAAGTAGGTTATTGTATGGCTCTTGTAGGGTGATCCCAGGGTCTGCGGTATGACACATTTGACACTTGGGTCAGGATGACGGTTATTTTCAGAAAGAACAGTTAAAAGGGAAAGCTATGCGTATTGGTGTACCGAAAGAACGCTTGGCCAACGAGGCCCGCGTTGCCGCAACGCCTAAAACCGTTGAACAATTGCTCAAACTGGGATTTACAGTAGCGATTGAAAGCGGCGCAGGCAAACTTGCCAGCTTTGAAGATGCCGCTTTTGTAGCGGCCGGCGCTTCAATCACAGACGCCTCCGATGTCTGGCAATCCGATATCATTCTGAAGGTTAACGCGCCGGCGGATGATGAAATACCCTTAATCAAAAACGGCAGTACCCTGGTCAGCTTTATCTGGCCGGCGCAGAATCCGGCTTTGCTTGAGAAGCTCTCCGCCAATAATATCACCGTGATGGCGATGGATGCCGTGCCGCGAATCTCCCGCGCGCAGTCAATGGATGCCTTGAGCTCCATGGCGAATATCGCCGGCTACCGCGCCATTGTGGAGGCGGCTCATGAATTCGGCCGTTTCTTCACCGGGCAAATTACGGCGGCGGGTAAAGTGCCGCCGGCCAAGGTCATGATAATCGGTGCCGGGGTGGCCGGACTTGCCGCTATCGGCGCCGCAGGCAGCATGGGCGCTATTGTCCGCGCTTTCGATACCCGTCCTGAAGTGAAAGAGCAGGTCAACAGTATGGGCGCGGAGTTTCTGGAGCTGGACTTTGAAGAAGAAGCCGGCAGCGGGGACGGGTATGCCAAAGTGATGTCAGAGGCCTTTATCAAAGCCGAAATGGCCCTGTTTGCCGCCCAGGCGCAGGACGTGGACATTATCGTCACCACCGCGCTTATCCCCGGCAGACCGGCGCCCAAACTCATCACCAAAGAGATGGTCGCTTCCATGAAGCCGGGTAGCGTCATCGTCGATTTGGCGGCACAGACCGGCGGTAACTGCGAATTAACCGTAGCCGATACCGTGACCATGACCGAAAACGGCGTGCGTATCATCGGCTACACCGATTTACCCAGCCGGTTGCCGACCCAATCCTCCCAGCTCTACGGCACCAATCTGCTCAATCTGTTGAAGCTGCTGTGTAAAGAGAAAAACGGCGAAATCGTGGTGGATTTCGACGATACCGTGATCCGCGGCGTTACCGTGGTAAAAAATGGCGAACTCACCTGGCCCGCGCCGCCGATTCAGGTTTCCGCCCAGCCGCAGCAGGCTAAGGCCGCGGCGCCCCTGGCGAAACCGGTGGAAAAACCCGGTTCGCCGCTGAAAAAATATATCCTGATCGCTATCGCGATTATTTTATTCGGCTGGCTGGCAAGCGTCGCCCCCCGCGACTTCCTGTCGCATTTCACCGTGTTTGCCCTGGCTTGCATCGTCGGATATTACGTGGTCTGGAATGTCAGTCATGCGTTGCACACCCCGCTGATGTCGGTGACCAATGCCATATCCGGGATAATTGTCGTTGGTGCGTTATTGCAAATCGGTCATGGCGGATGGGTCTCTTTCCTGTCTTTTATCGCCGTACTGATAGCCAGCATCAATATCTTCGGTGGCTTCACCGTGACTCAGCGCATGCTGAAAATGTTTCGTAAAAATTAAGGGGTTAACCCATGTCTGAAGGATTAGTGACGGCGGCCTATATCGTTGCCGCTATTTTATTTATTTTCAGCCTGGCGGGATTGTCCAAACACGAAACCTCAAAGCAGGGCAATCTGTTTGGCGTTTGCGGCATGGCGATTGCTTTGCTGGCGACCATTGTCGGGCCTCATGCCGGTAATATCGGCTGGATTATCGTCGCCATGGTTATCGGCGGCAGCATCGGCGTTTATCTGGCGCGTAAGGTCGAGATGACCGAAATGCCGGAACTGGTGGCGATACTGCATAGCTTTGTCGGCCTGGCGGCGGTACTGGTAGGGTATAACAGTTATCTCGATCATGGTGAAATCCTGGACGCGGTGATGATCAATATCCATCTCACCGAAGTCTTTTTAGGCATCTTTATCGGTGCGGTTACCTTTACCGGTTCCATCGTGGCGTTTGGAAAGCTGCGCGGGAAAATTTCCTCCCGCCCGCTGATGTTGCCCTTTCGCCATCATATGAACCTGGCGGCGCTGGTTGTTTCCTTCCTGCTGCTGGTCCTGTTTGTCAGAACCGACAGCGTGGCCCTGCAGTCTATTGCCTTATTGCTGATGACGCTGATTGCCCTGGTATTCGGCGTACATCTGGTGGCCTCCATCGGCGGCGCCGATATGCCGGTAGTGGTCTCCATGCTTAACTCCTATTCGGGGTGGGCGGCGGCGGCGGCCGGCTTTATGCTCAGCAACGACCTGCTCATCGTCACCGGCGCGCTGGTGGGGTCCTCGGGTGCGATACTGTCTTATATTATGTGCCGGGCCATGAATCGCTCCTTTATCAGCGTGATTGCCGGCGGTTTCGGCACCGACAGTTCCGGCGGCGCCGAAGACACCGAAATGGGCGAATATCGGGAAACCACGGCGGAAGAAGTGGCGGAACTGCTGAAAAACTCCAGTTCGGTTATCATCACTCCGGGGTATGGCATGGCGGTGGCGCAGGCGCAATATCCGGTGCACGATATCACCGATAAGCTGATTGCCCGTGGCGTGAAGGTGCGGTTCGGCATCCATCCCGTTGCCGGTCGTTTGCCCGGCCACATGAACGTGTTGCTGGCCGAGGCCAAAGTGCCTTATGACGTGGTGCTGGAAATGGACGAAATCAACGATGATTTCAGCGATACCGATACCGTACTGGTGATCGGCGCCAACGATACCGTTAACCCGGCGGCGCAGGAAGATCCCCACAGCCCCATCGCCGGCATGCCGGTACTGGAAGTCTGGAAGGCGCAGAACGTCATTGTCTTCAAGCGTTCCATGAACACCGGCTACGCCGGAGTGCAGAATCCGCTGTTCTTCAAGGAAAATACCCAGATGCTGTTTGGCGACGCCAAAGCCAGCGTCGAGGATATCCTGCGGGCGCTATAAGCTGACAAGGCCCCGACCGGGGCCTTTGAGCTTATTGACAAAGTGCCCGGTCGGAACAGGCTGCCAGATCGTAAACACGCCGTGAATACGTCCTTGTAGGCTCGATCCGCGCCATCCATGGCGCGGACGGTTTACTCTTCTGGTAGCCTGTCCCGCCTTATTGACTCCGAGTGCGTTTGTCAGCAGTCTGCAAGGCCCCGAACGGGGCCTTTTTTATTCGTATTGATCGCCCGCTTCCAGCGTGACCGGCGAGACGTAGTCGTCCGGCTTGATGGCCAGCAGGTCGCATTTCAGATGATCGATCACCAGTTCGGTGGTGTTGCCGATAAAGGCGGCGGAAAAGCCGGTGCGGCCGATGCTGCCCAATACCACCACACCGGCGTCGAGATGCTCGGCCAAATCAGGGATAACTTCTTCCGGCAGGCCTTTTTCCACATGGGTGAATTTTTCATCCAGCTGGAATTTTTGCCGCAGGCTTTTCATGGCGATCAGATGCTGTCCGCGAATGGCATCGTTATAGACGCTGGGATCAAAATCCGGCAGCTCGATGGCGATATTGATGGGGGTCACCGGATAAGCGCCCACCAAATGCACTTCGGTTTGATTAACCTGTTCCGCCAGCGCCAGGGTTTCGGTTACCAGCTTGATATTAAGGGGATCGTGATAGGGCTCTTCGCCGGACAGATTCACCGCCACCAGGGCTTTGCCTCCTTCCGGCCAGGGCTGGTCTTTAACCATCCATACCGGGCAGGGACATTTGCGCAACAGGTGCCAGTCGGTGGGGGTGAATATCACCGATTCGAAGCGATCGTGCTGATGGGCCATTTTCAGCACCAGATCGTGTTTGAAGGCCAGGACTTCCTGGATAATGGCTTCGAACGGCCGGTTATGCCAGATGACTTTGATATCGATAGGCACGCCGCTGTGAATATAGTGCTGGCACTGCTCCTCGATCCAGGCGGTGCGCTGGCTTATCACACCTTTACGCATCGCGGTGCGTTCGTCAGGGGAAAGCAGGGTGGTCATTTCATAGGAGAAATCATAGATGGGCAGGAAGGCTTTAATGGTGCCGCCCAGTTTATGCACTAAATAAACTGCACGGCGAAGCGCCGGTTGATCATCCTGATTTGGGTCGATTGCTACTAATAGATTGTTATACTTGGCCATGAGAGTCTCCTCATTTCTGCAACTCGACAGAATGTTAAATCAGAGTAACTCATTGAAGCAAACCAGGACAGAAGAGAAACGCAGCCGGATCAATAAAATAAGAAAATTACGTATCCGGCCGGGCGTCAGGCGACTTTTTGCGGCGTTCCGGCCAATTCAGACAGCGCGTCGCCGTCTTCGATAGTAATATATTTGCCTTTTACCGCCAGGATACCGCTCTTTTGAAAGCGGCCCAGCAGGCGGCTGATGGTTTCCACCGTCAGGCCCAGGTAATTGCCGATATCGCCCCGGGTCATGGTCAGCCGGAATTCACGCGGAGAAAATCCCCGCTGGGCAAAACGGCGTGAAAGATTGTACACAAACGCCGCCAGGCGCTCTTCGGCATTCTTTTTGGAAAGCAGCAGGATCATATCCTGATCGCCTTTGATCTCGCCGCTCATCAGCCGCATCATCTGCTGGCGCAAATTGGGCATTTTGCCGGAGAGATCGTCCAGGGTCTCGAACGGTATTTCGCACACCATCGAGGTTTCCAGCGCCTGGGCGAAACTGGGATGCTGACCGGCGCCGATGGCGTCAAAACCCACCAGATCCCCCGCCAGGTGAAAACCGGTGATCTGTTCGTCGCCCTGTTCGGTAATGGTGTAGCTTTTAATGGTGCCGGAGCGGATAGCATAGAGGGATTTGAGTTCATCGCCGGCCTTGAACAGCGCCTGGCCTTTTTGAATCGGCTTTTTACGCTCGATGATATTATCGAGCTGGTCCAGCTCGTGCTCATTAAGCGTGAAAGGAATACATAATTGGCTGATACTGCAATCCTGACAATGGATGGCACAACCGCCAGACTGGATTCGTCTGATAATACGCTTTTCCTGGATGATCATATGTCGCCGCTCATGCATTACTTGATTTGGGTCAATTTTAACATCATTTCGTGTCGTTGATAAAGTGTCCAACGACGCAGGTGCACATTTAGTCAAAACGCGAGCGTACCAACAGGGGTATTTCGGCTGGGTTTTGACCGGCAAAAGGAGTAGTGTTAACGAAAAACCAGCCATTAACCCGTTTAAAATCAGGAGAAAGGATATGCAGCGGATCGTGGGAATCATCGGCGCGGGCCATGTCGGCGCCGATACGGCTTTTTCGTTGGTCACGCAGGGGTTATGCGATCAGATTATATTAATCGACGAAAATGAAGCCAAAGCGCATAGCCAGGGTCTGGAATTGCGTGATATGGCCTCGCTGGTGTCCTCGCGCGTGCATATTGTGGTGAATGATTATGCCGCGTTAAAACGGGCCCAAGTGGTGGTGATGGCGGTAGGACCCACCTCTGCGCTGCGGGAAGATCGCATGGAGGAGCTGTTGGAAACCAGCGCGGCGGTCGGGCAGGCGGTACCCCGCATTATGGCCGGCGGCTTTCAGGGAGTATTTATTAATATCACCAACCCCTGCGATGTCATCACCCGCCTGATCCAGCATATCAGCGGGCTGCCGGTGTCCCGGGTGTTCGGTACCGGCACATCGCTGGATACCGCGCGTATGAAGCGGGTGGTGGGGGAATTTTTTGCCGTCGATCCGAAAAGCGTGGACGGGTATGTTATGGGTGAGCACGGAGAATCCCAGTTTGTCGCCTGGAGCACGGTACGGATTGGCGGAGTTCCCATCGGCGGGTTTGATGCCGGCAAGACTCTTGATCTGCCGGCGATGAAAGATCAGGTGCGTGCGGGCGGCTGGCAAATTCTGCAGGGCAAAGGCTGGACCAGCTTCGGTATCGGCACCGCCGCGGCCCGTCTGGTGGACGCGGTACTGTCGGACGGGCGTACCGTTTTCCCGGTCTCCGTTTGGGATGAACGGCAGGGGGTGTATATCGGCCGGCCGGCGTTGGTCGGCGCCGGCGGTATTGTACAATCCGTCGCGGTGCCCTTAACCGAAGAGGAGCAGCTGGCATTTGAAGCCTCCGCCAAGGTTATAGGCCGTGCGTTCGGCACTATTGCTTTATAGTTCCCGCGATACCCGTCATCTTCAGGTTGCAGTTAGTGGGTATACAAGGTTTCGTTTCCCACCTTTAACGGTAAATTCCTCTGCCGGTGTTTGCTTAAATATCGGCGAATCTGATGAAATCCCGCCATAGCCGGTTTATAGTAAAACGGTATCAACCTGTTGGGAGCGGGCCCGCTGCATCGCCGCTCCTGCCAAGCAAGCGCGAGTGACGAATGATGACCGGTGATGATAACGATTTGTTCAAAGAGGCCATGGAAGATGTCAAACCGCTAAAGGATTTATCCAACGTGGTTTTTTTGCAGCATAAGCCCCCATGTCGCCACCGGCGGCAGGAACCGGATGACGCCGCGGAAAATTTTCTCGTCGCCGGTTATATCGATGCGTTACCTCTTGATGTTCCCCTCAGCTATAAACAGGACGGCATTCAACAGGGCGTACTGGATAAACTGAGTGAGGGACGCTATGCCGTTGAGGCCAGCCTGAATCTTACCCGTACCCCGGTGGAAACCTGCCGTCAGCATTTGTTCGCCTTTATCCGCCGCATGCAGTCGGAGCAGTTACGTACGTTGCTTATCATCCATGGCAAAGGACGCCATGACAACAGTCACGCCAATATTGTCCGCAGTCTGGTCGCCCGCTGGCTGACTCAGTTTGAGCAGGTGCAGGCCTATTGCGCCGCTCGTCCCGTCCATGGCGGCACCGGCGCCTGTTATGTGGTGTTGAAGAAATCCGCCGCCGCCAGCAGTGAAAACCGTGAACGCTTTGCCCGGCGCAAATGCTGAACTCCGGGTGCCGGCGGTAGGGTTTTCCGGCAGTGGCAAGGGACATATTCCCCAAGCAGTTCTTTCAGACGAGGTCGTTACATGCAAGACTGGAATCCGCAGCTCTACCGCCAATTTGAAGTAGAAAGAACCCGGCCCGCGCTGGAACTCATCGCCCGCATCGAGACGGAAAATCCCCGCCAGGTGACCGATCTCGGCTGCGGTCCCGGTAACTCCACCGAGGGATTATTCCAGCGATTCCCGCAGGCGACGGTGACCGGCGTAGACAGCTCGGAGGCCATGCTGGAACATGCCCGGCAGCGGTTGCCGGCGTGCCGTTTCAGCCGGGAAGATATCTTGCGATGGCAACCGGCGGCGGCGCAGGATATTGTCTATGCCAATGCGTCATTGCAATGGGTGCCCGATCACGAGATTCTGTTCCCGCGGTTGTTTTCCATGGTGGCGCCCGGCGGCAGCCTGGCGGTACAGATGCCTGATAATCGCCAGGAGCCCAGCCATCGGGAAATGCGCCGGGTGGCTGACGAAGGGCCGTGGCGCGATCGCATCGGCGAAGCGGCCCAGGTCAGGGTCAAGATCCTGAGCGCGGCGGAGTATTATGATCTGCTCGCACCCCATGCCGAGCGGGTGGATATCTGGCGGACCAGCTATTTTCATGTCATGCCCTCGCACCAGGCCGTTGTGGAATGGGTCCGCGCCACCGGCCTGCGGCCTTTTCTGGAGCCCTTGACCGATGAGCAAAGGCCGGAATTCCTGAAAAAATATCTGCAAGCCATTGAAGACGCTTATCCTCCTCGTGTCGACGGCAGCGTGCTGCTGGCGTTTCCGCGGCTGTTTATCGTCGCCCGCAAGAGCCGATAAAACGGTAAGGACACTTATTAAACCGATGCCTAAACCAATCGGTGGCGATGGCTCTCAGGTAAGAGCGCCATCCCGTGCCCGCGGTATTTTTCCCATCTACCCGGCGTTTGCTAAAATAGTGAATCCCTTCATTAATGTTATATATCACTTCCAGTACTATAAATAGCCGTTTGAACCGCGCTTGCCATAAACACACATCAAAAACGTATACTTATCTAAGTTAAATATATGCTTAACCAGCAAAAAATAATGTCATATCTTACCGCCGCGCGCCATGAAGATTGAACCGGGGATGAATAACTTTGCAATGCAATTCCATTATAGTCGAAATATCTAAATTTTTATTATGTACCTATTGTATAGTCAATATAGTGTTTCCTTGCTTAACAAATAAAGTAAGGCGATAATTATAATGCAACTAAGGGAGGGGTATGAAAGTAATAGAAGATATTAATCCTGGCTACAGCGGGAATGAATATGGTAGACGGGAAACATTGAGTAATGTAGATCATTTTAAGGTGAAGGCTAATGCCTGTCTATATCGAAAACTGGAAAAGGTATATAACTGCGAAAAGTCCTTTTTGCAAAGATTTCTTTCAATGCCGGACTCCCTTAATGCCTGCAATTTGTATGATGTGTCTATTCCCGGTTCAACCGAACGTCCGCTGCGTCGCTCGGAAAAAATGGCGAACATACATTGTGTCAGCGTCAAAGTGAAACTCGCTTATGAATGTATAAATGATAGCAGACGATTAAACGCCATCGATTATGTTTATCTTGGATCCCTGTATGGCGGACCGCCGTTACATCAAGGGCTTACCTTGGATGAACAGGGTAATTTATTGTTAATTAAAGGGAAAAGCAGTGATTTTTTTAAAAGGTGCTGGCTGAAGGCTACCCAGAACACAAAGTTTTATATTGCTAAAATTGATCTGTGGGAAGAGCGTAAAATGCAATTTTCTCGGTTAAATATCAACCAGGAAGGGAAGCTGATTGCCTGGGGAAAAAACGAAAAAGTGCAATATGAAATTAATTTCACTATGGAAGGTATAACAAAAGAAATATATGTAGATAGACCATTGGATACCGCTTCATATATTGGATTACAGATAATAAAATTGTCTGAACCTTTCCATAAATCTTTATTATTGCAATTTAGCCTGGATGAAAGAAATTCGATCGAATTTTTTTTTACAAATGGATCCCTATATTTAAATGAGATTTGGAATGATAAATATCGATATAATTATGATTTTATGAAGCATCGGCTTACTATGCCTCTGCCCTCCAGAGCGAAAATTTTATCGGCAACAAAAGTGGCTAATCAAGTTAAATTATGCATTGAGCAGGATGGAGGAACCAGTATCATGTATTTCTCACCCCATCATGTCAATATGCAAACCTGCCATGTCAAGCATTTAAGCCATAAGCCAGTGCAAAATTTTTATTCGGGAACCGGCGCGGATCCTTATGAAAAAGTTCACTCCGGTTTGCCATTTGACAGACAACGGCTGGGTAATTTCAGTAGCAAAAATATTCCCTTGTTTTCTTCTGTGATTGATAATTTTCGCGGGAATTTCAAAAAAGCCAAAAACGCCCATTTTGCCGGTGACAAATACCGAACTGGACGCTTTATGGCAAAAGCCTTTGATCCCGGTCTGCAATGCATGTTTGAAACGGCGAGGGAGGTTGTCTGGCCAAAAAAAACACCCTCAGGTTTAACTCCGCGCCACGGGGTCATTCAGGAGGTTCTGCCGCTTACCGATTTTGTTCAGGATAAGAGGCTCAGGAAGGTGTTTTCTTCCGCCACCGATTACATTGGACCGGCGGAGTCCTTAGAACGGATGCTAAAGCTTTCGTTGAGCTCATTAGAGGAAAATGAATCTATTTCTTTGAATATAAGCAAAAGTACTGCGTTTTTTATAGGTGTCGCGGCAGCTGGATTGCCTATTCCAGGATGGTTTGCCGGGACATTGGCGCGTTGGGGTAAACAGGATAGCCTTACCCTTACCAAAAGCGAAAGCGGCAAGATCTCTTTTAGCTTCATCAGAAACAAAGCCCGCTCACTCGTGGCATTGGCCGGTACCGGCCAGGGTCTGGAAGAGAAAGGCAAGCTTCTCTCGGCAGGGGGTATTGATCTCATCACCGTTCTCCCGGTGGAGGCCAATTTCATCGCGGCAGGGAATGCGGAAAACGAGCATAATTTCAGTTTTAAAATCGAATGGAGCCATATCGACTTGTTTTTGGGAATACTGTTTAGCCCCAACACTATGAATGGACAGGTAGAGAAGTGGATAACCGATGCAACGCTGAAAAAAACCAGGGACAAAAACATCACTCTGTCATTGGAGGCCAAAAGTGAACTTCGGGGCCAGATGGGTTTTATGGCGAACGCTAATACCTATCTTGTGCTGCCTCGTACCGCACTGGGCGCCGCTGCCACCATGAATTTTTGCGATTATGCCAAAAAGGAAAGCATCACCATAAGCGGTTTAGGAGATACAAATAATCTTCTAAAAGAAAAATCTGCCAAAACCACTTACCTGAGTTCATCGTTGAATGCGTTTCATGAAAGAAAGATCATGCCTATCGCCATGACTGGTTTGGATACGCCCGGAAAGCAAATCATGTGTTATCCGCTGCCGCTGTTTGAGGAATCGAATCAACGATTACCTTTGAGTCATAATAAAATTTCCAGATATTTTCATTTAGATGACAAGTCGCTGCATCGGAAATTCTCCCCTCTGGGCGTTTTGGAAAGAAATACAACAAATACCCCCGTTGAAGACTGCAACTTCTCCGGGGCGCAAATCAGCGGCCCGGATCGCTCGGATATTCCTCTCATCGTCACTGGCGCCGACGGCAATGTGGCAGCGTTGATTGAAAGCATCAAACTGGCATTGCAACGGGCAAGCTCCGATGAACATGGCTATCAATCTATAAAACCCGGAGAAAGTCTCGGCAGCTTTATCATTTCACCGGGGGACTTCAATGAAAATTTACTATTAGACGCTAAAAACCTTCGGTCGCAGGCGTCGAGGTCTGCCCATAAGGCTAAAAGCATCGTTCGGCCGCAGATTAACCGGATCCTGAAAGTCACCCTGCGAGAATATTTGGAGCACGAGTCCCGAAAGATCGTTTCCAATGATAATACCGCCGCCGGCTCTGCGCGCACGGCGTCTGATTTCATCAAGGCGATGGAGGAATATTCGGCGCGAAGCGATCGGAAAAGTAATGGAAAGCGATCCGCTGTCATGGTGATCGCCACTTACCGCTTGCAAAAGCATTCCCGCGATCTGTTAAGTGATGTGTTTGGCCGGATATGTGATTCCGTGAATCGAAATAGCGAGACGGGGCGCATTACAGAGGGCGAGCTAAGATGGCTTGAGGATCTCAATGAATTTCTGACGGTGGATAAATCAGGCAAAAGCCCCTGTTATCAGTTGGACAACATCGCCCTGGTCAGGCAAAACGCCATTACTTACGAGGTCAGTACTCTGCCATTTACCATCCTGCATATTGCCCGCAAAAACGAGTTGGTCTATTCCAAATCCCTTTCCACCATCAATTTTGAATACCGCGAAGGTGAGTTGTTCCCCTATAAATTTATCTCGTCCGCCAAAATAATGCCGGATCTGTTTTACAGGTAGCGTGGCTAATCTCCCAATGTTTGTCTCCATATAGACTTTAATAAGAATATAGTCTATTCTAAGACCAAAACGAAAGGGGGCATGGCATGGCGATACCGCAGAAATTAGAGCGCTATCAAGATAAAAAAAGGGCCGCCGCCGTCGGTTTGAAGACGGCGATGTCCATTTTGGAAAAATGGGGCAGCACTCCTGAACAGATGCAGGCCATACTTCAAATGTCTAAAGCGTCCTTTTACAAATTGAGGAAGGACCCGGCGGCGGCGCAACTAAGCCACGATCAGTTTGAGCGCATAAGTTATCTGCTCAATATTCATGGCGCGCTGCGTACGCTGTTTGAAAATCCGGAAAA
Source organism: Sodalis sp. RH16 (assembly GCF_047324245.1). Lineage (NCBI taxonomy): Bacteria > Pseudomonadati > Pseudomonadota > Gammaproteobacteria > Enterobacterales > Bruguierivoracaceae > Sodalis > Sodalis sp. RH16. The sequence continues at coordinate 4,886,274 of NZ_CP178737.1, read as the reverse complement.
TGTCTACGGTTTTATGGCCATGAAAAATCACACCCCTTATTTTAACGGGCAAGCGCCGCTGGAACTGATTGGCACTGGCCATTTTGGTACCCTGTACGAAGTCTATAAGCATATCGATGCCTTGCGTGGCGGCATATGGTGACAGAACAACCGGTGGTTCTTCCCTCGCTGAGTGTTCAACGCCAGCGGGGTTATCGCTTAATCAATTCAAAATATCCGCCGATCGCGCTGTTTGACGACGTCGCCGATGAGGAGGAGTTTGAAACCCTCTATGAGTTGCAGGCGCTGACGAATCCACGTTTGCGAAACAGCGCCGGGTCGCCGGGTTTTTTGCCTGCCGGTGATATTCCCTTCGGCATAACCGGCTGCTCCTATGCGGTAGCGCCATTTACCCATGTCAATCCCTTGGGTAGCCGCTTTTCCGATGGCTCGTACGGCATGTTGTATATTGCCGATGAGATGGCTACCGCCTTGACGGAGGTGACTTATCATCAGGAACATTACTGGCAGTTAATCGACGGTTTGAAATATGATCGCATGGTGATGCGCAGCCTGCTGTTTATCTTTGATCCGGAGCCGGCGATTGATGCGCTGGCGCTACCGCTTTCCCATCCGGTTTACGATGCCCATAGCTATAGCGCCGCAAGGGCGTTGGGGCGGTCTTTGAAAAGCCAAGGCTGCAGGACGCTGCGCTATCGCTCGGTCAGACGGCCGGGCGCGGTGTGCTGGGGACTGTTCACCCCGAAGGGGGTAAAAAGCGTTCAGCAAAGCGCTCACTATGAATTTATCTGGGATGGTAAAAAAATCAGCAAGATTGACCGCATCGTCTCCTCGCGGACGCTCAAGTAATCCGTATTTTTCAAAATACGCCCTCGCTTTTAGGCGTCTGATTTGCTGCCCCGTTACGGGGCAGCGATAATAGCCGGGATCAAAATAACGTCTTTTACCCACTTACAGTTTCTTAGTAGCCTCGGCCATCATGATCACAACATCCTGGATTCGGCGGATTATAGGGCGGCCGCGGAGGCGGATAGCATCCGGGATTCGGCGGATTATAAGGCGGCCGCGGAGGCGGATAGCATCCGGGATTCGGGGGATTATAGGGCGGCCGCGGGGGCGAATAGCATCCGGGATTCGGCGGATTATAGGGCGGCCGCGGAGGCGGACAGCATCCGGGATTCGGCGGATTATAGGGCGGCCGCGGGGGCGGATAGCATCCGGGATTAGGCGGATTATAGGGCGGCCGCGGTGGCGGATAGCATCCGGGATTAGGCGGATTATAGGGCGGCCGCGGGGGCGGACAGCATCCGGGATTAGGCGGATTATAGGGCGGCCGCGGGGGCGGATAGCATCCGGGATTCGGCGGATTATAGGGCGGCCGCGGGGGCGAATAGCATCCGGGAGTCGGCGGATTATAGGGCGGCCGCGGAGGCGGGCAGTATCCGGGCTTCGGCGGGTTATAGGGCGGCCGCGGGGGCGGGCAGCATCCGGGATTCGGCGGGTTATAGGGCGGCCGCGGCTGTGGGCGGGGCCAGCAATAGGGTGGTTGAGAAGGGATAGGTAATGTTGCCACAACCTGAAGAGGGTCCGACAGGGGGCTAAATAGGCCATCGTAGCCAGTGGCCACAACATAGAAATAATAGGTCACATTCGGCAATAAACCCGATACATTGGCATAGGTTGCATTCTGATAGGCGGCTGTGACAATGCGAGGGTAACCGGCGCCTGCCGGAGCCGATACAAAAACTGAATAACTGTAAACGGGCGCGCCATACTGACCGGCTGTCCACTGTACCTGCACGAAATTTTGACCACGTTCAATAATACGAAAATTTTCTGGCTTAGCCGGCGGGTTTGCGAATGGCCGACCATTACAGGGGTAATCTTTATTTGTCATTATAAAATTCCTCTAAATTTAAAGCATAAGAGCTTGAAAAAATTTGTCTTCATGAGAAATTAAATCGAAAATGCCCCACTGATTCCGTTGATATCCAAAAAATATTTTTAGTATTTCATTCATCCAGAATCTATATCGTTTTTACGGTTAACATATTACACTGCTGGTATAGTATTAATTGGCCTAAATGGCATATTAGAAAGATATCATTTGCCCATGAGCCGTCAATTGCTTAAAATAGCAGATAAATCATCTTTTCTTGTCAAACACTTAGAATGCCATGTTGTTTTCCAATTATTGCCGATAGGATTGTTATATGCATAGGGGTAATATCGCATAAAAATTCCTCTCGTGAAGTCATCTACGTGAAAACGTGTTCGATTATAAAATATTCCGTTGGTGTGTATAATAAAAATAATCACTGCCATGAATTTTCGTGAACATTCATATCTACTTGCCATAATAGAATAATGAATATTCCTAGTATTATAATTTTCATCAGGATCATCAAGTGCATAATATAGCATGCACTGAGCCTATAATTGTCAATTGCATAATTTGATAAGCGATTTTTATCAGCCCTAGCGTACCCCGCCCGGCACCATACGGGTGACATGCTGGCGTGGATAATGCCGCAAAACGCCGCTTTGCGCCAATTCGGCTATTAGCCGGCCCGGGTCATGCCGCTGGGGATCCAGCAGCAGTCCCACCACCGTGCCGCTGTGGGCAACGTCCAGGCCGAACAGGTCATGACGCTCCACCGCGCGCAGCAGGTCATCAAACGCCGGTTTGGGCAGCAGCAGTTGGCTGGCAATGGCGCTCAGGGTAGCGGCTTCCCCTAGTTTTCGGCGGGACCCGCTGCGATAGGCGGTTTGGAAGAGTTGCCAGGCGCGATCCAATCGTTCGGCTTGTCTGCGCAGCTGTCCCGTGCCGATGTGATGATGGAAGGCGGCGGTGGTGAGGGTATCGGCACTCTCCAGAATCACTATGTCCAGCACGGGCAACCATGGGTGGGCAATATGGCAGCTGCCATGGCGATGATCGAATAGCGTCAGCGCCCGGAATACCGTACTGTCGGTGGGCTCCAGACGCAGGCAGAGATCCGCCAGTTGGCATTCATCCAGCGATCGGTGCAAAAAGCGGGCGGTGGCGATGGCGGTGGCGGCAATATCCGCCGTACTGCTGGCCAGCCCCTTGGCGATGGGGATGGTGGAGCGGCAGTCTATACGCAGTGGAGGAATATCGCCTGTTTGATAGCCGAAATAGTCGATGACCTGCTGCAGCATACGCCGGCTCAGGGGGCGTTCGTCCGCCGCCGGCTCTCCTTCGCTGACCTCCACTTCGCTGTACCAATCGATGGGGCAGGAAATCAGCTTCTCGCCGCCGGCGATCCAGCCCTGGATAAGCTCGCCGCATGAGGCCGGACAGCGGGCGTCAGCCATGGGGAATTCCCTCGCGGACGGGCGGATAAGGGGCGTAGCCATGAGAAATTTCCCCGCGGACGGGCGGGTAATGGTCATCAGCCATGGGAGAAAATCCGTGTCATGGCGTCCAGCAGGCGGCGGTTTTCCTCATGGCCGCGGACAGCCAGCCGATAATAGTCGGCGGTGAGTCCGGGATAATTGCCACAGCTGCGTATCAGCAGACGATAGTCCAGCAGGGCGGTCTGCAGATCAAACCCCTGGCGCAGACAGCGCAGGAAGATATAGTTTGCGGCCGGCCGCCAGATTCTTATCTCGGGCAGCGATTGCAGTCCCGCCTGCAGGTAGGACTGCTCTTCCCGCAGCCATTGCCGGGTGCGCTGCTGATACTCCCGGTCGTCCAGCACCATCTCTCCCGCCAGGGCGGCAAAAGCATTGATGGTCCACGGCGGGCGGCGGCTGCGTAATTGTTGCATCCCTTGGCTATTGCCGCTCACCAGATAACCGAGCCGCAGGCCGGGAATGGCGTAAAATTTGGTAAGGGAGCGCAATACGAAGATATTGGGCCAATGACCCAGTTCCGGGATCATGCCGACAGCGTCGGGAATAAAATCCATAAACGCTTCATCAATTACCAGCAAAATATTCTGTTCCTGACAGCGCCGGGCGATTGCCAGCAGCAGATCGGGTTCGATTAACTGGCCGGTGGGATTATTGGGCGTGCACAGGAACAGGGCGTGAATACCCGGCCGCAGGGCCGACAGTAAACGGTGATCGGGACGAAAATCGTCTTGCTCCGCCAGCGGATAGTCCACGATGCGGCACTCCATCCACTGCAGGGCGCGGCGGTATTCGGCAAAGCCCGGCGTCAGCAGCAGTACGGTTTTCTGTCGCAGCAGGCAAGCGAGATCAAAGATAAGCTCCGTGGCGCCGTTGCCCGCCAGTATCCAGGATTCGGGACAGCCATGATGCCGTGCGAGCCGCTGGTGCAAGCGGCGGTATAAAGGGTCTGGGTAGCGCTCCGCCAGCGCCAGCTGTGCCGCCAAGGCCTCGCGCAGGCGCGCCGGCATACCGAGGGGATTGATATTGGCGCTGAAATCGGTGAGAGAATTTGCATCGATGCCCAGTTTTAACGCCGTTTCCAGCACGTTTCCGCCGTGCTGACCGGGATCCGCCATAGTAGAACACTCCTTACATCATTTGCAGCAGCGCCAGCGAGGCCACCTCGCCGATAACGATCAGCGACGGCGCCCCCAATCCGGCCAGGCGGGATTGCTCCGGGAGCGTCGCCAGGGTGGCCAGCACCATGCGCTGTTCGGGATGGCTGGCGTTCATCACCACCGCCGCCGGGGTGTCGGCTGCCCGTCCGTGATCCATCAACTGCCGGCAAATATCCGCCAGTCGCGACATGCCCATCAAAATAACCAGCGTGCCCTCCAGCTGCGCCAGCAGCCGCCAGTTATGGGGATCTTTTCCATCGCGCAGATGGCCGGTTATCACATGGAAAGACGAGGCGAAATCACGGTGGGTAACCGGGATACCGGCCCGGGCCAGGCCGCCGATGGCCGAGGTAATGCCCGGCACCACGTCGCAGGCAATGCCGGCGCGGGCCAAGGCTTCGGCTTCTTCGCCGCCGCGCCCGAAGACAAAGGGGTCGCCGCCTTTCAGGCGCACCACCTTGCGACCCAGTCCGGCCTGTTCTATCAAAATGGCATTAATCTGTTCCTGGGGGATCGGGTGGTGATCGGCTCGCTTGCCCACGTCTATCAACACGCAGTGAGGGGCGGTCTCCTTAAGCAGCACGGGGTTCACCAGGCGATCGTATACCACCGCGTCCGCCTGGCGCAGACACTGCATCCCCATCACCGTCATCAGTCCCGGATCGCCCGGACCGGCGCCCACCAGCCAAACCTTACCCGACATGCCGCACCTCTTGATTTGCACCGTCTATTATTGCACTGATTATTCACAAAGACCGACCCGCAGAACGTCGCGGGCGATCATCAACTCTTCATGGGTGGGGATTACCGCTACGGTTACCGGCGCCCCGTCCTGCTGAATAAACGTCTCATGGCGCTGATTTTTATCCTCGTTCAACCGGATGCCGAAGAATCCGAGATTACGGCATACCCGCCGGCGAATCTCGGCGGAATTTTCGCCAATCCCGGCGGTGAAAATGACCGCGTCAAGTCCGCCCATGTGCGCGGCATACCCGCCGATAGCGCTGCGGACCCGATCGGTAAACATGGTTAGCGCCAGTTCGGCGCGGTGATGACCGGCCGTAACGGCGTTTACAATATCACGACAGTCATTTGAAATTCCCGATATCCCAAGCAATCCGGACTGGTTATTCATGATCTCAAGCAATTGTTGTGCAGATTTATTTTCCCGTTCGGCGATAAACGGCAAAATCGACGGATCGATATCGCCGCAGCGGGTGCCCATCATCAGCCCGGCCAGGGGCGTAAATCCCATGGTGGTGGCCACCGAAAGCCCGTTTTGAATAGCGCACAGACTGGCGCCGTTGCCCAGGTGGCAGGAAATCATCCGTAACTGCCGGCTGTCCCGGCCCATCAGGCGGGCGCAGGTTTCGCCGACGTATTTATGACTGGTGCCGTGAAAACCGTAGCGGCGGATACCGTAATCCGCATAATAGCGGTAGGGGAGCGGGTAGAGATAGCCGGCTTCGCCAAGGGTCTGATGAAACGAGGTGTCGAACACCCCCACCGTTACCGCCTGCGGCAGCCGCCGGGAAAATGCTCTGATGCCGCGGGCATTGATGGGATTATGGCTGGGGGCCAAATCACCGAGTTTTTCAATTTCCGCCAGCGACGACGGGTCGATCAGCGCTGAATCCTTGAAATATTCGCCGCCGTGGGCGACGCGGTGGCCGACGCCGCTGATGGTTGCCAGGGAGGTGACGATGCCGTGCTTCACCAGCGCATCCAGCAAATAATCCGCCGCCTGCTGATGATTGCTGATGGGCAGGGTGACCCGGTATTTATTGCCGTCGGCTTGCAGGGTAAATAACGCGCTGCCGGTGCCCAACCGTTCAAACAGCCCTTTAGCCAGGGTGATTTCATCCGGCATGGAAAATAATTCAAATTTAAGCGAGGAACTGCCGGAATTAACCGCCAAAATAAGGTGTGTCATCTGTTGCTCCGAAATATTATTTCAGATACGTCAGCAGCGGCGTTAAACCTTTCCGCCCCGTGGCCGATACGCAGAAAAGCGGATCTGCGCCGGCCTGCTTTAATTGATAAATAATAAATTCCCGCTGTTTTTCACTTACCGGAATATCCATCTTGGTGATGATGCCGATAACCGGTTTATTAAACAGGGTGGCAAACATGGGTGAGAAATAACCATTTTCACTGTCAAGGTTTTGCACCAGCCCCACCACGTCGGCTTCATAGGCGCTGGAGAGCAGCGCATTATAGAAATGGCGGTGCTCGATATATTCTCCGGGGCTGTCGATGGCGTCATCCAAATAGACCATTGACTGGGTTTTCCGGTACACCAGCGGCTCGCCGCGTAAACACTGCAATAAGGTGGTTTTCCCCGACCGGCTCGGTCCCAGCAGCAGCAAACGTTTCATTCCTCAGGTCCGGGTCAGTGGGCAGGGCGTGAATTTCATTACGTCCCCCAGGGTATATATCACCTGCTTAAGGGCATACTCCACTGACGAGACATCGCCGCAAATAATCACCGCGCCGGTAAACCTATCGATAAAGCCGATTTTTACCGCACCGGACTTGGTGGCGATATCGCTGGCAATAATCGACCCTTCGCTGGGTGTGATGGTAAGAATACCGATGGCATCGTCATCTTCATTCAGGCCGAGCTTTTTATAAATATCTTTATTGGGATTGGCGATTAAATGCGCCAGCGTGATTTGTTTGCCGGGGACATATTCCTGAATCACGCGTTCGGTTTTACCATCGGTATTCATGTTGGCCTGCTTTTGAGCTAAACAACGGCGTCTATTATCGCCTCGATATCCCCGTCCGCTACCGGACGCGGATTGGTGGCAAGGGTAGCGTCATGTAATGCCGCGCTTACCATCGCCGGCCTGGCGAGGCGTATTTTTTCACTCCCCAGGGATAAGGCGCTTAACGACGGGGCTATGCCGATTTCGCGTTTCATCTGGGCAATATGATTGAGTAACTGCTGCAAGGCGGCCCGGTCGTCGCTTTGCCAGGGCGCCAGCGCGCATAACCGGGACAGGCGGGCATATTTTTTCGCCGCCCGGATATCCCGGCTGTTAAAGCGGATCACCTCGGTTAACAGCAATGCATTGGCCAAGCCGTGCGCCACGTGCAGCTGGCCGCCGAACTGGTGGGCGATGGCATGGGTCATGCCCAGCCCGGCTTGGCTGAACGCCATGCCGGCCAACGTAGCGGCGTTGTGCATCCTTTCCCGTGATGGCAGGCAATCTCCCTTGCGGCAGGCGGCGGGCAAAAAGTGAAACACCAGTTGGGCGGCCTTTTCCGCCAGCGCATCGCTGAAATCGCTGGCGCCGGTGGAGACATAGGCTTCGATGGCGTGGGTCAGGACGTCCATGCCGGTATTGGCGGTCACTGACTGAGGCACCGATACCGTCAATTGGGGGTCTAGCAGGGCGATATCGGGATAAATCCCCTCGTCGAACAGCGGATATTTTACCCCCAGCGCCGGATCGCTTATCACGCTGGCGCTGCTGACGTCAGAGCCGGTGCCGCTGGTGGTGGGAATCGCGATAAAAGTTTCAATGGTGATGCCCAGCTTGCGGCCGAAAAAGACCATGGCTTTGGCGGCGTCAATGGCGGAGCCGCCGCCGAAGCCTATCACCACCTGCGGTTTGATGGCTTGCAGCAGGCTGATTCCCGCCACCACCGTGGTGATGGGGGGATCGGGCATGATATCGCTGAACAGGCTGACCCGATCGGCGTCCAGATGCGCCGTCAGGCGCGTTATGGCGTCGCTCCGGGCCAGGAACGCGTCGCACACCACCCAGACGTCCTTGCCGCGATACCGCTCCAGCTGGTCCAGGCTGTCGGTGCCGCTGTAGACCCGCGTCGGGATCCAAAAACGTTTCATGGCTTTACCTTTTTTGCTCAACGTATGGCCCTCAACGGATTGAAAACGCGTTGGTGAGGACGCAGCGGCGGTGGCGGGCGAAATTGCGCGCCGACGTGGTGCCTTCGCCGGTGGGCGTGGCGATGGTGAAGGTAGTGAAACCTTCGGCGCCGACGCCAATCCCGGCATAGGAGGGACCGTTTTTGACAAATATCGAGGTTTGCAGCAGCCGTGCCGCTTTATTCAGGCGCGAGACGTTTTGCGAATGCATGGTGGCGGTATGGTGCAGGCCGCCTTCAACCTTCAGCGCCAATTGCAGTCCGGCGTCGAAATCCCGTACCCGAACCACCGGCAGGATCGGCATCAGCTGCTCCACCATTACCAGCGGGTCATCGGCGGGCACTTCCGCCAGCAGCAGGCGCGGCGCTTTATCCGGCACCGGCAGCCCGGCCATTTTCAATAATGCCGCGGGGCTTTTTCCCACCGCCGCTTTATTGGCGTGATCGTCGATGATGGCCAGCCGGCGCAGCTTATCGATGTTTTCGCCGCCGGTTATCAGCATGGCGCCGCATTTTTGCATTTCCGCCAGCAGCGCATTGGCCACGCTTTCCACCACAAGCAGGCTTTTTTCAGCGGTGCAGGGCAGGTTGTAATCAAACGACGCGCCGCTGACGATATCCTGGGCGGCTTTATCGATAACCGCGGTTTCGTCCACCAGGCTCGGCGGATTGCCGGCGCCGGCGCCGATAGTCTTTTTGCCGCTGTGCAGCGCCATATTGACGATGCCGGGACCGCCGGTAACGGCCAGCAGGGCGATGTCGGGGTGTTTCATCATGTGCTGCGTCGACTCGAAGCCCGGTTCGCGCAGGCAGGTCACCAGGTTATGAATACCGCAGGCGGTGAACATAATGGCTTCAATTTGTTCAATGAGCCATAACGATACATTTTTGGCGCCGGGGTGCGGGCTGAAAAAAACGGTGTTGCCGGCCGCCAGCATGCTGATACAGTTATTGATGATGGTTTCGGTGGGGTTGGTGCTGGGGGCTACCGCGCCAATGACGCCGAACGGCGAATATTCGAACAGCACCATGCCTTCATCGCCGGTAAACGCGGTGGTCACCAGGTCCTCAACGCCGGGGGTGTTTTCCAGCGCTGCGCGGTTTTTCAGCAGTTTATCCTCCACCTTGCCCATGCCGGTCTCCTCGGCGCCGCGTTCCGCCAGCGCTTGCAGATGGGGCGCCAGTTCGCGGCGCAGGGCGGCTATCACCGCGCTGCGGGTTTTCAGCGGACATTGCTGATAGGTGAGAAAAGCGGCACGGGCGGCGCCTACCGCCTGATCCACATCATCGAACAGCGCCGAGGTAGTATTATCCCGCCGGGCGGGTTCGAGCTTTTCGCTCAGGATGGTCCGGATCAGCGTTTCCAGTTCATTGCTATTCATTACTCTTTCCCCACATGACATTGCGTGATGGCCCGTTGGGCGATTTGCCGGTCCTGGTCGACGGTTCCGCCGCTGATGCCCAGCCCGCCCACCAGCCGGCCGGCGCGATAGAGCGGATAGCCGCCGCCGAAGGTGACAATCTTGCCGCCCATCGAGGCTTCTAGTTGATAAAGCGCGGCCCCCGGCTGTACCGCCGGAGCGAGATTGTGGGTGGCGGTTTTCAGCGCCACGGCGCTAAAGGCCTTTTTCGGCGCCAGCTCCAGCGAGGCCAGCAGCGCATCGGGCATACGATAGGTCATAACCTGATTGCCGTGGGGATCGACGATGGATATCACCACCGGCACCGCCAGCTCCCGCGCCGCGTCCAGGACCGCCCGCATCAGGCCGTGCACCAGGGCGAAATCAGGACCATCCGATGTGCTCAGAGGAGCAGACGGCGGCAGCGGACTGCTTTGCTCAGTGAGATAGCGGCTTTTCGTGCCGGATTGCGATGTGTCGTGGGGCCGGGCATTCGGCCCGGCGATAACGTCGCTTTCCAGAAAGGTCCCCGGTTTGTCGAGACGCCATGGACTTTCTCCATCGGCAATGGTTTGTTCAACGCCGGCCGCCGCCAGATAGCGCCGCATCACTTCGCCGATGACCGCCTCGTTTTTCCCGTTTTGATCTTCGCTGCGCGCCAGGGCGTAGAGGCAATCCGACAGCCGGTTAAGGTAGCGCAGCACTTCAGGGCGGATTGTCGCCTCGTCCGCCAACCGCGCCACCAGCCGCTCCGCCCGCCGCGCCACGGTGCGGGCCAAATGAAGCTGGCTGCCCGCCGGCGTATCGCCGGGCAAGACAAAACCGCTCACCGGCGGCAGCGCCGTCATGCAGCGATCGATAGTGTGTTCCAGCCGCTCGATGTGCTCGGCGCCGATACGCTGCACCACGGCGTTCCGTTGCTCCGGCTGGGCGTCCGCCAGTTCGGCCCCCAGCCAGAACAGCTGATGCTGTATCTCCAGCACCCGTTGCCGGTTGAGCGGATCCTCCATCTGCCGGGCGGCCACGCTCAGGCAGGCGTTAAGCTCGTCCACCGTGCCGTAGGCCTCAACGCGCGGATGATATTTTTTCAGCCGCTGCCCGCCGATAAGGGATGTGGTGCCGTTATCGCCGGTTTTGGTATAAATGCTCATGCCAGCTCCTTATACCTCGTTAAGGAACAAAACTGTCGATGATGCCGACAATGGCCAAATCGATGGCCTGGTTCGGTTCGGCAAAAACCCACCGCGCCGAGGCGCCGCGCGCCACCAGCACGATCTCGCCTTCCCCGGCGCCGACGGAATCCACCGCCACTTCCTGTTGGTAGATGCCGGCGGGAGAGGAACCGTCTGCGTTGACCGGTTCGATCACCATCAATTTCTTGCCCAGCAGCGAAGGGGATTTCTGGGTCGAGACTACCGAGCCGATAACGCGTGCCAATTGCATGTTTACTCCTGCCTGTAAAGTTGTAGACCTCGTTTAGCTGCCTCGTCCCTGGCCAGCGCGGTAAGCAGCACGGCGCGGGCCAGCACCAGATAACCCGGCGACAGGGCTGCGATATCGGCGTAGCCGGCCACCCGGCGGGCCAGTAAATGCACCGCCATGCCGTCAGCGGTGCAATAACGCAGCGGCAGGCGCGCCAATCCGCTTACCGGCAGCCGGCCGAATTCTGCCGGATCGAGCTCCAGGGTTACGATTAAACCGCAACGCCAGGCCTGGCGCAGCACGTCCATGGCCGCGTCCTCTTCCGTGCCGGCGGCCAGCCGGCGCAAAAAAGCCGCTGTGGTGTGCGTGACGCGCAGACGGGCATGGCCCAGGGGGGCGTCATCCGACCACTCCCGCGCCAGCGACGCCAAGGTGAGCACCAGTTCGGCGTGCCGACGCAGCTGCAAACGGGCTATCACCCGCGCCACGCATTCCGCTATCCATTGCTCCCGCGCCGGCCCGGCATCCGTGCCCGGCGTAGCATCCTGCCGCTGCATCAGTTCGGCGGCCATGCTCAGCGCCCCACCAGCACCGCCGATGCGCCGGCGGCACCGGCATCCGCCGCGTTCGCCTCGTCGGTGTCGATATGCATTTCCAAGCGCATATGCTCGCCCACCCGAATCGCCACATCGTCGAATATCAGCCCGCGGCCGGTTCCACGCAGCGCAACCCGCACCTGATCACCTTGTTTGACGCCGAACAGCAGCGCATCCAGGGGCGACATATGGATATGCCGTTGCGCCACGATGACGCCATGGGGCAATGCCATTTCGCCGCTGGCGCTCACCAGCCGGATGCCGGGGGTATCCTGTAAGTCGCCGGACAACCGCAGCGGAGCATCAAGGCCCAGCAAACGGGCATCGGTGCGGGAAATTTCCACCTGCGACCTGCCGCGCAGCGGGCCGAGAATACGCACATTTTTTAGCTGGCCTTTGGGGCCCACCAGGTCAACCACCTGTTCGGAGGCGAACTGGCCCGGCTGATACAAATCCTTTTTAAAAATCAGGGGCCGGCCTGGAAATAAATGCTCGTAATCCTCAAGGGATAAATGCAAATGCCGGTTCGAGATGCCCAGCGGTATGGGCCGCCGTTGCATATCGAGCAGTACGTTTTCCACCAGAGACCGCAGTTCCAGGGTTTCCATCACAGGTCGCCTCTTTGCGCATGGTGAAGCGCATAGTGAAGACATGCCCCGCGGGGTTCGCCTTTACGCCGCGTACACGCCGGGTCATGACATAGATTACAGCCGGCCGCCGGCGCGGGAACGGCCGCCGACTCGCTGTGGGCCGGCGCCGGCCCTGGCGGCGACGGTTCGGTATCGACGGTCTCCTGTTCCGAAACCGCGGATGCGCCCTTGGGCGCTATCCAGCTCGCCAGCGCGGCGGCGGGGCGGGCAATCACCCGGTCCGCCACCCAGCCGTGCTCAAGGCGGGCCAGCGCCGCGCCGTCCGTAATGGCCGCCTTGACCGAGGCCACGTCGCCGGTCACGCTCACCAGCATCCAGCCGGAGCCGTTGGTTCTCTCGATGCCGGTTATCTTGACGTCGGCCGCTTTGACCATGCGGTCCGCCGCCTTGACCGCCAGCGCCAGGCCGGCGACTTCAAGTAAACCCAGGGAGGTTTTCATACCGCCGCCTCCGGCTTATTCACCCGATACCGGAGCGGATTTCGGCAGGAAACCCTCCACGTCCGAATGGGGCCGGGGAATAACGTGGGTGGAAATAACGTTGCCCACGCCCTCCGCCGCCGCCGCGCCCGCATCCACCGCCGCCTTGACCGCGCCGACATCGCCGCGCACCATGACCGTGACCAGGCCCGATCCGATCTTCTCATAGCCCACCAGTTGAACATTGGCCGATTTGACCATGGCATCCGCCGCCACAATGGCGCCCACCAGACCTTTGGTTTCGATTAGTCCCAACGCGTTATTCATCACTTCTCTCCTGTTTAGGGCGACGCAAAAAAGGCGTGTTGCCCGGTATTATTTGAACGGTAGACCTTTTACCAGCCGCGCCGCATTGCAGCCCAGCCGGCGGATTTCCTCCGCCGGGCGGCTTGGATACCGCGTCAGCACAAACAGCGGCTGGTGGGCGGGCAAATGGGGATCGTGCACCGCGATATCTTCCGTGCCCACTGCGATGCCCACCGACAGCGGTGAAACCGATGCGGCCAGATGGGCCCGATCCGCAATCGGCATAGCCTGCTGGTCCATGTCGTTGATGACGAAAGGAATACCTTCTTCCTCTATGCCCAGCAGTAGTTGCCGCCACCCCGGCCGTTTTGCCGCCGTATCGGCCAGCAGCAAAATGGCCGGCCGGGTCATTTCAGTCAGGCTCATGACGCGCCTTCCCGGTTCCAGGACAGTACCAAACCGGTGGCGACGGCATTGCGCGGTCCTTCCGTGCCGCGAACATTGCCGCGACCCGCCACCAGGGCGTAGCGGGCCAGGGCATCGGTTATCAGCTGCGGGATCTCGAAATCCAGCGACGACCCGCCCACCAGCACCACAAAGGGAATATCGCGGATATTACCGGTGGGGCTGACCTGGGCCAGCGCCCGCAGGGCATTGGTGACAAACACCCGCTCCTTGGCGGCGCGGCGCACCAGCCGGACCTTTTCCAGCGCCATATCGCCGGGCAGGGGCACCAACCCGTCCTCCTTGACCACCACCACCCGGGCGAACACCGCCGGGGGCAGGGCGGTATCGAAGAACTGCACGCTGCCGTCCTCATGGCGGATATGAAACAGGCTCTCCACTTTGGCCAGGGGGTATTTTTTGATGTCCTCCGCCAGTTGGCGCTGTTCCAGCCCCAGCTCCGAATCGATTAGCAGCGTTACCATGTCTCCGGCCCCCGCCAGATGGGTAGCGACGATGCGGCGGTCGCCATTGATAATCGAGGCATCGGTAGAGCCGGCGCCTAAATCAAGAATAGCCAGGGGCGGCCGGGTGCCCGGGGTGGTCAGCGCGCCGAGGATGGCCGCTTCCGCCTCCGCGCCGCCGAGGGCGACGCGTACTCCGGTTTGGCTTTGCAGCGCACGGGCGATATCTTCCATTTGCAGGCGATCCGATTTCACCATCGCGGCGATGCCCACCGCCTGTTCCATAAAAAACTCCCCCGCCAGACCGCCCTTGACGTTCACCGGCACAAAGGTATCCACCGCCAGCAGGTCCTGGATAGCTATCGCCGCCGGCTCTTTATTGGTCAGTTCCGCCATGGTCTGGCGCACCTGCTCCAGCATGCCGCCGATATGGGTGCCGGATTCGCCGCCGGCATTGTCGAGCCTGCCGAGGGCGGACACCGCGCTCATTATTTTTTCCGCCCCCTGGTGAACGTCGATGCGGATTATGCGGTTACCGGCATACAGCTCCAGGTGCCCGGCCGGAATGGTGCGCGCCTTGACATCGCCCTTGGGGGTTTTCACCACCACCGCCGAGCGGGTACCGATTAACGAGCGGGCCACCGGTACGATGGCGCGGGTTTCGTCGGCGGTGAGATTAAAGACGGTAGCGATGCCATAAGGATTGGAAAGCTGGGTAATCACCTTGCCCTGGGCCGCCACTTCCACCGCCGCCGGCATGCCCAGCGGGACCCTGTCGATATGCAGCACTTCGTCCACGATGGGCAGGGGTTTATCCAGCCGGTTGCTCACCAGTACGCCGTCATCCCGTTGCAGTATCGCCGCGGTAATCCGGAAACCGGCCTTTACCGCCGCGTTGATCATGGCGGCGATATCGGCGAAATCCAGCTCGGCCGGTGCGACAACGATATAGGGCTGGTCCGGGGTACGGGACAGCAGTTCGCCGAAGCCAATGGTAATGCCGGCGCCGAGGCCCAGCCCGCCGGGGGTTTTCGGGTTATGGCCGATCATGGTGGATTCGGTTATCACGGTTTCGGTGATGGTTTCCATCGCCACATCGCCGATTACCGGCGTCGCTTCGTTCAGCCTGATGGTGCTCACATCCCCCAGGGCTATGCCGGCCTGCGCCACCACGCTGTTCAGCGCTTGCAAAATGCCCGACAGGTTGCGTTTGGTGCCTTTGATCCCGGTGGTCTGGGTCAATGAACTGGCGATAAAGCGCGGCTCCCCGCCGGGGGAGACTTCAGCCAGCGCCGCCTCGGTGGACGAGTTGCCGATATCCACACCTACGATATAAACCATGAGTCGCTCCGCCCGCCGGTCATCCTGTCGTTAAAAATCTGTAGTTGGAGATCTGTAGTGGGTGATCTGTGGTTAATCGTCGCCTTTCAGCTTTTTGCGCTGGACATAAAGTTCGGCGGCTTCACGCACGAAACCGGCGCAGATGGCGGCGTTATAGCGGCTCTCCAGCTCATCGGCGATAGCCAGCAGTTCTTCTTTACTGGAACGGAAAGGGCGCAAAGCATTGTAGATTTCCAGCACCAGCTCATCCGGCACCGCGGTAAGCTCGGCGGCGCGTTCAAAGTTCATTGCCAGCAAACCACGGCCGGCGGCGCGGGCGATATCCGCCTGGATGCGGAGTATTTCCGGCGTAATGCGCACGTCCTGGGCCGTGACCTTCCCGCTCAGCACGCCTTCAAGGGTCAAATCGTCCAGGGTTTTGCCGCTGGCGGTTTTTACCCACTCCGGATGTTTATTCGCCAGCGGATAGTCCGCCACGCCGGCGCGAACGCGGCCCGCCGTGGTGGGGACCGCCGCCTCGGGCGCCGTATCCTGGCTGTTCATGCGCGCCAGCACGTCGCGCACCAGGGTTTCAATTGCTTGTGCATTCATCGTCGTTACCTTTATTCGCTCCCGCCGGGAGCGGTCCACGTTGAGACAGGTGACATGGCGGCGTTCAGAGCGCGACGCGCAGTTCCTGCGGCTGTTTACCCGTCACTACATATTTGGTTTCTTTGATATGCAGCACCGCCGACTTGGCCTGGTATTTGGGTCGGGCCATCTGATCGTTGAGGGTCGGCACCGGATCAGGCGATTCGCCTTTGGCATAGCGGGCGGCGTTTTTACCGATCAGGCGATAGGTTTCCAGCGTCAGCAGCGGCGCCTGGGGAAACAGCTCCAGATTCGACAGCGGCGGCAGGCCGCGCTGATGGATAACCGTGGTGCCTTTGGACTGAATGCCCACCGAGATACCGGAGCCGCTGAGCCGATTGCCTTCCACCGCCACAAAGGCCACGTCGGAGGATTTAAAACAGCGGATGATCCGGGCGCGGATCCCTTCTTCCTCAATGCCGGCAATCAGCTCCCGCAGAATCCGCTGGTGCGGCACGCCGGTGATATTGGTGGTTTGCGACAGGCCGAACGCCGGTCCGACGGCGATGACCACTTCATCCTTGCGGGCGCCGGGTTTGGCGTCGCCGATGACGGTTAAAAAGCCGTTGGGCTGTTTATCGCCGGGAATGTTGTCGCCGGGAATGCCGTTAGCGGAGATACCGTTGCCTGCGGCGCCTCTGGAGGCGCCGGCAGCAGGGCCGTTTCCGGCGGCGGGCGAGGGCGCAAAGGAGATAGGGTTGTCCCCGGTCTGCATCTGGTTTAATACGTCGCCGATGATCTGCCGCAACAGCGTTTCGTTAATTTCCATTATGGCCGCCTTTTAGCCCAATTCGTTGGGATCGAGCGCATTGGGAATGTTTTTGATCTCTTCCCACCGCGCGCCTTCCAAACGGTATCCGGTGGCCGGACCCGCATAATCGTTGATATCGTTCACCGCCGACCGCACCTGGCCCTTGCCGATGATGATGGCCGAAGTGTGTAAATAGTCGCCGGCGATCTTGGCCTTTTGCATATCCAGCACGCTTTGCGCCACATCGGGGAAACCGTTCTCCGCCAGGGCTTTCACCACTTCCAGGCTGGTGCGGTTCTTTTCGATGATTTCCTGGGCGAACTTGATGTCTTCCACCTTATTGCGCGGCGGCATATCTTTTGAGCCGTGGGCATAGGTGGCGGCGGTGACTTCCTCATCGGTAATGGGCGGCAGGCCCATACCGGCAAATACCGCCTGCAGCGCCCGCGCCGCTTTATTGCGGATGGCCACCGTCTCGTCTTCCCGCACCGGCCGCAGGCCGCCGTCCACCTTCAAGTCCCGCTGGAGGATGTTGTAGTCATCGAAATCCTCCGCGTCTTCATTGGAACCGGCGAACATATTGTCGTAGTTCGGCACGGCGGAATAACCGGAGGAGATAAAGTCGGTTCCCGGCAGGAACTGCATCAGCAGACGGGCGGTACGGCGCAGGTCGGAATGGGTAAAGGTCTGGTCGTTGCTGGACGCGCATTCCAAATCAAGAGAAGAACAAATCAGGTTCTCCGCCAACACCGCCCTTATGCCGGAGGGCACCGCGGACGGAATACCGATACAGCTGACCGAACCGTTTTGCAGCCCCTGCACGCCGGCGGCGCGGGTGATGAAAATACAGCGCGCCTCCAGATACAGCATGGATTTGCCCTCGGCGTAGCCCATTTGCACTTCCGAGCCGGAGCCGGAGGTAAAGCGCATTTTCAAACCGCGGGAGGCATAAGAAGAGGCCAGGAAGCCTTTTGACCACGGCGTATCGTCGCCGTCGGTGAATACCGGTTCGGTACCGTAGACGGAAATGGTTTCCGCATAACAGGTATGGCCCAGCATGCCCAGCTTCAGTTCGGTGGCTTCTTCCAGCGAGCATTGCGTCAATACGCCGGGACGGCCCACTTGCGAGCCTACCAGCAGCGCGATGGCGTTAAACGGCGCGTAGCGCGCCACCGCCACGGTGGTTTCCTGTTCATCGAAACCGCGGAACGCGCCTTCAGCGGCATCAGCGGCGATTTGCACCGGGTTATCCTGAATATTGGTCACGTGGGCTTGTTGCGACGGAGTACGGCGAGCGCGCATTTTCTGCATCGACATCATCATTTCCACCACGTTCATTTGCGACATCACTTCGACGATTTTTGCCGGCGTCATGGCGGTGGTGAGCGGAATGATATCCCCACGCGATATATTCGGGTCGCACAGCATCTTGGCCAGTTTCACCGAGTCCATCGCCATGACTTCTTCGGCGCGGGGCAGGTTGATGCCGTAGTTGGCGATAAAATGATCAATCAGATCAAACTGCTCGCGAGGCTTACCGTCCAGTTCGGTGATTTTGCCGTTGACTATCTTGATGGACGGCTTGGGATCGTTGGGGCTTTCCATGGCTATAAAGCCTTCTTCCACCCACTCTTTGACGAATCCGTCCTGGTTAACCGGCCGTTTCGCCAATGCTTCAAATCGCTTGGATTTCATGCCATCCCCCCTAAGGAATCAGATATAAGACGGGCGATCGTTTTGCGGCGCGGCGCCCAGCGTACCGAGCAGCGTTTTGCCGATTTCACGGGCGGAGATCACCGCCTGACGGACCGCGCCGGAATCGCCGGATACCACCAGAATGACTTCGTTGCTAAAACTGGTGCCCTTGGCGGGGGAACTGTAGGCCACCACATCCACATTGGCGGATTTCACCGCCGTATCGGCCATCACCACGCCGATGGCGGCGGGCGCGCCGACAATCACGCCGCAGGCTTTGCCCAGGGGCGCGCCGAAGGCCTTTTCCAGCGCATAGCTGGCGCGGGCGCTGTATTGCAGTTCGATATGGCCGGCGTCATTGGCGTAAACGTCGCCAAACGTCCGATCCAGCTCCTTAAGCGCCACTTCCACCGCCCGCTTGACATCGGAGACATCTTCACCGCCAAAGATAATCAAAGAGCCGTGGCCGGCGCCGCCTTTGGTATCGCGCGCCAGCTCAATGCTGACCACTTCGGTGTTGGTGGCTTTCACTGCCTCATCCGCCGCCATGATCTGCGGACCGGCGCCGGTACGTGCGCCAAGAATGCCGATGGAGCGGTAATGTTTTTCCTGCTTCATCGCCGACAGCACCTCGCTGTCGACATTGGCAATCACCAGGCCAATGGTATCGCCGATGGCCGTACCCACAAATTCAGTCAGGTTACAGGTTTTCTCCGACATATCCGGACCTTTATCCAAGGGTGTGTGAGAAGGAGACGCCGTGGCGCCTTCACCGATTTTTTCCATCACCTTAGCCAAAATCTCCTCAATGGCTTTATCGGTGTTCATTCACGTATTCCTTTCGGCAAAAACTTCTCCACATCCCCGTGGGGGCGCGGAATAACATGGGTCGCCACCACTTCGCCGACGTTGGCCGCGGCCATGGCGCCGGCGTCGGTGGCGGCTTTCACCGCCCCTACGTCGCCGCGTACAATCACCGTAACCAGACCGGAGCCGATTTTTTCATAACCGACCAACACGACATTGGCCGACTTCACCATCGTATCGGCCGCTTCGATGGCGGCGGTGAGACCTTTGGTTTCAACCATACCCAGGGCTTCTTGTTGCATTTTGTTACCTCGACCAATCGTTGATATGCGTTGGGTGTCCGGCTGGAAATATACCCAAACGCCGTGAAAATTAATGGCCGTCCTGCATTGTAAATAGCGAAAATGATTGGCGCGGCTATAGCAAAAATTAGGTTTGATTATTTAATAAAGCGAGCTGTGACCGGTCAGGGGGGAATGAACAGCCATAGCAAATATCCGTAATTGAAGTTTCAGTATTCAATTAACCGACTTGAAAAGTAAGAAAAGTTATGATCTGAGCTGATAATGCTCATTCCACAGAAAATGAATAATAACGAAAAAGTGTTATCTGATTTAAAACGACAAACCCAGCATTGACGGTATCTGTAGTCCGATGGGCGCTTAAAATTGATTATGGTTTTACTATTTATTACCTGCGGCGTTCTCCCGGCGCGGCGGGAAACGGCGTTTAGCCTTATGTGCTATCGAACCCCCGTTTTGATAATTGTGTACCGGAGCACATTATCAAATGGGTAAAAAATGATTGAATCTAAGGTAGCTTTGAAGAAGAAAGGGGGGAATATGAATTCCGGTAGTTTCATGGATTCAGATTTGATAAATAAAATCGCGCAGGATTTCGCTAATGCCACCAATCTGGCGGTTGTGGTGGTGAATATTCACGGCGAGGAAGTCTCGGATTTATATCACTTCACCCCTTTTTGTCAATTAATGCGCCAGGATCCGGAGATGAGCCGGCGCTGCCGTATGAGCGACAGGTGCGGCGGACTGGAAGCGTCAAAATCCAATCAGCCCTGCATTTACCGCTGCCACGCCGGCCTGACCGACTTCTCCATTCCGCTGCTTATCAGCGGACATTTGGTTGGGTTTGTCTTATGCGGACAGGTCCGGGTGCATGACACCGTAACCCTGCCTTCGGTGCAGGACTGTACCAGCAGGGCTTGGCAAAAAGATTATCAATTAACTGAAAGCTATGAAAAAATTCCGGTGGTGGATTTCGATCGCCTCATCTCATCCGCCGATTTGCTGAAAATGATTGTGGATAACTACCTGAAACAGCAGTTGGAAGTGGTGGTATTCAAGGAGCACGGCGACGGGCCGCTAGAACGCCGGACGGCGGTTCCCAGCCAGCACGAGAGCAAGATGAAAAAAGCGTTGCGCTGCATCGACAATCATTACTTCGAGGATCTGCGGCTGGAAGACGTGGCGGCGATGGTCTACCTCAGTCCCTATTATTTCAGCAAACTGTTCAAGAAATACCAGGGGGTCGGCTTCAACGCTTATGTTAATCAATTGCGTATGCAAAGCGCCCGGCAGATGCTTGAACAAAGCGATTGGCCCATCGCCACTATTGCCCGCAATCTCGGATTTTCTCAGGCAAGCTACTTTTGCAAGTTATTTCGCCAAACCTACCGTATTACTCCTCAGGCCTATCGTGAACAGCGCTTTTCGCCGCCGGAAAATAAAGATATCGTTGCTTTATTTAATTAATTTTATCCCTTTAAATTGACGTAACAAAAAAATGTTATCGCCATCCGATAAATTCCAAATAAATCCGCCGCCGCGAACATTTTTTTTGATCCGAAAGGGGGTATATTCACCTTTGAATACTTTACATTAGTCATCAACGGCCGATTGCCCGGCTTCACCAGGGCCGCCGGCCGCTGTGGAAAAGTACATTTTGCATTCAGGTGAAACGTGCCGCAAGGCCGTTAGGGAAGGAGGTGAAAATCCTCCGCAGCCCCCGCTGCTGTGATGCCGACGACTCCGTGATAACCACTGATCTCAGCCGATTGGGAAGGTTCGGAGAAGGATGACGCCAAGCCAGAAAACCTGCCTGATTGCCTATAGCCTTTATAGGCTCGGTAACAACTCCTTCGGCGGGAAGCGGGTTGTCCCAACAATGCCGTCGGGACAGTGAGTCTCCCGCAGCCTTTGTTTGCGACAATCCCCAGCGGCGCCTCTGGGGAGTAACGGGATGAAGATGAAAGCGATACTCATCGGCGGCGCGCAAAGCGGGACAGGCAAGACCTTGCTCACCCTGGGACTGCTGCGCGCCCTGGCGCGGCGAGGTTTGCGGGTGCAGCCCTTCAAATGCGGGCCGGATTATATCGATACCGGCTGGCATCAGGCGGTAAGCGGTATTCCCTCGCACAATCTCGATGCCTATATGCTTGAATCGTCAACGCTGAACGGTCTGTTCAACCGTCATATGTCCGGTGCCGATATCGGTATCATTGAAGGCGTCATGGGTCTTTACGACGGGCTGGGCAGCGATGGGGATCGGTGCAGCAGCGCATCCCTGGCCAAGCAGCTGCGGGTGCCGGTGATACTGGTTATCGACGGCAAAGCGGTTTCCACCTCGGCGGCGGCAGTCGTCTTGGGGTTCAAGCAGTTTGACCCGGCGGTGAATATCGCCGGCGTCATTATCAATCGCGTTTCCTCGGAAAATCATTTCAACCTCATCAAAACCGCCATCCTGCGCTACTGCAATGTGCCGGTATTGGGTTACCTGCCGCCATTGCCTGACTGGAATTTACCCTCCCGCCATCTGGGGCTGATTCCGGCGCGGGAGTCCGAACGCGGGCAAACCCAATGGGAGCAGTTGGCTGACGGCGTTGAGCAACATATCGATCTGGATAGATTGCTGGCATTGGCCGAGTGCCGCCCCGATGGAGGCCGGCTGCCCGCGCTGCCGGGCCATGAGCGTTATTCCAGGCTGACCCTGGCCCTGGCGGACGACGAGGCGTTTAATTTTTATTATCCCGACAACCTGCGGATGCTGCAGGATATCGGCGTACGAATTATCCGTTTCAGTCCGCTGCACGATCGGGTATTGCCTCCCTGCCAAATGATCTACCTCGGCGGCGGTTTCCCGGAAATGTTCCCGACCCAGCTGGCGGATAATCGGCCCATGCGCCAGGCGCTGCTGCGCGCCGGACAGAACGGCGCCGCCATCTATGCCGAATGCGGCGGCCTGATGTATCTGGGGGCGGCGCTGATAGTACAGGACGGCACCAGCTATCCCATGGTGGGACTGCTGCAGGGCTTTAGCCGCATGACCCAGGGGCTTAAACGCTTCGGTTATTGTGAAGGCCGGTCGTTAAGCGACAATCTGCTGGCGGGCCGGGGTGAAACCCTGCGCGGGCACGAGTTCCACCACTCCGAATACATCACCGATGAAACGCCGCTGTTTCGCATGAGCAAAACCGCCGCCAACGGGGACGTCCACCAGTGGGCGGGCGGGTACGGCGGCGGCAACATTTTCGCCAGCTATCTCCACGTGCACTTCTACCAGCGGCCCGCCATGGTGAAACGCTGGCTTGATCTGGGATGCGCGCAATTATGACGACTGCTGCGATATTGCCTGTTCAACAGGCGGTCATATCCATGAGCGATGCCGGTATGCTTTTGGTGCGGGGAGACGCGGCATGTTGACGCTCAGCGCCTATATTGTCGGTTATTTTCTCGATCTGTGGCTGGGGGACCCTCCCCATTGGCCCCATCCGGTACGCTGGATGGGCAACGCCATCAGCGGAATGCAGCGGCTGATCCGCCGCTGTTGCCCCGGCGAATCCATGCTCTATGCGGGCGGCGGCATACTGTGGCTGACGGTGGTGGGGGGAACCTGGCTGATAGCGGACCTGGTGTTGCGATTACTGTCGTTCAATCCCTGGCTGCAGTGGCTGGCGGAGGCCTGGTTAACCTATACCCTGCTGGCCACCCGCTGTCTGCGCGATGCCGCCATGGCGGTGTATCACGCCCTGCGGGCGGATACCCTGGAAGAGAGCCGCCGGCAGCTCTCCTATATCGTCGGGCGCGATACGCAGCATTTATCCCGGCCGCAAATCATGCGGGCGGTGGTGGAAACCGTGGCGGAAAACAGCGTCGACGGCGTTATCGCGCCGCTGTTTTGGCTGTTTATCGGCGGCGTGCCGCTGGCCATGGCCTATAAGGCGGTAAATACCCTGGATTCCATGGTGGGTTACCGCACGCCGAAATACCGGGCCATCGGTTATGTCTCGGCAAAACTGGACGACCTGGCCAACTGGCTGCCGGCGCGGCTGGGCTGGATAGTACTGGCGCTGTCGGCGGGGGCGCTGCGCCTGGACGGGCGCCGGGCCTGGCGCATCGGCTGGCGCGACCGCTATCAGCATAAAAGTCCCAACTGCGCCTGGTCGGAAGCCACGGTGGCGGGGGCGCTGGGGGTGCGTTTGGGCGGACCCAACCGCTATTTCAATGAGTGGGTGGAAAAACCCTGGATCGGCGAGGAAACCCGTGAAATCGATCTGGAAGATATCACCGCCGCCATTCGCCTGATGTACCTGGCTTCCGCCATAACGCTGGTCTTGCTGTGCCTGCTGCGTATTGTCGCGGCACATTATCTGCAACCGAATCTGTGACAACGCCCGGAGCGATGAAAAGAATGCCTTATATCAAGCAACCGCAGCAAATCGAACAGACCAGTTTCGATATTATCCGGGACATTATTGCCCGCGAGCGGCCTGAATTTCATTTCTCCGACCCATGGCAAGAGAAGATCATCCTGCGCGCCATTCATACCAGCGCGGATTTCGACTGGCTGGATATCCTGCATTTTTCCGCCGATGCACCCGCTGGCATCGCCAGCGCCCTGGCGGCCGGATGTACGCTGTATACCGATACCACCATGGCGCTGTCTGGCATCAATAAGCATGAACTGACCCGCCTGGGCTGCCGGTTCCACTGTTTTATCGGCGACGAGCTGGTGGCGGCACAGGCGCGCCGGCAGGGCATCACCCGTTCCATGGCGGCGGTGGACCGGGCCGTCGGCGAACCGGGTAAAAGCCTGTTTGTGTTCGGCAACGCGCCGACGGCGCTGTTTCGTTTGCTGGAGCACCAGGCCGCGGGCACCGGCGCCCGGCCGGAAGCGGTGATCGGCGTGCCGGTGGGTTTTGTCGGCGCCGCCGAGTCCAAACAGGCGCTGGCGGAAAGCGGCCTCACCTGTATCGCCGCCCTGGGACGCAAAGGCGGCAGCAATATCGCCGCCGCCATCGTCAACGCCATTTTGTATCAGCTGCGGGAGGCCTGATGGACGAGGTGATTTGGCATAACGGCAAGGCCTATCGCAAGGGCTATACCACCGGTTCGTGCGCCACCGCCGCGGCGAAGGTGGCCGCGCTGATGCTGCTGCGCCAGCAAATCATCGACAACGTCTCCATCGTCACTCCGTCCGGCGCCACGCTGCACCTGAACGTGGAGCGGCCGCTGATAAGCCCGGCACAGGCCACCGCGGCCATTCGCAAGGACGGCGGCGATGATGTGGACGCCACCGACGGCATGCTGATTTTCGCCCGGGTCAGCCTGCGCGGCGACCCGGCCATCGTCATTGACGGCGGCGCCGGCGTCGGCCGAGTCACCCGCAACGGTATCGGGCTGGACATCGGCCAGGCCGCCATCAATAAAACTCCCCGGCAAACCATCGAGGCGGCGGTGCGCGAGGTGATAGGTCCCGGGCGCGGCGCCGACGTGGAAATTTTCGCCCCCGAAGGGGAAGAGCGGGCGCGAAAAACCTACAACGGCCGGCTGGGCATCCTGGGAGGGATTTCCATTATCGGCACCACCGGCATCGTCACGCCGATGTCCGAGGAGAGCTGGAAAAGTTCGCTGTCGCTGGAGCTGGGCATGAAGCGGGCCGAAGGGCGCGAACGGGTGATCCTGGTGCCGGGCAATCACGGCGAGCGTTTTGTGCGCGAGCAATTGGGACTGGATCCAGGTGACGTTGTCACCATGAGCAATTTTGTCGGTTATATGCTCAAAGAGACCGAGCGGCTGGGCTTCCGGCAGGTATTGATGGTGGGGCATTTCGGTAAGCTTATAAAAGTGGCGGCGGGAATTTTCCATACGCACAGCCATATCGCCGACGGGCGGATGGAAACCCTGGTAGCCTGGCTGGCCCTGTGCGACGCTCCCCATGAACTGATGCACCGGGTGGCGGCCTGCCTTACCACCGAGGAGGCGATGGCGCTGATAAACGATGCCGGCTGGCAGCGGGTCTATCCGGCCATTGCCCGGCGGGTGGCGGAGCGTATGACCGAGCTGCTGCGTTTCTCCCCCCGGCCGCCGCGCTGCGATGCGCTGCTGTTCTCTTTCGATCAGCAGGTGCTGGGCAGCAGCCGGCCGGTGGCGGAATTAACGGAGGCGTTTCGATGAACGATGCCCGCCTGAGCGTGGTGGGACTGGGGCCTGGGGATGTGGGTTATCTTACGCCCCGGGCCAGAGGGCTGATTGAACGCTGCGACGTGCTTATCGGCAGCCCGCGCCAGTTGGCCTGCTTCCCGGAAGTACGCCAGGAGAAACGGTTGCTGGACGCCTCCCTCCCGGCCCTGGCCGCCTGGCTGGCCGCCCACCGGGAGCAGCGGGTGGTGGTGCTGGCGTCCGGCGACCCGATGTTATACGGCATCGGCGATTACCTGAGCCGCCATGCGGACGGGCCGCTGCTGGTGGTGCCCGGCATCAGCGCGGTGCAATACCTGTTCTCGCGCCTGGGGCTGTCCATGAACGATATTTATCTTACCAGCAGCCACGGCCGCGAACCGGACTTCGATTTTATACTGCGGCACGGCAAAGTGGCCATGATGACCGACCGGCATATCGGACCCTATGAAATCGCCCGCCAGATCCTGTCGCGCGGCCTGCGCCGTACCCTGGCGGTGGGAGAAAATCTCTCCTATGCCGACGAGCGTATCCATATTCTGTCTCCCCAACGCGTGGCGCGGGAATATGACATGAATGTGGTGGCGATCCTCGATGAACACTACCTTACCGCCGGCCATGGCGCGTTGCGAAGCGGAGCGGACAAATGGACAGGTTTCCCTGATGAAAGATGAAGACTTTATTCGCGGCGCCGTGCCGATGACCAAACGCGAAGTGCGTCAGATAGCGCTGGAGCGGCTGGATCTGGCGCAAGCGCAGGTGATGGTGGACGTGGGGGCCGGCACCGGCAGCGTGGCCGTTGAAGCCGCCTGCCGCTACCCGGCGCTGAAGGTCGCGGCCATAGAGCGCAACGCCGAGGCCCTGGACCTGATCCGCCGCAATTGCGACAAATTCCGTCTTGGCCGGGTGCAGGTCGTCGAGGGCGTGGCGCCGCTGCCGTTGCCGCTTCCTTTTGCCGGACAGACCGACGCCGTTTTTGTCGGCGGCAGCGGCGGCAATCTTCAACAGATTATCCTCTGGGCCGGCGATCTGCTGGCGCCGGGGGGACGGCTGGTGATTAACCTCATCCTGCTGGAAAACCTCAATGAGGCGCTGAAAAGTTTAACCCTACGGGGTTTTAGCCGGCCCGATTGTATCCAAATCCAGGTATCGTCTCTGGCCCGTCTGGGTAACGGTCACTATTTCAAGCCGAACAATCCCGCTTTTATTCTTTCCTGTCAGAAGGAGAAGGTATGACAGAGTCATTTGATCGACGGTTGGTGTGGTTTGTCGGCGCCGGACCGGGGGACCGGGAGCTTATCACCCTTAAAGGGTACCGGCTGCTGTGCCGGGCGGATGTGGTTATCTATGCCGGTTCCCTGATCAACCCCGCTCTGCTGGAATACTGCAAACCGGAGGCGAAGTGTTATGACAGCGCCGGCATGACCCTGGAAGACATTATCCGGCGGATGCATAAAGGGATAGCCGAAGGGCGGCTGGTGGCGCGGCTGCAAACCGGCGATTTGTCGCTGTACGGCTCTATCCGCGAGCAGATTGAAGAACTGGCCAAACTGGGAATCGGTTTTAGCACCGTGCCCGGCGTCAGCGCGTTTCTCGGCGCGGCGGCGCAAATGGGGGTGGAATATACCGTGCCCGAAGTGTCCCAAAGCCTGATTATTACGCGCATGGAAGGGCGCACGCCGACGCCGCCGCTGGAATCCCTGGAGTCTTTTGCCGCCCATCGCACCTCCATGGCGATTTTTCTGTCGGTGCAGGCCATCGAACGGGTAGCGCGGCGGCTGATGGACGGGGGCTATCCCGCCGACACGCCGGCGGCGGTGATTTTCAAGGCCACCTGGCCGGAAGAGAAAACCGTGCGCGGGACCTTAAGCGATATCGCCGGCCTGGCCCGGGCGGCGGATATCGGCAAAACCGCGTTGATATTGGTCGGTGCCTTTATGGGCGACGAATACCATTATTCCAAACTTTATCATGCCGGATTCTCTCATGAATATCGTCAAGCCTGAGTCGGTCGCCCTGTTTTGCCTGACGCCGGGGGGAATACGGCTGGCCAAAAGATTGTCCGCCCGGCTGCCCATGACCTGTTTTACCAGCCAAAACCTGCTGGAGCCCGGTTTCGAACCGTTTCGCGGCACCCTGTCGCAAACCGTCGCCGAGATCTTCCACCAGTATTCGGCATTGATCTTCATTTGCGCCACCGGGCTGACAGTGCGGGTCATCGCGCCGGTTATCAAAGATAAATTCAGCGATCCGGCGGTGGTGGTGCTTGACGACCAGGGACACCATGCCATCAGCCTGCTGTCCGGCCATATGGGGGGCGCCAACGCGCTGACCCGCTATATCGCCGGTCTTATCGGCGCTGCGCCCGTCATTACCACCGCCACCGATGTTAATCAGCTGGCGGCGGTGGATATGCTGGCGCAGCAGCTGAACGCCACCATGACGGATTTTCGCGAGAACAGCAAAAAGCTCAATCAGCTGCTGGTGAGCGGCGGCAAGGTCGGCCTGTTTTGGGATAGAACCTCCCTGGCCGCCGTCAAGATGCACTGGCCCGAAGAGTATTGCGATACCCGCGGCCTGATTCTGGTGACCGATCTGGACGACTTGCCGGAGCTGGACGCATTGCTGTACGTCAGCCTGCGGGATACGGTGCCGGCGCTGCCGGTGCCGATATATAAACTGATCCCCCGCTGCGTGGTGGCCGGTATCGGCTGCCGACGGGATACCCCGCCGTCTACGGTGTCGCGCCTGCTCAATCAGCAGTTGGCCAGCCAGCATATCGATCCCCTGGCGCTATCCGCCATCGGCAGCGTGTCCATTAAACAGGATGAGCCGGCGCTGCGCCATCTCGCCAACCAATGCTGCGTACCCTTTGAAATCTACTCCATCGAGGTGCTCAAACCGGTGGCGGCGCGTTTCCCGGTCTCCGAATTCGTTCGCCGCATTACCGGTATCGGCAGCGTGTCCCAGCCCGTGGCCTGGTTGATGAGCAACGGTCGCCTGGTGGGCGACACGCTGCGCACCCAAGGCGTCACCATCACTTTAGGAGTAGCCTGCTGATGCTTTATGTTATCGGTATCGGTCCGGGCAACCAGGGCGCCATGACCCTGGAGGCCCTTGACGCCATTGCGGACGCCGACATCATTGTCGGCTATAAAACCTACACCCACCTGGTAAAACACCTCACCGGCGATAAGCAGGTGATAAAAACCGGCATGTGCAAAGAGATCGAACGGTGCCAGGCGGCGCTGGATTTGGCCGCCGCGGGCAATAAAGTGGCGTTGATCAGCAGCGGCGACGCCGGTATTTACGGTATGGCCGGGCTGATTCTCGAATTGACCACCCAGCAGCGGCTGGACGTGCAGATAAAACTGATACCCGGCGTCACCTCCAGCACCGCCGCCGCCTCGCTGCTGGGGGCGCCGCTGATGCATGATTATTGCCATATCAGCCTCAGCGATCTGATGACGCCCTGGCCGGTGATTGAAAAACGCATCCTGTGCGCCGCGCAGGCGGATTTCGTCATCTGTTTTTATAACCCCCGCAGCAATGGCCGAAAGGATCATCTGGCCAATGCCTTTGCGGCGCTGCGCCGCTACAAGCCCGCCGAGACGCCGGTGGGCGTGGTGCGCGCCGCCGGACGAAAAAAACAGGAAAAATGGACAACCACCCTCGGCGACATGGACTTTGAGCCGGTGGACATGACCTGCCTGGTGATTGTCGGCAACCGCTCCACCTATTGCCGGGACGGCCTGATGATTACCCCCCGCGGCTATCAATTTGAGCCGGCGGACTAAATGGGGTCGAGGGAAGGAGAGTGAGTATCAATATCCATATTCTCGGCGGCACCTCGGACGCGCTGGCCCTATGCCGGATATTAACGCGCCGGGGCGTGCCCTACAGCCTGTCGGTGGCCACCGCCACCGGCGAGGCGCTGGCGGAGGACGTGGGGGGCGGGCGGCAGGTGGGACGGCTTGATATCGACGGTATGGCGGAGTGGCTGCGCTGCGCCCACCGGGTTATCGATGCCTCCCATCCCTATGCGGAACAGGCATCCCGCACCCTGGCCGAGGCCTGCCGGCAGCGGGGGGTGCCGCTGACCCGCTATGAAAGGCCCAGCGACATCGACGCCATTGTCCATCCCTGCCTGTTCCCGGTGGACAGCATCGAACAGGCCTGCGAACGGGCCGGGCAATTCGGGCCGCGGGTGCTGCTGACCACCGGCAGCAAGCAATTGGCGGACTACGTGCGGCTGCTGCCGGGCAAAACCCTTATCGCCCGCGTACTGCCTTTGTCCGGCATCCTCGCACAGTGCGAAGCGCTGGGACTGGGAGTCAATCAGATAGTCGCCATGACCGGCCCGTTCAGCGCCGAGCTGAACCTGGCCTTATACCGCCGCTACCGGCCGGACGTCATGATTACCAAAGAGTCGGGCCGGGAGGGAGGCTATATCGACAAGGTGCGGCCCTGCCTGGAAGAGAATATCCCCTGTGTGGTCCTCCGCCGGCCGGTCATGCACTGGCAGGATGTGATTTCCACGCCGGACGAATTTGAACGGCGCCTGGATCGGTGGCTTTGCGCCGCAGACGTCAGCCTGAAGGAATAAGCAATGAAAAAAGCGCTATTAACCGTGAGTTTCGGCACCACCTACCGCGACGCGCGCGTCCGGAATATCGACGCCTGCGAGCGGCGCCTCGCCGGGGCCTTTCCCGACCGGACCCCTTTTCGCGCCTTTACCTCCGGTATGGTGCTGCGCAAACTCGCGCAGCGTGACGGGCTTATCATCGATACGCCGGCCCAGGCGCTGGAGAGACTCTGGCAGCAGGGCTACAAGGATGTGGCGATACAATCCCTGCATATTATTCACGGCGATGAATATGAAAAGCTGGTGCGCCATGCCTCAGGCTGGGACGGCCGCTTCGAGGCCCTGTTTATCGGCGCGCCACTGCTCAATCATCAGCGGGATTATGGCCGGCTGATAGGGGCGCTGCGGGCCCAGATGCCGTCCCTGGCCGATGATGAACGGGTGGTATTCATGGGGCATGGCACCGGGCATCCGGCTTTCTCCGCTTATGCCTGCCTGGATCATATGCTGGACGCCGAGGGGATCCCGGCGCTGGTGGGGGCGGTGGAGAGTTATCCCGACCTGGATTTGGTCATTGCCCGCCTGAAAAGACAGCGGGTGCGCACTGTGCATCTGATGCCCCTGATGCTGGTGGCCGGCGATCACGCGGTCAAGGACATGGCTTCCGATGACCCTGGCTCGTGGAAAAGTCGGCTGGAACAGGCCGGCTATCACTGCCGCTGCCACCTGCAGGGGCTGGGGGAAAATCCCCTGATCCAGCAGATGTTCGTCGATCACCTGTTGGATCGTATCCCCGAGGAGACAGCCTTATGAGCGGCACTCTTTACGCCATCGGCACCGGACCGGGCGCCGCTGATCTCATCACCGTGCGCGGCGCGCGCACCCTTGGCATCCTGGATATTCTCTATGCGCCGGCGGGGCGTAAGGGCGGCGACAGCCTGTCTCTGAGTATTGTGAGCGAATATCTTTCCCACCGGGTGGAGATTAAATCCCGTCATTTTCCCATGAGCCTGAATGAGGCGGAAAAAAACGCGGCGTGGGATACGGTGGCGGAGGAGATGGCCGCCGACGCGGCGAGCGGGAAACGGGTAGGGTTTATCACCCTCGGCGACGCCATGCTTTATAGCACCTGGGTCTTCCTGCTGGCGCGCCTGCAGCACCGCGTCGCCATCGAGATTATTCCCGGCGTCACCTCTTTTGCCTGTATTGCCGCACGCGCTCAGGTGCCCCTGGCGATGGAAAACCAGTCATTGGCGGTCATGGCCTGCACAGATAACGACGAGGCGCTGGAGCAGGCGCTGCTCACCCATGATTGCGTGGTGCTGATGAAGGTCTACGGCCGCTTTGCCCGTATCCAGGCATTGCTGCGGCGGCTGGATTTGCTGGATCACGCCCTGCTGATGGCGGATGCCTCGCTGCCGCAGGAGCAGTGTTTCCGCGCCCTCGGCGACATGGCGGCGGATCGGGTGCTACCCTATTTCTCCACCGTGCTGGTGAACAAGCGCTGGCCGGCGCAAAGCGCATGAGACGTCTTGCCAAGGCGCGCAGTCGCCGGACGGTTCGGCATTTTCCCAAGGATTCATTATGACACTCTCAATCATGTTGCAAGGGACCGCGTCCGATGTGGGTAAAAGCGTGCTGGCGGCGGGATTGTGCCGGATTTTTGCCCAGGACGGCCATCGCACAGCGCCGTTCAAGGCGCAGAATATGGCGCTCAATTCCTGGATCACCCGCGACGGGGCCGAAATGGGCCGGGCGCAGGTATTCCAGGCCGAAGCGGCGGGTATCGAACCGGACGTGCGGATGAATCCGGTGCTGCTTAAACCCACCAGCGACCGGAAATCCCAGGTAATCGTCATGGGGGAGGCGCTTTGCCATATGGATGCCATGGATTACCACCAATACAAACCGCAGCTGCGTCAGCGGGTAGGGGAAGTTTACCGCAGCCTGGCGGCGGAAAACGATATTATCGTATTGGAAGGCGCGGGCAGTCCGGCGGAAATCAATCTGCGGGATCGCGATATCGTCAATATGGGCATGGCGGAACAGGCCGGCGCACCGGTGCTTCTGGTGGCGGATATTGACAAAGGCGGCGTATTCGCCGCAATCTACGGCACGCTGTCGTTGCTGCGTCCGGAAGAAAAAGCGCGGGTAAAAGGCGTGATCATCAATAAGTTCCGCGGCGACCCGGCGCTGCTGCAGCCGGGCATCACCCAGATAGAAGCCCTTACCGGCGTGCCGGTGGTGGGGGTGATGCCCTGGTTTGACGAACCGCTGGAAGACGAGGACGGCGTCGCCCTGCAGGGGGATAAATACCGCCGGGACCTGGGGCGTGATTTGGATATCGCCGTGCTGCAACTGCCCCACATCGCCAACTTTTCCGATTTTAACGCCCTGGCGGCGCAGCCCGATGTGCGGCTGCGCTATGTTAAGCGCGGTACCCCTCTTGGCGTGCCGGACCTGCTGATTATTCCCGGCAGTAAAAATACCCTCGGGGATTTGCGCTATTTGCGGGCCAACGGCATCGATGAAGAGATCCGCGGCGCCCACGACCGGTGCGTGCCGATCCTGGGCATCTGCGGCGGCTTCCAGATGCTGGGCCGGCGGGTCACCGACGGTATCGAATCCGGTTTGGAAGAAACGGAAGGGCTCGGGCTGCTGAACTGCGAAACCCATTTCGAACCGCGCAAGGTGACCACCCAGGTGGAGGCCGAGGTGCTGGCGTTGCCCGACGGGGTGTTCGCCGCCGGCGGCGGGCTTACCCTCGGCGGTTATGAAATCCACATGGGCCGGACCATTCTGGGGGCCGGGGTGCGTCCTTTCGCCTGCCTGACCCGGCAAAACGGCCGGGCGTTACGCCAGGACGACGGCGCCATCAACCAACGGGGCGATGTGGCCGGCAGCTACATCCACGGCCTGTTCGATACGCCGCAGTTCACCCGTGCACTGCTGGACGCCCTGCGGGAGCGGCGGGGGCTCAGTCCGCTGAATATGCCGGTAATGGGCTGGCAGGAGCGCAAGCAGCGCTCGTTCGACGCCCTGGCGGCGCAGATGCGCGCCCATATCGATATACCCCGTATTTATCGCATTATGGCGGACATATGATTCTTATTACCGGCGGCGCCCGCAGCGGCAAAAGCGGTCTGGCGGAAACCCTGGCGCAAAGGCAAAACGGGCCGGTGCTGTATATC
The DNA here is from genome assembly GCF_047324245.1 of Sodalis sp. RH16. Classification (NCBI taxonomy): domain Bacteria; kingdom Pseudomonadati; phylum Pseudomonadota; class Gammaproteobacteria; order Enterobacterales; family Bruguierivoracaceae; genus Sodalis; species Sodalis sp. RH16. The sequence continues at coordinate 4,852,665 of NZ_CP178737.1, read as the reverse complement.
GCCACCTCCCGGGTCACCGATGGGGAAATGGCGGCGCGGGTAGAGCAGCACCGGCGCCATAGGCCCGCCCACTGGCTGACCTGGGAAGGGCACCGTGATCTCCATCAGGTTATCCGCGACCATGACCCGCAGGTCACCGCGGTGCTGCTGGAGTGCGTCACTACCCTTATCACCAATCTGTTATTTGATGAGGCGGGGGAAACCCCGCCGGAAGCCATGGATTTCGACGCCATCGAACGGCATATCGCCGGCGAGATCGACCAGTTGCTGGCCGCCTGCGCCGAGGCGACATGCCGGGTTATCCTGGTCACCAACGAACTGGGCATGGGTATCGTACCGGAAAATCTGCTGGCCCGCCGGTTCCGGGATATCGCCGGACGGGTCAACCAGCGGCTGGCCGCCGCCGCCGAGGACGTCTGGCTGGTGATTTCCGGCATTCCGGTCCATATCAAGGGCGCCGGCATTCAGGGAGCGGTGTAATGAAACGATTATGCAAAAACATAGACATACCGGGGGCGGTGCAATGAAACAGCTTTTTGCCGCCATGCAGTTTCTGACGCGCCTGCCGGTGCCGGCGCGCTGGACGGCGGACCTGCCGCTCAGTTCCTATGCCCGCGGCGTCATGTGGCTACCGGTGGTGGGGCTGATGGTGGGGACCCTGTGCGCACTGGTCTTCATCCTGGCCCAGCGCCTGTTCGGCGCGCCGGCGGCGGCGTTCCTGACGGTTATGGCCAACGCCATGGTGACCGGCGCCTTTCATCTCGACGGACTGGCGGATACCTGCGACGGCATTTTCTCGGCGCGCAAACGCGAGCAGATGCTGGAGATCATGCGCGACAGCCGCATCGGCACCAACGGCGCCCTGGCGCTGATTTTTTCCGTCGGACTGCGCACCGTGGCCCTGGCCTCTCTGGCCGGGCATCCCCTCGGCGCTCTGCCCTTTATTATCGCCGCCCCGGTTATCAGCCGGGCCTTGATCACCGTACTGATGTATCGCCAGCGTTATGCCCGCGAGAACGGCCTCGGCAATGTCTATATCGGTAAAATCAGCGGTGAATCCTTCGCCCTGACCCTGCTCATCGGCATGCTGCTGACCCTGCTTATCGCCGGTCTCACCGGCGCCCTGGCGGCGCTTATCGCGGCGGCGCTGTCTTTTATCTATCGCGCCAAAATCAACCGTACCCTGGGGGGCCAGACCGGCGACACCCTTGGCTGCGGCGTCGAGCTGTTTGAATGGCTGTTTTTACTGGCCGCGCTGGGGGTCATGGCATGAACGGGGGAAGAGCGGCATGAATCTCTATCTGGTACGGCACGGCGAGACCCAGGCCAATTACGATGGGGTCTACTGCGGCCTAAGCGATCTTCCCCTGACGCAGAACGGGCGCTGGCAAGCGCAGCATGTGGCCTGGCAGCTCGCCGAGGTGCCGTTCGAGAAGATAGCCGCCAGCGCCCTGAGGCGCACCAGGGAAACGGCGAACATCCTGCGCCCGCATCTGGAGCCGCAATGTTCCCCGGAGTGGAATGAAATGGCCTTTGGCGAGTGGGAATTGCGCCACCACCACGATTTGCGCCGGGAAGACCCGGAGCGTTATCGCGCCTGGTGCGATGACTGGCGGCATACCGTTCCCCCCGGCGGGGAAGGTTTTCAGGCGTTCTCCCGCCGGGTTGTTGACGCCACCGCGCGTCTCACCGGCGAACAGGCCGGCAATATTCTGCTGGTGGCGCACCAGGGCGTGTTGAGTATTCTGCTGGCCACCTTGCTGGGACTCCCCCCCGACGCCATGTGGCACTTTCGCTTTCGTCAGAACGCCTTTAGCCAGGTCACCCTGACGGACGGATTTTGCGTATTGACATGCTTAAACGACAGCGGCCGGAAAACCGCCCCTTAACCGTTTTTTCAGGAGATATCATGAACACACTGCAACAGGTTATCGATGCCATCAGGCCGCTGGATGCCGGCGCAATGGCGGCGGCGCAGCAACGGCTGGACGGTTTGCTGAAACCTCCCGGCAGCCTTGGCCGCCTGGAGCAGCTGGCCGTGCAGCTGGCGGGCATCATGGGCCACCGTCCGCTGCAGTTTGACCGCAAACAGATCATGGTGATGATTGCCGATCACGGCGTCTATGAAGAGGGCGTCGCCATTTCGCCGCGTATCGTCACCGCTATCCAGGCGGTGAATATGGTGAAAGGCATTACCGGAGTGTGTGTGCTGGCGGCCAATGCCGGCGCGCAGGTCACGGCGGTGGATTTAGGTATTGACAGCGATCTTCCGCTGCCCGGTTTGATTGACCGGCGCATGGGCCGAGGCAGCGGCAATATCGCCGCCGGCCCGGCCATGAGCCGCGATGAAGCGGAAAAGGTCCTGGAGATCGGGGCGGCGCTGGTGTCAGAGCATGCGTCTCGGGGCGTAAGCCTGTTCGGCGTCGGCGAGCTGGGCATGGCCAATACCACGCCGGCCGCGGCGCTGGTCAGCGTTCTGGCCGGCGTCCCGGCGGGTGATGTGGTGGGGCGCGGCGCCAATCTGCCCGTAGCGCTGCTGCAACACAAAATCGACGTGGTGGAACGGGCCATCGCCGTCAATCGTCCCGACCCCCGGGACGGCGTCGACACACTGGCGAAGGTAGGCGGATATGATCTCGGCGGCATGGCCGGCGTTATGCTGGGGGCCGCCGCCGAAGGGCTACCGGTTATCCTGGACGGATTCTTGTCCTATGCCGCCGCGCTGGTGGCCTGCCGCATCGCGCCTCTGGCGCGCGCCTATCTGATTCCTTCCCACCTGTCCGCCGAAAAGGGGGCGAAAATCGCCCTGGCGCAGCTGGATCTCCGCCCCTATCTTGATCTTGAGATGCGCCTGGGTGAAGGCAGCGGCGCAGCCCTGGCCATGAACCTGGTGGATGCCGCCTGCGCCATGTACCACAACATGGGCACCCTATCGGCCAGCGAGATCGAATTGCCGGCCAAATAACGCCCATGGCGGCCCAGGCCCGCGAGCATCGCTCGTGCAATGAGCCTGTTAAAGGGAGACCGTGGCAATGGGGTCGAAGCCGCCGTCCAGCGGCGGCCGGAGTACCCCATGCCAGGGTAGGCCCGCTATCTTCCATCGTGCAACGAGCCTGTTAAAGGGAGACCGTGCCCTCACAAACCTCATTTCACCCCCCATCCCCGATAAATTTCTCGCCAATTTAAATATGACTTGCTAAATATGACTTGCATCTTGATAGTAACTTCGCCTACATTACTATCAACTTGATAGTGACTAACGACCGGAGCCGCGGCTCATGAACAAAACCGATTTCAGCGATATGCCTTGCCCCGTCGCCAAAAGTTTGGCCAGAGTCGGGGAGTGGTGGAGCATCTTAATCCTGCGTGATGCTTTCTACGGCCTTACGCGCTTTTCCGAATTCGAAACCAGCCTGAACATCGCCCCCAACATGCTGACCCGCCGGCTCAATGATCTGGTGGAAAACGGCCTGTTGGAGCGCAAACCCTGCAGCGAGACGCCGACCCGCTTCGAGTACCACCTGACGGACGCCGGCAAAGATTTCCGGCCGGTTATCTGGGCGCTGGTGGCCTGGGGCAACGCGCATTTTTCACCGGAAGGAGCGGCGTCGGTACTGGTTAACCGCCATACCGGCGTGCCGGCGCAGCCGGTTCTTATCGATGCGAATACCGGCGAAAAAATCACCTCCGAAAACTATCGGGTAGGGCCGGGGCCGGCAGCCAGCGAACAAATGCGCTACCGCATGGATTTCCTGCGTTTAAAGCAGGAAGCCGGCAATGAAAACCTGCGTTTCAACCCGCCCGCTAAAGCCGATGCTTAAGGATTATTCATGACCACTCCCCAAAACCAACCGGACGAACAGGAACGCCGTCCCAAAAAGCGCCACAGGCTGACCGTGGGATTGACGGTGGCCGGCGCGGTAATTCTTTTGGGTTATGGCTATTATTGGTGGACCCAGAGCCGCTTCGTGGAAAGCACCGACGACGCTTATGTCGGCGGCGATATCACCACCATCAGCGCCAAGGTGGCGGGGTATGTTGCCAATATTGCCGTCACCGATAATCAGGCGGTGCGGGCCGGCGAACTGCTGCTCCAACTGGACGATCGCGACTACCGGGCGGAACTGGCCAAGGCGGAAGGGGAAATAGCCGCCCAGCAGGCGGCCCTGGTGAATCTTGCCTCTACCCGCAGCCTGAAGGAAGCGCTGGTTGAGCAGGCACGGGCCACCATCGCCGGCGACGACGCGCAGATCCAGCGTACCCGCGACGATCTGGCGCGGTATAAAACATTGCAAAAGGGCGAGGCCGTCTCGGTACAAAGCCTGCAAAAAGCCGAAGCCGATTTTCGGCAAGCGGTAGCGGACGGGCAGCAGGCACAGGCGGTTTTACTGGCGGCCCAGCGCCAGCTGTCGGTTATTGACAGCCAGAAAGGACAGATACTGGCCGCCTTGGATCAAGCCACGGCCGGCCGCGATCTGGCCAGGCTGAATCTGGAATACACCCAGATCCGTTCCCCCATTAACGGCGTGGTGGGTAACCGCCGGGCCAGACTGGGGGCTTGGGCCGGGGCCGGCAGCCAATTGCTGGAAATCATCCCGGCGCGGGGGCTGTGGGTAGACGCCAATTTCAAAGAAGATCAGCTCGGGGAGATGCGGCCGGGGCAGCGCGCCACCGTGCGGGCCGATATCCAGCCGGGGCGGCTGTTTCACGGTACGGTAGCCAGCCTGGCGCCGGCCACGGGCGCTCAGTTCAGCGTCCTGCCGACGGAAAACGCCACCGGCAATTTCACCAAAATCGTCCAGCGGGTGCCGGTACGCATCACGCTGGATAAAGACGACGGCACGCTGGGACTCTTGCGGCCCGGCCTGTCGGTGACCGCCGCTATCGACAGCCGCGGCACGGAGCGTCCATGAGCGACGCCGCCCTGTCGTCCGCCGTCGCGGCGCTGCCGGCAGGCATGACGCTGCCGGGCAGGATATTCGCCTTCTCCACCATGTGCGTCGGTATGTTTATCGCCCTGCTGGATATTCAAATCGTCTCCGCCTCCCTGAAGGATATCGGCGGCGGATTATCCGCCGGCACTGATGAAACCGTCTGGGTGCAGACCGCCTACCTGATTGCCGAGATTATCGTGATCCCCCTTTCCGGCTGGCTGGCGCACGTCATGACCACCCGCTGGCTGTTCAGCGTCTCCGCCATCGGATTTACCCTCTCCAGCCTGCTGTGCGGCTGGGCCTGGAATATCCAGAGCATGATCCTGTTCCGCGCCATGCAAGGATTTCTCGGCGGCTCGATGATTCCGCTGGTCTTCACCACCGCCTTTATCTTTTTCTCCGGCAAGCAGCGGGTTTTCGCCGCCGCCACCGTCGGCGGCATTGCGTCGCTGGCCCCGACCCTGGGGCCTACGGTAGGGGGCTGGATAACCGACAACTATTCCTGGCACTGGCTGTTTTTTATCAATCTGCTGCCGGGAGCCTTTGTCGCGGTGGCGGTTCCGCTGATGGTCAGAATCGACCGGCCCAATCTCTCCCTGCTGCGGGGCGCCGATTATCCGGGCATGGTATTGATGGCCGTCAGCCTGGGCTGTTTGGAATACACTATGGAAGAGGGGCCGCGCTGGGATTGGTTCAGCGACGGCACCATTACCGCCACCGCCTGGATTTCCGCCGTAGCGGGGATACTGTTTATCTGGCGTTCACTGGCCTTTGCCCGGCCGATTGTGGATTTACGGGCGCTGAAAGAACGAAATTTCGCCCTCGGCTGCTTTTTTTCCTTTATCGCCGGCCTGGGCATCTTCGCCACCATCTACCTGACGCCGCTCTTTCTCAGCCAGGTCAGGGGATACAGCGCCCTGCAAATCGGCCTGGCGATATTTTCCACCGGCATTTTCCAGATCCTGTCCATTCCGGTGTACTCCTTTTTCGCCAACCGCGTGGATCTGCGCTGGCTGCTGATGTTCGGTCTGGCCTGTTTCGCCTTTTCCATGTGGAATTTCATGCCCATCACCCATGACTGGGGGGCGAGGGAACTGTTGATTCCTCAGGCGTTTCGCGGCATGGCGCAGCAGTTTTCCGTTGCCCCGGTGGTGACGCTCACACTCGGCAGCCTGGCTCCGGAGCGGCTGAAAATGGCCTCGGGATTATTCAACCTGATGCGCAACCTGGGGGGAGCCATCGGTATCGCCTGGTGCGCCACCTTATTGAACGATCGCACCAACCTGCATTTTTTCCGGCTGGCTGAATACCTTACCAAACCCAATGAGGGGATGAACGCGCTGCTGGACACCCTGTCCGCACGGTTTATCGGACTCGGCTATGATACGTCATCCGCCGCCACCGCCGCGCTGCAGCAGCTCTGGTCACTGACCTACCGCGAAGCGCGCACCTTGACCTTCGGCGACACGTTTATGGCCATCATGATCTGCTTTATGATTGCCACCGCCATGGTGCCGCTGATGCATAAAATCGGCAAACCCGCCGCGCCGTCCTCCGCTGCGCACTGATAACGTCTATGGCGGCCGCGGGTACCGGATAAAGCTGCCGTGGCGTTATCGTCGGCGTCCCTGCCACATAAGACCGGCCGGTTGTGACCGAATGGGCTGTCTACCCGGCCGGATGTGGCAGAACGGGCTGCCTGCTCTTGCTTAATCCGGCCGGCCGTACTTATAATCGGGCCGTATTTGTTTGCAAGAGACGTTAACCCATGGCAAAACCAAGCGTACGCGACAAGATTGTCGACGCCGCACTGGACCGGTTCCACACCCTCGGCTTCAGCGCATGCAGCGTGCAGGATATCGTGGATACCGCCGGGGTGCCGAAAGGTTCGTTTTATAATTATTTTAAAGCCAAAGAGTTGCTGGCCCTTGAGGTTCTCAGCATCTACGGCAAGGATTGCAATCGACAGATACTTTCCGACACCGCTTTGCCCCCCATCGATCGATTACGCGGCCATTTCGAATTTATGGCCGCCCATTACGCCGAGTTCGGCTATGAAAAAGGGTGCTTAATCGCCAATCTCGCCGCCGAAATGTCCGATAATACCCCGCTATTACGCCAGGCCATCGGCCAGTCATTGGAAAAATGGACCGCGCAAGTGGCCGCTACCCTGCATGAAGGGCAACTGGACGGCAGTATCGTTCCTACTCTCGACGCGGAAAAAATGGCCCGGTTTCTCATCAACAGCTGGGAAGGGGCGGTGGTGCGCATGAAAATCGTCCGCTGCCGGCAGCCGCTGGAAGATTTCTTCGCCGTGGCCTTTCCGCTGCTGCTGACCCGGCCGGCGGCATCCTGATACCACGCGTTATAGCGTTGGGACCGCTGCCGGCTTCTTAAAGCGCAAGCCGAGCACGAGGGGCACAATGACAGCGTAAACGACGACGACCGATAGCCAGATCGCGCCGGGCCATTGTTCCCTGACGGTAAAATAGATGCTTGCGAACGCCAGTGGGCACAGGATCGAGGCCAGGCTCACGGCCGATGCCAGCACGCCCTGAAACTGGCCTTGCCGGCTCTCATCAACCTGTCGGGTCGCCAGGGATTGCAGGGCCGGCGCGCCAATGCCGCCGAGGGCGAATAGCGGCATGATAGCGAAAATTATCCAGCTCTCGGTGGCGAAGGCCATGACTATCAGGGCGATGCACGTGCTGGCGACGCCGGTCAAAATGGCCGCGCGTTCCCCCAGCAGCTTCACCGTAGGGCCGGGTAGGAACGCCTGGGCAAGCGTCTGGCAGACACCGAAGGCGCCGAGTGAAAGGCCGATCCAACGTCCGTTCCACTGAAAGGTGTCGCTCCCCCATAGAGCCCAGCAGGTACCGTAGACTTCGCCGGTGGCGCTGAACATGAAAAAGATGATGGCGACGGGCAACAGGCTTTTTTCCGAGAACACCCAACGCAGCGGCCGCAGAGGGTTCAGCGCCGCCAGATTGATTTTCTCCCTGGTAGGCGTGCGCGATTCCGGCAGCATGAATATTGCCAGCAGGAGATTACAGGCGTTCACCGCCGCCGCCGCAATAAAGGGCAGCCGCAGCCAATAGTCGCCGAGGACGCCGCCGAGGACCGGACCGATGATGAAGCCTATGCCGAACATAGCGTTGAAAAGGCCAAAGCGGCGCGCGCGCTTATCCTCGGAGGAAATATCGGTGATGTAAGCGGTCGCCACAGAGATGTTGGCACTCGTCAGGCCGGCAATGGCGCGGCCAAGCAGCAGCATCCAGAGATGGGGCGCAAAGGCCAGTACCAGATAGTTGACGGCCGCGCCGGCCAGCGAGATCAGGAGCACCGGGCGCCGGCCGAGCCGGTCGCTGAGCGAACCGAGCACCGGTGCGAAAATGAACTGCATCACCGCATAAAGGGCCGTCATAATGCCAATGTAGAGCGCCACGTTTTCAGCGTGAGTCACGCTCTGCAGCAGCGAAGGCAAAATCGGAAAGATAAGGCCGATGCCGACGGCATCCAAGACAATGGTCGTGAAAATAACGATAAGCGGTTTGTTCATAGCGATCCTGGATCGATGGGAGAATGCGGCGCCGCTGGTGAGCCCCCTGACAGAAATATCAACTTGTTCTCCTATAGGTATTTTAATATACTTGATACCAATTTATACTGAGTATAAAAATATGCCATCAGGAGCACCATGTCAATGCCATCCGACCGTCGATCCCGCAAGCGCCTCGCCACACGACAGGGTATCTCCATTGTCGCCACGCGTCTTTTCCTTGAGCGGGGCTTTGATCATGTGACGGTAGACGAAATCGCGGCAGCCGCCGACGTCGGAAGAATGACGGTATTCAATCACTTTCCCCGCAAGGAAGACATGTTCTTTGATCGCGACGAAGAGGGCCGCGAAATCCTGCGCGACGCGTTGCGCCAGCGCGATCGTAGCGTCACTCCCATCGAGACGTTACGACTGCTCGCGCATCGGCTGGTCGCGGAACAGAGCCCTTTGGTCAGGTTTACCGCCGCAGGTCAAGGTTTCATCGAAACCATCGAGGGCAGCGAAATCCTTAAGGGCCGGGCCAGGGCGATACGTGACGAGCTCGCGCAAGAGGTTACGGCTGCGCTATCCGAATGCGCAGGGCGGGAATCTACCGACTCCGACGCCCGGTTGGCGGCCGGCCTGCTCTTGGCGACGTGGACCGTGGCCTTTATCCAGGCTCATCGGACCTTTCGACGGGAGCGGGATACAGCGCAAGCTACAGCCGTCTTTCTCGCCATTATTGATCAGGGCACCGCCGGCGTGAAAGCGGCAATGTCAGGCACGCCCTACGCCTGAGCAGGCAACTTAGGAGTTTTTCATGAAAGCAGTCCAATTTAGTGAATATGGCGGTCCCGAGGTTCTGCGGGTGGTGGACGCGGTTGAGCCCCATGCAGGTCCAGGACAGGTGCGGATTGCCGTCCGGGCTGCCGGGGTCAATCCTTCGGACGGGTTGAAGATTCGGGTCGGCCGCTGGCGGGACAGGCCGATTCCGCTTCCTTCCGGTGTCGGGGTTGAGGGGGCAGGCATAGTGGATGAAGTGGGCGCGGGCGTCATAGACGTTGCCATTGGCGACGCCGTCTTCGGCTACGGTATCAACACGATGGCGCAATACGCGGTGCTGACACACTGGGCCCGCAAGCCCGACTGCCTGCCGTTCGACGCGGCGGCGGGGTTCCCGGTGATCGTCGAAACGGCGACGCGCATTCTCGCCCAGGTCGGAATAAAGCCCGGCGAGACGCTTTTGGTGAACGGCGCGGCCGGCGGCGTTGGCTCCGCAACGATCCAGCTCGCGCGTTACCACGGCATTACCGTGATAGGGACTGCGAGCGCCCCTAAGCATGATTACCTGCGCGGGCTCGGCGCCATCCCGACCACCTATGGGCCGGGTCTCGTTGAACGGGTGGGGAAACTTGCGCCCACCGGCGTCAATGCCGCCCTTGATCTCGCGGGATCGGGCGTTATACCGACGCTTATCGCCCTGGTGGGAGACCCTTCCCGCGTCCTCTCCATCGCCGATTTTACCGCGCCGCAATACGGCGCACAGGGATCTTTCGCGGCCCAGAAAAATCCTGAGCGGGTCTTGGCCGAGGCAGGGCGGCTTTATTCGGCAGGGGCTTTCCGCGTGGCCCTGGAAAAAACGTTCCCGCTCACACAGGCCGCAGAGGCGTACACACTTAGCGCCGCGGGGCATGTCACGGGCAAAATCGTGATAACCCTACCTTAAATACCCTCGCTATTCCCGATCATGAAAAATAATACGGTCGGTCATATTTTTATTGACGATAATAATACGCACATCCATACTGATTATCCTTATTCACATATTTTTAACCCTGCCGGATATCTTGGCATGACGGGAAGGATAATGATGCTTGGACAACGGGCCAGTTTTTGGGTCGCGGCGGCGGTTGTGGCGCATACCATATGGACCAGTGCGGCCCCGGCGATGACATACCCGCTGTATGCCGTCGAGTGGGGGCTGAATACCACCCAGACCGCCGCCATTTTCGCCATTTATCCCATCGTCGTGGTGGGCATGCTCATCTGTTTCGGCGATATATCCGATTATATCGGGCGCCGTACCACCATGCTGCTCGGCTTGGCCGCATCATTCCTGGGGGTCATGCTGTTTGCCGTCGCCCCGGATTTGTTATGGATTTACATTGGCCGTGGGTTTATGGGCATCGGCGTCGGCCTCTCGGCCGGACCGGCCACGGCGGCCATGATTGAATTTAGCGCGGCCGGCCAGGCCAAAAAGGCCAGCGCCATCACCACGGTAGCGCAGTCCGCCGGACTGGCCCTGGCCACCCTTATCGGCGGGGCGCTTATCGAATACGCTCCGTTGCCCACCCGGCTGAATTTCTGGCTGTTACTGGTGATTATCGCCCTGATTTTCGGCGCCGCCTGGTTTTTACCCCGGCACACCAGCGCTGAGGCGAAGGGACGTTGGCGGCCGAAAACCCCCGCCATCCCCCGCGAACTGCTGCCGGTGTTTATCTCATCGGCGGCGGCGGTGTCCAGCGCTTATGCCATCGGCGCCCTGGGCTTGTCCCTGGGGGCGCAGATTGCCCGCGACCTGATAGGCTCCGGCAATGTCCTGTTGAACGGCGCCACCCTCGCTGTATTCGCCTTCTCTTCCGGCGCAACCGGGCTGGTGGCCAAAGGCCTGGCGTCCCGCCCGGCCATTACTCTGGGCGTGGTGGCTTCCGCCAGCGGTATGGGCCTGCTGGCCTGGTCCGTGGCGGAACACTCCCTGGCGATATTTATGGCTTTCCTGATGATGGCGGGTATGGCGTACTGTCTTATGTTCATGGGCGGGCTGGGTCTTATCAATATGTACGCGCCCACCCATCATCGCGGCGGAACGCTTTCGGCCCTTTATCTGGTGGCGTATTTGGTGCAGGGCGGTTTCGCGCTGACGCTGGGTTCGGTGGCCGCCCATTGGAGCCTGGCCACGGCCATTGACGTGGGCGCCGTCGTTATTTTGCTGGTCAGTCTGTTCGGCGTTTTTTCCGTGCTGCTCGGCGCCCGGACGCGGGCGCTGGCCTGACGGTTCGGACAGACGGTCAGCTAACCCCAGGGTTTATCGCTGGCAATTGTTAACTAAGGCCCGTGAACAGAGGTGATGTTATGGATTCATCCCGTCAATTACATCTGGGCGCCTTCATGCGCCCGGTGAGTATTCATACCGGCGCGTGGCGTTATCCCGGCGCGTATCCCGACGCCAATTTCAATTTCCGCCACCTGCGGGACTTCGCCCTGCGATTGGAAGCGGCCAAATTCGACGCCTTTTTCATGGCCGATCATCTCGCGGTGCTGAACATGCCGCCGGACGCCTTGAAACGCAGCCATACCGTCACCTCGTTTGAACCTTTTACCCTGCTGTCCGCACTGGCTGGAGCCACGGAAAAAATCGGCCTGGTGGCCACGGCCTCCACCACCTTTGACGAGCCTTTCCATATCGCGCGCCGTTTCGCTTCCCTGGATCATCTCAGCGGTGGCCGGGCGGGCTGGAATATCGTCACCACCGCCAATCCCGACGCCGCGTTGAACTTCGGCTATGAAAGCCAGATGGATCACGACGCGCGCTATGAGCGCGCCCGGGAATTTTATGATGTGGTAACCGGGTTATGGGACAGTTTCGCCGACGATGCCTTTTTATGGGACGTGGAGCAGGGTATTGTTTTTGATCCCCGGCGCATGCACGTGTTAAATCACAAAGGCGAGTCTTTTTCGGTGCGCGGCCCGCTGAATATCGCCCGGCCGGTACAGGGCTGGCCGGTTATCGTCCAGGCCGGCGCGTCCGAAGCCGGGCGCCGGCTGGCGGCCCAAACCGCTGAGGTGATATTCGGCGCCGAAGCGTCATTAACCGGCGGCAAGGCATTCTATGCCGATATCCATCACCGGATGGCGGCGCTCGGCCGCGATCCCCGCTCGCTAAAAATCCTCCCGGCCGCCTTTGTGGTGGTGGGGGATACGGTGGCCGATGCCCAGGCAAAACGCGCCCATTTGGACAGCCTGGTGCATTACGACAGCGGTATCGGCTCGCTGAACGGTATGCTGGATTATGATGTCTCCGGCTATGATCCGGACGGCCCGCTGCCGGATATTCCTGCCACCAATACCAGCAAGAGCCAGCAGCAGCGCATCCTCGATCTCGCCCGCGCAGAGCACCTGACTATTCGCCAACTGGCGCAAAAAGCCGGCAGCTATGCCGGGCTGGCATTTGTCGGCACCCCGCAGACCATTGCCGATGAGATGGAGCAATGGCTGACGGAGGAGGGGTCAGACGGCTTTAACGTTATGTTCCCCTACTTGCCGGGAGGGTTGGAGGACATGGTGGAGCAAGTGGTGCCGGAACTGCAGCGGCGCGGTATTTTCCGCCGGGATTATACCGGCACGACCCTGCGGGATCACCTCGGATTAGCGCGTCCGGAAAACGCGTTTTTTCAGCAGAAGTGAAAATATTATCGTTCGTTAATAAAAAGAAGTTGACTATCAATACGACCGGTCATATTGTTACTACATCATTATCTTTTGCGGAGAAAATCGCGATGAATCAGGACGTCATAATTCGAGACTTACAGGACTGGCTGGAAAATAATCTGGATAAGTCCTTATCGTTGGATGAAGTCGCCGCAAGATCGGGTTATTCAAAATGGCATTTGCAGCGGATGTTCCGCAGCGTTACCGGCAATGCTTTGGGCTCCTATATCCGCACCCGACGCCTTTCACGGGCGGCGACCGAGCTTGGCCGGCAGGATCAGAGCATCCTGGATATCGCATTGCAAAGCGGCTTTGATTCCCAGCAGTCCTTCAGCCGGGCCTTTAAGCGGCAGTTCAGCCAGACCCCCGGCGCCTACCGGTCGCAGATGGCTTACCCTAGCTATCCCTATGGTGAATATGCCGACGGCAGATATGCGGACAAGAAGGCCAAGAACAAGATTGGCAGTCGGGAACCGCAGCCGGTGTGGTAACCATAGGCGCTTAGATAATCTGGAAATTACAAATTTTCTGATACACATTTTTTAACCCGAAAAACATGGCATGACAGGGACAGCAATGATACTTGGACAACGGAGCAAGGGGTGCCGGAACTGCAGCGGCGCGGTATTTTCCGCCGGCCTTATACCGGCACGACCCTGCGGCATCACCTCGGATTTGCGCGTCCGGGAAACGCGTTTTCTCAGCAGATGTGAAAATATTATCGTTCGTTAATAAAAAGAAGTTGACTATCAATACGACCGGTCATATTGTTACTACATCATTATCTTTTGCGGAGAAATCGCGATGAATCAGGACGTCATAATTCGAGACTTACAGGACTGGCTGGAAAATAATCTGGATAAGTCCTTATCGTTGGATGAAGTCGCCGCAAGATCGGGTTACTCAAAATGGCATTTGCAGCGGATGTTCCGCAGCGTTACCGGCAATGCTTTGGGCTCCTATATCCGCACCCGACGCCTTTCACGGGCGGCGACCGAGCTTGGCCGGCAGGATCAGAGCATCCTGGATATCGCATTGCAAAGCGGCTTTGATTCCCAGCAGTCCTTCAGCCGGGCCTTTAAGCGGCAGTTCAGCCAGACCCCCGGCGCCTACCGGTCGCAGATGGCTTACCCTAGCTATCCCTATGGTGAATATGCCGACGGCAGATATGCGGACAAGAAGGCCAAGAACAAGATTGGCAGTCGGGAACCGCAGCCGGTGTGGTAACAGCCGGCCTATTGATAACCTGCAAACCATAGATTCATTTATATTATAGAAGGACGGCGCGGGTGCGCCGCCCTTGTCTGTGGTAGTCCGGCGTCCTGCGGGCTAACCGGCCATGCCGTCCAGTATTCTAGCCAGTTGGGTCCGCTGTTCATCGGTTAATTCGGCGCCGCTGGAAAATCCCGCGTTTTGGATAATCATTTCCTTTAATCCCACCAGCCAGTCGTAAATATAAAAAGCGGTGATATTGGCAGGGGTGGGGGCCAGTTTGGTCAGACGACGGGAGGCATCCCAGCTTACCGCCTGTTTTTCCGGCCGGGCGAAAATCTTGTGGCCGCGGTTAACGCGGCTTTCGGGGCGCAGCGCTTCGTCAGTTTGCGGGAACCCCAGCCAGGCGACAAAATCTCCCAGCACGGTGAGCGCTTTGGTCACCTGGCGGTCGGCCCGGCTTTCCGGCGGCAGGTCCGCCGAATCGGCTTCGTTCAAGCGGGCATATAGCAGTCCGGGAATATCCAGCCGGACGCTGGCGATAATGAATTCCTCCGCCAGTCGTTCCAGCGTGACTTTATCGACGCCCAGCAGGGACGTCAATCTATTGTTTTCCGACAGGCCCCGCAGGTGGTTGACCCAATAACGGTACAGGCCGCGGGCGTATTCCCGTTCATCACTCGCGGCGGCGGCCGGATAGCCGGTCAACGCGTCGCCGGCAACAGATGCTCCCGCGTCCGCCACCGGACCCTCGCTGAACAGATCGATTTCAAAACCGATGCCGTAAGGCGCGGCGCTGTCCGCTGAGGCGTTTATTTCGCCGTGGGCCGCCAGAGTGACGTTGTCACGCTGGCGCGACTGCTGTGAATAAAATCGGTACAACGCCTGCCGTGGGGGCAGTAGCTGTTTTAGCAATTCACCGTGCATGCCGGCGCGGGTTTGCAGCGTTTTCAGCAGCATATCGGCCACCCGCTCCTTGTCCGCCGGGTGCTCGGCCCCTTCGGGACGATACCAGCCGGCCAGCAGATTATGCCGCAGATCCCGCTGCAGTTCCCGCAAGCCTTCGGCAATGCGTTCTTGTCTGATATCCCTGTTCAGCTCCGCCGCCAGGTGGGCCGCCATTCGCTTTATGCCCCGTTCGTCCATCGCCAGCACCGTGCCCCAGCTGTCGCCGGGGTTGCCCACATAGCGCTGTACCGCCTCGTCGCAGTTTTGCCCCTGGGTCACCCGCTGGTCGAATTCGCTTAATGCCCAGACAAGCCCCGGCTTATGGCGGCCGCGCAGACGCGCATTTTCCCCCTGGGTCTGCTTGACCCAGTACTCCAGCGTCCGGCCGACAATCTTGGCATCTCGCCGGTCGCCCGCCGCGGTACAAACCAGCAGCAGATGGTTTTGCTGGCGATCGGCATAGCGTTCAAGCAGACAAAGGCTTTTGGCGCGGACAATGGCATCGGCAAACGGCGCCAGCAGCGTTCCCGGCGGCAGCAGGCGATCCCGCGCCGCGCCGGCGTCCAGGCTGCCGCCATAGCCGGGGAAATCCACCATATCTAC
This sequence comes from Sodalis sp. RH16, assembly GCF_047324245.1. NCBI lineage: Bacteria > Pseudomonadati > Pseudomonadota > Gammaproteobacteria > Enterobacterales > Bruguierivoracaceae > Sodalis > Sodalis sp. RH16. Next base: position 4,836,942 of record NZ_CP178737.1, on the reverse strand, counting down.
CTCATCGAACACGCCTTCACGGGGGGATGCTTGCAGCGGTATCAGCAGCTCGGCGGTTAAGAAGCTCAATTCCGCCAACGACAATTCCACCGGCTTGGCTGCGCCGGACCCGGAAACCGGGCGGACCGGAATCGCCGCATCCTCCGGCGTGCCCAGGCCGGTAAACGCCATGGCGTCAAGGAGAGCATCCGCCGGCAGGCGGGTATCGTCCACCAGCACCGAACGCGGCGCCAGGACCCTAACGGCGCCGGCCAGGGGGGCCAGTGCATGGGCCAGGCGGCGGTAGGCCTCGGTCAGTTCGGGAATGTCGTCCCATAGTACCGAAAACAGCCGGGCGCGATCGTCAACCGCCAGATAAGGACACAATTCTACCGCCGCCGGCCAGAAGCGGGACGCTAATCGCTGTTGGCGGCGACGGTCGTGGCGGGATAGAAAATCCCACAGCGCGATGACCCCGTCGCCGCTAATGCCCGCCGCCGGCTCAGCCTGGCGATGCAATGAGAGAACCTGCAAACGATCGGCTATCTCCCCATCCTCCGGCACGGGCCGGGAGAGACCGGGGCGTGAGTCAAGCAGGAAGGCCAGGGTCAAGATTTTGAGAATATCTGCTTCATCAAGCAGCTGAAGCTGTACTGGAAATGCCTCATCCCGCGGCGCCGGTTGCCGGCTGAAACGAATAGCCGGCCCGGCGGACTGATGATCCGGATTGATGTGGGCGGCGAAATCCAGGGTTTCCCCCGCCAGGGCCGTTTCCAGCCGATGGTTTCCGCCGGCGGCCAGCGCCGAGATGAGCAGCGTTTTTCCCGCCTGGGAACGGCCGAAAAAGCCGATGGCGGGTCGGTGGGAATAGCCGTCCCGCCAGCCCTCGGCCTGGTTGTGGGCGCGACGCAGTTGAATCAGTAGACGATCCGCCTCCATATCCAGCCTGGGCGCGTTCCGGCGGGCCTGCTGCAGCCAATCGCACAGCCCGTCGATGCTTTGCAGCGTGGTATCAATGGGGTCCGGCAGAACGTGGAGAAGGGATGGATTCATAGCTTAAATACGCTCCCGCTGTCGATCCAATAAGAAGTGGTGCCTGAACCATTGCCGGCCAGGGTATTGAGGGTAAGGCGCAAATGATGGGCGGGAACACGATGTCCGTCGTCCAGTATCGCTTCCCCGATGGCGAAACGCTCCGGGCCGGACGGCGTTCCGCCCCCGGTAACCTTCAGCCTGACGTGCAGCGCATTGCCGCCGGCTACCCGCCGCGCCAGATCGGGGTCGGCAATGGACAGTGTATACAGGGGCGAAGCCGGCCAGCGGTCGTTGTCAAGCTGACGGAAACCCAGGCACACAGCGCCCCGCAGGGTAAATCCGCCTTTGGGATCCAGTGCAAAGTCAGGGGCATCAAGATCGATATCGCGGTAATGCACGTTTTCGTCCGCCAGGGCACGATTGCCGTCCAGCGTACCCAGATAACGCAGCGTGGAATAGGGCTGGAAATCCCCGGCGTTAAAATAAAAACCCGGCAGGCGCAGATTGAGCGCCAGCAGACAAAGCATCGCGCCTACCGCGGCAGTGGATTTCGGATTGTCGATATGACCGTCGGTGTTAAACGGATACCAATCGCTGGTGTGATAACCGTCCAGTGGGAGGATGCGGTTGATGGGCAGTGGCTGCAGATGCCTGAACAGGGCCTGGATGCCGGGAAAACGGGACGGACGTCCGGTAAGCAGCAATATATCGCAGGAATACAGCGACACCACTTCCGTCAGTGAACGCAGATGCCGGGTTATGGACAGCCGGTTGGATAAAAAGTCCCCGTGCAGCTTTTGCAGACTGACCACCAGAGGGGCGCGCAATATATCGAATGAGCCGTTCCCGGCGCGCAGCTCTCCCCTGATTTCGTTATGAATGTAATCCAGAACACCGGACGTGGGCCGCTGTGCCAGCTGTTCGCCGAAGGTTGTCTCGATTTCGGCGCTGCCGTCCAGCGGGTCGAAACCCTCATAGGCTGCCAGGATAGAACGCCCCACCGGCATGAAAATTTGCAATGTCGCCTGCTGGCGCAGCGCGGAGTGGCCGTCGTTTCGCCCCTGGTCGCCGAACAACCGGGCCATAAGAGACTCCGGATCGGCCGCGCCGGCCTGCTTCAGGGCGCTTTGCAGCGCCGGCAGCACATAAAGCCGCAGTACATCCAGCAGGATATCGTCGCCGGCCACCTTAAACCCTTCCCTAAACAACAACTGCGGACTGATTTTGGCATTGCCGCGGCCTTTCTCCAGCAACCGGTAATCGGTGATGGCCAAATCAGTGGTGCCGCCGCCGATGTCTATTGACGCGATACGCAGGGTTTTACCCGCCGGCACGCCTTCGGACGGCGCTTTATCCGGCCTCGCCATGCTGGAGAAAAACGCCTCGGTGCGGCCGGCGAAGTTCACCCGGGCCTCGTTATAGAGATATACCATCTGCCCGCAGGTGGCCTCATCCCACTCCATCTGGACCTCAGGCACCGGCATCCGGCTTTGCTGTCGCTGGCCGGGGGTGGAAAAATCATCGTCCGCCGGATGCCAGCCCATGGCTTTCCATACCAAACCGATAGCCTCATTCATCCGGCGACGGAAAATTTCCCGCTCCGGTTTCGGCAGCGCCGAGGGCAGGGTTAAAATAATGGTTCGCAGCCGGCGCGGCGCGGCGGAATGCGGCATTTTGAGCCGCTGCGCCGCGCTGTTGATTTGCATCAGCGCCTGAGCCAGCAGTTCGGTGAGCATAAAGGTCATTAACGAACTGCGGCTATAATGGGGGGAGAAAACCGGCAGACGTTCATCGGGGGGCAGGCCGTACAGCGGCTGACCCTCATCATTCACCAGCACCGTCAGCGGCATGGCGACGGCGGGCGGCTCAAGGGGGGCGTTAGGCAGCCCGCCGCCAAAGCGCCATCCCGGAGCATAGCTCTCCTCATCCCATAAGTAGCGGCGGGGGCTGGATAGTCCGGTGGCGCCGTCGGTGCCCCGGCGCATGATGGCCATACGGGCGGCTTCCCGGCCCACCCGTGTGATGGACGGCCAGACAAATGCGTCGTGCCGCCCGCTCTCCACGGAATAATTTTGCTTGCCGAAGACAGCCTGGGCGAACTCCACCCGGCTTTCGAACAGTTCATTATAGAGACAATGCGGCCGGCTTAAATCGCGTAGGTGCAGTTCATAGACGTTTTTTAAGCCGTCCACTTCCTCGGGATGATCCTCCACCAGGATGCCGCAGGTATGGGAGTTGCCCACATCCAGGATCAGATCTACGCTGACGGCCGGTTCCTGCAGCGTTTCGGCGCTGAGCTTTATTTCCGGCACGGTTAATTGACTGCCCAGCATATGCAGTATGTTCAGGTAATGCGCCTGGTACTCGAAGGTCCGCAGGGCCAGGCCTATCTCACCGCTGCTGCGCTGTTCCAGCGACCCCGCCCGCTGGCTGAAAACCTCCCGCAGCCAGCCGTCCACCCAGGTTTGATCGAGAAATTCGCCCAATTCATTATTGCGGTAGGCCAGGGCGAAACCGAGTCCGGTCTTGCCATCGCTTTCATTAGGGGCCAGCCCTTCGTTGCCCTGGTCCTCGGCATAGACTTTGGTATCGAAGGCCATACTGACCCGGTGGGTATTGCCGTGTTGATCCGGTGCGTCCAACGCGATGATTTGCACCCGCGCCCAGTTATCCGGTCCCCCCAGAAAAGTGCGCGGCGGGTTGAAGCGGAAAAAGGGCAGCGGCAGCCAAAGTTTATCCAACAGCGTTAATGACTGTTGCAGCGAAAAGCTGAATTCGGGTTTTACCACCTCCGGCGCCGTGCCCGCCGGTCCGGGCAGCAGGTATTTGCCGGTCTGTTCGTTATAGGTTAGACGCAGCAACGGACCGTTGACGCTTTGCCGTACGAACTTGGCCGGACTGTCGCCGTCAACGGCCGGTTTCAGGGCAAAATCCAGAAACTGGATACCGCTGTTCTGAATAAGCGCAATTTTCTGTTTATAGTCTGTGATGGAAGCCAGCATATTATTTCACATTCTCACGCTTTATCTGGGTGGGAAAGGCCTGGCCGTTGTCATAACGACTCTGGCAGTCCGCTATCCCGGTCAGGCTTTGTTTACAGACAATTTGCGGCATGCGGTAGGTGGAACCGTCGCTGCAGCGGGCATTTTGCCGGCTTTTGATCACCAGATTGCCCGATTTCATCAGGCCGGCGTGCACATCCGCCCGGCAGATGGTGCCGTCTCCATACCGTATCTTCGCCACGCCGCCGCCGTTTTTAACCTGATACTCGAAACTCACCGCCTTGCCGCCGGTCACCGGATTCTTGCTGTCGACGCTGACCTGCCAGCGGCCATTGAAAAACGTGGTAGAGCCCGCCCTCACCGCCTCGGCAGGCAGCCGCAGGGCGTTTTTCATCTGCGAGGGGGATAAGGGCGCACCCATTTGTGACGCCGTAACTTGCTCTGTCGGCACAATGGCGGAATGTGTTGCGCCCGCGGCACTTTCATCATTCGCCGGTCCGGCATTCATCTTACCCTCAGCGGCATTACCGGCGGCCTGGGCCGTCCCTGATAAAACATCGTTGCTGGCGGCGGCGGATCCCCCCACCGGGACACCGCTGCCGTCGGCAGCCGGGGCCGGACTAATGGCCGTGGTGGGCCGGTTCCTGCCGGTAGCCGCAGGGACGGAGTCCGTCTGATGGTTGGTTTGACCGGCGGGCGTGGCGCTCATGGGCGTAGTGGGCGCCACGACTTGCGGCACCATCACCGGGGCCGATACCGGAGGCCATTCCGGACTGTTCGCCAGATAGCCGTACAGCTGAAAGACCAGAATCGCCGCCAGCGCCAGGGCCGGCAAAATCCACCACAGGCGGCGCCTGAGCCGCCGGCCCTTGGTTTTTGGCAACGCCGTGGTAGTTTCCGGTTGCGCCCGTTGGACGGTTTCGTCCATGCCGGACTCCATGTTCGACACGCTGGCGGGTTCGGTAATATCAGGTTGCCCGATGAGCCGGGGGGACGATTGCCGGGCAACGGTCGGGGGAATGTCAATAGGATCGTGCCGGACCGGGATCATTACCGGTTCGGGAGCCGGCGGGGGCGGGCGCAGGCAGTCGAGGGGATCGGCGCGGGATTTTTCATCGAGTTTAACGAAGCCCCAGAAGGTGAGCACCGCTTTTTCGCCCACCAGGTAAACATGATTCTGATCGGGAAACTGAATAGCTTTAGCCAACAGCATACCGAACAGTTTTTGCGCGGCTTTTTCCGCCCTTTGCGCCCGGCGGCTGATATCGGCTACCGTGGCCTGGCACTGCTCCAGCTGACGCAGGGCCGAAGCGCGCTGGCTATCGTCGGCGGCGGCCCATGTCGTGACCTTTCCTTCAATGGGTGCATACCAGTCAAGCCTTTCACCCTGCTCATGGGGCTGGGGAATGGCCAGGCAATCAAGAAGCTGCTGCTGCCCCCGCAGGCGCAAGGTTTCCCGCAGCTGTACCGCCGATGCATAAACCGGCAGCCCGTCTTCCCCCAGCGCGAGGAGACCGTCCAAACTTCCACTGCGTAAGAAAGCACTGCGTAAGAATGCACTGCTTAAAAATGATTTCGCCACGCAAAAGAGACCCATTGTGAGAAATGTCTAAAGCAGAAAATAATGCGCTATCTGCAACAATGGATACTCTAGTGCGATTACGGGTAAATCAAACGGCCGAATAAGCGGCAAAACGTCTGAATATTTGAGCCATCGCCTTTTTTCAGGACAGGGTCGGGTAATCGGTATAGCCGATGCCGCCTTCGGCGTAAATCGTTCCTTTGTTAAGGGGATTAAGCGGCGCGTCCTGTTTAAACCGCTGCACCAAATCGGGATTGGCGATATAGAGATTGCCGAATGCCGCCGCGTCGGCCGCCCCCTGGCTTATCAACGCCTCGGCGGAAGCTTTGGTTAATCCTTCGTTGGCAATCCAGGCGCCGGAGAAGGTTTTTCTCACCTGCGGCCCGATACGATCGGGAAAATCCAGCGATTCGCGGGCAAAGATAAAGGCCAGCCGGCGCTTATTCAGTTCTTCCACCACGTAGCCGAACATGGCGCGGGGATTGGAGTCATGCATGGAATAGGAGCTGGACATCAGGTTCAGATGCACGCCGAACCGGTCCGCCGGCCAGACGGTTAACAGCGCATCAACGGTTTCCAGCAGGAAACGCGCCCGGTTGGCGATGGAGCCGCCATAACGATCGGTGCGTTTGTTCGAGCCGTCATGGAGGAATTGATCGAACAGATAGCCGTTGGCCGCGTGGATTTCAATACCGTCAAAACCGGCGCGTTTGGCATTTTCGGCCCCGCGGCGAAAATCCTCCACGATACCGGGAATTTCTTCCGTTTCCAGCGCACGGGGCACTTCATAGGGTTTCTGCGGCCGCAGCGTGCTGACATGGCCTGCCGGCGCGATGGCGCTGGGAGCCACCGGCAATTCGCCGTTTAAATACGCCGGATCGGAAATCCGTCCGACATGCCATAGCTGAATGACTATTTTGCCGCCGGCCTGGTGCACGGCCTCGGTAACCTCGCGCCAGGCGGCAACCTGCTGTTCCGACCAGATCCCCGGCGTATTGGGATAACCCACTCCCTGCGGCGATACCGACGTGGCCTCGGTGAGGATGAGGCCGGCGCCGGCACGCTGAACGTAATATTCTTTGGTCACCGGTCCCGGACTGCGTTCATTGACGGCCCGCATGCGGGTCAATGGGGCCATGACGATGCGATTGCTCAGTTCAAGGGCGCCGATTTTAACGGGCTCATATAAAGAAGGCATATATGTTCTCCATGGAAAAACAGGCTGGGTTAGCCGTCGATTAATCTTACCGGTAAGGAAAAGCCGTTATATTTCTGATGCAAGATTCATTTAAGCTTTTTTTGTCACGGCCGGTGTTACTGCGTGTGCGATACGGCGCGGTATAACAGGCCGGGCAAACGCAGGTTGATGCCTTTATCATTGCGGGTCGCCGTAACTGACATCCAGGATACGGCCGTCAGACAGTCGGGCTCGCAGGCTGTGGGCAGCCACATCGCCAAAAGGCCGGTCGCCAAAATTGGCTGTCAGCTGCGATCCGTCGCTGAATGATGTCTGTTGCACCCAGCCGGCCTGGTCCAGCCAGCAAAAACCGGTCAGCGCCTTATCCCACAGCGCCTGGTGCAGCGGCCGGAAGGCCGCATCCGCTTTTTTGATTTCAGGCAGCCGGTCCCGCAGGGTGCCGCGGCTGAGGTTGAACAACGGCGGAGTGTTATAGAGCTGGCTGAGCAATGCACGGACGGTTTTGACATCGCTGAATTTGAGGTTGTCATAGTTCCAGTGGTGGCTGCTTATCACCGCATCATGATAAACCGCCTGATACAGCGGCAGACGGTAGCGCGGGTCAAACTGGACGGTGAGATAAGGCTGCTTCACCTTTGCCGGGCGAAAGAAGAGATCCGGCTGCGCGTTGGGCCACCAGCCGCCGAGATAAAAAGGAGATTGTTTATTCTGATGCATATCCTTATCCCCCCAGCCGAAACCCCAGGTTTCCATGCCGTGGGCAAACATGAGATGGCGCGCGTTCACCGCATTGCCGTCTTCGGAGCCCAACGGCAATTTAACGGTATTGCTGAACCAGGCAAGCCGCGCGTTGCGTGCCTGCGCCATATCCGCCGCTCCCGTGGGGTGTTCCGGATGATAATCGTCAGACACCATGCCCGTACCGTCGACATCCAGAAACAGGCTGTTGAGTTCGGCCAGTTTTACCAGCTCGGCCATGCGTTGCCGTGAAAAGGACAGCATGCAGTGGGGATTGAGATAGTACCCCTCGCCGCCGAAACCGGGTTTTTTGCTGCCGTCGGACTCCACGATGGCGCATTTTTCCCGCAGCGCCGAAGGTACTTGCGCGGTAAGCCACCTATCGTTAACGCCGCGAGGAATCGCGGTATCATAGGAGTCGTAGCTGGCTATCAGGTAGCCTGATGTTTTAGCGGCGGCTACCGCCTGCGGGTGCAGAAATTCAGCGGTCCAGTTGTCTGTGCCTAACCATAGCCTGGGCAATCCGGCCTGATGCAATGATTCGAGAAGCGGCGTGGACAATCCCTGGCCCCAGCTTTCGGCGGGCGAGAGATAGGCCCCCAGCTGGCGTAGCGCCAGATGGCGTACTCCGACGGCGTGCCGCTGCTGCGCCGGCAGTGAAAAATCTCGATCCTGCGGCACCAGCGCCAGCAATGCCTGATTGAGGGCTTCTACCAGGGCCGGTTGCTGCCAGGAAGCGGGGGCGCGGCCTTTGAGCCGTTTTATGGCGTCCCGTGCTTCCGTTTCCATCTTTTCCCACAGCCCGGCGCCGGCCGGAGATTGCAGGTAATCCATCAGTTCCGGCCATTTTTTTACATCTGCCTGGTCCAGCAGCATGCCGCCCCATAGATAGAGATGGGTGGCGCCAATGAGCTTTTCGCCATCCGGCGCAATCTTGATTTTATCCCACAGCGAGCTGAATTGTCCGCTTTGCCGGAGGTATTCACGATAGCGTATCGCGCCTGAAAGCGGCGTGTCGCCGACATGCAGCAAGACCTCGAAGGCGTGCTGTCGGTTAAAGCGATTGAATCGGTGAAGGCTATGCATCTGCAGGCGGGCGTCGGCAACACTGAAAGTGATCTCATTGCTAAACGGGGTGAGCAGCAGCCAGCTATAGAATTTTCCCTCCTGTTCCTGGCTCCATAAGGGGAGCTTCAGGTTCCAGTTGGTGTCCATCGGCGACTGTTCACTGACCATATATTCCTGCCAGAGAGGATTATCCAGCGGTATCCGGCTGCCTTCTCCCATGGGCAGCAGCAGCGCGGAGGCCTGTGACGGCAGGGTGAACCAATCCAATGCCTGCGGCTGTCCGCTGCTGAAACTCAGGCGCAAATCGTTGCCTTCCAGCACGGCGGTAATTTGCATGCCGCATTCCGGCCACTCCCAGTGGGCCGACGCCATAGATTGCCGTAATGAACTCACTTCATGGGGTATCTTAGGACTATTCACCAGCCTGTCGCCGACGCTGATTTGCAGCGTGGCCGGATCAATATCAAACAGCGCGGATCCCTGCTGCAATCGCACGGCATCGGCAGGGGCAAGGGTAAGGGCGAACAGGATCAGGCCGGCGACCAAAGTGATAGAGAACGGATTTTTTTTCATCAGGGGGAAAGTTCACCTTATGATTAAACGGAATTCAGCGTGGCCACGATACGGTGTAAAGCATAAACGGAGCATCAAGACAGGCGGCATAACCCACAAAGCAGATTAATACCATGAAGGGGGTACTGTATGAGGGAGGATAGCTAATTTAGTTACAACATACATATGTATAATTATCATTCTTACATTAGCTACATTTGATAAACCACACTTTCCGCCAGGGCCGGTGGCGCCCTATAAGGTCCCCTGACCGGCCGCTGTCCGGAAAGGGGGGAATAACGCCGTTATCCTGGGTTAAAATAAAAGCCGGCTGCTACTTCAGATTAGGAAAACACAGGCGACGCACCGCCAGTTCCACACCCCTGACTTCGGCCAGGCCTTTTAACCGACCGATGGCGGAATAGCCGGGGTTGGTTTTCTTATGCAAATCATCCAGCATTTGGTGTCCATGGTCCGGGCGCATGGGAATAGGGCGCTGGTCGCCCATATCCTGCCGGCGCTGTTCTTCCCGTAAAATGGCGGTAACAACTCCCACCATATCCACGTCGCCCTGCAAATGCGCCGCTTCATGGAAGCTTTTGGGGTTCTCTTCGCGGACGGTAGAGCGCAAATGGGTAAACCAAATGCGATCGCTGAAGGTTTCCGCCATTTTAACCAGGTCGTTATCCGCCCGCACGCCGTAAGAACCGGTACAGAAGGTGAAGCCGTTGGTGGGGGCGGGGACGGCCTCTTTCAGCCACTGCATATCCTCAATGGTGGAGACGATGCGCGGTAAGCCCAGGATCGGACGCGGCGGATCGTCCGGGTGTACCGCCAGACGGATACCCGACGCTTCGGCCACCGGCACGATTTCCCGTAGGAAATAGGCCATATGTTCGCGCAGGGCCGCTTTATCGATATGGGCATATTCCGCCAGGCGCGCCCTGAACTGCTCGAGAGTATAACCCTCTTCGGCCCCCGGCAGGCCGGCGATGATGTTATTGGTCAGTTGGGTAATATCCTGCTGGCTCATATGATCAAAATAGGCTTTTGCCTGTTTTTTCTCATCATCGCTGTAATCCGCCTCAGCACCGGACCGCCGCAGGATGTGCAGCTCGAACGCCGCAAAAGCGATATGGTCGAAACGCAGCGCCTTGGAGCCCTCCGGCAATTCGTAGCCCAGGTCGGTACGCGTCCAGTCCAGCACCGGCATAAAGTTATAGCAGACGGTATCGATACCGCATCGGCCGAGATTGCGCAGTGTTTGCTGATAGTTGGCAATGTGCTGCCTATAGTCGCCGGTTTGGGTTTTGATTTCCTCGTGCACCGGCACGCTTTCCACTACCGACCAAACCAGATTCTTGGCCGCCAGTTCCGCTTTGCGCTTTTCGATTTCCTCTACCGACCAGACTTCGCCGTTGGGAATATGGTGCAGGGCGGTCACCACGCCGGTTGCGCCGGCCTGGCGGATATCGTCAAGGGAAACCGGATCGCCTGGTCCGTACCAACGCCATGTTTGTTCCATAGTTCAATCCTCATCATACAGGTAATTAAGCCGCAACCGCCGGCCAGTCAACCGGCGGTTTTTCAGCAAAACAGTCGGCTACTCGTTTATAACAGCGGGGATGGAGGTAAAAAGATAGCCGTCGAACCCCGGGTCCTCGCTGTCGGATAAGGTCAATAAAGTCTGTTTGACGTTTTCCAGATGCTGCCACATCGCCTGCCGGGCCTTTTTCGGGTCCCGCTGCTGTAAAGCCATCAGTATGCCATGATGATCCTCAAGCCACTTCAGGCGGTAATCCTGCCCGACAATATGGGTGTGTAATTTTTGCCACATGGGACTGCTTTGCCGGCGCAGCCACAGGGTATAGACCATCTCCTCCAGCAGGGCGTTTTGCGTGGCGCGGGCAATCAGCAAATGGAATTTTTCATCGCCGTCATAATCGGTCAGGCCCGCTTCCAGCGATTGACGTTCGTGGGCCAGCGCCTGCCGCATCTCGGCGATATCGGATTTATTCACCTGCGTCGCGGCGAAAGCCGCCACCTGGCTTTCCAGCAGCTGGCGCGCCTGCAGCATTTCGAAAGGGCCGACATCATCGCCGAAGGGTTGGTAATCACTCTGCCGGCTGCTGTCTTGTGACGGCAAGCGCAGCACATAGACGCCGGAGCCGCGGCGGACCTCGAGAATATCTTCCACCTCCAGCATTACCAGCGCTTCGCGAATCACCACCCGGCTGACGCCCAACAGCTCGGCGATATCCCGCTCGGGGGGCAATCTGGAACCCACCGCATACTGACCTGATGCCAGCAGTGTTTTCAACTGCGCACCGACCTTTTGATACAACCGTTTCGGTTCCGCCATTGCTTAACTCTTCCTTTGATTGACTGGATCGCGCCGATGCGGCAATTTCTTACATTTAACCGCTGATAATCTCATAGCGGGCTCGATAGTCGCCCGTTGTCTAAATTGGTTATCCAATTTAACGGTCATTGCCAGACAGGATGCTGGCTCCGGACAGCAAAGTCAAAAGTTCCGGCTGAATTGGTTGATCAAGTTCACAAATCTAATAAATTAAACAGACCAATATGGTATTTTTACCAAAATTGGTATGATATCTATCGCGGTCACATCATAGGCACCACGGGATCCGACATGATCCTGATGGCTCTCTTTATTGTCCTTTCTTCATGGAGAACACATGGACACCACCATAGCCACCGCCGAACTTCCCGCCGCCATTTCCCAGCCTGCCTACGATCGCGGCATGCTGCGCAGCCGTATCGTCCATCTGGGATTCGGCGCCTTTCACCGGGCCCACCAGGCTTTATTGACCCACAGGGTTTTATCGCTCGAGGGTGGGGATTGGGGCATCTGTGAAATCAATCTGGTGGGCGGCGAGGAGCTGATTAGCGCTTTGCGCCAACAGGACCATCTGTATACGGTGCTGGAAAAGGGCGCCGAAGCGAGTCATGGACATATTATCGGGTCCGTACATGAATCAATGCATCCCGCTTTCGACGGCATGGAAGCGGTACTGGATAAACTGGCCGAACCCCAGGTGGCCATCGTCTCGCTGACCGTAACCGAAAAGGGCTATTGCATGCTCGCGGGCGGCCGTCATCTCGACTTAAACAATCCCATGATAGCCGCCGATTTAGCCGCACCGCAAAATCCCTCATCCGCGCCGGGCGTTATCGTTGAGGCGCTGCGCCGCCGCCGGGAAAGAGGCCTGGGGGCGTTTACCGTGCTGTCGTGCGACAATATCCCGGAAAACGGCCATGTGGTCCGGCATGCGGTGCTTGAACTGGCCCAGGCGCAGGACGCCGGCCTGGCGCAGTGGATAGCATCCTCGGTCACTTTTCCCAATACCATGGTGGATCGTATCGTGCCCGCTGCGACGCAGGATACGCTAAATGACATCGCACGGGTGTTGGGGGTCCGGGATCCCTGCGGTATCGCCTGCGAACCCTTTATCCAATGGGTGGTGGAAGACAATTTCGTCGCCGGCCGTCCGGCGTGGGAAAAGGTCGGCGCCGAGCTGGTAAAGGAAGTCTTGCCTTATGAAGAGATGAAGCTGCGGATGCTGAACGGCAGTCACTCGTTCCTGGCCTATTTGGGTTACCTGGCCGGCTACCAATATATTGACGCCGCTATGGGCAGCGATACCTATCGCCGGGCTATCCGCGCGCTGATGATGAATGAACAGGCGCCGACGCTGAGTATCACCGGCGTGGATTTAGCCGCCTATGCGGATCAGTTGGCTGAGCGGTTCACCAACCCGTCGCTGCGCCACCGGACCTGGCAAATCGCCATGGATGGCAGCCAGAAACTGCCGCAGCGCATGCTGGATCCGATTCGCTGGCATTTGCGCCACGGCGGCCGGTTTGATTTCCTGACGCTTGGCGTGGCGGGGTGGATGCGTTATGTGAGCGGGGAGGATGACCGCGGCCAACCCATCGATATTCGCGATCCGTTGCTCAAAGAGATCCGTTCCGTCTGCGAAACCGGCCCCGACGGAGCTGAACGGGTCAAAGCCTTGTTGTCACTGGGGCATATTTTTGGTACGGACCTGCCGGGAGACAATGATTTTGTCCAGAGCGTGACCCGAGCCTACTTGCTGTTGCAGCAGCAGGGTGCGGAGAAAACCGTTAGCCAACTGGTGCAAGAGGGTATCCGCTAATCCAGGAGCGTTCGCCAAGCCGCGGGCGTCAAACCGGCAAAAAACAGGCAATAATTCCAAAGCGTAGAGAGCGAGGTATATAACGGTCCGGGAACCCGTTATGATAGGAAATGCAGTCTGATCTTCTTAGGGGAAAAGCGCTATGGGGAAAAAGTATTCATCGCTGCAAATGGGTTTTCACTGGGTTATCTTCATTCTGATCGCCACTGCCTACGCCGCCATGGAACTCAGAGGATTCGCCCCCTATGACAGCGCCCTGCGAAAAGGGATAACGACCTTGCATTATACCGCCGGCGTCAGCGTACTGATCCTGATGGTACTGCGCATCCTGGTGCGTCTTGCCGCTCAAACGCCGGCCATTGTTCCGCAACCGCCGCGCTGGCAGATGATTCTGGCACACCTGGTACACGGCGTGATGTACCTGATGTTTGTCTGCCTGCCGCTGCTCGGGCTGCTGACGCTCTATTTTGGCGGCAGGGAGTGGGTCTTTTTCGGTTATGCCATGCCGGTGCGGGATATCCCGGACGCCGATATGCAGTCCCGGTTGCGCGATATCCATGAGCTGATTGCCAACACCGGCTATTTTATTATCGGCCTGCACGCGGCGGCGGCGCTGTTTCATCATTATATAATGCGCGACAACACCCTGGAGCGAATGCTGCCCGGCAAGCCCCGTTAAAAATAAGGTTCCGGCGAAACATTATCAGATTCTTTAATCAATCGATGCACCGCGGGTAATTTGGTTATTGTCCATCGACGTTATTTAGGTGATACAATTATCGCCTTGGATTGAACATAGAGTAACAAAATGAAAGTGTTAACTTTTGGTGAAATGATGCTTCGATTGAAACCGCTCGGCAACAATCGCATCATTCAGTCGGATGTTTTGGAAGCAACCTACGGCGGCGCTGAAGCCAACGTCGCCGTATCTTTAGCCCTTTTAGGCAATGACGCTGCGTATTTGACCAAATTGCCGGGCAATCTGCTGGGAGACACGGCGCTGTCCGCGTTGCGTAAATACGGCGTGGATACCTCGAAAATTCTACGCGGCGGCAGCCGTCTGGGCATTTACTTCTTTGAAAAAGGCGCCAGCGTTCGCTCCAGCAATGTGGTGTACGATCGGGCCGGCAGCGCCTTCGCCGAAGCTGCCCGTAATGAGTTCCAATGGGATGAGCTGCTCAAGGGCGTTGATTATTTTTATTTTTCGGGCATCACCCCGGCCATTTCAGCAGAATTAGAGCAGGTGGTTACCGACGCCTGCATTTATTGCAAGGCGCATAACATACCGGTTGTTTGCGATATGAATTACCGCGGCAAGATGTGGAAGCCTGAAAAAGCCCAGGTGGTCATGTCCAAGCTGATGAATTATGTCAGCATTTGTATCGCCAATGATGAAGATTTTGAAGCGACGCTGGGCATAGAAGCCTTCGACGGCGATATGTCCCGCGGCATTGAGCAAAAAGATTCATTCAAAGCCGGCATGCTTGCCGTCGCCAAAAAGTATCCGGGCTGTAAAATAGTAGCCAGCGTCCTGAGAAACATCCACTCAGTGGAAGAAAGCCAATGGATGGGATTATTGCTTAAAGACGGCGAGTTTTACGAAACCACCCGCTATAATTTGCACGTCATGGAAGGGGTGGCCGCCGGCGACGCGTTTGGCGCCGGGTTGATGCATGGACTGCTGCATGGGTTTGGCGCACAGGAAAATATTGATTTTGCCATTGCCGCCAGCGTATTAAAATTGACCGTCAGCGGCGATTTAAATCTGGTGCAGGAATCTGAAATACGCTCAGTGATGAAAAAGGGCGGTGGCGCCAGCATGAGCCGGTGAGTTATTGCAAGTATTGACTCTTTAGCACGTCATCCGTACTGTTTAATGCGAAAGAACAGAAGGGGATACCAGCAGGTATCCCCCTAATAAATGTCGGACGGTCAAGCAGAGAGTGTTGTGATTTCTTTGAGTGCTTCAAAGGTAAACTGATATAGCCATTCATGGTTGTTCCTGCCAAAATTTTTCAAAAGATGCTTTTTCCTCGCCGCACGGCTAAAACCAAAAAAATTCGCTAATGTTATTTCGATAAATTCCGATTAAGTTAATATTGGCACCGTTCCCGTTATTGGGGCATCGTGATTATTGCCTATAAGTCCCGCCGGTATACTCGGCTTGAGGTGTTCATATCAGGGCAGCAAGGGTTGCTACTCAGGCTGTCATTGACTGATGATCCTTAGTTCGATTAAAAACACAGCAATTAAAAAAGGAGCGTGTAGTGCGATCATTTCAATTAGGGAATTTTGCAATTACCACTGTCATTGCCTGCTCTTTGAGCGGATGTGCATATCGAGGCAATCAACCTACTGGGCCAAATATCACTGCTCTAGCGATAACTCTGCATCTTGAAAAAGACGAATCCTACAAAAGTAATGAGCAATGGAAGGGGCTTATGGCGATGATGAAACTGGATCATGATGTCGCACCTGCGTCAGGTGATTATGCATTGTTTGAATGGGCGAATGTCAAAACCACTGGAAATGAGGATCAGGACTATCTTAAAATAGTCACAACAACGCCAGGTAATAGTATGTGGGCATATACCTTTTATCATCAGAGCTCCCATGATCTTTTAAATAAAATAATCAATGAAAACACGTATCCAAATGATATCCATAGAATTGGACCTTGGGTAGAAGTGATGGATATTTTTTTAAATACGCTAGCTAAGCCGGGTGAGGTCGATAGAATATATAATGATTATTCGCGGGATCGTCAAAAAATGGGGCTAATCACAGTGAGCGAAAAAATATTTAAAAATAACTTGTCTTATGCGGCAGAAAATAGAGATACGTTTGGTCAAATATATATGAATATATTTGAACAAAAAGCTAATGTTGTTGATCCGAATGAACAATACATAATGAAAAACATTAGAGTTAGAATAGAGATACATCCCACTAATAAAATAGAAAAAGCCATACAAAATCAATTAAATAAATTACCGTTCAATGAGGATGTTTTATACTCGAAAGAGGGCAAATATCAAGGGGCATTGTCATTAAAATTAGGCATTCATAGTGCTAACTACACAGAGGATGAAATAGTTCGTATGATAGATACCAGTCTTGCACGATGCCATAGCATAGCCGAGCGTACATATAACCCCAAAGCCGAAGAGTTGTGCGGTCAGGAAATAATCCAAACAATACCTAAATGGGTTAATGAAGCTGGTATCTATCTACCATAACGCATTTAAATCTGTTGCCAAAGAGATTGTGCAGTCTGGGAAAATGCGTTGTTTATCTGCTGGACTAGATTAATGGGGACGGTAAATCTTTACACCTAAGAGCCGGTTCCGACTGAGATGCGGAGTTTTGTCTTGACCATCATACTGTACTGCTTTTTTTCGATGGTAACTGTCTATAGAAAAGAAGTCGTTTCCCCTGTATTTTTATTCATGGCGTGAGAAACGCGACGCGTTTGATCCGCGGCAGCGCATGGTCCTGCTGACCGAAAGTCCTGTATAGGGCAATATTAATGTCGTTATTGTGAAAGGAACCGGGGATGTCGGTAAAAGATACGCTGTTGGCGCTGTTGGTGGTGGTCATTTGGGGCGTTAATTTTGTGATTATCAAGATAGGCCTGCACGGCATGCCGCCTTTTTTATTGGGCTGTTTGCGGTTCCTGCTGGTTGCGATTCCGGCCATCTTTTTTATCCCGGCCCCCAAAATCCCCCTAAAATGGCTGGCGTTATATGCGTTAACCATCAGCTTCCTGCAGTTTGCCTTCCTGTTTGGCGCCATCAATATCGGCATGCCCACCGGCATCGCCTCATTGATTCTTCAATCCCAGGTTTTCTTCACCATTATTCTGGGCACGTTTTTCCTGTCGGAAAAAATCAAGGCCATGCAGATTGTGGGTACGCTCATCGCGGCGGCGGGCATAGGGATACTGGTTGAGGGCGGCATGACCAATACCTTGTCCGCCATTCCGCCGCTCGGGTTGTTATTGACACTCACCGCCGGGCTGTTCTGGGCGTTTGGCAATATCAGCAATAAAATCATTATGACCAACTCGCCCAAGACGCCGATTCTTTCGCTGGTCGTCTGGAGCGCGCTGATTCCGGTTGTTCCCTTTTTACTGTGTTCCTGGCTATTTGAAGGGCCCAAGGCCATCGTTGACAGTCTTGTCAATATCAAGGCGCCCACGATATTTTCACTGATTTATTTGGCTTTTATTTCCACCATTATCGGCTACGGCTTATGGGGTAAGCTATTGTCCCGCCATGAAACCTGGCGCGTGACGCCGTTTGCGCTGCTTGTGCCGGTTGTGGGACTCACCAGCGCCGCGTTGATTTTGGGTGAAATGCTCAATGGCCTGCAATTTATCGGCGTTGCCGTCATTATGCTGGGGCTGCTGATTAATGTTTTCGGCCCCCGCTTGATGAACCGAAAAGCGGCGCATCAGATTTAATATCCTGACACTTCTGTATAGAATGGTATCAATTGGTTGTTTATTGCATCATATGATTTTTTGCTATATTGGCAGGTGATAAAAAAACGCTTAAACATTATTGATGCTCTTTGGTAGATATTTAAATTCATATTTCTATAGCATCCATTATGCAAAGTTGATTTGTTATTAATCCCTTTATAAAATAGGGGGTTTACGGTAACAAAAAAATGAGTTTCAGTAAAAGCATTGCTCTTATGGTATATGGCTTTTGATCGAAATGTTTTGATACCATTATCGGCTGTTTAACATACATACTGTCCTGGTAAATCGCGCCGGCGGATTGCGTGAGCATCCTTCCGGCTAACAGCAGAATTCTCTTAGTTCCCCCTTTGATGCATTCATCTCAATATGGATTTCTGTTATATTGACGTCCAGATCACTAAATACCTTATAGGACGATACCGCTCAATGATTAACCGATTCGCCCTGGCCGCTATTGCGGCTGCCTTTGCGCTGACAGGCTGTGCAAATCAAGCGGCCAATAAATCCGCTTCTGATTTTTCCGCCGGTGAAACCCTGGTCACTATTACTGATGTCCCCACAACGGCCTCCGATGGCTCGACCGTATACGTCACCGTTGACGGTAACGACGCAGCGGCACTGATAGGTGGAGAAAGCGTATCGCTGCATGTACCTGCAGGCAAGCATCAGATCGGCGGCTATGCCCGGTCGCTGGTCGGCCATGTCACCATCCCTTCGGTTCAGGTCACTACCACACCCGACAGCGAGAAGCATGTCGTTTATACGTTAGTGAACGGTAAACCGGTATTTGCCGAACGGGATGACGCCGCGAAATCAAAGAAGAAGACAGCTGCGGCAACACCTGCACCCACCACGACACCTGCACCCACCGCAACGCCGGCAGCCACCACGACACCGGCAACCACCACGACACCGGCGGCCACCACAACACCGGCAACCACCACAACGCCAGCAACCACTACAACGCCAGCAACCACCACGACACCGGCGGCCACCACGACACCGGCGGCCACCACGACACCGGCGGCCTCCACAACACCGGCGGCCACCACAACGCCGGCGGCCACCACGACACCGGCGGCCACCACGACACCGGCAACCACCACGACACCGGCAACCACCACGACACCGGCAACCACCACGACACCGGCGTCCACCACGACACCGGCGTCCACCACGACACCGGCGGCCACCACGACGCCGGCGGCCACCACGACACCGGCAACCACCACGACGCCGGCAACCACCACGACGCCGGCATCACAGTGATAAAAGATTGCCGCCAGGTCTCTTTTCCATTGTCATGATCTTCTGCGGCGCATCCCCGGTATGCGCCGCTGTCAAATATTGTCGCGAAGGTATCAAAACCCGATTGCTCACCAGGGTACGGTTTTTCCAAGATAATCAAGATAATGCAACCCGGAGCGCCCCTCGTGCGCCTCGATGGTGCCTATGAGTGCCGGAATGCTTTCTTGTATGCTCAAACGTGCTTCCGGTCCCCCCATGTCCGTACGTACCCACCCGGGGGCCATAAGCAGCAATGTCCGGGAATCTCCGCTGTGCCGCGCGGCAAAGCTGCGCATAAACATGTTCAGCGCTGCTTTGCTGCCCCGATACACCTCGTAATTACCGTTTGTATTATTGGTGATGCTACCTTGTCCTGAAGACATCACGCCAATGGTCCCGGTGGGCGCAACAAGATCCTGCAACGTCTCGATCGCCCGCATCGGGCTCAGAGAGTTCGTTACCATCACCCTGATAAACTCATCGGTGGAGACGTCCGCTATGGTTTCGCCATCGTTATTTTTGACGCCGGCGTTCACAAACAGCAGATTAAAACGGCGATGTGCCAGTCTTGCGTGTAATTCATTGACCTGGCGGGGGTCCGTAATATCCACCGTCTCAACTTCCAGCAGGGTGGGAAACTGTTCAGCAATCTGGTTAAGCCGGTCTTTCGAAGAATCACGCCCGGTTGCGACCACCTGCCAGCCGCGCTGCAGATACTCCAAAGCCATAGCAAAACCCAGGCCACGGGATGCGCCGATGAGAAGAGCCGTCTTATGCGTAGAATGTGTTGTCATCAATCATTTCCTCATGGTTTGCGCCTGGTGGCGATGACTCCGGAATCAAGGCCATCTTTGGCTGGTGATTTCATCGGATTTTACCATGCTTAATACCAGGCGGAAGGCGCAGCATCCGCACTGATAACATGCATCAGACGCCTTTCATCCTTTTTCAGGCCAGGATACAATGCGGTATGACTGAACCAGACCTCAATTTACTCATTGCCCTTGATGTGCTTCTTGCCGAGGGAAGCGTGGCCGGCGCTGCGCGCCGTCTTGGATTAAGCGCCTCGGCAATGAGCCGAACCCTCGGACGTCTTCGCACCGTAGCCGGGGATCCGTTACTGGTCAGGGCAGGGCGTCACATGGTGTTAACGCCTCATGCCGAAGCGCTACGCGAACGCGCTCAGCATGCGGTGGCGGAGGCTCGCGCCATACTGAGTCCCTCCACGGCAGAACTGGATTTACCAACGCTTGCGCGAACCTTTACCCTGCGTGCCAACGAGGGTTTTGTGGAGGTTTTCGGTCCTTTGCTTATCGCCCAGGCGGCGTTAATAGCGCCTTCGGTGCGTCTGCGTTTTGCGCCAAAGCCAGAGAAAACTTCATTGCCTTTACGCGAAGGACTGGTTGATCTTGAGATAGGCGTCTTGGGGGAAATGGGACCGGAAATACGTTTACAAATGCTGTTCAAGGACCGGTTCGTGGGAATTGTAAGAAAGGGCCATCCGTTGACACTGCTGCCTGAGGTGACAGCCGGGCAATATGTTTCTTTCGGGCATGTTGTCGCTTCCCGCCGCGGACGGATAAGCGGACCGGTAGATGAGGCATTGGCCGAATTAGGGTTGGAACGTAAGATTGCTGCCGTGGTGCCGAGCTTTTCCGCCGCGCTGGCTGTGGCCATGGCGTCAGATTTGGTGGCGCTTGTGCCGAAATCTTTCCTTAAATATCAATATATTGACAATGATGGCGTAGCTTCCGGCACGCTCTATGCCTTCGAGCTTCCTGTGAAAACCAAAGGGATTACGGTATCGCAGATGTGGCATCCGCGTTCAGAAGTTGATCCGGCTCATCGCTGGCTCCGGCAGTTGGTGCTAAGCGTTTGTCGCCAGCGGGCGCCGGAGCTGCATAACGGTTCTGCTTTAAAGACTGAGGTGCGCTGAATTCAGGCCCGCTGTGAACGAAAAGAAACAGAGTGGAAAAGATCAATTTAACGGTGCGCTACGTGAAATCTGCAAGGAAATGGTAGCCAGTTAGTTTCAGATTTCAAGTATCGTCATCATAAGAGGAGGGTGTTTAGACTGATTCGCCCGGGCTTTTATCAGTTCTTTAAACCATGGATTCAATTTAACATAATATACATTATACGCACCAATAAAGCAGAGGCAAAATTGTTATGCTGCTTTTAAGCTGGTTCAAGGTCACCGGATATGACCGCGGGCAGACATCTGGATCCCACATGTCCGCCGCTAGCCCCGTATACATCAGCCACGTCATTGCAGCGACTGGCGCGGCGAACCAAGGCGCTGACATTCCATTTAGTTGTTTTTTAGTTGTTTGTTCCTGGCTGATCGCCATGCTCCTCCAACTGCTGCACGTCAACAAATACGCCGCCAGGGTCGTATTCCAGCCGGAGCCTTTGCAGTTGCTCCCAGTTCTCAGCGGCGAAGCACCTGCTGGTCTCGCTGGCCCTGGTCTCAAGATCGTACTCATTGATATAACTGCTGCGGGCAATCTCCTGAAGCTCGTCATACATCCGTTTTAACCAATTTCGATTCATACTGTCATCTTTCGCATCGTTCCATTGGGCATAGGTCGTTACAAAAAACTTGCCGTATGCCGAAAATGCTGCTTGCGGATAGGTGGTCACACCCCGCCAGAGAATCACTGCAAGGGTACGCTGGGAAGGCGCGTCTGAAAAATACCGGGATAGGATGGAAACCAATTCCTGCGTGTTATCTGTAAGGATATTGTCGGCACAAAACCTTTTTGATGCCACCATGTTGTTGAACTGCTCGTAAATGGCCTCGAAGTTTGAGGGCTGATCGATGGCCAAAGCTGTAAGTGGCAGCTCCAGGCTGGTTTCAAAAGATTCGCGTAGCGCTTGCGCTTGTTGTGGACTATCGGCAAACGTCAAGATATTTAACAGCGCTGCTGGTGTGCCACCCGATGTCGGGGGGCTGACAGACACCATTGCCTGAAGATTTGTAGGAGGAGATGCGTCTACAAACCGCGCCAATAAATCGTGCAAATGCGTGAAAGGTAGCGTGTATAAGCTGTTGGTTATTACCCGAGGCAGTGAGTAGCAGCTGAGGTAAAAACGGGTCACAACAAAAAACGAACAGGGTCCAGCGCCACGGGCGGCCCAGAACAAGTCTGGCTCCTGGGTTTCGGAAACATGCCGTAGACGACCGTCCGCGGTGACAATGTCCAGGGCTTGTACGTTGAATACGCTCATCCCTCCCCATTGGCTACAGTTGATTCCGAGCCCTCCCCCCAACAGGAATCCGCTGATACCCACATCTTTTACATGCCCTGTGGGAAAAGCCAAACCGTGCAAAGCCAGTGCATGACTCAATTGACCGCTACTGACCCCAGGTTCAACGATGGCGCGCTTGCGCCGGCTATCGATATCAAGTCCCTTCAAGCCGGAAATGTCCAACATCAGCGTATCAAAGCGAAGAAAACAACCGGAATAGTTGTGCCCACTGCCACGTACGCTCACTTCCATGCCTCGCTCCTGGGCAAATACAATCGCGCGAATCACATCGGCCTCAGTCGCGGCGCGTACTATTACCGCAGGTCTACGTGTTGGACCTCGACTTTTCCAGGCACTGGTGAGATACCACTCATCAAAGGCGGGATGCGAAGCAAGACGAACCTCGCCATCCAGTTGCGAAGCCAGCTTCAGTCGAGACAGAGAAGTCTGCGTAGCGGCGGATATTCCCGGATCCTGACTGATGATGGAATAGAGTCGTTGCGGTTTAAACCCCAAGAGAGTCTTGATGCGGGAATTCAAGCGGCCGCACTCGATAAGATTAATTCCTCTTTCGAATGCATAGCGATACACGGCAGACGCGCCCAGGGTGTAAGGGCTGAAATCGGAACTCTCATAATCCATGCCTGCCGACCAGATATGGAGAGCGCCATCTTCCTCGAAGCAGATAAAGCCGCTGACAATTTGCCCGTTCTGTTCTACGACGCTAAGGCGAACCAGATCGCCGCAAAGACGGCAAAAACCGGCCAATTGTGATTCTGGCCAATAATGGGGCGTTCCCAGCCGTTTGGCGGTCGGATAACACAACAGGGCCAGTTTCTCAATTTCATTATCAAAGGGAGGAGCAAGTATTCGAACTCTCGCATCGCTGCGGTTAAAGATACGAAGCTGGCGTACCATTTCGTAACGCCCGTATTTGGGCAAAGACTGCATAAAACTGTCAAAATCCGGAAAAGCATCCAGTTCGATTGAAAATTTATCCACCATGTAGTTTATATCTAGCCCATAACGTTGAGCCTCACGCAAGAGCACACCATCCTGTACATTGAGAAAACAGAAATAACGCGCCTGCTCAGCCTGTGCGATACCCGTAAGAGCATCGAATATTTGGGCATACAGAATAGGGGCATCGCCCAACATCGGTATTGTGGTGTCCGTACAATGTATAAAATGACTAAACAGTCCGCGCTCTTCAGATTCTATCGAGAGCTTAGCGGAGGAAACCAATAACCCTAACGGATCAACGGACCGAAATTCTTGAAGATAAATCGGGACCAGAGCAACCAGCCTTCCCTCGTCCCGCGCAAGCAAATAGAAGATTTTAATGACGTTTAATAAGGGTGACTGCTCAGCCGCGATAAGAAATCGCAGATCGTAAAATATGGGCGCCTTGCTTTGAAGAAAAAACGCGCGATACTCAGCCGGATCTAGGTCTTTAGCACTATTGAGAATATCAAGGGTGGTCGTCATTAAATCCTCCATAGTTTATCGGATTGGCAGATAATTTGACTGAATGGCATAACCGTAACGACTTTGTACTCAAGTTGACTAAAATAGGCTGGCAGATAATTCGGTGGATTGGATATATTTTGTAGCATACATCTTTCATGTGGATCTTGATCAGCATCTCATCATCACCAATTCTAAAAAATTGGAACATCCCCCTTCTTCAATCTCTTTTTAAAGTTATAATATTTTTTCTTTAATATGTTGAAGCGTACTGATATAAATAGATTATCTGACGACAAGACGCCGTATTTTCCGCGACGATATGAGAGCCTGATATAATTCTGTTTTGCAAAATCGCCGCATTCCTTATATAAAAAATATTAATCAGGTTAAAAACCTGAATATACCGATTTATGAAATAAAATAAACCCGCGCTCAGGCAGGTTTATACGATTCGTCTGCAATGGCGATAAAGGCTTGATTTAAAGACGGAGCGTTCCGTCAATCAACGTGCGCACCTCGCCGCCTATCCAGACCTCGTCATCAACGAAGCGTACCGAAATCCGTCCGTCACGCTCTAATGCGGTACCCTGTCGGGCAAGATATTTTATCGCTGTGTTGCCGCCATCGGGAAAACCGGCGCTTTTCAGGATGCGCGCCAAACAGGCATTGGCGCTGCCGGTAACCGGATCTTCCACCAGGGTATGATGCTCAACCATAAAAGCCCGAACCTCATAATCCGCCGGACCGTTCGCCTCATGCAAACCATACACCGCGACGCCATTCACATTGAGTACTGACTGTAACAATTCAATTGCCGCCAAATCCGCGGCGATATCCAGACAGGATTGTGCATCGGCCATGCGCACCATCAGCCAGCTTACTCCCATGTCGGCGATCGTCGGCACGCCGCCGGGAAGGATCGTACCGCTCGGCAAGGCTTTTTTTAGCAGCGCCTGGTGTTCGTCAGATATTGGCTGGAGTGTAACGGGCGGTGCGGCGAATGCCAGTCCGTCATCGCCTTGCAATTTCACCCGCACCAGTCCGACCCCGCACTCCTGCAATAAAAATCCAGGCCGTTTGGGTTTCAAGCCCGCTTCCAGCAAAGCATGGGCCGTGCCCAGGGTCGGGTGCCCGGCAAAGGGCAACTCTTTATCGGTGGTAAAGATTCTCACCCGGTAATCCGCCGCGGGATCCACGGGCTTAAGCACAAAGGCGGTTTCGGAAAGATTGGTCCAGCGCGCAATAGACGACATCTCGGCGTCGGTCAACCCTTCCCCATCCAGGATCACCGCCAGAGGGTTACCCTTTAACGGTTTGGCGCTAAATACGTCGACTTGTTTAAATTTCCGCGGTTTTTGGGTGCGAATTTCCAATTTTTTCTTCCTAAATAGAGCTTAAATTATGTTTATGCTTTTTTTTTACTGAGCCTGAGCTCACTTTCCTTTACAATGATTGTCCTTGCCATCCTCAGGTAAATATTTATGCCCATTCCAAAGCTGACGCAGCAAGACATGACGGAAAGCGAGCAACGCCAACTGAAGACTTTACTTGATAAGGCCCGTATAGCACAGGGTCGTCCGCTGACAAACTCTGAAACGAACCATATCAAGGATGATTATATCGACAAACTCATGGCGGAACGGGAAACGATCGCCAAAAAGGCCAGGGCCGAACATAAAAAGAAAAAACTTAAGCCTGATATCTCAGCAACGTATGAATGGACTTCCAATATGCATACTCGTGGTCGCCGCTGAATTTCTCGGTACGGATATGTCTTGAAAAGCAGGCCAACGCCCCGGGGCGCTGGCCTAAGGTGAGAAATGATTTAACTCGTTTCATTGCGGACGATTCTTTTAGTCGTCTTTCAAACCGCGATAATTAAGCATCGGTTCGATAGCGGGAATTTTTCCACGCCAGTTCACATAGAGCTGTTCCAAATCCTGGCTATTGCCTCGGGATAAAATCCTATGGCGAAAATCCCGGCCATTTTCCTCCGTCAGCCCTCCCCGCTCCTTAAACGCGTCGAATGCATCATCCGCCAGCATTTGTGTCCACAAGTAGGCGTAATATCCCGCGGCATAGCCGCCGCCCCAAATATGCTGAAAATAGCTGGAACGATAGCGCGGCGGCACATAAGGCAAATTAACGTTATCCCGATCCAGCGAGGCGGCTTCAAAGGCGGCAACATCCATATCCGGCCGGGTTTCTTCCAGAGTATGCCAATGCATATCCAGCAGAGCGGCCGCCAAGAGTTCAGTCATGTCATAGCCCTTATTGAATCGAGACGCTTTTTCAATCTTTTTCATCAGGACATCGGGCATGGATTCTCCGGTTTGATAATGCCGGGCGTAATGGGCAAAGATGCTCGGTTCATCGGCCCAGTGTTCATTGAACTGAGAGGGAAATTCCACGAAGTCCCGTGGCGTGGCGGTGCCTGACAGACTGGGGAACTCCTGGTCAGCGAACAGACCGTGCAGGGTATGGCCGAATTCATGGAACAGGGTAACGACATCATCCCAGGACAATAGCGCCGGCTCGCCGTCCGCGGGTTTACTGAAATTAGCCACGTTGTAGATAACCGGTCGGGTGCCGAGCCGGGTGGACTGATCGGCAAAATTGCCCATCCATGCCCCGCCGCCTTTATTATCGCGCTGAAAATAATCAGTATAAAACAATGCCAGCGCGGAGCCGTCTTGATCAAGGATCTCATAGACCTTGACATCCGGATGGTAAACCGGAATATCGGCGCGTGGCGTAAAACTGATACCGTACAACAGGCTTGCGGCGTGGAATACGCCCTGTTCCAGCACCTGGTTAAGCGGGAAATAGGGTTTTATTTCGGCATCATTGAGATCGTATTTATTTTTACGTACCCAATCGGCATAAAATTGCCAATCCCAAGCGGCCAGCTCAAAACCGTCCCCCTGCCCGTCGATTAAAGCCTGAATATCAGCCGCCTCCCGGCGGGCCCTTGCCGTGGCTGCCGGGACAATCTTGCGCATAAAGTCCAGCGCCGCCGCCGGCGTTTTGGCCATTTGATCTTGCAGCGCCCAGCTGGCGTAATCGGCAAACCCCAGCAGTCTGGCCTGCGCAGCCCGTATTTGGGCCAGCCTGAGGATGATGCGCCGCGTATCATGCTCATCGCCTTTTTCCGCCCGGCTGATGGACGCTTTAAAAAGCGCCTCTCGGGTATCGCGACGGCTTAATGACTGCAACAATGGCTGCTGTGTGGTGTTTTGTAATACGAGCAGCCATTGATTTTGCAAACCGTGTTCATCGGCCGCGCGCCGCGCGGCGGCAAGCTCGGCGGCGGTCAACCCTTCAAGCATTGCCGGGTCCGTTATCGCCAGCGCGCCTTGACCGGCGGCGTCCAGCAACAGATGGGTAAAGCGAGTGCTTAATGTCGCCGCTTCCTGATTGAGCAGCGACAGCTGCTGTTTGTCCGCGGGGGACAATTGCGCGCCTGACAGCAGGAAATTTTGGTAGGTGATGTCGATAAGCCGCCGGGATTCCGCGGAGAGGGACAGCTCGTTGCGGCCCTCATATACCGTCTGCAAACGGTTGAATAATGCGCTGTTAAGCTTGATGGCATCGTTCATGGCCGCCAGTTTAGGCGATTGATGTTCATCAATCCCCCGCAGCGTGTCGCTGGTATTGGCGGAGGACATCGCCCCGAAGATACTCATTACCCGCTTTAGTAGTAATCCGGACTGTTCCAGCGCGGCATAGGTATTTTCAAAAGTGGGGGGCGCAACCTGATTTGCTATTGCATCGACTTCAGCCAGATAGGCCCGGATCCCCTCTTCTATTGCCGGATTATAATCCTCTTCCGAGATCAGATTAAACGGCGGCGCTTGATATGGCAGAGTGCTGGCCTGAAAAAACGGGTTCTGGTAGCGCGGTTGTTGCGTCATGCTCGGCTCCTGCACGTATAAAGGGTTACCGCGCCGTATCACCATTATCGGCATGGCGACAAGCGCGGTATTTACGTCAGTTTACCCCAAGCATATCGGGCATGGATAGGCCGATGGCGCTTATGCCCTCTTAGGCGTTTTCCAGGGATGCCATATCAATAACGAACCGATAGCGAACATCGCTTTTCACGACCCGTTCGTAGGCGTGATTGATTTGCTGGACGCCAATCATCTCGATATCGGAGACAATGTCATGTGCACCGCAGAAATCCAGCATCTCCTGGGTTTCCTTGATGGAGCCGATGCCTGATCCCGCCAGGCTGCGCCGTCCATGAATCAACGCACCGGCCGCCAGGGGAACCTTATTCTCCGGAATGCCCACCAGTACCATCGAGCCGTCGATTTTCAACAGGGAAAGATAGGCTCCCCAGTCAATTTCCGCCGCTACCGTGCAGACAATAAGGTCGAAAGTATTTTTCAGCTTTTCGAAGGTGGCCGGATCCTGTGTGGCGTAATAATGATCGGCGCCCAGGCGCAGACCGTCCTCTTTTTTCGATAGGCTCTGGCTGAGTACGGTGATTTCGGCGCCCATGGCGTGACCAATTTTGACCCCCATATGGCCCAGGCCGCCGAGACCGACAATCGCCACTTTTTTACCGGGCCCGGCCTGCCAGTGCCGCAGCGGAGAATAGAGCGTTATGCCGGCGCAAAGCAACGGCGCGGCGGCATCCAGCGGCAGGTTCTCGGGAATGGAAAGGACATAGCCCTCCTTTACCACGATATGATCGGAATAACCGCCCATGGTGGGAGTCTTGCCGTCGCGCTCCAGGCTGTTATAGGTTAACACCAGCCCTTCGCGGTACTGTTCCAGATCCACATCCCGTTCGGCGGAATGGGTACAGGAGTCGACAAAACAGCCGACCCCGACGCGATCGCCGATATTGAATTTTGTTACGGCGTCACCCTTGGCCACCACTTCCCCGACGATTTCATGCCCCGGCACCATGGGGAAAATCGCGCCGCCCCACTCATCCCTGGCCTGGTGGATATCGGAATGACAAATACCGCAATAGGCGATTTTTATCACCACATCATCTTTGTTCGGGGCGCGGCGTTCAAAATAGTAGGGTGTCAGAGGGGCTTTGGCAGCCAGCGCGGCATAACCTTTTGCTTTAGACATACAGCGAACTCCCGATTGGTTGGTTGTAAAGTTGACGGCACAGCTCCGTCACTCTGTCTAACAGGCCTTCCACTTTGCCTGACAACGGCGGCGCCAGGGTAGACTGATATTGTTTCATCATTGCCTGATCCTGCAAAATCGCCGATAGAGCTGAAAAACAGCACATATTATCTATATTAAAACTCTAGGTTAATGGCGGATAAACAATAAATCCGTTTCAGCTGATTTTTAATGTGTTCTGGTTAAAATACGCCGGTATAACGATATATTTAGATATATGAACTAATAATTTAATTATACATAATGTTCACTTTCTTGATTATTTCATTTTTTGCAACAGGCCAACATGAAAAAAATAAATAAAGCCCTGATGGGCATGCTTACCTTTATGGGAAGTATGATGCCTCTGTATGGCGATGATACGGTCCCCTCGGGAGTAAAAACGATAAAGTCATCCAATAAAGCGCCCCCGGGAGGGAAAACTTCGGCGGATGTCATTTCAAATCAGCGTTTTCAGGGAAAAAACGCGCAAAAGACAAATAATAAAACCCACGGCGGCGATGGATTGCTAATCAAACCCTTATTAGGCCATGCCTCGCTGAAAAGCGTCATCTCGGCGGGTGGCGCCGGTAATAGCGGCGGCCATGGCGTCGCCGCCTATGGGGGGGTAAAAAAGCTGAATATGGACGGCAGCACCATAACCGGCGGCGCGGTTAAAAAAGTAAAGACTCTCTTGCCGGAAGACTTAAAAAGCCCTGTTTTTGTCGGTGGGGCCGGAATATTTTGTCAAGCCCCGCCCCTCCAGGCCGTTGATATCACGATTAATAACAGTACGATTACCGGCGGCGCGGCATCCGGAGTCGGTAATCTTCTTGACTCAGTCGGCAATGGCCTTGCGGTGATGGGAAGATCTGATATTTTGCTCAACAACGCCGCTGTCCTCAGCGGTAACAATGGCCGTGGAGGGGACGCCGTTAACGCTGGCGGTGGTTCTGTCACTGTGGTTAAAAGCCTGGTTAAAAGCCATGGCGCCGCGGGTATCGGGGTAACTGGCCCCACTCTTATCCGCGTGGATAATACCAGTAAAATTGATGGGGGCAAGAATGGCGGCATCGGTATTTACACCCGTCACGGCAGCAGCGTGGAATTAAGCGGAACAGTAAAAGGAGGACGTTATGCCGTTTTGTTCAGTGGAGATAATAATACCTTGACGTTACGTAATGGTTTTAATCTACAGGGTAAGATCGCAGCGGACGGAATAAACAATCGGCTGAATTTAATGAGCGCTAATCAAGATGAAAATAGCTTTGACCTAAGCATTATCGGTATAGCCAATAATCGGCAGGGATTTTCCGCGCTTGATAAAATGGGCGAGGGAAACTGGACGCTGAATAATAATAATGTTGCCGCCGGCGGTCTGGAACAGGTTGCCGTAAAACACGGGAGCTTGACCCTGGCCAAAACGGCGATATTATCCGCCGGTGAAGTGTACAATGGCCCGGCTGCTTTTTTAGGCGGCAGCGGGACCATCAGAGGCAACGTGAAAAATGCCGGGACGCTTTATATGGGTAAAATGCAGCCTATCGCCCCCTTTCAGTCCCTGATTATCGAGGGCGATTATCACGGCGAGCAGGACTCCCTTATCCGCTTCAATACTCGGCTGGAGGGGGACGATTCCCTGACCGACCGGCTGGTCGTCCGAGGTAAAATTACCGGCCATAGCCTGGTGCAAATCAATAATTTTGGCGGCGCCGGCGCCAGGACGGATAAAGGCATTCTCATCATCGAGGCGCAGCCGGGTAATAACCCGCCGGCGGCGGACACCTTCAGCCTGAGTCACCGGGTTGTGGCGGGTGCATATGATTATTTTCTTAAACAGGAAGGCAATCGTTGGCTGCTCAGCACCGATTTGCCGGGACAATCCGTCTCCCCTCCCGTTGGAACGACAACATCCGCATCCGAACAAACGCAAGGGAACCTGCCTCCGCCAAAACCCCCGCGTAGTTTTTCCCATAAGGCGCCGGAAGAGGACCTGGAAGCGCAAAAATCCCCGCCTCCGCCAAAACCCCCGCGTACCTTTGATCAGTTAGATGAATCGGCGACGGCTGAAACGAATCAAGTTCTTGTTACTGCATTCACA
Organism: Sodalis sp. RH16; assembly: GCF_047324245.1. Taxonomy (NCBI): domain Bacteria; kingdom Pseudomonadati; phylum Pseudomonadota; class Gammaproteobacteria; order Enterobacterales; family Bruguierivoracaceae; genus Sodalis; species Sodalis sp. RH16. The sequence goes on along the minus strand of NZ_CP178737.1, from coordinate 4,805,875 downwards.
CGCCATGACCAGGGCATTACCGCAGCGGATACCTTAGCTGAAACGAAACACCCGGATGTTGCCTGTTTAACAATGGATGAGGTTCCTTTCACGTTGATGGCGCCAGAGGCTGAAACGGACATAACGGCGGTAAAGCCGATGGCAAGAGAGATTGACCCGCCGGCAACGGCTGATGAAAGTGATTACCACCCTCTTCCCGTCGTGTCGGTAATGGCCGGGCAAGCGCCGCTGCGGCCGGAACCGGGCATTTATGCCGCCAATCTGGCCGCGGCAAATACGCTTTTTATCACCGGCATGCACGACCGTATAGGCGAACCCGCCTACCCCGGCGCCTTGGCTTCCCTTGACGAATCGGTTTATCCCGCCCTATGGATAAGGATGGTCGGCGGACGCAATAAGGCATCCATGGCGAACGGACAAATAGCGACGCGAACGGATAGTCAGCTGGTCCAGCTTGGCGGAGAAATTCTGCATATCGGCGGCAACGGGTCCCAAGGCACGCATATAGGGCTGATGGCCGGTGGCGGACAAAGCCGCAGCCGCAGCCGCGCCGCCGTTACCGGTTATCAGGCAGCCGGGGGAATCGAAGGTTACGCCGTGGGCCTTTACGGTACCTGGCATCAAAACGATTGCGGGCAGAAAGGGCCGTACCTGGACGTCTCGCTGAACTATGGCTGGTTCGATAACCGGGTCAAAGGCGAATCGCTGGCGGAGGAGCGCTACCGCTCCAAGGGCCTGGCAGGAAGCGTTGAAGCCGGTTATCACAGGAAATTCCATGAAGGCTCGCAGGTTAATGCCTATCTGCAGCCCCGGTTGCAATTGACCTGGATGGGTGTGCGGTCCGCGCATACTGAAATAAACGGTGACAGGTTTGTCCTGCTTGGCAGCGGTAACATACAGTCCCGTTTAGGCAACCGAGTCTACATTGAGAAGCATGTCCAGGGACTCAATGGCCGCCAGCATATATTTAAACCCTATATTGAAACCAGCTGGGTCCATAATACCCGTGCATTTGGCGTGTCGATAAACGGCGATCGGTTGCGGCAGGAAGGCGGAAGAAACCTCGCCGAGGTGAAAATCGGCCATGAAGGACAAGCGAACCGCCGCGTTGCCGTTTGGGGTAGCCTGGGGTACCAGGCCGGGACCGGCGGTTTCAGTAATACCGTCGGCACCTTGGGTATTAAAGCCCGCTTTTAACCGTACTGTCCCGGCAATAGGCGGGCTGACCCTGGATCCAGGTTTGATAGATATTGCGATCGTCGCCGAGCATCATCAGCGCGAACATCCGTTCGGCAAAATCGGTGCTTTTTTGCTGCCGCAGCCGTTGCAGCGGGGTCGCGGCCGGATCAAGCACCACAAAATCCGCCTCTTTGCCGGGCATGAAATTACCCAATACGCCATCCAGGGCAAGCGCCTGCGCCGCCCCCAGCGTGGCGTGATAAAACGCCTCGTACACCGACAGGCAATAGCCCTGCAGCTGGCCGACCTTATAGGCTTCCGCCAGGGTTTGTAACAGATTAAAGGTGGTGCCGGCGCCGACATCCGTGCCGATGCCCAGCGGGATGTGGTGATCCCAGCATTTTTGCAGATTGAATAATCCGCTGCCGAGAAAAAGATTCGAGGTGGGGCAAAAAGCGATGGAGGAGTGGGAGCGTTCCAAGGTACGCCACTCTTCGGCGTCCAGATGCAGACAGTGGGCGAAAACGCTTTTGCGGCCGGTCAGGCCATAGTGGTGATACACGTCCAGATAACCGGCATGGTCGGGAAACAAGGATTTTACCCAGGCGATTTCATGGCGGTTTTCACTGAGGTGCGTTTGCAAATACAGGTCCGGGAATTCCCGGCGCAATCCGCCGACCATGGCCAGCAGATCCGGCGATGACGTAGGGGCGAACCGGGGCGTTAACGCATAGCTTAAACGTCCTTTATGATGCCAGCGGTTAATGAGGGCGCGTGTTTCCGCTTCGCTGTGTTCCGGGGTTTCCAGCAATTCCGGCGGCGCATTGCGATCCATCATGACCTTTCCGGCGATAATGCGCATATTGCGTTCCAATGCGGCGGCAAACAATGAATCGACGGATTGGGCATGTACGGTGCCGAAAATCATCGCGGTGGTGGTGCCGTTGCGCAGCAACTGGTCGAGAAAAAACGACGCCATTTCCCCCGCGTGTTCCGGACAGTGGTACTGCTCCTCGGCGGGAAAAGTATAGGTGTTCAGCCATTCCAGCAGTTGGTTGCCGTACGACCCGATGATTTCCGTCTGGGGATAATGCAGGTGGCTGTCGATAAAGCCCGGCACGATGATTTTCCCTGGGAAATGGCATATCTCCATACCAGGGGAAATATCCGGCGCGGCAGTGGACCAGGGGCGTAAAGAAAGGATTCTGCCCTGCTCCATCAGCAGCAGGCCGTCATCCATAATCCGTGCGGATTGCGCCAGCTCACCGGCATGGGAAACCGGTTGGGTAAAGTCAAAAAAGCGGCCGCGGACGGCTTTGATATCACTCATGGCATCGGCCTTTATCATTTGCAGCATTATGCTCTTGGTAAATATGGCAAATTCCATGCCATTGTCGCTACAGCGGAATTCATGATAAAGAATCTAATTATCAGTGTATTACCACCAAATGTATGGCAAGTTGCGGATAAACAGAAACTGCCGGCCTTGAATTGATGCTAAGCAAACGGTTGCTTTTTGTTGTAATCCATTCCTCGCGTTCATTTCATTTTCATTGTACTTTGTATGACGATTCATATTTCTAAAGCGCTGCATAATTAGGCAATAATCAGCCACTATATAGCTTGGCTATGTTAACAAAACGCACGATGATAAAACCCGCGCACTAAAATGACGCATTGCGATATCAATCAGCCCTTAAAGTACCCTTGCTAGGAGAATTCATATGGAATATCGTCAACTTGGCCGTTCCGGCCTGAAAGTATCGGTATTGAGTCTCGGCACCATGACCTTCGGCGGTAAAGGCAAATTTGCCAAAGTCGGCGATACCGGCGTGGCTGAAGCCCGCCGCCAGCTCGCCCTGTGTGTCGAGGCGGGTATAAATCTGTTCGACACCGCCGATGTTTATTCCCAGGGAGTATCGGAAGAGATCCTGGGCGAGGTCCTGAAGGAAAAACGCACCAGTGTTCTGGTTGCTTCCAAGGCCCGTTTCCCTATGGGCACCGGTCCGAACGATCGCGGTTCGTCCCGCCATCATCTGATTCGCGCCTGTGAAGCCAGCCTTAAGAGGCTGAAGACCGATTATATCGATTTGTATCAATTGCATGAATGGGATGGGGTGACGCCCCTGGAAGAAACCCTTTATGCCCTGGAGCATCTGGTGGACAGCGGCAAGGTGCGTTACGTGGGCGTATCGAACTTTTCCGGCTGGCATTTGATGAAAACCCTGGGCGTGTCGGAACGGCTGAAGCTGATTCGGCCGGTCAGCCAGCAGATCCACTATTCCCTGCAATCTCGTGAAGCCGAATATGAACTGCTGCCCATTACGCAGGATCAGGGTTTGGGCGTACTGGTATGGAGTCCGCTGGCCGGCGGCCTGTTATCGGGGAAATACCGCCGCGATCGCCAGCCGGAAGGCAGCACCCGCCATCTGGAGGAGTGGAATGAGCCGCCGATTTACAATCAGGACGCGCTGTATGACATCATCGACGTTTTGGTGGATATTGCCGACGCCAGGGGTGTTTCAGCGGCGCAGGTGGCCCTGGCCTGGCTGATTAGCCGTTCTTCGGTGACCTCGGTCATTATCGGCGCGCGTACCGAAGATCAACTAAAGGATAATCTGCTGGCGGCGGATCTGGTACTTAACAGCGATGAAATCAATCGCCTCTCCGATGTCAGCCGCCCGCCGTTGATCTATCCTTATTGGCATCAGGCGCAAACCGCTTCCGACAGATTATCGGCGGCGGATCTCTCTTTGATTGCGCCTTATTTACGCAAGCCGTAGTCCGCAAAGCATTGCGAGCCGATTTAAAACGAGTCGCTTTACCGTACGTTACGAGGAACCGTTAGATGATTATTTTCGTTACCGGCGCAACCGCTGGGTTTGGTGAAACCATCACCCGCCGGTTTATTCAGCAGGGCCATAAGGTTATCGCTACCGGCCGCCGTCAGGAACGCCTTGATGAATTGAAATCCGAGCTGGGGGAAGCGCTGTTCACCCTAAAGCTTGATGTACGCGATCGTGAAGGGGTTCAGAAGGCGGTGGACTCCCTGCCCGCCCAGTGGCGTGAAGTGGATGTGCTGGTGAATAATGCCGGCCTGGCGTTGGGCATGGAGCCGGCGCACAAAGCCAGTCTCGATGATTGGGAAAGCATGATCGACACCAATAACAAGGGACTGGTCTATATGACCCGCGCCCTGCTGCCCGGTATGGTGGAGCGCCGCCGCGGGCATATAGTCAATCTTGGTTCCACCGCCGGCCGCTGGCCTTATGCCGGCGGTAACGTTTACGGCGCCACCAAGGCGTTTGTCCGCCAGTTCAGTTTGAATTTGCGCACCGATTTAGTGGGCACGAAAGTGCGCGTGACGGATATTGAGCCGGGTTTGGTGGGCGGTACTGAGTTCTCGGCGGTGCGGTTCAAAGGGGATAACGACAAAGTCGCCAATACCTATAAAAATGCCGACCCGCTCATGCCGGAAGACATTGCCGAGGCGGTGTATTGGGTCACGACGCTACCGGCCCATGTCAATATCAACGTGCTTGAAATGATGCCGGTCAACCAGTCCTTTGCCGGACTGAGCGTTCATCGGGATTAATCCTGCGGCGGGCCGCTTATATTGCCGGTCCGCCGAAATTTCGTCCCCCTCGGGATTTATCTGTGGTTTCCTCCCTTTTATCTCCCCATCCCCTGCTTCCATTAGCCTGATCAGCGGCGTTTAGACGCTTTTGGCCCAACCGGAAACAATGATCAATACGCCGGCAAAGATCACCGCCGCTCCCAGCCAATCCTGCTGCGTCAATTTCACCCCGTCGATAAATCTGAGCCATAAAAACGCCGTCAGGATATATACCCCGCCATAAGAGGCATAAATGCGTCCGCTGGCGGCCGGATGCAGCATCAGCAAGCTGACGAAGACTGCAAGACTGGCTGCGGCGGGGATCAGCAATAAAATACTGCCGCCCTTTTGTACCCAAAGATGGGGAAGATAGCAGCCAAGAATCTCTGCGACGGCGGTGGCGAAAAACAACAGGGTGGTTTTCAGCATTGACAGTTTTTCTCCACTATAGGTAACAAAATGTGTACAACAAAGATGTCATATAGGGTAAGGCAATGTTATTATGGCAATAAATAGTTGAGCCACAGGCGCCGGCAGCTGTATTTACCTAGTTGTACCTACTCATAGACGAAAGGGAAGATAGTATGAAAACCACTTCACATCAACGACTGTTCCGCGGGATGCTGCCGGTCGCTTTGCTGGTCTTTTCCGCCGCCACCGGCGCGGCAAGCCGCAGCCAACACATTATTATCGACTCAGGCGATAATGCCATGACCCGAGAAGAGGCAAGGGAAAACCGGGAGCAATGGGATGCGACGCGCAGTCTGCGCAATAAGATAAACAGCCGGGCGGAAAAGGATTTTGATAAATATGACCGGACGGCGGACCTGCGGGACCAATGCGTGAACAGTGATAATCTTAACGCCTATTGGGAGCCCAATAACGGCCGCTGCCTGGACCGCGGTACCGGTCGCCCGGTAATGATGCCTTAACCTGATGAATTACCCAATTCCAGTGGGGCTGCTATCCTTAAATCGGTAATTCTTCTAAGGTCACATTTCAAGGTTACATTTTCTGATAAGGACGATAAGATGAATAAGTTAAGCATGTTAGGGACGCTGCTGGCCCTGTTGATACCTG